>JBDWQI010000001.1:0-2499 GCA_039986635.1 Sulfitobacter sp.
GCCTATCAAGATCAATTTCGTGAGTTCGAGTCTCACCGAGTGCATGCTCGTAGGGACTTTTTCTTGCATAAAATTGATTAGCGGAAAGCGCGAGAGCGTGAGTTAGCTGTACATTCGATGAAAATCGACGAGCAGTGGGAAGGCTGAACTCTAGGCGCGATAAAAACTAAAGGCACGTACCGGGGGGGAGAAGGGACGACACCTGTGACCACGGCTTGTTCAGAAGATCGCTGAGGGTAAATCTTCCTACGAATTAGGATGGAAAGTAAAAGTGACGATTAAAAAAAAAAAAGAAGAATACTGAACACACCCATCCCTGGCATCCTTGGCATGCAGAAGGGTGCGGAATAGCTACGAATTGTAGTTTCTCTGAAAACACGATCCACTCCACAATCGCTACCGACAGAAACGTTTGTCGGTTTTGGCAATATTTTCAAGAGAGGCATACGCGAGAATACCCAACCACACACGAAGTACATTGCTCGATCAGGCCGACACTGCTGGAGGAAAGAATTGCTGCTGGATGAAGGTACTATATAAATATCACCAGGGTATACGCCCCTAACGGATAACAGTGTAAAGAAAATAAAGACTGTACACAGCAGCATACATGTAGCAAGCATGGCAGCAATGCTGAAGGAAAACGAGAAAGGGACTCTGTGGTTACTTGTCATGGCCTACTATATATCGTGGAATACGAGGCGGGCCACCTCGTAGGTGGGAGGGGGGGTCGTGACAAGACCAACACCATTCTAACCTTCTCCTGCGCAGGGTCGACGAGTGGTGCGTGCGGTTTGGTAAATACCTGGTGCATCCAACGCAAACCCAGTCAAATCGTTGTGGACTCGTAATGAGTTCCGGTACAGAGTGCGCTATAATGGAAATACCTATTCAATCGAATCAACGCAAAACAATTGTGTTGTATGGACCGCATCTACGAACGACGCTATATTGATGTGTTACGTAGACCGCACCGACGGGCGGGGAGAACATCGGGAAGCGATTTCACAGTCATGGGCGACTGAAAAAACGATGGACCCGCGACCAGCTGTAGGGTCGGGACTCACTTGTCCGCAAGGTGGGAAAAAATGATCGAACAATGTATCTAATCCCCCGCGCTATTCCATACCGACAATATCCAATCGACCAAATTCGCATGCGACCATAAACATGCTTACGACTTAGGATCCACGTACACGGCGTAGATATCGGATGTGTTTGTTGTTATTATCTTTCCTTGGGTTCACCATAAACAATATTTCCAGAGACCTCTGACACTGGTCTTCGAAATGCGATGTTTGCGGTTGTTGAATATAGCCCAAGCGAGCTAAAATCCTTTGGTAGCATTGCTCCTCAGGCTTGTACCGTGTGCAATTCGAACATATTTGTGGGTATAGCTGTCGATCGTATCATGGATCGAACAAGGCGTTGCCGAGACCGGTAGCCTTCAGTTTACCGCAACTAAAACAGTTTGTCTGAATGACATCATATAATTTCATTTGAAACATCCGTTACGTTTCTTTATGTTTGGTCCAAACTGATGGACATGCATTGAGGCATGTTAGCTTACGGCGCAACCACGACCTCCGGATGTTCTCCACACGCTGCAGACTCGAAGAAGCGCTTTGGTCTGAAAATATATAAACAAATCAAGGAATGTAAGGCTTTATCCTGACCAATATAGTGCGGGTGCTCGGCCGACAACGTTGGCAAACCCGACCACAGCGGTTGCTGATGGGCTATTTCATCATACACAAGAACTGACGAGACAGTGATCCAAATTGCACGGGGATGCAATCGCGTGTTTTCTGGGCTCAGCAGTGTTGCAAAAATGGCGAGTTTACTGAGACCCGCAACGACCATCACACTGCAGTAGCGGCCGCGTGACACGAGAAAATGTTATGTCTTCTTTTGGTGGCTCGTGTATGGATCGGCCTCAAGCATGACGCACAAGACGGGATTCGGCCGGCCTTCCGCAGGTAGTATTGATATATGTACAGGACGGTGGTTGAACAGTCATCTGAAACGTACTGACATGTTTCCAAACCCGACCTCAGCACATGAAGCACTAAATATAGCATGACCTTCATAGACGTTTTTCCGCGCATCCCGACCAACATTATCATTCACGATTAATAGTCCTGGAACAAATATATTTTCAGACGACAATATTACAATGTCCGGTAGTTGTTGACAGGAGGAAATCAGACCTACTGCGAGATCAGTCAGCCGTTGTTGCACACAAAATACAGGCGACCCCGTGAAGAGATCTTCAAGGGTTCCGTCTGAAGTACATTTGATAGCAGATTTTAATGCCGTTTGATTTACATATTTACCTGGATAATCGCAAGAACGTTTCGGGCCCTTATTCGAAACACGTGTAAAGCCGCAGGTTAAACTGATTTATTTTATAATCTTAATCATTAAACGTGTAACGGAGGAGATCAAACTGATTCGGCTTACACCGCTTGTTTAATGGCGTCTTTGGGTTTCTCCGAG
>JBDWQI010000002.1:0-3686 GCA_039986635.1 Sulfitobacter sp.
TCTGACGCCACGGCCGACTGTGGCGTAGTCAAACACCAGTACCCACGACGTAATAGGCCGGCTGTCACTGCCATCTCCGTTGCCGCATACATTTCGTACATGCTCGAAAAAGTAAAGGATGCGCCCCATCGTAAGTATTTCCACTTCGACAGCTCCATAAGGACAAGACCGGGGGGTGGTCCATATCTCGACGTCTTCTCCACCTCCCTCTCCCAACGCCCACGAGTCAGGAAACTCGTACTCAACCTTTCCGCGGATGCTCCCCCCTTTCCACCGCGCCAGGCCGCTGCTAGCGTTGAGGGGAGCGCCGTTCTTAAACCCGGAACACGCGATCATATGTTTGTCTAGAACCGATGGGTTGGTCCAGCAACGTGGACAGTGAACAGTGACACACGGCGGTTCGGCTTCACCATCCCTCCCGCAGTAAAAGAAAGTGTCGTACGCTCGCAGCAAACTAGTATCACGGGGTCTCTGCCGCATTGCGTAGGCGCGAGCCTTCCAATGCCCTGCTTCAACCGTCCGGTCCGTTTGTTTCCGTAAAGGTGCCACCCAATGTGCGACGCCTCGGTACTTGCCTGCCAGAACCGCTCGCGTAGGCGTTCAAGCTGCGCGAATATAGGGGGCTCTTGCCAAACCACTGGCTAGATCTCGCCTCAATGCTTGCAAACCCCGGCTGCATCCAGGCTCCGGTCCAACAGTCACCGCCTTGTGCTCTTCGATCCTTCTGTTGTACTTTGTCACGTCGTACTGGATGCCGCCCGCGAGAGTGTTGAAGGCGTAGCCGGTGTTGGCATGCCGGGCGTAGTGGGCTGGTGCGTCCCGCCCGCTGGAGGACTTGTTGGCTCGCTTGTGTTGCTGATGGGCTAGCTCTCCCGTGCTGGCGTTTGGAACGATTCCTGAGACCGGGGTAGACGTAAACATATACTCATATGAAGGGGGGGATACGTTAAAGGCCTAAATGCCCCCTTGACTATTGTTAGAAACTAACAATAAAATGGTGCAGAGATGGGTTACAATTTTTTGGTATAAGATGTCGGAAATCTCCCGTATGCGGCATCTTCATGGTACATCGAGTTAGGTTAGGTGGCGTGGTTTGTTGTTATCGTTGCGGAAAAACCCTTGAAAAACAATAAGTAAGGCAGTATCAACAGAACAAACGAAGACATAGTCCACAAGGCTGCCGCTGAAAAGCGAACTAAATAAAAATTCGACAAATCATTGTTGTTGTTGTTTCTATCGTCGCTAAACAAACCGCTATGTTATTGTGGCGGACTGGCGTCGATCACACGCACTGGAATGCGTTTGACGGTTATTTCTGACTCAGCCGTCGTTCAGGGCAGTACCATATATAGCATGACCATGGGCCCGTCAAACACTGCCAACGATACGACTAAGTGCTCGAGCAACTCTTTGATTCGCAATGGTGGCAGGAACGGCGACTGGCGAAATACAAAAACGTCCGTCTTTTAGATAGGGCGATAACCGTGGAAGCGGATGGCATCTGGGATATGCAGGATGGAATGCACGGAATTCCTAGCACCCGCTCTGCCTAAAACTCCTTCAGCACTGCCACCTGCCTTATCATTTCGTTCAACCATCTGATGGGCGCGACTTCGCGTAAGAACGAGCGGTCGCACAAAGGAAGTTCACAAAACATTTTTTTTTAAACGCTTTGATACGCGTGGCCGTACACACCATGTCTTATCAGCTTCCTGTACTAAGGGCAAAGGCGGTTTCGCGCGTGCAAAATCAACGCTCTGAGTTGTACCACATACAGCAACTACGTTGCACATGCCGACATACACGACTAGTCAGTTGGAAGGGGGACGGTCAAGTTTTATATGGTGTTGGAAAATGATTATAATGTAGGCACTATTATTGTGCTGCAGATGGCAACCACATGACCTACAGTGGCACGTTACGGCTCTAGCAGGCATAGTCACATGCCTAACCCGAGGAATTAATTCAAGTACAGGTACAACTGCACTCGCAAACCCAAAGCTGTGCAATTGCTCCAAATGTCCAACCCTAGAACAACATAAACCTGCAACACAAAGGCCGACACGCGTACTCCAATACTGCTATTTCCAAACATGTCAACAGCTGCTAACCGCATCTTTAGCATGCTCGCGCAGCTCGGCATTCTCTTTGTTGTTGGAAGAAGGTGCACGCACATCGAACATAAACCTTGATGCAACCTGCATGTGCGTGTGAAGCTGTTTCAAGACAACCTCCGGGTTTCCCCACTGCTCAACCAAGTTCTTGAGTTCGCGTGCTTTCACGTGCGATATCTGCGGACATACGAAAAGCGTAGGTTACTGCACGGCGTCACCGTAAGATGAGCAAAGGTCTTCAGCGGCTAATGTCTTGTTCCGTGTATAGCGAGCTCGGGTAAAGGACAAATCAAATTGCATCACCAGAGCGTCCCAAGACAACATCACAACAGTGTGGAGCGCATGAACCGGCCATGTGAGGGGATAACGTCGAGACGCTGCAAGAAGCTATTCGGAGATTAAAAAAAAACTGAACGCATCGGTAAAGAGTCCCTAGAAACAGCCCTCGAGGTTATGATAAAGAGGGCTATTGGTCAGGCACTGGCTTCACGACAGGGATACTTACCGATAAATCACAAATGTCATACATTACTTTTAGCACCTGATTGTTGGATGGCACACGCATACGAAGGCTCTGTTTGGAGCTGTAATACGAAAATTCTGTTCCGGGTCACCCTTGAAGAGGGAGGCTACTGATGACGGAACTGTTTCCGGCCAATATCGAGAAGGTACCCATACATATTTCCTCCCGGCACATCTTCATTGGCAGCACATATGAGTGACGGTACAGTATGGGGCGGACAAACTGCACCGAATCAGCTATATGTTGGGTTTCGCAACTACGGTAGCTCTTGTCGTTCCGCTCAATCTTCGGCACAGTTGAAGGTCTACCTGTCGACTTCGGGCAGAATGTCCCACTCCAGCATGCAGGAAAAGGCGGGAGAGTTATGATCGTCCTCACTTGAGGGACTCAATATCCAAACCAAAACATGTTTCGAGAAAATATGTCATAAGCTCAACTCCATGAATCATCCCATGCCCTGAGTGCGTAGCAGGAATATACGACGTGCAACAAAAACAATCTACCGGGTAGTTCTTCCATCCTGCCTTGTGAAGGAAGGATTCACCAGTGTCTAGCAGAAGCTGGACTTCTGCGACGCAGCTATTCTGCATTTCACCAAGAACGTCGCACCGCAGCTCGATCTCTCCCTCGCAGCATGCGCCTGGTGATGCTACAATGACCACGAGTGTTTCCGACCGACGCCTCTAAAAATCCATGGAATTCCACCCCCATCCCATAAGGAACCTCCGACTGAACACTGCGTTAGTATTGATTGGACATGTTTCGTTGTCGCGGGAGGAGTAGGTCGGGCGGGCGGGACAGACACGCGGTATAGTTTTTGATGTCAGTGCACACCACGTCTACACATTGTACAAGCTATTAACATGTGCCATAACAGGTATGAACCATTAAACTTACGAATTACCATACGGCATACGAAAAAAAAGTACGTAAAAAAAACTTGTTTTATCTGTCTCTCAACCGGGAGCTGTTCCTAGTAGAACAAACTCAAACTGCTGCGGCTAGTGCACGCCCGCTTGCTATTTCCCATCATCTGCCTGTACGTTTAT
>JBDWQI010000003.1:0-2256 GCA_039986635.1 Sulfitobacter sp.
AACCGTGCCAACTTTGATTGCTAAAATATCGAAATGCATGACGAAACCTATCAAAAACATCACTTTTCGCCCGTTCCTTGAACCAGCTTCATTTTATATTCATTTGCTATCCTACGCCGTTGGTGAGGAAGTGACAAAATCACTCGAAAAAGTGATAGAACTTGACAAAAGAAGAGTGAATTTGCGCCATGGTGCCAGTCACTGTGTAAATCAACGAACAAGATTCACAACCTGAAATAACACCGCATGCCAAGGCTTTGTCTCCGCGAGAAGAATTGGGCAGATGAGCGATGAACGATAGTGATGAAGAATAATCACGGTGTTTGAATAGGCGTTTTAATTGCTGAATCCGGAAGTGATAGAGATTCATCAGTGTGGGCGAATCAATGTTCAATCACCTCGAAACGACCCGCACAGTAGGACTAGGGGCGCTATACGGACTGTTGTACTGACCGACTGTCCGTCCTACAACAATTTTCCTTGATATATATGGTGGCGAGCTAATTTAACTGCCCTGCAGTACTATTAACATCCCGGTGTCGGAAGCTATATACTATTAGGATCAACCTCTTACACCTGACCGCATGTGGCAGATATTGGAACACCAATTTAATATACTCAGTAGGCTTTTATGCATTACCTGCACATCCGTTTTAGCAGATACATATAGGTCGATGGTCATCGCTTAACACAAGGGGAGCCATAAGTACCAAAATATGATGCAGGCATTGTTTGTTCGACACCACGAGCCAACTTATAGCTGAGTTAGCGATATGCCGATGGAGACGGCCTATTCCTTATAAAATTGAGCACCCGACATGTCTGGATACACTCGCTTGCCAGACACATGGTGTTGTTCCGTACACCGCAAACTCGGTAGATACTGTTTGAGTGAGGGTAAACCACTGAAAACTGCGACTTGGAAAATGTATAAACATACTCCGTCACCCCGGAGACCTACGTATATTTCATTCCTCAATTGCCGTCAAATATACGTACGACTAGTTTTTCCGCGACATCCAGGTTAAGGTGCTCCCCCAAATGGGATAGACTCACGGCGATAGGTTTGGCCAAGCTGACTCGAAATTCGATGGCAGGCACATCCAATCTATCGGCCGACCCCGAATCTGGATTTGTGGCTTTGGAGCAACCATTGGGTTTGCGGCTACCTTGTCCAAACTAGTCCAACAGTGTTTGAAGACATTGTAGAAGAGCCGGAAGCCGAATCAAATAAAATATATAGGGATAACGTCCAAATACTAATATATTTTATTTGTGAAGATCACTTACAGGTAAATTGCCTTTGACGGCCGTCGGCACAAACATATCTCCATATTCCTGCACGGCCAAACATGATACTCTTGTGGTGACCTGCAAACGGCTATCTTCTGTTACGATTTGTCGCACTTCTCTTATTTCCGAAGCGAATAAGAAGTACTCTCCGTCAATATGTTCCCCCCAGGGGATAACTACATCACTGGGTACCGGTATGTTTTGGGCACGGAACAACTTGACACCTGACAGCACCCAACGCAAGTGATCGACATCGTCACGATTATAGTTTCTCCCCACACTTGAAACATGCTATTGTCGGTTTATATCTGCTGTACCTCCGGCATTTAATCGTGGGGATTTCAGCTTCACCCAGGAATGAAAATACACCTCTGTGTGTACCGGAATCATCCCTGTTGGAAACAGATGCGTCACAGCAAACAAAACAATCAAGACCTCCTAAACAGATATACTACTACCGTCGCTGTGTCCACTGCTCAAAATGAGTGGTGAGCGAGGCCCACAACCTACGGACACTTCACCTCAGAAAAAGGTGTTGACATTTCCTAGCTCTGTAGAAATATCAAGGATGGACTAACCTGCTCTTTATCTAGGACAAAAGCACTTGAACTATGATCACGAGTCCACCCGCCCGTACTTCGATCGGATGCAGCAAACTACGTCGAAAGGGCAAGCGCTCGATTCCGCAGTTATGAGTGTATAATCGAAAAAGAAGTGGTGCTCGTTTGGGCAAAGTTCAAGCAATCGAGAGTGAGGCGTGTTTAGAAGACAAAACATTTGCGTGATGTATCTTGGAAACACTGTAAACTCAATTTCATACAGAAATACGCAAACAGTGCGAACCACACTTTTCGTGTACAAGTGTATACATATCTCAATAACCCTCATGCTATACTCAATCACCACAAACCATCACCAGCTGGGTGATTTCGACGAGCATCGTATATGTGTAAAAACAAAGTA
>JBDWQI010000004.1:0-1342 GCA_039986635.1 Sulfitobacter sp.
TAATGTATGTTTTCACCTGCGCGGACGATAGCGGCACTGCACCTTCATGTTTCAACCCGAAGAACCAGTCTCAGTCTACATATATCCAAACAATGAGTCCATTCACTCGATTGTAGTATTATGCGGTACACCACCGGCTACTGTGTCGTTTTCTCGGCAGTATGCAACGTGCAGAACCTATGCATCGCCTGCTTGCGTAGGACTGTGGATGTACAAGATTTTCGTCCTCTATGGTAAGATGGTGGTAATCGTCCGCTTCCTCGGTATCCTTACCGTATAGCATGCACAGTCCACATAGTGCCTCCCACAAAACAAAAAATCAATTCATGACGTATTTAGGGCAATGTTGTCTATTCCAGCACATCCAGCCGCGGCCAGTTTGGGCCAACGTGGATCCTTCCAAAAGACTACAGCAACAGCTATATAACCTAGAACCCTGCAGCAGTGAGGGTGCTGAATGTTGAACCCATGAACAACTTCGAGCGTTGGCCTTGCGACGATCGGCCAGATGATTCAGGGCGGTGATCATTGCTCGACAGGTGGGAAGGAAGAATCGCGTTGGGTACTTCAAAATTGAGGCAGTGTGCACGTTTTCTTGGCCCGTGCTACGGGAGTGCTGCGCCTACGTTGTTTCTGAGGGTCCCGACGAGACCCAAAGCAATCGAGTTGAAGATAGAAACGAAAAAGTAACCGCCATGAGCCATAAACAATTCCGGGGCACCAACGTAGGTACTACGTAGATATCACGAAAGCTATCGTATAAACGCAAACTTTATTGTAATTAGTTTTTTGGGTAGTTCATCAATGCATACAGCGAGAATGTGACACCCCCGGTAACACACGCCTCTTTCAACTACTCTGCGCTGTGACCGTTCTTTCAACAAAGTAGGGTCTACACGACCTTCTGCCCCAGGAATATCTGGTGTAATTAATTGGACGGGCAATAATCTCGTGGACGCCCGTCACGCATCGGGGGAGGTACTGGTCCAATATCTTGGAACCACCTTAAAGCGACCTCGAGTGCTCAACATCTTCCCCGGATATATATATATCAACCCATATCTAGTCACCAACAGTTTAACAATTTATCATCGTTGGCTCGCTTTCGTGTTTTGTCCAGTGCATACCACATATGGAAACCGCCCCTTTTGTCGTCGTCGCATTCATTTGATTGCCTCTCGAGTTTGGCGGAAACATTCGAACCGACGAGTCGCCACCTCTATCTTCATTTTAGTGGCTGTCAATTCCGGACCCAAACCTTGGAACCACCCCTTCGCCACTGACAAGTCTCAACTGTAACCGAGATATTGTGATCAACTGATGATGTATGTTCACCCCTTTT
>JBDWQI010000005.1:0-2374 GCA_039986635.1 Sulfitobacter sp.
CAAATATGCACGACGGTTTCAGACCTGAACAGTTCCCTTTAGCAATACATACTGCACATATCCCGTGAAAAAAAAAACACATGCCGACGACTAGCGCGGCTGCTGAGTCACGGATCATTGGCAGTACGTGCTGTGCGACATGAACATACGTTGCATGAAATGTCGCATTCTTTGTCCCGCGATATAGGTCTTCACGTACTTCGATACACATCAAGTGTACCTGACAATTCCCACGACGACGCCAATTAATACTGAGCCGCATGAGCCCCAGCTCCTCTGTGGTGACTGCCGTTCAAATAGCCACGCCAGCTTTTCATTTGCGTGCTAGTCCTTACCGAAGATCAGGACTTGTAACCCTAAGATCTACAATACTTTAGTGCAAGTATTAAACCACTCTAGCTGAACGACGAGCAGTGACAAACCCACAACCGGACACAGCAATAGATGTTGACAAATCATTGGCTTCAGGATGCGCCGTGATGTTATCCGGAAAAGCATGTGACCAATAACGCCGTGTCAAGTAGTGTCTTTCCCCTTGGAAACAGAGAGTTAGTGCCCCCGTGAGTCGATTGCGCAACGTGTTTGCCCTCGCGAGAGGCAATGTTTCCAAAAACAGTGCCGGTGTCGTGGTTCACATAACCGCTCTCCTTTCTCATTTTAAAGACACAGTTTTATATCGAAGCAGCAAATTGTGGCGAACACCCAGGTCAGCTAGAACGAGCGGAGTCACCATTGTGCTGGGCATGACCCATTCGCAAACTTACTGCGACTTTATTCGTTAGTCGCGGCAGTACGAAAGTGTATATCGTTACCTCTAGCAGTAGGGGCAGCAGTGTCTTCAAAATATTCTGTCATCTGTGATATTAACTTCCGACTCATAGGCCTACACAGCACCTGCGACTACATAAATGAGGTCAATGCATGGACCAGACGTCATTACAGCCCCAGGTGAGGCGTGAAACGATGGCGGTAACACCGTAAGGGTCAAAAACGTTTTGTTACCGAACCGGACTATCGTCGGAATGATGCTACCACTGCAGTGTTTTACTGTATGATTCGTGATAGTCATAGGCTATAGGTTTGTGCACGGTTTTTCACAATATGCAGTCCTTCGGCGGAGAATTAAAAAGTGCGAAGTTGACTGATACTACATACGATGCCGGTGGGAGAACTGTCACATCGTTTCCTTTTGTTGGGAAAGTGCTGATTGGCCAGGCCACTACTTCACCACGCCCAACGGAGAGCATGCGGCAAAATATCGTGGGCACAGATCAACCGACCCCCCTCGTTGTCCCACATTGTGGCCGCTTGCGCAGCAATACAAGTTTGTACGAAATCCACATACAACCGAAATATATGCCCACAGTCAATGTACAAGCTGTCACAAGCCCCCTAAGCGTCTATCAGTTGCAGACGAGAACGTTATTTAGCCCTAGTTGCCATATATCTCACCGAAACGGGGTGCAGGAAGCTTGCACAGAAACACACCATACGGACGGTTAAACAGGCGGTTACACCTCTGGTATAACGTGCCCGCCGTACAAGCGAAGTTTGATTGGCTCCAGTGCCCTATCATTTCCAGATACTGTTCCCACCGAGAGGAAATCCAACCCTGCTGTAACGTGGGCAATTATACCGATAATAAAGACATTCATACGCATCGAGGGGTATTAAGATACTCGGTGGTAAGCACCCCGACCAGAAAATAACAGGTACAAACCGACCTGCTGCGCGCTAAGCATTGCCCGTCCAGATGTCATCTACTTACTACAAGGGCAACTCAGGCCAGAATCACGACAACGGAGACGGCAACTTCTTCTCAACAGCTTCTCGTGCAACGTCAAGCTGCGTGTGACAGAGCCAACCAGCATCCTTTAGAGATCATCTTCTCGATTTAGGGGAAACTGCCGGCGCTGGTGGTGACGGAGCACGCAGATGGCGCAGAGGACTCGCGGTAATAGATTCAAAAGGCGTCAACGACGCTGGAGTCGAATTTCCCCAATATATTTCATCGGCACGATACTCGACACGCAGGAGGGGATCGCGATCTTGACGCCGTGACAAGATGCCGCCAATTTCATCAACAACATCACGCGACTGCGCAACCTACTGACCGAGATGGAGGAAGGTATACCAGGCAGGCACTTCATCGGCATCATTCTCCAAGGTCTCTCGTCAAGGTGATGGCCTGGAAGGACACAGACTTTGATCTCCCAGACATTTCATCTGTCCTACGTCAGCTCTGCTAGGACGGGCTGATGACGAACAAAACGTGAAAGATTGCTGCATGCGGTACGGCCATGACAGCTGTGTCAACATAGCTGGATCCCAAAGAAAATATTTGATATACCTGGGGAATGGCAGGGAAATACAC
>JBDWQI010000006.1:0-2426 GCA_039986635.1 Sulfitobacter sp.
TAACAGGACCTATGGCATACGTAAAAAACTATAAATTCAGGTATTTTTACTAACGATGTTTGGTCCTGTTTGTTATGGTCCCCCGTAAAATCTAAGTTAAAACGTTTGACGTGTCTAGAACGGCATGACATTCATGACAACACCCTGTATTTACCGTTTTCCCCACACTTGTCTTCGTCCCTGTGTTCGCTAGCGGTGCTTTTGTATGGTAGCCCGGGGCGAGGATGCCTTAGTTAGGCAGCAGGAAGGCAGACAAGCACGTGTACCGAGTTCCTAAACACTTATTTCTCCCACATTCATGCACAGGGCATTCTTAACCAGCATGCTCGTGTGAGCACTGAGTGTAAGCACTGCGTCGCGTCGCGACGCACACAAGATATACCATACGGAGCAGAATCTCTGATATGCTAAATGCTGCAGGATGCCCGTATTTCTGCAGCGTTTGTGAACTTGGGCTTCTTGCCTCTACAGTACACTCCTTGAAAAACTTGAAAGGCGTTTTCGTTTTCAGGCGTTCATCTCTTTGTGGTTTGGAGTGGGGCCACGTCCCGCCGCTCAACCGCACTTGCTTTTGCGGCACCCCACACCAACCTCCTACTTCTCGTGTAACATTTCAGTGATCTTAATACCTCTAGTTAGGCTCTTGCTTGTATTGATTTCGACGTAATTTACTTTCCAGCCGTTAGAACAATTTTTGGTGTCACCGGAATCTTCCCATCTCCACCTCAGGGACTTGCATCACCGTCGCCCCCAGGATTCAGAATTCCCGCACACTCGTCGGTCATTTCCGAGTTTGGCTACGGAACTCGCGCTTTCGAACTCTCCGGGACGGGGAAAAAAAAACTTCTGCTTGGTTTTAATAGTGTTCGCGGACCAGCTTTGACCCGACGTGTCTTTCCCGCCGCTCCTTTTTTCACCTTGACCGGAAGCGCCGCCTTGCGCCCGGTTCCGTTATCGGCTACCCGCTCTTGTTGTTGTTCGGGCTGACACGCTTCTTCCACGCCTCTTGTACCCTTGCTCCGGATGAAGTGGACACACGGCGAGGACAGTTGTAACGGAATACTGATAAGCGGGAACACGATCGCGACGAACGGCAGCGAGTGCGTGGATATCAAGGAAGGGTCGTACGGGAACATCATCGAGTACAACACGTGTTCCTTAGAGCTGGAGGAGAAGTCGGGATGCATCAGCATAAGGGGCGACGGCAACGTTGTCAGGTCAGCGACTTGAAAGCGAAACACGGATCGACATCGAGACAACATCGTTCGTCCAGGGTAGAGACGTGTGTTTGAAACTCC
Organism: Sulfitobacter sp.; assembly: GCA_039986635.1. Classification (GTDB taxonomy): domain Bacteria; phylum Pseudomonadota; class Alphaproteobacteria; order Rhodobacterales; family Rhodobacteraceae; genus Sulfitobacter. The sequence goes on from JBDWQI010000006.1 coordinate 1,299, forward strand.
GGAAATTGGACTCGTCATGCGGTAGAGTTTGCACTTTTTTGTTGCTCAGTACTTTACATAAGGTGGGGCTCCTCGAGCCAGCAACAACACGTTCGTGTGGTGCTTGTACTGGTATGTGGTGTTTTACACCCTCACGGGGGACCCTAGTAAATAGCACCTACAGTATAATCAAAAACCTACACATTTACCTCCTGTTACTAACAATATTTAGTCCCATTTAATATGCCCCCCCGTAATAGCGCTTATAACTGCAGGTGGGGTTGCGCGATTGTGCTTCTGTAATGCAACGTTGTGGGTGTGATATTGAGCTCTGCACGTACGTATCTGCGATAGTGGAGGCACCACTCATTCCATAGCCTTCCTTTCTCAAACGGGTCGCCTCAAAAATAAGAGAAGGGAAGGCCCACAGGAAAACACAATACATCACGCTGTCGGTACATCGGTTTCCCATCTTTGGAGGGAAGATGGTTGGTGTCGACAGGTGCAGACCACGGTAGGCTTCGGGATCCCCATTTGTACCATCGCGATCAAGCCGGAGCAATGAACCGGTAGGGGCGGTGTTTATCGCTTTTGTTTGTTGCTGAGAACATCACAAGCGCACTATCTCTCACGTCGTGAAACAAAGTTGACTCGAACATAGTTTGTTTCACGCCACCGACAAGCAGTCCTCTGCCCAAGCCCTGAAACAAATGTATCACTGGAGTGCAAGCATCTCACTATCCGGTCTATCGGGATATGTTATTCGCTCGAGGAGCTCAGCCGAGGCGTTCTACGATACAGCACGGTGGTCCCAGTCCTTCGTGAACGACGTAATACAGGTCCGCGTAAAGACGAAATTATTCTGTCAATGGGGGCAAACAGGTCAATGCCGTGACGCAATAGTCAACGGCCTGAGTGGTCAAGTATTGGGCCGACGCCTAGATGAAATGGGTGGATGCCGCCACAGCAACTGCAACAAAAAAGAGAGAACAGAAACGAGTTGACGTCGAGACATTTTCGGTTTTATTTGCGGAAGAAAACCACGGTATTATCTCGCGATAAGTTACTCGTTTGCAAAGTTTCGTACTCTATTTCCTGAAAATAATGGTTGTCCTCGGAATAAAATATATTTTGGTGCTATTGCCAACG
>JBDWQI010000007.1:0-2542 GCA_039986635.1 Sulfitobacter sp.
ATTACTCTCAGCGGAGCCACCAGAAACTGAAACAGCTGCTGTCCAACATCGAACACATCTTCATCAGGTTCACAACAATAGACGCAGGCATCGTGACCGCATTCCTCCCCGAAGTTCTACCAGAAGGTATGTATAATCGTCGAAAAGAATACCAGGTATGTACGCTGCGTGAATTTGCTTCTCCGCCCTCCGCAGCCGGTGCCGACGTTCGCAGCAGCCTAGATTCCGAAAGAACAGGATCGGATCAACATGTATATCGAGTGACCGACCACCCACGTAGAAAGCGCATACGCTAAACGCATAAAGTGCAGAGAACACATGAGATTTGTGCATTGCAACCTATGCCGCACTGCAGCCGGACCAAAGAGAGAATCGTACAGCTGCAGGTGTCTGTTACTACGATTGAAAATTCCTCAACTTCGCCCTGCGGCCAACACACAATCTCAAAGAGACCATGAAGAGGCGGCAAATCCATTGATTGACCACGAACGAGAGTTGTGTAAGTACTGATGTTATCGTCTCCAAGCGCGATCAATTAACCCTTATCGCTTCCCTTGACTTGTTTTGCCTATGTATAATGCGGATACGTTTGAATAAGAAACGCCAAAACAATTATGTGTCGATCTGCGCTTGGATAAAAACAGAGCTCCCTTGCCAGGGAGTAGAGTATGAAGTACAGTACTGCAATCTTGTGTACCGGGCTACGAGCGATGGACGATGTGCGGCTCCTCTCACCTCCGGAGGTATTCGTAATAGCGGAGTTCTAGTCATATGCACAAGAGTGCAATGCGTTGCACAATCCGCGTCCCTTCTCACCTCCTGAATATCCAGCGTAGTTGTTCTTAAACGTGGCGTTGCCGTCAATGTCTATCCCCGATGATGTTGTTGCGTAAATGGCACCTGCAGGTAGAATAACGAGATAACAGTGGTGGGTGAGTGTTAAAATATCAAGCTACGAAACGGAAAGTCTGCGGTGTAAGGCATAGGTCGCTTTAGAAAATCTAAGAAACAGACAGATACTTTCCACAACACCTGAAGGCAGGCATCGATGCATGCTACATCCCGAAACGTCGTCGACAAAATCAACTGCTGTACGCAGCCAAGTACAACTATGACTATATCAATCATGTGTGTACCCTGTGCGTTACTTTTCTACTGGTATCTGCATGGACGACGAGAAACATATATATGGACCGTTGTTCTTACGGACACCATTGTTTTGTCTTGGTACATGGCCGAATCAACGGCACGGCGGTTAAACGAAGTGTTTCTATACTGCCACACTTGCAGTAGGAACGCGTTTCGTCATATCAGAGGACCGTGTGCCTTCCTATTTGCACTTGTGTATCGTAGAACCGGGTTGTATGTGAGGTGGCGTCGCTTGCAGGTGATAACCCCAATGGACACATGTACGTCGAAGAACGGATATTGACGTCAATTAACTAGTTGATAGAGTGGAACAATCCCACGGGCAGGGAAATTTTCACACCTCCGTGTCAACACAGATAGACGACTCAATTTATTAGACTCAAAGGACTGCCGATGACCTTGGTAGCCCTGCCCCCATTAGTTACCAGGAGCTCGATTGCAATAACTATATATGGTATATCTCCATTGGCATAGATAATACGCATGTTTGTCACCATCTTTTCTGGCGTTAGTGACCACACGCCCCCTGCACCAACAGCCCAATCGAAACAAATATTGACATCACTTGTTCAGTCTGTGGGAACCCCCCCAATTGCTGATTTTCTAACGCATGATTTGCAGAGAAACGAATATTGGCCTTAACGACGGGAGCAAACAGCTTTGATGGCATTACAAAGGAGAAGCACAAACAAACCCCGCGCGGTTTTCCAGCCGTAGCATACCCCTAAGCCAAAACCACAAGGAAAGGTGGTTGAAATGATGGAGCCCACGCTCGTTCCTGTCAAAAAGGTGTAACCGGAATTTGTCAGGGGAGGAACGTATTGGCTAAACGACGACAACGAGGTGATCACATCCAATACAAGGGAGACTGGGCCATGAAGACGTCCAAACGCAGCAACAACGGCGTCGATAACGACCACGGGAGCACTCCAACAAGTACAGGAGGTTCCTTTACGCAAAGCTAGCCGAGGCGGTCGAACGACGTAAGACGCTGGGTCGACGAAAAACGCACTCAGACGAATCGACGTATATTTCCACTCCAACACAATCGCACAATGCCCCGAAATCGAATGCCGGGTGCAACAGCGTTAAACAGATCGAGCGTCGATGCGTGGTTAATGAAATATAGGTTCAAGGTGACAGGATAAGAAGGAAAATCGTGCGGGATGGATGTAACATTGTAGATAATGTTTTCTGCGTTGTTCCGCAAGGGACGGGAGAAGGGGGGGTCGTCGAGCTCTGTACTGCCAAAAGCGCAGATCGTATTGGTTTTCTTGGGCCAAGATTGGGCGGAAATGCTGCGCAGATTATAAAAACTAGAAACCTACAGTACACAGACAAGCAAGATTATTTCGGCTCATGCTTGCCAGGAGCACTTGGATATATTGTAACG
>JBDWQI010000008.1:0-6077 GCA_039986635.1 Sulfitobacter sp.
AAAGAAGATGTAGCTTCTGATGATGACGATACTCCAGCTTGTTGCGGTAGTGTTCCAGTCTCTGATGATGGCGTTCCGGTCCCTGATGAGGAATCTTCAGTCGTTGGTGATGGTGTTCCGGTCCCTCGTGAGGATACTCCAGCTCCCGTCGATGATGTTCCGGCTGTTGTTATCGATGACTTGTCCTCTTCCACAAGGTTGCTCGCGGACGGCTTCTCGTCGTCGTTGGCGGGAGGTGATATCGCGCTCAGTACAGCAGAGGTGATGTGAGTGCCGTTACTTTGCGGCGGGTAACGTTCTGAGTGGTCGTGAGATGTGGTCTTGTGTGTAGAACACCACTTCTGCTCAGCTTCATCGTTGGATCCTGCGTTGATCTTGGAAGATTCCTTGCTGTACGTGGTGACCAGTTCTTGAAGAGCCCGCTGACCATCCCCGCACGTACCAGTCTAGTCTTCGTTCGCCCTGTCATAGTCAGCAATTACCCCGTCAAGATAAGCCTGAGCTCCCGTGCCGGTCGTTTCTTCGGTTGGTCTGGGTTTCCCTCTGATTAGGCTTGCAATGTCTCGGCGCGCGATGCTGAGCACTGCCGCCAGCCTGTTATGCCAATGGCGAAAATCCACTGGCTTGCCGCCATCGGACTCCGTCAGTCCTTTGATAGCATTGGCGAGGTTGCCGCTGTTTGTTGTTGTTGAAAATTGAGTCTTCCATGGTGATGAGTAGTACTTGGCCAGGCGGTCAACTACAACAGTAGTACCGTATGTACAGCAGGCTCTCTTGGAGTGGCTGCTGCACAATGCTCGGAGATCCCGAGGCTTTTAATTTGCCGTATGTATCAGGAAGATACAGGCGATACAGCAGTACACGCGTTCCTTTTCGACGATAGTAACCCTAAGTAGAGCTCCGTTAGCAGCCAGCGATGGCCGGAAGATGCTTTGCTATAGCTTCTGCTCGTGAGTCACGAGGCTGACAAATCCACAGCAGTCGATAGCGCCTAGCAGTGTCCCTATTGTACAGGAGTACTGCTGTGATTGTCTTTGGGATAGCTGTTGAAACAGTGCCGAGCTATGTATGTACTCGACACGATACTATCGAGATTTTAATCTGTTTTTGTTTCTCCAGGGGGCTCTCCTCGATGATCTCACGGGGAAATAGATCCCTGTTGGAAATTTGTGAAGTCAGGGTTTGATCATTGATCTCTTAAGGTATAGGCGCAGCTGGCACGGGAACGCGTGGCTGACTCCGGACATGAAACGGAACTCATCTTATATTACATCCTCGCTGTCGAGTTGACTCGCCTCATATGCAGTATAGGGTTACACCGGACGAGTGGCATTGGTGGGCACACATGACCCCGATATCTCAATACCCTACTGCCAGAATCCCTTTCCAGCATGGAACTCCCCTATCTACCATGGATCTTATATGTCGTGTTTCTGAGTACAATCAACATCTCCACTACTCATCATACATGACCATACTAATATCCCCCCTGCTCCTGTGCCTGATCAATATTCCCCCAGCTCTGTACATGAAAATGTACGACATCGCAGGGCTGATGTATCTCAATATTATTGTCAACTCGAATCAAACTCAGAAAGTAAAAAAACCAACCTGTAACTCAAAAAATCAGATTCTTTGATCAACACTCAAATCCTCAAAACAGTATTCAAATGCTCAAATCCACAGCCTCTCTGTCGCAAACACATAAAACTCTCGAAATCCAATGCCAGGTAAAACGGCATTCTTCTCGGATTCATTGAGGTAAAACTGCATTTTCCGCGGAATTGGTCCAAAGATATTCGGTGGAATCTCGTCGACTTAGTACAGCAGTGATCGTTGGGGCCCTCCCCTCGCCAAACGCTACTGGTGTCTACAAGCACACTATCATAGCTATTCGTATTGTCTCCAGCGCGCACGCTCGAAAAGAACAGCTAACGAATTCGGAGAGACTTGAACCCCCGACCCACCCTAGGGAATTATATAGCACCACCTGCTAGACCACTCAGTCAGTACTGACTCTGAACAAAAGCACAAACTTCCAACAACAACAAAAAAATCAAACTCTCAACTTCCGAAGTACTACCCAAACCTTCCAACGCAGAAAACATTGAATATGGACCGCACACGACCCAGGCGTTTCATAGTCTCACTTCAGCCTAGTCAGAAACCTCTCCCTCTATTTTATAGGAAATAGATGCAAATCACGGAAAAAATCACAAACAGTAGTCATGCCCATCAAAAATAAGAATTAAGCTAAGAAGTTACATACTAGAGATCGCAAGGAACCCCGTTCCCCCGGACAAGAGTCTCCCCTTGTCCCCTACTCCCGCCATAGATACAGATCGCGACGGCCATGCGAGATAGCATGCATTCCTTCACTTAAAATTTTATTTGACGTTGAAACTACTCGAAAACTCCAACAACTCTCGCGGAATCCAAATCAACCAGAAAAACCATTCAAAAACACAAAGAAAATATTCATCCAGATTCACAGGCAACCACATTTCCAAAAGAATCACCCCGATGCCCCGAACACTACTACTGCTGTTGCCTCCGCCGCGGCTGCCTCTCCGTCCGGTCTCATGGCGTCACCGCAGCTCGGGTCATCCAACTTATCCTCCTGTGTGAAATCAAACGTCGCCTCCGCAGCATTGACCCCGCACACACAAGGGATGGTACGTGCATTCAAGCGATTAGGTCTGCATCGGGTGTTTTGCTCTTGTCACGTATTCACAGCTTGCAAACTCCTCTCTGGTATAGTTCTCAAATGCTACTGCAACTAAACAGTTACCTGTCGACGAGAATACCTGGTCCCACATTAAACCCATGTATTCCACGACCACTATATACTGCAGTAGGTACTTGATAAACTTATACAGCAATGTCAAGCAAACTGTTTTCGTCTCAGCTCATACCCATAACTCTACCATCATCATCAGTAGTAGCGGGGTCGCATACGCTGGACTTGGGGGTGTTCCTCTACTCTGCAGTTCAGTCAGTATTTTACTCGAATCTATGCAATGTATACTCTTATGTCTCGCTCTCAGTACCATACTACTTCTGCTGCTGCTGTACTCGTATTGTATATTACTCCGTCCACAAATATCTTGCCTTTTGGCACGTAACAAGTGGCACGGGTCGTGCTACACAGCTACACATCAACCCAACAACTCAAAAACGAGATACCCGCATACAAATATGTAAGTATGTGAAATGCCGCAAACAGAGTGTTGCTGTAGTTGGACACAAGAGTTCAACACATACACCTCTTTCTGCTGTACTTGGTCGGGTCTGCCAGCATCAGACCAACGCCCTGCCAAACTCAGCAATAGGGTGGGCTTATCAATCCTCTTACTGTATATGATACGTAATGACTTCAGAAAGGTGCACATGGGCGGAGGGTGATTGTGCAGTCATATAGCTCACATCATTCGCACGTATCCCAACTAAATTCTATTAAATAGAGTACATTTACCCTTTCCATTTCATACTCGTACTCGTATCGATGCCCAACCAGAGCCCTCGACCAGTCAACCATAAAACAGACAGACGTCATAGTCCTGCAGTGCGTCTACAGGATAACTTCAGTGAGGGAAGCTATATACGTATACGTCTGTGCATCTCATTTCATTTTATAAAATTATGAAATAGGTCAGCTGTGAGTTCCACTTCCAACATTCCCAAATCTCAATCTCCAATGTTTGGAGATTATCTACCATTCTTAAATCGATACAAAATCAATCCAAAAACGGAAATCACCACAGCAATCAATCAACAAAGTTAAACGTGCTTGGTGCGGACCAACGTCCTTGCTGGTGGCGCGTCGGTCCTTTCTCTTTCATCCTCTCTCTCTTGGGGCAGCGCATCCTGTCGCGCCCGTGCGCTGGTCCCGAACAGATGATGCCGGCCAATCTCCCTCTTTCGTATAATATTACGTACATCTACGTCGCCAGCGCGCAGCGAACCCACAGATTCAGGCAGATGCCTGGCTATCCCGGGGTGTTGCAGCAACGACGGTTACCCGGCGGTCGAGACTACGGCGGCGGCAGCGGCGGTAGCGAAGACGGCGTTTGCGGCGGCAGTGTTCTCGGCGGCGGCGGTAACGGTGGTTACTGCATGCGCTTTAGCGTCGCAACCAACATGCAGCAACCCTCTGACTGCTGACGTTGCTGATGATGCTGCTGGGGCTGCTGCTGCCCCTGCAACCACTCCTTCGCCACCAGTGCCAAGGGAATCTACCAGGTCCAGCTCAAACTTGGCCCTGCTGGGATCGCTGCTGCCTCTGGTGCAGCATCTCCTGCGTCTCCTTCTCACACACACGTCTTCTCCTCCAGGACCTCGATCTCTTCTTCAAAACACACACGCTGGCTCCCTGACGAAGCACATCGTCTAAAATTAATAGACATGCTGGAAGCAGATTCCCACCCCTCTAGGCTGGACTGGGCTACGCTTGCCAATAGAAGATCACCGGCATTCTCAAGTGTGTTGATTGATCTCTAAAGGTATGGGCTCAGCTGGCACGGGAACGTGTGGCTGACTCCGGACATGAAACGGAACTCCTCTTATATTACACCTTCGCTGTTGAGTTGACTCGCCCCATGTGCAGTATAGGGTTACACCTGACGAGTGGCATTGGTGGGCACACATTACCCTGATATCCCAATACCTTACTGTCAGAATCTCCTTCCAGCATGGAACTTCCCAATCTACCATGGATAGTATACGTCGTGTTTCTGAGTACAATCAACAGGGTTCCTTTTACAGACATTGGTACCGCCGGGAACTTCTACACAACCGAAGATCGGCTTGTCCGAGGCTGACGATCCACGATGTGGACTACACTAAGCAGAGCTCTTAAACCCCAGCGGTGCTGTGAGTTGTAGCAAAGTTGTCTTGGACAGCGTACAGCAGTATACTCGACTTTGGGTCGAGATTGTTGTATTTCCTAAGTTCCTCCGCGATGGATGGTTCTGTCAGAAAATGGTGAAGTCAGGGACTCATTTGGCAGACAGCTATTATGCTTGTCGGGAGTTTGCTTCCACACCGCTGTTGCTTGGGGATTCCAAGGCTAACTAAACTACGCCTAGCAGAGCCCCTAACCTCAGCGTGCTGGGTTGTGTTGAAGCTGCCTTTGATGGCATACAGCAGTACAATACTCGACTTTGGGTGGAGATTTTAGAGTCCACATTAGCTTCGCATGAGAAGTATGGCAGGAGGTGAGATGTACACACACCTCCAACAACGCAGTGATGCTCGCTGGGTGTCTCGCACGGATGAAACAGTCCTAACCGCAGTGCGGTAGCAGTTGATTGCAGACGCCTGTATATGCGGGACCTTCTGGATGCGCGCAGTGTAACTGCTACCGCTCACTTTTACGTTTGAAGTTGGTGTCGTACTTGTATGATTCTACAACAGTAAGAGTAGTGCACCCAGGTACAGTATTAGTAGTACTACTGTAGGTACCAGTACTGCTGTGTGAATAACGTGTCGTATCCTCGGAGAAACTATTGAAAATAGTTCTCGTTCCAACAGTCGTGTGGGGTCACAGACCTACGTGAAGTGTTAGTGACGACTGTAAAAAAAAAAAAAAAATGTCTCCGGGACTGACGTAGAAGATTGAACGGAGGAAATCTGGGGTTTGTGGAGAGGTATTGGATCGCTGACATGCTTGGACAGAGGGGATGGGCAAAAGGTGCATAGAGTTGATTACGGGTGCAGTCGGTGGAAGTAGGGAGACAGGCTGGGAAGGGTTGACACAGTGAGGAAGAAGACCATCTACCGTAGTACTCTACTCGTGGGGGTGTACGAGCAGGGGGGTTGATATCCTTTAGATGGTCGGCGAGTTGAAATAATAAGTTGAAAGAAGGTCGGCGAGTTAAAATATGCTGCTGCGGCAGTCGAAGCAGATGCCAATGCGTAAGAGGCGAACGCTATTGCCCTTGCTTTGGCTGCGGCTGGTGAGGACGTGGCGCATGCTGGAGGTGAGGTCGACGGGGATGGGAAGAATGTTGCTATTGGAGCAGAGGCTGTTCAAGGCGGCATTGGGGGTCAGCAGCGGGGGGTCACCCGCGAGGGTG
>JBDWQI010000009.1:0-3541 GCA_039986635.1 Sulfitobacter sp.
AACAAGCTTGTTTGCCTTTTTACAGCAAAAAAATAATAAAAGAAACAAGAGAGCCCGTGTACACCTTGTGGACATACCTGGCATGCTCTGTGCATGAACTGAAGTCTGCGCGTCGCAGCAAACTTTGAATTTCAAATATACGCGAGCAGACCGTCGCGACCGCCCATATCCTCTGGTGTCTGAGCCACGAGCGACCCCCACGAGGGCTCGCTCCCAGCAGCCATAGCCGTTGCTGGTGTGTAGTGTGCTGCGTATTGTGCGTTGTGGTTGTGCGCGGTTACTGTGTGCTGTTTGAAGGGGCTTTCACTACAGCAAACGGGGGGGGGGCTGGGGGACGCGTCGATCGGGCTCATTTAATACGGCGAAAAACAATCACGAACGGCTCAATCTCATTACGGGACGCTACGTGTACTCCCAGACGGCTCACTCTGGTCACGGGAATCTACGTGCACTACTGCTGTAACTGCCATCACTGTGTAGGACCGCACTATAGTTTTAGAGGTCAGAGAACCTACCAGGTACCAAGTAGATTACAATAAAGCAAGGATGGGGGGTCTGCTGGCAAGGAAAGAGGCGGACAAGGAGCTTGAGAGGGATATATAGAGCAAATAAGGTATGGAGACAAGAACGGAGCCTGCGTAAGGGCTTCGACTTGATGCGTGCATCATGGGAGTAGCCGTTTCGAAAGGCGTTTGTCCGTTGGTAAGCATTGAGCATTGAGTGACCCTGATCCGACAGACAGACAAGTTTCGTGAATCCGTTTCAGAGACAACAAGGGTACCACTCCTGGAACTGCAATAAAAAGCCAGCCCTGTACTGACGGGGATTGCTTTCATTGTCACCTAGCGGTGAGCGAGGAAAGTTATGTCGTTAGAATCATATGTCGTGCTTCCCTGGCAGCAGCTAGCAGCAACAACCTAACCATGAATGACTATGCAATACCATGGTGACGAATCCCTTTAAGACGTTGATGCCACCGTGTCTGAGGAAACAAAAGGCTGGAGCAGACGCCTTGTATCACGGACTCCGAACACATAATGCCCGCGAGCCATCTCATTGGTCCCAAACAAACGCGAAATACATGGGTCGGGGTATGTGTATCACTGAGTCTGTACCGACGCATGAGTCATAATTCAGACGGACTCCATACATTTTGGTTCACACGAGTCTCGTATTATTACACCACAAATTCCTGTCCTCTACTCCGGCAGGCGAACCTCCCAGTCAGCGAGGCATTCGCGTCGGGACGATACACTCTTGAATGATGAGTTATCGCCACCTACATAAATATCAAACCCCATCTCCCCGTAGACCAGTAGCAACCACCGCAAATATACAAGCAACGCCCCTACTCGGTAGCAATCCCCTGCACGAATTGCTTGACCCCGGCAGATGGGCCACCCCGTCGGTGCAGCATTCCGTACAGGGCTCCCGTTCCGAAACGCGCTCACCACACAACATATAATCCATCTCCCCATATGGACTACTGTAGTACCAACCGCCGCAGTATTCTGAGCATCCCCTCTACTCGGTGTGCGATACGACAGAGGCCAGATAAAGTGGCGCATGAAAACAATCCAATTGTAAAACGTTTGACTGTGGTTATAACAGAAACACCTACCACGAACTCATGACCCCCGGCGGCCGAACCACCCAGTCGATGCAGCATTCCGTGCTGGGCACTCTTTCCGAAAAGCGCTTGCAATCAATCATTAAACCTCAGCTCCTCGACGACCAACATCAACCACCGCACATATTTGCTCAACCTTTCTACCTGGTGCGAGACACGACAGAGGTCCCGAAAAAACAAATATCCTTATGCCAAGTAAAACGACGCGTGAAAAAAACTATCATACATACCTGCCCGCGGCTAAAATAACGATACCAAACTCCATTTGATATCGTCACCAAGGTAAAACGGCAGTCTCAATGTAAATAGTTCGAAACATCTACTTCTCATTTTTATTCAAGATGACCCAACATGTTTAGACAGAGAATACGGGAAGAAAAAAGTCCAACAAACGAGGGCATATTGGTAAAACCTTCAACTAAATCTTCACACTGTTTTCACTTAGATATCGTACTGCCGGATAGCATCACTCCGCCTGTTGAGCACTCTACACTGAAAGAGCAGCACAACCGCAGGGACCTGACTCAATAAAACTCAGTTCCAGCTGGATTTAGGCCCCAATCTTGTCTCCTCGGGAGAGTGAAAATTTTCAACGCCTTCCAGCATCCGGATGGATATATCATTAGTACAGTAGTGATTGTTTTTCATGTATGCTGGTACACAAATCACGGAGGTGCGCGACGCGATTCACAGAGACCATCGGCATGGTCGACTTGCGTATTGACTCGAGTAGACAAAATATTATCTCGAAACCGGACGTCTGATCGCCATGCAACTTCCCCGTCCCAACCAACCGAACGCCCCAAATACCCAGGCACGATGAAGATCATGACATGTGAAACGTTTGGGTGAGGAGATCGGCATGCTCTGCCCACGTTTCGTAGACAACTACATATATTTCGCTACCAACACGCCCTCGACGGCCGAGATGATAATGTACTTGCTGCTGGTAGTAACTTCCTGGACCTGCAGTCGCCAAATCTATGATGTATGTTTTTTTCAGAACGTTTTTTGTTCATTTTCTATCGAATGCTAGCCTTAATAAAACCAGGTTAAAACAATAGGTAAGACCCGGACATGAGGTTAATGGGGGTCGGTGGGATCCAAGTGCGCACCCTGGTCAAACAAAGTTGTAGGGGGCGGGCGAGCACGTCGGAAGCGTACGGGGTCAGCACGAACAATCAGAACGAACGCACCTCGTACATGTTTTCGAGTAGATCCGTCAAATTATTTTCAACTTTTTTTTTATTTTTCCGTCATGATGTAAGCTGTCACGCTGGCTCGTTTGGGTCATTTCTCAATCGTAAACGTTGATGTAACGAGCCTTCTATCGCCCGATAAACCCCTCGCCGCGCCCACCAAGAACCTGTAAAAAACCAGTATGGTACATCAACCCTGATACAGCAGAGGTTTCTCAAGATTTTGATTTAGGGTGTTGATATATACCATATTGCCAATGGCTTGCCTCCTTTTTTGTGTATTGGTTCTACCGGAATTTCGAAAACGCCCGTCAAGCGGCCGTTAAAAGTGAAAACCAAACCACTGGCGTGTCGTAGTCGACCTTCGGCCAAAAGCTAGAGCTGACACCTTGCTGTTAGCGGTCATTGATTCGATATCCCCCGATGATGTGATCAAGATGTTGATTGAGGCGAACGCGCCTCGGGTTTTACTCTGATGCTACAGTACTAGTAATAGAGCGTCAAAATCTAGGATAGCTGGTTGGTAGTTCACGGTGAACGGGTCGCCCCCTAGTCTAAGCGGGATTCCTCACGACAAGCTGCTGGAGCTCAGATAGCAGTGTTGGAAAAAAGTCAGAAAGTGGATGCGGCGAAACCCTCCAGTAACTCTCGTCCGGCTGTAAATAGACATGTCCTGCACGAATTGTCGTCGCAACTCCTATACGTGAATTTG
>JBDWQI010000010.1:0-32548 GCA_039986635.1 Sulfitobacter sp.
GGCTATACCAAGGACGTAAATTCCCGAACGCTGCTCACGGCAGACAAAAAGGGAACTCAAACTGTTCAGGTCGCAAAATCCTGAACAATTTTTGTCCTCAAGCTTTTGTTTTTAAAGTAATATTTTTTGAAATGGCGGACCGAGGAGGATTCGAACCCCCGACCCCTTGATTCGTAGTCAAGTACTCTATCCAGCTGAGCTATCGGTCCACTGAGGCGCGGTTTAGTGGTCCTTGTAGGGGTTTGCAAGCCAAAGTTAGTACCTATTTCCTACATTTCTGCATTGACCCGAAATATTCACAAAATACTGGGTGCAGGACCCACATTATTTGCGTCATGACCACAAGTGGAACTCAAACATTACCCTTCGGCTATGTGGTTCCATCTCCCTTCGGCAAGGTCATCAGAAATGTTGTGCCGGTCTCATCCGTTTTGGCCAGACTCAACTGGCCTCCATGACCTTTGATCAATTCCGATGCGATCGCCACCCCAAGACCAGAACCGCCTTTGCGTGCACTTCCTTGAAAAGGCGTAAAAAGGTGCTCTTTTGCTTTTGTCGGCAATCCAGGCCCGGTGTCTGACACTTCAATCTCCCAAGCGCTATCGGTGTCTCGCGCTCTCAGACAGATTTCGCCACCTCGCCCTGTCCCCATCAGAGCCTGACGTGCATTCCGCGTCAAATTTGAAATCACCCGGTACAATTGTTCCGGATCCGCACGCAACGTCATCCCCGACGGAATATCAGCTTCAAAAACAACGGAATGATCTCCGATTGCTAAGCGTTCGCCCTCGATCACGTCGTCGATCAACTCTGCCAACGGCAACATCGTCAATGTGGGGCCCGGTTCTTCTGCCTTGCCAAAGGCCAAGGTGCTTTCGCACAAATGCACCGCACGTGTGATAGACCCCACCAATTTCGGCGCCATACGTTTGACGATCGGATCTTCAGACATCTCAATCCGATCTGTAAAAAGCTGTGCCGAGGTCAGGATATTGCGCAAATCATGGCTGATTTTGCTCACCGCTGATCCCAATTGCGCCAGCCTTTCCTTTTGCTTTAGCGATTGCGTCAAATCTGTCTGCAAGGTGCGCAAAGCTTCTTCTGCTTCGCGCAATTCCGTAACACTGGCCGAAGGCTCAATAATGCGGCGCGCATCTTCCGGGGCTTCGGCATAGCGTTGCATGTGGCCAACCACCCGGGCGATCGGTTTCAACATCAATGCCCGCATCGCCAGAAACAGCAAAAACGCCGTGATCACAGAAATCACTGCCGACAGGATCAGGATACGCACGCCATAATCGATCATCGCCATCCGCATCGGGCCGGTTTCCATGGTGATCTCAATCAACAGACCAGCTTCCCGTACCGGCGCTCCGATCACCCGGATCACTTCGTTTTCCGGGTCGAGCATCCGCGTCGTCGCGTCATGGATCAACACCATCGCTGATGCATCACGCAGATCAAAGGTGTTGGCAATCGGCTGTGGCATATCCGTTGACAACACCAGCTGTCGCACCTCATCGCGGCGTAGCACAACGTTGAACACTTCTGCATTTTCCAAAAGCTCATATTCCAGCTCAGGATCCAACATCTCAGTGGCCAGCAACGCAAGGGATGCAATTTGAGCCCGCTCCAGCCGGTTGAGCATGTAATCTTCACGGAACCGCGCAATTGACGGCACAAAGATCAGAATTTCCGCAAGCATCACGAAAATTGTCGTCAGGACCAATAAGCGACCAGAGAGAGAATTAAACATCCTAACCTACCTCTGCGGGATGGCGGGGGGGATGTCGCGCATCGCGCATGCCCCGGCCATCACGGTAAATACCGCTGAACAAAACGCACCACACGTTTGACCGTGTCACTCTCAAACAGCCTTGGGCTGAAATAGGCACCAGCCGCGCGTTTGTTGATCTCTCCAATAGTAGGATAAGGGGCAACCATCCCGGCAATTTCACTCATTTTCATGTTATTTGCCAATGCCAACGCCCAAAGGCTGATCAACTCTCCCGCTTGGTAACCGACAATCGACGCGCCAACGGGTCGGCCTTTGACCACCATGACCTTGATCAATCCTTTGGTCTTGCGCTCCGCTATAGCACGATCATTGTGATGATAGGGAAAACGCACTACTTCCAGAGCAGATCCATGCTGTTTTTGTGCCTGCGCTTCTGTCAAACCCACCTGCGACAGCTCCGGGTCCGTATAGGTTGCCCAAGGGATATGCGATGTTTTTGCTTTAGAGGGCAGACCAAACAACATCGAACGGATGATCACACCAGCGTGGTACCCCGCCACATGGGTAAATTGCAGCCCCCCCGCAACATCCCCAATCGCATACACTTTCTTGTTGGTTGTCCGCAGACCTGCGTCCACCTCAACGCCACCACGCGCCGGTTTGATCCCGGCAATCTCCAAGTTTAGCTTATCCGTGTTGGCTTTGCGCCCCACCGCAAGCAAAAGATGCGACCCTTGAAAGACACGTCCATCCTTGGTTTCAATTTCGACCGCTCCTGCTTTGCCTCGGATTTCGGCTGCCATCGCGTTTTCTTCGATCACCAGCCCCTCATCGCGCAAACTGTTGAGCACCACCTCTGCCAGTTCCGGATCATCCTTGCCCAGCGCCTTCACCCCTTCAATCACCGTGACCTTTGATCCAAGCCGAAGATGCGCTTGCGCCATTTCCAAACCAATGGGGCCACCGCCAATGATCAACAGATGCTCGGGTTGCTCACGCAATTCAAACAACGTCTCGTTCGTCTCATAAGGAACAGTGTCCAAGCCCGGAATTGGAGGCACCAGCGGCGCAGATCCAGTTGCAATCACAATCCGTCGTGCTTTGATGGTTGTGTCTCCGGCCTGCACTTCGTCAGGGGAGATAAAATGGCCGAACTCCTGAATCACATTGATTCCAAATCCTTCGAACCGCGCCACACTATCCATAGGTTCAATCTGAGAGATCACATCCGCCACATGATCCTTGGCCGCCCCATAGTCCACTTTCGCCGTAACATCCGCCACGCCGAATTGCGCAGAATGTTGCTGAGCATAAGCAGCCTTACCACTGGCAATCAGCGCTTTGGATGGCACACATCCAAAGTTCAGGCAGTCTCCGCCCATCTTGTGGCCTTCAAGCAATACAACTTCCGCGCCCATCTGTGCTGCACCGGCAGCCACAGATAGCCCGCCAGACCCGCCCCCGATAATCAGGACGTCGGTCTTTATTTGATTCATTTCATAAGATCCTTTTTGCCGGTATAGGCCTTGATGAGTATAGGCAACAACGACAAAGCGGTGAGCCCCAAGATGGGCAATAGAATATGCGGTTCAAAGATAATGCCAAGGTCTGGTGTTTCGCCGCTTTCAAAAACACCGCCTAATCCGGCGCCAACAGACGTCAACACCAATGACCCGGGGATAATCCCGATAAAAGTAGAGATCGCAAACCGGTACAGCGGGACGCCAACAAAAGCTGGAATTAGGTTGGCCACAAAGAACGGCACCGCAGGCACCAATCGGATGAAAAACAACATCGACCATTGGTTTTCATCGATGCCTTTCTTGAATTTGGCAACAACCCCCTCAGAGGCATCCATTCGCTCTTTTAGCTTTTCGCCCAACCCCATGCGTGCGGCGAGGAAAATAACGATTGCCCCCAGGGTTGCACCCGTAATGTTCAACAAAGTGCCCAGCACGGCTCCAAACAAGAACCCCCCTGTTAACGTCGCAATTGCAGCTCCCGGGAGCGAAAACCCTACAATAGTAATATAGATCGCAACAAACCCTACAATCGCCAGCACAAAGTTATCGTCGCGAAACGCGATCAGGGCCTCTCGATTATCGCGCAGCGAGTCAAAGCTAAGGTAATCGCGGAGGGTGAACGCCCCAACAATCGCGACAATAGCAATTACTATCAGCGGCAGGTAACGGCGTAGACCGCCGTTGTTTGATGAAGGTTCTGTCATTTGGGACATGTATGGCACCGTTTCTGATCAAAAGCATCGTGTATTTCCATTCAAAATGCCTTTAATCACTCGGCAGCGAAAGGTTGATCACGGTTGCTTGATGATCCGTGTGACAATTGACTGCCATACTCGGGCCAGAACGGTTAATCCTGCATCGTCGGCACCCATTTCGCAAAATTTCAGGGGTTTTGGGACGCACCGACTATGGTCGCCCCCGGACAAGCGGTCCAAGTCGCGAAAATAGAAGGAAATTGGCGGCCTCTTAGTTTGGCGGGTTTTTCCACTGAACAGCGCCCTATCCGCTAGAAAAAGAACAGATATCCCGGCGCAAACGTTCCTTTTCAGTGAAAAATTTGTCAAACTGATGACACAGGATCAATGGGTCCTGACCTTAGGGCAGCACAGCTTCATGAAACATTTATTGGATGAGGGGGGCAGAAATGTTGCAATCTTGGCGGATTTGGCGCCAACAGGGTTTGACTTGCCTGCCCCCCCCTATTAGAGACCGGGCTTGAATTACTGCTGCACTACCGATTCCGGTAACCAGCCTTTACTCAGATGGAGACGGAGCGATGAAACGCACCTATCAACCTTCGAACCTCGTGCGCAAACGTCGTCACGGTTTTCGCGCACGCATGGCCACCAAAGCAGGCCGCAAAATTCTTAACGCACGTCGCGCACAAGGCCGTAAGTCGCTAAGCGCGTAAACCCTACGCAGGTTTTAAAATGACGACACCGCCGGAGGCCCCAAGGGATGGCAAAGCTGCCATCAGACGGGTTGTGCCACCGGCGGTTTCTTTGCGTTTGGTGACACTGACGGCGCGAGCTGATTTCCAGCGTGCAAGCCGCGCTGCGCATGTGGCAAAACCCGGTTTTGTTTTACAGATGCGTAAACGGCGCGATGGCGAATCTCCAGCGCCTGAACTCATGCGCACTGGTTTCACCTGTTCCAAAAAGGTTGGCAACGCTGTCGCCCGTAACCGCGCCAAGCGCCGCTTACGCGAAATTGCTCGCCTTGCATTGCCTGAACATGGTTTGCCCGGTCATGACTACGTGCTGATCGGCCGCAAACAGACCACCGCCGCCCTGCCCTTTGACCGCCTACAGTCGGACTTCCGCGCTGCTCTCGCGGTTCTGCACGGCACAAGGAAATGACCCCGCTCGCCATGCTTTTTGCTTTGCCTGTACGGGCCTACCGCCTGATATTTAGCCCTTGGGTCGGTTTTAACTGTCGTTATCACCCCACCTGTTCAGCTTACGCACTGGAAGCACTGCAAAAACATGGCGGGCTCAAAGGCGGCTGGCTTGCTGCACGACGCATCGCAAGATGCCATCCTTGGGGGAAAAGCGGTATCGACAACGTGCCCGACTAATCCTGTCAAACGCGCTGATCAAAGCCACCTGCCCCCCGAAACGATTGAACGCTGTCATCAGATGATCTATCTGACCTCATGCTTGACCAACCTGATGATATCCACGCCCTGTTTCGCGGTGCCCCCGCAACCACAGAATTCAAAAAGCTGCGCAAGCGGATTGTCCGCTATACCCGCGAAGCGATTGAACAATATGGGATGATTCAACCAGGTACCAAGTGGTTGGTTTGCCTGTCGGGTGGGAAAGATAGCTACACTTTGCTTGCGGTTTTACACGAACTCAAATGGCGCGGTCTTTTGCCGGTTGAGCTTTTGGCATGCAATCTTGATCAAGGCCAACCGGGATTTCCGGCAACCGTCCTGCCGGAATTTCTTAAGAAAATGGGAGTGCCGCATCGGATTGAATATCAAGATACGTACTCCATTGTGATGGATAAGATCCCGCAAGGGCGTACTTTTTGTGCATTATGTTCCCGCTTACGTCGCGGTAACCTATATCGCATTGCCCGAGAAGAAGGGTGTTCTGCGGTTGTGCTGGGCCATCATCGCGATGATATTCTTGAAACCTTTTTTATGAACCTTTTTCATGGGGGGCGGCTGGCCACAATGCCTCCCAAATTGCTGAACGAAGAGGGAGATATTTTTGTCTATCGCCCGCTTGCTCATGTCGCAGAAGTTGACTGTGAAAAATTTGCAAAAGCAATGAGTTATCCAATAATTCCCTGTGATCTTTGTGGATCACAAGACGGGTTGCAACGCCAGCAGGTGAAACAAATTCTTGACGGTTGGGAGACCAATAGCCCAGGCCGCAGGCAGGTGATGTTCCGCGCTCTGATGAACGCGCGCCCTTCGCATCTGCTCGACCCGAAGTTGTTTGATTTCATTGGGCTCACGCGTGGGATTCAAGACAACTCTGAACAATTTTAGCTAAAATTCTCTTTCTGGTCTGGCCGCTGTTAACAATCTCACTACCTAATTGCCTCTACCCTTCACAGAACTGCAGCGCCTCTGCGTTGCCAAAGGGAGAGACCGATATGATCCAGAAATGGCAAAAACTGATAGCTCATGTGCGTCGGCATATTGTCACCTCGATCATTGGCCCTCCCGCACTCGCCTTTTTGCCAGCGCTCTGTTTGGCAGGATATTGGTTCGGTGGTGAAGGGGCTCTGATTGTCATTTCTGGGCTCTTGCCAGTTATCTACCTGATCATCACCAGCTTTCCCGACACAATAGGTATCGGCTCGGACAACGATACAGGGGTGCTCCACCGCAGCGCCTTTGAAGCCTTGGCCGACCAGCTCTATATCCGAACAGAACAATCGGGCCTCAATTCGGTCGCCTATTTCATCATGATCGAGGATTTTGAAAGCCTCGTGCAACGTCATGGACAAACGGCTGCCGACGTGGTTGCGCAGCGTACGGCTGAACGCATCCAAACAACTTTGCGCAGTAATGACACAGTCGGACGTATGGGCGACGCAAGGTTTGCTGTCTGTTCCGAACCTGTTCGACACCTTGACCTTGAACTTGCGATCCAAATGGCCGCCCGGTTTCAATCAGCAATCGAAGAACCAATATCAGTGGATGGGATCAGCATTTACGTCAGCGCCTCCATTGGCTTTTGCCAACACGCCCGTTCTCCCGGGGCAACCGGCGCTGAATGGTTGGATGCGGCGGCAACGGCATTACGCGAGGCACACAAACGCGGCCCGTCCGCCGTGCGCGCATTTTCCGACCAAATGCGTCATGAAAACCAAGCGCGTGCCGAATTGCGCGAAGATGTCGTTGCAGCCTTGGAAAACGGTCACATCCAACCATGGTTTCAACCGCAAATTTCAACCGACACGGGCCGGATCACTGGTTTTGAAGCCTTGGCGCGGTGGACCCATGCAACCCGCGGCATGATCGCCCCATCAGAATTTCTGCCTGCAATTGAACAGGCCGGGCAGCTGGAGCGATTAGCAGAGGTGATGATCTATCATTCTTTTGCTGCAATCAAAGCTTGGGATGGCGCTGGGATGGATGTCCCACAGGTTGGGGTAAACTTCGCTGGATCTGAATTGAAGAATCCCAAATTGCTCGAAAAAGTAAAATGGGAACTCGACCGGTTCGAGTTGGAGCCAAGCAGGTTAGCTGTTGAAGTTCTGGAAACCGTTGTTGCAAACTCCCCAGATGACGTTATTTCACGCAATATCAATGCATTAGGAGAACTTGGATGCCGTGTTGATCTCGATGACTTTGGCACCGGTCATGCTTCCATTTCGGCTATCAAACGGTTCTCTGTGAGCCGGATCAAAATTGACCGCTCGTTTGTGATGAAAGCAGATCGAGACCCCGATCAACAACGTATGATCAGCGCAATCCTGACCATGGCAGAACGATTGCAAGTTGAGACTTTGGCTGAAGGTGTCGAAACTGTTGGTGAACACGTCCTGTTGGCGCAATTGGGTTGTGACCATGTTCAAGGATTCGGCATCGCGCGCCCCATGCCATTTGAACAAACACTGGACTGGATCAGCCGCCACAACGCCAAGCTTGAGGATGTCCCACGTATCATTACAGCCAAAGGCCCCTGACATCTGCATTGGCCAGTCACACGGGCCAATTGCTGACCAAACGCAAATCAAGCGCTATTGCTAATGAAATGCCCGAATCTGCTTGACCTTTAGGCCAGCACTCTGTTGAACCACCCTAGTTTTTCTACAATTTTCGGGTGGCTGTCCCTATGGACGAACAGAATAAAAATCTCATCCTTGCAACAGGCCTCAGCTTTGTTGTGATCTTGATTTGGTTCGTATTATTTCCTCCACCAGAGCCGGATACACCTCTAGATGGGACCGAACAAACCAGTACAGGTGTTACAGCCAACTCAGCAGTCCCTGCGGCCCCAGTCGATGGAGCAGCACCAGCAGCAATTGCAGATGCGCCCCAAACCCGCACGGACGCTTTGGCCGAAGCACCGCGCGTGCAAATTGAGACACCGCGCCTGACAGGCTCCATTTCATTGCTGGGCGGACGTATCGACGATCTGCAACTCAAGGATTATCGTACCTCCACCGATGAAGATGCACCCATTGTCACCATGCTGTCACCCCAAGGCAGCATTGATGCGTATTATGCACTTCAAGGCTGGGCAGCAGGTGCCGGAATTGACCCCGCAGCGGTCCCCGGCCCCGAAACCGAATGGACCTTGGCCGCTGGCGACACACTTGGTGTTGACAGCCCGATCACTTTGACCTGGGACAACGGCGCAGGGCAGGTCTTTGGGCGCACCATCTCGGTGGATCAGGATTACATGTTTTCCCTCACCCAGACCCTTACAAACAACGGGGATGCACCGGTGACGCTTGCGCCATACGGCATGATCGTTCAGCATACGGAACCCGACGATCTGGAGAACTTCTTTATCCTTCACGAAGGTGCCGTGGCAATTGCAGACGGAGAGCTTTCGGAAACTGATTGGGACGACATCGCCGAAGCTGACGTCAATGCGTCCTGGGGTCGTCAGGCCATCGTAAGCTCAGATGTAACCGAAGGTTGGATCGGTTTTACCGACCATTTCTGGCAAGCGATTCTCATTCCCGATTCCGGTCAAACATTCGATCAGGCGCTCACCTATGACGCCCGTTCCGAAATTTACCGCGCCGTCACCAGATTGCCGACTCAAACCATCGCGACAGGGGCCAGCACCGAAGTCACTACACAGCTTTTCGCCGGTGCCAAGGAATGGGGTATTTTGCGCGATTACGAAACCGCAGGTGTCCCGAAATTTATCGACAGCATCGACTGGGGTTGGTTCTTTTTCCTAACTAAACCAATCTTTTGGCTGTTGCACGAGTTGAACAAACTTATCGGAAACATGGGCTGGGCAATCATCGGCCTGACGTTGATCATCAAAGCCGTGTTGTTCCCCTTGGCGTATAAATCCTATGTCTCAATGGCCAAGATGAAAGAACTTCAGCCGCAGATGGAAAAGCTGAAAGAATCAGCCGGCGAAGACCGGCAGAAAATGCAGCAAGGCATGATGGAGCTTTATAAGAAGGAAAAGGTAAATCCTGCCGCAGGGTGTCTACCGATCTTGTTGCAAATTCCGATTTTCTTTTCGCTCTACAAGGTTATTTTTGTCACAATCGAACTGCGCCACGCGCCATGGTTCGGCGTGTTCCAAGATCTCTCTGCACCTGACCCAACGTCCATTTTCAACCTCTATGGCTTTGCCCCGTGGAATGCACCAGAACCAACAAGTGTGATGGCATTGATCTTCATCGGTATTTTGCCACTCCTGCTCGGCATCTCCATGTGGTTGCAACAAAAGCTCAACCCCGCGCCCACGGATCCCACACAAAAGATGATCTTTGCCTGGATGCCATGGGTGTTCATGTTCATGTTGGGCAGTTTCGCCAGCGGATTGGTTGTCTATTGGATTGCCAACAACACAATCACCTTCACCCAACAATACCTGATCATGCGCAGTCAGGGCTACAAACCCGATCTGCTCGGCAACATCACGTCAAGCTTTAAGCGCAAGCAAAAAGACTCCGCAAACGACACCAAGGCACCGTCCAAAAAAGGCAGTAAGTGATGCATGTCGCCGCGCTCTATCGGCATCCGATCAAGAGCCATGGACGCGAGGCGATTGACCGGATCACCCTGACAAAGGGCCAGACCATGCCGTGGGATCGGACATGGGCTGTGACCCATGAGGCGACCAAATATGACCCGGACAATCCGGGCTGGGCGCATTGCCGCAACTTTATGTTGGGTTCGCGCACGCCCGGGCTGGCCGGGATATGGGCCAAACTAAACGAAACCACTCGCACCGTTACCCTTACCCATATCGACCTGCCTGACATCACAATCCAACCTGACGAACCCACCGATGTCGCCCGTTTTCTGGCATGGGTCGCGCCTCTTTGCCCGGATGATCGGGCCGGTCCCATGGACATCATCTCTGCAGGTCAGCAGGGAATGACAGACAGCCAAGTTGGCGCACTTTCAATCGCCAATTTGGCATCTCACGGCGCGGTTCAGGATGCATTGGGCAGCCCAATCACACTTGAACGCTGGCGCGCCAATATCTGGATCGACGGTGCAGAACCATGGGTCGAGCATAATTGGCTGGGCCAAGATCTTCGCATCGGCAAGGCCGTCTTTGGTATCCGTGAACGGGCCAGACGGTGCAGTTTAACAAACACCAACCCTGTCACTGGTCTGCGTGATCTGACCGTGTTGGACACTCTCAATGGGACCTTTGGGCATCAGGACTTTGGTGTCTATGCTGAGGTCATTGAAACGGGCGAGGTCGCCTTGAATGACACAGCGGAGCTGATCTGATGCAAATGTCTTTCTCTATCGCCGAGGAACCCGATCCACAGACGCTTGAACGTGGTCGTTTGCTTTTTGCCGGTGAAACCGAATTTGTCAAAGGCGTGGTGGCGATGTCGGGGCTCCCTGATCCTGACCGGATGGAGGTCTGTTTTGCTGGGCGCTCAAACGTCGGTAAATCCAGCCTCATCAATGCATTGACTGGTATGAAAGCACTTGCGCGGGCGTCCAATACCCCCGGGCGCACCCAGGAAATCAACTTTTTCACTGCGGCTGAAAGCCATTATCTCGTGGATTTGCCCGGGTACGGCTATGCAAATGCTCCTATCCCAGTGGTTGAAAAATGGCAGCGTCTGCTCAAGCAATACCTCAGCGGGCGGCAAACGTTGCGCCGGGCCTTTGTTCTGATTGATGCCCGCCACGGTGTCAAAAAGGTGGACGAAGAAATCCTGAGCCTTCTCGACAGCGCCGCGGTGACTTTTCAGGTTGTGCTGACCAAAGCCGACAAGGTCAAAGAAAACGAACGCGCCAAAGTGTTGGAACAAGTCCGCGATGCTATGGGCAAACACCCCGCCGCCTATCCCGAAATCGTTGTGACCTCTTCGGAAAAAGGCTGGGGCATTCCAACCCTTCGTGCGATCATCGCCACACTTGAATAACGCGGTCGAACAATGAGAACTCAAGACATGAACAGCGATTGGATCACCACCGCTAAGACGCTAAGCCAAGCATTGCCCTATTTGCAACGATACGCCGATGCGACAGTTGTTATCAAACTCGGCGGGCACGCCATGGGCAGCGACGCAGCGATGAATGAATTCGCGCGCGACGTCACTTTGATGCGTCAGGTCGGCGTGAACCCGGTTG
Organism: Sulfitobacter sp.; assembly: GCA_039986635.1. Classification (GTDB taxonomy): domain Bacteria; phylum Pseudomonadota; class Alphaproteobacteria; order Rhodobacterales; family Rhodobacteraceae; genus Sulfitobacter. The sequence goes on from JBDWQI010000010.1 coordinate 11,531, forward strand.
TTGTGCATGGCGGTGGCCCGATGATCAACCAGATGCTGGATCGGCTTGGCATCGAATCCGAGTTCATCAAAGGCAAACGTGTGACGGATGCGGCGACCATGGAAGTTGTCGAAATGGTCCTCAGCGGGTTGGTCAACGCCCGCATTGTTCAAGCCATCACTGAACAGGGCGGGCGGGCTGTAGGACTTTCGGGCAAGGACAGCGGCTTAATCCTCTGTGATGCAGAAGACCCTGAATTGGGTCTTGTTGGCCGCCCAACCGAAGTCGATCCGCGTGTATTGCGCGATCTGGCCGACAAAAGCATCATTCCCGTCATCGCCCCGCTTGGCATGGGGACGGGCGGCGAAACCTTCAACATCAACGGTGACACCGCAGCCGGCGCCATTGCCGCAGCCCTTAAGGCCGACCGGCTCTTGCTGCTCACCGATGTGGCTGGCGTAAAGAACCCTGATGGTGATGTGTTGACCGAACTGACCGCAACACAGATTAACGCGATGATCGCGGATGGCTCCATTGCAGGCGGCATGATCCCCAAGACCCAGACCGCTTTGGATGCGCTGGATCATGGCGTCCGTGCCGCTGTGATATTGGATGGTCGCGCGCCCAACGCCTGCCTCCTTGAGTTGTTCACCGAACACGGCGCAGGCAGCATCATCCGGCGCGGATGACCTTTGCACAGCTCGAAAAGGCCGCCAATGCGCGGCATCTGACCATTCTCGGTGGGTTTCATCCAACCTCTGGTGACACGACGTTGGAGGGATGCAAAACGCTGCTCCTGCTTGGTCCAGATGAACCTTCGTTCTGGCCCAGTTTTACACGTAGTGCCGAATGGCATGACCACACCCCAGACCCGATGGATCGCTGGTCAGCAAGGGTGGTCGGTGAATGGGCAGAAAATCTTGAAGCGGTCGCGCATTTTCCCTTTGGCGGCGCGCCTTTTAAACCATTCTATAGTTGGGCCTTGCAAACCGGCCGCATTCATCGCTCTCCGGTGCAATTGTTGGTTCACGACCGGGCCGGGCTGTTTGTGTCCTTTCGCGCGGCCCTTGCCTTGCCACTCCATATCGACTTACCTGCTGCGCCCCCGCCAAACCCTTGTGAGGCTTGCGCTGACCAACCCTGCCGAACTGCGTGCCTGTCAGATGCACTGACGCCTGCGGGCTACGATGTTCCCAAATGTAAGGGGTTCCTTGGAACACCCTCTGGTGCACAAAATCTAGCCTCAGGTTGCGCTGTTCGGCGCAGCTGTCCCGTGTCGCAAAAATACTTCCGTCTGCCCGCGCAATCGGCCTACCATATGCAGCAGTTTACCGGAGGGACCTGATGCTCCGCTTGATTCTTATGCGCCACGCCAAATCCGATTGGTCCGCTGGCCCCAGCAGTGACCATGATCGCCCCTTAAATCCACGTGGCCGTCTTGCCGCGGCGGAACTCGGTGCTTGGTTGCGCGCACAGCGTTTGATCCCTGATCAGATTCTCTGCTCCACATCCATCCGCACCCGCGAAACCTGTTTGCGGCTCAACTTGCCCCAAGACATCCCCACCACGGATCGCAAGCAGCTTTACCTCGCCAGCGCCGATGATGTCTTGGCTGTGCTAAAGACGGCAACCGGCCAAACAGTGTTGATGATCGCACATAATCCGGGAATTGGGGTGATGGCGGAACAAATCACGTCTCATAGGCCCGAACATCCAAAGTTCAGACAATTCCCATCCGGGGCCACTCTGGTGGCCGACTTTGACCTTCCAAATTGGGGATCAGCGGGGTGGGGAAATGCAATCGCGCAACACTTTATCGTGCCGCGCGACTTGTAGCTTGGGCAAACCTCGTAAGGGGGGCCTCTGGCCCACCCTCACCTTTGCCGGTCAGTGACCCAAAATCTGGCTCAGGAACAGCTGTGTGCGTGGTGATTGCGGATTGTTAAAGAACGCCTCAGGTTCGTTCTGCTCCACAATCTGGCCCTCATCCATAAAGATCACCCGGTTCGCCACCTGACGGGCAAAGCCCATCTCATGGGTCACGCACAACATCGTCATGCCCTCTTCAGCAAGCTCAATCATGGTATCAAGCACTTCTTTGATCATTTCAGGATCAAGCGCCGAAGTTGGTTCATCAAACAACATGATCCGTGGTTTCATGCACAACGACCGTGCGATCGCCACACGTTGTTGCTGACCACCAGAAAGCTGGCCCGGGAACTTGTTTGCCTGATCCGGGATCTTTACCTTTTCCAGGTAATGCATCGCCACTTCTTCGGCTTCTTTCTTGGGCGTCTTGCGCACCCAGATCGGCGCCAATGTCAGGTTCTCCAAAATGCTCAGATGCGGGAACAGATTAAAGTGCTGAAAGCACATGCCCACCTCTGAGCGGATTTTGTCGATGTTCTTGAGGTCCGAGGACAACAAGGTTCCATCCACTTCAATCGATCCCTTTTGGTGCTCTTCCAACGCATTGATACAGCGGATGAGCGTGGATTTACCGGACCCAGAAGGTCCGCAAATCACAATCCGTTCGCCCTGATAAACCGTCAGATCAATGTCGCGCAGCACGTGAAACGATCCGTACCATTTGTTCATGCTTTGAATGGAAATCGCGACTTCGTCGGATACCTTCATTTGTGCAGTTTCGGCCATAAGTTCAGCCCTTTCTTAATAAGACGCTATATCAGCGATGATCAGTCGCAAGACGACGTTCCAGCCACTGCGAATATTGTGAGATGCCGTAACAAACGACAAAGAAGACGACGCAGGCAAACCCGAGCAATTCCCAATAAACCCCGTTCCATTCTGTCGACGCCAGAATGGGACCGCGGATCATACCCAAGATGTCGAACATCGAGATCACGGATACCAGCGTGGTATCCTTGAACAGGCCCACGGCAATATTCACGATGCCCGGGATCGAGATCTTGAGCGCCTGTGGCAGGATGATCAGGCGCATCGCCTGCGCATAATCAAGCCCCAGAGAATCCGCCGCTTCATATTGCCCTTTGGGCAAAGCCGCCAACCCACCCCGGATAACTTCCGCGATATATGCCGCCGAGAACATGGTGATCATGATCACCACACGCAAGAACAGATCAACACCAGAACCGGGTGGGAAGAAATACGCCAACATCACATTTGCCACAAACAGCAAGGTGATCAACGGAACGCCCCGAATGAACTCGATAAAGATCACGCAAATCCATTTGATCAACGGCATTGAGCTTTGCCGCCCAAGCGCCAGCGCGATGCCGATCGGAACAGAGAGCGACACACAGGTCACACCCAGCATCATGTTCAGCATATAGCCACCCATATCCCGGGACGGCACCGCCTCAAGAAACGGTTCAGCAGGCGTCAATACCGGCGTTATGAGCCCCGAAATCCACCAGGTCACCATGGCAGCTGCAACACCGCCAAAAAACCCAGCCGCAAAGTTACGCGCAACAAATTTGCTGTAGACCACATACCCTACGATCACGCCAACCAAGGCAAAAATGGGTGTCCAGATCGTGCCCCCCCAGATCAGGTAAAAGGCAATGAACGGGAACAACCCTGTCACGATCAACAGTTTACGCGGCAGGTCGAAAAACAGCACAGGCGCTAACGCAACAAACATGATGACAAAAGCGAGCAATGGACGCCAATATTGATCCGGCGGGTATTTAAACCCAAACAGGAGTTGGTTCCAACGTTCTGTCAGCACAGCAAAGCAACCACCTGTTGCGCCGTTCAGAGCTTCGCGGCATTCAGCCAATGAACTACCGCCCCAAACACCGTTGAACACCCAAGGCAGGATGTTGGACAAGATTGAATAGATCACGAAAAACGCAGCAAGCGTCAAAATTCCATTGGGAACCGTCGCGAAAAGGTTAACGCGCAACCATTTGACGATACCCTGTTCAGTCGCCGGTGGCGCTGATTGCGGGATCGTTGTTTCTCGGACAAACGCAACGGAGGGTGAGTGTATATCGCTCATCTCAGCGCTCCTTCAATTTCATGGCGTTGTTGTAAATATTCATCAAGGTGGAGATCGAAAGCGAAATCACCAGATAAAACAGCATCAACAACAAAATACACTCAATCGCCCGCCCCGTCTGATTCAGGGTGATCCCGCCCAGCGTCGCCGTGATATCGGCGTACCCGACAGCAATCGCAAGTGAGGAGTTTTTGGTGATGTTCAGATACTGCGAGATCAGCGGCGGAATGATGACCCGCAACGCCTGCGGCAGCACCACAAGGCTCATCGTGCGGTTAGGCCGAAGCCCCAGCGCCGCCGAGGCCTCTGTTTGCCCCTTTGATACCGCCTGAATGCCTGCACGCACGTTTTCCGCGATAAAAGCACCCGTATAGATCGACAAGGCAAACCACAGAGCAATCAATGGACCACCAACCTTGATGCCGCCGCTAAAGTTAAAGCCTTTCAACGCAGGCATTTCCCACGTCAAACCCAGAATGGCCAACAGGATGACAATTGGTAAAAACCAGATCGCCAGATTAACCCACAAAGTATTGGGACGTTCGCCGGTGGCTTCTTGAGTGGCATTTGCGCGTGCCGTCATCATCCGGGTCACAAACAGTGACCCAGTCAGTGTCGCAATCACCAACAACCAGTTGATAATGCTGCCATCAGCACCGCCAATACCCCGGGTAAAGGAGGGGCCAGGGATGTACACACCACGATTGGTAAAGGCAAACATATCAAACAGCATCGATGACGCCGGATCGTCGCCCCTAAAGGCCCGCGGGCTTGGCATCACCGCGGTCATAATGGTGAAAATGATGATGATCCAGATCAGCACCGGGATGTTGCGGAAAATCTCTACGTAAAAGGCCATCAACTTTGAGACGAGCCAGTTGTTAGACAATCTCAGGACGCCGGCAATCACGCCAAAAACGGTTGCTGTGATACATGCCAAAAAGGCCACCAACAGCGTATTCAATATTCCGACCACTGCCGCCCGCATGTTCGAGGACTGGCTGGTATAGTCGATCAGCGTCTGGTTGATGTCATAACCTGCCGGGTTTCCCAGAAAGGCATAGGAGATGTTCAGACCTGCAGCGCGCAGGTTGGAGGCTAGGTTGGAATAGAGATAGGCCAGCGACAATGCCAAAACGATGGCGGCAATTGCTTGCAATGTCAGAGACCGATAACGCGTGTCGTTCAGCAGCATAGAAAGCCGGAACGAGCCCCCTTGAGGGTCGGTGGTTGTCGACATCAATATGTTCCCCGTGTGCCCGGCTGTTGATTTTTCTCAGCACCTGATGGCGCCCATGCCGGGTTAATTCGTTGGTCGTTCTGATCGTCTTGCGCCTTCGCGCAAGTCTTGGGTCATATGCAAAGGGCGCGGAATAATCCGCGCCCTTTGGCTGACGTATTTAGCGGAACGGTGGGCTGTAAAGCAGGCCGCCGTCTGTCCACTGTGCGTTCAGGCCACGGGCCAGACCGATTGGTGTTTCTTCGCCGATGTTCTTGGCAAAGATTTCACCATAGTTGCCCTGTGTCTCGATTGCGCGCTTGGCCCAATCAGCGTCCAGACCCAGCATCTCACCCAGGGTACCTTCGGTGCCCAACAGACGTGCGATTTCAGGGTTGTTTGTTCCAGAAGCCATCTCACCAACATTGGCAGAAGACACACCCAGCTCTTCAGCTGTGATCAGCGCATTCAAAGTCCAGCGAACGACGTCACCAAACTCGTTGTCACCGTGACGTACCAGCGGGCCAAGTGGCTCTTTGGATACGATTTCGGGCAGCAGCGTGTGCTCACCTGGGTTTTCGAACGTCGCGCGTGTCGCGGCCAGACCGGATGCGTCTGTTGTGTAGACGTCACATGCACCGGCAAGGTACTGCTGTTGCGCTTCGGCGTTGGTCTCGATTGGCACCGGCTCGTAGTTGATGTTGTTGGACCGGAAGAAATCCGCAAGGTTCAGCTCGGTTGTTGTACCGGTCTGAATGCAGACTGTCGCGCCGTCCAGATCTTTGGCCGAGGAAACGCCCAGTTCTTTTGGAACCATAAAGCCTTGGCCATCATAGTAGTTCACGCCAACGAAATCGAACTTTAGGTCGACATCACGAGAGAACGTCCATGTGGTGTTACGTGCCAGCATGTCGATTTCACCAGAAGCAAGCGCTGTAAAGCGTGTCTTGCCTGTTGTTGGGATGAATTCAACCGCTGTGGCATCGCCAACAACTGCTGCTGCAACCGCGCGGCATACCGCAACGTCAAAGCCTTTCCATTCGCCATTCGCGTCGGGCGCTGCAAAGCCAACCAAACCTGTGGTCACACCACAGTTCAGCTTGCCACGTGCCTTGACATCGTCAAGCGTACCAGCCGCCGCCGCACCAGCCGCAAGGCCAGTAATCGTAAGTGCACCAAAAAGTACAGATTTTTTCATTTTTACCTCTTCCTGATAGTCCGCCACATTCCGGGCGGTTGATCCGACGTCTTTCCCACGTCGAAGGTGATACATCTTGGGGTGACCCAATCAGTGGCAAACAGTTTGCTCGGATTCTGATTGCTACGTCAAGGGTTGCTGCGCCAATTCGAACCGTTTTCGTTAAGCATTTCGCCTTAACGCTCACATCCCAAGTGAATGTGATGTTATCCGCGGCGACAAAGCGTGAACATATGTGCAGCATGCAGGAAACTGGCACGTTTGAGATCGGCGAGTTCCTCGGCCTCCTCGTCTTTGCCCCATTGCTCAGCCTGCCAATGTTCATCAATGCGCGAAATATCCCAAACCTCCTGAGGCTGTTTCACCTGCAACGCCGTTGCGAATCCCAAGACCAAGGATCCTGATAAGCTGACCAAATCGTGAAATGCCGCCAGTTCATAACAAGACAACGCATGGGTCCGTGACGACAGCCGGGCAAGAGCATCGCGATCTTGCGGGCTATGGATGACACCATCACGTGGCAGCAGACGCGCCTCAAGGGTCTCTGCCGCCCAGTCGAGCATCGGGTCCCAGGCCGCCGCCTGACGGTCAACCAAGGTCTGCGGGCTGTCAGCCCTGTAGCACAACAAATCACTGTCGCCATATGCGGCCAACATATCTGCGACTTCGGCGTGTTGCGTCGCGACCTTATCAATGGCCGCATTCACGGTCTTTGTCGCAGGCATCAGATGCGGGTTAATTTCTTCAACCTGTGCATCCCATTCCGCTGCAACAACATCCGCCATGGCTTGGGTAGGCATCACCAAAGGCCGCTTGGCAGGTGTTTTGACCGCCCGCCCATCCAACATGACCGTAAATCCATCCGCGACCGTTTCAACACTGGCCGCTTTCCAGAACCGCTTGGCTTTCCAGTCGCTCACGTCACCACACCCCAAATCTGTTCCAAGGCGGGATGCACCCCGGCAAAATCATCGATCACCACAGCCGCACGGTTCAGCCTTTCGCGGGTATGATACCCCCAACTGACCCCAACCCCGCGTGCCCCCGCCAGCGCCGCCATTTCCATATCAAATGACGTATCTCCAATCATGACTGTCTGATTTGGGCCAACACCCACATCAGCCATGGCCTGCATCAGCATGGAGGGATGCGGCTTTGAGGGATGAAAATCAGCGACCTGCGGTGTCACAAACAGCCCTTCCAAACCATGCCCTTCAATGACTTTGCCCAGCCCCCGTTTGGATTTGCCTGTGGCAACCCCCAACAAAAGGTCAGGCACCGCATGTAACCTCTGCAAGGTTTCCAATGCACCAGCATAAAGCGGGGATGATTGCGCCTCGCTCCCTTTGTCACGCTGCGCCATATATGTGGCCTTGAAGGTCTCGATCATCTCATTATGGGTCGAAGTAGACAGCTCAGGCATCAACCGAGCAAACATCACATCCAATGACAAACCGACCACGCTCAGCACCGTCGCGCGGTCGGGCATTGGATGGTCAGCATGGTCAAACGCCGCTTGCATGGCCACGATGATATCGCCCTGACTGTCGACCAAGGTGCCATCCACGTCAAAGATTACCAACCGAAGATCTGCGCTCATTGCAAAGCCTCAAACGGGTCCTCTGCTGCCAAATCTTCTGTCCAGCCAAAGGTATCCCAACTATGCGCCATATGATCGGGCAATTCCGCCGTCACCGTGATTACCTTGCGCGTTTCGGGATGTTCAAACTGCATCATGCGTGCATGCAGGTGCAATTTCTTTGAAATCATACCGCCAAGCTGCGCCCCCCAGCCGTCCCCCATGTTTTCCTGGCCAGAGCCGCCGTATTTTCCATCTCCAACGATCGGATGCCCGATCTCGGCCATATGTGCGCGCAATTGGTGCGTGCGCCCCGTGACCGGCTCCAACGCGACCCAAGACGCGCGTGATGCAACCCGGTACAGCGTCGCATAAAGCGTATGCGCCCGCTTGGCTCCCGGTGTATCGTCCATCTCACGCGGATGTACGGCGATCATCTTTTCACCTTCGCCGCTTTTGCCATGTCCACCCGCCTTGACCAGACCATAGCGGACCTCGCCCAGATACGGCGTTGGCACTCCGGCCACGATGGCCCAGTAAATCTTGCGAGTCTCCCGGTGACGCATGGCTGCCGTCAATGCCTTGGCCGCTGTTCGTGTGCGCGCCAACAACAACACCCCCGACGTATCTTTGTCCAATCGATGCACCAGCCGCGGGCGTTCGTCTAAATCAAACATCAACGCCTCGCCCAGACCATCAACATGCCGGTCCCCTTGACCTGATCCCCCCTGCACTGGCAATCCGGCAGGTTTGTTCAATGCAATCACATGATCATCGCGATAAATGACACAATTGCGAATGAACTTGGCGTCCGCATCTGTCACCCGCGTGCGCTTTGGGGGGGGTGGGGCGGCAACGTCTGGCAACGGCGGGATACGCACCTCTTGCCCTGCTTCCAGTCGCGTCGATCCTTTGACCCGCCCGCCATCCACACGAATTTCGCCTTTGCGGCACATCTTTTCAATGCGCCCCTGCGAAATCAACGGGAACATACGTTTGAACCAGCGGTCCAATCGCTGATCTGCGTCATCTTCCTGTACTGTCAACACTTGAACCCGGCTCATAAAAACACTCCACGTGCCAGCCATAAGCCCAGCATCAAACCTGCAATCGATAATCCAACCGACAACGCCACATAAAGCCCCGCCGCCCCCACATCGCCACGCTCCATCAATGTGACCGTTTCAAGCGAGAACGCCGAGAAAGTTGTAAACCCACCCAACACCCCCGTCATCACAAAAGGACTCATCTGCGTCAGCCCCTTTTGGGCGGCGGCCACCACAAAAACACCCATCAGAAACGACCCGATGATGTTGACCGACAAAATAGCCATCGGAAACTCCGACGGTCCGGCCAGACGCAGGATTGCGATACCGGACAAAAACCGAAGGGCTGCCCCAATGGCACCACCAAGGGCTACAAGAAATATCGTTGAAATCATGGCCGCTCTGTCAGCCTTTGCACTGGGAATGTCAAGTTTCCTGCGGCGTCAGGTCTGATCATCCCGCTTGGCGCGTAATTTTGCAAAGTAATCCAACCGCTTTTTGAGCTCCCGCTCGAATCCACGCTCCACCGGCACATAAAGCGCGGGCCGTTCCATGCCGTCTGGAAAGTAATTCTGCCCTGAAAATCCATCTTCGGCGTCGTGATCATAGGCATAACCCGCGCCATATCCCTGCTCTTTCATCAGTTTTGTCGGCGCATTCAGGATATGTTTGGGTGGTGGTTCTGATCCGGTCTCTTTGGCAGACCGCCGCGCGCCTTTATAGGCCGCATATCCCGCATTTGATTTCGGCGCCAACGCCAGATACGCCACCGCCTGCCCCAGCGCCAATTCCCCTTCAGGCGATCCCAATCGTTCATAGGTCTCCCAGGATTGCAGACAAAACGCCTGCGCCTGTGGGTCGGCCAACCCGATGTCCTCCACCGCCATGCGGGTGATGCGCCGCGCCAAATAGCGGGGGTCTTCGCCTCCCTCCAACATCCGCGCAAACCAATATAATGCTGCGTCCGGGTCTGATCCCCGCACTGACTTATGCAAAGCCGAAATCAGATTATAATGCGCATCCCCGCCTTTGTCGTATTGCGCGGCCCGCCGCATCAACCGCGCCCCAAGAGCAGCTTTCTCCAACGGTGCCGCGACCTGCCAGGCCGCAACCTGTTCAATCAGGTTCAACAACGCACGCCCATCGCCATCCGCCATTTCCAACAACGCGTTGCGCGCACCTCGATCCAAAGGCAACGTACGGTCCAGTTCCTGCTCTGCGCGTTGTGCCAGCAACTCCAGATCCTCAAGCGGCAACCGTTCCAGCACCATCACCTGCGCCCGGCTCATCACAGCGGCATTCAGCTCAAAACTTGGGTTCTCGGTTGTCGCCCCAACCAATAGGATTGTGCCATCCTCCATATGTGGCAAAAACCCATCCTGCTGTGCTTTGTTAAAGCGATGAATCTCATCAACAAACAGCAATGTACCTTGTCCGTTTTGACGCCTTATCTTGGCCGCCTCAAAAACCTTGCGCAGTTCCGGCACACCCGAGAAAATCGCGGATATTTGCACAAAATGCAGGTCGGTCTCGTCTGCCAAAAGCCGCGCAATGGTGGTCTTACCCACTCCGGGCGGGCCCCAAAAGATCAACGATGTCAACGCACCAGATGCCAACATCACCGTCAGCGGCGCTTCCGATCCCAAAACCTTGTCCTGTCCAATCACCTCCCCCAACGATCTCGGCCTTAACCGATCCGCCAACGGGCGATGCGCGGTCTCAGGCACGACATCAGAGGATCCAAACAAGTCTGCCATCAGATGCGGAACCGGATCAAACTGCGCCTGTCTCCACGTTGAATAACCATCTCAACGCGCCGCCCGGCCGCTTCAAGGATCGCAGCGACGTCGCCCGGCCGGGTAACGTCATCCCCATTGACCGCCAAAATCACATCACCGCTGCGCAATCCAATCCTAGGTCCAAAACGCCCCGCATCTGTGACCGCAACACCCTGACTTTCCAGAGGCAAGTTTAGTTCAGCCATCACCGCCGGGTTGATCCGCACCAACGTTAATCCCGGCAACAAACTGCGCTCCCCCATGACAAACGCATCTCGCTCAGGCTCATCCGGCGCCACAATCAACGCCACCTCAAGACGCTGCGATTGCCCATCCCGCATGACGTCAACTCCCGCTTGCGCCCCCATCCCCGCAACACTCATCCGGTAAATCATCTCGGCAGGCGTATTCACCGATTGCCCCCCGACATGCGTAATCACATCGCCAACCAACAACCCTGCCTGCGCAAAAGGACTTGCGCTATGCACTGCCGCCACAATGATCCCGCCAGGGCGATCCAATCCCAAGGGCCCGGCCATATCCGCATCCACCGGCTGCCCCGAAATTCCTGCCCAAGGACGCGCAAATGCCGTACGCCCGGCCCGCGCCTGTTCCACAAACGCCGCAACCAGATCGGACGGTATCGCAAAACCAATGCCGTTCGATCCACCGGAACGCGTCAAAATCGACGTGTTAATCCCAATCAATCGCCCGGCCATGTCAATCAATGCCCCACCCGAATTGCCCGGGTTAATTGGTGCATCGGTCTGAATGAAATACCCCAAGCCTGAATTTCCGCCGCCCGCCCTGCTGCGCGCAAGCCCAGACACAATGCCACTGCTGACGGTCTGTCCCACCCCAAAAGGGTTTCCAATCGCAAGGGCAAGCTCCCCAACCTCAACGCTTTCGCTGTCGCGCAATCCCAGAAATGGTAACGGCTCTCCCGTCTCAATCTTCAGGATCGCCAAATCCGCCTCTGCATCCCCCAGCAACACCCGCGCCGCATATTCACGGCGATCACTCAACACCACCCGGATTTCGGTCGCCATACCCACAACATGGTAATTGGACACAACAATCCCATCCTCAGACAAGATCACCCCCGATCCCAAAGAATTCTGCACCCGTGGTTTCTCAGAAAACGGATCGCGGAAAAACCGTTCGAAAAACGGGTCACTTTGCAACGGAGTGCGCCGCGGCTCGGCAATGATCTTGGCATAGATGTTCACAACAGCCGGGGTCGCCTCTTTGACCAAAGGAGCAAAACTCAACTGCATCTGCGCTAAACTCGTCGGCACCTGTTGTGCCCCAACCGGCGCTGCGAGCAAAAAAAGGAGGAATACCAAATATCTCATACCGCAAAATATGCGCACCCTTGGCCGGACACGCAACTCCTCTCCTCTTTTTGGCCAAAAATACCGCTGCGCCTACCGCACAAACAAAAAGCCCCGCCAGTTGGCAGGGCTCTCCAATCGCAACATGCGAAAATTTCTTAGTCTTCTGCCGCTTCTTCCGCAGCCAGACGCGCCTTATCGCCTGCCCCTTTGGCATCGCGATCACGATCAACAAATTCGATGATCGCCATTGGCGCCATGTCACCATAACGAAAACCGGCTTTCAGAACACGGACATACCCACCCTGACGGTCTTTGTAACGTGGCCCAAGCACATCAAACAACTTTGCGACATAAGCATCCTGCTTCAGCTTGCTTGCGGCCTGACGACGGGCGTGCAAATCACCCCGTTTCGCCAAAGTAATCATCTTTTCAATGATCGGGCGCAATTCTTTTGCTTTAGGAAGCGTTGTTTTGATTTGCTCATGTTCGATGAGCGAGCCTGCCATGTTCGCCCAAAGCGCCTTACGGTGCTCATGTGTGCGATTTAGGCGGCGATATCCACGTGCGTGACGCATTTTCTATTCTCCATTCGTGCCCTCTACGGGCGTTTTTACTTTGTCTGGCCGCGGATGCGTGTCCTCGGCTCTCCTTGGGGCATCATGCCCTTGGTGTAAGGTGGGTCTGCGACCCACTTCGGGGTGGACGGGACGTCCACCTTACGTGTCCGAACCGCCCTGTAAGGGGGGCCTCAGGCCCACCCATATGGCTTAAAAGTTGTCTTCAAACTTCTTTGCCAGATCTTCGATGTTGTCCGGTGGCCAGTCCTCAACGTCCATGCCAAGGTGTAGCCCCATACCCGACAACACTTCTTTGATTTCGTTCAAAGATTTCCGGCCAAAGTTCGGTGTGCGCAGCATTTCCGCTTCGGTTTTCTGGATCAGATCGCCAATATATACGATATTGTCGTTCTTGAGGCAGTTCGCAGACCGCACTGACAATTCCAGCTCGTCCACTTTCTTGAGCAACAGCGGGTTGAACTCAAGACCATCATCTTCATCCGCACGGGACGCTGATTCAGGTTCATCAAAGTTCACAAAGATACCCAATTGATCCTGCAAAATACGGGCAGCAAAAGCCACCGCATCATCCGGAGTGATGGAGCCGTCAGTCTCTACCTTCATGGTCAACTTGTCATAGTCCAGGACCTGACCTTCGCGGGTCGGCTGCACATCATAGCTGACCTTCTTGACCGGCGAATAAATCGCATCGATCGGAATCAACCCAATGGGCGCATCCTCAGGCTTGTTCTTTTCAGCGGACACATACCCCTTGCCGGTGTTAACCGTCAGCTCCATGTACACATCTGCACCATCGTCCAAGTGACAGATCACATGATCACGGTTCAAAATCTCAATGCCTGCTGATTCTGAAATATCACCCGCGGTCACAACACCAGGACCTTTTGCTGAAATTGAAAGCCGCTTTGGCCCTTCAACTTCCATGCGAATAGATACACCTTTGAGGTTCAAAATGATGTCTGTGACATCTTCCCGGACACCTGCAACAGATGAAAATTCGTGCAGCACATTGTCGATCTGAACAGATGTGATCGCTGCACCCTGCAGAGAGGACATCAACACACGGCGCAGCGCGTTGCCCATGGTCAGACCAAAACCTCGTTCCAGCGGTTCTGCCGTTACGGTGGCTTTGCGAGCAGGGTCATTGCCCGGCTTCACGTCCAGCTGCGCAGGTTTAATCAGTTCAGCCCAATTTTTGTGGATCATGCGTCCCTCCATTCTTGTTTGTGCCTCATGTTCCGAACGGCACAAACGCTCGAGGTTTCAATAAAGCAGTAGGGAGCCTGCATGCACGCACGCAGACCCCGATCGTATAATACCTTAAACGCGGCGGCGCTTTGGCGGGCGACAGCCGTTGTGAGCCATCGGTGTCACATCACGGATCGATGTGATGTTGAAACCAGCAGCTGCAAGAGCGCGCAGTGCAGATTCACGACCGGAACCGGGGCCCTGCACCTCAACTTCCAGCGTCTTAACACCGTGTTCCTGCGCCTTGCGGCCGGCATCTTCTGCAGCCATCTGTGCCGCATAAGGTGTGGATTTCCGCGAACCCTTAAAGCCCATTGTACCAGCGGACGACCAAGAGATCGCATTGCCCTGCACATCAGAAATCAGAATTTTGGTGTTGTTGAACGAAGAGTTCACATGCGCCACACCTGCGGCGATATTCTTGGAGACCTTACGCTTGGTCTTGCGTGCATCACGTGCCATTTACTCAGCCCTCCCTTATTTCTTCTTACCAGCAATGGCCTTTGCAGGGCCTTTGCGTGTGCGAGCGTTGGTGTGTGTACGCTGACCGCGCACCGGCAGGTTACGACGATGGCGCAGGCCACGGTAGCAACCAAGGTCCATCAGACGTTTGATGTTCATCTGCGTGTCACGACGCAGGTCACCTTCGACGGTGTAGTTTTCGTCGATGTGTTCGCGAATTTTTAGAACTTCAGCGTCAGAAAGCTCATTTATGCGACGTGTGACGTCGATGCCAACAGCTTCGCAGATCGCAGCAGCTGATGAGTTTCCGATACCAGTGATATAAGTGAGGGCGATTGGAACCCGCTTTGCAGTCGGGATGTTTACGCCGGCAATACGTGCCACGTGTGCAATTCCTTTTCGTTGCGGGTCCGTCATTCCAGACCCTTTTTTCACAACATAAGCCCGAGGCGTAAAAGCCACCGGGCTAAAGCTGATCAGGTGATCTTGTGGGTCAGGTGCGACCGTCACCACAAATTGATTCTCATTCGAGATAGCGCTGATTATGGCGTTTTATGAGTGACGTCAACCCAACACGAAAAGCAGGCGCTCAACGTTGGTTTCCATAATGAACTCAGATCGGGCATTTTTAAAATGCCCGCCCCAAGTCACGCGTCGAGTACTGCCGAAATATCTTTCTGAACAGTCGCGATTTCGCCCAAGCCATCAACCCGGCTCAACATCTCTTTGCCATAATAATAGCCGATCAAAGGAGATGTCTGCTTGTAGTAGGCCATCAATCGGACTTTCAGGCTTTCAGCATTGTCATCCGCACGCACCGGCTGCCCGGCTTTGCGCGCTTCTTCCGCGCGACCTACGATACGATCTACCAGAACCTCATCATTGACCTGCAGCTCGATCACATGATCGACACCCTGCCCCACGTCCTGCAGCAAAGACGCCAAGGCATCCGCTTGCTCCAACGTGCGTGGAAACCCATCAAAGATGAAACCGCCTTTGTTGTCACCTTCAAGCTTCTCGCGGATCAGACCAATGACGATCTCATCGGTAACCAACTCGCCACGCTCCATGACGCCTGCAACCATATTGCCCATCTCCGTTCCCGAAGACTTGGCCTCACGCAACATGTCACCTGTGCTCAGCTGCACCATGTTACGTGTTTCAACCAGATGTTGCGCTTGCGTCCCTTTGCCAGCGCCGGGTGGCCCAAGTAGAATAATATTCATCGACGTACAGGGCTCCGTTTTTTGCGTGTACCTTTTCCGCCTTTACCCTTACCGCGAAGCTGCGATTTTTCAAGCAGACCTTCGTATTGATGGGCAAGCAGATGGCTTTGAACCTGTTGGATTGTATCCATTGTGACCGACACAACGATCAATACCGATGTCCCGCCAAAGTAGAATGGGATCGCAAATTGGCCACGCAGGATTTCCGGGAAGACACAGACCAGCGCCAGATATCCAGACCCCAGCACCAAAATGCGGTTGACCACGTATTCCAAATACTCCGCCGTCTTCTTGCCCGGTCGGATACCCGGCACAAACCCATTTTGGTTCTTCAGGTTGTCGGCCACATCATCAGGCTTAAAGCTGACGTTGAACGTATAGAAATAGGCAAAGAACACGATCATCGCGATGAAGAACAACAGATAGAGCGGTTGTCCCGGGCCAAAATTGGCCAACAAAACCGACATAATCGGACCTGTTGAATTCCCTGAGAACGTGCTGATCGTGATCGGCAGCAGCAACAGCGATGATGCAAAAATCGCTGGGATAACACCCGCTGGGTTTACCTTGACAGGCAAGTGGCTTGACCCACCGTCATACATCTTCATGCCGACCTGACGGCGTGGATATTGGATGTGGATCTTACGTAGGGCGCGTTCCATGAACACCACAAACATGATCGTCACCACAATCATCAACAACACGCCAACAATCACTGCCGGGCTAATCGCACCGGACCGGCCAGAGGCAAAGAACTGTGCAATGGCGGCCGGAACCTCCGCAATGATACCCACAAAGATGATCAAGGAGATGCCGTTCCCGATGCCACGCGCGGTGATCTGTTCACCCAGCCACATCAAGAACATTGTACCGCCCACAAGGGTGATCATACAGGCAATGCGGAAATACAGGCCCGGATCGGCGGCGATGTCCCCCGCTTCCAGTGACACCGCCAAGCCATAGGCCTGCAAAGTGGCCAAGGCCACCGTCCCATAGCGCGTATATTGGTTAAGCTTCTTACGCCCCTGCTCACCCTCTTTCTTCAACTGCTCCCAAGGGCCATACATCGACCCCAAAAGCTGCACGATGATCGAAGCCGAAATATAAGGCATGATCCCGAGGGCAAAGATACCCATCCGTCCCAAAGCACCACCGGTAAACATCGACACCATTCCGCCGATACCCTGCCCCGCACTATCCATGAACTGGCGCAATGCGCCGCCATCGATGCCCGGAACCGGGATAAATGTGCCAAGGCGGTAAACAATCAGCAACCCCAGCGTAAACAGGATCCGATTGCGCAAGTCAGTTGCCTTGCCCAATGCGGCCCAGCTGGTGTTGGCGGCCATGTTTTCGACGGCTGATACCATGTCAGGTCTCTTTTCGTTGGTTGTGCAAACGCCGCCCTACTGCTTTCCAGCGGGCGGCGTCCCAGAAAACTTGTCAAATCTATGTAAGCGGGTCATCGCCCGCTCACAAGCCTTGAACGCGGTTTACTCTGCCGCCGCTTCCACTTTAGTTGCAACGGTCACGCTCCCGCCGGCTTTTTCCACCGCATCTACTGCGGATTTGGAAGCGCCTGCGACATGCAGTTCAACCTTGCTGGTGATCTCGCCTTTGGCCAAAACCCGGATACCGTCCAGTTCACGACGCACAAGGCCAGATGCAATCAAAGCAGCCGCGTCAACTGGCTTTTTGGCATCCAGTTTTTTGGCGTCGATGAATTTTTGGATCAGACCAAGGTTTACCACAGCAAAAGACTTGCGGTTTGGTTTGTTAAAACCACGTTTTGGCAAACGTTGGTACAGGGGCATCTGGCCACCTTCGTAGCCATTAATCGCCACACCTGAACGGGATTTTTGACCTTTGATACCACGGCCACCCATCTTACCAGTGCCAGAACCGGGCCCACGACCAACGCGCTTGCGTTTTTTGGTGGCGCCTGGGTTGTCAGACAGTTCATTCAATTTCATGTCGCTTCTCCTTTTGCCGGAAATGACCCCCAGCGACGGGAGCGGTCAGACACGGCGTTTCAATGTTAAAGGTGACCGGATTCGGGGCCACCGGAGGCGTATAGAGCCGGTGCGGGCTGGGATCAAGAGCGGACTATCCCAACAGCTGTGATAACAACTGCCGATGCATTGTGATATCAGCAAGCGTGTATCGATCAAGCACCGAAAAAAACGCTTCTTGCGCCTCTTTTAAGGGGCCACGCAGACCACATGCGGGCATGATCCGACAGGCCGAGGCATCACCAAAACATTCCGCAACCGGCGGTGTCCCTTTTATTGCCCTCAACACAGCGCCAATCGATGCCTCACCCGGTGCAATCGCAAGGCTCAATCCTCCGGACCTCCCACGTTGCGAAATAACATACCCCTCTCGCACAAGTGCTGTGGCAATTTTGGCAACGTGGTTTTCTGATATCGAAAAGGAATCGGCGATATGGCGGACAGATACCCGTTCGGGGTGATTGACGGCCAGAACCATCAAAACACGCAATGCGTAGTCTGAGAACTTATCAATCTGCATATGTCTTTTTTAGTATTTCATATGCGGATTTAAAAGCCTATATATTACGCATCTAAAATACGTATTAAAGGAGCTCTCCATGGAACTGATAGCAAATATTCTGTTTTGGCCAGGAAATGCGATTTGTAAACGCATGGGGGTCGACCCTGACGGAGACGCCGGGCTTCTGCGTTGGTTGTTGAATTCGCTGATATATTTGATCATCTGTTTGATCGTTTTGTGGAATGTAGTGACCTGATGTCCTTAGCCGTGATTCCAAACCTGACCCATGCAGAGATTCGCACGGTTGTTTCGCGTTTCTATGCGCGTGTTCGGGAACATCCCGACCTCGGGCCGATCTTTGGCCAACATGTGAGTGCCTGGCCTGCACATGAAGAAAAAATCGCGCTATTTTGGTTCGGCGCCTTGCTGCGCGAAAAAGGGTATTCGGCAAACCCGATGCAAAAACACATCGCCGCCAAAAATGTCAAACCTGACCATTTCCCAATTTGGCTTGGGATCTTCGATGAAGTTTTAACATCTTCACTCCCCCCCGCCAAAGCTGACCATTGGTCGCTCATCGCCCATCGCATCGGTCAAAGTCTCAGCTTTGGGTTGACCCAAGCCACACGCAAAGCCGAAAATGCTCCGCCTATTTTGACGCGCTAGGACAATCGGCCAACACAACATCCGCAAGACAAGAAAAACCCCGGCAATCGCTCGCCGGGGTTTCTTTACTTTTAGATTCCGAAGAAAGGACTAGCCCTTCTCCTCCACAATCTCGACCATGTGGCTGATCTTGTTGATCATACCGCGCACAGAAGGTGTATCTTCCAGCTCACGTGTCTTGTGCATTTTGTTCAGGCCCAGCCCAACCAGCGTTGCACGCTGTTTTGCGGGGCGACGGATTGGAGAACCAATCTGTTTAACAACAATCGTCTTCGCCATGGTTTAGGCCTCCTCAGCTGGGGCGGGCGCGGGTGCGTCCGTCTTGGGCAGGATGTCTGCAACTTTCTTGCCGCGACGCTGCGCAACGGAGCGCGGAGAAGATTCCTTGCGCAGACCGTCCATAGTGGCGCGGATCATGTTGTAGGGGTTCTGCGAACCGATGGACTTGGACACAACATCCTTAACGCCCAGCATTTCAAACACAGCACGCATTGGACCACCTGCGATGATCCCGGTCCCTTCAGGGGCCGTCCGCATAACCACTTTACCGGCGCCGTGACGGCCTTCCATATCGTGGTGCAATGTCCGACCTTCACGCAGCTGAACGCGGATCATCTGACGCTTGGCCTGTTCTGTGGCCTTACGGATCGCTTCGGGCACTTCCTTGGCTTTACCTTTGCCAAAACCCACACGACCTTTTTGGTCACCAACAACAACCAACGCGGCAAAGCCAAAACGCTTACCACCTTTTACGGTCTTGGACACGCGGTTGATGGCGACCAAACGGTCAGCAAATTCCGGTGCTTCGTCACGATCGCGGCGCGGACCGCGACGGTTTTCACGTTCTGCCATGAGAACATCCTTTTATGGTGGGCAAGCGCCCGTTTTTGTCAATCGCGGTGGGCCGACTTGCCCCCCGATCATCGAAGGTGCGCATTGGCTGCGCACCCTACAGTTTTGTTATCCGACGCAAGGTGCGCATCTGCTGCGCACCACAGACATCAAATTTTCAGACCGCCTTCGCGGGCCGCATCTGCAAGCGCCTTGATCTTGCCGTGGAACAGGAAACCGCCCCGGTCAAAATATGCTTCTTCAACACCAGCCTTCTTGGCACGCTCGGCAATTGCCGCGCCTACTTTGGTGGCCGCTTCGATGTTGTTCTTGCCAACAATACCCAAGTCCTTTTCGAGCGAAGATGCGGCGGCAAGTGTCTTGCCGTTTACGTCGTCGATCAGTTGAACCGAGATGTTCTTGTTTGAGCGGTGCACGGAAAGGCGCATACGCCCTGCGTTCACGCGGCGAAGTTTGTTCCGAACGCGCAGACGGCGTTTGATGAACAGTGTTCTTTTGCTGTTTGCCATGTCCTTGTGTCCTTACTTCTTCTTGCCTTCTTTGCGGAACACGAACTCACCCTTATAGCGGATGCCTTTGCCCTTATAGGGCTCGGGCTTGCGCCATGCGCGGATGTTCGCGGCGACCTGACCAACAAGCTGTTCGTCAATGCCTTCCACAACGATTTCGGTCTGCTTCGGTGCCGTTACGGTGACGCCTTCGGGCGCAACGTAGTCAACATCGTGGCTGAGGCCGAGGTTCAGTTTCAGCGTGTTGCCATTGACGGCCGCACGATAACCAACACCCTGGATTTCCAGCTCCTTCTTGAAGCCCTCGGTGACGCCGGTCACGAGGTTTTCAATCATGGTGCGGGACATGCCCCACTGCTGACGCGCGCGCTTGGACTTGCCACGCGGTGCCACAGAGATTGCATCGTCTTCGACCGTCAGGGTCACGTCGTCAGTTGCGCGGAAGCTGCGGGTGCCCTTGGGGCCCTTCACTTCGATCGTCTGACCGCTCACCGATGCCGAGACGCCCGAAGGCATGGCGACTGGTTTCTTACCAATACGAGACATTGTCTTCTCCTTAGAATACGGTGCAGAGCACTTCGCCGCCAACATTGGCAGAGCGTGCAGATGCGTCCGACATCACACCTTTGGAGGTGGAGACAATCGACACGCCGAGGCCCTGACGGACAACGGGGATGTCATTGACGGCCATGTAGACGCGACGACCGGGCTTGGAAACCCGCTTCAGCTCACGAATAACAGGTTCGCCTTCGTAGTACTTGAGGCTGATTTCAATCGCGGGGTGGCCATCGGCGCCCGTTTTTGCTTCGTAGCCACGGATGTAGCCTTCGTCTGCAAGCACG
>JBDWQI010000011.1:0-9287 GCA_039986635.1 Sulfitobacter sp.
TTGAATAATAGACAGGGACAATGATCTATTGGATATAGAGTACACCGACAATGGAACAAACTGGAGACTGATCGCTTATTATAATACCCCGCGTCGTGAACACCGGTACTCAGTAATATCGTGCAAAGTGTCTGCATAACAACATACTTCGTGTATGTTGATATCTACGTCGATATCCCTATACGCTCCCCTGATGCAACTATGGTTGTCGGTAGAGGAACTTGACCTTTACATTACCCCTTGAAAAATGTAAAAGGAGTATCATCCCTCTTCTCGCACCACAGCAGCATGACTATATAAAGCGGTATACACCATTTATGTACCATAGTACAGAGCCCCGTGTATGACGACCAGTAATATCGGTGGGAGCATGTCACGACCCTATCACGCTTATGTACGAAGGAAGCGTCAAAGCTTGTGAAAATATATCATATGAATACATGTGCTGCACAGATTTATTAGTGTGTGCTCTTCTGTCTGTAAATTTTCTGTCTTGCGCGAAACGAAGTGAGAGCATGGTATTAACAGTACAACGCTCTATTTCTCACGTCTCAGTGCTAAACGAATACCAGGTATGACGAAGGTCCTTCCGGTCAGGACCGTTAGTACTCAGAGCTCTAGTGCTCTTTCCATTTTTGCCTTATCTACATTGGCCTCAGACTCGGGGCGAGTACACAAACGAAACGACGGCCCTCGGTGCTTCATCATGAAGTACTAAATGGTATTTGCACCGCCGACGGAGCCCATGTTATGTCAGTTATAAGGATCGCGACAAACAAGATCATGCATATGGTATTGCTATAACCAACCGTTGAGATTTCGACGAAAACAAGGTACGTGACGGACCCAACCTGTCCCTTGACAGTCGATGGGCGTGGGAAAGACCGCGATTTTTTTTCACAACCCCGAATAGTAAACATGCGAATAGCGTTTGAACACCTGAATTCACAAGAACAGAAATCAACAACGCAGATATCAATGGTGCCTATGGGTAAATGGTGGCAGACCTTGGCGCTCAGACACCAATATATGAGTACGGACGAGGCCGCTTGAACGGACGCGTGTAGGCGCGAGGTTATCGATGCTTAGTTTGAGCCCCTTATACGGACAATTTTATCCTGATGTAGTCGACGTTATCCGATCATTTTCCAAGCGGTGCTCCCTTCACTTCGAGGAGGACAAAGCGCGTGCTCACTCTACAGCGACCTTTTCCCCTCTGTGCGACCGACACTGCCTCGGTATATGCCCGTACAAACACCCATCCATGCATCGGTACGTCAAGCCTTGTTCGATAGATAGCTATCTACCTGTATTCCGTTCGCCACAGTTACACAAATATAGTATTTCATCTGCTCTGAGCCCTACTCTCCATGCATCAGCTCGAACTGACAACCTTGAAGCTGAAGTCACTAGTCCCGTTGCCGCCGTGATGATACAATGTCTTCCCCTTAAAAACGTGCAATCGACGCCAAGATTGTGGTGCTGTTGTGTTAGTATCAAACCCTTGTAGCCGATGACCACTCCACGACACTGTTCGCCAAGGTCACACACATAAAAAGCGAGCCAGCTAGTGAAAACGACCTCACACAGGTGATTGTGCCCAATGTGCGTATCCCCTTAATGGACAGACCGTGGGCGAGATTCGCACACAAAAAGAGTAGTGTACGTGATCCTCTTAGTATGTCAGCACACTGTTTGAGGGATACAACCCAACGAAATACCACAACAAAGACATTACAAATGGATATCTCTGTGTAGCGATGTGAAGGCCCTGAAAGAATCAGTGGAGGCGTAGCTCCACCCATAACTGCACCTGAGCAGTGCAGTAGGGTTAGTGAAACCGTTCAGGGGAGAAATCGTTGTGCAAATATATCGATGGCCAAACAGGGGCAGATCCCATCGTAATTTTCATCGGGCACAGGGATAAGTTATTTTTGGATCGATGGATTAAGAGCACCCTCCCCCCCCGGCCAGACGGGCGGTACTCGGGAGCATTGTCTCGGCTGACGTGAGAGGAAAACTGTCAATGTTAGTGCGCACAAGTATCGATAAATATATACTAGAAAGAAATTATAGTCCAATCGTAGTTACAGTGCTCAAAGAGCGACAATTACATGCTACCGTGTATGTTTTAGAAACACCGAACCTGCTAAGATAGGAGTCGGTGCGGGCTACTGGCTCGGCGGGTAAGGTGTGCATGTAAACCAATAAATATCTCGCGTCCGTCGGGTCGTCAAGTCCAAACTCGGGATTTGACCCAAATGTTTTCAACATCGGTTTTGTCAGCGCTGCCTCGAGAAAGCGGGGCCATAGGAGTATTTATCCAGGAAGTGTATAACACGACCTGTACATGTCTACATACGTTTCACAACTGTTCGTTGAACAAGTCAATTTGTGACCAAGGGGAGGGCGGGAAGTTGGTACTATTGTTTCCGCAAAGCAATGGAGATTAGTTACAGCCTTACATCCTCTTCAGGATCTGTTTTTGAAATACGACATATCATTAAACATTTAGCTATTGATTGGCACAGAGAAAGGCCTAAAAGTAGTGATCAGTACTCAATGTGGTTTGACCTGGTGGTGTACCAGCTGACCAGAAACACAAAGTTCACAGCAGGCACAAGCTGGTTCTATCGGGGGAACGATTGTTTCTCAAAAGATATTGGAAGCTGAGTGAGTTGCTCAAGGAGTGTTGATGCTTAACGATATATGTGTTGTAGTTCAATATTGAACTTGCTGCAGTGTTGGCCTGAGAGGTACAACACGTTATTATATTGTTACAGTACAGGGCCACTCCTCTAACAACCCACGTTAGACAAATCTATTATTTAAACGCTTCACCACCTGCAACTCCTAGTCAGTCGATGACGTAAAAATATTCTTAGTATGAGTAACACGTTTTTGTTTCTCCTCCTAAATTTATTTATCTTCAACTCAAATGATGGCTTCGATGAGATTCCCAGACGCCACACAATACCGCCCGTTTCACGTACAGATGAACTAAAATAAATCTGGGTGAGTTCGGTTCCAATAGTGTGTTCTGATCAACGTGTCCTTCCGCGTTCCATGCCTTTTTTATTTGTCCAAAATTATGGTGTCTGCTTCGCTATTGCATACCTTGACTTTCGTACAGGATATTTAGAAGATATAAGGGCATGAAATAACACGGACCTCTCCCGTTTACCACACCTTGCCTAGGGCACGTCAAGTAGAAAAATACTATGTTGGAAATAGGTTTCTTGTACTGCCTTGCGGTACGGATCGTTTTCCGCTTCACGCAGCACTACGAAATATTTCAGTTAACAGACGCACGGACACATTGGATCCATCATGGAATGCCTGCTTTATGTCGTAGACTGTTCTCGGCGTGTTTGACGTCTATGAAATTAGACCATGCATGTGTACAAACCAAAGTTTAACAAATTCCCGGAGAAATTTCTGCACAATCCTGGATGAATGCCGTCTGTATTACAGCCAACATCAGCTTTTATGAGATCGTACAATTTTGCACTATTGAATGTCGAAGAATTCGCCCTTTTGACGTTGGACAACCTGGCGAAAACACCGTCCCAGTAATAGCTGCAGCATGCGATTCACAGAACTCTTGCTCTAAACCATATACTTGTGCAGGCCGTCGAAGCGGGTTCGGACCACCGCCAAGGTGTGCGGACCATCGCCAAGGCAAGCTTACACCCACCAACGCCTTAGATTACATCGCTATCACCTTTCGACTGAATACTACAGTGTTCGTATCAAGGAAAAGATGATAGGGTTATTTCTGACAGAGCCCTTCGTTACCGCAGCTCGGTCATCTCCCGCATTCGAGCAGCGCCACCCAAAGGTAACACGCTCCAGTATGTAACCCATTCAAATAGAGTGACTTTATTGCATCCATGGTGTACAGAGAAACCCTGTTCAACAATATTTGTTGTCAGGGTCGCACTCGCAGAGACAATTTTAGATATTATCGCGTGTGTAAGACTGAGCACGGGTTCATGATGTACCCCAACCGGCGTCGCATCAAAGGAATATTAGGGGTAGTCGTAGAGACTTTGTCATGTTTGCTTCGTACCTCAGAGATTACCTTTCAAATATGTGTGTCGTTGGTTTTGCAAGACAAACGTTCGTATGGCTTAAAGAGGGGGAAACGGTAATAATACACCCGGGTATTCGTTCGGGTTCCGTTCTATCCCGAATAATTCCGGAATTTTCCAAAAACATATTCATTGTCGCTTCCCCAACAGGAAACCAGGCCTCGAAATAAAAAGGACGACATAGGCGTTCATCGCGTTCTACCTATACCACCAACTTCCCTAAAAAATGACTTACGAAATGGAGTTCGTGAATTCGAACATGCCGGTGGCGCTTGCAGTTTCTTAGTTTGTAAAAATGCATTTCTTCGTCCGAAAGAAATGTTTAATATCAGTGTTCAAACCGATAAATAAAAGGGAACAAAACACGGAAGGAGATATTAAAGAGGTGAGGACCATACACGTGCTCCCGGTGGCCCTTTCGTTGTCACTAGTGTTTCGTCATGACACCACCCCGTCGTTACTCTTGAGAGCTTGTCTCGTAGAGCTGCAGACATTTCTAGCTGTAGTCGTGTCGCGGACAACGTTCAGCTGCTGAAGGGCGTTCGCCTCCCAGCATAAGAAGAACAAGCAGCCGTACATCACACCACCAGCGACTTAACCATGTCCAACCGCTTACGAAGAGTATTTTTGGGGGACAGCTCGCTTCACACGCCACTTAGAAGCTACAGTAGTGCTCCATGTCACGGCTGTTGATGTGTGTGTCGGTTTGTTAGGGCAGAAATGCATGGCCGTCTGTCGCCATGTACCGGCCTTGCTGAAATATTATTTTGGAGTTGTTACAAGTTTTGTTATTTTATCCATGTTGCCACCATTCCATTCAAAGTCATATCTATCTGGCATGTTCGCGCGACTCGTAAGGCTTCCCTACGTCGCAACGTAATCAGCACCCCACGATGGGATAAGGCTTATGGAAAACAAAAAAAATGCATTTCAAGCCTAAAATATCCGAGTTAACTTTCTGTCTGGTACTGATTCAACCAGGGGGACAAAATGTCGAAAGCAGAACGTACGCAGAAATAGAACAGGCAATGGGGGACCATAGATAGGTCCTCCCTACCTTCACATGAGCGAGCAAAAGGTAATGGTAGTATGGTACGAAGCTAATATGGAAACGTTTCTGCGTGCATCGGTTTCTGCCGAAAGGTTTTCTTCAGGCGATGGTTTTTGGTGGTCAACTAAGAAGCTGACACTGCGCCTTGTCGGAAGGCAGTCGCAATGGCTGTATTTGCATTACGGTTTGCGTTGTCAACAATATTTTAGTATGGATACTTGACGATGTCCGTGTATTATGACGTGTTGGCTGTTCGTACTCTCCTGTAAAATATTTCCACGTGCATTGTAATACGTACCATAAGTACATACTGTATTCTGTCCTCTTCATATAATACATGTACGGCGTTATTACTAACTTCCGAACCTCTACTTCACATTATGTTGTTTTTGAGACAATCACAGAGACTCCGTAGGACGAGGGATATGTGTGTGGTCAACAACAACTGAGTATGGCAGTAAATAACGCCGCCGTGTCTACATATGTTTCCTTGCTGTCGTCGCAGCCAATCGTAGGGTGGTTTGTTCGAACATTAAACTATAATTTTGAGGTGGTTAGCGTCTTAGTTGTACTACAGTACGGTAGAGTACCTCGTACACCTGCAGCGCACCTAACTCGCTGTGTTTTCAACATGATGGTATTGATCATACCACACCCCAATTCGAAGCAATTCCGAAGTCAAATCGAATGTCGCGTTGCCTCCGATGTTTCAGGAGAGGGATAGATGCGCGATATACTGAAGGCTACGTTCGCTTGCGGTATTGAACTCGAACGCTACCCGGTCACACTTCCCTTGTCGTCGAACGTAGGACAGTGGGTGCCGCCCAGTACCTGACCAAGCATTCAACTTGATCAATTGGCACCTATGCACGAATGGTATATGCAAACGCCGGCGAGCGAGCCTCTTACCTCACGCGTACCGGTTATGTCGGAAGTCTGAATAAGCCACTACTTCCGCATTCATGTACCCTAGAAAAAATCTGGAGCACGTTTTGGCGATGATAGGCATCAAATTCACACACAAAATATATTTGTCAGAAGGTTACTCGATGATTGCCCAATACAACATTTGGGTACATGTCCGTTCGGCATACCGTATGAGAACCGTGTCGCTGACCATCACGCATTTGTTGGGCCCCGCATAGATGTATGAGCATCACTTATTTTTCTAGCCTCTGAAATCGTGGTTGCCAGGTTTCTGAGATACCTTCACTCTGTTGTTCAGGTACAGGCATTTTGATTCTCTCGTTGTTAGCTTTTGACTCACGAGACACCATATTGTATACCTCGGGAATACATACCGGGATAGCCTAAACTACCCTCTGCCGACTTCTGGATGCCTGAGTGTTCAACATGTGGGATGGACCCCGATAATATTTTTTCTAACGTTGATCACTGCAGAATGACGCTTACTATCTTTGCGAATACATCCTGTCGGGCGTACGAACAACACGCGCATTTGCAAAATCGAATCACGCTGCAACGTCGTACAAGATGGCCCATGTAACTTGAAAAACGTTTTCCTCCTGATCGTAGTACCGTGCACCATCTGGGTTATGGTATTGTGACGCTCCTGGCCCAAGGAGACTCTGTGGCGAAATATGTTGACCATCTGTGAAGCGTATTTTCAGTCGCTGGGAAAGGTTGAATACTCGACACGCAATGGACTGTGTCTTTTCGATGGAGGAGTCGCTGATTCCATTGAAGACTAGTGCATAAATCTACGGCAAAGTCCACGGTGCGCGAATATTTACCTACCGATTCGCTCTAGTGAAGATTTGGGGGGATAAACAACACTTAGAGAGTCAATAGTACGTGGTCTTCTCTCCATACCGTTTTTCTTTTACGCGGAGCAATTTTGGAATTGAGATATTTTTGCAGTTGCTGCATGCCAGCACAACGTCGCGTTGCTCATGTTTTGACACAAACGTATTTAGGACATAGCCACCGCGATAGTATCACTAACATTTGTACCCTAAAATGCACCTACAAAAGTCGATTTTCTTTAACTGACGTATGTCTCAGAACTGGGGTGAACACACAACAACGTCGCGGACACGCTTTGTGCTTCCTTCCGCACTCCCAACTGTTTTTGACATACCAACAAAGGCCACTACTGTGTCGATGGTATAACATAACGTGGCGTGCCCACACACATTCCGAGGCGCCGTCGGTACCATCATGACGGCGATGCCGAATAATGTGACACTAATAATGAAATCGAAGTTACCGGTGTCAGTAGAAGGCGGTGGGAGCAATCCAACGAGGCCTCGTTCTCCTCCATGAACTATCAGTAAGATTATAACCGCGCAGCTCGCCAAAGAGCAAACACGAGGATTCCTATTGAACTGATTGGATTTATGGCAACCGAGGCCATCTCAAGAGCCTACGACGATGGTACCAGGCGCGAGAGCTTCGGCCTTGACGCCGTCATTACTGCAGTTCACTTTGGGGGGCAACCAAGTCAAATTCGAAGGAGGTTGTGCAGAAAGCCAGACCGCAGTCCATAATTGGTTAAGCCAATAAAATCACCAAGCGTTCGTGGCAATCGTTTGCAAGCATTCACAACCATCAGCCCGGACGAGGCCGTAGCGGCTAACGTTTGTAAGTACGAGTATTGGTTTGATTCATTTCGAGCCCTCACAAAGATCGGACCGCTTACCCAGCGGGGCCTCGTTCACTGCGGATTGGTGACCAAATGCACATACACGCTCGAGAACGATTTTACCCTTTTCGTGCGACCGACAGTTCCTATCTAGAACAAAGCCCCCGTGCTCTCATACATATCGCCTCTTTTACCGTACCCAGGCCGGTGCTTGGTATGCCACAGCGATAGACTCCTGCGTCATTCGTTCGGATTGACCATATGCAACTAAGTTGTCAACGCTAACTGACAACCTTGACAACAATCGTCCGAAACCAGCCGTGAAGATACTACGTTTCTCACAATCAAACATTCAATCGCTGCGTAGCCTGTGGCGCTCTTTATGTGGACACCGAAGTCGTGCAACTGACGACATCCCCACTTCACTGTTTGTGAATACCAAACATCTAGGCGCAACATCCAGTCAGTACATATGCCCTCACACGGCCGGATAGGCTATCGAGTGCACCCCTCGATGGAATACATCGTCGCTGAAAAACCGCGCGTCATATCGACGGCTATAATGTACTGCACCGTTACAACGCTAGTAGTCTATGGCCAAACAAAAACGCGACGACG
The DNA here is from genome assembly GCA_039986635.1 of Sulfitobacter sp. Lineage (GTDB taxonomy): Bacteria > Pseudomonadota > Alphaproteobacteria > Rhodobacterales > Rhodobacteraceae > Sulfitobacter. The sequence goes on from JBDWQI010000011.1 coordinate 8,369, forward strand.
TAGAGTGTAAGAACTAGAACCACGTAGTGGGGTCCCAGCTAAAGGGTGTCCAGGCCTTGAAAGAAATGCATGAGGTGTTACTCCACCCAGAACTGCACCTGAACAACGGAACGAGGTTTGTGGGATCACACAGAGGGGAGACATTTAGGTAAGTACATCGGCGACCAAAGAGTGGTCGACCACTAGATGACATGGTCCACAGGATTGCAAATGAGTGGCGTTGTCATCGTAAATCCACCCCCTCCTCCACCACCCGGGCTGTACTGGCAAACAATGGTGATAGCTGGGATTGGCGGCAAACCGACAATGCTAGTGTTCGCACATTTGTCGAAAATCATATCCTCGACGTTTAGTGCCTCTATTTGATCGCGGTGCTGCAAGATACGTACTACTGTCGGTAATGTTTGCCATCTATGACATATTACACGTACTGCGTGTAATATGTAACATTTATGAATGTTTTATATACCTATTGCGCGCATTGCTACCTCGGCGGGTATGGTGTACGTCAAACGAATTCACAACGGGGTGTCCGTCTAGAGGTTAGGCCCGAACCCTTTATTCCAAGGGTTGTAAGATCCCGTTTGTCAGCACTGCCCAAGTATTGGTGGGAATATAACGGCTATTGGGAATAACAAGTGTTCACACGTGACGTTCAGGTATGTACCATGGCGATCAGGTGTGTGCTTCCTTATCGTCCTTTGGGTTCGCTTACAAAAAGACAATAAGTACTACTAAAGAGATATTCGAGCCACTTACTAAGCATTTGTTAGATAAACGAAACGCACACTACGCCAACCACCACTGAATAAACCGACCCGATGAATAGCTATGCCGTGTCGTATCGCCACAGGTGCAATCCTGCTATCATACGGTGGGAAAAATGTAAGTGGCCTCGATTGAACGTGTATGACGGCAA
>JBDWQI010000012.1:0-2797 GCA_039986635.1 Sulfitobacter sp.
AAATGGTTCCTGGAAGATGGTGGACGTTCCAAGTCTCCCGACGAAGGGAGATCGAGAGGAGTGGCAGTTCGTATGCCCCACGCCGCGCCAACCCCATGAGGTGGGCCGAGTGTTTTCAGGTAAAACAACATCGTGCCGAACGAATGGGTCTCCAGGGACGGTAGACGCTTCAAATCTTCCAACGGGGCGGGGAAGGGGAGGGAGCAAAAAATTAAATGTGCTATATTCGGGCCCGCCATTTACAAAAAAAGTACAAAGAGAAGTCATGAAATACGCTGTCGTTTGTATTAAACTCTCGTTTGGGAGATATTTGAAACCTTTATCTCTGGAGAAAGGTCGTTTCAGGGAAGGAGTAACGATATGTCTAACCAACAGTAAAACATGCAGTATAGGGCATTGCAACAGAAATATTAAGAATGTTTTTGATATATTATTATAATGGCGTCCTGATAACCTCTCTCTGTAGATAGACGAGGGGTCGCCTGACACACAGGGATACCTTAACCAAATACGTGCGAGGTAATATGAGGGGAAAGCAACATAGGGAACGGATGCGACAACGTATTATCAGAGGAGTGGCAGAGGAGATTCTCCAGGTGCGAATGCCAACGCCGTCCGCGTGAAGTACCAAGCACGGTTTTTTTTTGTTTTTGATATATTTAAGAGATCGATAAATACACACCCCGGTAGTTGTTTTTGCAGTTTTTGTTTACGTGAGCGCCTACAACCTACACTATCAGCTGTATCGCTTTTTCCAAGGCCTGATGCAACAAGGTATTATCAGAAGAGTGGCACAGGAGATGCTCCAGGTGCGAATGCCAACGCCGTCCGAGTGAAGTGCCACGGTGGTTTCATTTTAGCAGTATTTCAGACGTGAGCGCCTACACACTACACTATCAGCCGTATCTTTCTAACCAAGGCCCGTTCGAACATTATATACTATAGTGGCATTGAACGCGACCTTTACTCCAAGCCCGGAGCCCAATAGGCAAGGCAGCTGAGGCATTCAAGAGCATAATGATGCTGGACTACCTCCTGTTATTCGATCGCGGAATCATCGTTCAGCAGGCGAAGGCGATGCAGAACGCTTACGCACCGTTTTCGCGTATAAGCAGTACCTACACAAATATCCTGCTGAAGCTTACATTGTCAAGATTGCGCAAATGTTCCCACCGCTCCTGGAAGGCGGTGGTGTCGTGGGCGTACGACTTCGTGCACCACGCGGATCCTGTCGATATATTCTCGTACCCGTAGTTGTGCGCGAAAGGTTTTCTCGGAGGCAGTACATGCAGCATGAAAAACTACTGCATCTACGCGTGTTCGTTTGAGCGACTGCTGGACAGGTTCAAAGAAAAACGTTTTAGCGACAACTCAAGTAAAATGACCGTGCCGCTTTCAGACAGAATTTTTTGCATCTATTCCAGTATCTCGAAGGAGTGTTCGAGGTTCAAACCTTCTGATTATTTATGGTGCACACAGCCAGTAGATGATATCATTGTTTCGAGTAGGCCTGATTTATCACCCACGCATCGTATATGTGGCTTTTCACGCTTTCTGCTGTTGTGTCGTACATCGTCCGCGCCCAAGGTCTCTACGATGCGCTTCGTCCAGCATGTCATAGGTGTGTGCGCCGTCCTTTTCTTGGCCATCTCCGCCCATGCGCAAGGTGACGGCGAAGGTGAGTCTGGACTCTCACGACAAAAGTTTCAATACATGCAAAGCATCAAAGCATTCTTCTTTTACTGGTTTTGCTATACGAACACTGACTGGTTGAGGGGCTGAGCATCTGGTATTGTCTATGGCTGTGGTATCCACTGTTCACCCTTTCATGGATGCGAGGAGAATTGTACCCTCGAACGGACCGAGGAGAGGCAAAATTTGCGATCTGTTTGAGTTGAAAAAACAACTCGCCGTTGGCCTTGCCAGCGATGGGCTAGAACTATGGTCGAGCCAGATTGCGCTAGGACACAGTACACCCAGAGATTACCGGCAGCCTGATCAAGCAGGAGGCTGGAGAGACACGCTTCTACAACTTCTCTAGACGTGAATGAAACACGCCTGAATATATGTTGGCCATGCGTTGTCCAGGTCGTGTGAATGTGTATTCCCTCGCTATCCCCTGGACTGCCGTGCTTGAAACTTAGAGTCGTCGAGGTTAGCCTGTGTTTTTTTTGACATGTGAACTTTACACAGGTGTTTACTACACCAAAGGTACTACCAATGGGCGTGGGTCGCTCTTGTTCCCTCACGACGTTGAGAAGGTGGTAGGGGTTACAACGGTTACCAAAATATTCTGACATAGTATTCATACGGATAATGTTGTCGCTTGAGCCTGGACGGAAACGACCTACGGACAACCGACTTGTCACATCGAAACGTAAAGGGAGGAGATAACTAAAAAAAGTTGACACATCACGTGGGTTGGTTTGCGACAGCTGATGAACTGCAACGTCCAAACAAAACAAAATGTCGTGTGCCAAAAGAAGGCTCTAGACATGATTGGTGCTTAGTCTCTCGATTTTTGGTGCAGCAGATACTATTTGTACAATTACCTAACAAGATAAGTATCAGCATTCCATCTCCTTTATTACACCACCAAATAGAACGATTTTCACAAAACCTCTTCGAAAAATACGAAGGTCTGTATTTCCACAGTGAAGAGCATTCGTTCGCTACAGAACGGTAACTTCAACGCCCTTGCGTCCGCCTGACATTGTTCATGCCTGGAACCGTGTTGTACGTGAGGACAGCATGCAACGTGAACGATGACTGCGACTCCACCTGCTGCGGGACGTTG
>JBDWQI010000013.1:0-12742 GCA_039986635.1 Sulfitobacter sp.
AAGACAGCTATGTAGGTTTGTTGCACTGTATGGATAGAGCTCGTGGTCAAAGTTAGCTTGAGGCGGGTAGGTAAACCTGGACGAAATTGCTTGAGCGGATACACCAGAAAGCGTTTTCCCTTGACCAAACGACCACGCACGGCAGGCTCAAGCACCCATGCCTCCATACATTCCGTACGTCGAGGTCAGCGCAATACCACATCACGATATTGAGTTCAGCGTTTCGCCCTTCAGGAAACCGAATGATCGTCGATTGCGGCCGAAAATCGTTGTTACGGGTGGAGCTGCTGCGAGAGTGCGGTAAAGGCACACCACGTTTGTAGCCTCCAAGAGATGTACACCTCACGCTAAACCTGACCGTTGAGACAGCTAAAAGTGGAACCCGACAAATCATCCTTTGCCCTAGGTATATCACGACTCGTAATTGTATAACACTAATGGCATCCAAGCGATTTCGGGTTGTACCCCCTTTGGGACTGCAAGATAGTACCTGAAACGATTGAAAAGTATAATACTTCCAGCCGTTTACGGCGTGAGCGCCCAAGCAAGGCGGCTACCATCACGTCGCGCCCAGCGCCGTACGACTCCGTTGCCTTGTAGCTCGCTCACCATGTTGGTATAATATCATTCCCCCAATCCCGCAGTGGTCACGATGATTGCTGTACTCGTCACTTTCTTTCCCGTTAACTTTACCCTTTGAAGCCCCAAGAGGGTGTCGGAGGCCGGCCAATCAGATTGATTTTGTTCGAAACTGCCATCTGTATCGCAGCACGCTTTGCTACAGACCGGTCACACAATCACCCCTAAATCTAGGTATCCAAAATACACAACGGGTTGAACGTGCTCACCGCTGTAACTATGTTATTGTTCCGTTTGTCTCCTTACTTCCCACACGACGTGTGCTCTCGGGGTTTGCCTGGTCGGGGGCTGATCGGGTCGTGGCGATGACGGTGGGGCTGCGTTTGGATTCCTTGCCATCCTTCCAATACGCACCGAACACGAATTCGCGGAACAAAAGTGTCCGCTTTCGCATACTGCAGGAAGCCAGACCGCGTGCGTTACCCTTTGTGCGCTTCAATTGTCAGAAGGGCGGACACGATGGACCTTCTGGAATTCACAGAACACTGGGCAAACTTCGGGCTGCGGCAGTTCGTGACTTCATTTATCTTGCCCGAGGACGTTACTGCGTCTCCAGCAGTGTCGGTTATGGACCCCGAGGTCCCCGGCTGGTACAAGATCAAAATTTTCCTCAACCAGCTTTGTTCGCAGGATGTGGATGATACCGTCGTCGATGCCGGCTTGTACAAGTGAGCTGGGTTTGGTAGCGGTGCCCTTAGCCAGTCGTGGTTGCTCACTGTATTGGGTTTGGGAAGCAAGACAGGCGGCATTTCGTTTGTTTCCATGGTTTGACTTTTTGGCATATGCAGGGCGGGGAGAAGGATGCGATGCTTGCCGTGATGTTACCGAAGCAGGGAATGCTTTGGGTTCGGGTTTTGGACGTTATCAATTTAATGAGCGGGGGGAAGGCAGACAGCGGCTGTATCGGTGATAAGTCCCCTATGTCGTAAGTACTACGCGCTATCGCGTCGATCTGGTGTCTACGCCATCCCATCTAGACTGCCAAAACCGTCGCCGCGGCCAAGTGCAAGGGTTCGGCCCACCCCGACTGCCCGCTCTCCTCTGACCCCACTTTTCTCACCCCTCTACGGACCAAGCTAAAGTTCGGGCAATGACGCCCGACCCCCATTTCACCGCGCTGTCGCTCTTCAAGATTCTTGCAGCCAACCGCAGCTCTTCTCATGAACGAATATAAGGCGGTGTGTGTCGTAGAGAACTCCAACTCTACTCTACACCTCTTCAACAGGGCGCTTTCGCTCCCTAACTATGACTGGCTGGAGGAATTTGATAGAGCCGATCCATGGGAGCATTTGTCGGCGTTGGATGAACTTGACGAGGTTGAGCGAAATGGGGCAGTTCCTGCCGGCGTCGGGTGTATAGTACATTTTTTTTATATATATAGAATGTCAGCTGTTCAATTAGTTTGCCGATGGACGCAGGAGGGGCAGTAAACGTGCTATGTTTGCGTGGTGTGTTGGGTGGAGGACGCAGCCAGCAGCCAGTCCCTCCTTTTGGTGTGTTCAATGTTATCGTGCTTCGTTTGTCAGCGGTGATTGGTCGAGTTCAACATAAAGGCTAGTTTTGCCGCTAGCTGATGTTCTTTGTGTGATCGTAATCCATTTGTCGGCGATGACTGGTTGAGTTCATAAGGGCTAGTTTCGCTGCTACTAACCAGATGACGCTTTTTTCTCGTTGTTCTCCTTCAAATACTCCGTAAGTTGTAGACGCATGTTTTTGTTTCCTTTTGGATTGTTGATAATATGGGCGGTAGAAGGCATCCCCTTTCTCAAACAGAACCAATACTTGTGAAGGCCCTCACTCTACTTTGCACGAATGACACGTGCGTGTGCACCTTATGCGGCACGTATTGCCATATTTCAGCACACTATTTGCGGTGACCGTATGTGTGGCGCCACAACCGGCTTGTCTCGTCATCCTTCAAACTATTGACTACCGTTTTCCGGCGGAAAACGGCTATCGTGGATCCTGTGTACGGTCTCGGTCACATTTTGGTCAACGACGGACGCTCACTTTCGTCCAGAGTTGATTGATATATAATGCTATTGAACAAATAATAGTTTTAGAGGCTCAGCTGTGCAAAAAATATTTTTATCCGTTGAGCTCCCTCAAGGAACGACGGCCTCAAAGCTCGTGTTGAGGGATTTGAGCTCCCCGAAAAACATAAACTTCGCGGGTACGATTATGATTGGGTTGCCGGTGGGGATGTTACTCAAGACGAAGAGAATCATTTTGATTGCTGGAGTGGTCCGGATAGAAACATACTACTGTAAATGCTTACGGCCCATCGATTCCTTTCTTGAGGATGAACGTTCTATTATCATGAGGTATTAAAAGTTGACTGTGGTTGTCTGCGCGAATACGGGGACCTCTCACCCCTTCGAAGTATGGTCGTGAATCGAGCGTAATCTAATGGACGACTGTCGCCCCCCCCCCCTGCGTTCGCTTGGTGGTGCTCGCTGCCCTGGTGCATATTACGGCTGTCTTGACATGGGCGCAGTGGGTGCGGTGAATGTCAATACCGAGGCGAAGGTGCTCACAGAGGAAGACCGCAGCTTGGAGCTCGCCCAAACCAACGTCGACATAAAGAGATAGCTGACGCTCGATCTTCTCCTCTATGAGCAGGCCGTGCTATCCACCGAGGCCAGCTTGAGGACTACGGCCTGGAATAGTCTACTGACCTGCAATTCACGCCCGTGGGGTATGTTTGGGGTCAAATCGTCGATCCGGATCCTTCACGGATGTACCTTGGACTAGCTTTCGTACACTGTATTTGTTTTTGCATGACCAAAGCTAGAAATGCTTAATCGAGCTTGTCATGCAAGGAGAAACATAATGTCATCGGATGTCCCAAGGTTGAGGTTATTATGGTTTTGTATCACCCCCACTTCCATCGCTCGCGAAATAGCCTGAAGCATCTTGCGTGGGCCACATTGAATATGCACGAGAGCTGGTAAGGTCGCGCTCTGAAGCAACGTTTGTTCCAGTGGTTCTCCATTCTTTACGTATAATTTCAGTACAACTGGAATCTACTGAGGTCATCCTGACACGGATCACATTCTTGTCCGACGAGTTTCCATCGCCTTTTTCGGGTAAGTACCACGCGACGCAGCCGACAGGGCTATGGACAGGTTCAAAGTTGATGCCGGCCGGTAGTGGGCGTTCTACATACTAGTAGGTGTTCATCGTGATGTGGGTGTATAGCGTTTTCTATCATTCTCGAGGATTGAAGCCTGCTGGCAGGTCGGACTATTAAATAGGCAGGGTCGGTGTGCTAGTTGCTTCGATTCTCCCCGTCACGATTTCAATATAATTTTAAAAGTGTCGGCCGTTTGGAGTTTGACACAACGCTGGTAGTGGCTTTAATGTATCGGGCGGATCAAAAGAGTCACGCATCGTGAGTTGATGCCTGCACACACGGCATCATAGCTTTTCGAATGCAATGTGGGAGCAGATGCCCTTTCAACCTGTGCGATGTGTCCTCTCGTACGACTGCGCTTTTACTGTGGAGGTTGCGAACATGTCGTGTTTTGTTTGCTGGTCGAAGTAATACTCGGTGTAGCATCATCTTGCTTGCTCTCTCGAGACCTGGGCGTATTTTTAATGTGGGTGGGTAGGCTCAAACTTCGACAGGTAGTTGACTTTGGGTCGCCAGCTGATGATACGCTTTTATAAGATCAACACCTGAACTGGGGGGAGGATCCAGATCGCCGATCTCCACGACGTGTTCCCATGTTAGTTTACCTTCTGGGTCCCATTTTCGACTAAACAAACCTACTGCATAATGTATTCCAATTGTGGAGGCCACGGTTTACCGGAGTTTTGTTTTATAAATAGGCGCCTTCTGCAGCTAAGCCATGTTTGCAGCGGAGACGCGGATGTTTACCAAAAAGAATAACCCAAAGGGGAAACGGTGGGAAACATTGGTTTAACACGATAGAAGATCCCTATCCCAAAATTCAAAATTTCTGAAACCTTTTCGAAAACAAACATTTCCACCAAGGTAATAAATATTTTTCCTGGCGCACACGATTAAACGACACCGCTTGGCTGCCTCAGGGGAGGTGGACCTTTGCAGTTTAACGATGCGGGCAAAAATCGGAACTCCAGAGGGTCGAGAGTTCAGGCATGAAAGAGCTACATTCTCAGCACGTATGGGTTTTCGGGTGGTGGTTTCTGTGGTGTGCTTCAGCAACAAACTCGTATGGAGTGGAACACTGGGCTATATCGGGTACCAGCTGTGCGGTCATCATTCCGCTTTTGTTTTTTCGACCCGGCTGTTTTGGGATCCGTTTGAGTCCACAACGTGCTGAAGAACACAGCTTCGCGCCCAAAAAAGGAGCAAGCTGCCCAGCGTTGTCTAGTACGCAACGAGGTACAATTTCAAAATTCTGACATCAGATTCGTGATCCCCAGCTCAGTCGAGACCCTCTCTAATTTTTTAGCTAATAATAGGACGGAGGGATGCTCAAGTACTGTCCCCGCTTTTGTGCGATTTTGGAGTATTGCCGCAGCGTGAAAAACCTGGGCACTTACGTCGTTTTCGTTCTTAGATCTCGACGCGCGTAAGAAAGGAGGCACCCTGAATGCAGTCAAAAATATTATCACTCAGTAGAGGATTTTTCATCACCATCCCACCCCGTGGCGAATTATATATCGCTTGATTGCGGAAGTCGTCTTTAGGCCATCCTTTGGTAGCTCCGGACCAACGCATTTCACCCCCCTTAAATTTCACAAGCGATATGGACGCTCAGTTGCAAATCGCTATGGGCAGTGGCCGAGGCAGCATGTCGTATCTACTGTCGCACAGTCTGAGCTCGTTGCGTGCGCATGCAACTGCCCAATTGATAATCGACAACCCACTGTCAGATCAACGGATGCGGTGAGCAGCAGATCGCTGACGCTGACTCCTCGAATATCCACACGTTTTTTAGAACCGGACCCAACTGGTACGAGCTCTATCATGTTCGTTTTGCGGTAGACTTGGTACACAACCCCATCAAATCGGGGAGCCGAACGTCCGTTGGTCAGCGAATCAATAGCTGGAACACCGTTGTCTTCACCTCTCGGGTGACCTGTCCACTGAGGTTGTGATAAACAACTTACCGAGCGCTTTGCGTTCGCTGGTCAGCTTCTGACATACCGACGACGCCTACCGTTGTAAGAACAGCAGTAGATTATCCTGGTCATGCCCGCTGAACTCTGTACGTATCGGTCGCCTTTTCGAAGAACAAGTCACGGGTGAATACCCCAGTCGACATTGCACGTTTTGCCCTTGCAGATCAAATGCGGGATGTATATATATATATATATATATGTCGTTTACAAGATAGGCACATTGGCTCCTGATCAGAATTACCAGATTACATGATTTTTCAACGAAAACAAAAGTTCATGGTTATTGCTATGGCCCCACAAACTGTTGAAAACCCCGGCACGAACATCCAAGTTTCAAGTTCAGGCAGGGGTGAGGCAGGTCGTATTTATCGCAAGCAGACGCCACCGTATGGCCATACCAACGTTGGGGGTGTTCGTCCCGATTCCCTTCTGGACTGACCCTTTTTGGCCGAAGCACGGTGCTTGAATCTGGCGACGAGGCATGTCTCTCCGAGCTGTTAAAAACCAGCCTTTTGTTTTTCTTCTTTTTTTATACTTTTTCGTGGCTGTGCCCGCGTTACCCCGACATGTCACGATATGTCGCGGCAAGGGATACCACTGACGACCTGCCGCGGGTCGTGTCACCGTTGTGCCCGCGAGTATTGCCATGGGACTTACCGTGAGAAGCTCCGCGGCAACGTCCGCGGCAAACGCCGCACGCGGCAGCACCCGCGCCGAGTTCCGCGGAAAGTCCCGCGGCGCTACCGACGACAAGAAACCGCTTTCTGCGCAACACCCGCGACACACCGTGGCGGCAAGTGTCCCGGCAAGTATCGCGGCAATCGTCGCGTAGGCGCCGTAGCAAGTGACGTGACAAGTGTCGCGGGCTGTGCCGTCACAAGACCTGCGGCACCGACCGCGGCGAGTGACAAGTGTCGCGTAAGTACCGCGACAGGTACCGCAACAAGGGCCGTGGATCAAGTTGAACTATTCGAGCCCGCCTTCCTTATTTCAAGGTCTTGGGATTCGTCTCAAGATCGAGGGAAAACCTACTGCATGCGGCAGTACGTTGGTCGTCGTGAATATAATCAATCGACCGTCATTCACCGAACAACCAATGCTTCCGTGAGGGGTTGGTTTAGAGTGAGCAAATGTTTCGATTAATGTTCTCTCATCGATCGAGAACAAAGGTTATTATATTTTTATTACTGCAGCATGGGGCTTGGATATGCGCTTCTTTTTAATGGTTGTACGAATACTCAATAAGCGCCCTGGTTGGGCGTAGTGAGCGTGCTTCCCGAATGTATACGTACACTGGTGCAAAGCGCCGCAGAGTTGAAGGCGCTTTCTTGCAGACTCTCCACTCGTGTTCATGCCAGAATTGTACAGCTCGCGTGAGGTCTAAGCCTGAGGAACAATTTATTTAATACCGCGGCACTGCGCGCGGCAGTTGTCGCGACACGCACCGCAGCTACACCGGCGCTAAGTGCCGCGGAAGGTGCCGCGTCGTGCCGCCGTTCATTTCCCGGAACTGGTCACCGCTGTTCCCGCGGGTCTTGCCGTGGGGATTGCCGTGGGTATTATCGTGGCGTGGCGTGGCGTGGCGTGGAGTGGCGTGGAGTGCTGTGGGCCTCGCCGCGACGTCCCGTGAGGGTTGCCGTGTCACTTGCCGTGGGCCTTGCCACGGAACTCGTGCCGCGACATGTCGTACCATGTGTCGCGACACGCCGCGACATGTCGCAAGAATGCCCAAACAAATACATTCATCACATTGGAGTACAAAGTACAGTTTCCACCGCCGATGCTAGGTCGATCAGCCACAACATTTAGATCAGACTATTTCAGGGCTGTCGGTGAGTCTAGAGCCGTTGGTCATGCCATCTTTTCAGAAGCCCCCCCCACCATCATCATGAGGTTCCCGGACAAAGGGTTCAGTCCCACCTCTGGAGCACGTCACCTGTCTATTCGATTGCCTTGCTCGGGTATGTAGTGGCGTGCGACCGCTCCTAATGTGAAAGTATGATATCATTTTATCGACGATTTGAACACGGCAAACGCCCTGTCAGACAGCAAGGCCTACCCTGGGGATAGCACTGCAACCCCCGAATACAACCCCTTTTGGTTAACCGCAGCACCTGCCGGACCACCCAGTAGATGATGAAAAGTTACACTCGACTTTTACGTGACATGGCGGGTCCGTCACAACCCCGTCGTCGACACTGCCGCTATTTATCCTGCTGTCGGTCGTCCCGACAGTGCGAGTGAACCCGTCCTCAAGAGGACAGTGATCTCCGCAGTGGGTAGGCTGCTTCCCGTTTAGCCCCATTTAGCCCCGACCGCGGTAAAAGCGCCTGAAATCCGAGCCCTTACACCTTTTTCTGACGTTGATGACCGGGCCTCCCAATATATCGACTCTACGGCTGGTAGATTTGGGCTCCATGTGCGTTTCACTCGTGCAATACATGCGAGGGTGGAAGCTGCAGCAAGTATGAATACCCACCACCCAGGAGCTTATTGCATCTGCCATACTCGCTGTGAGTTGTGGCTTAAGCTAATGCACTTGAGTGACGATAGCAACCGACGCGTTTGCTGCTCCGTTAATTTTCACGTGATAGCTTCAAGCGCACAACGCCAAGAAACATTAACAACGAAAGCGTCTTGCAAAGGTCGCTGCCTTAGGGCGCGAACATCGTTCAAACAGGACTGTGGGTTCGGTATCAGTAGTGAAAGCAATGCAATACCTACGGGGATGCGATTGAAAACTGCTTCTGCAACCACAATGCACGCCGGGATGGCTACAAGCATCGACGCCTTGGTATGTCGTCACTAATACGACACATCGGGAGCGCCAGCTGGTTTCGTTATAGCACAGATAAGCCGTACAGTATATCTTCAAGAGAGATTCCACTTGTCATAGAGTCTGACCACACGCACGAATGCATTAGGATGGCATGCCTATATATTGTTATGACGTCCGATGCCCACTAACGATACCTGTGTGCGCCGGTCAGCTAAGTTACAAACTCAATGCACCTACTGTACAGGCTACCTGTAAGCGTGGCGTTCGATATTGAACAAAGGCACTCTTGACCAATCATAATAACTATAACAACAAGTGATTGTTCAAACGGCACGATGGTCATGTGCGCACGGGAGCTGGGTGGACGATCACTGCAATCTCCACTTATTCAACCAGTCTAGAGTTGTTGCGTATAGATCACACAACGGTAGTCCGCTGATTGTGGTCGTAGTGTCTTTGCCACGATACACATAGGAAACCTACCCTGCCGACGGGGACTACTTTAGCACAGCGCCCACAGCCTTCCCGTCATTGCGTCAATTGTCAAGTTTGAGATGATCTATTAATAATATGGTCAGCTACGAGGTCTAAACCAATGCGGTTGACTTCAGGCCAACAAGTAGGCAGATCGTTCCAGCTGAAACTGCGGACTACATCGTGCAAGCCAGCTCCACCAAACATACCTGGTATGTCTATTTATAGGACCAGGATGTTCAGATATGCCACTGCCGAAACTGTCCGCCTTCGGAACACGCGGCTTATGCCCTGGTAGATAGTGAACGGGCGCGAAAGAAGAATTAGACCACCTACAGACGCACAAAAAAACACACAGTAAATTAGTAGCCGCACCTTGTTGTCACCGGCTGCACTCACATAATCAACACAAGAGGTTCGCCGGAGAACGTCGTCACCGGCTGCATCCCTTACATGCATACAGCCGGTATCATCCTATCGCTTACCCGGGTCGTATCGTATGACATCAACGACTGACCACCCCAGAGATTGATTCATACCCACGTTGCACAATCATCGCGTCGCGTAGCATCCCGGAAATATGATGCCTCGGCACACAATGAAACTCCCCAACCACGGTGGACCTGTATAAAACTGCCGAGAACCACAAACATCCCCCCTACTCGGCGTGCCATAGTAGAGACCCCCAAGGACGTATCACAAACGGCCGGGTAAACGGCACATCCCAAATTCCATGAAGCATTGCCAACATTACACGTTAATCCCATTCTCCATCATGAAGAATTCCCAGTTTAAAACGGCTATCCCAACGTCCATCATAGCTGATTCCCATCGTGACATGTAACTCCAACACAAAGTATGTCTATATCTATTTCAGTATAAACCTTCCAAAATACAGCGAGAGAGTAATTACGGGAAAGGGGGAAAATCCAACAAACGGGACGATGCTGGTACAACCTTCAACCAACAACAAAAACACCATCCTCACATATACAACATACCTCTCGATGCTATCGCCTCCCTGTAACGCAGAACAAGAACAACCTAAATTCAACACTATTACGGGGGACCATAGTAAATAGGACCTACGGTGAACAAAAATGACTATATATTTACCTAATTTTACGGACAATGTTTGGTCCTATTTACTATGGTCCCCCGTAAGAGCAGCCTCCCTGCAAGAAACTCCCCTCGGACCTATACAAAATACAACAAACCAATGCCTCTGACTTCAAAAGTAGCATAGACATCACTAATTGGTTCTAACGTTGAGCGCAATACCCAAAAACCAACATGTGCAACATGATTATGTATGGTAATGATGATGCGATTTGGTGATTATACTATATAGAAAATCACGGTATGTGATATCGTCTCTTGGTGTGCTTCTACTGTTGCTGTTGTTGCCTGTTTGATAATCACTCAGATTTACTGCAGAGCAGAAAGCAACCCTGCTGCAAAAAACGCAACATAATATATTGCAAACCTCATGGGGTCAAGACGTTGCTGCCAGAAGCGACCCTGCACGACCGTTTGCGAGCGGCGGCCAACGAACTTGTTAACGCCGTTAGCCAACCGCGCGGAGCGAGCCATGCTTCTATAAGGTGATCCTACGTTTGTTACGATCGATGTGGTCTAGCCATTTAGTAAAATATTTCGCTGCTCGTACCGATTCCGGCACAAACAATTTACTACAAGCGATTGTCCCCCCGATGAGGCTGGGTCGCGTAGCTCAAGGCGCAGGGCTCCGTTGAATCCGAACGTTGGCCCAGACTGTTTGTATATGTGTCCGCGATCGGTTCGCGCGGTATACACGTCAACGTCGGGAATGGTTTGGGACCAGAGTTTACAGACAGACAGATTCGCAATTTTCAAAATAGAGACTCAGTTTTACAAACTGAGAACTATGTTTTAAATTTTTTCTTCATACCCTACTGTGCATCAACTTATCATGAAAATATTGCATATGCCAAAGCATTTGGTAGATATACACAGTTGCTTTCGCGGCAACAATTCAGATTCATATGCACTCTCTGCACAATATAACACGAAAACCTATGAGTTCAGTGGCATCAATACCGCAGATCATTGAATCGAAAACCGCCAGGTTAAAACAAAAAGTACACGAAGGTCGTAGTGGACGTGGGAATGTATTGCTAGTGCCAAGATGGAAAGTTATCGATTGGTACCCAATGATGATCCACCTTTGTAACAGAGATACGTTGTGTATTGAAAAAAGGTGACGATCTAGCGCCTTCATCCATGGCGTTCAGAACCCCGGCCACCGACCGACTGCTGGGGATGTATATGTGTAGTTCAGCGAGTGTGCGGAGGACGCTCACAATCGGATGGTTTCGTTACTATACGCAGGAGTCAAGAGTGACTTCCTTAAGCACACGAACGTGAAACCAACCACCCGAGCATTGAGCATCGCTTTGTCATGTAGTACGGCACAACGATGCTTCTACTAGTAAAAAACAAATACACTCGAACGTGACCCGACGATATAGATTTTATTCAACGCAATTACTATGTGAATAGTTTGCACTCGGCAAAGTCGACACACCCCGACAAACCATTGTGCGCTACTTCCTGTTGGACAACCACTTCTCCGAAAGCGCCATCTAGAACTAATCGCTAAATCACAGTAAATACCGAACGAGAGTCTTCAAACCAGTCAAAAGCGGGGTATTCCTCCCAGAACTAACACCAAACCTCGCCGCGGTCTTTTCAGCGAACGCGTGGTGCGAAATCGTTAAAGTACCAGCATCCCAATCCCCCGAAACACAACAACCAGCATACCACCGCAACTCGCCCAGATTGTTGATTGGAACAAGGTTGTTCAGGTCTTCACAGAACTGATCGTATCTAGCGAAAATATCATCCACATGAACTACCGTTACAATGGAGACAGAGCCCGACTCGACCAACCACATGACACACGCATCAGCGGGGCTCTGCTCAAATCCTAGACTCTTCATGTGAGTGAGAAGGTGGTTGTGCCACGACCTCGACGCTTGCTTCAAGCCGTAGAGACTGCTATTCAACCTGGCTACCTTATCAGACATTTCGCCGCAACCAGGGGGTAGTCGCATGAATGCATCCTCATCTAAACTCGACTGCACGAACGCCTGCTCAGCATCGAAATGACACTAACCCAAACCTAACTCGTACACAATAGCACCCAACAAACAAAAACAAGACGCTGCAGGCGTCGGAGCAACAGTCTAAAAACAATCAATACCCTCACGCTGCTTGAAACCTCGTGCCACCAGCCTTGCTTTCGCCCGCACTACATCACCATGCTCGTTGGACTTCCAGGCGAACACCCACTTCGCCGCGACGTTGAGCTCATCTGGTTGCTACGTCGCCCCAAACATACCCGCGTCCGCCAGTCCTTGATATTCCTTGTCCATCGCCTGCCTCCAGATGACCGAATACTCGTCCGCACACGCTTCAGCATACGAGTTCGGCGTCGAAAGCTAGCTCGCCAGGTGTGCGGGAAGGGGAGGGTTCTCGCGCGGAGGGGCTTGGTGGAAAATTACATGGCCCATACATTCCCGCGCAGCCATCAACGACAGCAGCCCATGCCCCATAGCCTCGAGGTTCCGCGCAGTCTCCCCTCTTGTCCGCCCCCTCAGCACATCTCCATCTTCTGGGCGCCGCCCAGCTTCCCCCCTGGCCCGACCACCCTGCACACCGCCACCACCCTCCTACGGTCGTGCGGTCTCCCCC
>JBDWQI010000014.1:0-3790 GCA_039986635.1 Sulfitobacter sp.
GACTTTCAATTCGGTGGTTCCGCAGCGCGCTATTCGCGCGCCGACTGGGCTTGGGAACAACAGGCCAAGCCCGCGTGCAACGCCGCCATGCGCTACATAGCCCTTGGCCGACCGGGAGTTTTGCCCGCCGAGTTTTTGTCGTGTTTCCCTTCCCACCAGCGCCCTCCCTTTTCGGAGGTTCAGGAGCTGGCTAACAAAGGCCGCTTGCACTCTACCGACGCGAGCATCGTTCTACCCGTCCGACAGCCGTCCGCCCCCCTTGCGTCGGACACGCAACGCCCGGTGGGTCGTACGGCCTGTTTATTGAACGACGAGCCTATTCGCATTTAGTTTCCGATGCTCATGCCCCCCTGGGTCACGCACGCTTGCCGTTCCACGGCTTCCTGGGAGTCACTCCACGGTAGGGGTTGCGCGTTTTGGGCGAAAGGTTTCTGACCAATTAAATTTCCTCAAGTGAGGAACTACCAGTTAGGATGAAAAACGGTTTGGTGTATTCGTTTTAGGACTAGCGCATACAAGTGCCGGTCGGATGGCCCGAACGAATTTCTTCCAAGTATTGTATCGGGTGAGATTTTGAGTTCCTAATGTGAGCGGCTCAGGAACGTCGGGAACACCCCTACTGTGGGATGGCTAGATGTTCTAATATTGTGCGGGCTAAAGAGCGTATTCTAATAAAAGGGTTAAAAGTCGCGGTACAGTAGATAGATAGTGGTGGATGCTAGGCCATAGTACGCAGGGTTCCTTGTTATTGTCTTGGTGCGCGTATCTTAGGGTTGGCTTCGACGTTGTTGTCATATTTCGCGTATTTACTACCCCTCACTTGGAATCGTCTTCCACTGCCCCCTTCCTTCACTTGGCCTTAGCCACACGCGTTCCTTCCGCTCTTCGTATTCCTGCAAATTCCCCCCCGTTCATCGACGCAGCTACGTTGGGTGATCCGGCCGCTCATACTACATGTACTCAAGGCACAGCAGTATATTGTGGGTTTTTCGACGGCGCGTGTTCGCTTATCTCTCCCCTCGCCATGGTTGTGGGGCTGCCTTTCTTCGATGTTGATTGTTTATCCACAAGCGGGGCACACAAAAATGAAAAAAGGCGGTTTTGGGAAAGGTCTTGCCGACGCCTTCACATAAACGCTTAGCTCGGCGTTTGTACTCTCCCCGTTGTCATGATAATCGACTTGATAAATCGTCCGGGGGTGTGTGGTATGATATCACACGTGTAAACGTGTTCGCGGTAAGTTAGGGGCAGGCGTGGGTACAGGATGTTGGCAGCCGAACGCTCGAATACTATATGTCCTAGTTGGTGGCACCGGTGCTTTCCCACGAATTCCGTGGTTCTGCATCGTATACGGGGTGGTCTAGCGCTATGATATTACCTTGGAAGACCTAGTTGTTCAGCGTCGACGACACGGAAAAAGATAGCGTACAAATTGGAAGGTCCATTCGTATGTGGAATATGCGATCAAGGTGAGGCACAGAAGAGCGCCAGCTGTTCACACGTTTTGTTCAGGTCCAAATAGGGTTTTACGTACATACAACAATGCTCTTCTGGCACCTCATGCAGCACGCAGCACACGCCAGGGGTGCGTGTGTTTCCCAACCAATCCGGTATATGTTGTACTGCTGCATGTGAATATGTGTCACGAGCCTGGTCAACGTCAAGTCATCCAGGGATTACCTATCAATAAGAACTCTTGAGAACACATTGATCAGTTGGACAACCGCAGGCACCAAATACCTTTTATCTTGTACGAGCGGCTTTTCAACTTAATCTGTGACATCTGGTACATGATATGTAGCTCTCGAAGCAAAGACAATGGCACCCGCCTAACCTATGGCCGGATCGAGCAGGACCCACCACCACCAGTAAAGATGTATCAGGCACAAACTAAGGAACACTATCGACTCGTGCGGCGTCGAAACGCAACGACGAAAGTGATCGATGAACGCCGTGCAGTGCAGTTTGCGTCGAGCAAGCACAGCAGTGGTATGTTTGTGAGCGTCTTTGGAGACGGCGGTTCCACCCGTAGATTGACTTGCCCCTTGCACCTAAAGCAGTATATAAAGGCCAGAAGACGCCTTGATGGCCTCGAGTCGTATACGACAGTAGTATACCAAGGCTGTTCACGAGTCGGGTCAAACCTCGCGGGTGCAGTCAAGCTTTGCTCGGGTAAGGGTGACTCGACCCGGCCCCTCAGAGTTTGAAACCCTCCTGACCGACCCGTGACATTTTAAAAACTTTCCTCGCCAGTGAAGGGAAGTTGTATATACCTCATCCTTGTGCATTTGTGTTGTTTGTACATTTTTTGGGTTGCTCTCGTCCGCATTTAATACTATCAGAGGCAAAAAACCCACGTTAGCTGTGTAATCAACCGATCGGCCGATACCCAAATTTAAACAATACATGATAATAGTTCATGCGTTTTCTACTTTTTCGTTACGATTGACTATTGGCCGGTGACTTCCCGGCTTTGTTCCAGGGTTGACGAGCAATAATACGATCGGCAAGATTTCCAGTTAATTTCGGCCAATAACATCCCGTGCACTTCTGAAAGAGCAGGTCGCACGTAAGGGCCGGGGCACACAAGACACTGGAAAGTCTGTGTGATAATCGTCATCCTATTTATGGGTACTCTGAAACCCTCTAAATAAATGGTGCAGCAGGTTTAGACGTACTGTAGTAGTACGTCTTTGGCGAATCTCAATATCATACATGACCCCGTCTGCTCTTGATATGCGAAAAAACACCATATGCACACACCTGTGAAATTGCAGAGTGTGATCCAACAACAGAGGAGGTGATCTTGGTGTTTTCAGCAGGCGGGCTAGCCAGTGGCACACTTTAATCCTACATCTTTTTCTCCCCTCTCACACGTTCTACAAGGCAATACGATCACGAGAGCCCCATCCCAAAGCCCGCCCAGCACACGATTCACCGACTATTTTTAGGGTAGAAAAAAACAAAAATGGATAAAGAAGGCTCTTTTTCTACAACCAAAGGTTGAAAAGGCTCGTGGGAATAAGTACTGGCAGTATTTCGGGGCCATACACTGCGAGCGCTAGCAGCATTTCCGTGTTCATTACTCTGGATACCCAGTATACAGGAAGAAAGTGCAGAATTCTTCTTGCGATAAAAAATACCAGGCACGTCACGTACTGTGGTGGGGAGGGTCTACTTAGTGATCTACACAGATCTGAGCTACGACTATAGGATGGAGCGGGAGCACGGGACGAAGATGATGTACGTGAGTATATATATATCGAATGGCCGCCTTAATAAAACCGCCATATATAGGCCCCACCACCATATGTAGAATCAACACATTTTTGTGACCCCCATCAATATGCTCGGAAATATTAGTATGTACTGAAATACACCTAATATTGTTTATGACTGACGTGTTATATATGAGTGAGAGAGTAAAGAAGGGCAAATACATACAAGTAAGATGGAAAAAACATCAAGTCCATAGGATTCCTGGTGGGGCCTTGCACCTAAAATATAACGCCGACAACACAGCCGAAAATTATCGTCCCGCAAAGCTTTCCCCAAAGAACTCAATCTTGCCTGGTGGAGCCCGCCGCCAAAACAAAACACGAAAAAACACTCCCCCGCCACGACATCGCCGCCAAACTCAGTAATACAGCAGTAAACAGCTACAGCGCGCAACGGTGCTTTGACGCGGGAAGCACCATGGCCATGACGACACGATATACTGTAGCGCACAGAACCCCAATATAATCGATAATCTACCCAACGCAGAAAAAAACAGGGCTTTTCGCGGGTC
>JBDWQI010000015.1:0-2560 GCA_039986635.1 Sulfitobacter sp.
TCAAGCGACTGTAGCGGCAAGATAAAAGATCACACACCCAAGATGTTTGGTGTAAAACATACATACTTGTTTTTATAGGGCACTTCGACTGTCATCGCCTTTTCACGCCCAGCAGGAGGGAAAGGCGAAACAAGGCGAAAGTGAATGAGCGCTATTTATACACGATATTCTACGTAATACACGAAACAACTATTACCGTGATCTTACAGCATGTCACTACTATCACTTGGCATAACAGTTTCGTATCGTGTCTATTAATAGACTAGGTGTTTTCTAAAGGAGTGGGATCGTTCTTTCTCAAAAAAGGCTTGTATGAATCTTTTCCGAAACTCGTACTTTGAGGCCACCAGAACAATACCCGAACCAAACGTCGAGGAAGCGAATTTACATTATTAGTTGGTGCATTGTTGGAATCGAACGGCGGAAGAATTGTGTGATGTGCCATTTCTTTCCGACAATAGGCAGTACCTACAATAATTACAGTCATTGTTAGGTCCTGACCCCTGTTGACATCACATCAAAGCACGGGTTATAAACGGCATGCTGCTGAGTCAGAGACCTCGTCAGGTGGCGCATTTAACGTTCGCCATCAGTCACACCAAAATATGGTACAATCAAGGGTGGACGTTTTGCGGGAAATCTAAAGCACTTACTCGTACCGATTATCAACAAGCATGTATGGCGCTTATTTCAACCCCACTTGGAATCGTGAGCGTTCGAGCAAGACCTTGGTGAGCTTGTTGACGATATTGTACTCGTTTTAAACCACGCGTACGAACCGGTTAAAGGGGCTTTCTACGATAGAGGCTCACCGCAAATATGCTGAGGCTCCCACGTCTACCCAAGGTATAACGGAGAATTCAGAGGGGAAGAAAATATTCACAAGACTGATTCTACACGGATTGGTAAGGATGCCGTGGTGGTGCAAAATGTTTTTTGTTTTTTTGCAACTGTAATGCCTCTGTCGTGGAACGCCTCGAACATGTGACTAACACTTTGATAAGAAGCAGCTGGTCATCCGCTTCCATATACTACACTGCAAGCGCCCGCGAATACACGGTTTAGGTTCAACCAAGTACCTACACCCACTGTGCTGTAGGCGAACGAGCGGGAGGTCCAAAACGCTCACGGATCTCTAGAAACAAATTTTATGGCACCAGCGATAAGTTACTAAGACACATCAGACACATAGCGCTTGGACGAGAGGATAGAGCACCTCGAACGTGACGCCGACCACGGTTCGTACGGCACGTACGAATGGCGTTACAGTCACCTTGAGATATATCGATGACGAGGACAAGAGCAATAGGGCCACACCAAGAGCCAAGAAGAAGATCTTGAGTTGTACGGAGAATCAAACGACGACAACATCTCGTTGATGACGATCGTCAAATCATGCTTTTGTAAATTCGACATGGCACGGTTCGCACCTGTCGCGGGTCCAAACACGTGAGCTAGTGTGTCGACGAAAGAGCGTGTGCACTGGCACGGGCTGGCGGGGAGGGAGGCTGAACCCGAACCCAAAGAAGGCTCCGCAAGGTTTTTATCTGATCACCTCCCGAGCTTAGCGGTCTACGACCAATGTACGACGTATTTGATATCGCACAGATCCCGGTTTCCGGTGGACGGTTATATAAACCGCGTTGATGTCTACTGTAAAACCACATATGGTACCGTTGCCGGCGGTACACCAAAATACGAATTGATCAAGCCCCGGGTCCATCATACGTGAGTGTTTCACCTAGTATCTGGTGACACAGCAGCGAACCAAATCAATGACAGTTTTGTTCCAACCTTATTCAGAATCGAGCTGTCTTAACCTGTGTGGACCATTGGAATCGTCGTGCTTGGATCACTGAATTGAACCGCCACTGCCCTGGGCTCACGTATGCGAATCGAATACCAAAACAGTTTCGTGTGGAGGTACTGTACCCAAGTCCCGCCCCATGACACCCAACCTATAGTTGTTCAGGCCGTACTCATGACTGCACCGGCAGCTTTGGACGACCGGGCGGCTTCCGAACGGGATCACCGTCGGCGGGCAGCCAACATACTATGCCGTTAGAAAACGGCCAGGGTTTTGTTTGGGCCCATCGTAATCTATACGGTACCCGTCCTCTCGATGCCGAGTCCCTCCTTGTTGCTCGGATTCGATACCTCCCGATGTGTAGGTACTTGGAAAGTCGAACTTTGTTGTTGTAGATACCAGATGATCATTTTTCCGCTCAAACGGGAAAAGGGTGTGTGTTAGTTCTGTTACGCAATAAAACAAACACGGATGCATTTGGTTATTCGCCCACATGCATACTGTACTGCGAAAATTGAAGCAGGGCTATTTGAAACGTCAGACATCAAAATGTAGTCTACCTAGAGTATACCAGGTATAAGTGTACGCGATCTAATACATCCAACAATCCGCATTTGAAATCATTCCAACGTTGTGGCGAAACGACATTCATACAACTCCGGCATCACGTAGGTAGCACGAGTTAGCACCCCGTGAGCGTCACCATTGCCACACATTGACAACTGTGCGAAGCAGCGTCTTTGTCACCATCAA
>JBDWQI010000016.1:0-16690 GCA_039986635.1 Sulfitobacter sp.
TCCTGTTTCGAAATCGTGGGTGTTTGCTTGTTGTTAATGCTGTTTCGCATGAACTTGTCAAATTCACATACTGTGATCCACTAGGCACGAAGTTGAAATTTTTCTGGTACGATATCGTACTTTTTGTAATTTTTGGTGGTGTGACGGTGTTCTTTAGTGCCAAGTCGTCGAAATGTCATTCTAGCTTTGCGGATGTCAGTTTTGTATACCTAGGCTCTCACGAGCTGTGAGCACACAGCTCAGACATATGCCAGGTACACAACAAACAACATGCACAGATCCCAACGTTCCAACGCTGCCGCCCCCCCGCCCACCCGCCGTGCGTGCGCGACACTAGACAACAACGATTTCGCACCACCAAAAATTACAAAAAGTACGATATCGTACCAGAAAAATTTCAAAAAGTACGATATTGCCTCGGGTTTGTGTACGCCCTCTGAAGAAGCAGGCTTGTCTATGCTATCCCATTCCATCGTAAGGACATGTGTTTGCCGTCACGTCCCGGCCTTGCGTAGATCTTAAACCTACCACCCCTTGGTGTAAGGAAGAACAACCATCACGTCCCGTCGAAATTTGTGTTATACTGTCCTGTCCAGTCATATTTTTATTCACGGCCCCGCCCCGTCCCATAAGATCGTGTTGTAGTTGTTTCCCTCCCCTCGTCGTGGAGCACCTATGCACCCGCTGTCCTATTCCACCAGCTATCAACCCCTCTAATCTGCCGTCCCGTTGTCGTGAAATTTCCACCAAACAAACAAGAAACCAAATGTCGCGTACCGTACCGCCACCGATACTGGCCGTTGTGATACGCTACAAACCAAATCCAAGAGAATGTAGAAACTAGGAGTCGACCGAGGGTGAAGTGCAACGCCCTGCTGGCCCCGTATGTTAACAATCCCCCAGAATATCGAGATCGGATGGTGCCAAGTCAGATATTCGTGCCAGGATCGAATCAATCTCCAGTATGGAGCGGAAACCGTTTTGGCTCTGCACTACTTAATTGGCCAATCAGAAGACATGATCAAGTCGATGTTCATCGCGCCATGTATGATTTACCCGAACTTACACACACATGCATGGCGCTCTGCTGGTTTATGTCCGTGGCACCCATATTGGAATGCGCACACACACAACCACGGCAGCAAACTGGCACACGGACACAACACATGCGGCCACATTGTCACCGCACACCAAGATCGTCACGTACAGTACGCGCCGCTCATGCACACGCAGCACCTCAGCCAACCTTTGGGCGGGGGCCACCCTGGGGTTGAAAACCACCACACGCCTGAACGGATCGAATACTACTGGGGCTGTCCCACGTTCGGGGATCCAGCGCGTCTGCTGTATGTTGGATGTTC
Source organism: Sulfitobacter sp. (assembly GCA_039986635.1). Lineage (GTDB taxonomy): Bacteria > Pseudomonadota > Alphaproteobacteria > Rhodobacterales > Rhodobacteraceae > Sulfitobacter. Next base: position 1,362 of record JBDWQI010000016.1, read on the forward strand.
TCGGGCGCCAGGGTAACCCAGGGTATACGAAAACATGGGGACGAATACCGACAGTAGTGTTCGAGACACGCGGCGACTCTAAAGCCAAGGGATAATATATATAAAAAAAAGTATGTCAGCTGTTCCTATTCGGGTGGAAGTGCGGTAGATGCTGTGTTCTCTCCCCATCGTTTTGGCGGGTTCCGCTGGTTACCTGCTAATGATAATAACACCTGTCGATCGCCAAAGACTGTGAGAAGTCGTTTCATGAGCTATTCCCGCACAACAAGCACGGGACATCTACACATAGGTGAGACACACTACACGTCATCCCAGTCTGGATTTGGTGTGTGGAAAACACAAGTGAGTGTGCTCTGCGCCGGCGTTACGTAGCGGAACGGCATCCGATGTTTACGTTTCCCTACTAATCGTGACTTTGACACAAACGCCCAACCCGGAAGCAACCCTCAAACCTCCAAACCTCTCACCGGGGGGGGGGTGTTGTTGCAATTGGTAGAGCAACATCCCACGTATACTCGTGATCGGGTGCTTCGTATTAGGGGCCACCTCACCCCGATCGCCCACTGCGACGAACGGGTGGAGACCGGAAAGTTGCTATTTACCAGAAAACACATAACGCCTATGCATAACTACTGAATCAAGGAGGGTGAGGCAAGCCCAATCGCCAAGAAGTCGCTTCGGGGGGGACACAGAACGCACGTATCTTCTTCCTCATACGGTGTGACTCATGGTCAAGAGCGAAACCGGTTCGATGGGTGGGAAGACGGCACGTTCTAGGCATTGCGTAGTGTAGTTAGCGGTACAACTCGTTTGAGTTGATGAGGGCACGTACCACACATCGAGATGATTCAGATACAAAGGAACACGCGGCTGCGGTTTCTCTCCGTCCGTACTGCCTATACGGTGGGCTTAGCTGGCGTAAATGATTGTGACAGCTACTTAGTTACTATTAATATACAGGTATATACGCGCGCCTATCTGTACACCGCGGGTAGTTGTTGAGAACCAAACACCGGTAGTGTCCTCGACACAAATGGTCGAGAAACCTGTCTTATCCCTCCCCCTGCTCCAAATTTCAATATGCGGTGAATGTACCAACGCATTTTGTGAAATGATGGACAAATATATATTTTGACGGCAGCCACGCCACCCCTGGGAAGCGGGGGAGAGAAATTGACGAGACAATGAGCGGGACAAGAGCGCCGGGAGCTGAGAACACACCACCTTCCGTGGCCACGCACGGCCTGGCGCGCACCAGTAGTAGGCGGGATAAACGGATTAAAAGTGTAGGGCAGAGATGCCACCGACAAGGCACCATCAGCCGCCTCGCGCCGACTCCAACCTAACGTTCGGCTGGTTACTGTGCCCTGTGTACTTGACTCGTCGTTGTCGTACGTCCCTCATTGTATCGGTCGCGATAGCTGTAGAGAGAGAGAGAGATCGATACTGTAGAGAGACAGCTACTGCGTAGAAATACGTCGTGAGCGAATCGTCCAAAATTATTCCTACACGGACGGAGTGTATCTGAAGCGACAAAAGGTGCTCGCGCAGACCCATTCGCGCCGAAGCGACGGAGAGGCCAAGAAGAAACGCAGATGAAACATTGAATTTGTGCGCGATTGGCGACAGATTATGCAGCTGCAGGTTGCCACTTTATAGACGAAATCTATATGTCAAATCACACAGTGAATAGGTGGTTGATTGGAGACATGTCAGTATTTGGCTCGAACTCGGAGTAAGCAGGAATATCAGTGAGAAGATGGCTGAAAACCGACGGTATTAGACGTCAAGATAGAGTTGAAAAGAAGACGATGTGGGGCGTAAATATTTTCCGCCGTTGTCACGCCGCGGCGTTGTCGAAGCGCAAATCAACACGCCGTGCATCGCCGCGGTGTGAAATGTGGCGTGCTGTCACGAATTTCTGGCAGTAGTCTCCAGTACTACTGCTGCTGTACTCCGCTACTGCAACATGCTCCTGGCGGTACTGCTGAGTGCGACCTGCTGCTGCCCCCGGCTACGGCGGCGGTGATGACACTTTATCACAAGTGTAGTTGTTGACGAAGTAGTACATTGAACATCCCGCCTGCGACGGAAATCACACAGGTGCACGTGCTAGAGTAACGGATAGTCTACATCGAAGCAGTCGTCGGCAAGTGCAGGAATCGACTCCTTAGTCGAGTAAACGCACGCCTTTAACCTACACTGGCGGTGACTCCAACGTTTCTCCGGGAATCAAGACCACCCGTCGTTAAATGTTAAACTGATTGCCGGCGTCGCGAAGAAGAGTCAAAGCAAGTACCTGGTATATCGCACAGTAGCATGTACCCCAATACCTTTCATGATCCTATGTGAATCAATCCAAGTCTTGGTCACATTTCGGAAAATGGTAAAGAGCCCGTTGTCCACGCCAGGGGTGTCTCCGGGGTGCCGCCAGAGTTTTACTTTGGCCCTCAACGTTGTTAGTCAACACGGTACGATTCATATGCCGATGCTACCGGGGGAATTCCGTCCCGATGTCGGCTATATCGAGCTTCGGTTGGAACATAGTGGATTCTGAACTTGTGCTCCTGACTTATCTCGCCAACGTAGAATATCCTCAGGGACATGTGTTTCACACACAAGCTGCAATATTCTGACTGGGCCGTTAGCCCTTTCAGGCAAACCTCGAAGCTCCTCGGCCCGTTAAACGTAACAACCGCGTGCGATGACGTTAACTTGCCGTTGTTTGGGTCTGTGCCCCAGTTGGCGTCTGGTAATGCTGTCAGCTTGAAGCCCCTATGCCTCCGCAGTATGTGGTCTTAAAGTCCGATGTTTTCCAGAGAGGTAGCGGCGTAGATGCTTGGCTGCCACCATGTGTGTTTTCAATGGGTGGAATGTGCTTTCGCTAGCAGCTTGGCTACGTGAAGGGCGTCGTGGCGGCATACGTTAGACAGGTGTTTGACGCTGCGGGTGCATGACTTGTACTATCGCGTGTCTGCTTCGGTCAAAGTTTCCTTTCTCCCCGGTTGATCGACCGTTCCGGTCCGACTCCGATCGTGTACAAAGGTTTGCACTCCTCCATACCGTACGTCTCGAGTACAGGCTTCGTCGATCGGGTTCTTGAGATGGTTAGCGTTCCTTTCACACGGTCACGAGTGACTTGCATCTCGAGTACTATGGAGACATCGCCGATGCCATCGGTATCGTTGCGGTGCACTTGTTCTATCTCGCCTGCAGAAGGGGATCGATGTATGCCGTGATGACGGTGTCGTTGTTCCAGCTCGTGAACCTTCGCCCGTCCGGAAGTGCGGGGCATTGGGTTCCATTTGTATGCGTGTAGACCTAGATACAGCCGCCTGACTCGCGTAGATAGCATCCTACTGCGATCACGGAGTCGTCGATGGCACCAAGCCATCCGGCCTGTGCCTGAGGGATTCCGTGGAGACTCTTGCGAAACGCCATTATTTGTTGGATTCCGCCACATTCTGTCTCCTTGCGTTCATTTGCCATTTCCACGAATAATTCGTTTAGTCGACGGGCGAGTTGAGCAATACCGTGAAAACGTCCTACTGTAAAACATCGGGGATTGTATCCGCTGCCAGAGCCAGCACCATGCGCATGTTTTCAAGTCGAGTCACAGGCGCGGCTGTATTCCCACAGAAAACTCCTCCTACCATCGTTTAATTGGGCACCACCACTTACACGTCTGGGTGGGTCATCGATCTTGGTATTGTAGACCCACGGTCGGCCAGTGGTTTCCATGCCGAAGGCACCGAGTTCGTGTGGGCAGGGCCGTGGGCCCGGCGCGTGACCAGGCTCGCTGCGTCTTTGGCTTTCGCTGTCTACCAGAAAAGAGCTTTCGGCAGCCTCTTCTCCTCTACCAAGGTGGTTGGAACTATGTTCGGTTTCTTTTCCCCTTTCGAAAGCGTTTGGAGTTGCCTCGGTAGCAATGGCATGGGCTCACTCGGCGCAGTCGGTACGTTCTTTCTCGTGAGTCATGTCCGGCTGGCCTGTGCAGTGGTTGTTGGGCTGCTGTAGATGGCGTTAAATACGATTGATAACCAGAGCAATAGCCCCCCGGCGATGGACACAACTCGGCGCGTCACCGCAGGCGTAATCTTCATAGTTTCACCTCCTCTATGTCAGCGCTCATCCTCCATTCACTACGACGGGCGCCCGCTTGCCTCCGGGAGAAGGTAGATTGAGTAGGCTGGCGGCGATGGCAGTGGTGTTTCGCTCTGCAATTATTTTTCGACGTGCAGCCGTTGTCCCTCCTGTAGGTCACCGTCGGTGAGTTGATAAGATCTTGCCGAGTTCCTGGCTGGTGGGCTGTGCGATAGTCTCGCAAAGCGTTGACGATGAGATGTTGTTTGAGGTCGCGAGCGTCCCGGAGCGGGTTGTCGTCCGTCGTCGTCGTCGTGGCGCTATCCCAGACGCGTGTATTTGTAGTTGCCCATGGGGGAGATCATTGTGATGGTGTCTCCATGAACAAATAGTTCCAGCTTTCAACCGAGTTGAACGTAACAAGTTTGTAGATGTGGTTCGCCCTGATATCCTGGCGGTAGCCGCACAGTACCCGCCCGTGAGTCTTGCCGCCGATATCCTTGGTATATCCCTCGACATCGACAAGATTTACTACGCCGATGGTGCTAAGAGGCCGCGAATAAAACTCCTCGCTTAACAGTGCGTCGTGCGGGGTTACCGTGTCCATCGCCGAGTGTAACCGTTAGGAAGGTAGGCGGAAGCCCACCTCAGCTCTCCCCAGATAAATTACGCCAGCACGCTGTCCACCAACAAGCATCGGGTTGTCCACGGCGCAACGACACTGCGTTGGATGGCGGTAAGAAGAGTAAGCAATTGAATGCCGTGGAACCGCGCTGCATACGACAGGCACGGCATACGCCTTCTAACAATAAATGTGTGTTCGCCGAGATACTGAAGATGACGAAGGTGAAGAAGATCAAGAAGAAACAAAACAGAGGCCCCGAAGAAATGTGATAGACAATACAAACCAAGTAAAAAACAGAGTAAAACCATGGGCGAGGGGGAAACATAGGCAAACCGAACCACGCCTAAAGCACTTCTCAAGCAGCGGCAGACGTTTGTGGTACGAGGAGCATGGATAGGTTCCACCCACTAGGTGGCATGTTATCTTGCTGCTCTCCCTTCTGTCTCCTTCCCGATTTCGTCGTCTACGGCGCCCTGACGATTTCTCTCCCACCCGCTCACATCCCTTTGAGCACAACGCTCGAGCAACACGTTGCGGTACCTACTCAGATTCGCTCCCTCCTTGTGTCGCTTGACGATGAGCCGTTCATCTTCTTCTAGAACCCCGCAGTACCGCTGCCCTGCCGTCTTTGCTGCAACGGTACAAACCGCGGCCTCAAACACGTTCGATAGTGTAAAGCGAGCACCTTGCGATGTCCACCGATTGCGCAAACCTCATCCTGCTAAGGTGCATTAGATATTGGTACGCTCCGTTCCAGGTAGCCAACGATACTAGTGTATTGCAACGACACCCTCTACGTTTCCTTGCTTCTTCCGCTTCATCTCATGAAATGACTCTGGCACCATCCGCTCATCGAAATCTGAGCGAATCGGAACCCGTCGTCGATGAGGTCGCTCCGACGGATCCTCTCCGCAGCTCTTCTGCCGCAGTTGCCCGACGAACCGGCCGAGTAGAGTTTTTTCTTCTCTATCGGATGCAGCAATAGCAGGGCTCACAGGTCCTTCCCTGGCCTCCGCACACTCGCCTCTCCGCGAGGCTTGATCTCCCTCCTTTGCCGTTGCCTGTGCAGCGAGCGGAAGTCTTCGTCCATCCGTCCTTGTATTCCGACCTCCATCTTTGCGAGATGGGGATCGCTCTTACCGCGGCCCTTAGCTACTTTGCGTCTGATCGTACCCGCTAGGATGATCGGTCCTCTGGGGGGTGACAGGTCTCACGCAGCTACGCGAGGTAGACAACAGTCATGGTGAACGTCGGAAGGATTCTGGTGTTGTACTATATCGAGGAGTGAGCGAGGACTCACCTCGGACGTCGGTCGGGGCCGAAATGACAGTTACGCCCAGGAGATATATATCTCCAAACTAAACATGGATTCTACCATATACATATTTTCACGTATTCCACCGCACATGACAGTGCGATACTCGCGGCTCACAGCTGTATTCCGAGTATTCAACACATTACTACTGTAATATTATCCATTGTTTGAAATACTTTGGCATGGATTTGAGGGATAGGTCTTTGCTAGGACTGAAGAGGCTATGAAACGCCAGGTTGCGTGTACGGTCCGGATTTGTGCTTTTGTTTTTGAACGTGATATAGAGCCCATTCATTGCGTTTGTTAGGCGTTCGTCTAACGGAACTTGACCTATGCGTGGAGAAATGTAAAATATACATGAATACAATTTCTGCGGTTACGTTCGTGTAGTGTGGAGTTTCATTTTTCCTGATTCAGCTAGGCCCCGTACTGAGTCCTGATGTATCCAGGTACTCGAGAGGATACAGGGAGGATATTTATGTGTTTGGTCTCCAGAACGAACGAACCACACCATGTGTTTCTAACGGATTAATCAATACATTACCAGGTACCTGATATATATTTTGTGGGGTTATATATTTTCTTTTAACAGATAATGAAGTTTTTCTTCCTTGCAGCCACAGCAGCCGAGAGCAGCAGCAGCAACGGCAGCATCGCTTCTACAAGGGCTGCGGCTTGCTCGAGACCGCCGCGCGCAGCACCAACGCGGAACTACTGCATCAACTATACTCCGCCAAACATTGACTAACCACACCAGATATTCCAAACGGTTTAACTATTAATAATACATTATCAGGTATCAGGTATATTTCGGGGGGCTGTTTAAATTATGGTAAGATATTATTGTCAAAAGCGGTAAAACACCTGCTGCCGACGGCCTGACCAGCGTCAATTAAGCTGCAACAGGATAATCACACCTCTAGCACTTTGAACATCGGTGGCAGCAGCGTCTATTTTCATCAGGGACTACTCCCTTCACTTCACTAGTGTTCAAATTTTCGAGCAGTTTAATTCCATTTCTATTTGCATTATTCCAGCTTAGAAACAAGTGCGAAATATTTGCCCGGCTCAGTTGAGATACTAAAATGTGATTACTTTATCGCGCCCGTACGTGCTGAGGCCTTATCTCGTGGAATAGGTATTGACATTTTCAAGAACGGGACTCCGGAGTTAATGGGAGAAGGTATTTGGCAGGCTTGTTGCGAAATCACGTGATCGTTTGGTGACGATTGAACGTCCTGGCCACTTGTTTCGCGGCGATCAGGTGTCGTACCTAATTGAGCGGGATCAACATCTAAGCAAAAAACTTGGCCTACTGATGCATGTCGGGGGAATACCCGCCTAACGGGAACATCCCCTTCGACGCCGATGTGGAATTTTAGCGTGGCATCATGACTGCAGTGTGTGCTGGTAAATGCTTTGTTGGTTTTGTTTGTGTGTTCCTTCAATTGTTTTCGGGAGGGGGGATGGTTTCGCGCTTATTATGTTTGCCTTTCCGAACCGGACTAAACAACTTCATACCTGGTAGCTTAGTCGACAAGTCAGCACGCGCATACATCCAGGGTTGGTTTATGCATTAAGCGACACGCCATTTTCCTCTTTTCCGCATACATACACCCGACTGTAGCAAACGCAACTACATACTTGTTTTTGCGGTAACACAGACTACTTTCGTTCTGTCTGCAACATCCCGTTGCCCTGCGGCGAGCACAGCCTGGGTGACGTGGACAACGATGCGGCGTGACTGGGGCACCGGCGAGTGGTGGGAAGACCCAACCACTCCGCACCCCCGGGCCCGTAAACCGCTATATGAACACGTCGTTGGCGGGTGCGTCCGGAGACGAGATTATTGAAGATCGGGAGGTGGAAGACGAAGAGAGTAGCGCAGTACTACATGCGGTCGACAACTGGTACACGCGCCCAACCATAAAACATGAAACAGCACCAGAAACTTACGCGACCGCGCGCCAGTGCTAGTGTCAATTTGAGGCAGGTTTCTTCACGTGCGCGCAGAAGTACGCCTAAAGTACATCAGCGCGTAGTAACACAAGTTTGGGTGAGACAACACAGCGCGCGTTTGGTGATCAATGGAGAACCAAGGAATACAAGGAATCTTGGGTAGGACCACCGACCGGGGCAGGAGACCTCGTGCATTCCAGTACATGCTTTGGATGATCGCCGGCAGCGTAAAATAATAACGTAGAAAAATCGTCACCCAATCCGATGAAGACAAAATTGGCACCAAATGAGGAGTCACGATTTGATTAGATCGACTAAGAAAATGAACGCCCGAGTTGATCACTTTGTTGAAGGCTAGCTCTCCTGCCAGAAAAGGGCACTAGGCACAGCAGAAATGCAGACCTCTCACCCACCCTACAGTTGAGAGTTTCAATTCCAGGGACGGGCGCCGCGCTGAGAACGCACTCCGCGCGAAGTTCATCCCGGGTGAGCCCCCGCTGCTTCGGGGCAGGAGGCCTCATCCAATCCAATACTTACAGCGAGTGATCGGACGCAGCGTACAAAAGAATACTGTCGGTAGGATATTCGTATTTTTGTTCTCCAGAATGAACGACCATATTTGTACCAATTCCTCAGCGGAAAATGACATTTTTACCAGGCTAGATCCGAGAATAATGTAGAGAGCATAATAATGAATTTCCAGCAGATAGGCGGTGGATTTTGGGGAGTTGAGTATGACTTTGCTCGAGAATTTCATGTTCGATCTGCAGATTGGAGATTTGAGCTCCTAGGCAGGTATGAGTTTGTTTTGACATTGTATTGTGTCAACCCTGCGATGTCGTGCCTTGACATGCACAGACCGGGGGGGGGGGGTATTAGTAGTAGACTGGTCGTGTCTGATGAGAAGAGAGGATATTGGTTGTACTCAGGAACACGACACACAAGATCCATCGTAGGTTGAGGGATTCCGTGCTGGAAAAGGATTATGATAGTGTGGTATCGGGATATCGGAATATTATGTGAGCCTACCGATGTCACTCGTTGTGTAGCTCTTATTGAGGTGAGTTGACTCGACAGCTCGGAAAGAATACCAAGGGAGTTCTTTGGTGCCGTCTGGAGTCAACCACGGGTTGCCGTCCCAGTCACGTATATACCTCTAGATATCAATCACCGGTTACCTTGTTGATTCTGTCTTCGTGCTGATGTTTCGCTGCTTCTGGGCCGTAACATAACTACCTGGTACAGCAGAAGGAGAGCGGCAGGTACTTTGCCTCAAGATTTCCGAGGTCAATACACACTCTGATACCAGTATCATACGGATAGCATGCCTCAGACCAAGAGTGGTAGTAACCTGTGGTACGTACATGCAGCTAGTGTATATACCGTATGCTGTACACTGTGCAAACGTCCATGTATACTATAGAGAGAAGGCGACTCATCAGCAAAGTTGAACACACACCACTAATCAATATCCCCCTTTCTCCACCGGTGAAGCCGCAACTTTATTGCTCTACAAAGCCATGCCAACAGCGGTTATAAGCATGCTCGGCACAGCCACAGTCCCGAAGATAACAGCAGCACCCGACGAGCGGGCAAATCGCATGGCGCCGCTGATGTCTTCGCCGTCGTCTGATTCGCTGCTGCAGAGTGCACTCGCGGGGCAGTCGCCAACTTCTTCCTGAACAGCGCAATCTGCTCGAAAGGGCAGAGATGCGGAAAACAACGTATGCAACAAAGTAAAGTGGCCGGGATCTCGTGAACAACGCAGTGTGCGGCGGCTGCAACGCACGCAGATAATTGAGCTCCATTCGAACTGTAAAAAACTTGTTGCAGGCGAAGAGTAGCATTGGAGTAATTTTCAGAGTGCTTCTGCTTGGATGTTGCGCTTGGGAATCCAGCAGGTCAGGGAGGGGCCAAACCGGCCGCTTGAAGCGGTAGGTCGGAACAGGACATGTAATTGGAATTCGACATTCTTAAAATAGTAAATTTCACCCCAACGCTTTCCGAGCCCCAATCCCATTGGCAGGCTCCTTCCCTCACCTGGCCCTCCGCTAATGAGAGGCCCAAGGGAGCGCGGTGGGATTTTCCCCTCGGGGAACCCCCCTGGTCCGCCCAAACCGGAGATAACAGGGCCCCATCCCCGTTTCAAAAATATCTCGGTATCTCTACAACTCCAACAACCCATCGACGAAACAAAAAATATCGGCTGAGTCGATATCGCCCTACACAGCATGGAAACTCCAACCCAACCACTAAATCGCTGATTTGCTGTGGCTCGAAAACAAAGCCTGCTCCACGCGCCACCCGGGGAGGATAAGTTCCCATCTCCGGACATGAAATATTTCCATACGTGTACACCTCCGGAAAAACGGGGACGGAGACGGAGATCCCCCGGGTCAAAACCGCCCCGAACTGTGTGGAAAACTGAACCTCATCGGCTGATCATTGACTGGCTGAGGTTCGTGGAGCCAGCTCCACTGAGGAAGGATAGGGCACCATCCCCGCATCATAACGACTTATATACAGTTACAACTCTAACAAGCCGGGGACGAAAAAAAGTCATCTCCCGGGTCGATACCAACCCGGACAGTCTGGAAACGCAGCAACACTAGCTATATCACTGATGGGCTGGGGTTCGTGTAGCCAGAGCAACCCGGTGAGGCCAAGGTATCACCCACGGATCCTAAATCCTTCCATACAACTACAACTCCAACAAGCCAGAGACGAAAACGGTGATCCACCGAGTCGACACCGCTCTGCACGGTGTGAATACTCGAACCCAACTGGCGCTATCACTGATTGGCTGAGATTTGTGGATTAAGCTCCACTCAGTGAGGATAGGGCGCCATCTCTACATAGCACTTACCAGGTACATACATCTACAACGCCGACAAACTGGGGACGAAAATAGCGATTCATGCTTCGGGTACAAAAATAATATTTAATTTCGCCAGAGGCCGGGAGCAAGAGAATGCCTGTAGATTATAAAGCCTCCTGAATTTCAGCTCACAACGGCACTATTAACACATTTTGCTAACCAGATCACACATGTAGTAATTGAGCAAAGAAAACGACCTCTAGTATCCTCGCCCTACGGCATCGTGGCAGCAATATCAAGTACGGTTGTGGTCAGAGTTCTTGCGTATGACCGCTGTGAACTTTTCCTACATTTTTGGTGGTCTTTGTGAAACTTTTTCACAAACGCCTAGAATCATATTCGACGAGCTTTTCCAATTGCTGGTGATTTCTCTCGGTGGTGGTAGTGGTGGTGATGCTTGACTTTGTGTGGTTTTTGGTGCGCTTTGGTACACCAAGCCTGCTGCCTGGTACCTGTGTGCGGTGGAATACGTATGCTTGCTTTTCCCAGGGTGACATCTGGTACCTGGCATGTAGGCCTTTCGACATAATAACCAAGCTTGGCGAACACGGGACAGTCGTGAACACGAGCAGAGGAGGATGGAGATGCTACTTTGAGACCTTCAGAGACACTATTCGTTTCTAAACTAGCGATGATTTCGTCGCGCACCGTGACAAAAAGTGATCTACGTATCATATGATAGGATTATCATTAAAGCGAAGATGAACAAAAAGAAACAGCAAATAATAAAAGCAGCAACCGCAACGCTGCAACATAGAGCAGCCGCAAATCGCTATGACCGCGACGACAAGCACGGCGCAACTACGAGTTTTGCAAACCAGTTTGCCAACCTGCAACGTAAGAAATTAGTGTCGGACAGGACGGCGTAGGGAGAAGCGTGCGTTTTGAATGTGTGTGATATAGTCGTGACCCAATCCAAAGAACCAATCTTTGACACAGCAATTAGAAACCAGGATTTGTTGGACTTACTCAGAGTTAGAACGCACGAAGCGATCAGTCTGTCGAAGCCTAGTCTATCCTGCGAGCACAGGATAGGCACACCAACTACACAGAGGATATACAACAGGCCTCGCCCATCACCTAGCAGCGCTCTGGCGCTGGCCCTGGCGCCAGCGACCACGGCGTCGCCCACTCGCCGACTCGGGATCGGAGCTCGACCAACTTCTTTTTTTTACAAGAACCAACCCGGTCCACCACACGCTGACACCCATCGAAAAGCCGATATAGATTCTCGTAGCGGCGAGGGGTTTGAGTCAGGGCTGCGCGGGGTGGATGTCGATAGAGGACTCGGCCATGGTCAACGGTTCTTGCGGCAGCACACCAACAACGAGGTATGCGACAGGGAGCGCCATGCGGTTTGGGGGTTGATTTAGCCGTTGCGTACTTCAAGCAGCATACAAAACAGCAGAGGTTTGCTGTTGATACCCTCGCATTTCCCCGAAATCTTGTCCGTGGTCACAAAACAGGCTATATTGCTACAGTATACCGGCATGAATGAGTAGCACGGGCAGATCGGGAAGCTGTGTTAGCACATCTACTATTCTTATATTTCGGCACCCTAAGAGCGGAGTCTACACAAGAGTGACTGCTACAGTAGATCCCAACGGCAGCACGCCACAGCGAACAGCACAGGTAGCATCGGCAACAGGAGCCACGACCTCACAGCCGGAAAACTTAGAGGCAGCTGGCAATGAACCTCAAACCGACAGCAAGTATCTGCCATCTACCCTGAGAACCCACCTATCATCCGGACATTCTATTGTACAAAATTGTTTCAATACGCAAGCTTAAAGTTTCTTGTTTGAGCATCACCACTTGGTTGTTGGTGGCCTGCAACGAAATTATGCCCTACCGAACAGAGGCTAATTTCCTATGTGCACGTGCTTGCGAAAAAGTAGCGCGGGCAGATTGGGGAGCAGTATTAAGAAAGCTAATATTCTATATCGGCACCACTACATCGGAGTTTACACAAGAGCGACTGCTACAGTAGATGAAGACAGCAGCACGCTGCAACAAGCAGCACAGGTAGCATCGGCAACCGCCGCGGCGATCTCACAGTGGAACGATCTGGAGGCAACTGGCAATGAACCGCTAAGCAGCAGCAAGCATCTGCCATCTACCGTGATAGTTCGCCAATCACACATCCGGAGATTTCATTTGACAAAAGCGCCAGCTGAGTAGAGAGAGACCAATTTGGTGGTTAGACTGTCAGACAGAGAAAGACTGCTTTGAGTGTTGATATATAAAGCAGTCATAAATTCGTACGTACCTTGATACAGCAGACACACGTTCAAAGGCAAACACATTTGGACAGGGGACTGATAAATCACGTCCCGGTAGCTTGCATAATGGACTATCGATCACTCAACTCGTCGAACTCAGTATCGACCACTCAACTGATCCAACTCACAGCTGACGCATTTGAAATGTTTCTGTAAAAATGAGCACAGCACACCCGGCCAGTCGGTAGCCAGGGCACGACGCGAGCACACCCGAGGCCGCTACCCGATAAAGTCTGGGTCGGGGATCACGATGAGGCAGTTTCGGGCCGAGAATTAAGCTTCATCGCGCACTAGAACGAAAAACGAAAAAACGAAAAAAAAATCATAAAAACGCTGAGGAGCGCCGAGAGGACACCGCTAACAACATCGTACTTGCATTGATGTATTCGTAGGCGCTTGAGGAACGTATATCGAGCAGGCGAGCTGCGCTGGGCAGCCTGGCCGGTGGGACGACTGGGATTAGGGTTGTTGGTGAGCCCCCGGTGGCTCGTGCGGAGGGATGAGTTTTTTTCTTCATCTTGAGGGTGGGAGCAAGGTGCAAAATAGAAGGGGTCAAAGTACCAAGCGAGAGCAGGGAATCAAGCACGTATGCACGGCTTGCTTTCCTCAGGCGCCGGCAAAACAATAATAGTATGTTTGATTCCATCTCCTCTCTAAAACAACCGGGATCCTACAAGCTGTAGGGTCTCGCGTCGCCGCCTACCACCACCACCACGGAGAAGCAGAAAACTGAAAATAGTTGTCTCGCTCACGCAAGCAATGACTGAGTTGACACGGGGTACGATTGGAAGCGTCTGTGAGCGTGCGCGATGGGGCTTACAGATGATACTGTGCATGCAAGATCATAATGTGAAAATAAAATACTTCTCACCGCGGTACAGTATCATACTTGTATAATTTACGGAAGTACCGGCGGCTATTTTGGGATACTGCAGTAGTCTAGATATACATCGCTCAATTTCCTGCCAAGGCAAATGGACGCTACTGCACAATACGAACACTCACGGATGAGATCGAAGAGACGCTCATTGTCAATGCAGTTAGCACTAAGCCCGCCGAAAACGATGCACATCGTGTCCCATGCTTCGTCACAGCCAGTGGAGTTGTCCTCGAAAAGCCAATCGTCATCATCTATTTGAGTATCGTCATCAGTTGCTTGGTCCATGCAGCCGAGGCACTCTTCGTCAAAAAAGCAAGCAAAGGCTTGGCCAATGCATTCTGATGGTGATGTGGAGCCGTCGTCGTCATAATCGGTCCAGAAGCTGTCGTCTAGGTCGGTCCAGAAGTCGTCGTCGTCTATGTCGGTCCAGAAGCCGCCGTCGTCTGTATCGTTGCTGCAGAGTTTGCTCGCGGGGCAGGCGTTAAATAGTTGGCCTTCCACAAGAAGGCATTCTGCTCGACGGAGAAGACAAGCGAAAGACATGGTAGGTATAAAAACATGGCGGGGTGGACCGGATCTCGTGAACAAAGCTGTCTGTGGCTGTGTCGGCAACGACAACGAACGCAATTCATCAAGCTTCATTTGTACTGAGAAATTCACATGTTGCGAGCTCAGTTTAGTGGTGGATTAGTAGTGCCGCTGCTTAGATGATGCGCTTTGTGATCAAGCCACAACGGCTGCGTGAAGCGGCGGGTCGAGAGTCGATGTTTTTAACTCGTGTTTATGAGTTGCTGTTGTTGTTTTCTTCACACTAAACCGTTCTTTCTACCCGTCGACATCCAGCACAACCAGTGTCCGTGCCGACTCTTCAATCCTAGAGAGATACAAGTTCTGTGGTCACAAAGCTACGCCACAGAGATGCTACGTTGCCACGTATGCAGTGCAACGCCATGTCATTTGACTGTGTACGCCAGGCACGACATACACATTCCATGACCTAGAGAAACGAAACGAAACAAAGAGAAAAAAAAACAAAAAAAAACAAAAAAAAACAAAAAAAAACAAAGAAGACAATTCGAAAGAGAAAAAGAAACAAGAAAAACTAAATAAATATATATAACAACAAACCATCGTGCCCCCCCCGCAGGGGATCTGGCAGACACTTGAAAAGAACGAGCTGGAAAAAAAAAGGAAAAAGAAGAAAACACCACTAGTCGTCAACAGAGTAAGACTAAGAACCAAGGGAAAATAACAGGCAAACCAAACAAAGCACAAAGCATCCTCCAGGTATAGCGGAAGCAGTTTAT
>JBDWQI010000017.1:0-5100 GCA_039986635.1 Sulfitobacter sp.
ATGAGTGAAAGGCTTTGATTTGACGCCAGTTTTTGTTTTTCCCTACGAATGCCAGTGATGGTAAGGCCCATGCTTCAAGCCCAGGGTTGATATCAAGCCATCGCGCCTTCCTGCTATACCGACGAACGGTTATCAGTACCACATCAAACAATAAAACCGCTGACGATTGCACGTTCGAGACGGGTTTCCACTGACGAAAAACAGACGAGTGACATCTTTCAAGAGGCTTCCTTTACAGCTCACACAGATCACCAACCATACGTTTACTGCAAGACCGTAGCAGTCGGGCCGGGATGTAACGACAAGTCCCGTGATCGGCCCACAGTGATCGGGAGGAGCAGAAGTCGCCTCCTGCCGATACCAGTATCCATACAGGTAGGTGTTGTGAATTAATGGTGTCCATCGGCCTATCCACCAAGTGTGATTATTTTCGACTTCAAAACTGTTTTAAGGCACGGACGGTGGTATTCAACGCACCCACGGTGATCAAGAGTCGGTCGTTAAGCTAGAACTGGAAATGTATACTCTGCGTCGCTCTTGTAAGGATGAGTGCAATCCAAGGGGGGTGTGCAGCCATGCGTGTTATACGGTATTGCTGACGGTGGAATCAAAGCCGAGGGACAAGACGCATCCATCCTCAACAACTTCGACCCGGGCGAAGCATCGGTCATCGACACCGTCCAAGGGATCCATGAAGGTGTGCCGCGGTTCTGCTTTCTGTTGCAAGGTACCCAACCGAGCGCAGTAACTCGGGGTGGCTCTCCGTGATAGTACAGGACCGCACCTAAAGCCAGAGTCAACGCCTGGAGGGCAAACCGGCTGAGTACCTGCTTAAGATAGATCCTTACTTAGGGGACGCGATGTTTGCATCAACGTACGAGGCGGCGTTTTGGGCAGAACTATGAGGTGTAGGTCATCAACGACGGAGGATGCAGTGGCTATGGGGGCAGAAGGACCTGCTGTGGAAACCAGAGGGGAGATGGGCGTGCGCATGTCGAGGAATTAGCAGAAAGACGTAAGTAGAACTTCCCCCGCAGATGGGTAGTTGATATTGAGTAGCAACAATACAAAGCGGTGTCGCGTAATAATTTGAATGTTGAGTAGGGCCGCCGTAAAACCACAAGTACATCCAAGTTCACGACGCGGCGCCACAAAGCGGGAAACATTGATCCTTTTGGAACCGCACTCCCGTGATAACGACAACCCCCTTCAATTCTAAATAGAGTGCCCCCAAAACGGTGACAGCAGGCCTTGAAGAGCTATGCATGCAGTGGGCGTTTACATCGCAGACGGAGAAGGATGGCTTGATTTGTGAGGACAAAGACTAGACTTGTGGCCAAGGACTTCAGACGTTTGGGGGATGAAGATTACGTTTAAACAATTTGAATAACCTCCGCCAGTACCGCCAGTTGAAAATAAGGATCCTGTTCACATCAACAAGATTCGAAACATTTCTATGTAGACACGGCCCAGGTGTTTGTTCGCGCGACGCCCAGCATTCAATGAAACTACATTGTGGGAGTGGTGACCGGTCAGCAACGATCGTTCGCCTGAACCGATTCCTCTTGAAGGTAAAAGCAAAGCGAACGCCAGTGGGGCCGATACATCGGTACATACCGTGGTAAAGGACCATGTGGAGCAGTTTGTGAATAATCTGTGTGTTTCCGCATGTTAGTGGACAGCAAGGTAGAACTGATTATGGCCATAACATCTAGATAGAATCGTGATTCAACAATGAGGCGAAACATGCAGACATTTGCATTCAGCGTTAATAACGAAATTTCTCACGAAAGTCTACAATAACTAACTTGGTAGACTGGTTTTGCTTTTAAACGCGTCCGGGAATTAGGGAAAAGGGGGACTACGCAGGAGGCTTTACATGACAGCACGTCAACATGAACGCATCATCTGACATCTTCACAACCTGTGGGGTGGAACTACTGTACGTAGATCCAACAGAGGAGGCCGAGCCTAGACAAGACTGCCTGTGCTGGGATGCCGAGGAAGCAATGGTATGGCCAAGATACGTATCGTGAGTTGTCTAGGCGTGAACTTACCGCCCTGGTGGGCGGCCTCGGTACTGGGAAAAATTCCCGCATTTTTTGGTAGTGAAGGATACGACCGGAGGATGTCCAGCAAACAAACGAAACGCCGCTTAGACCAATAACCGCCATACTCTGTGTTGCTGGGACCGCCACAAATGTAACCGCCGTATAGCAAATATCGCCAAGCAATCATCGCCACCAAGCATTACTGCAAGAGAGTCACCGCCACACTGGATTACCGCCCAAACGGTACTGTTGCGGCCACTCCAAGCAATTATGGCATACGTACGCTACATCGGTTTCAAGGAAGTGGTGTTCAAACCCACCGTACTATATATATATATATTTTTATTTATCATTTCTTGACTGTTGTTTTTTCATCATGTTGTGTTCCTGTTCGTCGGAAGACCTTTCGCTTTTCGCGTGTGGGCGTACAGACCTGCCCAGCGAGTGTCGTTCAGCAGAGCAATGAGTGCTTTAGACTAAAGCCCCAAGCGCTACTACTACTAGTGTAGAGACCCGGCGTACTGCTTTGTCGTCGCTTGTATTGGGCGATGCTGTGGATACAAGCGATTGCGTGCATGTGAGTAATTGGTTGGTCGCGAAGTAGACGGTGTCGCAAACCCTAACGAGAAACTGCGAGCATCGTCGATGCTGACCGCGGCGAGCTCGTGACCTTCACACGCGAGAAGCCTCAATACAGCAACAGGAAGTTGACAGTTTTGTGCTGACGGCTTGCGAAGTTATTGATCCCATCCACGAACGACGAGAACATTATGTGTTTGTTCAACAAGAGTAATAGGAATAACTGCAACCACTTCCTGAGGTGGACTCCACCAGACGGTAAGAAGAGAGAGATAGAAACCTCTGACTTGGTCAGGCACTTCGGGACTGCTCATCGGGACACGAAGGTGGAGATCAAAAAGGACCTAGACACAGCGGAGAAGAGGAAAGCCGCCCGTTCGAACGGCCGGCGTCGAGTAGTTTGCGTAACCGCTGAATACCGATGATATTGAAACATGAAAACAAAGCATTATGTCTGCTCCCGTCTTCTCGGTTTGTTCCTCGTGAGACGAACTCAGTGCGTCCGTGTTTCTTCTTTCCTTTTTATATTTGTTTAGGTCAGATGCAGATTGGAAATTGGAAATTATTAGTACAATCTCATCGTCTTATCAGGTATGCTCAAAGCATATGTTCATATTTGTTCTGGCACGTTGCCAAATATTCAACAGTACAATACACAATACATCAAGCGAAAAAGGGCGTTATCGTCCTCTGCAGTTTGTTTCATTTTTTTGTTGGCGCTTTTGTTTTTCTCTTCTTATCACATCGGCGCACTCATTTGCAGGTGCGTCGTCAAGCGCATCAATCTCATGCTAACTCACCATCTACTTCGAACGGAATATATACAAGAAGCAGAGGGGCTTTGCCTACTTCCGTTTCATCATCTGGTGCTCCATCAACCCAAGGCCGCAGCAGAAGCGGTGCGACGATAGTTTGAAGCTCTTTGTGGGCGCAGGTGGCGAGAGCGTGGACATGGATTAAAGCCCTTTGTGCGTTCTCTTTCCCACGAGTACGTGGACAGCACAATGTTGGCTTGCACCTTCAGCAACACCTTGAACGCCCTATACTCCACAGAGTGAATATAACGTCGCGCGCGATTATCGGTCGTTCGAGGGAGCTTTCCTTGGTGCTCAGCTAAGTCCGACGATTGCGCCCGGCGAATAAGACATCACCGTCGCTATGTCGTACGCGACCAAGGGTAGCACGGAGATTTCCCGCGTCGTGCCTGCTACACAAGCGTTTTTCGACACCGATACTGCCGACGACACCCGACCCCGCATCTAAGTGGTGAGGGCTTTTTTATTGTTTACTGCTACAGTAGTGTTGGTATATTGGTTTATTGGTTGCATCTTTGTTTCACTGTTTGGGTCGATTTTTTCATGGATGTTATTTATAGATGGTTTCGTGTTTCGCTGCTTCCCACAGTTGTGCTTACAATTCAAATATACTCCGTACTAGGTACTGTTGGTTTTTTTTTACTGCTTCCTTTTTTTTGTTTGAATATACTTTATGATGTTCTCACGTTCCATCGGCTGTCTCATTTCTCGAAATTCGCAGTGCAGACGATATTACTTTGGGGATTTTGTGTGAGAGTCCGTAGAGCCTGTGGACTTCTGGATCTCGTTCGCGGTGACTCAAGGGCGAACCGTTGGGAACGCGTTCGTGGCGTTCGGCGACTCCGTCGTCAAATGCAACTGCCACCGCGTCGACTCATTTGTGGGCTCTGGGCACTGCGGCCAACGGGCACAGAAACAACAGATGGGCCGGCTCGAAAAAAAGCTGGCAACTTGTGTCGGTGTCTTTGGCCACTCCGCGGTTGACAACGACAAGTTGAAGGAACTCCAGCCGCTTGAGGAAGGTCTCTACTCCATCAACTTTATCATCAGTCGAAATGAAACGAGGTGATTTGCTATTTGTAATTATTGGGAACTCGAAGTTTGCCCAGAGCAAATATTCTCCTGTGTTTGTCAGCATAAACATTGAAAAATGCATGGTGTTAGTTGATGTTGTCTCTGGTGCTCATTTGTGTTGATTTTGTACGCAGGAACTATTTGCTTAAATAGGCACATGTATATTTTTTAGACTAAGTATGTTGCGTAAACGTTCACTGACTCGTTTGTTTTTTCAATCCTGCTTATTCTTAAAATGGTGTGATGTGTTTCCCGGTTTTGGGTGATTCTTGTAATTAAAACTTCGAAACTTCAACAGTCAAAATCTTGGCGTGTCTTGAGACGTTTCTGTACTGGATACTGCTCGTGATTGGTGGTCTTTTGTCCATTGGTTGACCATCGCACAGAAGAAATACCAAGCACCATACAGCATACCAAGATGTAGTCGATGCACAAAGAATAAATCGATTTACGCTCTATGCTCCGCCGCCCCCCACCCCATGCCCCAAGAATTTCCCCCATGCTGAACATGTCTCCACGATAGTGTGAAACAGCCAGTTCAAGATGATGGATGGAGGTCTGGCCTTGGAAAAGGCCATCAG
>JBDWQI010000018.1:0-3452 GCA_039986635.1 Sulfitobacter sp.
GTCCTTGCAGTCTGCAGCAGGCATAGTGTTCTTCGTACTGGATGAAAAAATCAAACCCTTGAGAAGTTCGTCACAGCCATTCGAACATCCTGTACAGACAGCTTCGGCACGGCAGGTGGAGCTTTCACCCTGTATGGTTAGGGGCAAAAGGGGACGTCAAGAGGTCGAGAGATCCGGATAGGGCGATAGAAGATTCGGTCGATTATCGACATCATCCGTGTCGGCCGCTGTCGAATGCACATATTCCAACACACTCCTATGCGAACACGAACGCACAGCGGACAGTAAGTGCGTCTTTCCTACCGCAATCAGAAGCTACAACCCAGGGACGTCTGAAGCCGTGAACAAGAAACATTGCCCACAAGAGGTTTTGGCAGCTTTTGGCTCAGCCGGTGTATCGCGGGTCTTAACGTTTCTTCGCTCAACCACTCCACTATCGTACATTGTTCATGGCGGTACAGGCCGTGGTATAACACAGGGCTCTTCCCAGGTCAATATATTTTTGTCGCGGGTCAAGGCAACCAGATCCGCATGAAACCCGTGACTCACGGTAAATCGAGGGGTGGCGGATCCGATCGGGTCCGGTCGAAGGGGTAATAAATCTCGGGTCGGATCGGGTTGGGTCGGGTCAGGAACTTTTGGAACTTCACGGGTCGGGCCGGGTCGGTTATCCACTATGTCGAGTATCGCGGGTTGGGTCGGGTAGGGTCAAAGAGGTTTTCCAAGTCTCGCGGATCAGGCCGTTCAGGTAAAAATACCCCGAACGCGTACCCGACCCGACCGGTGAGGTTTTACCTGTCCAACGAAAAGCCCCGTATAATATACCAGTAACACAGGTGATCAACATGCCGCGTTGCGCTTCGGGCGGTAGGTATCCGAAAATTCGTGTGCGTGCATATGATTTGTTTCAAAGCTTTTGCAAACGAAAACGAGAAGGTAGCAATAAGTTGGACCATTACGTGCCTCCACCAGCGCTCACGCGAAACAACCTTGCAGGTTTCCTTAAAAAATATCCGACACTACAGCAGTTGGATCGCCTGAAAGATACCAGGTACAACCTACGAACAACCCGAACGTGGCACATGAGTAGTTTTTGTACATATTGGAACTCGATGATCTGTTGTTTTGCTGGTTTATGTACATAAACATGTGTTTGCACGATGAAACGCAGCAGGCCTAGTTTGGGCCGAGGAATAACGCAGCACGGGCAACGTACAACGCGATTCCTATAACTGCTGGCATCTGCTGTGTGGAAAAACAAGATTCTATGTCGTTTTCCCCGGATACATTTAAAACATCGTGTTTCGATTCACCCCCCCCGGTTGAGTGTGACTTCTAAATTCCGCGTTTTTTTTTTATTTTTTCTCATGTCGAATTCTGGATTACGGTACGCTTGCCTCGCTCTGCCATCGAATTTTCATGGATAGGTTTCGGCATTTCGTCAAACGGCATGTACAGCGTAAACAATGCGAGGTCGAACATGGGCATTCGTGAGTACTACTACGTAAAATACGTACGATCGTGCGAGACAGGCAGTTGGCAGTACCGGTGCATTGTTACGCCGACCTTGCAAAATCAAGCTTCAAAAGCACCTTTTGTCAAAACATATCTTCGAAAATCATGCACTAGAGGACCGGGCCGAAGAGGGCTTCACCGGTGATACTACAGGAACCTGTGCAGCACTCTCCATCCAACCAGATTCTCACCACCGATTCGAGATCTTCATCATAGCCGTATTTCCCCAGTTGGCAGTAGCGCGAGTTCCGTTCGAAAGATGAGTTTCCCGCAGACGACAGTAACCCGAGCGAATTTACGGCCATGCCTTGCACACCGGCCTGATTGGCTACATATTGCGTATAGTAGAGAGCTAAATAGCCTGTGTGATAAATGGCTCCCCCTGATGACACTGATAACGCACGGGCCCATACAGAGAAGGAGATTGAGTGTGGCGAACATGAAATACGAGTTAGAATATGCAAATGTCGACCGAAAACGCTGTCCATCAACCGCGTTCAGAGCGGTATGACGTGTTTTGTCGGCGCCTCCCTGCAAACGGGGGTGGCACGTGCTCTACCTCGAGCGCGTTGTATAAAGGGCTCGTCAGTTACTATTTAGGATACTCGATGTCGCATGCGCAGTTCGCGTCACGATACGGGCAACGGGTAGAGGACAGTCTGCAGTGTATCGATTTCATGCCATCACGGGAGGTCTACACCCCACGTATAAGTCCACCTTGTGAACGAAAGACGCCCGACTTGATGAACGCTCTCGGCGGTCGGCCGTTTGACAAGAAGAATCGCGAAACATAAAAAAACAATTAATTCGAACCGGTAAGAGCCCAAGCGTACTACTCCCTACGTTGACAATGCTCGCTTTTATCTCGGCTTCAGGTCTGGTTCATAAGAGGCACGAGCACATGACCCACCTTGTACGCAATCACGACATACATCGGCACCGTGTCGCTCGGTTTTCGTACCCTAATCGAACACAACGTTCCGGTACGGGTGATTCGTCGCAAATATTGATGGCTAATGACCTTGAGGCTGTTCCTAACGAACAGAAACCTAAACCGATAGTTGATATTTGCAAAATTCACGGTATCAAGTACGAAATGTTGGCTTCTTAGATAAAAAAATGATATCCTGTTTCTCTACTGTCGAAACGACTTTCAAAAGTGACAATAAGTAACGAAATGTATCACATATCTAGCATATAAAGTATGTAGGACACTTTGTGACAATGTCTTGGTGCGATATGGCTCGCTCTCACCTGCATAATTTCCCCTGAAAATGGAGTGCTTAACGTTCACGTCCCTGGCGCTATTGAAGAGATACAAGGCTCCGCCATCTGAAGCGTTGTTCGATTGAAACGTACAGTGTGTCAAGTTATAGTCAAGACCAGAGACCTTTGTTGTGGTGGAGACTACCGAAATCGCGCCGCCAGATGCAGCCATGTTCCGCACGAATGTTGCTCCGTTGATGTATAGCTCGCCAGGTGTGGCTATCGACATCGCCCCTCCGGCCACGTTTGCGGAGTTCCCAACGAACGATGCACTTCCTGCTACGTTAAAGGTATCGCTGTTGATCGAACATAATCCACCTGAAACAAGCCAGATCGACGCAGGGGCGAATTGGAAGACTATACACGAAAACGACGTGATTTGAATTGTCTAGCGTCCAGTTTAGTTGGAATCCCCTTGGGTACGTTCAAGGAGGGAGGATCGTTCGGCACAAATATGTTTCCGAAGTAAATTATTTCGGCACCCGGGTCCTCTGTTTCGCCTCCGAAATACTGGCAGTGACTTCCATTATATACACCAGGTGTGATGACATCATTGACCTCCCAATATGGGATTGCCAAGGTGGGTGTTGCTGGCCGTTCGGCGTAGACCGTGTTGAGGTGCCCAACCTGGGAGGATTATTATCGGAGGAAAATTCTGTCTTGACAAAAGC
>JBDWQI010000019.1:0-9038 GCA_039986635.1 Sulfitobacter sp.
CTCAGTGACACCTGCGCCTACGCTCGCTCCATCAGCGGGCGTTGCAAAGGTCCCGGTACTTGCAGCAAGAGTAACCGTAATGTTGGCGCTATCAACATCCGCAAAGCTCATCGCGGACAGATCAACATTGCTTTGGGTGTCCTCTATAACCGCAATGTCCGAGGGAACGCCGGTAGCAGTCGGATCATCATTCACAGCCGAAATCGAGATGTTCAACGTGTCGGCGGTTCCATTCACTGTGCCGTCGTTCGGGGTGACCGTCAGCGTTGCGGTCGTCGTTTCGTTTGACGTCGTGGTGTAGGTGATTTTCGATGTATCGTTCAAATATGCGTTCAGGTTCGCAGCAGTGCCTTGCAAGGTCATCGATGCGGTGCCGGAATTGGCAATGGTCACGCCCGATGTAACGCCATCGCCATCAATTGATGCAACAGTACCGCGGTCCACACCGAAGGTCAGCGTGATCGAGTCCCCGTCAGCATCCGATACATTGTAAGCTGACAAATCAATCGCAGTAGAAACGTCTTCTGTTGCGCCATCATCAGGTGGGGTGCCGCCAAGTTGCGGCGGCGTGTTGCTGATGGCAGAACTGGCGACGATATCATCGATCTCCATAACTGCTATACCATTTGCCGTCATGCGAATTTCATCGACGTTGTCGAAGGCAGCTTGAAATGTGATTGCGCCATAACTGCCACCGGCAGTGGTGGCGGTGAAGCTGTAGTATACATTGCCACTGGAGTCAGAGGTCGTCAGCGTAACAACCTCGCTGGAGACAACCGAAACGCCATCTCTAAAGCCTTCAAAGCTCAGGTTTGTAGCCGTCGAAACCTGGGTCAACCCGATGGTCATCGACGCGATATCAAAGTCGCTGCCATCAGTCGATTCCATTGTAAATACACGGATGGATGCGTCAGCGTCATTCAGCAACAGGGAACGATCGCTACCTCCATCGTCATTATTCAGATTTTGACCTGATTCTGCGAAGTTTGGTGTCGCAATTTGGTCTGCCGCATCCATGGAGAATGTCCAGTCACCAATATCTTGCGAAGACGAGGGGTTCGCAACTATGAGACCTTGGCCGTCGAAATTTTCGTTGGAAATTGCCATGTAACACTTGTCTTTCTGTAGGTTGGTCTTTTTCAGTTCGTTGAACATCGATTGTGCGCACTGAACATCGCCCGATCCTGATGCGTAACCTAAAAAGTAAACGGTAAATATGAAATTAAGGAGGTCTAAATGGGACTGTTGCGTAGGCTCAGGACCCATTAATCTGGTTGATGCTGTCACGGCTGCATGATTCAAACCCGCAAACTGCAGGGGGTTTCATGAGTAATCTTTTTTGGCTGAGCGAAGAGCAAATGGTGCGGCTACGACCGTACTTTCCCAAAAGCCATGGTGTGCCACGTGTTGATGACCAGAGGGTGCTGAGTGGCATTATCTTCGTCAATCGCAATGGTTTGCGCTGGTGTGATGCGCCGAAGGAGTATGGCCCACACAAGACACTTTACAACCGTTGGAAGCGGTGGAGCGACATGGGTGTATTTGCCCGGATCATGGTGGGGCTCGCATCTGAAGAGCCTGACAACAAAACGATATCAATCGACGCAACTTATCTGAAAGCGCATCGCACAGCATCCAGCTTGTGGGTGAAAAAGGGGGGCGTGGCCGCCTGATAGGGCGCACCAAGGGCGGTATGAACACCAAATTGCATGCCGTGACTGACGCTGTTGGACGGCCCATCCGGTTCTTCATGACTGCCGGGCAGGTCAGTGACTATACTGGCGCACGTGCTCTCGTGAGTAGTCTTCCAGCAGCAGACTGGTTGCTGGGGGACCGCGGGTATGACGCCGATTGGCTCCGTGAGGACCTTGTAAATATGGGAATAACGCCCTGCATCCCGGGGCGAAAATCGCGCGATAAGATCATCAAGTACGACAAGCGTAGATACAAACGACGAAACCGGATTGAGATCATGTTTGGCCGTTTGAAAGATTGGAGGCGTGTAGCAACCCGGTATGATCGATGTCCAAAGGTGTTCCTGTCGGCCATCGCTCTCGCTGCAACCGTGATATTCTGGTTATGAGTCCTGAGCCTAGATGATCGCACGCACGAATTTGCGGGCAGAACGGTCGATCTTCCAGATTTGAACGAAGAAGGTGACGCTGCATGACCAAATATCTCACCATCGCCGCATTGCTGGCCTGCCTTGGGTTGGCCGCAGCACTTTGGTGGCAGGGCAGGGGGATGGTCGCTCTGGAGGCCGAAAACGCCCGTCTGACCCGTTCTGTTGCGGCGCTGAGCTTGCAGGCCGAACAATCCGCCCGTGCCCGCGACATCGAGGCGGCGCGCGCCCAGAAATTTGCCAACCGAAACACGGAACTTAACGCCGCCATCGAAGGCTTGCTCACAGGAGATATCAAAGATGCGCCACTTGATCCCCGTCTTGCTGATTTTGTTAACGGGTTGCGGGGTGCGCGTTGAATACGTCTCCGTCAAACCCGACATCCCAAACGAAACCCTGACCCCATGCCCAATCAGCGACAGAAGGGTCCAAACTGTCAATGAACTTGCCGCACTCGCCACAGAACACCTGCACAGCGCAGAATGCGCAAACGGGAAGGTCACCGCAATTGCGGATATTTTGAGGGGAGAGGGTTAGAGGAGGTCGGGTGTGCGGACTTGGTTGCCGTCCAAAGCCGCGAATTAAATGTCCGCTTTTCCTGGGACTACACCTCAGTTCGCAGTCAAAGCGCTCAAGCAATGACTAATTTACTATATGAAACTTATCAGCGTGCCCGTTGCGTTCAGTTTCTCCAACAGGTTCCCACATATCTGAGGCGATCTCAAAAACTTCATTGCTGACGTGCATTGCGAATGTCTCGCCTTGATCGACATTTCTTTTCGCGACGCGGCGCTTGCGTTCGTCGCGCGGCGTCTCAAGCACGTGAACTAGAAATTTGCGATCCTCGCTTTCAAGATCGGCATATAACTTAACACGGTCTTCGACCCTTACGAGGCCGAGTTCGACTATTGCATCGTTTCCATGATCAAGCGTACGACGTGCCAAGTCCATAATCTGGAAAATACAGCGCGCTTTGCGTTCCGCATACCAAGGCCAAAGATCAACTTCTGGTCGGTCAGCCTGGAAGAGATTTGTCATCCAAGCGTCCAAGACAAGTGGCGGTGTTCCTAAATCGCGACCCAGTTGATTGGCGTAGGTAGTTTTTCCCGCGCCGACCGGGCCTTCAATGATATGTAATGTCGGCATGATTTGAGTTTTACCGGCGGCAAGGAAGATTGCAAGATACCAAATCTGACATTCATACACGGCGCAGCATCGGTTAAAGAGTGCTCAAACCAGTCATCTGACAGTTTCGGTTAGGTTGACGATTGGGTAGGTTAAGCCAAGTCTACACAAGGCAGGAGATCTACCATTTCCCTTAATTTTGCTGGAGGGCAAGCTGTTGAAGGAACAGGAACCACAAGATTTGCCCAGACAACAGGGCGATTTGACCAGTGTAAAAGCTATCAGCATTTACCAAGAACACCTAGATGTGCTTACCGAAGCAGTGATGGAAAATGATTTTCCGAAGTTCAATGCTAGGATTTCGCTTCCGCATCATATTCAAAACATCAATGCAGAATTTCATTCGAACAGCGAAGATGAAATGCAGTCATTGTTCCACCAAGCACATCAAATTTTCAAATTTGACGGAATCACCAGCTTTATTCGGCTTGTTACAAACGCTTCCTTCGTTTCACCCACTGTTATCGTTGGCGAACACTTGTCGGAAATGTTGCGTGGGACGACAAGAGCTCTACCGCCTTACAGAAACTGCTTGCGGTTGGTCGTCGGCAACGACGGTATCTGGCGTGAAACTCACAGTGTGAACGCTATCGCCGTGAAATCTGGAAAGATGGGGCTATATGACTTAGCTATCGAAGGCAGGCGAGTCCCAGAGACCGGATTGAGTAATTCCGAACCATCATAACCGAGGGGATGAGAGCGCCACGCCCATCGGGATGTTCTTTGACCTCTCCTTTGGACGGACAGGGATTATCAAACGGTTGTTGGCGGATAAGGAGGCAGCTTGTGCTGTAGCGAATAGAGTTCAGTTTTCGCCATTGGTCCGTGACCGCATGTCATCTGCTTAGGACTTTACCGCCACCTGCATTTCCTTCCGATGGCCTCAGCCAACTCAAAGCGGACACTTCTTCCAACACCTAGAGCGGGAAGGAGATTTTGAATTAGGGCCAAAATGAACACTCAATTTTTCGGAGTGATTTTTATGTAGAGTTTAGACCAATTTGTAGGGATTAACCAAATATTAACAGAAAAATGAGCTTAACTTCTCGTTAAGATGCATCTTAGGTGATTTCAGATGAGGGTAGCATGCTAAGTATCAACGGGGTTTTTTGTGTTATGCTTGCCATTCAGTTGGTCCTACTTATCGCATTCCTCACCTCGATTTTGCTACGTAAGCCCGGAAGCCTTGTAGATGTGATTTACAATTTTGTCGTTAATGCTGCGAACCCGTTTAGACACTCAGACAAGAAAAAAAGAGAGAAGCTTCTGAATGAAGTTCTGGAAGGTATGGACCAGGCCGTTGTGGCGTTTTCGGCTGGAAACATCCACGAACGCAAAATAATCATGACCAATTCCAAGCTTCAAGAGATGATGGAGCTTCCCGACGAGATGGTGCAACATGGCCTTAACCATGATGAAATGCTGTCGTTCTTAGAAAAAAGAGGCGATCTATCTGATCTCGATCTGTTGAAACTTGAGAAGTTTCGTAGTCAGCCCGATTTTTCGGAACATATGAGCTTGACCTACAAGTTGCCATCTGGTCGTTACGCGCAATCGCTAGGCAGTAAGCGTGAAGATGGAACCGGCCGCATTGTCACATTTAACGACATAACTGATATTGTGAATTCTGAACGTGAGCGGGCCGCACTTGCGGAAAACCTCGCACACATGCAGCGCCTGAAATCGGTTGGGCAACTTACAGGCGGGGTTGCACATGACTTCAATAATCTGCTTGCTGTAATTTCCGGAAACGCTGAACTTTTGCGAATGGAAATGGATGCGGACAACTCATATATTTCCGAAATTTTGCAATCGGTTAAGCGGGGCGCGGAGTTGACGCAACGCCTTTTGGCATTCTCTCGTAAACAGACATTGCGACCTAAGCCTCTAGACACAAGTGAGATGATTGGAGGCTTGTCTACTATGCTCAAGCGGACCCTCGGTGACGATGTTATCGTCAGCGTTGATGAAGCTTCGAACTTGTGGACTTGCTATGCGGATCGAAGTCAGATCGAGAATGCAATATTGAATTTGGCAGTTAATTCGCGAGATGCCATGCCAAATGGCGGATCGTTACGTATACACGTTTCAAATAAAGAATTATTCAGCGATTTCTGTAATCGTTTTCCTGAATTGGTTCCAGGAAAATATGTCAAAGTGACCATAGAAGACAATGGTGTTGGCATCCCTGAAGAACTGTTGACAAAAGTATATGACCCGTTTTTCACCACAAAGGATATTGGCAAGGGGTCTGGGCTGGGACTGAGTATGGTATACGGTTTTATCAAGCAGTCTAACGGTCACATCTCGATCACTAGTAGCGAAAATAGCGGTACTACTGTAACTCTGTATCTACCCACAACACAAGAGCCCGTTCGGACCGAGGCTCCTTCATTGCACTTGATCAGGACTTCTAGAAACGGACAAACTATCGTCGTTGTGGAAGACAATCTAAGCGTACAAAATTTTGTCGTTCGTGCACTCAGAGGGATGGGTTATCAAGTACGTTCTTTTTGTTCCGCGATGGACGCCCTTTTTGGGCTGCAAGAAGATGACACAATGGATTTATTGGTTACGGACATTGTTTTACCGGGGGGGATGAATGGTGCTGAACTCGGGCGAAAGTTGCGCGCCAAAAATCAAGACCTTAAGCTTCTCTACATGTCCGGCAACATTGAAGATATTAAGCGAATTCCAACAACTTTAGACCCCGATATCCCTGTTTTGAATAAGCCGTTTTCCATCGAACATCTAGCGCAACATTTGGAGACCGAGTTTGGTAAGGAAAAAGCTTCATGCATAAACCACGAAACGTTGAACCTTTCAGTAGCAAGTTGATAGTAGGGCATTAAGTTGACTGTCATCGGGTTCATTCAACACTCAAAAACGGGAGCATTTAAGCCGCAAGTACCGCGGCATGAACCTTAGGTTATCCTGGACCCAACGGTAACGCTGTTAGATCTGATGGGGTTTCCTAGCATTTTGTAGAAGCACAGGAGCTGTGTGCTACAACTTAAAATGCCTGCTGAAAGATATAGTGCAATTCGAACGAGATTGCCTTGTCTCGGTGCGGAAAGTATCGCTCGCATGACAGTTGCAAGTGTCGTTAACCTCTTGATTAGTTGCAACATGATGATGAAAAATTCGACTTTGACTACAGAACCACTGTTGGCTAGATTTCTCAAGAATTGGCAGTTTAAGAATTTACCGGAAGAGACGCAAAATTTTTAGAGGATTGCGAAACCGAGACGACACTTCACGTAGTGATACGCAGTCATTTGTTAGGCGAACCAGGCAGCCAAGTTGCAGAAACAGGACTATAGGCATGAAAATTGCTTCGCCAGTTCTTTTAAATCCAATATTTGAGGTCCAAAGAAATACAACCAAATGCCGTATCGTAAGGCAGATTAGAGTGGGAACTCACCATCCCATCCACTTTGAGCAAGGTACGTAGGAAATCGGCGTTCAATACCTGCGTTAACAACTGATGAGACGCTGAAGTCTAAGCTGCGACGCAGAAAGAGATAGCACATTATCGTTCAAGTCTCTGTCAGGGACCTTAGAGAGGACAGAAATAGCCTTCTCCTTGCATTTTTTACATAGCCCTAGGCCTTTGGGGAAATCTCCTTCCAAAGGCTGAACAAATGGATCAACCCATTCGCCATCAATTCTTATTGAACAACAGCTAGCGCATTTCACGTCAGAATGACGCGAAACTAATGAAACGAGACTCCCTTTGGGCTCTTCGATTGCGATGAATCTTGATTGATGCTCTACGATCAGACCTTGTCCTTCGGTTGGAATAATTCGCATCATAAAGAGCCGAGGTTCATAGAAACTATCGCATCGGTAAAGCAATGAGACGACACTATTTTTCTGACGTGCAGAGAAAAACAGTGCATTCAAATATGACTGCACTTCAAAAGACTTAATAGCGTCCCAAATGGAACTTCCATAGACTTGGCTGCCGACTGCTCCAGGACCATTGTTCTCAAGTGCAAATTGATCCCAGTTACCACCGGTTTCACAAATCCTGTCTTGGTGATCCAGTTTATAGTAACGGTTATCTTGCACGGGGTTCTCCATTTTAATCAAATTTGTTATTAACAAACTCCGTTAATTTTTGGTAAAGAACGCCGTATCTGGCTTCGGCAGAACTTAATAAATGCCCAATGTCTTTATTGAGTTGTTGAGCCGGGCGCTGGATGAGGAACTTGCGTTTAACTAACGAGAGAACGGGTATGGAAATCCTTGCCCTTTAGGTGCTTAGTATCGCAGTGCAGAGAGCAGGGAGATGAACCCACCATCCTGGAGTTAGTATGGGTCTCCAGACGGCAACTAAGGGACACTTTGTATCCCATTGGGCACCAGGAGAACGCTTGAACTGCCAGCCGCGCCTAGTATTCCCAACAGTGGGGACTTGGCGAATCCTGGTCAGAGTAACGGGAAGCCCATCTTGAATCCGATTATCGAGTATGAGCTGGCTGGTTTCTGCTCGAACTCGATCTCCTTTCGGCGACCTTCTGCTGACTCATGGTTGAATGTTCACCCAGTTAACCTTCTGTTAACGACTGGAGCACAAAACCCCATTAACCAGAAAAAAGAGGGGTGTCGAAAATGACAGAAGATTTCGTTCAGGACGCTTTGAAGGGCGCAGCGCTCGCGAAGGAAAATGGGTTTGAACATACTGCACGAGCATTTCTCGAAATTGCGCGTGTTGCACAAGACCAGAAGCGGGAAGTTCAAAAGACTGTTCACGAAAATTTCGTGCACGAGAATATAGCGAGTTAGCAGCACTTTTGTTAACATCTTCTTAATCATATTCACACAACTTTGAACGATCACTACCGAGGTAAGATTGATGAGTTCCCAAGAGCAAATTTTCGAGATGCTATGGGGGTTACGCAGAAGTGCTGAAGCTGCCAACAACGAAAAACTAGTAAAATCCGTCCAGAACGCAGAGAATATTGCGCTGGAGGAAATCCTTGGTGTCCAAACAAGGAGTAAGAATGACTAACAGGCCAACCACAATCGCGTATCCGGGTTGCCTAGATGTGTTCGCAGATCCGAAAATTATGGAAAAAATGGCCTCGCATTTGAGAATCCTGTTACTTCCGTATTCCTTGTGTAGCACGCAGTTACCATGCCTCTACGAAGGTGCAACTGGATTAATAGTAGACCAAGCTATTCCCATGATATGATCTATAAATCAGTTACTTAGCGTCTGTTTGTTGGGAAGCCGTTGACAATAACGAATTGCTTATTTTTGGTAGGGGGCTTTGGTTTGTCGATCTCAAACCTTGCTATAGCTATCGCTTCATTTAGCATGGCCGCAGTGCGTTCTAGCCCTTCCTCGCCTGAAATTTCCCGAATTTCACGCAGAACACCTAAAACCCAGACGTTGTTTTCCAAAAAATGCACTCCTAGTAGCCACATCAAAATTGATTGATGTAGGTTAAATATCTATTAACTAGAAAAATTTGTCATAATAAACTACAATTCCACCCAAGGTGGAAAGTATCACTCATGAATACCAAATGCTCGCTTGGAGCTGTTGGTTGCAGTATCTCCAATATATGCGTTTGACGGAACTAGGCTCAGGACTCATAACCAGAATATCACGGTTGCAGCGAGAGCGATGGCCGACAGGAACACCTTTGGACATCGATCATACCGGGTTGCTACACGCCTCCAATCTTTCAAACGGCCAAACATGATCTCAATCCGGTTT
>JBDWQI010000020.1:0-4981 GCA_039986635.1 Sulfitobacter sp.
TCACGATGCGGTTTTTTGCACTAAAGTGTGGTATTTTCATATTTCAGAGTCGATCGTAGCGACCACGAGTAGTTGTTCCAGATCAAACCAAACGATTTTAAACATTATCCACCCCATTAGCTTTACTGAACGCCTTTGTACCTCCTCGACAACATGTCCCAACAACACCCGCGCCTGATCATCCCAACAATACCCGTGGTTGATCAAACCCTAATTCTCCATTGAATCCAGGTGTATCTATTCTTTCGGTTTTCCTCACGGTCCTTGAGCGCATTCTCCGGCACCGATGTTACGCAGGTCTTGCACACTACCTTAAATAGTGGCGTCTTCGCCAAGAATGCCGATATCACAGCTTGATGAATACAAGTCGGTACAAACAAAAACATGATTAGGCTACTTTGTCGATGGCTGAATCGAGTGGGACTTATCTATCCATTTAAGTTGACATTCGCGAAACCGGTACACCTAACTCTCGCTGGTGAATATTTAGGTTGGAACGAGCAATACTTTGCCAATAGTCGAGCAACGGGCGATTGCTTCCTTTCCAGTGTCTACAAACGTTTTAACTATCGAGACTATCGTATGCCACGTTTCTTACCACATGTTAGAACAGGCGACCCGCCGTCACTCTTTTCACTTGCACAAATTGGGCTGAAGAGGTGTCATCATGATTTCGCGATCCTTCCAATTCAATTTAACCTAAGCGGTTGAGCTAAACTATGGGTCACAACCGGAGACTCGATCGCTCCACCGGTATGAGCCCACGTCGAAACGGTGTCAACAGAAGTCGCCCCGTTCTCTGAAACTCGACCCCTCTAAGCACGACGGGCAACCGTTCGGCTGCTGCATCGACATATTTCCTTGATGGCGCCATTGGAGGTGTTTCTTACGTCCTCGTACGTGTTGATATTTCCCACCCATTCTAACCGCGCTTCTTCACGCTATCCATATTACGACCTGCATTGACCCCGCATTCAACGGTTCCCGCTATGTTTCTCGTTTACCCGCATCCTGAATATTTCCAATTTGACCCTATGAGCTCGGTTCATCTTCGAAGGAGAGCTATACCGAAGAAATTTGGGAGCTTTCATTTTAAAGGCAAATTTACTCACACCCTCCGTTACAGGAACAACCAGACGTCGCCAAACTCGCCGCTTGGAGAAATCTCTCTATCGCGAAGCCGCTGTATTCTTCTGGCCGTCGTCGACCGGTATCTCTAAACGGTTCGTCTCCCGTGCTTCGTTCACGAAGAATGACGTCCAACACCATCGTGGGTGCGCCGTGTTAACAACTACGCCACGTAGAATTCGTATCACTACCCTGTCCTCCTTTTAAGTAGAACATGTCTACAATGGCTTTGCTGCCAGTCCAGTTGTTTTGTTTGTTGAAAAGCACATTACGTCGGGAACTCAGTATTGTCTCCGACCCCTTGTTGGATGCGGCCATCGGTTACTTGCATGAATACTGCCAAACCTCGCCGAGGGGCCAGCATACCTTTTTCTACCGGCGGGGAAAGCCTCTTGCGTGTCTCCCACGTAATATCACGAATGGAACGAATTATCGTCTCTAACCGCTCACCCCCTTGAACCACGCCCCTGATGGTTTTCAGATTGCCCAGGAGTCTGCTATATGTCTTGAATATCGATTTCTCTGAAACTCGTTTCTTTTATAACATGGTGTCAGTGTTGCCCCTTGATGGCTGAAGCATTGTGAGATATTGATTTTTCACCACGCGCCCACCATATCCGGGAAGAAGTTGCAAGCACTCTTGCTAGTGCAGGGCTACGAACATCTCCGCTTCGCGGCCCCCCATGACGGAACGCGTTCCCACCCAATTCCACGATACGCCTCTTGCCAAAGGCCTCCTTCCTGCCACTTATCCTCTTCATGTTTGTTATTTTTCCCTTCTGCAATGTAACTACTAGAATGGTTTGCGTATGTTGGAATCAATGTGACCATGTGGCCTAGTTTGCATAGCACTGCCTACTAGCCTTACTGCCTTTGAGATGTAATCGTCATTGATTCATGTCATATTTTGTGACCTCTGGGCCTTGAATCTCTGTAGCATGAGCAGTCAGCACGGACACTTTCTGGTCGCCGATTCTGACGAGAATGAAGATGGATCATGAACGCGTTCTACGATATATATAGTACATTGACGTTCAAACCTTTTCTGACTGACCGAGCTCCATAACGTAAAACAGTCGGAGTGCTAATATTGTTTCCAAAATCACGTAGCTGTATAGTTGGGCCATGGGGTTTTTCATCGGCATGCAATTTGATTTTCGCTGAGGACAGTGTTTGGAGGAGGGGTGGAGCTCCTGAGGAGAGGAGTCCCAGATTATTTACGTTGAACCTCTAACGTACAACGCCTCTACGAGTGACGTCTAGTTGGGCCTTTAGCGATTAACACTGGTTGAAGCCGATGACTTTGTTTCCAAATCACCCACTCGTATCTTCAGTTTGCAGGAACATGACTCGCCAAAACTCACTTGCATTTCCATATCACCCACGACACATCTCCCATATTTTTAGTTTCCGCCGGCACCACTGCTCGATGAGCGACATATTTAATTTAAGCTTCACCTAAGTCAGGCTCAAGCCCTTGGTCATCATAATGTACGCCACTACGGCATGTGCGGGTTTCTTCTCTCCGGCTAGTATACGATACAGAACATTCGAACACATGATTGCCTCTATCCCGCGCAAAACGTAGTTTTGGAAGCTTTTTTCAAGTCGATGTCTTACTCGTCGCCCGTCACGATTAGGCGTTACGTCTGAACATACATCGCGCCCGTTCACGTCATATATATGCAGCCCAAGTCCGTTTACCAGCGTGCAGGTCATACGTTGCTCCTGACCGCTGCCATGGTAAGTACGTGCTGTGGGTAAGGACGTGTGACTGGCTCCGGCTTTGTTTACGGCCAACCCCTATTCAATTTGATGTAGGCAACGTTGATGCCAAACCGCCGCCCCAACCATTATCCAATAATAACAGAAATGAACAGGTCGGCCTCACCACCAACAGTTCGTGTTTACGGCTGTACTTGCTATCCATATATCGTTTACATTTCAGCACTGCCTCCAACCTTCACCCCAGAAATGCGAACAAATGTACACCTGGGATATAACTATTATTCTTTCGATACATCAAGACACTGTTCTGGTACCTTCCCAGGCAACGACACAAGTAACTCCCGCTGGTTTCTTCCATTATCCGTGCTGCTACGGCAGGTAGGGACGGTACCTTTGAACCGTCGACACGTATCCAAGACGTAGCCCTGAACCGTGTATATACCCAAACATTGATTCAATTGGTTTTAGCTTCCGTTCCAATGGCAATGTGTGTCGCGCGTAAGTTGTATTTATATATTGAAGATACCTATCTTTCCCTGCTACAAATCACAGTAAGTATCACGTTGTCCGTAGCTTATCGATCTCGCTTTCAGTGAGTCACTTACACCTGGTGTACCACACACAGTTGGACAGGCGCAGCTGTGTGACGTGATACAATGTACTGCTGTACTGTCAGTCGAGGACTTTGGAATGCCGCATCAGTTTCGTGTGAAAGATACCTCGTTCTCGGGTACACCACAAGACACAAAAATCGACATCAGGGCATTAGCTTTGCACTATGGCATGAACGTGAATATTTTCCACAGGGTTCTGACAATTCAATGATCTAGACATTGCGGTTGTGCCGCGCAGAAGTATGATTGGTTTGTACCATATTTAAAGTAGTGGACCCGACCGAGAACGGGTGGCCGGGTCGTTGGGCTTTATTGGCACTGTTGTCGTGGCACAGCGATGCGAGTATCACGCAGGTCACGACATGCGACATGCGTTCTTAGTACACCATGCCACATTCCACCTGACTTCATCACTTTGCCATCACTTCTTCGTCTCCTCGTCAAGGCCTCTCTTAATTAACACACAATGAACCTTGGGGTACCTGTTTGTTCGTTTCTCTGTTGAGAGGAGTGAAGCTCAACACGTATTCGGGAGTTAGTCGGATTCGTGAGCATTCAAATTTTCTGTGGTTGCCTCGAACGGAGGGTTAAGGTTAGTTTCATTTTTGCCGCCAACAATAGTTGTCAACTATCTTCTCGATCAAGTGGTCAGCGTCCTCGTTGATGTTTCTAGATGATTGGCGTATTGTTTGGTGACACACTGACATGAAGGAAATGTTTCTGCCCCGTCCATCTCATAGGAAAGATAGTTGGGCCCCGACAATGAATGTTTTACGCTAGATCCTTCTGGACCCATCATTTTTTCTTCGTGCTCTTCGTTTGTCCTGCTACCGTGGGAGCTCCACTCAGGCCGGGCCCATTACGCTAGTAAGTGCGCTGGACAAGGTTTCCGCAGCGTAGATTATGCTACAGTACCAGTCGAGTAGCACCCACTGAATCGTTTTTCTCTGACGCAGAGCAGACCGTCCGAAGTAATGCGCATGGGCGGGGACACAAAGTTTCACCGTTAGTCTGCGAGATCTTCGTTTACTTGAACACCGAAGAGCTCTTATTTTCGGCAGGTAAATAACTCCCAATCTAAACAGCATCATATCTATGTAATACCTCCTTCATTGCAAGCGTCTTATGTACTACACTGCTAATCTATCATAATTTAACTCTTTGAGCCCCCCCTATAGAACGACTTGCGTCTTCTGTGAAAAGCCAACACTGAATAACGATTGCGTGAAGCCCTTGGTTCAAGTCTTACACACACTCGTTTTAGTGCAGTCTAATCTCAACGTGAACACCCGATTGCATTCACGGAAGGCGTAAGACGTCAATAGCATACTGCGAACGATGAAGGCAGTGCTTGTTCACGTTCGTCAGACCGCGACCGTTGCAGGCGTGGCGCTCGAACGCCAGCAGTAATTGCGATGCATATTGCTTGGCGTGTCTATACATATTCAACCGGCGATCCCAGCCACTTTGGCATGTATATACAAGGCGCTTCGCTCCGCGGGCGGCCTACG
>JBDWQI010000021.1:0-1494 GCA_039986635.1 Sulfitobacter sp.
CAACGTGCTTTTCCTCTAGGAACTAGAGGTTAGCCGTACCTACCGAGGTGCCGAAGGGCGCATCGTTTGCCTCTCAGTGTTGCGCTTGCGGTGTATAGTCCATCCCTATTATGTACTATCTTTTGTTGGCACTAGGTGAAACTGGACGATTTACCCCCGTAATCGGTTACGTGGAGGAGGTGTCCGTAGCACTCACCGAAGGGTGCGTTACTTGATATAAGAGCCCCGAAGTATATTGAGACCAAATGAAACCTTGCGAACCAGACGTGCGCTATTAATTTTTACTGTTCTTGCTCGATTCTAGACAATCGACATCGTGCTCGAAGCCTTACTCCTGGCATCAACGCCTGGTGCTCTGAACGATATCGTTAATTCGTTGCTGCTGCTTACTGCTTCACTTTGGGTCCCGTTCGATGTCGACGACGCGGTGGCGACACTCCACATATATGCCTCATGCCAGTTTTGAGCACATACTGAAAACCTGCAAAGTACTCTTCCGCCCGTTTCCCGCGCTCAAACGTCGCGTGCATTTAGACATGTTGAACGCCTGGGTGTATTACCTCGCAGTCAATGACTGGAGCGACATATCCCTTATATCCGACGCCCGCCAGTTTCAAAGCTTGAACTGCTTTGAAGAGAGTGGAGGGTTGGTGTCTACCGGTTGGGGCTGCTTTTTCAGCAGAATTCCGCACATGTGCGTCTTCGATACAGCCGAGGTCAGTTTGGGAAGTCATTAATATTTTTTATTTACAGGATGATCGTGGTACGGTATGAAGATGAGCCACATATGAAGGAGCACTCTCTTTAGTGTCGTCCCTCTCCAATCTACACTTGTCTCTTGCGAGTATTGTCATTCGCTATGATGGGAACTAATCATTTCAACGCTGAAACACCCTCATGTCCCAACGTCAGGCCTGGACAAACCACTTGATTTCGGCAAATGTTTCAGATGAAGACCTACACGCAACCGCCGGTTACACTCTGACAACCATCCGCGGTTCGATAGCTGGCATCGCCGACTCTCTCCAGGAATTGAACATCGATTACTTGGGCACCTTGTCAGTGAGCTTCAAACGTGGTTATGGATAGATATAAAGAGAGCTCGCCGTCTGGCGGAGTTCCCCGTCACGACCGCGTGAAAGCCCACTCGTACATGGAACGGGCCTGTAGCAGTCTGTAAAGCCCAAAACATTATCTGCGGTGAAGATCAAGCTTAGCAACCTGAGGTTTTGGGACAATGTCCGGGTATATACAAGCAAACCGCTAGCTGTTTCGGGCAGATGTTGATCCTTACGTTCTTCTTGCAATCTGGCAGTAGGAAGCTCCGACAGAGCAGCGAAATTGTCACGGTTGAAGGTATTAGCTGGCATCGGAGTGGCATGCACGATACCCGCCGAGCTAGGCCTTGCACGTATTGCCACGTCATGATGCAGGTGTTAGCCAAGTACCTATGGAGTAACATGATGCCTTGGCGCCGACATGACGCGAACTTGG
>JBDWQI010000022.1:0-277949 GCA_039986635.1 Sulfitobacter sp.
CAACAACGACCCCAAAACAGGCTCCAAAGACGCGTCCTTCAGAAACAACCCAACAATCCCACACATAAACAGACCCCCTCACAAGATCACATATCAATCCGACTCAAACGCTAACACCAAACAAACAATCCCTCAATGCAAGGGAAACTTTTTTTACAGTAAGGAAACATGATGCCTTCACTCTTTGCCAATCGCGCCGCGAATTTGCGGATGCGCATGAATATGAACAGAGGCCAGACAACGTGCTTTAGGCAGCGGCATGCATTGCCGTGACCAAAGCGTGATGCAAGCTGCCAGCTGAAGCACGAGGCCCAAGGATGCGGACAAATTCATTGGGATCGCCGCAAATCACAAAACAGCCCAAATGGTGCAGCACCGTGCGTTGCGCGTCACCGGTTTTCATGCGTCGCACATTGACGTTGCATAACAATTCCATCACGGCTTGAATGCCGGGACCCATCAGATCAAAACACGCCCATGCATCTGTCTGTTCTGTGACCGAGCCGGATTTTCCGACCGCCGTTTTGACAGTGTCGGCAAGCGTTTCATAGGTCTCAAAATTCGCACCGATCATCCATTGGTCGGGGCCCGTCCAAATCGCCGAAAAGGGGTCTCCCAAGTAGGCTTTGTCTGGTTTTGGAACAGGCCCACCCAGCAGTTTTTCAAGTTTCGCAACACAATCTTTCTCTTGGCCCAAACGCGCAGCGATAGATGCCAGGGCGAGAAGCGGCACTTCGGTCAGTGTCATCTCTGCGACGCGGTCAATTTGTGGCTCCGACGCGCCAAGGGCGGTGATAGCAGTTAGATCATGCACGGACACGTTCCCCTTTTGGGTCAACAAAATGAGGCGAGACAACCTCAACTTCGATTGTCAGATCAGTGACAGGGGACACCAATCGCATGCGTTCGCCAAGCCGGTTCCCACCGTCTTTTAGAAAACCCAAACCGA
Organism: Sulfitobacter sp.; assembly: GCA_039986635.1. Classification (GTDB taxonomy): domain Bacteria; phylum Pseudomonadota; class Alphaproteobacteria; order Rhodobacterales; family Rhodobacteraceae; genus Sulfitobacter. The sequence continues at coordinate 950 of JBDWQI010000022.1, forward strand.
TCATAGTCTCAAGCGTCGGAGAATAGGCTGCGGAAGTGATGTAACCTTGATCATGCGCGGCATCGACCGGGCCAACAGCATCCATTAGATGCCCGCCAGCGGTGACCTTGTCGTTGGCATCGATCGGTTTAACCCCGACTTGCATCAGACCTCCGGGGGCATTCAAACCAGCGCGTTCAGACAATTTTGATCCGATGCTGTCTTTTGCCTTGGACACCATACGGCCCATCCCGAGGTTCTGCGCCGTTGTTGTTCCGTTCAACTCATTTCCGGCGGCGTGACCTTTTTCGATCCGCATCACACCCAATGCCTCGGTGCCGTATGGCACGACGTCGAATTCTTTTCCTTCGTCCATCAACCGGCGCATTAAGGCATCGCCATAACGTGCAGGCACCGCGATTTCAAACGCGAGTTCGCCGCTGAAGGAAATGCGAAACAAACGTGCCCGCAAGCCGCCGCAAACAGTGACATTCGCGCAGGCCATAAAGGGGAAGCCTTCGTTTGAAATGTCGTGTTCCTTGTCCACAACCTTGCGCAACAGTTTTCGCGCGTTAGGGCCCGCAACTGCATATTGCGCCCATGCTTCGGTGGTCGAGATCAGTTGTACGTCCATGTCAGGGAACAGGCATTGCCGAACGAATTCCATATGCTGATAGACTTTAGCGGCGTTCGCGGTTGTTGTTGTGACAACAAAATGATCCTCCGCCAACCGCCCGGCGGTGCCATCGTCCATTGCAATCCCGTCTTCGCGCAACATCAGGCCATAGCGGGTCTTGCCCACGGCCAATTTGGCAAACCCGTTGCAATATACCTTGTTTAAGAAAATGGCCGCATCACTGCCTTGTACGTCAATCTTGCCCAAAGTTGTACAGTCACAAACTCCAACTGAGGCGCGGGTTTGACGTACCTCACGGTCAACGCTCTGTCGCCAATGGGTTTCGCCGGGCAGGGGGAACCATTGCGCGCGCAACCAATTACCGACCTCAACAAACACAGCGCCCCGTTCTTTTGCCCAGTAATGCGAAGGTGTCAGACGGGTGGGATGAAATTCTTGGCCACGAATTCGGCCTGCCAAGACACCGATGGATGTGGGGGTGTAGGGGGGACGGAATATGGTTGTGCCTACATCCGGGATCGATTTCCCGGCCAATTCAGCCATGATAGCGAGGCCACCCATATTCGATGTTTTGCCCTGATCGGTTGCCATGCCCAGTGTCGTATAGCGTTTGAGATGCTCGACTGAGCGAAACCCTTCTTGGTGGCTTAGTTTTACGTCTTTTACGGTCACATCGTTTTGTTGATCCAGCCAAGCCCGGGAACACCCTTCAACGTACCAGAATGGGGTTTGCTGGACAGGGGCGTCTTCGGCGGCAGGGATCTCTGTTGGTTCAATATCAAACATTTGGGCGGTGGAGGTGGCCCCAGACGTCAGCGCGTCATGGGTTGAGAACGCGCCAATGGCAGCCCCTGCAACACGCATGCCGGGAGGCAGGGCGCCCCCGGGCACAAAGGCTGCAAGATCAGCGTCCCACACGGGGCGTCCCCTTTGATGGCACGTCAGATGCACATTCGGGTTCCAACCACCGGACACACCAAGCGCCCCACATTCTACCTTTCGAATTGTGCCGTCTGACAATCGAACATCACAGAACGTCAAGCCAAGACGCCCCATGGTATCAACAACCTGTCCTCCCCGTATGACTTCAAACACTTGGGAAAGGGGGGCGTCTTCGCGGGTGTCAATGACCGCAGCAACTTTGACGCCTTTAGCTGAGAGATCAAAGGCTGTGCGGTGGCCGTCATCATTATTGGTAAAGATCGCGACCCGTTGCGCAGGAGTTGCGGCAAATCGGTTGGCGTAGCTGCGCATTGCTGATGCCATCATCACGCCGGGGCGGTCATTGTTATCAAAGGCAATCGGGCGTTCCGTCGCGCCGGCACACAACAATGTCTGTTGGGCATAAATGCGCCATAGAATTTGCCGGGGCTTGCCAGTGGCAGGGGTTAACAGATGGTCGCTCACGCGTTCAACGGCGCCGAATATTCCATGGTCAAATGCCCCGATCACCGTTGTGCGGGGCATCAGGCGCACGTTTGTCATCGATGACAGTTCAGCGACCAAAGCGCTGGCCCACTCATGCGCAGCGGTATCCGCGATGACAAAGCTTTCTGAGTTCAGACGCCCCCCCATCGCAAAGTCTTCATCGGCAAGGATCACGTCTTTGCCTGCACGGCCCGCCGTCAGCGCCGCCATCAGACCGGCCGGGCCTGCGCCGACAATCAGCAAATCACAATGGCGGAAACCTTTGTCGTATTCATCTGGGTCTGCCTTGCCTGACATGGCACCAAGGCCGGCGGCCTTGCGAATGATAGGTTCATAGAGCTTTTCCCAGAAGGCAGCGGGCCACATGAATGTCTTGTAGTAGAACCCTGCGGTCAGAAAATTCGAAAACCAGTCGTTGATTGCCAAAGCGTCAAAGGCCAGGCTTGGCCAGCGGTTTTGTGAACGTGCAATCAACCCATCATAAAGTTCTGCGGTGGTTGCACGGGTGTTGGGTTCTGCCCGCGCACCATCTCGTAATTGGACAATGGCGTTAGGTTCTTCTGAACCGGCGGTCAATGGCCCACGTGGGCGGTGATATTTGAACGACCGGCCCATCAGGCGCACGTTATTGGCCAGCAAGGCAGAGGACAACGTGTCGCCCGGATGCCCTTGATAGGATTTCCCATCAAAGGAAAAATTCAATGTCTTGCTTTGATCAATCCGGCCGCCGGTCAATCGGTTTTTCTGGGTCATTTGTGTCGTCCCATATTGCGGGCCACTGTGCGCGCGATCTCAACTGAGCTGATCTCATGTGTCACGGTATTGCGGGTCACAACCAACCAAGACCTATCCCCACCTTCATGAAACCAAAGCTCGCGGATGTCTCCGGCGGGGTTGTCGCGCAGGTATGCGTAATCATGCCAGTCTTGATCGGTCGCGGTCTCAGGGTCCGGGCGGTCCATGATGGCCGCATCACCAAGATAGATGAATTCAGCGCTGTCGCGCGGGCCAAGGAGAGGGTGATTGATGATCATTTTGCGTCTCCTCAGTGCAGATTGGGCTGGTTGCCCATGCCTTTTTCATCAATCATCCGCCCTTTGGCGAAACGATCAAATCGATACGCGGTGGCTGTTGGATGCGGCGTGTCGCGCGCCAGCAGATGCGCATAGGCGTAGCCGGATGCAGGCGTTGCCTTGAACCCGCCATAACACCAGCCCCCATTGAAATAGAGACCGTCAATATGGGTGCGGTCAATGATCGGCGAACCGTCCATCGACATATCCATGATCCCCCCCCACATCCGCAACAGCCGGGCACGTCCAATCATCGGCATGATCGCCATACCGCCTTCGCAGACGTCTTCGACCACGGGTAAATTTCCGCGTTGAGCGTAAGAATTGTACCCATCCAGATCACCGCCAAACACCAAACCACCTTTGTCAGATTGGCTGACATAGAAGTGCCCTGCACCAAATGTGATGACACCGGGCAGCAGTGGTTTAAGCCCTTCGCTGACAAAGGCTTGCAGAACGTGACTTTCGATGGGCAACCGCATGTCAGCCTTGGCCATCAATCGCCCCGAAGACCCGGCAACCGCACAGCCCACTTTCCCAGCGCCGATGAACCCTTTTGAAGTTTCGACCCCCAGACATTTGCCGCCCTCTATGCGAAATCCGGTGACTTCGCAATTTTGGATGATGTCGACACCTTGGCTGTCGGCCGATCTGGCATACCCCCAAGCAACGGCATCATGCCGGACGGTCCCGCCACGGCGCTGTGCCAACCCTCCTTTGATCGGAAAACGGGCATCATCAAAGTTCAGAAAAGGGTACTCAGCGCGCACAGCGGCTTCGTCCAGATATTCGGCATCCGCGCCATTCAGGATCATCGCATTGCCGCGCCGAATAAAGGCATCGCGTTGGGCATCCGAATGGATCAGGTTCATAATGCCACGTTGGCTGACCATCGCATTGTAGTTCAGATCTTGCTCCAACCCTTCCCAAAGCTTGAGTGAGAATTCGTAAAACGGTTCGTTCCCATCCAACAGATAATTGGAGCGGATGATGGTGGTGTTGCGGCCCACGTTGCCACCGCCAATCCAGCCCTTTTCGATCACTGCGACGCTTTTTTCGCCAAACACCTTGGCCAGATAGTGAGCGGTTGCCAAACCATGGCCGCCGCCGCCAATGATGACGATGTCATATTGTGGTTTTGGCTCCGGCTCGCGCCAGGCAGGTGTCCAGCCTTTGTGGCCGGTGAGCGCTTCTTTGATAACCCGAAACCCAGAATATTTCATGGAATCAGACTCCCCTTTGTGCCCAACCTGCGTGAAAGCCGTGCAAATGTCCCTTTGAAATCCGACATCCCTTTACGCAAATCGGACTTGGGGCCGGAATTCTGAAATTTTACAGCTGTTTGCGCAAGGATTTGTGTTGCTTCCATCCGCCGGACCAAATGGTAAATCGTATGTGGAAAAAACCAACGTGGATGCTGTGCGCGCGGTCCTCGATGTGACAAGGACGGTGTAAAGGCGCGGATAAATTGAGGGGGTCAGCGTTGTCAGAAATTGACAAATAAGATTACCGGTTGCGACTGCTGAAGGCGCAAACACCCCAATGCAAAAACATCAGGGTGTTGTCGTTATCTTGTGGGGATGTGCGCCTATCGGCCGAGCATGTTTTCGACGTTCGCAAAGACGTCTTCAATCCCATCGGGTTTATCGCCGCCAGCTTGCGCGAACTGCGCATTGCCGCCGCCTTTGCCGCCGATAAGCGGTGCAAACTTCTTGATGATGTCGCCAGCCGAGGCTTTTGATTGCAGATCTTTGCTGACGTTGGCCACCATGAGTGTTTTATCATCGTTCACAGACATCAGAACCATAACCCCAGTAGGCATTTGGTCGCGCAGCTTGTCAGTCAAGGACCTGAGCGCTTTGCCTTCCACACCGTCGACACGGGCCGTGAGCAACGGTACATCCCCGATCATCTTGGTGTTTTCCAAGAGGTCATCAACCTGCGAAAAGAGCTTGGAAGACCGTGCCTTGTTCAACAGTTTGTCCAGCTCGCGTTTGCGCGACAGGACACTTGCATGTCCCGCAATCAAACCTTCACGATCCACAGTTTCTAACAGGTCAGCGTCAGCGCTTGCATCAAACCGGCGTAGCCCTTGCCACAGATCACGAATGCGGCGCCCTTCTGCAAGAGACCATTCTTTTGGCGCGACAGGAGCCGTCAGTTTTGGGCGGGCTGCCTCAACGTTCTGGCCCGCATCAGCTAGGGCCGTTTCCAGCGCTGACACATCAGCAACAGCTTTTTGGATAGCCTTTAGAACAAGATCCTCGCCGGGGTCTGCGACATCCCCTTGCAATAGTTTTGCAGCAACACCCAAACGATCCACCATGTCTTCAACAGCAACAATGGCGGCCGGTCCAACTTTTGCTTCAAGGCGGCGTACGCCGCTGGCAATCGCTTCTTCGCGCATCACAAGAACCATGCCGATATCACCGGTGCGCGCGGAGTGGGTGCCGCCGCACAGTTCAACCGATTCACCCATGCGTACCACACGCACCATATCACCGTATGTCTCTCCAAACAGCGCGATCGCGCCGGTTTCTTTGGCGTCATCAATGGGCATTTCTTCTGTGACAACAATATCGTCCGCACTGGTGCGCGCATTCGAATCTTCTTCGATGCTTTTCAGTTGTTCGGCTGTCGGCGCCTCAAAATGGGTGTAGTCAAAACGCAGATATTCGGGTCCAACAAAAGACCCCGCCTGTTTTACATGCGCGCCAAGAACGTCTCGGAGTGAGGCGTGCAAAAGGTGCGTCGCAGAGTGATGCGCTCGGGTGATTTTGCGGGTTTCAACGCCGTAGCCCGCCCAAACAGTTGCACCATTTTTTACTTCACCGCTTGTCACTCGCGCACGGGCAAGTGTCAGGCCATCAACCGGTCTTTGGGTGTCGATGACATCCAGTTGAACACCGTTTTCACCCCGAATGACGCCACGGTCACCTTGTTGACCACCAGATTCACCAAAGAAAGGGGTTGGGTCCAAAAGAACTTCGACGATACCGTCTGTTGCTGTTTCGACTTGGTTACCGTCCTGGATCACCGCAGATATTTTCGTTTGCGTCTCGATCAGGCGATTGCCGTCGAGTTCTTCAAACCGCCATTCGCCCTCGCGTTCATCAAATGATGTGGTTTCCTCGGGATAGCCAACAAAAGTCACAGGACCATGGCTTTCGCGTAAAGTCTTATAGACTGTGGCCGTCGCCGCTTCGCCGATGGCGCTGCCGCGGCTGCGTTCTTGCTGCGCGGCCATTTCACGTTCAAAACCGGCTTCGTCGATTTCCAACCCCCGCTCTGCGGCGATGACCTCTGTCAGATCTTTCGGGAAACCAAAGGTGTCGTATAATTTGAAAACGGTTTCACCGCTCAGCGTTCCGCTTGCTTTGCTGCGCTTAATCTCTTCTTCGAGAAGGCCAAGACCGCGGTCAAGCGTGCGACGGAAGGTGTCTTCCTCTAGTTCGGCGACCTTTTGAATAAGCGCTCGCGCGTCGTGAAGTTCGGGATAGGCATCCCCCATCAACTCGACAACGGTGTCGCAGATTTGCGACAGGAATAACGTATCAAACCCTAGCCGTTTGCCGTGACGAATGGCCCGCCGCATGATCCGTCGCATGACATATCCACGGCCCTCGTTTGAGGGGCGGATGCCTTCGGTCACCAAAAACGCCACAGTCCGCGCGTGATCGGACAAGACCCGCATGGATACGTCATCTTCGCTATCGCTGCGTTGATACGGTTTGCCGATCATGCTGCTGACCCGTTCGATCAACGGCATAAACAAATCTGTATGGAAATTCGACTTTTCGTTCTGAATGACACAAGCCAGACGTTCTAGCCCCATGCCAGTGTCGATCGATGGTTTTGGCAGCAGGTTAAGTGTCCCGTCTTCTTGCCGATCATAGGACATAAAGACGAGGTTCCAGATTTCGACAATGCGACCATTTTCAAAATCGTCCAGTGTCACAGGTTTGCCGGGATCGATATCAAAGAAAATCTCGCTTGTGACACCGCAAGGGCCGGTATCACCCATGGCCCAGAAGTTGTCTTCCATGCCCAGACCAATGATCCGGTCATCAGAGAATCCTGTAACCTCGCGCCACATGGCGCGCGCCTCATCATCAGCCTTCAGATCGCCTTCGCCTTTGAATACCGTGATCCAAAGCCGATCTGTTGGCAGTTCAAGAACCTCTGTTAGAAAGGTCCAGGCAAATTCAATGGCTTCACGCCGGAAATAGTCACCAAGAGAGAAGTTCCCCAACATCTCAAAGAACGTATGGTGCCGGGCCGTGCGCCCCACTTCCTCAAGATCGTTTTGTTTGCCGCTGACGCGCAAACATTTCTGAGAAACCACTGCGCGGGAATAAGGTCTGCTTTCGACGCCACGAAACACATCTTTGAATTGAACCATCCCCGCAGTTGTGAACATCAAAGTCGGATCGTTTGCGGGTACCAAAGAAGATGACTTAACAACCTCATGACCAAGCTTCTGGAAGTAGTCCAAATACAAGCTGCGCAGTTCGCGGGCGGATCTATGTTTCACGCGTTGGGTCTTTCATTTGATGAACTTTTGAGGTGCCGAGCGGCGTATTAAGCAGGTATTGTTTATCTGGGAATTTTGTCAACCCATCAAGGGTTAACGCCGTTGTGCATCACGCTGTTTTGCCCATTTTACAAGGCAGCAGGTCCCATGTGCGCGCCTTTTGCTTTTGGCGGGGTGGGCCTGCGCTCTCATCATCATTTGTGCGGCGACAAGTGCCAGATCTGCTCAATACCCTTTGTCCGCGTAGCCACAGGGCCCTTTGCAGGCATGTCGTTCAGCATTTTTACCTTGTATGCGCCTTTATAATGATCCCGCACCATGTGTTCTGAAACGGCAAAAGGGGGACCATCCATGTGTGACTGATCATAATCATAGGTGATCAGCAGTTGCGGCGCCGATTCTGTTATTTTCACCAGATGGCGGCAATAGGCTTGGCGGGTGACATCAGGTAACGCAACAAGAGCGGCTCTGTCGTAAATGGCGTCAATGGGGTCGATGTCTTTGGCATCCAACCCGAACAAATCGCCGACCCAAAGAGTCATCTGTGGCGACGTTAAACAGGTCAAACCCTTCAGACGGCTTTCAACAGGTGTCAAATTTAAACGGGCAAATACCGCGCGTGCCGCGGCTTCGTTAAACTCAACTCCGGTCACCTGCATCCCTTGCAAAATCAGCCAATCCAGATCGAGCGTCTTGCCGCATAAAGGAACAAATACCTTAGACCCTGACGTCAGATTTAGCGCAGCAAAATGCGCGATCAGATGAGGGTTTGGCACCTCAGAGTGAAACCCAATGCGCCCCTCAGCCCATCTGTCTTGCCAAAATTGTTCATCCATTACGTTGCCCTTGCTGCCCCTTAGGTTCAATTTCCTGGACGTGCGTCCAAGTGAAGAGACGGTTGATAATAGGCCAAAACCAAAGGCGTTCCCAGATAAATGAGAACTGGTCAGGATTGGGGGCAGGCCCGCTTAACCTTGCCCTTCTGATTTGGCAGGTTTTCTTGGGGCAAGGCACACCTGCATGGGAACTCTTGTTAAATTTCAGGTTCGACTAGACCAAAAGAGTGGAAAGATTTGTGAAAGCCATAGTGTCGGGGTGCAATGTGGTTCAGTGCAACAAGGTCGATCAAAAAGGGTGCAGTGCTTTGGGTAACAAGAAGTTCAACGTGGAAATAATCGTTGAAGAATCCCGTTGGTTTCTCCAAGGTTGCTGGAAATGAAAACCTGACCAGTTGCAAAGAACGCTGGCAGGCAACTAGGGATAACCATATATGACAGCATCCGACGGTGCCTTCGTCGCTTTCGAGCGTGTGCAGAAAAGCTATGACGGGGAGAACCTTGTTGTCAAAGATTTGAACTTGTCGATGCCCAAGGGTGAATTCCTCACGATGTTGGGGCCATCCGGATCGGGTAAGACAACATGCCTGATGATGCTGGCAGGGTTTGAAACGGCAACTCACGGTGAAATTCTGTTTGATGGGGTGTCGATCAACAATATTCCGCCGCACAAACGCGGCATTGGCATGGTTTTCCAAAACTATGCGTTGTTCCCGCATATGACAGTGGCTGAAAACCTGTCTTTCCCTTTGGAAGTACGCAAAATCGGCAAGTCCGAGCGCGAAGAAAAGGTCATGCGCGCCTTGAATATGGTGCAAATGGGTGATTTCGCAGGGCGTCGCCCGGCGCAATTGTCCGGTGGTCAACAACAGCGGATTGCACTGTCGCGTGCATTGGTGTTCGAACCGGAATTGGTCTTGATGGACGAACCGCTGGGGGCCCTGGACAAACAATTGCGCGAAACCCTGCAGTTTGAGATTACCAATCTTGCCCATGAATTGGGCATTACGACTGTTTATGTGACACACGACCAGACCGAAGCGTTGACGATGTCTGATCGCGTCGCAGTTTTTGACGATGGCCGCATTCAACAACTGGCGCCGCCTGATGAACTCTATGAAAAGCCTGAAAACAGCTTTGTTGCCCAATTTATTGGTGAAAATAACACGCTTGACGGTGTGGTTCAGGAGATAAAAGGGGATACGTGCATCGTCCGGCTCGATAGCGGTGATATCATTGATGCTGTGCCGGTAAATGTGAATGCCGTAGGAGACCGGACCAAGGTTTCGATCCGTCCTGAACGGGTAGAGTTTAACCGCGAACGGTTGCACAACGACGCACACACGCTCAAAGCTGAAGTGCTTGAGTTTATCTATATGGGCGACATATTCCGCACCCGCCTGCGGGTCGCTGGAACGGATGAATTTGTCATCAAGACACGCAACGCACCAGATCAAAAACGCTTGAAACCGGGCGAGATGATCGAAATTGGTTGGCTTGCACAGGATTGTCGGGCGTTAGACGCATAGCCGTCAAACATCTGATCGAAAAGGGATGCAACCACCCGGGCTGCATCCTAGAATATCAAACCGGGAAAATAAAAACGGGAGAAACAAATGAAGAAGACTATGAAACTGATGGCCTCAACATGCCTGACGCTGACCGCCTCTATGGCGTTGGCAGATGGACATTTGGCCAGTGAAATGACGATCGTAAGCTGGGGCGGCGCCTATTCCGCATCACAGCAAGCGGCCTATCATGACCCCTATGCCGCCAACACTGGTGTGAAAATCATCAATGATGAATCCTCAGCCGAGGCGGTGGCCAAACTGCGCGCGATGAACGAAGCGGGCAATGTAACCTGGGATGTTGTGGATGTTGTGGCGTCTGACGCAATCCGCCTGTGTGACGAAGGTCTTGCTTTGGAAATCGACGCAGATACACAATTGGCCGATGGCGCTGATGGCTCCAAAGCCTCTGCTGATTTCGGTGACCTGTTGGTCTCTGATTGCTTCATTCCGCAGATCGTTTATTCGACCACTGTTGGCTATAGAACTGACTTGGTTGGTGGTTCTGCCCCAACAGAAATTTGCGCGATCTTTGACACTGATGCTTATCCGGGCAAGCGTAGCCTTGAAAAGCGTCCGATCAACAACATGGAATGGGCTCTGCTGTGTGACGGCGTTGCAAAGGGCGACGTTTATGATGTGCTAGAGACCGAAGAAGGTCAGGCACAGGCATTTGCCAAGCTCGACACCATCAAAGACGATGTGATCTGGTGGTCTGCTGGTGCGGATACGCCTCAATTGTTGGCGGATGGCGAAGTTGTGATGGGGTCCACCTATAACGGCCGTCTGTTCGCGTTGATCGAAGAGCAAAAGCAGCCTGTTGGGATGCTCTGGGACGCGCAAGTGTTTGACCTTGATGGTTGGATTATTCCAGCAGGTTTGAGCCCAGAGCGTGAAGCCCGTGCGTTGGACTACATCATGTTCGCCACAGACACACAGCGTCTTGCGGATCAAGCCAAGTACATCTCTTACGGTCCTGCACGCAAATCTTCTGCACCTCTTGTGGGTAAGCACGCGACCTTGGGTATCGAAATGGCGCCTCACATGCCAACAGATCCTAACAATGCAAAAAACACCTTTTTGTATAACTACGAATGGTGGGCAGATTACCGCGACGACCTGGATGCGAAATTCCAGGCGTGGCTGAGCCAGTAACACTATGATTGGGGCGCGGCATCGGTCGCGCCCCTTTTTCTAACCTTAGAATGACCAGACCGGACCAACCGGTAGGCAACACCGTCAGGGGACACGAAAATGGCAGAACAGATGCTGGCCGCAGATGGCCGCCCGCTTAAGGCGTCCCTGAACCGCGCATTGCGCCGACAAAAGATCCGCGCACTTGCGTTAATTGCACCTTTGCTCATCTTTATTTTGGTGTCGTTTGTCATGCCGATTGCGGACATGCTATTCCGTTCGGTCGAAAACGAGATTGTGGCCGAAACATTGCCACGCACGGTTGTCGCTCTCGAAACATGGGATGCCACCAGCGGTGAAGCTCCCGGTGAAGATGTGTTCTCAGCGCTTTATACCGATATGGCGTTGGCTGTTGAATATAAGTCCCATACCCGGTTGGGCAGCCGTCTGAACTATGAAACGACAGGGATCGCATCCTTGTTCCGTAAATCAGGGCGGCGTGTTGGTCGGTTTGATACCGATGTATATACCGATGCATTTTCCGCTGCTGACCCGGCCTATGAAGATCCGGCGCAATGGGCGAAATGGATGGCTGATGACGGTCTGCGGGGTGATCTGCCAAAAACCGCCTCGGCCTATGATGATTGGGCCCGCATGATTGTGGAGGCCGAGGGGGATGACCCCTTGCAAGAAAAACCGTGGGATTTTGTCTTTGCAGCACTTTATCAGGATGCGTCTGCTGGGGGCTCTCTCCCTCTTGCGGCGGATGTCAGTGCGGTTACGCCGGTGTCGCTTCGGGCCGCGTTTTCAGACATTGATGAAGATTGGCTGGACCCCAAGATCTGGCGCACGATCAAGACCTATTCCCCGCTTTACACCGATGGCTACTTTTTGAATTCCATTGACATGCAAAAAGGCGCAGACGGGGCAGAAGCACGGCCTGAGAACGAGCAAATCTATATCACGCTGTTTATCCGAACCATGATTATGTCCCTTTCCATTATGGGGATGTGCGTCCTTCTGGGCTATCCCATTGCATGGTTGCTGGCCAATCTACCGGACCGCACAGCGAACCTTTTGATGATCCTTGTGTTGTTGCCATTCTGGACCTCTTTGCTGGTTCGAACATCTGCGTGGAAAGTGTTGCTGCAACAACAAGGGGTGATCAATGACGTGTTGGTTTGGATCGGCCTGGTTGGTGATGGCAACCGGTTGGAGCTGATCAACAATCAAACTGGCACGATCATTGCAATGACGCATATCTTGTTGCCGTTCATGATTTTGCCGCTCTATTCCGTGATGAAGACGATCCCCCCAAGCTATTTGCGCGCAGCAAAAAGCCTTGGTGCGACCAACTGGACTGCATTTTGGCGGGTCTATTTTCCACAATCAGTGCCGGGGATCGGGGCGGGCTGTATCCTCGTGTTTATCCTGTCTATTGGGTATTACATCACGCCCGAACTGGTGGGAGGGACCAAAGGTGTCTTTATTTCCAACCGTATTGCCTATCATATTTCCAGCTCTTTGAACTGGGGGCTAGCGGCAGCACTTGGCACGATCCTTCTGACGATCGTTCTGCTTCTCTACTGGGTCTACGACAAGATTGTCGGGATCGATAACGTGAAACTGGGGGGCTAATTGATGTCGTCACTTCCACCATATGCCACCACCGGTCAACGTATTTGGTTTTATGCCTTTCGGGTGATCTGTGGGTTGATTTTTTTCTTCCTGATCGCCCCGATCATGGTGATCATCCCCTTATCCTTCAACGCGCAGGATTTCTTTACCTTCACCCCCGAGATGTTGTCATTTAAGGCCGAAGGGTATTCAACCAAACACTATGAAGACTTCTTTACCAATTCCGATTGGCAGTTGGCATTGCGCAATTCTCTTAGGATCGCACCAGTTGCAACGCTTCTGTCTGTGTCACTTGGGACGCTTGCTGCGATTGGTCTAAGCCAGAGCCATGTGCCATTTAGGCGGGCGATTATGGCTATCCTCATCTCGCCCATGATTGTACCGCTGATCATTTCGGCGACCGGCATGTATTTCTTCTATTCCAACCCTTATATCCCCACACCTTTTGGCGCGATCAACCTGCCGTTTACGCTGACAGGGACCTATCTTGGTGTTGTGTTGGCCCATGCGGCACTGGGCATCCCGTTTGTGATCATCACGGTAACTGCAACACTGGTCGGGTTTGACAATTCGCTGACACGCGCAGCGGCAAATATGGGGGCTGGCCCGGTGACAACGTTCTTTCGGGTTCAAATGCCGCTGATCTTGCCCGGTGTTGTTTCAGGTGGTTTGTTTGCCTTTATTACGTCATTTGACGAAGTGGTGGTTGTGCTTTTTGTTGGCTCGGCAGGTCAAAAGACCTTGCCTTGGCAGATGTTCACAGGGCTGCGCGAACAGATCAGCCCTACCATCCTTGCCGTTGCCACGATCCTGATCGCAATTTCTGTCTTGTTGCTTTTTGTGATCGAAATTCTACGACGCCGCTCGGAACGGCTGCGCGGCATGTCCCCAAGTTAGCTTTGCCAAAGCCGTCCCGGTAAATTCGGGGGCGGCGTCACGTTGGCAAGCTGCATCATGTGCCATGCCAAAACCTGATTGCTTGACAGAACAGGCTTTTGCACAACGTCTTCGATCTGTGAAATGACATCCAATGTCCGCAGGTTGGTGCAGGACAGAAACACCGCATCGACTTGTTGGCCCGCTCCGATTGTTTTGGCGGCGTCGACTAAGGAGGATGTTGTAATCCGCACGACATTCTGTTCCTTGGGTTCATCAAACGAGCCGAAGTGCGGCGTTTCTATCGCCGCTTCAGCCAGGACCTGACGTAACTTGTCAGAAATGTTTGGGCTATATGGGCTGATGAAGCCAAGATTTGTCACCTGCAAAGCTCGACAGGCTGCAATCAACGCTGAAACCGGCTCGGTCACCTGTGAGACCTCTACGCCTTTTTGGATTTGTTCGGCGACGCGTGACGGTCCGATCTGAGCCGAAGCAGACGTGCAGCCATATCCAACCGCCGCCATCCTTGTGCCGCGTGGCAAAAGCGCTGCGGCATCTGTCAGTTTGTTTTCCATTGCCGCAATGCTGTCGGTGGTTAGCACCGCTGCGGAAGGCACACGGGTCACCAACACGTCCGCTGTAGAGGGCAAAAGCCGACGCATGTCATGTTCAATCGTTTCATCCGACTGGAGAACAACCAAAGCCAATTGCGTCGGGTGCTCAGTTGCAAGCGTGTAAGGTAGTTTCATCACGGAGCCTTGAATTCAGGAAAGGAGTGGCACGCAAGTCAAACCGAACCAACGCGTGCACGTCTTTCCTCGCACCATGAAGAAATCACCAAGTAAAGCAACCCGGATCAAATATTGGCGAGGGTACGGCAACGCATAAAACGGGGCATGAGGGTGTTGTTTTGCCCATCGTGCCGCTCAAGGTCTATTTTGCCGCACAGGGTTCCGATTGAGATATGATCTGTGCGAAATTGTTATTGCATAAGTAGTACAGAAGCGCGGCGCGCATCTGTCTTGGAGGAGCGTTGGGCCATATCTTGGGAAAAGCTGCCTCCCGCACCGGCAGCTGCGAAACCGTATCAATTAGGTTTACCCAGTCAGGTAATCGTGTCGTCTACCAATAATTCACTGAGCATGGCCAGTTGTTTCTTGGTCAGAGGTTTATTCAGGAAATCCCGCACGATTTCAAATCCCTTGGCACGTTCCTCGTCTTTGGGATTCAATGATGTTGTGAGCATGACGATGACAGGACAAAGATCCACACCTAACTTATTCGTGGCGGCTTCTAAGAATTCAAACCCGTTCATGCGGGGCATGTTAATGTCTAGCAAGATGAGATCGGGCTTTGGTTTGCCAGGATCTTGCAAGAATTCCAGTGCTTTCTCGGCATCCAAGAACTGGTGTAGGTTACCAACGAGCCCCGATTTTTCAGTGATCCGACGATAGATCATTTGATCAATCTCGCTGTCATCGATTATCATCAACATTCCGATGGAGATTGCGCAGGAATCTTTCATTTCAATTTTAACCCAACTATAAATTCGGCCCCTTGTCCAAGGGACGACGAAACATTGACATAACCGCCGTGGTTCAAAGCGATCCGCCTGCAAATCGCAAGGCCGATGCCATGACCAGATTTTTCGACACTACCACCCAGCCGTTTGAAAAGCGTAAAGATGTGTTCGTGATTGTCAGAGGAGATGCCAATCCCATTATCTGAGACGCTGATCTGGGAAATATCGTGTTCAGAGACAACATTTTCGGCGGAAATGACGATATGTGGTTTCCTATTCGGCATTCGAAATCTGATCGCGTTATCAATCAGATGCCGGAACATTTGAAAAATTTGTCTAGGGGCTGCAACAATTGTCGGTAAATTGCCGATATCAATGCGCGCGCCGCTTTCCTTAATGTCGTCTTCAAGAGAGACGATGACATCGGCCAAAATATCCTGAAGAGATATGGCGTTTTTCCCACTCTCATCGCTGATGACATTGGTGTAGTTCAGGACATTGTCCAACAACCCGTGCATGCGCCCAACGGTGGTCAGAGCAAGGTTTAACAACGCGGTCGCGTCTTCGTCCAAGACAGCCTGATGACTTTCCAATAGTTCAGTGAGCACAAGGTTCAATGTATTGGCCGGCGCTTTCATATCGTGGGAAATTGAATATGAGAACGCGCGCAGTTCATCATTTGTCGCTTTAGCAAGCAAGCCCTCTGCAATCGCGTGGTTTTCTGCATTTTTTTGCGCGGAAATGTCCGCAGCAACGCCGATGTGGCGCAGGACCTGACCGTTCTCATCCCGATCAAATACAGTGTCATGGGCCAGCAACCAAATCCAATCGCCGTTCTTGTGCTGCATTCTGTATTCTAACTGAATCACCTCGCCATCATTTAGGGCGAGAATTTCAGCCAAATAATCAATCACGCGATTCAGATCTTCGGGATGGCAAAGTTTGGGCATCAACATTGCGCCCACGTCGAGGATTTCCTTACTGGAGTATCCTAGGGCTTGTCCCAGTGACCGGTTCGAATATTCATTAGACTGTGTAGAATGGTTGAAGATGTAGATGATGCTGGGAACGATATCAGTTACCTTTTTGAGAAAAGGTTCCGCATCCCAGTGCTGTAAGCCAGCAGCGGCAATATCCTTTAGATACGAGGTTGGCACGGCGAGGCTCTCTCCAAAAGCTGTACACAGGTTATGTTTAATTCGTTAATCATCCATGAACGTTACAAGGAAAAAGTTACTTACGATCTCCTTTCACGCCATGTGCTCGTTGACTTTTGAAAGTGATGGCCAATGCTGTTGCATAGCATCGTATCACCGGTTTTCGACGTTGAGATGTATTGGATGGATGGCCTAGGGACGGCCAATGGGCGAGCAATTGCTTGCACGTCTGGTTGGATCAGTCTCTAATTTCGTGAAATTATCTAACAGGGGTTCTCATCATGCAGATGTGGAAAGGAAGTGTCGCGATCGTCACCGGAGGCGCTTCAGGGTTGGGCGCTGCGAGCGCGAAAGCACTGAGTGAAGCCGGGCTTAAGGTCGCGATATTTGATTTGAATGAAGACGCGGGGCAAGCAAAGGCCATCGAACTAAAGGGCAGATATTACAAGGTGGATGTATCGGACGCGGTCTCGGTCAAATCGGCTATGGATGCGGTGACTGATCAGTTGGGCGCGCCTCGGGTCTTGGTGAATTGTGCAGGCATTGGCCCCGCATCAAAGACCGTTTCAAGAGGAGAGCCACATGATCCGGCAATGTTCTCAAAGGTGATCGGGATCAATCTGATTGGGTCATTCCTTTGTGCCTCAGAAGCTGCATCGCGGATGGTAGGCACGGAGCCATTAGCCCCGGATGGTGCGCGCGGCGTGGTGATCAACACAGCCTCTGTGGCGGCTTACGAAGGGCAAGTGGGACAGGTGGCTTATGCTGCGTCTAAAGGCGGGATTGTTGGGATGACCCTTCCTATGGCCCGAGATTTGGCAGACAAAGGTGTGCGCGTGTGTACCATCGCGCCGGGTCTGTTTTTGACACCGCTGTTAGAAGGCCTGCCGCAGGACGTCCAAGACAGTTTGGGGCAGCAAGTCCCTTTTCCATCCCGCTTAGGAGACCCTTCAGAGTACGGCAAGTTGGTCTGCCATATCATTGACAACCCCATGTTAAACGGAGAGGTGATCCGGCTGGACGGCGCAATTCGGATGGCTCCGCGTTAGGTCCTGCGTACTTTCAAATCGGTATTGCAGGGTGGGAAATACCCCTCAGACGTTTTTTGAGGTATCCATTTCCCTGTCCGCTTCGGGCACATTTAAGGTGGACCATGTGTCATCTTCTGGCGGTACCGGCGGCGTTTCACAGGCGCCGCCATGGATGTTTACCTTGGCGATGAAATTGGCTGAGATTGGTGCCGTCACAAACAAAAACGCCATAATCAACAGCTCATGCAGAGAGCCATCGCCCTTTACGAATGACAGGAAAATTGATCCAAGCAACAATGAACCAATACCAATGGTGCCGACCTTGGTTGGCGCATGCAGCCGGGTCATCGAATCGTTGAATTTCAACAAACCAATCGTGCCAACTAAGGCGAACCCGCCACCAATGAACAGGCAAATAGCAGCGGCATAGGTTCCGATCACTTCCATGCTCATTCGATGATGTCCCCCCGTAGGATAAAGCGCGCATAAGCAACCGTGGACACAAAACCCAACATTGCAATAATCAGCGTCACCTCAAAATAAATCTGTGACCCCTGTGCGATGCCCAACATTACGATCAGCCCGATGGCATTCACCACCATTGTATCAAGCGCCAGAATACGATCACCAATCGTCGGGCCAATCACCAGACGTACCATCGACATCATCTGAGCCAAGGCGAGTGCTGCAAAGGCAAAGACGATCGCAATGTTGAGAAAATCAGCCGCGCCACTCATCCGAAAATCTCCTTCAGGCGCGCCTCATAGCGCTTTTTGATTGCGTCTCGTTCGCCATCGGGATCATCGGTGTGCAACACGTGAACCAACAGGCTGTGTCCCTCATCTGACAAATCCGCTGTGACTGTGCCGGGGGTCAACGTAATGGTGCCGGCCAATATGGTTATCGCCTCCGGTTCTTTCAGTTCCAACGGGATAACAATCCATGCAGGTTTCAGGTTTGCGTTTGATTTGGTCAAAACGATCCATGCGACCTGTACGTTCGCGACAAGGATATCCCACATAACAATGCACGAATAAGAGCACATCTTGGTCAGTCGGATGCCACCGGGGCGCTCTGGCCACCAAACGGCCGTCATCTTGGTAATAACGATGCCCAGAATGACACCAAAAACCGCCATCCCCGCTGAAAATTCGTTTTGCAGCAACACCCAAACAACAGCGAGTATCACAGTCAGGATCGGATGGGGGAAAAGCCAGTGGAAGAACCGGGTCATATCAATGCTCCTCCTCATTGTGCTCTGTTTTGTCGGACTTGTGATCTTTGTCTGATGGTCTGCCAAGCTTGCCCGCGGTGTCCAGCACGGTTGAGATATACGGCTCAGGTGCAAACAATTGTGCCGAGGTGCTTTCTACATATCGATACACAGGGCCGGCAAAGACTGTATGTGCGATCAGCAAGGCAACAAGCCCTGATACGGCTGTATATGCCAATGCGGTGGGGGCTGGCTCTGAGGGCGTTTCGGTATCGTCAGGTGCGATGCTTTTGGCTTTCCAGAACACAACTGATCCCGCACGCGCGAAACCGACCACGCTGATCAAGCTGGAGATCAACACCACTGACCAAATCCAACTGGCCATCGGTCCTTCGAAACCCGCATCAAGGATCAACAGCTTGCCCAAGAACCCTGACAGTGGTGGTAGCCCTGTCATTGCAATTGCTGCAACAAAGAACAACGCGGAAGTTAAGACCGCGCCAGACACAGGGGGCATTGCCACCAGATCAAGGTTCGCCCGGCCGGACCGGACGAGATCAGCGATCATGAACAATGCGGCTGCAGCCAATGTGGAATGCACGATGTAATACAACGCAGCGGCAATCCCGGCTGGGGTGAACATTGAAATGGCAACCATTACCATCCCCATGGACCCAATGACGGAAAAGGCGACCAATCTGTCCAGCTGTTTCGCGCCAAGCACACCGATCATGCCAATCGCCAACGACACCAACGCGGCCGGCATCAGCCAAACGTCATGTAGCCCAGCGGTCACATCCACCTCTGGCGAAAAGACCAATGTGTAGACACGAATGATGGCGTATGCACCGACTTTGGTCATGATTGCGAAAAGTGCAGCAACGGGTGCGGGCGCTTCGGCGTAGCTGGAGGGCAGCCAGAAATGTAGCGGTACCACGGCCGCTTTGATCGCAAAGACCATCAACAATAGCGCCGCGGCAAGCCGGATGCCCACGGTGTCAGCCGCGTCAATCAGCGCAACTCGTTGGGCCAGATCCGCCATGTTAAGCGTTCCTGTCTGCGCATAAATCGCCCCCAACGCAAAAAGAAACAGGGTCGAGCCAATCAGATTGAACAGCACATATTGGACGCCTGCTCGCAGGCGCAGATTGCCGCCTGCATGGATCATCAAACCATAAGATGCGATCAGCAGGACCTCAAAGAACACAAATAGGTTAAACAGATCTCCCGTCAGGAAGGCCCCAAGAATCCCCATCAACTGAAATTGAAACAGCGCATGAAAATGCCGACCCCGATCATCCCATCCCGATCCAATGGCATAAAGCAGCACAAAAAACGCCAGCACCGCGGTCAGGAGCACCATCATCGTGCTCAGCTGGTCTGCGACCAGCACGATCCCAAACGGCGCAGCCCAATCGCTGAGCTGATACAAGGTCACTGTGCCGTCAGATGCCTGCCACGCAAGACCTGCTGCTATGGCGATCTGTGCCACAATACCTGCAAGGGAAAATACCCGTTGTATGCCGATATGATATCGCGCCGCCAAAACAATGAAGGGGGCCAAAAGGGCCGGCAACACAATTGGCATGATGATCCAATGGGTCATTGCGCATCCTCCCCGGTCTTGCCCGGTACGGGATCATTTACCTGATCGTTGTCGCCACCAAGATAGGCACCCAACCCGATCATGACGATCACCGCAGTCATTCCAAAGGAGATAACAATCGCAGTCAGAACCAGAGCCTGTGGCAAAGGGTCGGTATAGGATGTTGCATCCGACAAGATCGGTGGTGCACCGACGGTCAAACGACCTGACGCAAAGAGAAAAACATTCACCGCGTAGGTCAGCAGCGAAATACCAAGAATGACCGGAAAGGTCCGCAACCGTAGTGTGAGGTAAATGCCCGCAGCGGTCAGAATACCAATGGCAGAGGCGACAAGAAGCTCAAGTCCCATATTATGCTCCTTCCGTCTTTGATGCAGCAAGCTCGTCTTCGTCGCGGGAAGGATCGATGTCCATCGGGTGTTCGCTGTCCTTTACATGCGCGCGACGGGCAAGCCTCGAAAAACTCTCGAGCGACAGCATCACCGCGCCAACCACTGCAAGGAATACGCCAAGATCAAAAAGCGCGGCCGTTGCCAGCTCAAACTTTTCAAAGGGCGGGATACGAACATAGGCGAAATCAGAGGTGAGGAAGGGTTTGCCGACAAACCAAGACCCGATCCCGGTCAGCCCAGCAATCAATACGCCTGCGCCAATCACGCCGTGGTAGGGATACCGCAACCGCGCCGAAGCCCAGCCGAACCCGCTTGCCATATATTGCATGACCACACCAATAGACACGATAAGCCCCGCAATAAAGCCACCACCGGGTTCGTTGTGACCACGCCAGAAAATGTAAAAACCAACCAGCAAGACAACAGGCATCAGAACCCGCGTCAAAACCACCATCATCATCGGATGCATGTCACCGGCTCGGGGTTGATCAGGCTTGCGGTTCAGCAGGCGCGCTCGGACAGGTCCGTTTAGCAAGGTTTCGGTCAACGCATAGATCAACAGGGCGGCAATGCCCAAGACGATGATCTCGCCAAAAGTGTCAAAGCCTCGGAAATCCACAAGGATGACGTTCACGACGTTGCTGCCACCGCCACCTTTGTAGGAATTTGCCAAATGAAATTCCGAAATTGAACCGCTCACCGCATCGCGCAAAAGGAAATGGTAAGACATCACAAAGGTGGCAACCCCGGCTGCCACAGCCAACACCACGTCTCGCATCCTTCGCAACACAGAGCTTTCGATCGGGGTGCGATTGGGCAAAAAGTTTAGCGCCAAGAGCAACAGGATGATTGTGACGACTTCGACCGTGATCTGTGTCATGGCAAGATCTGGTGCGCTGAAATACACAAAACCAACTGATACCATGAGCCCGACGATCCCGATCAGAACCAAAGACAACAATCTATTGCGGTGCAGCATTACCAAGCCAAAGGTCGCCGCGACGAGCATCGCCCATGCCGCAATATCTACCGCTCCGGCCGGTTGAGGAGCACGTGTTGCCGGGCCAATCGCCCCACTGACCCAAGCGTGATAGCCAACGGCGACCATCGTCACTGTGGCGATAGCAGCATACCGCGAGAACGCGCCGTTATGCAGGCCGTGGGTGAATGTCTTTGCAGTTGCGACAACCGCAGCAATGATCCCCTCAAAGATGGTTTTTGCTTCGGGTCGTGGTGCTGCGTCCCATGCCGCAAGGAGCGGCCTGAACAAGGACAACACAAGGAGCCCCCCAACAACCGCCGCAATAGACATATAGAGTGCAGGTACCAGACCATGCCAAATTTTGAGATGGGCTTCGGGCATCGCGGCTGTATCGCCTATGACGGAGGCGGTCACCATTTTGACGAAAGGTTCGGCCAGAAACGGTGCGCAGCCGATCATCACAACCAGCACCACCAAAAGCGCAGGTGGCCCCCACATGCCAAATCCCGGATCATGGGGCTTGGCCGGGTAGTCGTCTCGTACCGGGCCGAGGAAAGTATGGCTGATCAGGCGGAAACAATACGCGGCAGAAAATAACGAACCTAGAACCGCAAGTGCAGGTACCAGCCAATGCGAGCCGAACAGCACAGTGTGATAGGCTTCTTCCAGCATCATCTCTTTGGACAAAAACCCGTTAAGGAGCGGGATACCAGCCATCGACAAAGCCGCAAGGGACACAATAACAAAGGTAATCGGCATCAGATGCCGCAGTCCGCCCAGCCGACGGATGTCGCGCGTATGTGCTTCGTGATCGACTATGCCTGCGGACATAAAAAGGGCGGCTTTGAATGTCGCATGGTTGAGAATGTGAAACACCGCCGCCATTGCGCCAAAAGCAGTGCCCGTGCCCAGCAACATTGTGATCAAGCCCAGATGGCTGACGGTTGAGAACGCCAAAAGCGCTTTCAGATCATGTTTGAACAAGGCAATTACCGCGCCCAGCACCATCGTAATAAGTCCGGCCCCAGTGACGATCACAAACCATTCCGGTGTTCCTGACAGGACCGGCCACATGCGTGCCATCAAGAAAATACCGGCTTTCACCATTGTTGCGGAATGCAGATAGGCCGAAACCGGGGTCGGAGCTGCCATCGCATGAGGTAGCCAAAAGTGAAACGGAAACTGTGCTGACTTGGTAAAACAACCCAACAAGATCAAGATCAGCGCAGGCAAATATAGTGGGCTGTCCTGGATCATCTCCCGGCTGTTCAGGATCACGCTCAGATCATAGCTGCCCACAATATTGCCAAGGATCAGCATCCCACCAATCAAGGCAAGGCCTCCCATCCCTGTCACGGTAAGCGCCATGCGGGCACCTTGGCGCCCTTCGGGTAAATGTTTCCAATAGCCAATCAACAAGAACGACGACAACGACGTAAGTTCCCAGAAAACCAGCAAAAGCAGTATATTGTCGGACAGGACGATCCCTACCATCGCGCCCTGAAACAACAGGAGATAGGTAAAAAACTCACCCATGTTATCATCACGAGACAGGTAAAACCGCGCATAGGTGATGATCAGCAGGCCGATGCCCAGAATCAGCATGGCGAAAAAAAATCCCAGCCCGTCCAGCATCAGATTGACGTTTAGTCCCAAAGTCGGGAGCCAATTGACACCTGTGGTCACAACTTCTCCGGCCAGAACGGCAGGTAAATTGGTCAATAGGCCAATGAATGCGGCCAACGTAACGGTAAATGTTACGCCAGCGCAGGCTTGCCTGCCCGCGTTGTTCATCACACCGGGCAATAGCGCCCCTAAAAAAGGCAGGGCAACGATAAGGAAGAGGGACACGCGATCTCCTGATCTGGGCCAAAATGGTCAAGACATATTTGTGGCATATGACCGGATTCCTCAAGCGAAACCGTCGCGAAATCGCGCAATAATCTTCTCCAAACGGGCGCGTTCAATTTTGGTCGGCAATTCTGATGCGTGCGCGCGGGTTTTTCGATCCGTAATATCTCGACCGATTTTGGTGGTTTAACCTCAAAAGGCCCCACGCGGGACATGCGCGGGGCCTTTCCAGCCACGGTTCCTCAATCAGCAAGATCACGTGGCTAAAGTGGGCTAGGCATCTTGGGGGGACAGCTTGCCCACTGTTACGTCAAGCTCCACTTCCTTGCCTTTGCGCAGGACAGTCACTGTAGTCTTGGCTTCGGGGACGGTTGTAGCGACTGCACGGGTCAGATCGCGCAATTCAATCACTGGTGTGCCGTCAAAAGACAGGATGATGTCGCCTTTGCGCAGGCCGGACATTTGAGCGGGGCTGTTATCGCTTACCGCTTCGATCACAGCACCTTTGGGGGCGTCATACCCCAAGACATCCGCGACCTCTTGGGTCATGGGGCGAATGTTAACGCCAAGCCATCCGCGGGCCAGTTGCCCATCGTCGGCCAAATCCGCAATGACGGTTTGGGCCAGTTCTGCAGGCACCGCAAAGCCAATACCAACCGATCCCCCACCGGGTGAAATGATAGCCGTGTTGACGCCAATCACATCGCCGTCGTTGTTAAACAACGGGCCGCCCGAATTGCCACGGTTGATGGCCGCATCGGTTTGAATGAAATCGTCAAACGGACCGGAGCGGATGTCACGGGATAGCGCCGACACGATGCCCGATGTGACCGTGCCGCCAAGCCCGAAAGGATTACCAACCGCCACAACCTCATCGCCGACACGCAGGGTGTCGTTGTTGCCAAAGCTGACCGTTGGCAACGATTCATCAGAGGATACCTTGAGCAAGGCAATATCGGTCAACGGATCGC
This sequence comes from Sulfitobacter sp., assembly GCA_039986635.1. Lineage (GTDB taxonomy): Bacteria > Pseudomonadota > Alphaproteobacteria > Rhodobacterales > Rhodobacteraceae > Sulfitobacter. The sequence continues at coordinate 25,381 of JBDWQI010000022.1, forward strand.
TGCCCAATACGTCTGCGTCAAAGCTTCGACCATCTGCGAGCTTGACCTTGACGGTTTCGGCCCCCGCGACAACGTGGTGGTTGGTGACGATTTGCCCATCTTCAGAAATGATGAAACCTGACCCAAGACCCCGCGTGGGCTGGCCGCTGTTGGGCTTTTGTTCTTCAAAGAACCGACGCAACTGTGGTGGTATGTTCTGGGGCAGAGCGTCTGGTGCAGTTTTGGCCTTCCCGGTGACCTCAATGAACACCACAGCCGGCGCGACAGCTTCTACCAGATCGCCGTATCCACCTGGGGGGACTGCAAAGGCTGCGGTCGGTGCTGCGACCAGTACCGCAGAAGAAATCATCGCAGCGGTTAGGGCTGCGGCAGCAGCGCGGGACGTGAAAAGAACGGGTGATGGCATGTGAGAACCTCAATCATTGCTGTGTTTGACTGAGGTGGATATGGCCCCGAATTCTTACATGCATCTGAGCCAAGCTATACAATTTTGTAACGCATCTTTTTTGCGGGAATGGCTGATGATTGTGTAAAAGTCCTTATATCAGCATCCGACGTTACGCAGGACCAAAGAACCATGAAGCTTCTCATCATAGAGGACGACGCCACCACAGGCGATTACATCGTGCGGGGGTTGCGCGAAGAAGGACATGTGGTCGACCTCGCAGAAGATGGCAAGGCGGGGCTGATCGCTGCGACGTCAGGCCGCTATGATGTGGTGATCCTTGATCGGATGTTGCCTCAGGTCGATGGAATGACTGTGCTCAGAACCTTGCGCGGTGCCGGCAATGCGACGCCTGTGCTTTTGTTGACCGCACTGGGGGACGTTGAAGACCGAATTGAGGGGCTCCACGCTGGTGCCGATGATTATCTGGCAAAACCATTTTCGTTTGGCGAGCTCTCCGCCCGGGTGACCGCGCTGGCACGGCGCCCACAAGCTCTTGATGCGGAAACCGTGCTGCGAGCGGGCGACCTTGAAATGCACTTGATCACCCGCAAAGTAACGCGCGGCACAACAGAGATAGATCTGTTGCCCCGTGAATTTGCGCTGCTCGAACATCTTTTGCGTCGAAAAGGCCGGGTCCAGACCCGTACGATGTTATTGGACAACGTTTGGGATTTGCGGTTCGATCCGGGCACAAATGTGGTTGAAACGCATATTAGTCGGCTGCGGGCCAAGGTCGATAAACCATTCCCAGATGACCTGATCGAAACGGTGCGTGGCGCTGGCTACCGGATTGCTGCATGATTGCACGTTTAAAAATGATCTGGCGGTCCATGCCTTTGCGCTTGGCCATCTTGCTTGTTGCTTTGTTTGCTGCTGTGTCTCTGTTGAGCCTTGCGGCAAGTTATGCGGTGACCCAATCGTCGTTTGAGCAATCAATCCGTGCTGATCTGGCTCAGGATTTTGCCGGATTTCGCGCTGCTCCCGGGGCTGGCGCGGTTGCTCAGCTGATCGAGGCAGAATCAAAAGAGGCGGATCCAAATCGTTTGATCCTCAGCTACATTGCCCCAAGCGGGCGCATCTTTGGCAATGGCGCAATTGCACGGGATGATGAAGGGTTCCACATAATATCTCTCAACCCTGATCGGGCTGAATTTGAAGGCACATACCTGTCCCTTACCGATACGCTTTATGGCGGCGTGATCACCATCGCGCGCAGCCGTGCTGAGTTAGTGGCTCTGCGGGCGGTTTTTGTGAATATCTTGCTGGTCAGTTTGCTCCCCACTGTTTTGATCGCGCTTTCCGGCGGTCTGATCCTCGCGCGGCGGTCCAAGCGGCATGTGGAAGTGGTCAGTCTGGCTCTGGACCGAATGACCAGCGGTGATCTGGCCACCCGCGTTCAGGTTGGGCCGCGTTGGTCTGACGATCTGGTGGCAATTGGCGGCAAAGTTAATCAAATGGCCGGTGCCCAAGACGCGCAAATGAAAGCGCTCAAAGGGGTGTCATCAGACATCGCACATGACCTGAAAACGCCCTTGCAGCGGGTTGCGCTGCATCTTGAGGCGCTGGAACAAACGCCGGATGTCACACCACATGTCACCAAATTGGTTGCGCAGGCACAGCAGGAAGTCACCGGGATGAACCACGTCTTTAGTGCCTTGTTGCAATTGGCCCAGCTGGAAGCGGGCTCAGCAAAGTCCCGGTTCGAAACCCTTGACCTCGCAGCACTTTGCCAGACCGTGGTCGAGGTGTTTGAGCCAACGATGTCCGAGACCGGGCACTATCTGTCCTTTGAAGCCCCCTCTGGTGGTGCAAAGGTACGCGGGGATCGAACGTTGTTGGGACAGATGGTGTCTAACCTTTTGGAAAACGCACAGCGGCATACGCCCGCAGGCAGCCACATATCAGTGACGTTAGATGTCGAACCCCATGCCATAACCTTGCGTGTCATGGACGATGGGCCGGGTATTCCTCTTGGTGAACGCGATCAGGTTTTGCACCGGCTTTATCGGTTGGATCGCAGCAGAAAGACACCGGGGCACGGGCTTGGCTTAAGTCTGGTTGATGCGGTAGCTGCCTTGCATGACGCGCAGCTTCACCTGGCTGATGCCAAACCGGGATTGTTGGTCAAAGTCATATTTGAACCGCAAGCCTGACAAAAGGACGTGGCGTTGAGACACCATAGAGGGCGCGCGCAGGGCTTGTCATTTCTGACACAAACAGGCCATCTGGGTTTGGATAATTTGACCAAAGGAACTCGCCCATGCGTGCCATGCAAGTCACTGCCTATGACGCTCCGTTAAGCCTGCAAGAGGTCGAGATACCTGTGCCGGGGCCGGGTGAAGTGTTGGTCAAGATTGACACTTGTGGGATGAATTTTGGCGATACGTTGATGATCAAAGGCACGTATCAGGAAAAACCGCCCCTGCCGTTCACCATCGGGATGGAACTGGCCGGGCAGGTTGTTGCGGTAGGCGATGAGGTGACGCGGATAGCACAAGGCGCGCGCATCGCGGCCTACACCGGCTTTGGTGGGTTGGCAGAATATGCAACGCTCCCCGCAGATGTCTGTGTGCAAATCCCGGATGAGATGAATGCGGTGGATGCTGCTGCTTTCCTGATCGCCTATGGGACCAGCCATGTGGCGTTGGATTACAAAGCCCGGCTTCAACCCGGGGAACGCCTTTTGGTGCTGGGGGCGTCAGGGGGCGTTGGCCTGACCGCTGTTGAGCTTGGTAAATTGATGGGCGCCGAAGTGATCGCCTGCGCGCGCAGCAAGGAAAAGCTTGAGGTGTGTCGCGCGGCAGGAGCAGATCATTTGATTGACTCTGCAACCGATGACATTCGTCAAATCGTCAAAGATCTTGGCGGCGCGGATGTGGTCTATGACCCCGTGGGGGGAGAGCAGTTCAAAGCCGCCCTGCGGGCCTGCAATCCAGAGGCGCGTTTGCTCCCTTTGGGTTTTGCGTCTGGCGATGTGCCACAAATTCCAGCGAATATCGCGTTGGTGAAAAACCTTTCCATTTTGGGCCTATATTGGGGAGGCTATGCAAAACTGAACCCAAAGGTTCTGACGGATAGCTTTGCAACTTTGATCGATTGGTATGTGGCCGGAAAACTGAAACCACATGTCAGCAATGTCCTACCAATGGCGGATGCAAATATAGCGCTTGATCTGCTACGTACCCGCAAAGCCACCGGTAAAGTCGTCGTTCAGATCTCCTGATAAGCGGTAATGCGGGTGCTTTTCTGCCGCGTTAACAGTGTCTACTTCAGCCAAGGAACTTTCTCCCATGCAAATGTCCGATACCCGCCATATCGCGGTTTCCCCCTCAGAGGTCTATGCCGCTTTACTGGATCCACAGGTGCTGAAAACTTGCGTCCCCGGCGCGCAAGAGATCACCGGCTCAGTCGCGGAGGGTTTTGAAGCGACAGTTGTGCAAAAAGTAGGGCCGGTAAAGGCAACTTTCAAAGGTGCTGTTACACTCTCTGATCTGGTTCCGGATTCCTCGCTCAAGATTGATGGAACAGGCAAAGGGGGGGCCGCAGGATTTGCCAAAGGCGGCGCAGAGGTGCGTCTGGTCGCGGCGCAAGGCGGCACAGAGCTTAGCTATGATGTCGAAGCAAAAGTGGGCGGCAAGTTGGCCCAGCTTGGCAGTCGAATCATAGATGGCTTTGCCAAAAAGATGGCAGACCAGTTTTTTGAAAATCTCCAGACCGCGTTGGAAAGCCCTGCCGATGAGGCGACGCAGTCCGCCAAAGAGGCTCCGGCGAAAAAAGGGTGGTTTGGTCGATCAAAAGACTAAACTGGTCTGTTTACTTCCGATCAAAACGGTTAGGCTTGGTGCTCCAAAGGGGGGCCATACCATGCCAAACATCGTCGAAATAAAGGACCTCAAAAAATCCTACAAAGGTGGATTTGAAGCGCTTAAAGGGGTGTCCCTCGATATTCGAGAAGGCGAAATCCTTGCGTTGCTCGGGCCAAATGGTGCGGGAAAGACTACTTTGATATCAACTATTTGCGGTATCACATCTGCCACCGCTGGGTCGGTTACGGTGGGCGGGCATGACACTGTCCGTGATTACCGTGCTGCGCGTTCGATGATCGGATTGGTGCCACAGGAAATCAACCTTGAGCCTTTTGAGCGTGTCATCAACACTGTACGGTTTTCTCGAGGTCTGTTTGGCAAAAGTTCAGACGATGCAGCCATCGAAAAAGTGCTCAAGCAGCTGTCGCTTTGGGACAAAAAGGATAGCCAAATCCGTGAACTCTCTGGCGGCATGAAGCGCCGGGTGCTGATCGCAAAGGCGCTGTCACATGATCCGCGTGTTTTGTTTTTGGATGAACCTACAGCGGGCGTCGATGTGGAATTGCGCAAAGACATGTGGGACGTAGTTGCTGGTTTAAAGGCAGATGGCGTCACAATTATTTTGACGACCCATTATATTGAAGAAGCCGAAGCGATTGCTGATCGCGTTGGGGTGATCGCCAGCGGGGAATTGATGTTGGTTGAGGACAAAAGCAAGCTGATGGCGCGTATGGGCCAAAAGGAACTGGAAGTTGAACTGACCGAAACCATTAGCGAAATCCCAGAGGCGCTGAGGTCCGAGGCGCTGAGACTGTCCGATGATGGGCAGTCATTGATCTATTCCTATGATACCCGCAAAGAGCGGACCGGCATCACGTCCCTATTGGCAAATGTCGCCAAAGAAGGGTTGATACTGCGAGATGTGGTGACAAGACAATCAAGCTTGGAAGAGATTTTTGTGACCCTGGTTCACGATGGCCAAAACAAGGAGAATGTCACATGAATTGGACTGCCATTCGTTCCATCTTTATATTCGAGATGTTCCGCTTTTTCCGAACCATTGCCCAAAGCTTGCTTGCCCCTGTCATCTCGACATCACTTTACTTTGTCGTCTTCGGCACGGCCATCGGTAGTCGCATGCAAGAGGTCGAAGGTGTTAGTTATGGGTCGTTCATCGTGCCGGGACTGATCATGCTCACCGTGATCACTCAATCCATATCAAATGCGTCTTTCGGGATCTATTTCCCGAAATTCATCGGCACTTTTGTCGAACTGCTTGCCGCTCCGATCAGTTTTATCGAGATTGTGATCGGGTATGTCGGTGCAGCAGCCGTCAAGGCGTTGATCATTGGGTTTATCATCCTGATCACGGCCTTTTTCTTTGTCGATCTGACAATTGCGCATCCCTTGGCGATGCTCGCTTTCCTGATCCTGACTGCGGTCAGTTTCGCGCTTTTTGGCTTCATTCTAGGCGTATGGGCCGGAAATTTTGAACAGCTTCAGATCGTGCCCTTGTTGATCATCACGCCATTGGTGTTCCTTGGCGGGTCGTTTTATTCCATCTCGATGCTGCCGCCTGTTTGGCAGACTATTTCGATGTTTAACCCGGTGGTCTATCTGATTTCAGGGTTCCGGTGGGCTTTCTTTGACACAGCAGACGTCCCAATCGTCACCAGCTTGCTTGCAATTGGTCTGTTTACTGTGATCTGTCTCAGTGTAATCGGGTGGATATTCCGCACTGGTTGGCGCATTCGTGATTAATGCAGGAGTTTGCCTTGTTTGCCCGGGCCCTGCACTCTAAATGGGAATACATGAAAAACTGGCTGCCCTTCCTTAAATCCGAACCGAACGTTGCAGTTCTTCGCCTTGCTGGTGTGATTGGCGGGCAGGGGCGCGGGGCGTTAAATGATGCAACCTTGGCTCCGGTGATTGAAAAAGCGTTTTCGAAAGGCAAACCGGCTGCGGTCGCGCTTGAGATCAACTCCCCCGGCGGCAGTCCGGTGCAATCGTCATTGATTGGTGCACGCATCCGGCGGTTGGCCGAAGAAAAAGACATTCCCGTGATCGCCTTTGTCGAAGATGTCGCCGCCTCAGGTGGGTATTGGCTCGCGGCGGCAGCGGATGAAATCTATGCGGATACATCTTCAGTTGTTGGGTCTATTGGGGTGATTTCAGCCTCCTTTGGGCTGGACAAATTCATCGGGAATTACGGGGTGGAACGGCGGGTATATACTGCGGGTACATCCAAAAGCATGCTTGACCCGTTTCGGCCGGAAAACCCAGATGATGTTGCGCGGCTGAAAACCTTGCTTGAAGACATTCATGTAAATTTCAAAGACCATATCACGGCGCGGCGTGGGGCGAAATTGCCGCAGGATCAGGACCTTTTTACCGGTGAGATATGGTTGGGACAAAAAGCGGTTGATCTTGGGCTGATCGATGGAATTGGTCATTTGCGCCCGGTTATGCAGGACCGATTTGGCGCCAAGGTGAAATTCCGTGAAATGAATGCCAAACGCGGATTGCTGTCGCGATTTGGTACACAGATGGTTCATGACGCCGTGCAAGGCATAGAGGAACGTGCTGCTTTTGCGCGGTTTGGTCTCTAACGCATGATTGCTAAGATTGTTGTCCTTTTTCTAGTTTTCATGGGTACGCTTGCGTGGTTTGGGAAAATGCATTGGCTTGGGTCAAAGCGGCTTAAGCAAACCAAATGTTCTTCTTGTGGTCGTTACCGCATCGGCAAAGGTTCTTGTTCGTGCAGGGGTAAAGGCTGATGTTGATGCCATGGTTGCTTTCCGGGCTAGGCCTGCTCATTCTTTTGATGGCGGGGGATGCTCTGGTTAAAGGGGCAGTCAATCTGTCGTTGCGTCTGGGCGTGCCTGCCTTGATTGTCAGCCTGACAATTGTGGCGTTTGGAACATCTGCTCCTGAATTATTGATTGCAATCAAGGCCGTGTTGGACAACGCACCGGGGATCGCAATGGGCAATGTGGTGGGATCCAATACAGCCAATGTGTTGTTGGTGTTGGGGGTTCCTGCACTTTTGGCGACGATGCATACGTCAGAATGTCATACCAAAAAGACCTTTAACTTTATGATCGGAGCCACCGTTCTGTTCATTGTGTTGGCGTTTCGTGGTGTGTTCGACTGGATCGCCGGTGTCGTCCTTTTGGGGGCGTTGGCCTTTGTGCTTTGCGATGCATTTCGGGATGCGCATCTCCATCGCAAAGCCGGACAAGATGACGAAGAAGAACCCGAAGGCGCCGATCCCAATATGCCGAAATGGCAGATTTGCGTGTTTTTGGTCTTGGGACTAATTGGCCTGCCACTAGGAGCGGGTCTGTTGGTAGACAATGCAACGATTATTGCGCGCGCTTATGGGGTTAGTGATACAGTGATCGGTCTGACGCTTGTCGCTGTTGGAACCTCCCTTCCAGAGCTTGCGACGACCGTGATGGCAGCCCTGCGCCGACAGGCGGATGTGGCGTTGGGGAATGTGATTGGCTCCAATATGTTCAACCTGCTGGCCATCATCGGGATCGCCAGCCTTGTTGGTCCAATTGGCATTGATCCTGCCTTTTTGCGGTTTGATCTTTGGGTGATGCTGGGCGCGTCATTGCTACTGATCCCATTTGTGTACCTATGCAAGGACATCACGCGCATATGGGGCCTTGCTTTGGTGGCCTTGTATGCTCTCTATTTGGTTGTTGTGTTGATATAGGAGAAGACGCATGCGGCGGGCACTTGTTACGGGCGCGGGTCATCGGCTTGGTGCTGCGATGGCACTGTATTTGGCGGATCGCGGGTTCGATGTGGCGGTTCATTACGCACATTCCTCTGCCGGGGCTGACGACGTCGTTTCACAGATCAGGGCGAAAGGCCAAAAGGCCGTCGCGCTTCAGGCCAATCTCCTTGAGGAAAATCAAGCCGAGTTTTTGTTTGAGCGGGCCATGGGTGAATTGGGGGGCGCAATTTCCTGCCTGATCAACAACGCTTCCATTTTTGAATATGACAACATCCAAACCGCGACCCGCGAAAGTTGGGACCGCCATATGGGAAGCAATCTGCGTGCGCCATTTGTGTTGACCCAAGCCATGGCGGCCCAAGGATTGGAACCGACCCAAGACGCAACAGGTGAACCGCAGGCCTCTGGCCTTATCGTTAACATGATAGATCAGCGGGTGCGCAAATTAACGCCCGAGTTTATGACCTATACGCTGGCGAAAATGGGGCTTTGGGCGATGACGCAAACCACAGCGCGGGCCTTGGCACCCGCGATCCGTGTGAATGGCATTGGGCCGGGTCCAACATTGCAAGGTGGTCGCCAAAGCGGCGAACAATTTGCTGAACAACGCGCTGGAACAGTGTTGAAGCGGGGATCTAATCCATCCGATATCACTGCGGCTGTTGGGTATTTTCTGGACGCTCCAGCAGTCACCGGACAACTGCTTTGCGTGGATGGGGGACAGCATCTGGGATGGCAAACCCCCGACATCCTCGGGGTCGAGTAGCAGGCCTTCCCGTCAAAGTTCTGCACGTTGGCCAGCTTATGACACAGTTCCGTTACAAAAGCTGAATGTTTTCATGAGCTTGCGAATAGGTTAATAAATTATTAATAAAAATCAAGGCCTTGCGTAAACGCCTAAAAATTAGGCAGTTCAGGGAAGTCTCCTCAAAACAACAATAAATCAGAGACCGCGCAAAGTTACCCGCAGACTTATCCACAGTAATAGTGGAAAGGTTAACACTTGTTACTGAAGACGGCATATTGCAGCGACACCGGAGAATCAGTTCGAAACATGACGGAGCAAAACCAAAGCCCTCTTCTTGGTCATGAGGTTATCCAAGGATACCTCAAAACCATCGACACATCCCCGGGTGTGTATCGCATGTTGGATGCAGAAAGTCGTGTGCTCTATGTTGGGAAGGCACGGAACTTGCGGGCGCGTGTTAGCAATTATGCGCGGCCAACAGGACATTCAGCGCGCATTGCCCGAATGATTTCTAATACCGCTTCAATGATGTTTCTGACCACCAAAACGGAGACCGAGGCGCTGTTGCTAGAGCAGAACCTGATTAAACAGCTCAAGCCGAAATTTAATGTGTTGTTGCGTGACGATAAGAGTTTTCCCAATATCCTTGTGACGGCAGATCATGACTATCCGCAGATCAAGAAACACCGTGGCGCCAAGAAGGAAAAAGGCGCCTATTATGGCCCGTTTGCCAGCGCTGGCGCGGTCAACCGAACGTTGAACCAGTTGCAGCGGGTGTTTTTGCTGCGCGATTGTTCAGATTCTATGTTTGAAACCCGCACACGTCCTTGCCTGCAGTTTCAGATCAAGCGGTGTTCGGCACCCTGTGTGGGCAAGATCACCCCGCAGGAATATCGCCAAACGGTGAAGGATGCAGAACGGTTTTTGTTGGGTAAGTCGACGGATATTCAAGCGCGATTGGCCTCTGAAATGTCAGCAGCGTCAGAGGAGATGGAGTTTGAACGGGCAGCGGCTTTGCGTGACCGGATCAAAGCTTTGACGCAAGTACAGACCGCGCAAGGGATTAACCCCAAAGGTGTTTCCGAAGCTGATATCATTGCCCTTCATATGGACAGCGGACAGGCCTGCGTGCAGGTATTTTTCATCCGTGCTAATCAAAACTGGGGCAACCGCGACTATTACCCGCGTGTCGGGGCGGATGTAGACTCTGCTGAGGTGTTGGAAGCCTTTATCGGTCAGTTCTACGATACCCGGGAACCGCCTCGGCAATTGATCCTATCCAACGAAATTGAAAGCCCCGATCTGATGGTTGATGCCTTGTCAGGTAAATTGGGCCGCAAAGTCGAATTGCTGGTGCCAAAACGGGGCGAAAAGGCTGAGTTGGTAGAAGGGGCTTTGCGAAACGCGCGTGAAAGTTTGGCCCGCAAGATGGCCGAAACCGCGACACAGGCCAAATTGTTGCGCGGATTGGCCGAGGCGTTTGATATGGATGACGTCCCGCAACGGATTGAAGTCTATGACAACTCTCACATTCAGGGAACCAATGCGGTGGGGGGAATGATTGTCGCGGGCCCTGATGGGATGATGAAAAACCAATACCGCAAATTCAACATTCGTGGAGAGGATCTGACGCCGGGGGATGACTTTGGCATGATGAAAGAGGTCCTGACCCGCCGGTTTAAACGGTTGATCAAAGAAGACCCGGACCGCAAGGAAGGGCATTGGCCTGATCTCTTGCTGATCGACGGCGGCGCAGGGCAGGTGTCAGCCGTTGCATCAATCATGCGGGAATTTGGGGTAGAGGATATCCCGATGGTTGGCGTTGCCAAAGGCGTTGATCGCGATGCAGGCAAAGAAGAATTTCACCGCGTTGGCAAACGGCCGATGGCCCTGCGCCACAATGACCCGGTGCTTTATTTTGTGCAGCGGTTGCGCGATGAAGCGCACCGTTTTGCTATTGGTACCCATAGGGCCAAACGAGCCAAAGCAATCGGGGCCACTCCGTTGGATGATGTCCCCGGCGTAGGGGCCGCACGTAAACGCGCGTTATTGGCCCATTTTGGATCAGCCAAGGCCGTCGGGCGCGCAAATCTGAGCGACCTCAAGGCTGTTGATGGTGTATCTGATGCATTGGCAGAAACTATATATGCGTATTTTCATGAGCGTGGCTAAGGGTGTGGCTCATTCGAGCGCCGGTGCGGGTTGAAAACGCGGATTCGGTATATAAGGCCAAAAAGAGGGGGGGCGTTGGTGCTTTCACACCAGTGCTGGGCGCGGTAAGATAGAACTATGACATGGAACATTCCTAATATTTTGACGCTTTTACGGTTGGCAGCAGCACCCGGTGTAGCGGTGATGTTTTTGTATTTTACGCGGCCCTATGCCGATTGGTTTGCTTTGTTGCTGTTTGTATCGGCCGCGGTAACGGATTGGTTTGACGGCTATCTTGCACGCGCGTGGAAACAGGAAACCAAGCTGGGCACGATGCTGGACCCAATTGCGGACAAAGCGATGGTGGTGATTGCTCTGATGGTGATCATTGGTTTTTCGAGTTGGTCGCCCTGGTTGGTTCTGCCCGCCACAGTGATTTTGTTCCGTGAGGTTTTTGTTTCCGGCTTGCGGGAGTTTTTGGGCGACGTTGCAGGAACATTGAAAGTCACGAAACTTGCCAAATGGAAGACGACGTTTCAGATGATCGCAATCGCAGTATTGTTCTCTCAGGGGGTCTTTGAGCACTACCTTGGCATGTCTGTCTTTGGGATGGACGAGACAATGATTGCCGCCGTTTTGAACGGAGAGGAAGAGGATCTTTTGGGGTTGAGTTGGAAATTAGCAGGGATGGAGTGGTCTGGTCTGATCGGGCTATGGCTTTTGTGGATCGCTGCCGCGCTGACGGCCATTACAGGTGTTGATTATCTGATGAAATCACTGCCGCATCTAAGGGAGGGGCGTTGATGGACGTTTTGTATTTTGCATGGGTGCGCGAACGCATTGGCGTGCCGCGCGAAAAGGTGGAGACGCAGGCCACAACCGTGCAGGAATTAGTCGCGGAATTGGCCGCGCGCGAAGAGCGTTATGCAGTGGCTTTTTCTGATTTATCTGCTTTGAGGGTCGCGGTGGATCAGGAATTGGCCGATTTTGATGCACCGCTTCAGGGCGTTCGCGAGGTTGCGTTTTTCCCTCCAATGACAGGCGGCTGATACAATGCGAATTTTGGTACAGGACGCGCCATTCGATTTAGGGACGGAAACGACTGCCTTTGCAGCGGGCCGTAGCGATTTGGGGGCGATTGTGACCTTCACAGGTCTTGTGCGCGATCTTCCTGGTGATCCACTTGAGGCGATGGAGATCGAACATTATCCCGGCATGACAGAGGCTGCGCTGGCGCAGATTGCCCAACAGGCCATGACGCGATTTTCGCTTGGCGATGCCTTGGTGATCCATCGGTATGGGCGTTTGGCCCCGGGTGAGATGATCATGATGGTGGCAACCGCTGCACGCCACCGAAAACATGCGTTTGAAGGGGCGGAGTTTCTTATGGACTTTCTGAAATCCCGCGCGCCCTTTTGGAAGCGCGAAATTTCTGCGTCTGGCGATGGTTGGGTTGCCGCAAAAGACGCAGATGAGGACGCCTTGAAGCGGTGGTAGGGCTGGTTACCGTTTGCTGGTAAAAACCTCGCCGCTGGTGGGTTTGGACAGGCTTTCGATGTAGGCACGCATTTCTTCGGCCTCATGCCGTGCATCACGCAGACCATCCATTGCAGCACTTAATTCGGCTTCGGTTTGAGCCAGCTGATTGGTCAGCTCTGCTTCGCGCTGTTGCAGGTAGGTGATAGCCTGATCGCGTGTTTCTTCCGCTTCGTGCAATTCCTGGCTCATTTTGTCCAGTTGTGCGACATCCCCCGCGGCAACACGGGTAAACCGGTGCAACAGCCAGTTGGCGAACCAGCCAAGGCAAAAAGCGACGAACAGGATGATCGCTGTCGCTAGGACGAATTCAGTTCTGCTCATCAGTCGTGCTTTCTTGGGTCGTCTCGGCGTCTGTATCGCCTGATTGCGCGGCACTTTCCAGCGTTGTTTCGTCTGGTGTTGTGACTGTATCGGGGCGGATCAGGCGAAATTCGATGCGGCGGTTGGCTTCCCGCCCTGCTTCGGTGTCATTGTCGGAAATTGGGATGGCTTCGCCATAACCCTGTGCGGTGAAAGATCCAGTTAAAACCCGCCGTGCGCGCAATTCATTCAGAACTGATTCTGCGCGGCTCTGGCTCAGTGCAAGGTTCATGCTCTCGCGACCTTGGCTGTCTGTATGGCCCTGAATTTCCAGCTTTAGGTCACCACATTTCTGCAAGACCTGCGCAATCTCGTCCATGACACTAAGAGCGGAGGCATCAATAGTCGCCGAACCGGGTTCAAAATTGATCTTACCATTGGTCAGAATGGTGCCAATTTGCGCTTCGCATTCATCTGGTGTTGGCAAACCAAGTACCGGATCCAGCTTTTCTTCATAGACCACGTCAATGTCATAATCGATACCATCGCCGAGCTTTCCGGCAATAAGGGCAGCGATTTCATTACTGGCATCTGGGTTACCCGTGTTCCCGCGGACCGCCAAGGTGTCAGGCGTGACAAGCAGATTACCGTTGCTCAGGACTGCCAAGGCTTCAAGTCCCGTCAGGACACGCGGTGCCCAATTGGCAGGCAGGTCTTCGTCGATGCGGGCGGCTGTATAGACATTGGTCGATCCAAACCTTGCCTTTGCATAGCTGTCAGCAAGGTTGCGCAATGCTTCATCGCTGACGCGACCGCGCAGCTGGACCTGACCCTCGGGACTGAGGGTCGCGGTGAATTCGGGGGGACCTTCGTTAGGGTCAACTTCTTTGGGCAATTTGGCTCGCAGGGCAAATACGTCAGGCAGGCTGGTTTCCAATTCGCCAACCACGCGGTCAAAAGTGCTTTGATCGCTGCCCGGCAGGGCCGTTAACGTGATGTCAGCATCGGCAAATGTCACAGCCCCACCACCAAGCCGGGTAACCGCCTGGATTGCTTGCTCAACAGCGGTGCTCCATGTGGGGCTTGGCACGCCAAGACCGACCGTACACCGCAGATTATCATTCGCCCCGGCTTCGGTTGCCGCGGCCAGAATACGATCCCGGGCGGCATTTGTATCAGCGGAACACGCATCAAACCGGGCGCCGTCAGCATCTGTTTCGAACCTGAGTGTAAAGGGGGTGATAACGGGGCGGGGTGCTGCGATCTCCAATTGCAATTCAACACTTGGTGGGGCTGCACGGCGCAGTTTTGTTTCCATCTCCGACTTTGCCTGAGCGCTGTCAGCAATCGCTGTGATGGTTACGCGCCCGGCTTCGACGCTGGCTTTGGCCCGTGGCAATTGAGCCATGGCCGTGATTGCAAAAGACAAAGCATCCGTCCATCCCTCGGGAGCGGCGTAATTTGCCTGTTCCAGAAGATCGGCAACGTTCTCTTCGCCCGCCAATGATCCAAACCGGGCAATTGTGGCTTGTTTGTCAGTGCTGGTTGGGATCAAACCAATGATAGAAATACCACTGTCGTTGCGCAGTATTTCCGCAGAAAACCGAGGCGGTGCAAGGGCTGCTTGGGCTTGTACGTCCATCTCGTCGATCACGCGGGCGGCATCAACAATTGAACCTGCCGTTGACAGCGCTTTGAACCGGACCGCTTCTGTTGGTGCGATCCCGGCAAGGGTGACCTGCAATCCATCCGCCTGTACTTCGGCCCAAGTCATCCCTTCATCGTCCAAGGCATCTCGGACGCCAATTTCGGATGTTTCTTCGATCAGTTTCACACTAAAGTTGGCGGCCACAAGGGACACCACTGCCGCCGCGAAAAACGTCATGGCTATGATTAAAAGGGAAGACAGACGCATAAGTCGTTTTCAGCTCGTTGCTTAGTTACCCTTTGATACGCCTGCCAGCGCAAGGGTGCAATCATGCGAACAGTGCAGCGGCGAAAAAGAGGAGCGGGATGATGCCGGTGTCACGGTTCGCGCGAAAAAGTTGTAACATTTTTGCAGGATCGTTGATGTCAATTCCTCTGAGTTGCCACGCCATGTGCCACCCCATAGCCCAAGGGCCACCAAGCGCAATGACCAGCGCAAGGATCGATGCATTTGGCATCGCGCTAAAAATAACGGCCAACCCCATCAGCCCAACTGTTACCATTAAGAAACGGCGCAGCCATTCTGGTGATTTATCCCCAAAAAGGCGCGCTGTGGATTTCACGCCAATCAAAGTGTCGTCTTCTGTGTCCTGATGGGCATAGATCGTATCATAAAACAGGGTCCATGCGATGCCTGCGACGTAAAGCAAGATGGCCGGAGAATCGAGGCGGCCTGTATGTGCTGTCCACGCCAACAAAGCGCCCCAATTAAAGGCCAATCCCAAAAAGACCTGCGGCCACCAGGTAAATCGTTTTGCAAAGGGATAAATCGTCACAAAGACCAGCGACAATACGCCCAGAGAGATAGCCGCGAGGTTAAAGGTGAATAGGATTAACGCACCTAGCAAGGCCTGGATGATCATCCAGGCAATCGCACCATTCACGGTGACCTGACCTGAGGGAATGGGCCGTGACCGGCTGCGTTCGACCTTTGCATCGAATTCCCTGTCTGCGATGTCATTCCAGGTACAACCCGCGCCGCGCATCAAAAACGCACCAATGCCGCACCCCAAGAAAATCCAGAGGTCTTCCCAACGTATGGATTGATCATAAAGGATCGCCAGCGCAAGGCCCCACCAACAAGGAAGCAAAAGCAAGGTGACGGGGGTTGGCCTGTCTGCCCGGCTTAATCGTAAATAGGGGCGCGTGGCAGGTGGCGCATAGCGATCAACCCAATTACGTGTTTCGGCATCGGCGACAGTGCCATCTGGCGAAGGAGGTGCGTCTTGCATATATCAGACCTATGAGTGCGAAGATCAGGCTTTTTGTAGAGCACCCGCTGGGGGTGGGGCAATCGGTTCCTTTGGACAAAGGGCAGGCACATTACCTTTTTGGGGTGATGCGGCAGGCGGTCGGCGGTTATGTCGCACTTTTTAATGGGACAGATGGGGAATGGCAGGCCGAAATTGTCGAGGCAGGCAAACGTAACGGACGGCTGATGTGCGTCGAACAGAGCGCACCATTGCAGATGCCGCCTGATCTGTGGCTGCTGTTTGCACCGATCAAAAAGGCACGCACGGACTTTATTGTGGAAAAAGCCGCCGAAATGGGCGCGGCCCGGATCGTGCCTGTTATGACAGAGTTTACGAATGCAGGCCGTGTGCAACGCGATCGATTGCAGGCTCATGCTGTTGAAGCAGCTGAGCAATGCGGTGGAACTTATGTGCCTGAAGTTGCAGATGCCGAAAAATTTTCCTCGTTGATAGAGAGATGGTCCCCCGAACGTCAGATAATGTTTTGTGATGAAACGCTGGTTGGCGCCTCCTCCAGCTTGCCAGCTGTCTTCGGTCCTTGGGCCATCCTGATCGGACCTGAGGGCGGGTTTTCGCAGAAGGAACAGCGCAGTTTGCGGGGGCTTGAGTGCGCGCATCCGGTGACGTTAGGGCCGCGCATCCTGCGTGCAGATACCGCCGCTGTTGCCGCGATGACCGTTTGGCAGCAAGCCATGGGGGATTGGTCGTGATCCGTTTGGCAACGCAATCAGACAGCACTGCAATCGAAGAATTTCTTCGACAAAACTCAGAAACATCGATGTTTTTAAGAGGAAACCTTGCCGCCCATGGCACCGATGACAGGGCACATCGGCATGGGACGACGTTCTATCTCCAAGAACGGGATGGCGAGATTTGTGCCGTCGGTGGTGTGACAAACGGCGGCTATGTGATGTGTCAAACGGCACCTATCCAAGATGGTTTTCACGCCGCCTTTGCCGCCGCGCTACGAGGACGGACGCTTGCTGGTATGACAGGTGCAGAAGATGAGGTTAGACAGGTATTTGATGCGTTGGGTTGCCAGACGGGGCCTTTTTCCCTTCGCGCTGTTGAGCCCCTTTATGCCGTGGAGACGGAAAAGCTTGAGGTCCCAAGTGATCAGGCCATGCAAATGCGCCGTCCTCAGACTGAAGACGCGCCTTGGCTTGGTGAGTGGTTCAGTGGGTTTTACAAGGAAACAGGTGTGATGCCCATGGGGGATGCCGATGGGTATGAAACAGCCAAAAACTTCTGTGCGCATCCCGACGCTCAGCTGATGACGCTTGCTAATCATCCTGTTGCAATGTCCACCTTTAACGCTCGCGCCCATGAAAGCGTACAGATCGGCGGAGTTTATGTGCCGCCTGAACATCGCGGCCGTGGATATGGCGGCGGCATCGTTGCAAGGCATCTGTTGGCCGAACGGGAAAAGGGCATTCAGAAAGCTATTTTATTTGCGGCGTCCGGTTTTGCGGCCCATGCGTATGAAGCGATTGGTTTTCAACTCATTGGGTCTTATGAATTGGCCCTGTTCCAAGACCCAGGCAGGTGCCACAATGACGTTTTTTAGACCCGAAGCAATTGGTGCCGTGACCCGCTGGCGTGAGGCGTTGGTGGGGCTTGCAATCACATTAATTGGTTTATGGCTGGTGTCAGGGCCGGGGTTTTTGCTGGCAGTGCCGGGATATGCGGCCCTTGTTGGAGGTGCGGTGTTGATCTGGCTTGGCGTGCAAAGAGGACGGTTTCGAAATGCCGACGGTGGGACAGGATCAGTACAGATTGACGAGGCTCAAGTGACGTATTTTGGGCCACTTACCGGGGGCACTGTAGCCCTGCGCGAGATGGATAGCCTGACTTTGGAAGGCGCGATGTTTCCGCCGCACTGGCGCCTGACACAAGCCGGTCAACCGCCACTGCTGATACCCATAAATGCTGCCGGGGCCGATGATTTGTTTGACGCATTTGCCACGCTCCCGGGGTTGAAAACGGAACGCATGCTCACCACCCTTAACAGTAGCCCGCATCAAGCGGTTGTGATCTGGCAGCGTGGGCCATTGCGACCCGATGGTGCGTTGCTGCATTGACACCTTTCGCATTTGGTACCATCCCTTTCCGAACGCGTAACCAAACCGGAGCTTTCGCCCAATGTCTATCCCCCAATCTGGCGGTGGCCCAATTGAACGTCATGAACAATTGGCCGAATACTTAGCGCAAGGCTGCAAACCCAAGGAAAATTGGCGCATTGGCACAGAACATGAGAAATTCGGCTATTGTAAGGACACTCTAAAGCCGCTGCCCTATGAGGGAGAACGGTCGATTCGTGTCATGCTGGAAGGGTTGCGGGACCGGCACAATTGGTCTCCGGTTTACGAAGTTGATAAACTGATTGGCCTTGAAAAAGACGGTGCGAATGTTTCACTGGAACCCGGTGGTCAGCTGGAATTGTCCGGTGCCCCGGTCGAAACCATTCATGAGACCTGTGACGAGGTAAATACGCACCTGCGCGAGGTCAAAGATGTCGCGGATGAGATTGGTGCGGGGTGGATCGGCCTTGGCGCAGCACCGGAATGGACACATGACCAGATGGATTTGATGCCCAAAGGGCGTTACAAACTGATGAACGATTACATGGGGCGCGTTGGCACCATGGGCCGGGTGATGATGCGCCGGACCTGCACGGTTCAGGTCAATCTTGATTTCGGGTCCGAAGCGGACATGGTCCAAAAGATGCGTGTGGCTTTGGCGCTGCAACCTGTCGCAACTGCGCTTTTTGCCAACTCACCGTTCTTTGAGGGTAAACCCAACGGCTATAAATCGTTGCGCTCCATGGTTTGGCGCAACTTGGATGCCGCGCGCACCGGGACTTTGCCGTTTGTCTTTGAAGACGGGTTTGGGTTTGAGGCATGGGTGGAATATGCGCTCGATGTGCCGATGTATTTTGTCTATCGCGATGGGGCATATATTGACGCTTTGGGCATGTCGTTTCGTGACTTTCTGGTCGGAAAACTGCCTGCGCTACCCGGCGAAACCCCAACCCTCAGTGATTGGGCGGATCACCTGACCACAGCCTTTCCAGAAGCGCGGACAAAACAATTCATCGAAATGCGGGGGGCAGATGGTGGCCCTTGGCGCAGGCTCTGCGCACTTCCCGCTTTTTGGGTAGGTCTGATGTATGACCAAACTGCGCTCGATGCGGCATGGGATCTTTGTAAGGGCTGGTCGACAGCGCAACATGATGCGCTGCGCGTCGCGGCTTCGATTGATGGTTTGCAGGCGCAGGTTGCTGGCATCAACATGCATGACATCGCTCGCGAAACTTTGGCGATTTCCGAAGCCGGTCTGAAAGCGCGCGCCAAAGCAGGTGCAGGTGGTATGGTTCCAGATGAAACGCATTTCCTAAATGCGCTTAAGGAAAGTGTCGAAACCGGCAAGGTCCCCGCAGATGAGATGTTAGATGACTATCATGGCGATTGGGGTGGGGACTTAAGCCGGATCTATTCTGATTACAGTTATTGATCAGCCGGTGTCGGCCTGACCCAGAACACGACTGCGATACAATGCTTTGACCTCAGCTTGCGCCACCTCGCGTTGTTGGGCTTTTTCATCGTCGGTTTTCTCATATAGGTAAGCATATCCCGCCATCGGGTTGTGCTTGCCATCCACGACCTTCTTGTACTTCAACTCGATCACCTCGGCTGGGCCATAGTAGTTGTCATATGGCGATGACGGCAGCACCATAAAGAGCACGTGCAACATGCCGGTCACGATAGGTGTCATCACCAGACCGATGGTTACAGTGACCAGACCAACAGTATGACCTGTATCACCTTCAATTGCGGTGATCACATTGGAGCCACTTCTGCGGATGTCGACAGCACCATTGTGGCCATAGATTTCAGACAACAACCCCCACACGGCTTCGTTGCCCTTGGTATGGAACACATCCGCGATCTTGAACATTTCCGGCCAAAAATTGCCGCCGGGGGCTGCCGCTTGAATCAACGTATCAAACGCACCTTTGAAACTGTCCGGGCTGTTTGACGGGCCCGTCAACGTAGAATTCATCATCGCACCGGTCAGAGCGGCCAACATGACGCAGACCGAGATAAAGGTGATCATCGGCAAGATGGCCCAAAAACCGGTTCTGTCCCGGTCGTGCAAACGGCGCATTGTCAAAGACATACGCGGAATGAATGTCAGCAAGAAGAGAATGGAGGATTCGTAGTAAAGCGGGTTCATCGGAGGAATTTGCTTGGCAAGCAAATAGACGTTCACTTCGTTTACGTCCCCGACAAGAGTATAAAAGAGCAGGCCCCACAACAATGGCATGACCAACCAGTATTCAATCGTTGTTGCTCGGTTTTTGAAATTGAATGCCCGAAAGGCAAAGTTCTCGTAATTAGAGAGGAAATTTTGCACGGTTGTCGCCCTTGTCCAATGTTGGGACTATTTTAACGGGAAATTGGGCGTCTCTATGACACTTTAGGGCCAATTGTCCGGCAAATGGGATCAATTGAGCCGAGCGGTCAGAACTTTGAAGGCGAGGGTACCAAAGGCGAGTGCAAAAAAAGCCTCAAACCAACGTTTGACACGGGTATAGGCGGCGATCATCGGCTTGGAAGAAAAAATCAGCGCGTAAAGATGAAACATGATCAGGCTTTGCAAGCCTACTGCAAGGATCACGGTGACCAAGGCGCTGGGCGGCGTTCCGCTGGGAATACCAATTGCATAAAGCGAGCCGAAGAATAAGACCGCCTTGGGGTTCGTAAGATGCAACGCAAGGCCCTTGGCAAAAGCGCGCCGTGGCGTTGTTTTGGGCATTTGCTTGGTCGAAAGGATGTTGCCAGCCCATGCTGAGCGCGCTGATTTGACCGCAAGCCACGCCAGGTATCCAGCTCCGACATATCGAATGATTTCGAACACCCATGAATTTGCCGACATCACCGCCCCAAGGCCAAAAGCGGCTGAGATAGACCAAATGAAAGACCCTGTTGTCACACCAGAAGCAAGCGCCAACCCCGGCCAACGCCCTGAAGACATGGATGTACCTGCGATGGCCAAAGTGGCGGGGCCCGGGCTTCCTGAGGCAAGGAAAGCAGCAAGCAGGATGACAGGCAGGTGTATTTCGGTCATTTTGGTTTTCTAACCTGTGCAATGGATCTAAGGGCTTTGGGTTCGATGTCGAATTATACGCCTAAGTGCCTCAAAGCTAACGGCACCCGATGTCAGTCTTTTTGACCGATCTTGCGTTCGGTACCGTTTTTGATCCGGTGAATGTTTGAGCGATGCCGCACATAAAGCAGAATGGTCAGGGCAATGCCCAACAACAATGCATAGCCAGCGCCAAGAGCAACCAACAAGAACGTAGAAGCCGAGGCCGCCGCCAAGCCACCCATGGACGATACGCGGGTAACACCAGCGGCAAACAACCAAACGATGCAGCACCCAACGCCGACGGGCCAAGCGATTGCCATCATGATCCCCAAAAAGGTTGCAACACCTTTGCCGCCGATAAATTTTAGCCAAACAGGGAAACAATGGCCAAGCATGGCCGTCAATGCCGCAACTTGCGCCGCGTCTTCGCCGCTAAAATACCTTGCCAACAGCAGCGCGATGGCTCCTTTCGCGGCATCAAGGATCAATGTCACAGCGGCAGCGGGCTTGCTGCCGGTGCGCAGCACATTTGTAGCGCCAATATTGCCAGATCCAATGTCGCGCAAGTCACCAAGACCCATGTAACGGGTCAGCAACAAACCATAGGGGATCGACCCCATCAAGTAACCCAATATCGCCCAGAGGATGAGTACAGAAACAGAAGAATCAATCGGCGGCATCAGGAGCCCTCAAAAACGCATTTTCCAGCGACAAAAGTTCGCAGCACCTTACCTTGCATCCGCATTCCGTCAAACGGGGTGTTGCGCGATTTAGACCGAAGTGTTGCACGGTCCACAACGAAAGGTGCATCTGCATCAAAAAGCACGAGATCAGCCGGAGCGCCAGCGGCCATCCGCCCCCCCGTCAATCCCAGCCGTTTTGCAGGGTTAAGGGATAATGCGCGCCAAAGGGTTGGCAGATCCATGAGCTCTGCGTGAACCAATCGCAGAGCAGCAGGCAGCAAGGTTTCCAATGCCACGGCACCTGATGCCGCTTCCTCAAAGGGCAAGCGTTTGGATTCTTCGTCTTGCGGCGTATGCATGGAACAAATGATATCGATCAGACCACTGGCTACGGCCTCGGCCACTGCAATCCGGTCGTCTTCATCGCGCAAGGGAGGTTTGAGCTTAAAGAACGTGCGGTAGTCTGCCACATCCAGCGCATTCAGGGTCAGGTGATGAATGCCGACGCCCGCGGTGATATCCAAACCATTATTCTTGGCACGTTGCAGGGCGGGCAGGGCGCGTGCCGTTGTGATTTGGTCCGCATGGTATTTGGCACCCGTCATTTCGATCAACGCAATGTCGCGGTCCAATCCCATCCGTTCTGCCATTGGAGAAACTGCTGGTAAACCGCGCAATGATGCGAATTTACCAGAAGTGGCCGCCGCACCTTTGCTCAAAATGGGTTCCTGAGGATGGGCAATCACCAACGCGTCCAGCGATTTCGCATAGGTCAATGCACGTGAAAATACCTTGGTATCGGTTACCACCCGGTCGCAATCGGTAAAGGCTGCGGCTCCGGCATCCATCAAAAACCCGATTTCGGTCATTTCACGGCCTTCGCGGCCTTTGGTCAGTGCCGCCATGGGAACAACGTTGACCGGGGCCGCTTCATTGGCGCGACGGGTCACAAATTCCAATACTTCAGGGCTGTCGATGGTGGGGGCTGTGTCAGGCCGTGTCACCATGGTGGTCACCCCCCCCGCAGCAGCAGCCAATCCTGCAGAGCGATAGCTTTCTTTGTGGCGCTCACCGGGTTCGCAAACCTTGACCCCCAGATCCACGATCCCGGGGGCCAAGTATTTTCCGTTGCAATCCACCACCTTTGCACCAGCTGGCAGCGGCGCCATGTCCGGGCTGATTTGCGCAATCTTGCCGTGTGAAATGCTCAACGTACCTGTGGTGATTGTACCGGCTTCGGGATCGATCAATCGGGCATTGGTAAGATGCAATGTCATTGGGTGTCTTTGCTCCGCAGAGGTATTGCGCCCTCTTGCCCCAAATGGACCGGCAAACCAAGAGTCATTTGCGTTTGCCAACTGGCCCGCGCCGCGCCCGGTTGATCTGATCGGCAATTTCTTTGGGATAGCTGAGGTACCGCATGGGGATTTTCAGACCTGTGATCAACGTGATCGAAACCCGGTTGCCGATCTGCGCTGTGACACTGTGGATTTCAGACAACGGAACTTGCGAGCGTCCTTCTTCGCTGTCGTGAATCAACATGCCTTCATGGATTTGCCACAGGTCATCGCGGGTGCGGCGCCACCGCATCATGTCCTCAAGAAAGAAACCCAAGGTGATAAATGCGGCCCCAACAAACCCCCACCGTGTTGGCAAGGACATCCAATACAAAAAACCGCTCATCACGACAACGAGCGCAAGATAGGTCAAGGCTCCGTTCAACAGCACCCGGCGCACAAAGACACGGCGCGAGGGGACCCAACTCAGTCCATCTGGGGCTAAGCGATCCAATACATCATTCCTGCGATGGCAAAAGCGACCAATAGCGCAACCATTGCAACGCGTCCGGACATCTTTGGATCAGGTTTCGGTTCTTGCATCATCGCCCCCATTGTACGTCACTTATTTATCCCCCACCAAAGCACGGCACTAGCGATCAATACCAGTGCAACAATCACAAGCGAACCGTTTGCCCGGTTGGTGGTTGCCGGTTCAACATTCCCGGCGCCAACGCCCGAATAAGGCTGCGCAGCCTCCGCTTCAAGGTGTAGAGCTGTGGTCTCAGAGGATGTCTGTGAGTAGGTTCCGATCAGTGTCAGGGCCGATGCCGTTTCCAATGTCGTGGCGCGCCCCTCAAACGCAGAGGAATGAACCAACATTACCCAGCCATCCAAGGCCGCAAGCTTGGCTCGGTCCCGGTTCAGATCGTCTTGGTTGGCATCAACACCTTCGCGCAGGTACCCTGCCAATCCCATATCCCCTAGATCACTTAACGCAAAAATCTCAATGCCGGACAGGGTTAAGCCCTCAACGCCCAACGCCCCCTTTTGTAGCAACGGTGTGTCTCGCAAACTGCGCGCTTGTTCCGCCGTCAAAGACAGCGCAAACACCCGTGTGGTGCCTTGTTCATGCGCGGGTATCTTGAGTTCGTTCACTTTGAAACCTCTGTACTTCACGAAATTTGGCATAAACAGCCTTGCCGTCAGCCAACCGTTCAAATCCAATGTCGCTTGGGCTACTTCCTTGTTTCGTCTGGGTGATTATTTGAGCAAACCAGATACTCGACAGGGCCCCTTCCTCATAAGTTAACGTTGTGTCTGCGCGAATGGGATAACTTTCGAGCTTGCGTTTGGTGCCGGTGGTGGTTCCGATGAAAGCGCGTTTGGTAGTCAGGGTGTAAAACGTCCCATTGCGCAAATAGGCTTTCCAGAAATGTTTACCAACAAGGTTGAACATACCAACCCCAAAAAACAAAAGACCAAACATCCAAAAGGGGCCGGGTGCTTGACTTGCCATGATCATCCAGAAAACGGAAAACCCGGTGAAAAACAGAAAAAAGAAAGGTTCAAAGGCGGATTTCCATTCTAGTTTGACACCGTTTTCAGGGCGGCCTTGCCACAAGATCGTTTCATCCGGGTCCAAAAGACCTTCCCAATTGTCGATGTCTTTGCGGTTACTCATGCCGTTGCAGGTGTTGTTCGGGCCCGCAAGTTCCGGGCCAACAGATCCATTGTCGCCATGCGAACAGCCACCCCCATTTCGACCTGATCCTGAATAACGCTGCGGTTGATGTCATCTGCAAGGGTGCCGTCAATCTCTACCCCGCGGTTCATCGGGCCGGGATGCATGACAATCGCATCAGGGTTCGCCACGCTCAGCTTTGCAGCATCCAGCCCATAACGGTGATAATACTCGCGCTCTGACGGGATGAACCCCCCATCCATCCGTTCGCGTTGCAGGCGTAGCATCATCACGACATCAACGTCCTGCAACCCCTCTTTCATGTTGTCAAAAACCTCAACGCCAAAGTCGCCTATCCCGGATGGCATCAAGGTGGGCGGCGCGATCAGGCGAATGCGATTCTCCATTTTACCAAGCAGCATGATATTGGACCGTGCAACGCGGCTGTGCGCAATGTCGCCGCAAATCGCAATGCGCAGCCGATGTAGCCGGCCTTTTGCCCGCCGGATCGTCAGCGCATCCAAAAGCGCCTGTGTCGGGTGTTCGTGTCGCCCATCACCTGCATTTAAAACGGCACAATTCACTTTCTGCGCCAGCAAGTCCACCGCGCCCGATTGTGGATGTCGCACCACCAGCAAATCGGGATGCATCGCGTTCAGGGTCATTGCTGTATCGATCAATGTCTCGCCCTTCTTGATCGACGAGGCCTGCATCGCCATATTCATGACATCCGCCCCCAACCGCTTGCCGGCTATTTCAAAGCTGGCCTGCGTTCGGGTCGAGTTTTCAAAGAACATGTTGACCTGCGTCAGTCCCGCCAGAGCGGTACTGTGTTTATCGGCCCCCCGGTTCTTGTCCGCATAGGTGTCGGCCAGATCAAGGATAGTGGTAATATCGCTTTGGCTGAGGTGTTCGATGCCAAGCAGGTGATGATGGGCAAAAGACATGAAGCGCGCGCACCCTTTGATGATTTGAGCCCTTATAGAGGGCGGGTGTGGGGTGCGGCAAGGCACCGAAAGGCATTTAGCTTTGCGCGGGGGCGGCGTAGTCTGAGGAAATGGAATCACTCTCGTATCATCATGATCTGGCGTTGTTGGATTGGCAGATCGAACTCGGCGCATCCGAGGCCATTCTCGACACACCGATGAACCGATATGAACTGCCCGCAGCTCTGGAAAAACCCAAAGCTGTTGCAGCGCCTTCACCGATCAACGCGCCTCTGTCACCTCCTAAGACGGACGTCGTAGCCGCCGCGGAACAATGTGCCGGCGCTGCGCAAACGCTCGAAGAACTCCGCGCGGCGATGGCGTCATTTGATCATTGTGACCTGAAAAAAGGCGCGCGCAATCTGGTCTTTAGTGACGGGATTGCAGGCGCGCGTGTGATGCTGATTGGCGAAGCGCCGGGGCGGGACGAGGATTTGGCAGGTAAACCGTTTGTCGGGCGCGCAGGTCAATTGTTGGACAAGATGCTCGGTGCCATAGACATGGGGCGCGATCGCAAAGATGCGCCGGTTTACATCACGAATGTATTGCCATGGCGGCCCCCGCAAAATCGCGACCCAAAGCCTGATGAAATTGCGATGATGAAGCCGTTCTTGCTGCGCCACATCGAACTGGCTGCGCCAGAAGTTCTTGTATTGGTTGGAAATTGGTCCTGTCAGACGCTTCTGGGGAAACGTGGCATAACCCGGTTGCGTGGGCAATGGACAACCGCTGCGGGCTTGCCTGCATTGCCGATCTTTCATCCCGCATACCTTTTGCGCTCACCAGAGTTTAAGCGCGAGGCTTGGGCCGACTTGTTGAGCCTTCAGGCCCGGTTGCGCAATGGTTGATCTGCTGACTCTTGTCGCTTTTGCGCCTGCTGCGCTGTTGTTGAACCTCACCCCGGGCGCCGACATGATGTTTTGTCTGGGGCAGGGCCTTCACGGTGGTCCGCGCGCGTCGATTGCGGCAAGCGCAGGGATATCGCTGGGAGGGATGGTGCATGTCCTGCTGGCTGGTCTGGGGCTAGGTGCCGTTATTGCTGCCGCGCCATGGACCTTTGATGTCATCCGTTGGATCGGTGTCGTCTATTTGGTGTATCTGGCTGTTCAGGCGGTGCGCAGCTCGGGTCGGCCAGAAGTGGCGCAAAATATTACACCCGGCCGGGCTTTCCTGCATGGTTTTGCCGTCAATTTGACCAATCCCAAAGTAATCCTTTTTGTACTCGCGTTTGTGCCGCAATTTGTGGACCCTGCTGGCGGTAGCGTTTTGGGACAGTTTTTGATCTTTGGCGCGGTCCTTGGGGTGGGCGGGTTTTTCATCAACGCGGGCGTTGGCATCCTTGCCAGCGGCGCCGGGCAGCGATTGGCAGGCGGTGGCGGATGGCTGCGCTGGGCCAGCTCAGCGATTTTTCTGGGGTTGGCCCTGCGCCTCGCATTATTGGAGCGAACATGAGCCGGATTGACGAAACAGCTGAATTTATCCCGGTGCGGATTGCCGTGCTGACCGTTTCAGATAGCCGCGATCTGTCACAAGACCGGTCGGGCGATACTTTGGTTGGGCGGATTGAGGCCGCAGGCCATAGAGTGGCTGCACGCATAATTTTGCCCGATGAACGGGCGCAGATTGCAGACCAACTGCGTATCTGGTGTGCGGATGATGCCATAGATGTTGTCATTTCAACCGGCGGGACCGGCCTGACGGGGCGTGACGTCAGCGTAGAGGCACATCGCGATGTCTATGAAAAAGAGATAGACGCCTTTGGTACCGTCTTTACGATCGTTTCGATGCAAAAAATTGGCACCTCAGCAGTACAAAGCCGGGCAACAGGAGGGGTTGCGAATGGCACATATTTGTTTGCACTGCCCGGATCACCGGGGGCCTGCAAAGATGCCTGGGACGAAATCCTGCTGAAACAGCTGGATTACCGCCATCGCCCCTGCAACTTTGTCGAAATCATGCCGCGTCTGGATGAACACCAGCGACGTAAATAAAAATAAATGTATTGATGCGACGGAAATTCCGAGCACTTGCGTGATATACATGTGATTTGGTATTTCGCGGACAACCGTTAGGTTATGTTCCAGATAAATATTGTTGAGATTGGACAGTGATGCGTTTCTTGCGGCAAAGTATGATTGGCCTGTTCTTGGCTGCGGCCACACTGGGGCTATTGGTGTTTGCGACAACACTCATTGGCTCGGCCTTGCGCGAGCGATTTGCCGATAATCCAAAGGGGCCACCTGCGCGCGAACGTGTATTTGCCGTGAATGTGATCACTGCGGCGCCTCTTGATGTAGTGCCAGTTTTGGAAACCTTTGGTGAATTGCAAAGCCGTCAACAGCTTGAACTGCGTGCCGCCAATGGGGGCAGGGTGATCGCATTGGCTGAGGGCTTTGAAGAAGGGGGGGAGGTGCGTGCAGGTCAGGTGCTGGTCCGGTTGGACCCTGCTGATGCGCAAGCGGCGGTGGATCGTGCGGCAAGTGACGTTGCTGATGCCAAAGCCGAAGGTCGCGATGCGACCCGCAGTTTGATCCTTGCTCAGGCTGAAACTGCGGCATCTGAGGAACAGGCGGCCTTGCGGCAGCGGGCCTTTGATCGTCAGCGCGGGCTTGAAGAACGCGGTGTTGCCACAGCCAGCGTGACCGAAACAACCGAACTTGCCGCCGCCGCCGCGCGGCAATCTGTCGTGTCCCGCCGGCAGGCCGAGGCGCAAGCCGAAGCGCGTGTTGATCAGGCAGCAACCCTTCTGACCAGAGCGGAAATAGCTTTGGCAGAGGCGGAACGGCGCTTGGAAGAAACCGTGCTTACTGCCCCTTTTGATGGTGTCTTATCCGCGACAAATGTTCTGGTTGGGCGTTTGGTTTCCCCCAATGAACGGTTGGCCGAAATGATCGATGTGACCGATCTGGAGGTCTCATTTCGGGTGTCCACGGCCCAATATGCCCGCCTTTTGAACGCTGATGGCGGGCTGATTCAGTCAGACCTTTCTGCCACTTTGGATGTAGCGGGTGTTGATCTGGCTGCTCAGGGTCAGATCAGTCGGGCCAGCGCGGCCGCAGGTGAAGGGGCAACGGGCCGTTTGATCTATGCGGGCTTGCAGGACGCAAAAGGGTTCAAACCCGGGGATTTTGTGACGGTGCGTGTAGAAGAGCCATTGTTACGCGATGTGGTGCGTTTGCCCTCTGCCGCAATTAACGCAGAAGGCGAAGTTTTGGTTCTGGGTGATGAAAATAGGCTGGAAACGATCGCTGTCCAGGTGCTGCGCCGTCAGGGTGATGATGTTTTGGTGCGTGGCCCGATCATGGGACGCCAGATCGTTGAGACCCGCTCGCCGTTGTTGGGAACGGGGATCGCGGTAAAGCCGCTTGTGCGCAACGGTGCGGCCGCTCTTCCCGCAGAGCCTGAGATGCTTGAACTGTCCGAAGAACGTCGCGCCCGCCTCATGGCCTTTGTCGAGGCAAATCAGCGGATGCCTGAGGAAGCCAAGGCGCGGGTGCTGAACAGTCTGGGTGAGGCCAAAGTGCCTGCGCAAATGGTCGCACGCATCGAAAGCCGGATGGGGGGCTAAGGTATGGTACGCAAGACACCTGGTATGGCGGGCGGAGTCCTTTCCTATTTTGTCCGTCACCGCACGGCTGCAAATCTGCTCTTGATGGTGATGCTGGTGGCGGGTTTGGCCGCAGTGCCCAACATGCGGGCACAGTTCTTTCCTGATGTGATCATTGACAATGTTTCAGTTAGTACAACTTGGGTTGGCGCCGGGGCTGATGACGTGGACCGCGCTATCGTGCAGGTCATGGAACCTGTGCTACTGGGGCTTGAAGGGGTTGAAGGATCAGTCAGCACCTCGCGCGAAGGCAACGGTGTGGTTGTGCTTGATTTTGAGCCGGGATGGGACATGGCCCGCGCAACCAACGACGTTCAAACGGCTGTGGACACGATTACAACCTTGCCAGAAGAAGCCGAGGACCCCTTGGTGCGGCGCGGCGCATGGCGCGACAGGGTCACTGATGTGGTCATCACTGGCCCGTTGGAACCTGCACAATTGGGCCGATTTGCTGATGAATTTGTCACGCGGTTGTTTGCCGCCGGTGTCACCCGAACAACCATCCGGGGCGTAGCCTCACCGCAAATGTTGGTTGAAGTGCCCTCGGCCAAACTCATTGCATTTGATGTCACCATGGCTGATATCGCGTCGGCTATTGCAGAGGAAGTTGATGCAGACCCAGCAGGTGATGTCCAAGGGGCCAATGCGCGCGTCCGCACAGGCACCGCCAAACGCTCGGCCCAGGAAATAGCGGGTATCGTACTGCGTTCTAATCCTGATGGGTCCAAATTGACAATTGGGGATCTGGCGGTTGTGCGTCCCGAAGATATTGACCGAAATGAAAGCTATTTCGTCAAAACAGATCCCGCGATGCTGGTTAGGGTTGATCGGTCTGATCAGGGCGATGCAATTGGCATTCAGGAAAGTGTTGAGAAAGTCGCACGGGATTTGCAAGCCAGCCTGCCTGCCGACGTCACCTTGCAGCTGATCCGAACCCGCTCCGCTGCCATTACCAGCCGTTTGGATATCCTGATCGACAACGGATTGGTGGGGCTGGGCCTCGTGATCTGTTTGTTGTTTTTGTTCCTTAACGCCCGTACGGCGTTTTGGGTTGCTGCGGGTATTCCTGTGGCAATGGGAGCAGCGATTGCATTGATGTATGTCGGGGGGCTGACCATCAATATGGTGTCGCTGTTTGGGTTGATCATCACACTTGGAATTGTGGTCGATGATGCCATTGTGGTGGGGGAACACACTGACCACCGTTTTCGGCATTTGGGCGAAAGCCCGATGCAGGCAGCGGAAAATGCGGCCAGTCGTATGGCGATGCCGGTTTTTGCAGCAACTTTGACCACGATCATTGCCTTTTGGGGGTTGATCGCTGTGGGGGGGCGTTTTGGCGATTTGATACGGGATATCCCGGTAACGGTTATTGCGGTGCTGGCGGCGTCGATGATTGAATGTTTCCTGATCTTGCCCAACCACATGGCCCACGCGATGAAGGCTGCGGACAAGGAATATTGGTATGATTGGCCCAGCCGCGTGGTGAACACGGGTTTTGTGTGGATGCGTGAACGGGTGTTCCGTCCCTTTATGGCGGGTGTGATTGCCGCGCGATGTGTGGTGTTGGCGGGCGTTCTTGTCGTGTTGGCCAGTCAGGCTGCCTTGTTCATCAACCGCGACGTTCAGTGGCGTTTCTTTAATGCACCTGAGCGCGGCTCGGTCACGGGCAATTTCATGATGGCCGAAGAAGCAACCCGCAAAGATACGCTGGAGATGATGCGCGAATTACAGCGCGCGACAGAGGCTCTGGGCGCAGAATACGAAGAACGTTACGGGGCAAACCCGCTGGATTACGTGATTGCCCAACTGGGGGGGAATTCGGGCCGTGGGTTGGCTGGAGCTGACAATAAAGAACCTGATCAGCTGGGGGGGATCTCTATTGAATTGATCGATGCCGATCTGCGCCCCTATTCCAGCTTTGCATTTGTCGCTGAACTGCAGGACAATGTTGTGCAACATCCATTGGCCGAACAGGTCAGCTTTCGTGGCTGGCGTTCGGGGCCGGGCGGCGACGCGCTGGATGTGCAATTTTATGGGGCAGACACTGATACGTTGAAGGCTGCGTCAGAAGCTTTGCAAGATGAGCTGCGCCAATATCCCGAGGTCAGCGCCGTGCAAGACACATTGGCCTATGACAAAGAAGAACTGATCCTTGATCTGACCCCACAAGGGCAGGCGCTGGGCTTTACCATCGACACGTTGGGCCGTGCCTTGCGTCACCGGCTTGGCGGGATTGAGGCCGCGACCTATCCCGATGGCCCCCGCTCTGCGACGATCCGAGTAGAGCTGCCGACCGGGGAATTGACGGCTGATTTCTTGGATCGGACACAGATGCGAACCCCGCAGGGGCTGTATGTTCCGCTGGCTGATCTTGTCAGTGTTCAACGGCGGACTGGGTTCAGCACTGTGCGTCGCGAAAATGGCATCCGGCTGATTTCGGTCACGGGCGATCTGTCCGAAGATGATCCGGCTCGCGCGACGGAAATCACGGATACATTGCAAAACGATATCTTGCCGCGCATTGCCTCTGAAAAGCAGGTTGAATTCCGTCTGGCCGGGCTCAGTGAACAAGAGGACGAATTCTTAAGTGATGCGCTGACCGGATTGATCCTGTGCCTGACTGGTATCTACTTTGTGCTGGCTTGGGTTTTTGGCAGTTGGACCCGACCCATTGTGGTTATGGCGATCATTCCTTTTGGGCTGGTGGGCACGATTTATGGCCACGCAGCTTGGGGAGTGCCGCTGAGCATGTTCACGGTTGTTGGCCTGTTGGGCATGACCGGGATCATCATCAACGATTCAATCGTTTTGGTCACCACCATCGATGAATACGGAGAAACCCGTGGGTTGATCCCTTCGATCATTGATGGCGCGGCAGATCGGTTGCGGCCGGTTATGCTGACGACGTTGACCACCGTATTGGGGATGACGCCCTTGCTGTATGAACAAAGCCAACAGGCGCAATTCCTGAAACCAACGGTGATTACCTTGGTGTATGGTTTGGGATTTGGGATGTTTTTAGTGTTGCTGGTTGTGCCGGCGCTTGTGGCGATACAACATGATGTCGCCCGTCAGATCGCTGCAATGCGCAGAGGGTTGCGCGCGCCATTGGCCGCCATGCGCTTGGGCTTGGGAATGCTTTGGGCGCTGGTGTTGGGTTGGGGCGCCCTTACGTTGGGCTGGGCGGTATGGTTCGGACACATGCACCCGGTCCTGGACGATCTAACCGCGCAAATGGCCAATATGTCGCCGACCCTTGCAGGGTTGCTTTTGTTCTTAGCCGGATCGGCGGTTGTGGCGTTAACCGGATATATATTGGCCGCGCTGACCTTTGCTTTCCGCACTCGGGTCAGGGCCCATTAAGGGTGCACCGTCAGTTGTTAGATTTTTTGTTTTGGCAGAAACACCGCCGCCAAAATAGTGGTTCTATTTCAGGCTGATCTGCCACATCTCAGAGGGCGGATTGCTTACGCTTGTCTGGACAGCATGCTTTGCATGCGCCTTTTGGATGCAAATGCAGGGCGGCTATCTGGGGTAATCGCTGCAGACAACGCAATATTTATGGACCGCGACCACAGGTCAACCTAACGCAGTGCAAAGGGCCGTGACGATTGCCGGAATTTCATCTCGAGACGCCGAGCGCCTTGCACATGCGCGCTTTGAGCAATGGGGAGGCTCTATCCGGCGACACATCCGCGGATGTCCACCGCATGGTTTTTGCCCAGCACTGTGATGCGCACATCAGAACGTTTGATTGCAACAGGTGCGCCGCTATTGGCCTCCATTTCACCCACAGCAGTCAGCGTTGACCCAGTGCGATGAGTTTTGGTTTCGCTCATCCAGATTCCCGGTTGCCCCGGCTCGATGATCACGACCTCGGATTCTCCGATAGAAGGCAGGCCAAGCGTGGCCGTAATCGCTAACCCTTCTGCGGTTGGACGCAGGGCACAGCTGGCGGATGTCACCCCGGCTTCTGTTGCGGTATAGGGGCGAGCCGCGAGTGCGGCGGCAATTGCAGGGGTGGGTTTGGTGTTGGTGTCATCAATCACCGCGCTCAATTCCATCCGATGTGGCACACAGATGTCTGCACAAACACCAATGTCCAATTGCGCCTCCAATGTGATCGGGCCGCCTTTTCGGTGCGGTGAGATCACTACGGGCAGAACCACGTCACCGGTATATCCAATAGTGCGCATACCTGAGGTCAAAAAGACCGATGGGGTGGGCCATGTTATGGATGTAGACGCGATGTTCTGTGATCCAGACCAGGCAAATCTGGGCGGAATGCCGGCGTCCCCGGGGGTGCGCCAATAGGTTTTCCACCCCGGAGCCAATTTCATCCGCAGCCCAATCATTCGGCTGCCATCAGATTGCTGCCATCCAGGCAGAATCTCTCCGGTCACAGGAATCTCAAATTGGTCCTGGGCCCCGGCGGGCAAGGACATCAAAGCGGTAAACGCAAAAGCGGTAAGGGTAGACTTCATCATAAAACCTAGATGGGGGATCAGAGCCAAGCTGCCAAGTCACGATTGCATCAGTGTTGTTTCCAAATCCTTTCCGTGCTTGCGGCGCTACTGTCTTGCCACAGCGCGGTAGGACGGGCATCCTCTTGATACACTGGCGCAAAGGACGGTTATTGGCATGATAGATGACAATTTTGAACTGACCGGAAAGCTGTTGATTGCAATGCCCGGTATGGGTGATCCGCGCTTTGCTCATTCTGTTGTCTTTATGACCCAACATTCTGATGACGGCGCGATGGGGTTGATGATCAACAAACCAGCCCAAGGGGTGACCCTGTCGGACGTCCTTGACCAGCTTGACACCAAAACCCAAAAAGCGCGCCCGGTTCTGGGTGTGCATTTTGGCGGCCCGGTTGAGACGGGGCGCGGGTTTGTGTTGCATTCAGATGAATACCGTTCCGCGATGCAAACCATGGATATTAAAGGCGATTTTGCCCTCACCGCGACACTGGACGTGCTCGAAGATATCGCAAGCGGTGCCGGGCCGACCCATGCGATGCTGATGCTGGGCTATGCAGGGTGGGGACCTGGGCAACTTGAAGGAGAGATCGCGCAAAACGGTTGGCTCACAGCTGATGCAACAACCGAAATCGTGTTCAATTTGGCCGACGCGGACAAATGGGCCGCCGCATTAAAATCGCTTGGGATCGATCCTTTGGTGTTGTCTGCGGATGCCGGCCGCGCTTAGCGAGATTATCTTACCTTGGTGCGGCCGCGCGGCGGAGCCTGTCGTTGATGGCAAGGCCCAGACCACGTGCCGGAATAGGGGCGACCGCGATCGGGCGGGCCATGGCGTCAAGCTGATGCAGATGGTCAAATAAATGTGCGGCCGCCTCGATCAGGTCACCGGAATGTGACAGGTTCAGGTCCCCCGCCACAGCTCCAAATCCCAACATGACTTCATTTTCGCGCGCTTGGTTTGCGTTGAGACGCACCGCAGCACCCGGTGCGTAATGTGACCCAAGCTGGCCCGGCGCAGTTATTTTGGTCTCATCAGCGTGTCCCAAAATATCGCTGGTTGCCGCCTCAATTGCTTCTTTGGGTAAACCACCCGCACGCAACAAGACTGGCTTTGCCTGCGTTAGCCCGACAATGGTGCTTTCGATTCCAACCGCGCAGGGTCCGTCATCAAGTACCGCAGCAATGCGGCCCGACAGCCCGGCCATAACGTGATCAGCAGTTGTTGGGCTGATCCGCCCTGAGGGGTTTGCGGATGGCGCTGCCACCGGCCCGTCAAAGGCTTTTAATAATGCACGTGCAGTGGCATGTGCCGGGACCCGTACCGCAAGCGTGTCCAATCCCGCTGAGACCAAGGATGACAAACCGTGATCAGGGGCCAACGGTAAAACAAGCGTGAGGGGGCCGGGCCAAAACGTCGCTGCAAGGTCCAAAGCGGTATCATTAAAAATCGCAAACCGTTGCGCCACAGCAAGATCTGCAACATGGACAATCAGCGGATTGAAACTTGGCCGTCCTTTGGCCGCATAAATCTCTGCCACCGCCTTGGCGTTGCGCGCATCAGCACCAAGGCCATAGACGGTTTCGGTGGGAAATGACATCAATGATCCCGCCCGTAAAAGGCGCGCTGCGGCTGCTATCCCGTCGGGATCAGCGGAAAGGATGTGTGTATCTGATGACATGGTCTCACGTGACGCGGCGTTTTGGTTGCGGGTTACAGGGCGGGCGTTTCATGTTAGCGCACGCCAAAGCCCTTATCAGGGCAAGGTCGCGCTTGCCAAGATGGCAGGTCTCAAGAAAGGAAACCGCGCATGCCCTACAATGCTGCCGTTGCTGAGTTCACATTTATGATCGAAACCCTTTTGGATGTAGGGTCCCTGCGCCAGACATCACGGTTTTGCGAAGCAACGGAGGATGTGACTGCTGCCATCCTTTCAGAGGCGGGACGGCTATGTGATGACGTGGTCGCGCCTTTGCAACGTGCTGGTGATTTGCACCCGGCGGAGCTTGAAAACGGGGTGGTGCGCACCTCGCCGGGGTTTGCGGATGGGTTCAAGGCGATCGCAGAGGGGGGGTGGATCGGAATTTCTGCTGACCCTGCGCACGGAGGTATGGGCCTGCCGATGATCCTGACCTCATCTGTGAATGAAATGCTCAGCGGGGCCTGCGTGTCGCTGCAACTTGCCCCGTTGATGAGCCAGGGCCAGATTGAAGCGCTTGAACATCACGCCAGCGAGGAAATCAAAGCGCTGTATTTGCCCAAACTGATTTCGGGGGAATGGACCGGCACGATGAACCTGACGGAGCCGCAGGCGGGATCGGATGTGGGGGCGTTGAAATCCAAGGCCGTGGACAAGGGCGACGGTAGCTATGCAGTTTCGGGTCAAAAGATTTTTATCAGTTGGGGGGATCACGATGCGGCAGAGAACATCTGCCACTTGGTGTTGGCCCGTTTGCCGGGGGCGCCTGCGGGGACCAAAGGCATCAGCCTGTTTTTGGTACCCAAGTTTGTGCCCAAAGCCGATGGCAGTCTTGGCCCTCGCAATGGGGTGACAACTGTCAGCCTTGAACACAAGATGGGGTTACATGGGTCTCCGACGGCTGTGTTGCAGTTTGACGATGCGCAAGGCTGGCTGATTGGACCGCAACAAGGCGGCATGGCGGCGATGTTCACAATGATGAACAACGCGCGTTTGGGGGTTGGCGGGCAGGGTATCGGCGTGGCCGAAGCGGCGTTCCAACAGGCGTTGGGCTATGCGCAGGAGCGCAAACAGGGACGTGCGGGGGCGGACGGCAAAGGCTCTATCGTCGATCACGCTGATGTCCGACGTATGCTGGCCGCAATGAAAGCGGATGTCTTTGCGGCGCGCGCCATCGCGCTAAGCTGTGCTTTTGCCACCGATATGGCCAATGCCACGGATGATCCCACCTGGGCTGCACGCGCGGCGCTGTTGACGCCCATTGCCAAAGCCTTTGGCACAGATACCGGCATGTCCGTGGCAGAAACAGGTGTGCAAGTGCATGGCGGCATGGGGTTCATTGAGGAAACTGGCGTTGCGCAATTTAGCCGTGATGTACGGGTCACAGCGATTTATGAGGGCACCAATGGCATTCAGGCGATGGACCTTACAGCGCGCAAAATGATGGATGGGGGCGAAGCGGCAGCACGGCTTTTCGATGAAATGGAAGCTGATGTTGAAGCTGCAAGAGACGCGTTTCCCAAAATGGCAGATGCGGTTTGGCAGGCCTGCGAAAGTCTCCGCGAGGCGACCGAATGGGTGGCAGGCCAGACAGACATGAACGACCGTTTTGCCGGAGCTGTGCCTTACTTGCGAGCCTTTGCGCGGGTGCTTGGCGGGCATCTGCATTTGCGCGCGGCGATGGCAGACCAAGGCGGGGCGCGCGAACGGTTGGCGCGTTTTTACATCCAACGTCTGTTGCCCGAACACATTGGGTTGCTGGCGCATGCCCAAGCAGGACAGGCTGACCTATTTGCGCTGAGCACTGAGGATTTGGCACAGTAATGGCAGACAAAACACCTATCGGCCTGCGATATCCTTGGGACACACCACCAGAGCCAGGCAAAGATGCGATTGAGGTTGCGCCGGGCGTGCTTTGGATGCGCTTGCCGCTGCCAATGAAGCTGGATCACGTCAATGTTTATGCTCTGGATGAAGGAGACAGCTGGACGATCATTGATACCGGGTTCGCCTCCAAGACATCCAAAGCGCTCTGGACGGACTTGTTGTCAGGACCTTTGGGGGGCAAACCTGTGTCACGGGTTGTGGTCACCCATCATCACCCCGATCACATCGGTCTTGCGGGGTGGTTCCAGACCGACCATGGGGCCGAGCTGATAACCACGCGCACCGCATGGCTGACAGCGCGGATGCTGACGCTGGATACACAAGAGGTTTCTCCAAAAGAATCGCTGACCTTTTACCGTCTGTCGGGCATGCGTCCTGATCTTTTGGCAAAACGCAGCACGGAACGCCCCTTTAACTTTGCGGATATCGTTGCGCCTTTGCCCTTGGGATTCACCCGGATCAAACAGGATGATACCCTTGTGATGGGTGGACGCACCTGGGACGTCCATATGGGGAACGGCCATGCGCCAGAACACGCGACCTTTTGGAGCAGGGACGATAATTTGGTGATTGCGGGTGATCAAATCCTGCCTTCTATCAGCCCCAATGTCGGAGTCTATGCAACCGAACCGATGGCTGATCCCATCGGAGAATGGCTTGAGGCGTGTGAACGGCTGGCCCCTTTGGGCCGCGCGGATCATTTGGTGTTAGGCGGACATAAACTGCCGTTTACCGGTCTGCCCAAACGTATGGAGCAATTGATTGACAACCATCACGGTGCTCTCAAACGCTTGCTGGATTTCATCGACGAACCTAAGGCCGCAACCGAATGTTTCCCGACTTTGTTCAAAAGAACGATAGGAGAACCGGAATATGGCCTTGCTTTGGTTGAAGCGGTCGCACATTTGAGCCACCTTTACCAAATGGGCCTTGCCAAGCGCGAATTGCGCACGGCAGATGGGGCATGGGTATACCAGCGTAAAGGGTGAACAATGACAGATGAGACAATCAAAACCGCTGCCGAAGCTGCGGAGGCTGATGTGCTGCCCCGTCTTTACGAAGCGCATGTAGATCCGGACAAATCCAACGCCGGTCAAGACCCGCTGCCCAAAGCCATGACTGATAAACCCGTCGCCCAGAAGAGCCCGGCGCAATGGGCTTATGAACGCACGGTGCTCTACCTCAAGAAATTTGAAGAGCAGCTCGATAACGATCAAGAGGTTGCCATGGGGTTTGCAGGCGGAGACGCAGGGGTTTTGCGTATCGAAGGCATGGGGTATTTTGACCCTGATATCGTCACGTTTTATGGCACTGATCCTGCGGGGGGGCGTACCCAATTGGTCCAACACGTCAGCCAGTTAAACGTCATGTTGCGCGCCATGCCAAAAGCAGTAGAAGGCGAAGCGCCAAGCCGCATTGGCTTTCGATTGGTCGAAGACCTTGAAGCCGCAGAGCAAACCCCTTCTTAATCTGGTAACCGGTGACAATTTGACCGCGTGACAGCCTTGCGCAAATAAGGTAACCAACCGCGAACAACCAACCCAAGGACGATTGATATGGCCGATCACGAACATGGCACTATGGACACAACGACACAGGAAAAGGTCTTTGACGGCTTTATGTCTTTTGTCACGAAATCTGTCATCGCGATCATTGTTGTCTTGGTACTGATGGCGGTTTTTGCCCGATAACCTAATAAACGAGCGGGGAACTTGGTTTGAAACGCCTGATTGTTGGCTTGATCTTTGCCGCCTTTGTGTCGGCCTGCGGCGTCGCTGATAACTCTCCGGACAGCTCGCTTGAGCGCGTGGCAGAATCAGTCTATCGCGATCCCGGCGCACCGTCGCTGACGGTTTTCACGATGGTCAATAACCGTACCGGCGGCGGCGGGCATACCGCGCTGATGGTCAATGGCTCTCAACGTGTTATTTTTGATCCTGCTGGGTCTTTTCGTGACAGCCGCGTGGTTGAACGGGATGATGTGATTTACGGGATCACGCCGGGTTGGCTTCAGGCGTATAAATCTGCCCACGCCCGCTCAACCTTCCATGTCGTTTCACAGGAAATTCCGGTGACCGCAGAACAAGCTGAAAAAGCGCTGCGTTTGGTGCAGGCCAATGGCCCTGTGGCTGGGGCTTTTTGTGCCCAATCCACGACCGGTATTTTGCTGCAACTTGATGCATTTGAAGGGGTTTCCCGGACGTTTTTTCCGGCCAAACTGATGGCGCAAATCGCGACATTGCCAAATGTTACAACCACAAAGCTTTACGAAGACGATGATGGCAATGTGATTGATGCAGTGCGCGCGGCCGAACTAGCCCAATAGATAGAGCATAGCGTAAAGCGTTCCGGCGCCGGTCAGCATTGCGATCAGCACATTTTTTGTCATCAATCCAACGGTCAATGCAGCGGCGGCAGCAGCAAGGCGCGCCGGGTCCGGTTCCCCTCCAGTGGCACTTGGCCATAACACTTGCGGGGCTATCAATGCCGGCAATACGGCCACTGCCGTATATCGCAAATGCCGCAGCAACCATGCGGGCATTGATCGTTCCCCAACCAACCCCAAGAACACAAAGCGAAAGAAAAAGCTGCCCAGCCCCAGACCAAGGATCACGATCCAAAGCGTTGATGTCTCAATCATAGATGTGTTCCTTTGCGGTCCAGCCACAGTTCCGCCTGCGCCCCGGCGATCATCCCGATCATTCCGGCGATGATAATCCCAAGCGAATAAGGCACGCTGGCACACAAGAGGCTTGCGACTACAGCAACAAAGGCTGCGATGACATGGGGTAAGGTGCGAAACATCGGCGCAATCATTGCCAGAAACGTGATTGGTATCGCAAAATCCAAGGCCCAGCTTTCGGGAACTTGCGTACCAACCATAGCCCCGACGGCAGTGAAAATATACCATAGTGGCGCCACAGGAGAGACCGCGCCAAAGAAATAAGCCATCCGTTCCGGCACCGTCATCTGCGGCTCTTTCTCAAATTGGGCCATTGCCACGATATATGATTGGTCCACCGTCAGATAGGCGGCACAGGCCCGTTGCCACAATGGTGCAGAGCCAATCCATGGCGTCAAAGACGCCGAATACATCGCCATGCGTAGATTTACAGCTAGGGCCGAAATCAACACAATCACCGTCGGCGCCTCTTCCTGAAGCAATTGCAAGGCTGTGAATTGTGCAGCCCCCGCAATCACCACCAACGAAAAGGTCAATGCCTGGATCACGCTTAACCCGGCTTCGGTTGCAAGCAGGCCAAACAGCATGGAAAAGGGAACGATGACCAGAATAAATGGTACGCCAGCGGCAAGCCCTTTGAGATAGGCAGTTTTCACGGTGGTGGTGGTCATGGATAGCCCTTAGGTTATCCTGAATACGTAGCGTCAACGCCAGAGGGATACAATTGGCCCAGACCCCAGATACCTCCGATTATTTGATTGCCCCTGATCCATCGGCCCCCCGCCTGACCCGGTCGGTTCAGGGCATCGATCACAAAGGCGATGAAACCACGATTAAAGTGGTTGAAGAGCGCCCCCTGACGATTTTCCTGAATAGTCAGGAAATCGTGACTGCCATGACCATTGGGGATTACCCCGAATACCTCGCGCTTGGGTTTTTGCGTAAT
Organism: Sulfitobacter sp.; assembly: GCA_039986635.1. Lineage (GTDB taxonomy): Bacteria > Pseudomonadota > Alphaproteobacteria > Rhodobacterales > Rhodobacteraceae > Sulfitobacter. The sequence continues at coordinate 66,169 of JBDWQI010000022.1, forward strand.
CAGGGAATGCTGCGTGTTGATGATCAGATCACCGGCACGGATTATGACGAAGAACTGGAAACTGTCGTGGTGCGAACCGCCCGCGCCACTGACTATGAAGACAAATTGCAGCGCAAGACCCGGACCAGCGGTTGCGCCGTTGGGACGGTTTTTGGGGATATGATGGAAGGACTTGAGGGGCTCACGCTTCCTGACACGCCTGTGCGCACGTCTTGGCTTTATGCATTGTCTGCGCGGATCAATCGCACTCCATCGCTGTACCTTGAAGCCGGCGCAATCCATGGCACAGTATTGTGTTGTGAGGATCAACCGCTTGTCTATATGGAAGACGTTGGTCGCCATAATGCAGTTGATAAAATTGCCGGTTGGATGTTGTCGGAAGGGATCTCTGCACAGGACAAGATCCTCTACACCACCGGGCGTCTGACATCAGAAATGGTAATCAAAACCGCAATGATGGGCATTCCCGTACTTGCTTCGCGGTCTGGTTTTACCGCCTGGGGGGTTGAGATAGCGCAACAGGTTGGCCTGAGTTTGATTGGCCGCATGAAAGGCAAACGATTTATCTGCCTCAGTGGCGAATCTCGGCTGCTCCGGGATGCCGATCCGGATGCCGTCGCAGAAGAACCGCGCCGATCTGGGCGCAAGGGGGCCTTATGAAGCAACCCCTGGGCGTGATCCTTGCAGGAGGACAGGCAACCCGGATGGGGGGCGGCGACAAAGGGTTGCTGACGCTTGGCGGTCAGACTCTTTTGACACATGTGTTGGACCGGCTTGCCCCGCAGGTGGCAGAGGTGGCCCTGAATGCCAACGGCGCGGCCTCTCGATTTGCGCATACCGGATTGCCGGTCATTTCGGACAGCATCGAAGGTTTCGCTGGCCCTCTTGCAGGCGTGCTTGCTGGCCTTGACTGGGCTGCAGATCAAGGCGCCGATACAATTGTAACCGCCGCCGCTGATACCCCGTTTTTCCCTTGTGATCTGGTGCCGCGCCTTTTGCTTGAAAGCGAAGGCATGACGCACCCTTTGGTGCTTGCGGCCACGCCCCATCCTAAACGCGTTACCGCCCGCCATCCGACCTTTGGGCTTTGGCCTGTTGCCCTGCGGAACGATCTGCGTACAGCACTTGCCGGGGGGCTGCGCAAAGTGGTCATGTGGACGGATCAACATCAGGGGCGTGAGGCCATATTTCCCGACGAAGATGCGTTCTTTAATGTCAACACCCCTCAGGATCTCATTCAGGCGGAGGGAATGTTATGAGAATTTATGGCGTCACCGGGTGGAAGAATGCCGGCAAGACCGGCTTGATGGAACGTCTGGTGACCGAAATCACACAGCGTGGCATCACAGTTTCTACAGTCAAACACGCCCATCACAGTTTTGACGTCGATCACCCCGGCAAAGACAGCTTTCGACACCGGGCCGCTGGGGCAAGCGAGGTCTTGTTGGCATCGCGAAACCGCTTTGCGCTGATGCATGAACTGCGCGATGAAACAGAACCGACACTTGCCGATTTGTTGGCCCGGCTTTCGCCCGTCGATCTTGTTTTGGTCGAAGGATATAAACGCGACAAACATCCCAAAGTTGAGGCCCATAGAGCTGTGACCGGCAATCCGTTGATTGCCCCGGATGATCCCAGCGTGCGCGCCGTGGCAAGTGATACACCCATGATCTTGGACCGCCCGGTGTTTGATTTGGACGATACTGTTGCCATCGCTGACTTCATCCTATCTGAGGTGGGCCTGTCTGAGGTGGGGGTGTGATCCGTTTCGACACGTTTGTGATGGTAGATTGGTCAGGAGGGGCGGACCGCGGCGCTTCCCCCAAAAAGGACGCAATCTGGGCCGCGGTCCACCAAAACGGCGTTGCCCAAGAACCTGTATACCTTCGCAACCGCCAAGTGGCCGAAGTCTGGCTGATGGAGCTCTTGCGAGCCGAACGCGCTGCAGGTCGCCGGGTGTTGGCAGGTTTTGATTTTCCCTTTGGGTATCCCGTTGGTTTTGCACAGAAACTCACCGGATCGACGGACCCCCTGATGCTTTGGGATTGGTTCGAAACGCGGATCAAAGATTCTCCTGAAACCAACAATCGTTTTGAGCTGGCAGCGCAGATCAATCGCAGCTTGGGGGAGGGATGTGGCCCGTTCTGGTTCTCTCCGCCCAGCCAGCAAATAGAGGGCCTGCCACGCAATAAAAATGTGTATCACAATCCTTTCCCTGAGAAACGACAGGCCGAAACCCAAGCCAAAGGCGCGTTTACGTGTTGGCAAATGGGGGGCGCTGGCGCTGTTGGGGGACAGGTCTTTATGGGGTTGCCGGTTTTGGCCCGACTGAGGCAGGCGTTTGGCGCTGCCGCTTGGCCTTTCGAACCGTTGGACAGTGACATCGCGTTGATCGAGATTTGGCCGTCTCTTACGGTAGGAGATGCCCCTGAAGGCAGGATCAAAGATGCTTGGCAAGTGAGCGAGATCACCCGCCAGCTTGCCGCGCTACCACCTGAGACTTTGACCCAGATGTTGGAGGTCGACTCTCCCGAAGAAGGATGGATTTTCGGGTTGGGATTTGAAGCCCAGATGACAGCGCCACCTTTGCGCAACGATTGCTTTGCATTGCCGCCGGGTGTGCATTGGACTCCTGTGGAGGAGGCGTTGACCCTTTTGCGTGACCGGTTACGCCCGATCCCCGTGCCACGGGCATTGCCACTATCAGCGGCATTGGGCCGCGTTGCGGCAACGGATATCGCTGCGAAACGCGCTAACCCGCCGCTTCCAAATACGGCTGTTGATGGCTATGGCTTTGCCGGTGGGCGTGCCGCTGGCGCGCATGACATTCCTTTGGTTTCCGGTCGGGCTGCGGCGGGTGATGCCCCAGCAGAGGTGCCCCAAGGGTTAGCCATTCGGGTCTTGACCGGTGCCGCTTTGCCCAAAGGTGTCGACACCGTTGTATTGCAAGAAGATGTTGTCAAAACCGCACAGAGCATCCGCTTTTCCGGCCCGATCAAGGCCGGGGCCAATACGCGCAAGGCCGGTGAAGACGTGCAGGTTGACGATGTGGTTGTGGCTGCGGGCCGCCGGATCACTGCCGCCGACTTGGCGCTGCTTTCTGCCACCGGGTCCGGAACGGTTCAGGTTTTTGATCCCCTGCGTGTCGGCGTGTTATCTACCGGAGATGAGCTGATTGAGGCGGGCAAGCAAGCGTCAGCGGGGCAGATTTTTGATGCAAATCGCCCCATGTTGTTGGGTTTGGTCCAACAATTTGGGCATTGCGCCGTTGATCTGGGCCATGTGCCTGATGATCGCGACGTGTTGCGCAAAAGATTGGATGCTGGGGCTCAAGATGTTGATGTTATCCTGACCAGCGGTGGCGCGTCTGCGGGGGACGAAGACCATGTGTCTGCGCTTTTGCAAGACGCCGGGGCCATGGCGTTGTGGCGGATTGCGGTCAAGCCGGGACGCCCGCTGGCGCTTGGCATGTGGGACGGGGTGCCGGTCTTTGGTTTGCCAGGTAACCCTGTGGCCGCGATGGTTTGTACGTTGATCTTTGCGCGCCCTGCAATGGCGCTTTTGGCTGGTGCAGGTTGGTCGGACCCGCAAGGATTTGATGTGCCAGCAGGTTTTACCAAAAACAAAAAGGCAGGCCGCCGAGAATACCTGCGTGCGCGTATGCGTGATGGCCGAGCAGAGGTTTTTGCCTCCGAAGGGTCGGGCCGGATTTCGGGATTAAGTTGGGCAGAAGGCTTGGTGGAGCTGCCCGAACCCGCAGCAACGATCAAATTAGGAGATACCGTGCGGTTCATCCCTTACGGGAGCTTTGGTCTTTAAAGCGAAATCCACGGCGCTTGCGAGACGCGATATTGCAAATACACCGACAGCGGTTCTAATCAAATGTCCCGGCACAGCGGCCCAGCAACATGAATGCCCGCGCTGTGCGGGTGTCAGCCATCGCAGAAATTTCGCCGTCAGAGGCGCGGCCTTCAAATTCCGAAAACGTCTTGTCAAAACGCCGCAGGAAATGGTGCGCTGCGTCTCTGAAAATCGGGTCTTGTTTCATCCTTGCGTTGGTCAGAGCAAGAGAAGAGCGATCACGAATGCCGCCCAAGGCCGCAATCGGGCGGCCACGGGCACCTTGGGAAAAGTGGCGCCAAATTTCGGGGCGGGCGCGATCTGGGCGCAAATCATCCATGTAAATGCCGTCTTGGCTCATCAGCGTCAGAATGTCCTGCGCGGCCTGCACCAACTGGGATGTGGAACGGTCCTTGAGCGCGCGGCGAAGGGCGGCAAACCCGATCTCATCATCTGCGGTTTCCGGAAAGTTCAGCGCCCGGATGAAATCATCGTTTGACAGATTCGCGACCATGTCACTGGCCTGAGTGCCAAGCGCCAAGGTGCGTTGATCGTCGACAATTTCTTCGGTGGGTTGTGTCGGTGTCCGGGGGGCGTCCTCGCGGCGGGACTGAAAGGTTGCCAAGGCTGTTTCCGTCTTGCGCGCAGCTGCGGCGATCTCATCCAACTTGCGGGTCACAGAAGGCTCATTGCGCAATGAATTGCTTTGTTGTTGAGTCAGATAAGCCTGCCGGATTGCGTCAATCGCGGCCTGCAAACGTTGGCTTTCTTCGCGCATGACTTTGCTGGCTTTGGCCGCTGTTGCTGCAACCCAGATCATCGCTACAGGCATAAAAATCGCCAGCATGGTCATCAGAAACCGCAGGCTTTCCGCCCCATCACCAGAGGCCGTGTCATCCCGCAAGATCAGAAAGAAAAACAACGCTCCCAGCAACCAGATAGCGCTCAGCGCCAGGGCAATAATCTCAATCGCGGTGATCGTATCGGCTTTGGGTTTGTCATAGATGCCAAGCGCGGTCGGGCGTGCAGAAACTCCCGTGACCTTGACGGTCGCGGTCTCAGCTTGCTGTGGCTCTTGGGACGTATCAGTCACCCATCTACTCCTGATCAGGCAAAAACGATCTTGAGAACTTCATAAGACCTGACGCCCCCCGGCGTACGCACATCAACAGAATCGCCTTCTTCTTTGCCAATCAAAGCCCGCGCAATGGGGGATTTGATGTTGAGCAACCCATCTTCGATCTTGGCCTCATATTCGCCAACAATCTGATAGGTCTTTTCTTCATCCGTGTCTTCATCAACCAATGTCACCGTCGCACCAAATTTGATTGCGCCAGAAAATTTTGCAGGATCAATCACATCCGCAAGCGAAATTGCGCCTTCCAGCTCTTTGATGCGCCCTTCAATAAAAGACTGCTTTTCTTTGGCTGAATGGTATTCCGCATTTTCGGACAAGTCACCATGTTCGCGTGCTTCGGCGATTGCTTTGATGATCGCCGGGCGCTCCTGGGTCTTGAGGTGTTTAAGCTCCGTCTCAAGGGCGGTGTGCCCTGTGCGGGTCATTGGGATCTTTTCCATGCACGTTTGTCCACGTCATTGGGGCTGCGTCGCCATTTTCGCAACGCAGCCGTTTTTCATATCAGGCTGTCGCTCACCTGACCCAATGTGGCGGGCAATTGCAAGGGGCCTTCAACCCTCGCGCGGCTCACTGCCGTCAGTTATAGTCGACGACTTCGTATTCAATGCCGTCGTTGTCTTGAAAATAGAAACGCCGACCGGGCTCATAGTCATGATGATTCCCCGGTGTGAATCCATGTGCCCGGACCGCCTTTTCCATTGCATCAAGATCATCAACCACAACGGCAATGTGGTTCAACCCGCCAATGCTTGTGTAACTGGACCCGGCTGCCGGAATTTCCTTGCCTGGTGTATAAAGCGCCAGATACCGATCGTCGGTCCCGACATGAATTGTGTATCCTTCATCAATGGCCTCTCCTTTCCAGCGGATGTGCCACCCAAACAGGGTTTCCATCCACTCGGCGGTCTTGGCCGGATCAGCAACAGTATAATTTGCGTGTTCTAATTTGGCGGTCATGGTTTTATCCTTATCTTGCGGTCAATGTATCTTTGTTGTAATTTCTAAACCTAACTTTAGGTCAAGCATTTTCTGGAGAAATTTTGATGGCACTAAATGAAGGTCTATCTATCGGGGCATTGGCCAAGCGTACTGGCTTGGCTGTTTCAGCCATCCGATATTATGAGGCGCAGGGATTGATCAAACCGTGGCGCAACACAGGTGGGCAGCGACGGTTTGAACGTGCTGATTTACGTCGTCTAAGTTTCGTGATGATTGCGCAACAATTCGGGTTCACCCTGCCGCAGATCAAGGCCGAACTGGATCGCTTGCCGGGAGGGCGAACCCCAACAAAAGCAGATTGGAGCAAGATCAGCGCCGGGTTTCGCGCTGCTTTGGATGCGCGGATCACAACCTTGACCAAATTGCGCGACAACCTTGATGGGTGTATCGGATGTGGCTGCCTGAGCCTTGAAGCCTGTGCCCTTTATAATCCAACGGATCGGGCGGCGGACAAGGGGCAGGGGCCTCGCTATTTGATGGGCGACACCCCCACGTCCTGACCTCCAATTTCTCCAAGTTTTTGTTCAGACTGTTGAAATCCTGATCACATGGCAGTCGCCACAGGGGTTTACGCATCGTCCCGATTGCATTGAGGACTTACCTGCGCTAGCGATATCGCAATCTTAGTAGTGGGGAGGGTGGCTGAACATGGCCGATATTGAACGCGAAGCAATGGAATATGATGTTGTCATTGTGGGCGCTGGCCCCGCTGGCCTGTCCGCTGCAATCCGGCTGAAGCAATTGGACCCCGACTGCAATGTGGTTGTGCTTGAAAAAGGATCGGAAGTCGGGGCGCATATTCTCTCTGGTGCTGTGTTGGACCCCAGCGGTCTTGATGCCTTGATCCCGGACTGGAAAGAAAAAGGTGCGCCGATCACGGTGCCTGTTATCGAAGACAAATTTTACATGTTGGGCGAGGCGGGTCAAATTCGCATCCCTAATTTTCCGATGCCACCTTTGATGAACAACCACGGAAATTACGTTGTATCGATGGGCAACGTTTGCCGTTGGATGGCTGAACAGGCCGAAGAGCTTGGCGTCGAGATTTTCCCGGGCATGTCCTGTTCCGAATTGGTTTTTGGCGACAATGGTGAGGTCAAAGGCGTTGTTGCCGGTGTCTTTGGTTTGGAACCAGACGGGAGCTATGGCCCGAATACAGAACCGGGGATGGAACTGCATGGCAAGTATGTCTTCTTGTCCGAAGGGGTGCGCGGATCCTTGTCCAAACAGGTGATCTCAAAATTTGACCTCGACAAAGGCAAAGAGCCGCAGAAATACGGCCTTGGCATGAAAGAAATCTGGGAAGTTGACCCGGCCAAACATAAACCCGGTTCCGTTACCCATACCATGGGCTGGCCGTTGGGAACCAAGAACACAGGTGGGACGTTCATCTACCATCTGGACAACAATCAGGTCTATGTCGGAATGATCGTCGACCTGAACTACAAAAACCCCCATCTGTTTCCCTATATGGAATTTCAGCGATTCAAGCACCATCCCGTGGTGTCCCAACTGCTCGAAGGGGGCAAGCGCGTTGCCTATGGCGCGCGCGCTGTGACCAAGGGCGGAACCCAATCGATGCCACAGGCGGCCTTTCCGGGGGGCGCATTGCTAGGATGTTCTGTAGGGTTGGTGAACCTGCCGCGTATCAAGGGCAACCACAACGCAATGCACTCAGGTCGCCAGGCGGCTGAGGCTGCATATGCCGCCATTCAGGCAGGGCGTAGCGGTGACACTCTTATGGAGTACGATACCGATCTGCGGAACGGTCCTGTGGGCCAGGACCTCAAGAAGGTGCGTAATGTGGCACCCTTGAATGGTCGCTATGGTTTGATGGGGGGGCTGCTCCTCGGTGGCTTTGACATGTGGTGTAACACGCTTTTTGGTGGATCTGTTATGGGGACCCTTGGCCATGGCAAATCCGATGCCGAAGCCACAGAACCCGCGTCCAAACACAAGGTTATCGATTATCCGAAACCTGACGGAAAGCTAAGCTTTGATCGACTGACCAACGTCGCCTTCTCCTTTACCAACCACGAAGAAAGCCAGCCTGCGCATTTAACGCTTAAAGACGCGGATGTTCCGGTCAAAGTGAACTTTGCGACGTTTGCGGGCCCTTCGGCGCGATATTGCCCTGCTGGTGTCTATGAATTTGTGGAAGAAGACGGCAAAGACCCCCGCTTTCAGATCAACTTTCAAAACTGTGTTCATTGCAAAACCTGCGATATCAAAGATCCCAGCCAAAACATTGTCTGGACAACGCCCCAAGGTGGCGATGGACCGAACTATCCGAATATGTGATCCCGATGGCGTCGCAAGAGGACGGGGTTGCCCCTGTCCTCTTTTCGCGCGGAAACCTGCGCAGCCCCTCACAGCTCTGTCATGCGATCGGTCCTGCCATTGCACTGCGCCTCAGACCTGATAGCTTCTTGTGTAACTCAAAAAAAGAGGCAGCTCTCTATGTTCAGAAATGCATTGACCGGCATCGCCGCTCTCTTGCTCAGCGGGGCATTTGCCCCTGAAGTCACTGCACAATCTGTTGCGGGGTCTTATCTTGCGGGACGTAATGCGGCGGTCAACAGCGACTATCGCGAAGCCGCGCGATACTACAGTGATGCGCTGGCACGTGACAGCAGCAACATCGAACTTATGGAAGCCACAGTGTTGTCACAGCTGTCTTTGGGGCAGATCAACAAAGCCTTGCCAATTGCCCGCATGCTAGAAGATGGCAATCACGCATCACAGGTTGCACGGCTGGTGATCACGGCCAATTTGGCCAAGGTCGGCGATTTTGAAGAACTCCTCAAAAGAGAGGCTGATCCGAGCGGAATTGGCCCATGGGTCGATGGTCTGGTCAAAGCATGGTCGCACGTTGGCATGGGGGATATGACATCTGCTGTGGCGGCATTTGATGGCCTCACACAAGAGGCTGGAATGCAGGGTTTTGTGATGTATCACAAAGCACTGGCTCTGGCGAGTGTGGGGGATTTTGAAGGTGCTGAGGCGATCTTTGGTCAGGCGGCTGCTGGGACCGCTGGTCAGACACGGCGCGGTGTGATGGCCCATGCTGAGGTCTTGGCACAACTTGGTCGTTACGAAGACGCGCTGGCCGTTTTGAGAGCCAGTTTCGGCGCTGCAACTGACGTTGAACTTGACCTGATGATTGCGTCGCTTGAGGCCGGGCAGGCGGTGCCGTTCACCCATGTCCGTGATGCCACCACTGGTATAGCCGAAGTGTTCTTTACCTTTGCCGCGGTGCTCAGGGCGGAAGACGCGGGCGATTATTACGTGCTTCTTTACTCTCGTATCGCACGTCACCTGCGCCCGGATCATGTTGACGCTTTGTTGCTCACAGCAGGTTTGCTCGAAAACCTCAGACAAAACCAGCTCGCCATTGAAGAATACAAAGACGTTGCGCGCGATGACCCGGCCTTTCACGTGGCGGAATTGGGCCGTGCGGATGCGCTGCGCCGATCTGGCAAAGAAGATCAAGCCATCGAAGTCCTTGAACAACTCACCAGCAGCCACGGTGATCTTGCCGCAGTTCATTCTACTTTGGGTGATTTGCTGCGCTCTCAAGAAGATTACGACGGGGCCATTGCAGCCTATGACCGTGCGATTGACCTTGTAGATGCGGATGCCGGTGGCCGTTGGGTGCTCTATTATTCACGTGGCATCGCGCATGAACGATCCGGCAATGATGAGGCCATGGAAATTGATTTCCGTGCCGCGCTCGATATCAGTCCTGAACAACCTCAGGTGCTGAACTATCTGGGCTATTCCATGGTCGAACAGCAGCGCAATCTGGATGAAGCGTTGGACATGATTGAACGCGCTGTCGCTGCCAGCCCAAATTCCGGCTATATCGTCGATTCCCTTGGGTGGGTGTTCTATCGTCTTGATCGATATGACGAAGCGGTTGTGCAAATGGAACGTGCGGTGGAACTGCTGGCGGTTGATCCGGTGGTGAATGACCACTTGGGTGACGTCTATTGGGCGGTTGGTCGCGTCCGTGAGGCCCAGTTTCAATGGCGCCGCGCGCTGTCGTTTATCGATGAGGGCGAAAGCAATAACGAAGCCGATCCAGACCGCATTCGCCGCAAGCTTGACGTGGGTCTTGATGTGGTGCTCCAAGAAGAAGGCGCGCCACCCCTGAAGGTTGCGAATGACATCTGAGGTCTTTGCCCCGGCCAAGATCAATCTGACGCTTCATGTGACAGGCCAACGCGCGGATGGCTATCATCTGCTTGATTCGTTGGTGGTTTTTGCGGATGTAGGGGATCTGTTGACGATCACCCCCGCTTCGACGTTGTCTCTCAAAGTCACCGGTACCTTTGCCAAAGGTGTCCCCGAAGATGCCAGCAATTTGGTGTGGCAAGCAGCCGAGCTCGCAGGCCTCACCGCTCATATATCGCTCAAGAAAAACCTGCCTCACGGCGCGGGTATCGGCGGTGGCTCATCTGATGCGGGTGCGGTTCTGCGTCATTGTGATCACGCCAAAAGTGCTGCGAGATTAGGCGCGGATGTTCCGGCCTGTTTGACACCCCATGCGCAGCGGATGCGCGGTATCGGGGATCAGCTTGACCTTTTGTCGGGTCTACCCGTGCTTCACGCTGTTTTGGTTAACCCCAATGTGCATTTGCCAACCTCAGACGTCTTTCGCGGTCTGCCGGGCAAACAAAACCCGCCGATGCCCGCGACTTTGCCACCGCATTCCAATGCGCACAGTTTCACAAAATGGCTGTCCACCATGCGCAATGATCTCGAAACAGCCGCCATCGCAATTGCACCTCAAGTTTCTGATGTTCTTGCTAAAATAAGAGCAACCCCAGATGTGGCGCTTGCCCGGATGTCCGGTTCAGGGGCAACATGTTTTGGGCTATATGACACCGAAAAACAGGCCCATTCCGCAGCTCGGATGCTGGGCATGCAAAATCCCGATTGGTGGGTCAGATCAACACAGCTCAGCTGACCCGGCTGACCACATAATCCGCCAGATCCAACAACATGTCTTTGATCTCATGCGCAGGCAGTGCCGCCAATGATGTCTTCGCAGTCTCCGCCCAATGCAGCGCATCTTGCTGCGTTGCCTTTAAGGTATGGTGTTTGTTCATCAAGGCCATTGCGTGGTCCAGATCGCCGTCTTCCTGATGCCCTTTTTCGATGGTTCGCACCCAAAACGCCCGCTCTTCCTCGTTGGCCAAGGCCACCGCTTTGATCACCGGCAGGGTCAGCTTGCGTTCGCGAAAATCGTCGCCAATGTTTTTGCCCGTGGTTCCGGTTTGCCCCTGATAATCCAGCAAATCGTCGACAATCTGAAATGCAATACCCAAGGCATCGCCATAGTCAAAAAGCGCCTGCACCAGCGGATCACCTGCCTCAGCGATGACACCGCCAACTTCAGTGGCGGCGGAGAAGAGCGCCGCTGTCTTTCCGCGCACAACTTGCAGATAAACACTTTCATCCGTGGCAAGGTTCTGGGCTGCAGTCAGTTGCAAGACCTCTCCCTCTGCAATGGTCGCCGCCGCGTTCGAAAGAATTTTCATCACCCGCATCGACCCGGGTTCAGTCATCAGCTGAAAGGACCGCGCAAACAGATAATCCCCAACCAAAACCGATGATTGATTGTCCCACAGCAGGTTCGCTGTGGGGCGTCCTCGACGTTGTGCGCTTTCGTCCACCACATCATCATGCAACAGGGTGGCCGTGTGAATAAACTCTACTGTCGCCGCCAGATGCACGTGGTATGGCCCTTCATAGCCACACATTCGTGCTGCTGCGAGGGTCAACATAGGGCGCAGCCGTTTGCCGCCCGCCCCCACCAGATGCGCTGTCACCTCTGGGATGCGCGGCGCATGTTTTGATGCCATCCGCTCAGTAATCAGATCGCCAACTTTGTTCATGTCGTCCGCCAGATACGCGGCCAGCTGATCATGCGGTTTTGTTATCGTATCTATTTTCATCAAACATGACCCTAACTACGCCTCCCAAAGAGGCTCGACAATCGGGCCAATTTGGCCCACACCACTGAAATGAAGGAACTTTTGCGCACAACCGACATGACGATCATCGCCTTTGCTGAGGCCCTTCTCCGGGGGGAGGATATAGCCTGCTTCGCTATGGACGTAAATATGAGCGTCCTAGAAGGCGGCATCGGTATATTCCCGCGTCGGTTGATGGTGCATCCGGATGATCACGAAAAAGCGGAGCGGGTGATGCATGACAACGACATCCCGCTTGGTCTTGACTGATCCCGCAGACACCGACCTGACCCGAGACGCCTTTCTTGGGGGGCGTTTGCATCTGCTGCAACCTCGGCATGGATACAGAGCGGGCGTAGACCCCGTATTGTTAAGCGCCTGTATTCAAGCGAAAAAGGGGCAGAGTGTTCTTGAGCTCGGCTGTGGTGTTGGGACGGCGATACTTTGTTTAGATGCCCGCGTGCCGGGTCTTGAGCTGACAGCGGTGGAACGTGATCCGACCTTTGCAGTCTTGGCCCGACGCAATGGTGGTCATAACCTGAATGTGATCGAAGCGGACCTCAGTGCGTTACCTCATGACCTGCGCCAACGACAATTTGATCATGTGTTAGCAAACCCACCCTATTATGACCGTACCGCATCTGTGGCGTCTCGTGACCCTGCGCGCGAAGCGGCGCATGGGGCAGAGACGCCGCTGGAAACTTGGGTGAAAACAGCGGCCAGTCGCCTTACTCCAAAAGGCTATGCGCATTTTATCCATCTCATTGATCGATTGCCCGATATTCTGGCGGCTTTGCCGTCAGGCATGGGGTCAATCGAGGTTCTGCCAATTTCGGCCCGAACAGGGCGGGCACCGGACCGGATGATCTTGCGCGCCAGAAAAAACGGACGAACGCCTTTCCGACTACACGCGCCGCTTGTCATGCATCAGGGTGATTGCCATTCGGATGCAGGGAAACACTATACCCCATCCGTTGGCGAGGTTCTTAGAAATGGGGCAGCGTTGACTTTCTGAGCGGTGTTAAGCGTTTATTTACCTACTGTGCGGTTATGCTGCGGGGCGGCGTGACAGAACCGCATTTCTGTGGTCCACTTGGGGCCTCAACTCATCAAATGGAGGAACGTATGGCTCTTAATGCACATCTGGAGACCCTCAAGCGAAAGCATGCTCAGATGAGCGAGGCGGTTGAGACCGCCCAACGCGCACCCGGCATCGATGATCTAGAAGTTGCAACCATGAAGAAAGAAAAGCTGCGTCTAAAAGAGGAAATCACGCGGCTGTCGAGCTAGCAAAATAAGTTGAAAACAGGCATGCGGCTGCGCCATAGAGTGCAGCGCATGTGACCGGTGAGGGTGGGGGCCACCCCAAATCAGTGCTATTTTGGGGCAGATTCCTGAAGCAGTTCAAAGGTATCGGCAAATTGTGCCGTCTTGTCGATTTCTCGTAATATCCAATCTCTAAATGCAGCGACTTGCGGACGCGTTTCTGTGCCTTGAGGGCATAAGAACCGGAACCGCGCACCGGTGACCATCGCGATTTTGTAGGGTGCCACCAATCGCCCCTCCACGAGATCTTTGATCACCAAGGCGCGACGCCCTAATGCGACGCCAATTCCTGCAAGAGCCGCGTCCGTCGCATGATCTGCCTGAGAGAACCGAGGTCCAGCAGGCATCAAAGGCGTCATGCCTATGGCCTTTGACCAGGCCAACCAATCCGTCGGTGCATCCAGAAAATCTGTTGATTCATCAATGATAAGCACCGCATCCACCAGACTTTGCGGTGTCGGATATCTGGCGGCCATTTCAGGTAACATGACAGGGGTCACCCATTCCTGCGCAAGGGGCAGTGAATAGAGGCCGGGGTCAGGACCATAGCCAAACCGGATGGCCACATCGATGTCATCGCGTCCAAAATCCATCCGACGCAATGCCGCAGAGAATCGCAATTCGATCTCCGGATGTTCCTGAGCAAATTCATAAAGCCGCGGCGCCAGCCATTTTGAGGTGAAAGCCGGGCCTGCGGTGACCGTCAGTGTTTGATGGTCCTGCGTCCGTTGGGCCGCGCGCCAACCGTTTGTCAGCGTCTCAAAACCGACTTTGGCGTCCGGAGCCAGCGCCCGTCCGGCATTTGTCAACTCTACCGCTCGGTTTAACCGTTTGAAAAGCGGCGTACCCAAGTGTTCTTCTAGGGATTTGATTTGAAAGCTCAACGCGGCTGGGGTGACGTTTAATTCCTGCGCTGCTTTGGCAAAGGACATATGCCGGGCAGCGGCGTCAAAAGCGCGCAAGGCTGTCAATGGAGGCAGTTGGGCAGGCATGTTCACTTAAGTACAGCTTAACCGATGGTTTGGAAAGTCTCGTTTGTCAGCTTGGGTTGAGGGGCGCATATTGAACGCAATAGAGAGACACGCAAATCCCGGAAAGGATCCGACATGAACCCGAATATCACACAAAAGGCCTATCAGGATGCTTTTGAACGCGCACATCTGGAACGTTCCGCTGCCCTTCGAAATATGTGGTCATGGATGTTCAACCGTACTTCCCGCTGATCGCTGCAGCGTTCTTACGGGATAAAAAAGGACGGCTCAGATGAGCCGGCCTTGTCTAATTTTGAAATGTGTCCTCATCGGCCTTTTGCAAGACCTCTTCGGTTAGACGAAGAACTGCGCACCATTGGCAGAGATCGTGGACCCGTTGATAAAGCCAGCGTCATCAGCCACCAGGAATTTAACCGCCCGTGCGATTTCTTCGGGTTCACCCAATCGTCCTGCCGGGATTTGCGCGATGATGCTTTCGCGGACTTTTTCTGGTACAGCCATGACCATATCCGTACCGATGTAACCCGGACAGATCGCATTGGCCGTGATATTGGCGCGCGCGCCTTCCTGTGCCAAGGACTTCACAATGCCCAGATCGCCTGCTTTTGTCGCAGCATAGTTCACCTGAGCAAACTGGCCCTTCTGACCATTGATAGATGAAATCACGACAATGCGGCCAAACTTTCGTTCCCGCATCCCTGGCCAAATCGGGTGCACAGTGTTGAACACGCCGGTCAGGTTCGTGTCGATCACCTGATGCCATTGCTCAGGCGTCATCTTGTGGAAAGGCGCGTCGCGGGTAATCCCGGCGTTTGCCACAACAATCTCGACCGGACCCAAATCTGCCTCGACCTGCGCGATGCCTGCCTTGGAACTTTCGTAATCGGCAACGTTCCACTTATAGGTTTTGATGCCAGTTTCAGCCGTAAAACTTGCAGCGGCTTCGTCGTTACCAGCATAAGTCGCGGCAACGGAATACCCTGCTTCCTTGAGTTCTTTGGAAATGGCGGCGCCGATACCTCGGCTACCTCCGGTGACAAGTGCGACACGGGACATGGATTCTCCTATCCGACAGGATACTTTGTTTCAATTTTTGTGGCGGGTGCGCAATTTTCATGCGCACCCTGTCTTCTTAAGGACGTTCAAGGCACATGGCAACACCCATGCCGCCGCCGATACACAGGGTCGCAAGGCCCTTTTTGGCACCGCGGCGTTTCATCTCAAACAACAATGTGTTGAGGATACGCGCGCCTGAGGCACCAATGGGGTGGCCAATTGCAATGGCGCCACCGTTGACGTTTACAATCGCCGGATCCCAGCCCATGTCTTTGTTCACAGCACAAGCCTGAGCAGCAAAGGCTTCGTTCGCCTCAACCAAGTCCAGATCCTCGGCTTTCCAACCGGCCTTTTCCAGCGCTTTTCGGGACGCATAAATCGGACCAACACCCATGATCGACGGGTCAAGACCCGCTGTTGCATAAGAAGCGATGCGGGCCAATGGTTCGATCCCGCGTTTTTCTGCGTCATCTGCGGACATCAACAAGGCACCCGCAGCGCCATCATTTAGGCCAGATGCATTTGCAGCGGTTACAGAGCCGTCTTTGGTGAAGGCCGGGCGCATCTTTTGCATGGCTTCGATGTTGGCGCCGTGACGAATGTACTCGTCTGAATCAACCGTGATGTCGCCTTTGCGGTTGGGCACGGTGTAGGCGACAATTTCATCTGAGAACTTGCCAGCCTTTTGTGCCGCTTCTGCCTTGTTTTGTGAAGCGACCGCAAATTCGTCCTGCGCGTCGCGGCTGATTTGCCATTTTTCAGCAACGTTTTCAGCGGTCTGACCCATATGGTAGCCGTTGAACGCATCCCACAGACCGTCTTTGATCATGGTATCGACCAATTTGATGTCACCCATCTTTTGACCCGCGCGCATGGCTTGGGCATGGGGGGACATGGTCATGTTTTCCTGACCGCCCGCCGCAACAATAGACGCATCACCCAGCTGAATATGCTGTGCACCCAGGGCAACAGCCCGCAACCCCGATCCGCAAACCTGGTTGATCGACCATGCCGCACTTTCCATCGGGAGACCTGCGTTGATGTGCGCCTGACGTGCAGGATTTTGGCCCTGAGCAGCGGTCAATACCTGTCCCAGAATGGTCTCTGACACATCTGCGGCGTCCACGCCTGCCCGAGCGAGCAGCTCTTTCAAAACAGCGGCACCCAAATCATGGGCGGGGGTGTTCGCAAACGACCCTCCAAAACTGCCGACGGCCGTGCGAGCGGCGGATGCGATGACGACGTTTGTCATATGAATGGCTTCCTCTAATTACCTGGCTGAGGAATAACCGTTCCCAACATGCGCTTTTGCATGTCCCGACTCCCCTACCTTCCTAGGGGGATGTCTTATAACATTTGCTGCAATGCGGCAACTGACGCTGCGGAAACATAGGTATGCAGTCAGACCATGGCTGGATCACACTATGACATTCGTTGCATCAGCTTGAAATTCAACGAAATTTGACCGCGTAACCACACCTTTTCACGGGAAAATCGGCCTGACCAGCCGTGCGAGATTAATAGGTTCCGCGCCTAAACCGCTTTCTTTTGCGCCTTTTCTGCCCAAGGCGGTTGGACTGTGGGGGCTGCAAAGTAAAAACCTTGCATGCAGTCGACCCCCATTTGGGTCAACAATGCCGCATCGCGTTCGTCTTCAACATTCTGTGCAACCGTCAACATATCGAAATGTTCTGCAATTGAGAGTAATGCACCGGTAATGGCTTGGTTGTCGGGCGAATTGGCAAGGCCTCGAATAAACTGGCCATCGATCTTTAGAATATCGAAAAAGAAGTCTTTGAAATATCGGATTGCCGTGTTGCCAGATCCATAGTTGTCCAAAGCAAAGCAGACACCGTGAGGTTGCAACTCATCCATGATGTCGACCACCAGTTCCGGGACCAACATGGCGGAATCTTCGGTGATCTCAAGAATAAGCCGCTCTCCGATGGAGTTGTCTTGTTTCAGATGCCGCCACAATGTCTTGTTCCATCCCGAATACCCGATAGAACGCGCCGACATGTTCAAGGACAACCGCAAACCAGGGTTCTGGCGCAGGGCTGACAACCCCAGACGCAGGGTTTGGACATCTAATTCCCGGCCAAGCTCGGTTGCTTCGATGTCCGGCATGAAATCCCGCGCGGGGATCACGCGCCCGGTTTCATCCAATACTCGGATCAACCCTTCGTAAAAACCAATCTTGGATTGGCTGCTGGTGCGTATGACAGGTTGAAACGCCAACAACGATTGTTTGTGAATTATGGCCTCTCTTGCGGTGTTCAGCACGGTTTGGTCGCGTTGCGAGACAGCATAATTTAACGGACTTTCGCGTCCTGGAGGTATATCAGCAAAGCGATGTTTTCTTGGCCTGGCCACAGCAATTTACTTTCATAAAGCTTTGGGGGACCATGGCAGTCAAATTGATAACTCCACGTTAACACGGGGTTTTGTCGCGAATTTTTGACATTCTGTCCGGATGTCCAAGGAGAATTAAATGGAACGTTGTGGTTGGGCCGGTTCAGAGCCCATTTATATCGCATATCACGATACAGAATGGGGCGTGCCGGAGTACAACAGTCGCGCGCTTTGGGAAAAGTTGATCCTTGATGGGTTTCAGGCCGGGCTGAGCTGGATCACAATACTAAAAAAGCGAGACAATTTTCGTGCGGCTTTCGAAGGTTTTGACCCCAATGTCATTGCGGGCTGGGGCGAACCAGAAGTTTTGCGTCTTCTTGGCGATTCAGGGATCATCCGTCACCGGGGCAAGATCGAGGCGACCATCAACAATGCCCGCGCATGGCAAAAGCTGGAACAACGGGTTGGGTTTGATCAGTTCATGTGGGGCTATGTCGATGGGGTGCCGCTTGTTAATGCATGGGAAACACAGGCCGATGTACCCGCCAAAACAGCGCTAAGCGAACAGATTTCCAAAGATCTCAAAAAGGAAGGTTTCAAGTTCTGCGGTCCAACGATCGTCTATGCATGGATGCAAGCGTGTGGTCTTATCAACGACCATCTGGTGACCTGTCCGCAGCGTGCTCAATGCGCGGCCATGGCCAGATAATACCAAAGATAGCGCATCTCATTCTATGGAGGTGCCGCCTCCCTGACTGCATGCTCTTTTATCTCAGGCTTTCGGTTGGCATCGCAGTCTAGATGTTGACTATATACATGACCGAGGGAGGTCTTTTTTGGTGAAGAGGCTTTTCCTTTACCAAGAAGCAATTGACTCCCCCCAAATCCCTCGTATAAGCGCGGCTCACATTGGTGTTGGTGGCCCCTGCAAAGGGATGCCTGTCGGGGTTCGCCCAAAGGACAACGCCCTTCGAAACCATTAGAAGGAGATCAGCCGTGACCAAACGCACGTCTGCCAAACACAAACTTGACCGTCGCATGGGCGAAAACATCTGGGGCCGTCCTAAATCCCCGGTAAACCGCCGCGAATATGGCCCCGGACAGCACGGTCAGCGCCGCAAGGGCAAAATTTCCGACTTCGGTATTCAGCTACGCGCCAAGCAAAAGCTCAAAGGTTACTATGGTGACCTGACCGAAAAACAATTCCGCCGCATCTATGGGGAAGCAGAACGTGTAAAAGGCGATACCGGTGAAAACCTGGTCGGCCTGCTGGAACGTCGTCTGGACGCTGTCGTATACCGCGCCAAGTTCGTGGCCACCGTTTTTGCAGCACGTCAGTTCGTAAACCACGGCCACGTCCGGGTGAACGGCAAAAAGGTCAACATCCCCTCTTACCGTGTCAAAGAAGGCGACGTAATCGAGGTGCGTGACCGCTCCAAGCAAATGGTCGCATTGCTCGAGGCCACTCAGTTGCCCGAACGCGACGTCCCAGATTACATCGACGCAGACCATTCCAAAATGTCCGCGACCTTCGTGCGTACGCCAGCACTTGGCGATGTACCTTATCCGGTCATGATGGAACCAAACCTCGTCGTGGAATTCTACGCGAAGAACTAAACTTCGCCGATACTCCAAGCCAAACATCAGGGGCTGCGACGGGACACCGGCGCGGCCCTTTTCTTTTGCTACTGGTCGTTCCGTGCACAGGTCGCTAAAACGCCAAAGAGCATCCAAGGGGGGATGTGCAAATGAACAAAATCACGCCGCAACCCGGCATTATGGACATCACGCTTTATCAGGGCGGTAGCGCGCATGTGGCGGGTGTCGAGAATGTTGTGAAACTATCCTCAAATGAAAATCCGTTGGGGGCGTCGGATGCGGCAACAGATGCCTTTCGCCGCGCTGCATTGGATTTGCATCGTTATCCATCTTCCGATCACAGCGCCCTGCGCGCCGCTATCGCTGAGGTGCATGGCCTGGATGCTGGCCGCGTGATCTGTGGCGCGGGCTCTGACGAAATCATCACCTTCCTGTGTCAGGCTTACGCGGGCCCCGGACGCGAGGTGGTGTTTACCGAACACGGATTTGGCATGTACCGGATCAGCGCAAATGCTGCTGGGGCAACCCCTGTCGCTGTGCCTGAGCGGGAACGGGTCACAGATGTGGACGCGATTCTTGCTGCCTGTACGGACAAAACCGGGCTGGTTTTTCTGGCCAACCCCAATAATCCCACAGGCACCATGATCGGCGCGTCCGAAGTGGCACGTTTGGCGGATGGCCTGCCGGATCAAACCTTGCTTGTGCTTGACGGCGCATATGCCGAATATGTCGAAGGATATGACGGCGGCGCCGCATTGGTTGATGCCCGCGAGAATGTCGTCATGACCCGCACATTTTCCAAAATTTATGGGTTGGGCGGGTTGCGCATCGGGTGGGGGTACGCCCCCCAAGAGGTTGTGGAGGTGCTCAACCGTGTCCGCGGCCCCTTTAATCTCAGTCAGGCGGCCCTGAACGCGGCCGAAGCAGCTGTGCGTGATAGGGCTTATATCGACCATTGTCGTACTGAGAACGCCCGTTGGCGGACATGGCTGGCCGACGCTTTGGCCGAAATGGGCATCCCTTCCGATGTATCATGTGCCAACTTTGTGCTGGCCCGGATGGCGTCCGAATCTGAGGCTTTGGCCTGTGATAGCTACCTAAAATCGCAAGGTCTGATCATTCGTCTGGTCGCAAGCTATAACCTGCCGCATTGCCTGCGCATCACTGTCGGAGATGAAGCGTCCTGTCGCCGCGTGGTGCATGCGATTCGTCAATTCAAAGAAGGGGGCGCAGATGGCTCAGATATATGATCGCGTTGCCCTGATCGGTTTGGGGCTGATCGCGTCTTCTATGTTCTGGGCGATCAAACGGTCTGGACTTGCAGGGGAAGTAACGGGTTTTGCCCGCTCTGCTGAAACCCGCGACATTGCGCGCGAAATTGGCCTGTGTGACCGGGTATGTGACAGCGCGGCTGAGGCTGTCGCGGGGGCCGATCTGGTGGTGCTTTGTGTGCCTGTTGGGGTGATGGGGGCTGTCGCTGCTGATATCGCTCCCGCTCTTGCGCCGGGGACAACCGTCACTGATGTGGGGTCTGTCAAAGCGGACGTGATTGCACAAGTTGGCCCGCACCTGCCTGATAACGTTCATTTTATTCCCGCGCACCCCTTAGCCGGAACGGAACATTCCGGCCCTCGCTCTGGCTTTGCGGAACTTTTCGACAACCGCTGGACCTTGCTTGTGCCAGTGGAAGGCTCCGACGTAACAGCCACAAAACGCCTGCGTGATTTGTGGGAGGGAATGGGCGCTTTGGTGGATGAAATGGATGCGGAACATCACGACCGGGTCCTTGCCGTTACGTCCCACGCACCACACCTCATCGCATATACCATGGTTGGCGTTGCAGATGACCTGCGCCGCGTCACAGACAGCGAAGTGATCCAATATTCCGCGGCTGGCTTTCGCGATTTCACCCGGATTGCAGCTTCTGATCCCACCATGTGGCGCGACGTTTTCCTCAGCAACAAAGATGCAACATTGGAAATTCTGGGGCGCTTCACCGAAGAACTTTTCGCCCTCCAAAGGGCCATTCGGCAGGGTGACGGAGATCATCTGCACGCTTACTTCACCCGAACCCGTGCCATCCGACGTGGCATTGTAGAAGCCGGGCAAGACACCGCCGCACCGAATTTTGGTCGGGGTGGAGAACGCAAACCATGATGCGCGCAGCGATCTTTGTTGTGACCTTGGGCGCGGCTCAGATGGCGCTTGCCGCCGATCCTGATCGTTCGTTGCGCCCGGTCCAGCGCGGTGGCAATCCAGTGATCCAGCCACTTACCCTTGCGCCCTCCGAGGCGATTGCCCAACCAGAACAAAGCCCCACCCAAGACACCGCCAAAAATCGGGGCGGTCTCTTTTCCTCTCTGCGCCCGCTCTTTCGCACCCAAAAAGTGACCCGAGAGGGCCGCGAACAACAGCGGCTGCGACAGGCAGGGGCAGTTTGTGGTGATCTGGCCATTCAGGGTGAGGTCGTGGGGCGCATCTCGGGCAACTTGCGGGGATGCGTGATCGAAAATGCGGTGCGTGTGCGGGAAGTTTCTGGTGTCGTGCTTAGCCAACGGTCCGTCATGGATTGCGGCACTGCAAGTGCGCTCAAGTCATGGCTTGATAGCTCTGCAAAACCGGCGCTTGCGGGCAAAGGCGGCGGCTTGAAAACCATCAAAGTTGCCGCGCATTACGTCTGTCGGACGCGTAATAACCAAAAAGGGGCAAAGCTGTCCGAACATGGCAAAGGCCGGGCGATCGATATTTCCGGCTTCCGGTTGCAAAACGGGTCAGAAATCAGCGTGTTGACTGGATGGAATGCGGCCGGGTTTTCTCGGGCGATGCGTCAGATGCACAGAGGGGCTTGTGGCCCTTTTGGCACAGTGCTTGGCCCCAATGCGAACCGGTTCCACCGCGACCATTTTCATTTTGACACGGCTCGCCATCGATCCGGCAGCTATTGCAAATGATCATCGTCGCGTGAATTTTGGCGCGGGCCCCACAGGGATCGGCCCAACAAACATCTGCCCTTGTTTGAACCCCAGATTGACGATCATCCTATTCGGGTCTCCGCCAAGATTGGCCAAGGCGTTCAGCACCAATTCCGCTTGGGCCCGCAAACCGGTATCAATCACCCCACCACGTTCCGCAAAATCAAGCAGCTGCCGCCAGTTTTCCACGCTCACTTTCACCTCGCCCTCGGGGGTGCCCTCTGTATCGATGGCCACCGCACCCGTCGCACCCAACCGCAGGTCCCCCCAAACCAGATCTAATGCGCGCAGCTCAACTGAGCGTGGGTGCACGCGACGATCCTTAAGGGTGTGGCGGTCCAGTGGTGTAGCGAAGGTGACCATCAGATCGCCAGCAAAAGTGTCAAATGTAATTGGCCAATCCGCAGGCAAAGCAAGGGCCGCGCGGATCAGATCACCGGGGGCAAAGCTCTTGGCATTCACTCCCACATTGTAACGTTCGGGCAGGGTCACATCTTGCGACATTTCGGCGCTGAAACCCTCAGCAGACATCAGATTGCCTTGCGCAACATTCACCTGCCACGGCCCGCTATCGGCGTGAAACCCCTCAAGTTCCAGCGCAGCGCCGGGGTGCACCTCCACTTTGGCCTGCGCGTCCATGGCCCGAATTGTCACAACCCCCGCAGCGCTCCCCAAGATGATCGGATCCTCGGGCAGGCGCAGGGTCACGTCACCGGGCCAATAGGCGGGCGCGCTGATATCCAATTTGGGGGTTTCAAGCCCGACACTCGTTCTTGGATCTGCCAGGATTACCTTTCCCGCAACCACCTGAAATTGCGACGGAAAACCCGTCACCTTCAATGCGTTCAGTTCCGCCTGCCACCCCTCTGTCCGGCGCGCCTCAAACCAAGCTGAAACCGCACGCTCTGTGACGGTGGACGCCCCCCACCACCAGCCACACCACAAGACAGCCAGAACCACGCAGAACCGGATCAACCAACGCATGCGCAAAACCCCTTTAACTTAACAGTTAGATGCGGTTTACGCAGACCAACAGCAAAGGACCAGTGTAATGGCAATGTGGGTATTTGGATATGGCTCGCTCCTGTGGAACCCAGGATTTGAGATCGCGGAAAGCGTCATTGCCACATTGCCCGGCTATGCGCGCTCCTTTTGCATGCACTCCATCCACCACCGTGGCACCATCCAAGACCCCGGATTGGTTCTGGCCTTGGATGAACAACCGGGTCAGGCCTGCGCAGGGATCGCATTGCGTGTGATGCAGGGGCAAGAAGACGCGACCTTGGCCTATTTGCGCGAAAGGGAACTGATTTCCTCTGCCTATGTTGAAAAGAACCTTGATGTGACCCTGTCTGATGGCCGCATTGTGCGCGCTTTGGTCTATGTCATCGACGAGGCGCATGAACAATATTGCGGTGGTATGCCGCTTGAGCAGCAAGCACAGATCATTGCCAAAGCCGTGGGCGGGCGCGGTCCAAACACCGAATATCTCTTTAATACCACCGAACATCTGCGGGGCGTGGGGCTTGATGATGCCGATCTTGAATGGTTGGATACACGTGTCCGTGCCCTGACGACACAGATGTGAAACACGGGGCGCATAATTTCTTGGTAAAGCTTATGTATTTCGGTGTAACCTCTGCCCAAAGCAGGCAAAAAAGGTCAGGAGCAGGGGCCTAATGGCGCAGACAGAGCGCACAACGCGTTTACAATTTTCTCAGCCGGTGCGTCAGATTTCTCTGATGCTGATCGTGCTTGCGCTAACTGGATTTGGCGCGTTTCTGGCGTTGCCATCGGTCTATCCGATTTTCGCCGCCAACCCCTATCTCAATGGGGTGATCATCTTTGTTTTCTTCATTGGTGTGCTGGCGTGTTTCTATCAGGTTTTCCAACTGATCGGTTCTGTGCGGTGGATCGAAAATTTCGCGTCTGACACGCCGGACCCAGAAACGGTTGCGCCGCAATTGCTTGCGCCTTTGGCCTCTCTCTTGCGGACGCGCGGCGCGCGTATGCAGGTCAACGCCAGCTCGACGCGCTCCATCCTTGATTCCGTTTCTACCCGGATCGATGAAGCTCGGGAAATTACGCGATACATCGTTAACATGTTGATTTTCCTCGGGCTTCTTGGAACGTTTTACGGACTTGCCACAACAGTGCCTGCGGTTGTGGACACCATCCGAAGCCTTGCGCCCTCCGAAGGCGAAGGTGGTGTCGATGTCTTTAGCCGTTTGATGACCGGGCTTGAGGCGCAATTGGGCGGCATGGGCGTCGCCTTTGGGTCTTCGCTTTTGGGGCTTGCCGGATCATTGGTCGTCGGCCTTTTGGAATTGTTCGCAGGTCACGGGCAGAACCGTTTTTATCAAGAACTCGAAGATTGGCTAAGCTCGATCACCCGAGTTGGGTTCAGCGCGGGGGATGATGCCACCGGCGAACAGGCCGCGATGGCAGGTGTTGTGGATCACATGGCCGAACAGATGGAAAGCCTGCAACAGGTCATTCGCGCCTCTGATGCCAGTCGCGCCATGGTGGATGAAAAACTAAGCCGTCTGGCCGATGCTGTGGACCGTATGACCGAACGCATGCAGGTAGACAATCAATCCACCATCGCGTTGGAGCAAATTGCGTCTGGTCAGGAACGCATGATCATGGCGATCGAAGCGCAAGAACCAAATGGGGACGGTATGGATGCCGAAAGCCGCATGCGGTTGCGCTCCATTGATGTTCAAATGTTGCGGATACTCGAAGAAATATCTGCCGGGCGTCAGGAAACAATGGCCGAACTGCGCCATGATCTGACCTTGCTGGCCAAGGCGTTTTCGGGTGGGCGCCCCCAAAATCAACCACGCCGCGTTCGCGCCCCGGGAAAACCGGGCGGAGAGGAGCGCTAAATGGCCCTCTCCCGCAGGACGGGTACGCGGTTTCAGGGGTCAATCTGGCCCGGTTTTGTGGACGCAATGACGGGCCTGTTATTGGTTCTGATGTTTGTACTGACCATTTTTATGGTTGTGCAATTTGTCCTCACTGAACGGATTTCCGGGCAAGAAACAGAACTAAATACCCTGAACCAGGAAATCGCAGCGCTTGCAACTGCGCTTGGGCTTGAAGAAACTTCAAATGCTCAGTTGGAAACCAGACTTGGCGCCCTTAGCTCCTCTTTGAATGCCACCCAAGACGATCTGACAGCAGCGCAACGCCAATTGTCGCAACAACAGGCATTGATCACTTCCCTAACCGTTGAGCGGGACAGCCAGCTGGAGGCATTACAAGCTGCGGGCGCTGAAATTACCCAGTTTGAAGCGCAGGTCGCAGGCCTATTGGCGCAGCGTGACAACGCTTTGTCAGAGCGCGACACAGCATTGGGTGAACGTGATATCGCTCAAGATCAAATAGCCAACCTTGAAACCCGCGAGGCACAATTGCTGAGCGACCAAGAGGCGCTTGATCTTGCGCTGGCAACCGCGCGCTCCGAGATCGACGCACAGGCCGAAGCAGCGCGGCTTGCGGCGGCGCAGCGGGAGGCACTAGATGCACTTGTCGCCGACCTGCAGGCAAAAAATGCAGAAAGTGCGGTGCAAGCCGCAGCGTTGCAAGACCAGCTTGACGAAAAAACACAAGCCTTAAGCGATGAGGAAACTGCTCGCTTGGCCGAAGCCGCGGCTGCAGAAACATTGCGCGAAAGGCTTGAAAACGCCGATACAGAATTGACCGCGATGACCTTGGCGCTTGAGCAACAGCGCAAAGAAGCGGAAGACACGTTAACGCTGCTTGCCGCTGCCCGTGCGGTAGAAGGGGATCTGGATGCGCGTCTAGCTGAGGCGTTGATTTTACTTGAAACAGCACAGGCCCAAGTGAGTGCGGGGGCAGGGCTTCAAACAGAACTGAGCGCGGCCGAAACTGAATTGGCCCGCCTGCGCGAAGCCCGGGCAAACGATCAGGCCCAATCCGAAGAGGCACTGGCCGAGCTATTGGCCGCACAGGCTCAATCTGAGGCCGTCCTTGCCGCGCTGCGTCTGGAGCAGGCCACGGCACAAGGCGAGTCAGAAGCGGTGATTGCGGCTCTGCGCGCCGAACAGGATACTGCGCAACAGCAATATGAGGCGGCATTGGCTGCGCTGCGCGCCGAACAAGACACTGCGCAACAACAATATGAAGCGACATTGACCGCGCTGCGCACCCAACAAGCGGCCGCACAGGAGCAATCCGACGCTGATATTGCCACCTTGCGCGAACAGCAAAGAACAGCACAACAGGAGTTCTTGGCAGCATTAGCCGCAATGCGCGATGAACAGGCCGCGATCCGACAGCAGTCCGAAACCGCATTGGCGGCATTGCGCGCGCAGCAGGCGGCAGCACTGCAACAATCCGAAGCTGCGTTGGCTGCGGCACGCGCTGAACAAGCGAACGCGCGTGCGCAATCTGCCGAAACTGTAGCCAGATTGCAGGCAGAAATTTCCAAAGGCCAACAGGCTGTCCAAGCATCAAACGATAGGCTGGCCATCTTGCGGGCCCAAGTCGCAGAACAAGAAACGGCAGCGGCTGATTTGTTGTCAGACCGCGAAGCCCTGCGCCGTCGCCTTGCCGCCGCAGTTGCTGCTCGCCTTGCCGCTGAAACCCAAGCCACAGAGCAAGACAGCACAGCAGAGCAACAAGCGGCCTTGCTTGCGACAGCTCGGGCCGCTTTGGCGCAGGAAAAAACCGCCAATGAAGAGGCGCAACGCCAGACAGAATTGCTTAATCAACAGGTCACAGCCCTGCGCACTCAATTGGGCAGTTTACAGGCCATGTTGGATCTGGCCGCCGCAGAAGACGAAGCAAAGTCGATCCAGCTGCAATCCCTGGGGTCTGATTTGAACACGGCATTGGCGCGAGTCGCAGCCGAAGAACGCCGCCGCGCAGAGCTGGAAGCGGCAGAGCGGGAACGGCTGGAAGCCGAAGCCGCTGCCCTTGAGGAAGAAACCAAAGCGCTGACCGAACAGACTAAAGATCTTGAGCAATATAGATCCGAGTTTTTTGGTCGGTTACGGGATGTTCTGGGGGCACAGGAAGGTGTGCGGATTGAAGGCGACCGATTTGTGTTTTCCTCAGAAGTGCTCTTCCCGCCGGGGGGGGCGGTTTTGTCGCGGGAAGGGCGCGAAGAGATCGCCAAAGTTGCCAATATTCTGCGATCAGTTGCAGATGACATTCCAACTGAAATTGATTGGGTGATCCGCGTTGACGGACATACGGATGACGTGCCGCTTTCCGGAGTCGGGGAATTCGCTGACAATTGGGAGCTGAGTCAAGGGCGAGCGTTGTCGGTTGTAAAATACATGATCAACTTTCTTGCCATCCCGCCGGGTAGGTTGGCCGCCAATGGATTTGGCCAATATCAACCTGTGGCGATTGGCGATGATGATGAAGCACGGGCGCAGAACCGCCGCATTGAGTTGAAGTTCACAGAAAAGTAAGTTGGATGGTGGCCCAAAGGGCCCCCTTACGCGGGCAAGGAACTGGGACAATCGGATGTGAGGGCAGGTTGGCCCAGAGGGCCACTTTACGCCGGTGATTGGTTCTCCTCAGCGAGGATGACAAGGTAGCGCCTATTTGGCCGGAGCGAGCGTAAATTCTCTGGTCTTGGAGCTGATCACTTTGCCATCGCGGATCAAGCTTGCTGTGCCAACGTAGTCACCCGCGGCCCAGTCACGGCGTCGGTGTTTGCCGATTGCGCGAAAGGCTTGTGCGTGTCTGCGTTCCAGTACTGACTCCGTGCTGACAACTTCTCCCACCGGTCCGGTAAGGGACAAGCGAACAACATCATCTTTGCGGGTGCCAAAGGTGAAACCAAAGATCACCAAAGCGGGTGATGATGTTGATAAGTTTTCTGCGCCCGCTGTTCCTGCCTTGACGTCGTCATAGTCCGGTATTGCATCGGTAATCCCAATATCTACCACCCCTCCGGGCTGATAGATCGGGGTTTTTGCCCACAGGGTAGTGTCGCCGGGCGTGTCGCAAGTAAGGGCGCCATCTGGATCAAACGGGTCTACTTTCTTACCGCCCTTGCGGACAGAAAAATGCAGATGTGGAAATTCGGCTTTTCCGGATTGACCGATTTCGCCCAGGATGTCCCCGGCTTTGACCGTCTGATCGTTGCGGATGTTGATGGAGCCGTTTTTGAGATGGCAATATTGCGTTTCCCAACCTCCGGGATGCACCAGCAGCACGCCATTGCCACATTCCTTGCCTTCGATCTCAGCGGCTGTGGCATCGTTATAGCCGTCGTCTGACATTCCATCGCGAAAGCCGAGGACCCGCCCATCTGCGGCGGCCAACACATTGACGCCTGAGATCATAGCCGCCCGTGTAGGCAACGCGAAATCAGTGCCTTTATGCCCGTCATAGCTCAGCGCTTGGCAGTGGTAATCGCTGAACCCTTTTCCGGGGTCGCGGTCCATATATTGTTGGATGTAGCACTCGTCGCCCAGCACACAATCAACGGGATTGGCGAGGATCAAATCCTCCGCCAGCGCAGGCAAGGCGGAGGATAGAGCTAGGGCCAGAACAGCCCGAATGATCATTCGGCGGTCAACAGCGGTGGTTTGTCACCCGAGATCTTACGTGTCTCCGGATCAAGAATAGCCAGATCAAGTTCGCCTTTCTTGACCCCTACTTTCACTATCCCACCTTTGGCCAACTTGCCGAAAAGCAGTTCTTCGGCCAGTGGTTTCTTGATATGCTCTTGAATGACCCGGCCAAGCGGGCGGGCCCCCATTTTGTCATCATATCCTTTGTCAGCCAACCACTCTGCGGCTTTTTTGGACAATTCGAACGTCACATTACGGTCCATCAGTTGCGCTTCTAGCTGCAACACAAATTTTTCAACAACGCGCAAGATGACCTTCTTGGGGAGCGCGGCAAAGCTGATCACCGCATCCAGGCGATTGCGGAATTCTGGTGTAAAGGTCCGCTCAATTGCGGCGGTATCTTCGCCTGTACGCCGATCGCGGCCAAAGCCAATTGCCTCTTTCGCTTGCTCTGATGCGCCTGCGTTGGAGGTCATGATCAACACAACATTGCGGAAATCAACCGTACGTCCATTGTGATCCGTCAGCTTGCCGTGGTCCATCACTTGCAAAAGGATATTGTAGACATCCGGGTGGGCCTTTTCCATTTCATCCAGCAGCAACACACAATGCGGATGCTGATCCACACCATCCGTCAACATGCCGCCCTGATCAAACCCAACATAGCCGGGAGGCGCACCGATCAGGCGGCTCACCGCGTGTTTTTCCATGTATTCTGACATGTCAAAACGCAACAGTTCCACACCAAGCGTATCCGCCAGCTGTTTTGCAACTTCTGTTTTACCCACGCCAGTTGGACCTGCGAACAAATAGTTCCCAATAGGCTTTTCAGGTTCGCGCAGGCCTGCGCGGGCCAATTTGATGGCCGATGCCAAGGCTTCGATCGCCTTGTCCTGACCAAAGACCACCCGCTTCAGCGAGGCTTCAAGGTCTTTGAGCACCACAACATCGTCCTTGGACACAGTTTTGGGAGGGATGCGGGCAATTTTGGCAACAACGCCTTCGATTTCTTTCGTGCCGATGGTTTTGCGGCGTTTGGAGGCAATGACGAGGTGCTGTGCCGCCCCAGCTTCATCAATTACATCAATTGCGGAATCGGGCAGTTTACGGTCATTGATATAACGCGCCGCCAGCTCAACACTCGTTTTGATCGCATCGGAGGTGTATTTGACCGAATGGTGATCCTCAAAATAGGGTTTCAGCCCTTTCAGAATCTTAACGGCGTCTTCGACAGAGGGTTCATTCACGTCGATTTTCTGGAACCGGCGGGAAAGCGCGCGGTCCTTTTCAAAATGCTGGCGGAATTCTTTATAGGTGGTGGACCCCATTGTGCGCAGTTTGCCACCCGCCAAGGCAGGCTTCAGCAGGTTGGAGGCGTCCATCGCACCACCAGATGTCGCACCAGCGCCAATTACCGTGTGAATCTCATCGATAAACAAAACCGCATCGTCATGTTCTTCAAGCTCTGAGACAACCGCCTTGAGGCGTTCCTCAAAATCACCGCGGTACCGGGTACCGGCCAACAATGCGCCCATGTCGAGTGAATAGATGGTGGTTTCCGAAAGAACTTCCGGTGTTTCACCCGCCACGATCTGGCGTGCAAGCCCTTCTGCAATCGCGGTCTTGCCGACACCAGGGTCGCCAACCAACAACGGGTTGTTCTTGCGACGGCGGCACAGCACCTGAATGCAACGTTCCACTTCGGAATCGCGGCCAATCAGCGGGTCAATATCTCCTTCGCGGGATTTGGCGTTCAGATCCACGCAATATTTCTCCAGCGCGGATTCTTTCTTTTCGCCTTCTGTCACACCAAGCGTTTCTTCTTCATGCTCAGGGGCCCCGGCAACCGGGCGCGCCTCCCCATAAGCGGGGTCTTTGGCAACGCCGTGGGCGATGTAATTCACCGCATCATATCGGGTCATATCCTGTTCTTGCAGGAAATAGGCCGCATTGCTTTCGCGCTCTGCAAAAATAGCGACCAGAACATTCGCGCCTGTGACCTCGGTTCGTCCAGATGATTGCACGTGAATAGCTGCACGTTGAATGACCCGTTGAAAGGCGGCTGTCGGGACGGCTTCGGACCCGTCAACATCTGTGACCAGATTGCTCAGGTCCTCGTCCACGAATTCAACCAGCGTATCGCGCAGCTCGTCCACATCAACAGAACACGCTTTCATCACTTGCACTGCATCGGGTTCATCTATCAACGCCAACAGCAAATGTTCCAGCGTGGCAAACTCGTGCCTGCGGGCGTTGGCCAATGCCAATGCGGAATGAATTGCCTGCTCTAGTGTAGTTGAGAATGAAGGCACGTGGGTGCTCCTTATCCTATTGGGCCGGTGAGGATGCTGCGGTATCACAGTGCCCCCGGTCCGACCATGGCCTCTTAGTATTAGAGTTTGGTTGATCACCGCCCAGCTTCAAGCGTTTTCTTGTAAAATTTATTCACAAAAAGCGTGATCGGGTTAATTTGCCATTAATCTAGCGTTTAAAAGTTGTCCTTGCGTCGGCGGATTTCGGCAAAAACATCTTCATCAGAGGCGGTTTGCATCCCCAAAGTGGCGCGAATTCCGGGATCGGCGGGCCGAAGGAAGGGATTTGTGTCAAGTTCGGTTTGTAAGGTTGAGGGAACAGTAGCTACGCCTTGAGCGCGGGCGGCATCGATGTCGCTTGCCCTTGATATAAGGGCCACATTGTCTGGATCAACTGTCAATGCGAATTTCGCATTGGAGGCGGTGTATTCATGGCCTGAACAAATCGTGGTGTCGCCGGGCAATGCCATCAACTTTTGCATTGAACCCCACATCTGCGCCGGTGTGCCCTCAAACAGCCGCCCACATCCCAGCGCCATGAGGCTGTCAGCGGTGAAACACACATCAGCCCCAGCCACATAAAACGCGATATGCCCGATTGTATGGCCCGACACATCAAAAACCTCGGCTTGCATGGACCCAAAGGGGAGGTTGTCCCCTTCACTTACCGCGACATCCAGATCAGGCAGGCGGTGTGCATCGGCTTTGGCTCCCACCACCTGAGCCGGATAATCAGCAAGCAAATCGGCCAAGCCATCGACATGATCATAATGATGGTGTGTCAACCAAACCTGCGTCAAACGCCATCCCCTTGCCGCCAGCTCCGCTTTGACGGGCCCGGCCTCTGGCACGTCCACAAGAACCACATCACCGCTGGCATGATCGCGCAACAAAAAGGCGTAATTGTCGCTAAGACAGGGGATTGTGATCAGGTCAAAAGCCATGGCGCATTCCTTGCATGTTGCTATAAGTGAGGTCCGATCATCACAGAGTGACACTACAAAGGCTGAGCTGCAATGCACCTTGATGTGCAAGACCTGCGCAATTTTTATTATCGCAGCACGCTGGGCCGGGCCGCGCAAAAATCGCTGCGCGAGCGCATGCTTGAGGTTTGGCCGGAAGCCAAAGGCCAGACCGTGGTTGGCTTTGGTTTTGCCGCCCCCTTGCTGCGCCCCTATCTCAAAGATGCGCGCCGGGTGATCACCCTTATGCCCGGTCCCCAAGGCGTGATGCCATGGCCGCCCGGCATGCCAAACACCTCTGTTTTAACCGAAGAAACGCTGTGGCCGATCGAAACAGGACATGTTGATAAACTTGTCCTGCTCCATGGGCTGGAAACCTGCGAACGGCCGTCCGACTTGCTCGAAGAATGCTGGCGGGTGTTGGGGCCGGGCGGCAAGGTTTTGTTCATTGTGCCAAACCGGGCAGGGCTTTGGGCGCGCCGTGATGCCACACCTTTTGGCTATGGCCGCCCCTATTCCCCCAGTCAGCTGGACATGCATCTCAAGAAACATCAATTCCTGCCGGAGCGTCATTTGGGAGCGCTCTATCAGTTTCCGTCTCATCAACGGATCTGGATGAAGTCCGCCCGTCTGTTTGAAAGCATGGGCCGCAAGGTGCCTGCCATTGCCGCAGGGGGCGCGTTCATGGTTGAGGCAACCAAACTTGTCTATCCACCCAAAGGTACCGTGACACGAAACCGTAAACCTGCCCGGGTTCAGGTCGGACTGACAGAACCCGCTGTTGGACGCGCGCAGGGATAGGGGGCTAACCTTTGGGTGCGATTAACGCATCTTATCTGTCCCCAAACATGTCACCCAACCCTCCCAGCAATGACCCTTCGCCTTTGCTGCCGCCCGGGCGTGCCGCGCGCAACACCCGATCCGCGAGACGCGAGAACGGCAGGCTTTGCAGATAAACCGTGCCCGGCCCCCGCAATGTCGCCAAAAAGATACCTTCGCCGCCAAACACCATGGATTTAAGGTCACCCGCACGTTCGATGTCATAATCAACATCGCCTGTCATCGCGGCCAGACATCCGGTATCCACCCGCAAAACCTCACCGGGGGCCAACACGCGTTTGATCACCGTACCCCCGACATGGATAAAGGCCATCCCATCTCCACGCAGCCGTTGCAGGATGAACCCTTCACCGCCAAAAAAACCTGCGCCCAACTTTCGCTGCAACGCAATATCGGTAGAGGTCCCAAACGCCGCACATAAAAAAGCATCTTTTTGACAGATCAGCTCTCCGCCAAGGGTCGCCATGTCGAGCGGAATAATCTTGCCCGGGTAAGGCGCGGCAAAGGCCACCCGTTTCTTGCCCGCACCGGCGTTCTTGAAATGGGTCATGAAAATCGATTCACCGGTCAGCACCCGTTTCCCAACGTTCAACAGCGAATCCATGATCCCGCCCGATGGCCGCGACCCATCACCAAGCCGCGTCTCAAAGCCGATGCCATCATCCATGTAATTCATCGCGCCCGCCTCTGCGATTACGATTTCTGACGGGTCTAGCTCAACTTCGACAATCTGCATGTCGTCGCCAAAAATTTCATAATCTACTTCATGGCACTGCATCTGCTTCTCCTCTATTCCGCGACAGGTCAGGCCCCCTTTTTGCACAGGCCTTCAGTGGATGTCACAGAAAATCCCAACCCTCCGCGCCGGTCTGATACAACGCGCTCAACACACCTGTGGAGGCCACCGCGTTCTCAGGGCTGATCGCAATATCAGCCAAGGCCTCAGCCTTGGAAATACTGCCATCCTGCAACAGATCTAAATAGAATTGCTGTCCTGCCTCATCCGAGGCCCGGTTGAGAACATTCAGATAAATCCGCTCCAGAAAACCCGCGTTCGACAGGGTGCCGGGATCACCGAAGTTTTCTGCAAATTCAGGGCTGTTCATCAGGTCCTGAGCCAGAAAAACATCGCTTAACCCATCGCGTTCAGTCACGCCAATGTAAAAATTCAACCCCGGCAAGTCGATCACGCCATCCCTGTTTAGCGCGGCCTCATACAACAGGGCGACACGTTCCGCGACGATGAAATCTTCGGGGTTGCCGGCCCCGTCAAGCGCCGAACCGGCGTCCAGGGTGACCGTTTCATCGTCAAAAATGATCGCATCGATGCCAAACAATTTGTCGCGCTCACCACTCGCATTCACGACCACTGCATAATCACGCCCCCCCGTGACAGTAAACGCCGCACGCGCCCCGTCAAAGATCGCAAAGTCATGCGCGTTGTCCGCCTCCCGGCTGGCTCCTGCAATCAGAACATCATCGCCTTCCTGCCCATTCAGCCTGTCACCGCCCGTGCCCCCGACAAGCACATCATAACCGGTTCCGCCATAGAGCTCATCCTCCCCGGCCTCACCAAACAGCCAGTCATGACCGCCAACCCCAAAAACCTGATCAGCACCATTTCCCGCATACACAAATTGCGTTTGCTCATCCCCGGTCACCCGGTCCACCCCACCGCTGCCGATATATTCTTCGATGACTGTGCCGGGCATGATCTCAAGATGCGGTACGATTTCGGCCGACTCAAAACCGTTGCCAAAGGTATCAGTGTCGAAAAAGTAGAAGTCGATATATTGGTCTTTGTCGAAAAACAGACCTGTGCCAAAATCAAAGGCCAGCGCCACACCAAGATCAAGCGCGCTTGCATCAACCGTGTCATAGCCCCCCGTATCCACCAGCACCCATGGCGTCAGGACAGAAATGTCCCAATCCGTGCCGTCGACCTCCCAACGCCCGTCATAGTTCAGCGTGTAGATATCAGCGATGTCATCCTCAGGCGTCCCATAGACGTTTTGAAGCGCGGCAATGTCGAGACTGCGAAAGCCATTCAGATGTCCGATGAAATCAAGGTTCGACGGCCCAACATCCGTCTCAGAAAGATACGCTCTGTTGTAGGACATGGTTGTCACCAACCGGTTGTCGTCTTCAGTCTCAGCAAATGCCGTGTTTGCGCCCTCAAACGTGTGGCTCAACCCAACAGCGTGGCCAATTTCGTGCACCAATGTACTTTGAAAACTGAAAAACTCGCTGGTGAGGTCAGAGGCGATAAAGACAGACCCATCGTCAGCTCCATCAACCGGATAGGTCGCATAGCCTGCAAATGTCATGTTGTGGGTACCCAGCCCAATTTGACCGTCATTGCCGGGCACCTGCGTGAAAGTCAGCGGCGTGAAACGTGACAGATATTCAAAGTAGAATTCCGTTACCTGACGCTCCTCAGCATTGAACGCAGTAAAGCGAAACCTTTCGCCAGTTGGTACGCTGCCAAAAGAGGCCCGCCCGTCTTCGTTTGTCAGAAAGCTATAGGTGATTTCCTGATCGCTAAAGTACGTCGCGCTGTCCAGCGCTGTCCAGTTTGCATCAAGAAATGCAGCGCGCTCGTCAACAGACAGGGAGTAATACATCGAATCAAAATCCTTTGGGCCCGTTTGTTCTGACATTGCACGCCTTACGTGGCAAAACACGATTTGCCGCTTTGCCTTGGAAAGGACGATGCGCCTGCAAATGTACGCCCGACGCGTGCCGCCTTTGGGGCGGCCCGCAAAGCAATATCATCTACTTGGTAACAGTTCATGTATTTTCAATGCCGGGCAAAAGCGCGCAACGTCACGTTTTGAAAGATAGAAACACTTGGATCATGACCCTAAGCTGGGTGTCAGAAAACGGGAGGAAAGAAAGATGAACGATCAATCCACACCGGCTCTGAGTTCGGGATTTGATATTCCCGACCCTGCCGGCTTACCAACACTCAAAGGCTCAGTGTCAGATGCGGAATGGAAGTTGCGCGTCGAATTGGCCGCAACCTACCGCCTGTGCGCTTTGCACGGTTGGACGGACCTTGTCTTCACCCATATTTCCGCGCGCCTGCCGGATGAAGACGGCCAAGAACGGTTTCTCATCAACCCCTACGGTCTGATGTTTGACGAGATCACCGCGTCAAGTCTGGTCAAAATCGATCTGGATGGGAATATTTGCCAAGAGACCCCATACTTCATTAATCCAGCGGGGTTCACCATCCATTCGGCGATTCATTCCGCCCGTGAAAACGCAGGGTGTGTGATCCATGTTCATACGCCTTATGGCGTTGCTGTATCGGTGCAAAACCAAGGGCTGCGCCGCTATACCCAGTTTTCGATGATTGTGAACAACGATCTGGCGTATCATGACTACGAAGGCATCGCACTGGAACTTGATGAACGCGTCCGCATCGTAAAAGACCTTGGGGATAAGAACCTGCTGATGTTGCGCAATCATGGTACGCTGACCGTTGGTCCGAATTGCGCAATTGCGTTCTTACGGATGTATTTTCTCGAAAATGCTTGCAAGACTCAGATTTTCGCCCAATCCGCGGGCTCAGAAAATCTGCATGAAGAACCCCAAGGCATGGCCGATACCGTTGCCGCGCAGGCTGGTGCTGCCTTTACGCCGGGGGCAGGGGATAACCTTGTCTGGCCGGGGCTGATCCGAAAGCTAAACCGCGCAAACCCCGGATACGATCTTTGATGCCGGAAATGCAGCAGTGCAGGGTCACCGCGCCTTGTTACTGACCCCAGCAACCCGTCAGGGCCCCGACACTGTTGTCGCGGCCCTGAGGGGGCGTTCTTAGCAACTTCTAAAGTCCCAGGAACCCAACGTTCGGGCCAGCGCCCCCGAATAAGTCACCGAGGCCAAAATCTAACGTGTCGCCTGATGATGGGGTGTCCTCATCCTCATCGGGTTCCGCTTCCGCAGCGCCGTCGTCATGCTGAGATACCGACGCCCAGGCGATGTTTGCAACAATCGTTGGGTTGTCATTGATAAAGTCGTTGATCCAATCGGCAGGGTCTTCGCCTTCTTCTGGCACAGCATTGGCAAACAACGCATCATTGCCAAGGTAGATCTCCGCCAACACATTGGTCGTGGCGCTGCGCATCGCGCCTTGTTCTGCGATGGCGTTGACTTCGCTTTCCGATAGGCTGTCCTGCGTTGATGCAGTCTGCACAATAAAGGCGCGCTTGGTTGTGCTGGTTTCGCCTTCTTCTCCATCCTCGGCCTCATAAAAGAACAGATGGAAATTGCCGTTCACCTCGGGGTCAAATTCAAAGGCAAGGTTATCCGCGCTGTTAAGCAGATCA
Organism: Sulfitobacter sp.; assembly: GCA_039986635.1. GTDB lineage: Bacteria > Pseudomonadota > Alphaproteobacteria > Rhodobacterales > Rhodobacteraceae > Sulfitobacter. The sequence continues at coordinate 103,432 of JBDWQI010000022.1, forward strand.
ATCTGTGCGACATGTTCGCCAATTTGCTCAGCTGTGACGTCGATGGTGATATCGGTGCTGCCCGTGAACCCGTTGGTCCACGTGACCTCGGTGATCAGATTGCCTTCTTCATCCTCGGTCGTGCTGGTTGATTTCTGCGGTGTCCCCTCTGGTCCGTTGATGTTTGAATTCAACGCGGCTGTGACCTCTCCGGTTGTCTCGGAATAGTTGATCAAAAAGGTATGTTCGGCATCATATCGCACATCGATATCGTGATCAGTCTCAGGGCCGGTTACCACAAAACTGCGGTCGACCTCTTCGCCTTCACCAGAGCCTTCGATGAGCACCAATGCATCAGCGATCTCTTCGCCATTAGATTCGCTGACAGTAACAAGGTTAACCGGCTGACGGGCCTCTTCGGCGGCAATGTCATCAAGAATCTGCTGTTCGGCCAATTCTTCTGCAAGGATCAGCGGGTCCCGGAATTCATCACCGGTCGGGGGCCGTCCGCCCTCTGGTTCGCCGGGTTTGGCCAACGGCAAGGTGATCTCTTCTTCAGCGGTTTCAGGGTCTTCTGTCTCCGGCGCCTCTGCTTCCTGCTCAGCCTCTTCGGGCGCGGTGACAAAACTGTCCTCAAGCCCCAGATCATCGAACAACTCCTGTAGGCCCATGACAACATCATCGACATCCTGATCGGGGTTGTCTTCGACATTCTGAACAAAGGCGTCGATCTCTTCGCGATCATCCTCATCCAGATCGTTGCCTGCAAAAAACTCAATTCCCAAAGGACCTTGCATGATCTCAGGATCATCAAGCATCGGGTCAATTGCGTCGATGTCCGGGATGTCTTCGTCCCCGCCAGACGATGCGACAGCAAATCCCACAGTCAGAACTGATAATATTCCAATGGCCAACATAAGCTCATCCTCAATTGCTCGGAGCCCTCTTATGGGGCACTGATTGAATTAATTTTTTATGGATTTGGACGATTAATCGGGCCTCAGTGTGGCGAATACTGGCAACGATAGGGCAAGATTCGTATTATTGTTTTGTTTACGCCTCCAATAGCGCCACATTTCCGCATGCTTTCGGGGGGTTGCGGGCCGCCCCAATTCATAAAGCTGCAACGGCTGTCAATTCGACACACGTTACAGTGTTGCGATGTGTTATTCCCTCTGTTACATGGCGCGTGATTTAGACGTCTTGAACACCCTTCAAGCCGCGCCAACACTCCGGTGACGCGACTTCGTTTTCGTGCCCGGCCTGAAGAACGAGAGGATGGACGTGTCCGAAACAGCTTCGATTTCCACCGGCATCGCACAGCGCTACGCATCTGCTGTTTACGAATTGGCCAAGGAGACCAAGAAGGTCAAAGATATTGAGAGCGACTTGAACGCTCTGCAAGGGGTTCTTGATGACAGCGCAGATTTCCGCGCGCTGATTCAGTCACCCATCTATTCCCGCGCACAGCAAGGGGATGCGATCACTGCGCTGACTAAGAAAATGAAACTGTCTGCAACCATGGCCAACACGCTGGCTCTGATGGCGTCAAAGCGCCGTTTGTTTGTGTTGCCGCAGTTGGTCAAAACCCTGCGCGATACAATCGCTGAGGACAAAGGCGAGGTCACCGCCGAGGTGACATCCGCCAAAGCGCTGACCAAGGCGCAATCTGATAAACTTGCCAAGTCGCTCAAGGCGCGGACTGGCAAAATCGTTACGCTACAAACGTCTGTTGATGAAACACTCATCGGCGGGCTTATCGTCAAAGTGGGCTCCAAGATGATCGATACGTCGATCCGCTCAAAGCTCAATTCCCTACAGAACGCAATGAAAGAGGTCGGATAAATGGGTATCCAAGCTGCAGAAATTTCTGCGATCCTGAAAGACCAGATCAAGAACTTTGGTCAAGAAGCTGAGGTGGCCGAAGTGGGCCGCGTGCTCTCCGTCGGTGACGGTATTGCACGGGTTTACGGTCTGGACTCAGTTCAGGCTGGTGAAATGGTCGAATTCCCCGGTGGCATTCAGGGCATGGCCCTGAACCTCGAAGCCGACAATGTTGGTGTGGTGATCTTCGGGTCTGACCGTGACATCAAAGAAGGTGACACAGTCAAGCGCACAAACTCCATCGTGGACGTGCCTGTGGGCAACGAACTGTTGGGTCGTGTTGTTGATGGTCTGGGTAACCCGATCGATGGCAAAGGTCCGTTGGGTGCCAAAGCCCGCGGCGTTGCCGACGTCAAGGCGCCGGGCATCATCCCGCGTAAATCTGTTCACGAACCAATGGCAACCGGCCTTAAATCTGTGGATGCGATGATCCCAATTGGCCGTGGCCAGCGTGAATTGATCATTGGTGACCGTCAGACCGGTAAAACCGCCGTGGCTCTGGATGCGATCCTGAACCAGAAATCCTACAACGAAGCGGCGGGCGACGACGAGTACAAGAAACTCTACTGCGTCTACGTTGCGATTGGCCAGAAACGCTCCACCGTGGCGCAGTTGGTTAAAAAGCTCGAAGAATCCGGCGCGATTGAATATTCAATCGTTGTGGCTGCAACCGCGTCCGATCCGGCCCCGATGCAGTTCCTTGCGCCTTATGCCGCGACCGCGATGGCGGAATTCTTCCGCGACAATGGCCGCCACGCGTTGATCATCTATGATGACCTGTCCAAACAGGCTGTGTCCTATCGTCAGATGTCCTTGTTGCTGCGCCGCCCACCAGGGCGTGAAGCTTATCCTGGCGACGTTTTCTATCTTCACTCCCGTCTGCTGGAACGTTCTGCAAAGCTGAACGAAGACTTCGGTGCCGGTTCCCTTACAGCTTTGCCTGTGATCGAAACCCAAGGTGGTGACGTATCCGCGTTTATTCCAACCAACGTGATCTCCATCACCGACGGTCAGATCTTCTTGGAAACGGAACTCTTCTATCAAGGCATCCGTCCTGCCGTGAACACAGGTCTGTCGGTTTCCCGTGTGGGCTCCTCTGCTCAGACCAAGGCGATGTCCTCTGTGGCGGGTCCGGTGAAATTGTCCCTCGCGCAGTACCGCGAAATGGCCGCTTTTGCGCAGTTTGGTTCCGACCTTGACGCCGCCACTCAGCAGTTGCTGAACCGTGGTGCACGTTTGACCGAACTGATGAAGCAACCACAATATGCGCCGCTAACCAACGCCGAGATCGTCTGTGTGATCTATGCGGGTACACATGGCTACCTCGACAAACATGAGGTTGGCGATGTGGGCCGTTGGGAACAAGGCTTGCTTGCTCACCTGCGTGGCAAACATGCGGACCTGCTCAAGGACATCACCGACAACGATCGCAAGGTGAAAGACGAGCTGGAAGATAAAATCAAAGCTGCGCTCGATTCCTACGCCGCTGACTTCGCTTAAGGAGAGATAAGCCAATGGCAAATCTCAAAGACCTTAAAAACAGGATCACGTCGGTCAAATCGACCCGCAAGATCACCAAAGCCATGCAAATGGTTGCCGCGGCGAAACTTCGCCGCGCCCAAGAAGCAGCTGAGGCATCGCGCCCCTACACAGAGCGTTTTAACGCTGTGATGGCAGGGCTCGCGGCGTCTGTTGGCGGTTCTGATTCAGCCCCAAAATTGCTTTCGGGCACCGGGTCTGATCAGGTCCAATTGCTCATCGTCATGACATCAGAACGCGGCTTGTGTGGTGGGTTTAACACCAACATCGTCAAAAAAGCCCGCGTTATGGCCAATGATCTGCTGGCCGCTGGCAAGACCGTCAAAATCTTGACGGTTGGCAAAAAAGGCCGTGATCAGCTCAAGCGCGATTTGACAGATCATCTGATCGGTCATGTCGACATGACCGAGGTCAAGCGCCTGAGCTACACAGACGCCCAAGGCATTGCCAAGGACGTTTTGGGTCGCTTTGACGCTGGTGAATTTGATGTGGCAACGCTGTTCTACGCTGACTTTGTCAATGTGGTCAGCCAAATCCCACAGGCCCAGCAAATCATCCCGGCCAAGTTCGAAGACGCAGGTGAGGACCAAGGGGCTGCTACCCTGTTCGATTACGAACCTTCCGAAGAAGCCATTTTGGCCGATCTGCTGCCTCGCGGCGTCGCCACGGCGATCTTCTCGGGTCTTCTGGAAAATGCCGCCTCAGAGCAGGGCGCGCGGATGTCCGCCATGGACAACGCGACCCGTAACGCAGGCGACATGATCGAGAACCTGACAATCGAATACAACCGTTCCCGTCAGGCCGTCATCACGAACGAGCTGATTGAAATCATTTCCGGCGCGGAAGCGCTGTAGACATAACCGGAGAAACGACATGGCAAATGCAGTCGGCAAAATTACTCAGGTCATCGGCGCCGTCGTTGACGTGCAGTTCGAAGATAACCTGCCTGAGATCCTCAACGCCCTTAACACTGAAAACCAAGGCAAAGACCTGGTGCTCGAAGTGGCCCAGCACCTTGGCGAGAACACAGTTCGCGCCATTGCGATGGACGCCACCGAAGGTCTCGTCCGGGGCGCGAAAGTATCTGACACCGGTGCACCTATTCAGGTGCCTGTTGGCAAAGCGACCCTTGGCCGTATCCTGAACGTCACCGGCGACCCCGTTGACGAAAAAGGCCCCGTTGAAACAGACGAAAAGCGCGCCATCCACGGCGATGCACCGTCTTTTGACGCACAATCCACCGAAACTGAGATCCTGACCACAGGCATCAAAGTGATCGACCTGCTCGCCCCTTACACCAAAGGTGGTAAAATCGGTCTCTTCGGCGGTGCCGGCGTGGGCAAAACTGTTCTGATCATGGAATTGATCAACAACATCGCCAAAGTGCACTCCGGTCTGTCCGTATTTGCGGGTGTGGGCGAACGGACGCGTGAAGGGAACGATCTGTATCACGAGATGATCGAATCCGGTGTTATCGTTCCTGATGACATGGCGTCTTCCAAAATTGCGCTGGTTTACGGCCAGATGAACGAACCTCCAGGTGCGCGTATGCGTGTGGCTCTGTCCGGTCTGACTTTGGCCGAACAGTTCCGTGATGAATCCGGTTCTGACGTTCTGTTCTTTGTGGACAACATCTTCCGCTTTACCCAAGCCGGTTCCGAGGTGTCTGCTCTCCTGGGTCGTATCCCGTCTGCTGTGGGCTACCAGCCGACGCTGGCCACCGACATGGGCGCGATGCAAGAACGTATCTCCTCCACCAAAAACGGGTCGATCACCTCTGTTCAGGCCGTCTACGTGCCTGCGGATGACTTGACTGACCCCGCTCCTGCAACGTCCTTTGCGCACCTTGACGCGACAACGGTTCTGGATCGTGCGATCTCCGAGAAAGGCATTTACCCTGCTGTGGACCCGCTTGGCTCCACATCTCGTTTGCTTGACCCACAGATCATCGGTGAAGAGCATTACAAAGTCGCCACCGACGTTCAGCAGATCCTTCAGCGCTACAAATCGCTGCAAGATATCATCGCGATCCTCGGCATGGACGAATTGTCAGAAGACGACAAAATGACCGTGTCCCGTGCGCGTAAAATCGAACGTTTCTTGTCCCAGCCGTTTGACGTGGCCAAGGTCTTTACCGGTTCTGACGGCATTCAGGTGCCTTTGGATGACACCATCGCGTCGTTCAAAGCGGTTGTGGCCGGTGACTATGACCACCTGCCCGAAGGCGCGTTCTACATGGTTGGTGGCATCGACGACGTAAAGGCGAAAGCCGAGAAAATGGCAGCTGACGCGGCGTAAGGGAGCACAACGCAATGGCAGACACGATGCAATTCGATCTGGTGTCGCCCGAGCGGCGGCTGGCCTCTTTGCAGGTCACATCCGTCCAGATCCCCGGCGCTGACGGCGACATGACGGCGATGGAGGGGCATGCCCCCACCATCACCACCCTGCGCCCCGGTGTGCTGACAATTGATGGCCCCGAAGGGTCTCAGGATTATGTCGTCACCGGTGGTTTTGCTGAGATCCGCGCCGATGGCGTTTCGGTTCTGGCTGAACGCGCTGTGGCCAAGGGCGACATGACCCAAGAGCACCTTGATGCAATGGTTGAAGAAGCCAAGACCATGTATTCAAACGCAAAAGAAGCGTTTGAAAATGAACCCGGCCCCGTAGATGACGCAGCCAAGCTGTTGTCAGATATGGTTGCCATGGGCGAACACATGGGCCTGACAGCCAAGCAATAAGACAGCGATATATCAAAATTCAGAAGGCCTCGCAGACTGCGGGGCCTTTTTCTTGTGGGGCGCAGGGTCCACTCCCTACAATTCAGACAACGCTCTGTTCACCCATAAAGCTAGGAGTGACCCCAAGCCTCTATACCTCAGAGGTCCAGTTGATAGGTTATCCAATTGCTCTTGGTAGCATGTCGATCATAAACCGCTCTGGCCCGATAGTTGGTTTCGGATGTCATCCATCGAACGACATCCCAACCTTGATCTCTGGCATATCCGCCAACTGCCTCGATCATTCTGTCAACCACCCTTTGCCCACGCATAGAGGGGGCGACAAACATATCATCGATGTATGCGCCCTTTGTTGCGGGCATCGGTCGTTCATACGGTCTAAAGTGAACAAAACCAACAACTTCACCCCGATCATTTTCAGCAACAAAACATAAGGTCTGAGCGGTCGGGGAATGTATCCACGCCCAAACGCGATCTCGCATTTCAGAAGTCTGTTCAGCACCGCCAAACTGACAATAGGCTTCGAACAAGGCGCCCCATTCCGCGCGATCTTCTGCCGTAGCCTGCCGGATTATCATTGTCATTTCGAATCCATTCCCGCTTAGGAAAATGAGCATGTGCCATTTCGCATTCGGCGATTTAGGGCGGAAACTTGAAAATCAATGGTGTGCGCAGCGCCCTTACCAGAGGATACTTAGGTGGATCGACAGGGTCAAATGCCTGCTGTGCTTCCAAACAGGACTCTGTTGTAGATCGCTGCACAAAGAATGAACCCAAGTGAGGGCGCCGCGCAGGAGCGAAGCTGTTATGCGCAAATCAATTGCTCCTGAGCTAAGCAGCCAAGGGCAGATAGATCTCGGTCAGCAACTCCTCCTGAGCTGTGTCTTGGGGGGTGTTCAGATACATCTCATAGGCCGGGGCATCCGCAGGTTCTTTGTCTGACTCCGGTAACCATCTGCCAAACAGATGATCATAGGCGACACCAATGCCCGTATATGGCCCTTTATATCGCAGCACAGCATAGGTCCCTCCGGTTAACCTGACCTCTTCCAACCCCTCAGGTAACGCCACATCCGCCTTCAGGATCAGCCCCGCATAGCTGCGCAATTCCGGTTCGGGCACAACATTGGGGTCATCATAATGCACGCGTACCAATCCTCCTGAATGCGCCCATAGCCCCTGCATCGTCGCAATCTGCGCGATCTTTTCAAAGCAACCACCGATCTTGGTATAAGCACCCGTGTGTTTCATCGCAGCCAACCGATGCGCTGGCGTGGTTTTGATTTCAACATCAAACATTTTGTGGTCTCCAGTTCTTTTTGGTTTCAATTGCGCGGTAAATTTCCCGCTTTTCTGGAACACTTTCGGAGACGATCCTATCTCTTCACGAAACACCCGTGAAAAGCTGTTAACATTTGGATAGCCTACTGATCTTGCGATCTTTTCTACGGGCCAAGACGTGTGTAACAACCAATTCGCCGCGCGAAACATCCGCAATCGACGGACTGCTTGCGCGCAGGTTTCTCCGGTCATCGCCTGAAAAACCCGATGCCAGTGAAACCGCGACATCGCAGCCACTTCGGCAAGCTGATCCAAAGACAGGTCTTCGCCCGGGTTGTCATGAATATATGTCAGCACGCGCAGTATACGTCTTTCATATTGTGACGACATTTCAGGCTCCCAGAGTGTTCCTATCGACAATGTGCCTCAGGTCGCACACGCAAATCTTGCTGGATTTAGCACCGTTTCTGGACGCAGCTATCAATATTTCTTTTGAAACTTCACAAAGCTGTTGGTTGCTGTTTGACTGTGACGCGCTATCTACGCGGGTAATCCCAACAAAAATAGGTGAATTTACATGAAACTCTCACGTCGCCAAACTCTGCTTGCGGGCGCAACATTGCCCTTGGCCGCTGCTCCGTCCCTGATCCGTGCGGACGGCCATGCGGCAACTTCGATGCCCACGCACCGGGATTTCACACTAGGTGATTTCAAAGTGACAACCCTTTTGGTTGGCAGCCGCAGCGTAGAAAACCCTCACCAGATTTTTGGCCTGAATGTTGACGATGCCACCTTCAACGATGTCAGCGCCGACAACTTCCTTGCAACAGACGCCGCGCAATTCTTCTTTACCCCAACTGTTGTGAACACTGGATCAGATGTCATTCTGTTTGACACAGGTCTGAACGCAGAAGGCACCACCAAGGCGCTGAATGCAGCGGGTTATGACGCATCGGATGTGACCCATGTTGTCATCACCCACATGCATGGTGACCATATTGGCGGGTTGACTGATGCTGGCGGCAACGAAACCTTTGCGGGCGCGGCCTATGTAACAGGACAAGTTGAATTTGATGCTTGGGCGAAAACCGACAACGAAGGGTTTGCAGGCAAAGTCAAACCGCTCGCTGAAAAGTTCAGCTTTATTGGCAGTGGCGATGATGTGCGTTCTGGCATCACAGCGGTAGAAAGCTTTGGCCACACACCCGGCCACATGAGCTATATGTTGGAAAGTGGTGGCAAACAGCTGCTGCTGATGGCGGACACAGCCAACCACTACGTCTGGTCGGTCGCCTACCCCGATTGGGAAGTCCGCTTTGATATGGACAAGGCCGCCGCTGCTGCGACCCGGAAAAAGATTATGGATATGGCATCGGCGGATCGCTTCCCTCTGATCGGGTATCACATGCCGTTCCCCGGGATGGGATATATTAAGACACGCGGCGAAGGCGGATACCGCTATGTGCCGCACAGCTATCAGCTGATCTAAGCATTGGGTCCTGCCCTTGCTGGGCAGAGGCATTTCCAACATCGGGTCGCGCTTGTGAAAACGGGCGCGCCCCTTTCGATTTCCGGGACCACCCAACAGCTGCCCTGCGTCGACCCCTCATCTCATTTTCCCAATTTTGCCCCTTTCACGTCCCGTTCTGGACGCGCTTTTACGTTATCCGCTGCCTGTGCTCAGACATAGGCAAACCAATGAAACAACTCTTACTCAGCGGCGTGCTGATCTTTCCCACAGCCGCAAACACACAACCCTTTAGCGAAAGCATGGCCGAATGCGCGGCCCTTTATCAAAACGCTGCACAATGGGTGAACACGGACGAAAGCGCTGATAAATTGATGTTTGCCGCCATCAGTTGGGCCGATGCCGCCTTGATCGAAGCCCAATCCGAAGGCCCCTCAGCCACCTCAGATGCGATCTGGCAATTGATCGATCGCAAGACCACCCGATGGGAAGCCAAAGGGGAGGGGGTGTTCTTTTCTCAGGATTTTCGCGATTGGACGCAATACTGCCGAAAGTTCGCCAAAGAGAGAGGGATGGAGGTCACGCCTTAAAACGTTCATTTCTCTCAATACCCTTTTCCCCGTGCAATGGCTCCGCTATCTAAGCGGGTAAGTTTACAACCCTTCGATGACAGGCTGGACCACATGAAAAAACTCAGAAGCCATACCGTAGGGATCGACAATGGTGATGTTACCTTGTTCACGGACTACGAGGATGGCGGTGAAATGTGGACCGGGCGCGGTCAGCGCGAACGCAGACGCCATATCAAGTTCAGCGAAAAATATAAAATCCCGCCAACTGTTCAACTCTCCCCCTCGTTGTGGGATCTGGACGCAACGACAATCATGCGCGCAGACGTCGCCGCAGAATCGATCACAAAAACCGGTTTTGACATGGTGTTCCGCACTTGGGGCGACACCCGCATCGCCCGTATCCGCATTGCATGGATGTCTATCGGTGAAATGTCAGAGCTTGACGATTGGGATGTGATGTAGGGGCCATTTTAGCCTGCTCATTGATCACAGTTATTGGCAATCCCGTGGCTTCACAAAGTAGAAATTTCCCTCCGCTCCGCCATGGCGCATCACACTAGAAGCTTTGCCGTTTTTTCATAGTGTTTGCTCAGAGCATTCACCGAGTCTTTCATCATATTGAAAGACGCATTCATGGCATTGGCACTTAAATCCGCTGTCCTGTGCTGGGCAATTAACTTTTTGCGCCTTTTTTCATCTGTTTCATCCTCAATTTGTTCTTCGAGGCTAATCAGTTCAACAACGTGTTTGGCATATAGGTCGCCTGTCCTATCCATTTCCTTCCTCAAGTCCTGATATGCAGCAGGCATATTCCTCATATCCTTGATAGCGGGTTGCGCGGCAGTTACCCACGCCGATGTTGTGGCGAACTTGGTTTCAGCCTTTGACAAGGCAGCAACAGCCATCTTTCTATTGCGTTCAAGCATGACCTGATTTTGTGCAAGAACCTTCGACGTTCTTTCCCATTTCTTCGGATGTTTCGATGGTTTGTATGACATGAGCGATTTCTCCGTTTCCAAAGCTATGGCCTCTAAGAACGCGAATATGTCTTTTCAGCCGAAAATGGGCAAAATATATCAGATTTGGCTAAATTGGGGAATCTTTCCGAGTACGGGTGTCCAAATTCTGACCCTGTCGCCTTCAAACCAACTGCCAAGCCCGGTGTGGCGCATTTCGGTAATATCGCCCGCCCCATGCCGCAGTTTTGCGGGTGTTTTCCCAAACCAACGCGCAAAGGTATGTGAAAGGTGACGTCGCTTAATGGCCGCTTTCGATCCAACGGCGCACCACCGTTTCTTGATCCTTTTTGTTACGGCACCGCCATTTTTCGACGCCATCACTCTGCTGGAAAACCTCAGAAATATAGCTGCGGAACTTTGTTCTGTTCCTAAGGCTGCGCAGCGCAAATCGGTATTGCTGCAAGGGCCAATCCACATTCCCCTCAGGCAATTCCGGGCGTGTTCTCCCGATGAACATCCACGGTCTTTTGGCAAGCCGCCATGCCCGGACAATTTCAGGGGGATCCAACCAAACCAACCCATCAGCACGTCCCATGGCATGCATCAACAGGCTCGGGCCACCTTCCAGTATCCAAGTGTCATTGGCGATAACACCGCGCAATGCCGTGTCGACCTCAGAGCGGGGCTTTTGGTGCCATTCCGATGTAAGCTTGATTGCGTCAAAGGAAACAACGGGAACATCAGGGCGACCGGCGGCCAGCCTTGCAGCAAAGTGGCTTTTTCCAACGCCATTTGCCCCGGTAACGACAATCCGTTGCACCTCACCCTCACGCTCTTTCGCACCCGCAGCTTACACAGCTGTGCAATTTGTCAAAGGTTGCAGGCCATCACCCTCAGGCCCAAACCTACTCCACCGCATACATTCCGTCATAAATCGGACCCAATGTTTCCTGTTCAAACAACGAGGAAACGGAGGTCCCATTCCAGATATTCAAAATCGCCTGAGCAAAGATCGGTGCGATTGGCACAACCCGAATGTTGGCGGCCTTCTTGATTTCGGCAGTGGGCGCAATGCTGTCAGTGATTACCAGGGACTTCATCACAGAGTTGGTCACCCGTTCAACTGCGGGGCCCGACATTACGCCATGCGTGATATAAGAATGGACTTCCTTGGCCCCGTTTTCCAACAACACCTCAGCGGCTTTGCACAGGGTGCCCGCCGTGTCACAAATGTCATCCACAATCAGACAGATCTTGTCTTTCACATCCCCGATCACCGTCATTTCGGCAATTTCACCGGGTTTTTCACGGCGTTTATCAACAATCGCCAAAGGTGTATTGATCCGCTTGGCCAATTCGCGGGCCCGTGCAACACCACCAACATCCGGTGATACGATCATCAATTCGTCCATCCGGCCTTTGAATGCGCTTTTGATGTCCAAAGCAAAGACCGGAGACGCATAAAGGTTGTCCACCGGGATATCAAAAAACCCCTGAATTTGCGCGGCGTGCAAATCCATGGTCAAAACCCGTTCGATGCCGGTACCCACCAACATATTCGCCACCAACTTGGCGGTAATGGGGGTACGGGCCTTGGTGCGACGGTCCTGACGGGCATATCCGAAATAGGGCAAAACGGCCGTCACCCTAGACGCAGAAGACCGACGCAATGCATCGGCCATAATCAAAAGTTCCATCAGATTGTCATTTGCCGGGTTCGACGTGGGCTGAACAATAAACATGTCCTCACCGCGCACGTTTTCGAACACTTCAACAAATATTTCACCGTCATTAAACCGTTCGACCCGCGCATCTACCAATCCAACGTTGACCCCCCGGTGCAACGACATTCGCCGCGCGATGGCTTTGGCCAGTGGCATGTTTGCGTTGCCAGAGATAAGCTTTGGCTCGGGTGTTTGCGGCATCTGGTGTGGTCTCCGTGGCAGCGAAAGTGACAGATTCGTGACGTTGAACCTCGCTTAACACGCAGTTACGGTGCGGCAAACCCAAGGAGGCCCAGATGGCTCAGATAGACTATTATTTCGCAACACTTTCCCCCTACTGCTACCTGGCCGAGCAACGGCTTGAGGCCGTCGCCGCCAAACACGGGGCCACCATCAACTACAAGCCGTTTGATATCATCGCGGCCTTTGGCCGGACTGGCGGTACCTCCCCCAAAGACCGTCACATCAGCCGGGTTGAATACCGCGCTCAAGAACTCGTGCGGCAGGCGAAAAAGTTGGACCTGCCGTTCAATCTGAAACCCGCACATTGGCCCACCAACGGCGCCCCGTCGTCTTACGCCTTTATTGCCGCGCAAAACGCCGGTGGTGGTGATCTGGGCAAACTGGTGCATGTGATCTTGCGGGCGGTCTGGTCCGAAGAAAAAGACATCGCAGAAAATGACGTAGTGCGGGCCTGCCTGACAGAAGCAGGGTTTGATCCCGATCTCGCAGACAGCGGCCTGTTGGAAGGGGCCGAAACCTACGCGCGCAACCTCGACGAAGCCGTCGAAGCGGGTGTCTTTGGCGCACCGTTCTATATCATCGGCGATCAACGTTTTTGGGGGCAGGACCGGATCGAAGATGTCGACGCCCACCTGTCAGGAACACTTTGAGACCACAACCGGGCTTTGCCCCCTACATCGCAACACTTGGTACAGGCGCCCGTCCGGCGTTGGGGTTACATTGCACGATGGCATTTGGCGGCGCTTGGGCGGGCGTTTCCAAATGCCTGCCTGATCTGACGCTAACAGTGCCAGACATGCCAAGCCATGGCCGCAGTGCGGATTGGGATGAAACCAGCGATTTCGCGGATACGGTTTTCACCAGTTCTCTTGCTGCAATGGGGGATGCGCCGATGGATGTCATTGGCCACTCCTTTGGGGCTGTTACAGCCTTACGGCTCGCGGCCCAGCACCCTGAGCGCATCCGCAGCTTGACGATGATTGAACCGGTCTTCTTTGTCATTGCTCAGGCTGATCGACCCGAAACTCTGACCAGCCATGATGAAAACGCCAAACCGTTCCTGGATGCCATTGCCTCTGGGGATCGCGAAAATGCCGCCCGTGCGTTTAACAAAATGTGGAGCACCGATGCGCCACGTTGGCACGACATCCCCGAACGCAACCGCGCCGCCATGACCCGCGCCATTCATGTGGTGCCTGACACACATTCCTTTCTATATGACGACGCCGCCGGGATCCTTGCCCCGGCAGAATTGTCAGATTGCCACGTCCCGACGCTGATCATTCGAGGAGAGCACGCTCACCCGGCCATCACCGCCACCAATGATGGGTTGGCCAAGCGGATGCCAAAGGCGACCCAATGTGTGATCGACGGGGCAGGGCATATGGCCCCAATCAGCCACCCTCAACCGGTGGCCAAAGCTCTGCGAGAGTTGTTTGCGACAAGTTAAACTCAGGCCCCTTCGCTCATCCGCAAGCTTGCAGGTAATAGCCGACAAGCAAGCGTATGCCGGGGGGTGCACAGGGGGTGTACGCAAGGTGTACAGAGGGTGACGCCCCCTAAAATCGTCAAAAATGGCTTAGGAAAACGTCCAATTGTGCGGTTGTGATCGACCAGTCACAGACCAGCCGCGCGGCCACCATTTCGTCTTCTGGCCCCTCCAATGGGCCGTCCCAAAGGTAGTATCGTGCGCCAGCTGCATGCAAGGTTTGATGCACCTTCCGGGGAAATCTTGCAAAGATCATATTTGCCTGCGGTTCATGCAAAAACGTTGCCCCATGGCGCAGCAGCCCTTTGGCCAAATAGGCGGCATTCGCATTCGCAATCTGCGCGATTTGCACAAAGACATCCCCGCCCAAATACCCAGCCATCTGCGCCGATAAAAACCGATGTTTTGAGAAAAGATGCGCGCCCCGTTTGCGCCGCAACTCAAATTCCCACGCCTTGGAAGGATCAAAGCAAACAACGGCTTCGACCCCCATGCACCCATTTTTGGTACCGCCAAAGCTCACAACATCAACGCCCGCCTTCCATGACATCTCAGCCGCTGAACATCCCAATGAAACCATCGCATTGGCAAACCGTGCCCCATCCAGATGGACCGGCAGATCATGCCGCTTTGCAACCTGCGTCAGGGCCTGCAAGCGGTCCAGTGAATGTACCGTTCCACGTTCCGTGACCTGCGTGATTGACACCGGCCCGGGTTGCGCGCCATGCACATTGCCCGGCACTTGTGCTGCAATCGCCGCTTCTAAGGCCTCGGGTGTCATCTGATCAGGTGTATCCACCAAGGTCAGCTTTGCACCCCCCGCATAAAACTCAGGTGCGTTACACTCATCCTCTTGAATATGCGACACTTTTGAACAAAACACCGTCTGCCAAGGTTGTGTGTAACACGCCAGAGCCAAGGCGTTTGCCGCGGTGCCGGTGGCCACCAAAAACACCTCTGCTTCCGGCGCTTCAAACAACGTTCGGATGGCGGCCCGGACCTCAGCCATGAGGGTGTCTTTGCCATAGGGCATCTGATGGGCGCTGTTGGCCGCTATCACCCGCTCCATAACGGCCGGATGTACCGGCCCGGCATTGTCAGAGGCTAAGAACATGCGCCCGGCTCCTCGATGATGTGGTCTTCCCATTCCTCAAACGGCGTGTCGAATTCCGATACCGTCTGCCCTCGTACGGACATACCCGACAGGTGCACTGTCTCTGGATCACCGGACACCAAGGGGTGCCAATCAGGCAGAGGTTTACCCTGATATAACAAGCGATAAGCACATGTCTCCGGCATCCAATAGGCGTGACTGTCTAGGTTTTCAGGTTTCAAAACAATACAGTCCGGCACAAACTGATGGCGGTTCTCATAATGGGCACAGCGACAGGTCGCTTCGTCCAGCAACCGACAGGCCACGCGGGTCAGGGCCACAACCTCGGTGTCCTCATCCTCCAGCTTGTTCAAACAGCATTTCCCGCAGCCATCACAGAGGGCTTCCCACTCTGTCTGAGACATTTTGGTCAGCGGCTTTTTCTCCCAAAACCGGGGGCTTAATCCGCTTTTTGCGATTGGCGCCGTCACAGGGCAGCCAGAATGCGGCGGGACTGCGCGCTGTCGGCATTCATTTGGGTGATCAGCGCGTCAAGGCCGTCAAATTTTTCCTCGCCCCTCAGATATTCGACCAATGCAATGGACAAAGGCGCGCCGTATAAATCCCCTTTGAAATCAAATACAAAGGTTTCGATATTGGCTTTGTTTTCGCCAAACATGGGCCGCACGCCGAGGCTCGCGACACCGTGGTAACTGCCTTTGTGCGGGCCGTCCAAAACATCTGCAAGCACCGCATAGACCCCAAATTTTGGATGGTGCAAGCCGTCGATAGACATGTTTGCGGTTGGATAGCCAAGCTCACGGCCACGTTGTTCGCCGCTGATCACCGGACCATCGATCCGGTGCCAATGCCCCAACATATCAGCTGCCAACCGCGGGTTTGCGTCGCTCAACGCCGTGCGGATCGCGGTTGACGATACTGTCTGGTCGCCTTTTGCCATCAAAGGGGCGATCGTCACCCCAAAGCCAAGCGTTTCGCCAAACGCCACAAGGTCCTGCGCCGTGCCGGCGCGGCCTTTGCCAAAACAAAAATCTGCCCCCACAACAACATGCCGCAAGCCAAGGCCGTCTTTGATCACATCTCGTGCAAATTCTTCGGGTGTGAGAGAGGCCAACCCCTTGTTAAACCCCAATTCATAAAGCCGTTCGACCCCAACTTTTTGCAGGCGATGCGCCCGCGCCGACGCGCTCATCAATCGAAAAGACAGGGCATCGGGTGCGAAATATTCACGGGGGTGGGGCTCAAAGGTGACAATGCCCAAAGGCGCATCCGGCACCGCAGCCCGCGCCAGATCGATGACCGACATATGACCCTTGTGCACGCCATCAAAGTTGCCAATCGCGGCGGTGGCCCCGCGATCTGCATCTCTTACAAACTGATAATCCCGGACGATCCGCATGTCCCCTGAGTAGCCCCGCCTCTTAAGAAGGGCAAGACGCGCAACCTGTCCAAATCGAAAAACTGAAATCCCGTTTCGGTTGCCTAAGGTGCTGCCGCTAATCGAATTTGCGTGATGGCGCCAACACGGTCGCCTCGCCAATCAGAACCTTTTTGCCGTCCACCGAACAATGGCAATCCATCTTGACCCGCCGTTTGGAGAATTCGATGTCCGTTACCTTAACCTCAGCATAGACCATATCGCCCGGGCGCACAGGTGCGAGGAATTTTAACGATTGCCCCATATACACTGTGCCGTGGCCCGGCAATTGCTCTCCGATCACCGCAGAGATTAGGCCAGCGGTCAGCATCCCATGGGCAATCCGGCCCCCAAAGATCGTGTCGCGCGCATAATCATCATTCAGATGCACCGGATTATGATCGGTTGAGATTTCCGCGAACATCTCAATGTCGGCATCGGTCACGACCTTGCGCAGGTACCGGGTCATGCCAATTTCGATGTCTTCGATACAGATCGTGCCGCGTGGCAGGTTATCCACCATGTCCGCCCCTCTAGTAATAAAGCGCCAAATTTATGCTATGTTTTGTAACTTAATTACTTCGCAAGCGCAGAAAGGCAACGGGAAAATGATTAGCGCAAGAACCCAATACTGTATGTCGGAGCAGACATTTCTTTTTCTAAATAAGAGGTTAGCGCATCTGGATCAGGCGAGTAATCGGTTTTTGTTTCTGACGCGGCAAGCCCGCCAGTGATGAAAAGAGAATCAATGTCTTCTCCCATGGCCCCGGCAACATCAGTCAGGACACCGTCCCCGATACATAAGATGCGGCTGTCGGGCACATCCGATCCCAGTGCGGACAACCTGCGCCGCGCCAGATCGTAGATCGGCGGATGTGGTTTCCCGAAATAGAGACTCTCGCCGCCCATCTGCGCATAGAGTTGCGCCAAAGCACCGGCGCACCATTCCCGCGTCTCCCCCCGGTCTACAACGATATCGGGGTTGGCACACAACAGCTTAAGGCCCTTTTGCTTGGCATAGAGAAATTGCGCGCGCATCGTTTCGGGATCAGCCAGCGGATCTTCGGGGCCTGTGCAAACGATGCCCTCGGCCTCTTCCAGAGATACGTGTTTGATCTCAACAGGATTATGGATCAGTTCGAGGGGTTCAAAGAAGGTCGTGTCATGTGGTTGTCCGATGAACCAAATTTTGCTACCAACTGTGCCGCGAAACAAGGCAGAGCGCGCACTGTCGCCAGAGGTTGCAATGGCATCCCAGCTGTCTGTTGCGACCCCAAACCGGTCAAGCTGGATTTCGACGTCGGCATGGGGTCGTGGTGCATTGGTCACCAAAATCACTTTGCCTCCGCCGGAACGATAGTCCTGCAGCGCGCTGACCGCGTCAGGGAAAGCAGTAACTCCGTTATGCACACACCCCCAAAGGTCCACGAACAGCGCGTCATAATTGGCTGATATCTCTGAAAGGGTATTGACGATCTGGGTCATGTGCTGCTCCGTTCCTGCTTGGCTCCGGCTTAGGCGATTAGTTGGGCAGATGGAATAGTCTAGGGGCCGGCCCCCTTAGTCTTGCCCCAAGGGCGTCCCGCGGAATTGACGGGTTTTCCTTGTGCGCGGCGTTACATCTGCTTGAAGTTTAACAAGAGTTCCTGCGCCACTGTGCCGTGTCACAAAAAACAATCCAACCATAGGGAAAAGGTTAGGGGGCCTGCCGCTAACCGCGATCGCAGCAGGCATAGACCCAGTGACCCTATCCGTCCTGATTGCCCGGAATCTGGCGGTTGCGCGTCCAGTCAAACGTGCCGGTATCGCGTTCCTTTACGGCCTGTTTCCACCCAACATCCTCTGACCGGGCCTTGAAATTCAGCCCTTCCGGTGAATGCCGGGTGATCCCGTCAAATACGGTCGCAAGCCGCTGCGTTTGGGTTAGAGTTGCTTCCATTGTCTGGTTGATGACCAACTTATGCATGGCCAATTGATTGATCGGCACGCTGGCCATGCGCGTGGCCAATTCCTCCACCTCCGCATCTAATATCGAGACGGGCACAGCCTTCAACACCAAGCCCATTTCTGCCGCTTCCACACCTGTGATCTTGTCCCCGGTGAACATCATGCGCTTGGCCTTTTCCGGGCCGATCCGGTACACCCACATTGCCGTAGTCGGGCAGCCCCAGACCCGCGCGGGCATGTACCCGATCTGCGCATCCTCCGCCATAACCACCAGATCACAGCACAAAGCAATGTCAGACCCGCCAGCAACGGCGAAACCGTGTATTTTGCAAATCACCGGCTTGTGGGCGCGAAACAAGGACATGAAACTTTGCGTGTTGCCCCACATCATTTGGTAGTCCTGCATCGGGTCCCACGGCATGTCTTGGGTGATCTTATTGTCAGGATCGCTGGCGTAATGGGCCAGATCGTAACCCGCACAAAAGGCGTCACCGGCTCCGGAAAGGATCATCACATGGACCTCGGGGTCCGCATCCGCGCGCGCCACTGCCATGGCCAGATCGCGAGGCATGTCGTCATTAATGGCGTTCATAACCTCAGGCCGGTTCAACGTCAGCCGCGCAATACGGCCATCGCGTTTGTAGGTAACAGTGGACATGGCAAAATTCCTTTTTGGTGTTGCCACCTTACCCCAGCTTCGGGTGCTGTCCATTGCCTCTGTTTGCGGGCAACAGTCTGGCGCATCTTCACAGCCACCATTTGTTCTTCCAATGGCGTCGCAACCATCCGCCCAAGGAAAAATGATCCCTGTGGATCAGTAACAGCAGCACCAGAAAAGCACACATAACAGCAGCACTGACCGAGACGTTGCGATTGACGGGGAACCCACGGCCATTGATCTCAAACGGATCAATATAGCGGTCCCATTGTCGCGAAACGGTAAAGGCATGGGCGAGGGCCATCGCGCCATAGCTGAAAGGTCTGAAAATACCTATCAGGGCAAGGAACAATAACAGGATCTGAAGTGTTCCGATCAATTGTACCGTGGATGCTTCGATCTCGATCTTGTCGATGTTGCGCGCAAGAGATTGATATTGTGCCGTCGCCAATAGTTTGTGAATGGCCCACAGGAACAAGAACCAAATCAGCCCCAGTCGCAACAACAAGACAGCCAGAGCATCACGGGTATCCAAGGGTGTCAGATTGTTTTTCATCCCAATGGAGTACCCCAAGAAATTTGGAGAGTCATCCGGTCGTGTTTGACGGGCGATGAAATGCCAAAGAGGTGGGATGGACCGTTTGGGGTGCCAAGCGGATCAGGACCCGCCTGTTTGGGATGCACCAAGGACCGCCCTGTCTCCTTTCAAAAAGAGCCAAAGATCGTTGATGTCAAAAGCCAGACAGATCGCAACGGTCGCACTTAACAGGGTCGTATAGGGGGACCCATCAGGGACGACCAGCAACCATGCCAGCAGGGGTATCCATGGAACCAGATGCGCAACCGCTAGAATGCGGCGCAGCCCCGCGTCATAACCCACTTGTCCCGCCAAAAGCGGGCCAGTTGCAACATATGCGACCAGTATTATTGTGGCGCTCCTGTCCGGCAAAAACGCAAATGCGGCCAAAAATACACCATTTAGAAACACCAGCCAAATTTTGACCCAAAGTGGAAAAGCCATCCAGGATTTCCCAAAGGCGTTCAGGTGTTCTTTGTTTGTATGGCCATGCAGATGACGGCCAAGCGTCCAAAGCTGTGCGACGCCGAGCCCAGCCACGATTGTTGCCACAAGGGCGGCAACCGCGATGCCCCATGGTGCGGTGATCCACAGTTTCGCAACGATCAGTGCGAGGGTCATCAACCACCAGCCGAAATCACCCAGTGAGAACCAGATAACTTCCTTCTGAAGGATTTCGTTGCGCCGGGATGCGAGGATCAGATGTGCGCCATTGACCAGCAACCCAACCCCCAGGACGATGATGATGGTTTTGGGAACCTCGCCCAAGAACATGGCGACGCTCTGCGGCTGAACAAGGAACAGCAGGGCAAAACAAATACAGCTCGCTGCATTCAAGCGCATGATGAATTTGAGGCTGTCCATAGCGCCCCTCCATATTGTAAACTAAACTTACGACTACAGAGAGAGAGTCATCATGTCAACCAAACTTACAACAAGGGGCGATGGGCCCGTTTATGAAATGGCAGAAAGCCGTTCTCTCAAGCTTGTTCATCTGGCTTCAAACTTTGAACGCCGCACTCAAAAATGGTTGGTTCATCTGTTGCGGGATCAGGGGTTCCCTGACCTGACACAAAGTCAGCTCAGCTTTCTGGGAGCCTTGGATTGTGGTCCCAACAGTGCATCACAGATTGCAAATGATTTGGGCATCACCCGACAGGCTGTCCATAAAACGGTCAAAGAGCTTGAGACCTGTGGTTGGTTGATAAGCAGGGCCGATCCAATTCGACGGAACCAACGTATCATCACCTTTACAGATGAAGGGGAGCGTATGATGTCACAGGCGCGCGCGCTCTTTAAACAGCTGGATGACAGATTGTTTGCGGGGTGGGACGCTTCCCAAATAAACGCGGTCTTTGCGCTTTTGCAAAGCGAGTTGGAGACGTGACCCAATCAGTCTGAGGAGGGGGCAACATACTGGTTTCGTTTCATTAGAAAACGTCCGTGTCTTAGGAGCAGGCGCACTAATCCTGTTCCAGTGGCGCTCGTTTTTGCAAAGTCACAGGGGTTTGGTGGGCGCAGGTCATCGTTATTCCACATGCAAGGCCGCCGAGAAGCTGTGATGCAGCAAAAAACAGCGTCCTGCGGATGTGACTAATTTTCCCTCCGCCTGCGTTACATCTGCTTGAAATAGAGCCACTATTCCCGTGCAGATTTGCCTTGTCAGAGAAAAATCGGCCAAACCAATGGAGCAGGATTGAGGGGTACCGCCCCTATCTGGGTTTTCGCAAAGAAGTTTTGCTCAATCCACCCCTGCTCATTTTGAACCGCCAGACGAAAGATCATGCGCGGGTGCGACAAGAAGCGATTTGTATTCACGTTGTGGGTTATTCTGATGCGACGCATGCAGGTGGGGGGCATCCGTCCCTTGGGGAATAGTGGCTTTGGGCACACTTCTAAAGACCGGTGAACTCTCGCGCCTGTTTGCCTCGGGCGCATCCCGCAGCCTTGCTCAACACAAATCTCAGACCGGTGTGCGCAAAACCCTCTTACCCCCCTTGCCAGCATCAAAGACTCACCCTATACGCCCCTTTGACTCACCGGGGTGCGCTTTTGCGTGCCCCGTGTGCGTTGACAGACGGCGCGAAGAGGTGGGGCGATGAGCGCTCCCCCTCCAATCCGCTGAAGCCCTGACAAGGGATGATATCATATGGCACAAAGCCAAAATATCCGCATCCGGCTCAAGGCGTTTGACTACCGCGTGCTGGACACTTCCACACAAGAGATCGTCAATACCGCCAAGCGTACCGGCGCATCTGTTCGCGGCCCAATTCCGCTGCCGAACAAAATCGAGAAATTCACTGTTCTGCGTGGCCCCCACGTTGACAAGAAATCCCGTGACCAATTCGAAATCCGCACGCACAAGCGTTTGCTGGATATCGTTGATCCGACCCCCCAGACCGTGGACGCGCTGATGAAGCTTGACCTCGCCGCTGGTGTGGATGTCGAGATCAAGCTGCAGTCGTAAGGAGGGCACGTTTATGTTGCGCTCAGGCGTTATTGCAAAAAAGATGGGCATGACCCGTCTGTTCATGGAAGACGGCAAGCAGATTCCTGTAACCGTTCTTCAGCTCGATAATCTTCAGGTTGTTGCACAGCGCACCGACGAGAAGGACGGCTATACAGCTGTTCAGCTTGGCGCTGGCAGTGCGAAAGCCAAGCGGACCTCCAAAGCCATGCGCGGCCACTTTGCTGCTGCCAAGGTGGAGCCCAAGCGTAAGGTCGCAGAATTCCGCGTTGATGCGGATGCGATGTTGCCTGTAGGCGAAGAGATCATCGCGGATCATTACTTTGCAGGTCAGTATGTAGACGTTGCAGGTACATCCATCGGTAAAGGTTTTGCCGGTGCGATGAAGCGCCACAACTTCGGCGGTCTGCGTGCGACACACGGTGTGTCTATCTCTCACCGTTCGCATGGTTCCACAGGTCAGTGTCAGGATCCCGGCAAGGTTTTCAAAGGCAAGAAGATGGCCGGTCACATGGGTGCAGCCCGTGTTACAACCCAGAACCTTGAAGTTGTGAAAACCGATACAGCACGTGGCCTGATCATGGTCAAAGGTGCGGTGCCCGGCTCCAAAGGGGGATGGGTCACGGTCAAGGATGCGGTGAAAAAGCCGTTCCCTGAGAATGCACCTGTGCCTGCTGCCCTGAAATCAACGGCTGCTCCGGCGGCTGAAGCACCCGCAGAAGAAGCCCCTGCGGAAGGTGGTGAAGCATGAAACTTGACGTCATCAAACTCGACGGCGGCAAAGCCGGTTCGGTAGATCTGGACGAGGCTCTGTTCGGCCTTGAGCCACGCGCCGACATCCTGCACCGCGTCGTCCGCTGGCAGCGTAACAATGCGCAAGCCGGTACACACAAGGTAAAGACACGTCGCGAGACATCGTATTCCACCAAGAAGATCTATCGCCAAAAAGGCACCGGTGGCGCACGCCACGGGTCGCGCAATGCGCCGATCTTCCGTGGGGGTGGTATCTATAAGGGTCCAACACCGCGCAGCCATGGTCACGAATTGACCAAGAAGTTCCGCAAGTTGGGTCTGCGCCACGCGTTGTCCGCCAAGATGGCCGCCGGCGAACTGGTGATCATCGACGCTGCAACGTCCGAAGGCAAAACAGCGGCTTTGGCCAAACAGGTTTCTAACCTTGGCTGGAAACGTGCGTTGGTCATCGACGGTGCATCCGTGGACGAAAACTTCCTGCAAGCCGCGCGCAACATTGAGGGTTTGGATATCCTGCCAACAATGGGCGCTAACGTATATGACATCCTCAAGCGTGACACATTGGTGATCACGAAGGCGGGCGTCGAAGCATTGGAGGCCCGTTTGAAATGAGCGCCAAGCACAACCACTACGATGTGATCCGCAAGCCGATCATCACCGAAAAAGCGACCATGGCCTCTGAGGCGAATGCGGTTGTTTTTGAAGTGGCAATCGACAGCAACAAGCCAATGATCAAAGAGGCCGTTGAGGCGCTCTTTGGTGTAAAGGTGAAGGCCGTGAACACGTCCATCACCAAAGGCAAGGTCAAACGTTTCCGCGGCCAGATTGGTAAGCGTAAAGACGTCAAGAAGGCCTATGTGACGCTTGAAGAAGGCAACACAATCGACGTGTCTACGGGTCTGTAAAGGGCCGTAAGACGAGGTTCATCCCGTCACGTCAGAGATAGAAAAGGCCCTCGCGGAAGCGGGGGCCTTTTTGCATTTGGGGGCGGAAATGCGGGAGGTGCCTTGCGTGCGCTGGGCGTACACCCCCAATGCGCCGGGTGGAGTGTACCGGATCAAGCATCAAACGAGGGTTTGCGCCGGTTTGATGCCGCGATCAGTTGACACTTGCACAGTGCCGGGAAAGGGCGCATGGGTCAGGGGCGACGTTACCTAACTATCGGCATCACTGCTCCTAGCGGCTCAGTCATACGATCTTACTCTGACTTAGCCGCCCTGCCGCATCCTGCGGGCAGATCAAAAAAGGAATACGACAATGGCCACTGGTACAGTCAAATGGTTCAACACAACAAAAGGTTTCGGGTTCATCGCCCCTGACGGCGGCAGCAAGGACGTGTTCGTGCACATCTCAGCTGTTGAGCAAGCGGGCCTGACGGGTCTGTCGGATGATCAGAAAGTGACATTCGAGATCGAGCCCGGCCGCGACGGCCGCGAGAGCGCGACGAACCTCGCGCTGGCATAAGCTGAGCGGTCCCTTTTGGGGGATGGGAGAATGGGATGGGCGTGGCTTTGGGGCTGCGCCCGTTTTTGTTGTGGGGGGTAGGGTGTGCACTTGTTGTGCGGGGGGGGTTGGGTTGGTGAATGCGCACCCTACGGGTAGTTAAAATGGAATCTCGTCTTCCAAATCCCGTTTCTTGCTTACTGCTGTTGTCTTAAGTGTACCGCTTCGCAAGACAAAATGGGGGTATTCCGTTTCGGTCAATCTATGTCGACGCGCCAACTTTTGCGCCAGATCGGTAAAAGGAACCCCAGCCTCTTCATTGTTCATTAGGCCGGCCTCAATATAGTAGGCTGCTAACTTCTCCAGAGTTCCAAGGCTAATCTTGTATTGTTCAGTTACGTCTCTGTCCGCTATCTCCTGGACCAGACTTGACCCAATTGCTAAGGAAGTTCTTTCGCGATCAATATAATACTCACTTTCAAAGTTATCACTGTCCCAGACTAAATTACTATAAAAGACCGGAAAGCCTGATAGCCATGTTGTAGCTATAGTGCCGCCTTCGCCGATCCGATCAGGTGTGTCGTATCCCTCTGAGTATTGAACTGGGAGAAAATCAATCAATAATTCGCTACGAACATCTGGTAAAGGTGGCAGGGTTATTTCGATTTCCAAACTGTCAATTGCCGAACGATACTTGTCGTTTTGTTTTCTCAAGAAATTTAACTCTTCCAAAACCTCGACGCTGGCTATTGTGTCACCGCGAACCCATCCGGACCTTACTTTAGTAGCTTTTGCGTGATCTAATGCTTCCCGAACACGCAGTTTTAGTTGTTCAGCCGAAGACCATGTTGTTCTAAGTCGTTCCTTAGTGGCTTCTGCGATGAACCCCTCAAGTTTCTTTCGACCTGTCTGCGTCTTTTCTGATTTACCACCGGTGATGTCGTCGGCATTCTCATGCACGACGACCAATACTGGCACGCCTTTTTCAACCGCGTAACGGTATTCTTTGTGTGTGTAGCTCATACCATCTGGACCAATCGAGCCATACCGACCTCCGATAATCAAAATGTAGTAATCACACTGGTCGATTAGAGACTTAATGAATTCAAGTTGTCCTTCATCAGCGGCTGGAAAAGACTCCATTTGAACAGGGAAGTCCCCCATTTGTATGATAGTGTCTTGAACTGCACTTCGTTCGGTCTGCAGGTCCTCAAAAGTGGAGCTAATGAAGACTTGGTATTTCTTTTCGCTCATGTTCTTTTCTCTAGAGTTTCAGTTTAAGTATTACAGTGAGTGAGAGAGACTTGGTTTGTCAAATTGGTTACTACGAACCCCTAGACTCGTGAACTTATGTGTCGTTCTATCCCTTGACCCCATCCCCCATCCCCCCTAAACGACCCCATCGGCACAGCCCCGGATTCGTCCGGGGCTTGTCTGTTGTTCGGATGGTGCGTGCAAGCACACCCGTCGGACATCTAACTCGGGGACCTTCGGGGCCCTTCATACCTTGGTCGTCATAAAGACGGCCTATAGCTAAACGGAAGACAGACAACATGGCACTCAAGTCGTACAAACCGACGACGCCGGGCCAGCGTGGGCTGGTACTGATCGACCGTTCGGAGCTTTGGAAAGGCCGCCCGGTCAAAGCCCTCACAGAGGGTCTGACCAAGAATGGCGGACGGAACAACACCGGACGGATCACAATGCGTCGCAAAGGTGGTGGTGCAAAGCGCCTCTACCGTATCGTTGATTTCAAGCGCAACAAGATGGACATGTCCGCGGTTGTTGCTCGGATCGAATATGACCCGAACCGGACAGCATTTATTGCCCTGATCCAGTACGAAGATGGCGAGCAGGCCTATATCCTTGCGCCTCAGCGTCTGGCGATTGGCGACAAGGTGATTGCCTCGGCCAAGGCTGACATCAAGCCCGGTAACGCAATGCCTTTCTCTGGCATGCCCATCGGTACAATCATCCACAACATCGAAATGAAGCCCGGCAAGGGTGGGCAGATTGCCCGTGCCGCCGGTACATACGCCCAGTTTGTGGGTCGTGACGGTGGCTACGCTCAGATCCGTTTGTCTTCGGGCGAACTGCGTCTGGTGCGTCAGGAATGCATGGCCACTGTTGGTGCTGTGTCCAACCCTGACAACTCCAACCAGAACTACGGTAAAGCGGGCCGCATGCGTCACAAGGGCATCCGCCCCTCTGTGCGTGGTGTCGTGATGAACCCGATCGATCACCCGCACGGTGGTGGTGAAGGTCGTACCTCTGGTGGTCGTCACCCGGTAACGCCTTGGGGCAAGCCTACAAAGGGCGCCAAGACACGTAACAAGAAAAAAGCGTCAAGCAGTCTGATCGTCAGATCGCGTCACGCCAAGAAGAAGGGGCGTTAATTTATGTCTCGTTCAGTATGGAAAGGCCCTTTTGTTGACAGCTATGTCCTCAAGAAGGCCGAAGCGTCACGGGAGAGTGGCCGTAACGAAGTTATCAAGATTTGGTCACGTCGTTCCACGATCCTTCCACAGTTTGTTGGCCTGACATTTGGTGTCTACAATGGTCACAAGCATATCCCGGTAAACGTCAGCGAAGAAATGATCGGTCAGAAGTTTGGTGAATATTCGCCAACGCGGACCTACTACGGTCATGCCGCAGACAAAAAAGCAAAGCGGAAATAAGCCATGAGCAAGGATAAAAATCCCCGCCGCGTGGCAGACAATGAAGCACGTGCAAAGCTGCGCATGCTGAAGACGTCTCCGCAGAAACTGAACCTTGTCGCTGGTCTGATCCGCGGTCAGAAGGTGGAAAAGGCCCTCACGGACCTGACCTTCTCCAAAAAGCGGATCGCGCTGGATGTGAAGAAATGCCTTCAGTCTGCAATCGCCAACGCTGAGAACAACCACAACCTTGATGTTGACGAATTGATCGTCGCAGAGGCCTATGTCGGCAAAAACCTGACCATGAAGCGTGGACGTCCACGTGCGCGTGGCCGGTTTGGCAAGATCATGAAGCCATTTGCGGAAGTGACAATCGTCGTACGCCAAGTTGAGGAGCAAGCATAATGGGTAACAAAGTAAACCCGATCGGTATGCGCCTGCAGGTCAACCGGACCTGGGACAGCCGCTGGTATGCCGACACGAAGGACTATGGTGATCTTCTGCTGGAAGATTTGGCCATCCGTGCCTTCATCAAGGAAGAATGCCATCAGGCCGGCGTTGCCCGTGTGATCATTGAACGTCCGCACAAGAAGTGCCGCGTGACAATCCACACAGCGCGCCCCGGTGTTATCATCGGCAAGAAAGGGGCAGACATCGAAGGTCTGCGTCAGAAGATTGCCAAGATGACGTCAAGCGAGCTGCACCTCAATATCATTGAAGTGCGCAAGCCTGAATTGGATGCAGCTTTGGTTGGTGAGAGCATTGCACAACAATTGGAACGCCGGGTGTCTTTCCGTCGTGCCATGAAACGTGCAGTTCAGAACGCCATGCGCATGGGGGCATTGGGCATTCGTTGTAACCTTGCCGGTCGTTTGGGTGGTGCTGAAATCGCGCGTACCGAATGGTACCGTGAGGGCCGCGTGCCTCTGCACACGCTGCGTGCTGACATCGATTACGCGCATGTTGAAGCCAAGACTGCCTATGGCATCATCGGCATCAAAACGTGGATCTTTAAAGGTGAGATCATGGAACATGATCCTGCTGCACGGGACCGCAAGCACCAGGAACTTCAAGACGGCCCAGCACCTCGCGGTGCCGGCGGTCGGCGCTAAGGAGTAGATAGATGCTACAGCCAAAACGGACGAAATTCCGCAAGCAGTTTAAAGGCTCGATCAAGGGTCTGGCGAAGGGCGGGTCTGACCTGAACTTCGGCACCTATGGTCTGAAAGCGCTCCAGCCGGAGCGTGTAACAGCCCGTCAAATCGAAGCTGCACGTCGTGCCATGACGCGTCACATGAAGCGTCAGGGTCGTGTCTGGATCCGCATTTTCCCAGATGTACCTGTTACATCCAAACCTGTCGAAGTTCGGATGGGTAAAGGTAAAGGGTCTGTTGATTTCTGGGCATGCAAGGTCAAACCCGGCCGTGTGATGTTTGAGATCGATGGTGTGAACGATGACATTGCACGTGAAGCATTGCGTCTGGCAGCGATGAAGCTGCCGATCAAAACACGTGTTGTTGTACGCGAAGACTGGTAATCATTCGGGTCCCGTCTTTGCGGGGCCTGAAAGATCAAAGTTTGAAACCCTTGCTGAGAAATCAGCGAGGGTTTTCTTTTCTATCTTTGCGTGCTGCCCCATCAGTCATGATCTGTCTGAATAAGAACGCACCGATACAAGGCGGGGGATTACCGCATGATCCCCAGCACGGTTTGCCAACATTTAGCGCTCACTTGACCTGTTCAATCAGTAGATTGTCAAAAACAACCGCAGAGGTCCCACCGCCACTGTTGCCCGGTCTGTAGACCCCTATTTTGACATAGGGTTCGGCGCAGTTGGCAAATTCAACAGGGCTGTTTGTCACGAGCGGCTGTCCACCCAGTGACACGGCTAAGCGACCGGGGTTTGTTGTGGTGTCGAAATCCAACGTCAATATCTGCGGTTTGTCGTACAGCGATTTCACTGCGATCAATTTTTCCAGAATATTTCGGTGTTTTCCCCGGCGAAAGGAGGAGACTTTGCGCAGGGTTTCGATGGTCATTTTCCCATTGCTGAACTTGAGCATAACGGGTGGAGAGGCGTTCTTGCAGTTTTGCGTCCAGCCATGGATCTGCATGAAGGCTTCCCGCTTGCCGGTAAAACCGCTTTGAAAGGTGATTTCGGCACTGATGCGATGACGTTGCCCTAATTTCAGTTTCGGCCTTTGTGCAAGTTCGGCCCGTTCCCAGAAAGGTGCGCTGTGTCGCGCCTGATTGTCTGTGCCGCATTTTCCGATGTCTCCTGACTTCAAAGAAAAGCGGAGCTTGCGATCCCCATCCACTGCCTGTTGTACAACGGACTGCTGGCTGGGCATGCCACAACTATCCACAAAGGACATATTCCAATCGCTGTCTGTATAGGTCTGGCGTTGGGCAAATGCCGCCTCACTTAAGCAGGTTAAGGTCACAGCAAGAGCGATGTATCTTTTGAACATGAGAACGTCCCGACGAAAGTTGGGTTTGAGTTTGGTGCAAACTTAACCATAGGAACACCCGATCTGAAAGAAATCGGAGCTGACAAACGACCCAACTCTGATGTGTTGTCCGATGGGGAGGGGCGTTAACCAATGTCCTAGCTTTTCGTCGCGGCGCTGGTTAACGTTGATCTTGTCTGTTCCTCAGCGCCAAAGGCAAAGGTAGTTTATGAAACACGTCCCAAAGCCAACCACCGACGACGATCTGATCAAAGAGTTTCTGAACAAGGGGGGCGAGATCAAGAAGGGCAAGACCAAACCGATGCCTGATACGCTGGGGCTGAGTAACAATCAGTGGGGCAATAAGCTGAGCAAGGAAGAGAAAGCAGCCAAAAAGGCGCTTGAGGCGGCAAGGGGCAAGGTCAACCCCACGCGTAGTTGAATGAAACTGAGATGCGGTCGTCTTCGGCCATGTTCATCGGGACCTCATGGCGCAGCCAGCTTTCCCACAACAAGACATCGCCGACGGACGGTGCCACATAGGCAAATTGGCGCAGCTGTTCTGGCGCAGCTTTGACACGTCCGGGGGCTGCCATCATCATCGGCAGGCGAGGGTCCTCGAACTTGATCGAGGCGGATCCATCGGGCAGGGCGACATAGGTGGTTCCTGAGATGACGGAATGCGGGTGGATGTGCCCTGTGTGAATTCCCCCTTCGGGCAGGATATTGATCCAGATATCTTCGAGTTTGAGTGCGCGGCCATCCAGATCGAAATGAGCGTCCGCCGCAAAAGCCGCGACATGGGCATCAAGGGTCTTGATCAGATCAGCAAAGATCGGAGAACGCCACCCAAGGTCACTAAGCGAGGCATAAGACGTATATCCGGGATAGCCGTTTTCCTCCGACCAAGTTTGGCCCGCTTCGTCGTCTTGTGCAATGGACCAACAAGAGGCCTCAAGTTCGGACGGATCAATGGGAGTGCCCTGAGCGTTCAGCGCAGCGTGGTAGAGACGGGTGACAAAGAGCGATTTGATTTCAGCCATGACAAACGTCTTAGCGCAGCCATGCGGGCGGTGCGAGAGGCAAAGTACCTTATCGGGTGGGGTGAGAGGTGACCTTTGAAGGGTCGTTTCTATTTTCTTTGAGGTCTAACGCCAAGGTCAAGCTAGGACCGGGGTCGGAGGGCGGTCAGCCCCCTGTGCACCTCACGGCAGAAGTGGACGGGTCATCCCGGCTGAGAGATACAATTGCTGGCGCTTTTTGTCTTGCGGTTTACTGGTTCGGGTCGGGTTTGTTTTCCGTTAACGGGCCAATGATCCTTGTGGTTGAAAACCGGCATCTCTCGGATGCTACTGGCCCTGTTGCCTCGGGAAAATATCGACTATCGGCAAGGGCCAAGCCCGGCACCTGAACATAAATATGCAGGGACGGTTTGTGTAACAGGCGTTGGATGTGAGGCAATTCCAACAAGGGGGTTGCGTGGCCAAAGGAACCCTCCTATACGGCGGACTTCGGAACAGACTCCACCAGAATCGGGGTGACGCATGTGCGGCCTGCTGGTGATGTTGAAAGGAATGCGAAAATGATCGCCAAAGAACTACATGACAAGACACCGGACCAGCTCCGGGATGAGCTTGTAAATCTGAAAAAAGAAGCCTTTAACCTGCGTTTTCAGCAGGCCACAGGTCAGCTTGAAAACCCTGCGCGTTTGCGCAGCGTCAAGCGCGACGTGGCCCGCGTAAATACTGTGTTAAACCAAAAAGCTGCCGCTGCAGCATCTGAAGGAGCCTGATCCATGCCAAAGCGTATCCTGACAGGCACCGTTACATCGGATGCCAACGCACAGACAATTACCGTTTCTGTAGAGCGTCGCTTTACACATCCGGTTCTTAAGAAGACCATCCGTAAGTCCAAGAAATACCGGGCGCACGATGAGAAGAACACATTCAAAGTTGGGGATTCTGTCCGCATCATTGAATGTGCACCGAAGTCCAAGACGAAACGTTGGGAAGTGTTGACGGCGTAACGCCTGAGGCGCGGAACTCATCCAGCCGGTGGCTGTCTTCGTAAGTGCGAAGATGGCCGAAGGTCACAGATGAGCAGACGTAACATTAATCGAAACCCTGGGGATCAGCCACGCATCGGCCCCCAAAGGTCGGGAGAAACCAAATGATCCAGATGCAGACCAACCTGGATGTTGCTGACAACAGCGGCGCGCGCCGTGTTCAGTGCATCAAGGTATTGGGTGGTTCCAAGCGTAAATACGCATCCGTCGGCGACATCATTGTCGTGTCGGTCAAGGAAGCCATCCCTCGCGGTCGTGTGAAAAAAGGCGACGTCCGTAAGGCCGTTGTTGTTCGCACCGCCAAAGAAGTACGTCGCGACGATGGCACGGCCATCCGTTTTGATCGTAATGCCGCCGTTATCCTCAACAACAACAATGAACCAATTGGTACACGTATCTTTGGGCCAGTTGTACGTGAGCTGCGTGGCAAGAACTTCATGAAGATTATCTCGCTCGCGCCGGAGGTGCTGTAATGGCTGCTAAACTTCGCAAAGGTGACAAGGTCATCGTGTTGGCTGGTAAAGACAAGGGCAAGACAGGTGACATCACGTCTGTAGACCCAAAGTCCGGCAAGGCCGTTGTGGAAGGGATCAACATCTCTATCCGTGCCACGCGCCAATCTCAGGAAAATCAAGGCGGGCGCATCCCCAAGGCGATGCCAATCGACTTGAGCAACCTCGCCATCGTTGATGCCAATGGCAAAGCAACGCGCGTTGGTTTCAAAATGGAAGGCGACAAGAAAGTGCGCTTTGCCAAATCCACGGGGGACGTGATTGATGCTTGATTCCGCAGACTACACACCTCGCCTTCTGACCGTCTATCGCGATGAAATCCGCGCCAAGATGAAAGAAGAGTTCGGCTACAAGAACGACATGATGATCCCACGGCTTGATAAAGTTGTGCTGAACATCGGTTGTGGTGCCGCCGCTGTACGGGACAGCAAGAAAGCCAAGTCCGCTCAGGCAGATTTGACATCTATTGCTGGCCAGAAAGCCATGACCACAATCGCCAAGAAATCCATCGCGGGTTTCCGGGTGCGTGAGGACATGCCAATGGGGGCGAAAGTCACCCTGCGTGGTGCACGTATGTTCGAATTCATGGACCGTCTGATCACGATTGCCATGCCTCGTATCCGCGATTTCCGCGGTATTTCGGCAAAATCTTTTGATGGGCGTGGTAACTATGCCATGGGCCTCAAAGAGCATCTCGTGTTCCCTGAAATCGACTTTGATAAAGTTGATGAAAACTGGGGTATGGACATCGTCATCGCCACAACGGCGAAAACCGACGCAGAAGCGAAAGCATTGTTGACGGCGTTCAACATGCCTTTCACTCAGTAAGCGCGGGAAGGATTAGATATGGCTAAGAAATCCATGATCGCACGCGAGAAGAAGCGTGAAGCACTGGTCAAGAAGTACGCTGCAAAGCGCGCTGCCTTGAAGGAAATCGTGAGCGACGAAAGCAAGCCAATGGAAGAGCGTTTCCGCGCCTCCCTGAAGCTGGCGAAACTGCCCCGCAACTCCAGCGCTGTGCGTTTGCACAACCGTTGCCAGCTGACGGGCCGTCCTCACGCCTATTACCGTAAACTGAAAATCTCGCGTATCGCGCTGCGTGATCTGGGCTCCGCTGGCCAGATCCCGGGCATGGTCAAGTCGAGCTGGTAAGGAGCGCATCACATGAACGATCCTATCGCAGATATGCTGACACGCATCCGCAACAGCCAAATGCGCGGCAAATCCACCGTCATGACACCAGCTTCCAAGCTGCGTGCATGGGTGTTGGATGTGCTGGCGGATGAAGGCTACATTCGCGGCTATGAAAGCATGACGGGCGCCGATGGCCACCCCGCCATCGAAATCAGCCTCAAGTACTACGAAGGCGAACCTGTTATTCGCGAGCTTAAGCGGGTCTCCAAACCCGGTCGCCGCGTCTACATGGGCTCAAATGATATTCCGCAGGTCCGTCAGGGTTTGGGTGTATCGATTGTCTCCACCTCCAAAGGTGTGATGTCGGATGCAAATGCACGTAGCGCCAATGTTGGTGGCGAAGTGCTCTGCACCGTATTCTAAGGAGCGCAAGATGTCTCGTATTGGTAAAAAAGCGGTTGAGCTGCCCAGTGGTGTCACTGCCACTGTGTCTGGTCAGTCGATCGAAGTAAAAGGCCCAAAGGGCGTCCGTACCTTCAAAGCGACAGATGATGTTGATCTGAAGGTTGAGGACAACGCGGTATCCGTGATCCCACGCGGCAAGTCTAAGCGCGCGCGCCAGCAGTGGGGCATGTCCCGCACGATGGTTGCAAACCTTGTGACTGGCGTGACCCAGGGTTTCAAGAAAGAGCTTGAAATTCAGGGTGTTGGTTATCGTGCCCAGATGCAGGGCAACACATTGAAACTGAACCTCGGCCTGTCCCATGACGTGGATTACACCGCACCTGAAGGTGTGACTGTTACTGCGCCAAAGCAGACCGAAGTTGTTGTGGAAGGCATTGACGAACAGCTGGTTGGTCAAGTCGCTGCGAACATCCGTGCATGGCGCAAGCCCGAGCCCTACAAGGGCAAAGGCATCCGCTATAAAGGTGAGTTCGTCTTCCGCAAAGAAGGCAAGAAGAAGTAAGACATCATGGCAAACAAACTTTCTACCAAGCAGCGTCGTGCTGCACGCGTACGCCGCAGTCTGAAAAAGGTTGCTGGTGGACGCCCACGTTTGAGCGTTCATCGTTCCAACGCCAATATCTATGCTCAGGTCATTGATGATGTGAGCGGCCACACACTGGCGGCCGCATCGACCCTGGACAAGGACGTAAAAGGCAATGGCGGTAATGTTGATGCAGCTGCTGCCGTTGGCAAGCTGGTTGCAGAACGCGCAACCAAAGCCGGCATCAAAGAAGTTGTCTTTGATCGCGGTCCATTCCTCTTCCACGGTCGCGTCAAGGCAGTTGCCGATGCAGCCCGTGAAGGCGGTCTGAGCTTCTAATTTGTTTGGGGGCAGCTTCGCCGCCCCCGACAAGATCAAGAGGGCAAAAGCCCCGTCACCGTCGCCAGATTTAATCCGCCGTAAGGGGGAAATTGATCTGCCGATAAATGTTTGTGCTACCGGAAAAGAATAAGGAACAGGATATGGCACAGAAACCAGAAAGAGGCGGACGCAACAACCGCCGTGAAGAGCAGGAAGACGACGGTTTCGTCGACAAGCTGGTTCACATCAACCGCGTTGCAAAAGTTGTTAAAGGTGGTCGCCGTTTTGGCTTCGCCGCTCTCGTCGTTGTCGGCGACCAGAAAGGCCGTGTTGGCTTTGGTCACGGCAAGGCTCGTGAGGTTCCTGAAGCAATCCGTAAGGCATCAGAAGCTGCCAAGCGCGATCTGATCTTCGTACCGCTGCGCGACGGCCGTACACTGCATCACGACGTCAATGGCCGTCACGGTGCCGGTAAAGTGGTTCTGCGCTCGGCTCCTCCAGGTACTGGTATCATTGCCGGTGGTCCAATGCGTGCGGTTTTCGAAACCGTTGGCATGTCCGACGTTGTTGCCAAGTCTTTGGGCTCTTCGAACCCGTACAACATGGTTCGTGCGACATTTGACGCTCTCAAGCGCCAGATGCACCCGAAAGACATCGCAGCCCAGCGCGGCATCAAATATTCAACCCTTCAGGAACGCCGTCGCGATCTTGTCGGGGATGAGGCGTAAAGGAACGGAACATGGCTGACAAAAAGACAGTTACCGTCCAGCAGATTGGCTCGCCGCTGCGTCGTCCCAAAGACCAGCAGCAGACCCTGATCGGCCTGGGCCTGAACAAAATGAATCGCCGTCGTACACTGGAAGATACCCCTTCCGTACGCGGCATGATCCGCAAGGTTTCTCACCTCGTCCGCGTCGTCGACGAAGCCTGAATTCGGAGTTAATGTTATGAAACTTAATGGTATTTCCGACAACCAGGGTTCCTCACCATCGCGCAAGCGCGTTGGTCGTGGTATCGGCTCTGGCATGGGCAAGACCGGCGGTCGTGGTGTTAAAGGCCAGAAGTCCCGTTCCGGTGTTTCCATCAACGGTTTTGAAGGCGGCCAGATGCCAATCTACCGCCGTTTGCCAAAACGCGGTTTTTCCAACGCTCAGTTCACTTCTGACTATAATGAAGTATCAATTGCGCGTCTGGAGAAGGCTGTTGAAGCAAAGCGCCTGGATGCGAAAAAGGTTATCGATGCAGCTGCTCTTATTGAAGCTGGTGTGATCCGTCGCGAGCGCGATGGTGTACGCATCCTCGGTGGTAGCGACGCCAAAACCAAGTTCAACCTTGAAGTGGCCGGCGCCTCCAAGAGTGCTGTTGCGGCCATTGAAAAGGCTGGCGGCACCATCAAGGTGCAAGCCGCAGTTGAAGCCGACAAGGCCGACGCTTAATCGAAATTGAAAAGGCTCCGGGGTTCTGGAGCCTTTTTTCCTCTTGGGTTCTGGTACTTTCCAGACCAATGCCCATATTATTGCGAATGCAATCATCAGCGGGCCCGGTTTTTGCAAACTCGTTTCCCGATTGCCTTTGCGATTTTTAGCTGTCTGCCCTAAGACAGGCAGCGAATGTTAATTCGGCCGTTCGCCACAGATAGAACGGTCTGATGGGAGACGGAAATGGCATCTGCCGCCGAACAATTAGCCGCAAACCTCAGCTATTCGACCTTTTCGAAGGCGACCGACCTGAAAAAACGCATCTGGTTTACCCTGGTGGCGTTGATCGTCTATCGCCTGGGCACCTATGTGCCGGTTCCTGGCATCAATCCAGATCAGCTGGCCGCCGCGTTTCAGCAGCAGAGCCAGGGTGTTCTGGGGCTGGTCAACATGTTTGCCGGTGGTGCTGTGGAACGTCTGGCAATCTTTGCCCTTGGCATCATGCCCTATATCTCCTCGTCGATTATCATGCAGCTGATGACTTCGGTCGTACCGAAATTTGAGCAACTGAAGAAAGAGGGCGAGCAGGGCCGCAAGGTCATTAACCAATATACCCGCTACGGTACCGTAATTCTTGGCACCGCCCAGGCCTATGGCATTGCCATCGGCCTCAATGGCGCGGAAGGCATGGTGCTTAATCCGGGCTGGTTCTTCATTCTGACAACCGTGGTTACCCTGGTTGGCGGCACCATGTTCCTGATGTGGCTGGGTGAACAGATCACCGCCCGCGGCATTGGTAACGGTATTTCGCTGATCATCTTTGCCGGTATTGTTGCAGCGCTGCCAGGTGCATTGGCGCAGTTGCTTGACGCTGGTCAGACCGGATCGATCTCCACCCTGACTATGCTCGGTGTTCTGGTATCGATCGTTGCTCTGATCGCCTTTATCGTTTTCATCGAACGGGCCCAGCGCCGCCTGCTGATCCAGTATCCCAAGCGCCAGGTTGGCAACAAGATGTTCCAGGGTGATTCCTCGCATCTGCCGCTGAAACTCAATACTGCCGGTGTTATCCCGCCAATCTTTGCCTCTTCGCTTTTGCTGTTGCCAGCCACCATTACCGGCTTTTCTGCAGCCGGGCAGCAGTCAGACTGGGCAGCGACCATTTCAGCCTTCCTGGGCCGTGGTCAGCCGGGTTACCTGCTGTTTTATGGTGCGATGATCATGTTCTTCGCGTTCTTCTACACGGCGATCGTTTTCAATCCGAAGGAAACCGCAGACAATCTGAAACAGCATGGCGGCTTCATCCCCGGCATTCGCCCGGGTGAACGTACTGCGGAATATATCGACTATGTGCTGACTCGCATTACCGTGCTCGGTGCGCTTTACCTCGTATTTGTATGTTTGCTTCCGGAAATGTTCCTGACCGGTCTCGGCATCTCGGTTTTCCTCGGTGGTACCTCATTGCTGATTGTGGTGAGCGTCACCATGGACACGGTTCAACAGGTTCAAAGCCATTTGTTTGCCCAGCAATATGAAGGCCTGATCCAGAAATCAAAGCTGCGCGGAAACAAGGGCAGCGCTAAAGGAAATGGCCGTGGCGGCACACGTGGCGGCGGAAGAGGGGGGAGACGCAAGAAATGAGACTGATACTATTAGGTCCTCCAGGCGCCGGTAAAGGCACCCAGGCACAACGTCTTGTCGATGGCCATGGCATTCCCCAATTGTCGACTGGTGACATGTTGCGGGCAGCGGTTGCTGCCGGAACTGAAACCGGTCTGCGGGCCAAGGCAATCATGGATGCCGGCAAGCTGGTATCCGATGACGTGGTCAATGCAATTGTTTCTGATCGCATTGACGAGCCGGATTGCGCCAACGGGTTTATTCTCGACGGCTATCCCCGCACATTGGCCCAGGCCGATGCGGTCGAAGAAATGCTGAACGCAAAAGACACCAAGCTGGATGCGGTTGTCGAATTGCGGGTTGATGATGATGCGATGGTAGAGCGGGTGGCCGGACGCTATACCTGCGCCAATTGCGGCACCGGCTATCACGATACGCTGAACAAGCCCGAAGTTGACGGCACGTGTGACAAGTGTGGATCGCAGGAATTCAAGCGCCGTTCTGATGACAATGCAGAGGCCATGCGGTCGCGGCTGCAGGTCTATTACAAGGACACTTCTCCGCTGATTGGCTACTACTATGCCAAGGGCAAATTGAAGGTGGTGGACGGCATGGCGTCGATCGATGGCGTAAGCGAAGAAATAGAAGAGGTTTTGGGGAATCTTTGACGGTTCTGTAACCGTACATTGAATCGTGTTTCCCTGTTGACGCGCGGTTGGTTTGGGACTAGTAACCCCCAACAATTCGCGACAATTTTGCGGTCGGATTCGGGCATCGGAGTGGATGCTCGGAACGGTCGCTTTCTGGTGTAGTGCCAAAATTGCACGATGGTATGAATAATAACCGCTTATTTTGGTGTTTGGCCAGATGGGCATGAGGTAAGGAGATCAGCGTGGCTCGTATCGCTGGCGTTAACATTCCAACTAACAAGCGCACCGTAATCGCGCTTCAGTATATCCACGGCATTGGTCAGAAAAATGCTGCTGAGATCGTTGAAAAAGCGAACATCCCTCTGGATCGTCGCGTGATGCAACTTTCTGATGCGGAAGTTCTGCAAATCCGTGAAATCATCGACCGTGACTACATGGTGGAAGGCGACCTGCGCCGCGAAGTTTCCATGAACATCAAACGTTTGATGGATCTTGGCTGCTACCGTGGCCTGCGCCATCGCCGCAGCCTGCCTGTTCGCGGTCAGCGCACACATACAAATGCGCGCACCCGCAAAGGCCCGGCTAAGGCAATTGCAGGTAAGAAAAAGTAATTTCACTGCTTCAAGCTTGAAGCTGTGATTGGGTTTAGCTGCCGGAGACATATTTCGTCGCACGGCAGCGTTAGAAATCAATAAAGGAACTGAAAATGGCCAAAGATGCCACCCGCGTCAGAAGACGCGAGCGTAAGAACATCGCTTCTGGCGTTGCTCACGTAAACTCCACATTTAACAACACCATGATCACCATCACTGACGCTCAGGGCAACGCAATTGCCTGGTCATCTGCTGGCGCTCAGGGCTTTAAAGGTTCGCGTAAGTCGACACCTTTTGCTGCACAGGTTGCTGCGGAAGATGCCGGCAAGAAAGCCCAGGAACATGGTATGAAAACGCTTGAAGTTGAGGTTCGTGGACCTGGCTCGGGCCGTGAATCTGCTCTGCGTGCACTGCAGTCAATTGGATTTGTTATCACATCCATCCGCGATGTGACTTCTGTCCCCCATAATGGTTGCCGCGCGCGTAAACAGCGCCGCGTCTAAAAAACCATATCCGGCCCCGACTACCATCCTGCGGGGCTTAAACGTTTGTTGTTGCGATTGGATGGCGACAATTCATTCGGAAGGATTTTTCCATGATCCATAAAAACTGGCAGGAACTGATCAAACCAAACAAGCTTGACGTAGATGTGTCAGGTACAAAAGGAACCCTGGTTGCTGAACCGCTGGAACGCGGCTTTGGTCTGACCCTTGGTAACGCGCTGCGTCGTGTATTGCTGTCGAGCCTGCAGGGTGCTGCGGTGACTGCGGTACAGATCGATGGCGTTCTGCACGAGTTTTCTTCGATCCCAGGTGTGCGTGAAGACGTCACCGACATCATTTTGAACATCAAGGAACTCGCCATCCGCATGGAAGGCGACGGACCCAAGCGCATGGTTGTGCGCAAAGAAGGCGCCGGTCAGGTTACCGCAGGTGACATTCAGACCGTCGGCGATATCGAAATCCTCAATCCCGAGCTGGTGCTGTGCACCCTCGACGAAGACGCTGAAATCCGCATGGAATTCACCGTTGATGTCGGCAAGGGCTATGTGGCTGCCGAGCGCAACCGTCCTGAAGATGCTCCGATCGGTCTTATCCCGGTCGACAGCCTCTATTCGCCGGTCCGCAAGGTTTCCTACAAGACAGAAAACACCCGTGAAGGTCAGGTGCTTGACTATGACAAGCTGACCCTGACTGTTGAAACCGACGGTTCCGTAGGTGCCGACGACGCGGTGGCCTTTGCTGCCCGTATTCTGCAGGACCAGCTGTCCATCTTCGTCAACTTCGAAGAGCCTCAAAAAGAGGTTGTTCAGGAGCAGGTTACGGAACTGGCATTCAACCCTGCGCTGCTGAAGAAGGTCGACGAGTTGGAACTGTCTGTCCGTTCGGCAAACTGCCTGAAGAACGACAACATCGTTTATATCGGCGATCTGATCCAGAAAACCGAGGGCGAAATGCTGCGCACACCAAACTTTGGCCGCAAGTCGCTGAACGAAATCAAAGAAGTTCTGGCCACAATGGGTCTGCATCTGGGCATGGAAATTCCAGCCTGGCCGCCTGAAAACATTGAAGACCTGGCCAAGCGCTACGAAGACCAATACTAGTCAAAATCTCAAACCCCGGGCTTAAGACCTAGGCCGGGGTATTTCCTGAAGGAGAAGGCATATGAGACACCGTAAACAAGGGCGCAAGCTCAATCGTACCCAAAGCCACCGCAAAGCCATGTTCATGAACATGTCGGTTGCGCTGCTTACCCATGAGCAGATCGTCACCACTTTGCCAAAAGCCAAAGAGCTGCGGGCTGTTGTCGACAAACTGATCACCCTGGGCAAGCGCGGCGACCTGCATGCCCGCCGTCAGGCTGTCGGCCAGTTGCAGAACAACGAAGTTGTTCAGAAACTGTTCTCAACCCTGGCTGAGCGCTACAAAGAGCGTCCAGGCGGCTATACCCGTGTTCTCAAAGCCGGTTTCCGCTATGGCGACAATGCGCCAATGGCTGTTATCGAGCTGGTTGACCGCGACGAAGACGCCAAGGGCAAAGCTGACCGTGAGCGCATGGAAGCGGAAGAAAGCGAAGAAGTAACAGAAGACGCAGCAGCGTAATCTCACTTACTTTCGTGTCAAATGCGGCGACCCTCGGGTCGCCGTTTTTGTTTGTGATGCTGGTTTCCTTCACGGTCAAATGGGGGGCCGCATCAAAATAACTCACAATGGCCGGATTGCCTCTATACAGTGGCGCACGGATTGTGCGATTCAAATCTCGAGCCGATTGAGGTTCAGGGCAACACCGCGGAGGTTCCATGACCAAACAGCTATTGACCAGTCTGGCTGCATCTTTGCTGCTCATTTCGTCCGTCATTGTGGCAGGTGCGCAAGAACAGGCGCAATTGCGCGGCTCGGTGGAGCCTGTCACCCAGCTGCCCGAAAGCCGTGCGCAAATCCAGTTTTCCTATGCACCGCTGGTCAAGCAGATTGCCCCTGCCGTGGTCAATGTCTATGCCGCCCGCCAGGTGCAACAGCGGCGCTCTCCGTTTGCCGGCGATCCGTTTTTTGAACGTTTCTTTGGCCGCGACTTTGGTGGCCGGCCCAAGCAACGCATATCCCGTTCCCTGGGATCTGGCGTCATCATTGGCAGCGACGGCATTGTGGTGACCAACCACCACGTCATCGAAAACGCCGATGAAGTGAAGGTGGCTTTGGCCGATGGCCGCGAATATGAAGCGCAGATCGAGCTGATCGACAAGAAATCAGATCTGGCGATCCTGGTTTTTCAATCCGACGAAGAACTGCCGGTGGTTGAACTGGGCGATTCTGAAGACCTGCAGGTCGGGGATCTGGTTCTGGCGATCGGCAATCCCTTTGGTGTCGGCCAGACGGTGACCAGCGGCATTGTCTCGGCGCTGGCGCGTAGCCAGAACAGCACCAATGATTTTGGATTTTTCGTGCAGACCGACGCGTCGATCAATCCCGGCAATTCGGGCGGAGCGCTTGTTGATATGGCTGGACGGTTGATCGGCGTTAATACCGCGATATTTTCCCGGTCCGGCGGATCCAACGGCATCGGTTTTGCCGTGCCGTCAAATATGGTGCGGGTGGTTCTGGAAAGTGTCCGCAAGGGCAGTGACACGGTTCTGCGGCCCTGGATTGGTGCCAAATTTCAAAAGGTAACTTCAGATATCGCAGAATCGCTTGGAATGATCCGCCCGACGGGTGCGATGATTGCCGGACTAACGCAAGATGGGCCAGCCGAACGCGCCGGCCTGCGCCTCGGGGATGTCATCTTGTCGATAGACGGCAAGCCTGTGCCCCATGTGGACGGTCTTGGCTACCGTCTGGCCACCGCTGGCATCGGTCGCACCATCAAGATGACGGTCCTGTCGCAAAATCTGACCCGGGAAATCGAATTTGAGCTTGCTGAGCCACCGGAAGTGCCGCTGCGCGACATTCGTCGCCTGCGTGGCCGTTCGCCGCTGACAGGGGCCACTGTGGCCAATCTGTCGCCACGTCTGGCCTTGGAATATGATATCACTACCGATCAGTCGGGTGTTGTGGTCATTTCGGTGGATCGGCGCAGCCCGGCTGCCCGTTATGGCATTCGCGCCAAGGACATTGTTGTTGCTATCAATGATCGCGAGATCACCAATACAGAAATGCTTGATGAAATGACGCGTCGTGGAGCCAACGGCTGGCGCTATGTCATAAACAGGGGCGGCAAACTGTACCGCCAATATGTACGCTAGGTAGAGTTTGAATGTCTGACCTGTTTGGCACGGACAAGAAGGCAATGGATCAAGCGGGATCGTTGAGAACGGCTGGCTATCGTCCGCTTGCTGACCGGCTGCGCCCGTCCACTCTTTCCGAAGTCGTGGGCCAGGACCATTTACTGGGAGAAGACGGTGTCCTGACGCGGATGCTGAAGGCGTCAACTTTGGGCAGTCTGATCTTCTGGGGACCGCCGGGGACTGGCAAGACCACGGTGGCACGGCTGCTGGCCGATGCCAGCGATCATCATTTTGAGCAGATATCTGCCATTTTCTCTGGTGTCGCTGACCTTAAGAAGACCTTTGAGGGGGCCCGTATGCGGGCCTCCAACGGTAAAAAGACATTGCTGTTTGTCGACGAGATTCACCGCTTTAACCGGGCCCAGCAGGATTCCTTTCTGCCGGTGATGGAAGACGGTACGATCACCCTGGTTGGTGCGACCACGGAAAACCCGTCCTTTGAACTCAATGCTGCGGTCCTGTCCCGGGCCCGTGTGCTGACCTTTCACGCCCATGATCATGGAAGTCTGTCCGCACTGATGGCCCGCGCTGAACAGATTGAGGATAAACCTCTGCCGGTGGATGAAGAGGCGCGCGAAGTGCTGATCCGCATGGCGGATGGGGACGGTCGCGGCATTCTCACGCTTGCTGAAGAAGTGTGGCGTTCAGCCCGCCCAGACGAATTATTCACCGCCGACACTTTGCAGGACCTGCTGCAGCGACGTGCACCCGTTTATGACAAAAGCCAGGACGGCCACTACAATCTGATATCGGCACTGCACAAGGCGGTGCGTGGCTCTGATCCCGATGCTTCGCTCTATTATCTTGCCCGCATGTTCGATGCCGGTGAAGATCCGCTGTACCTTGGACGCCGCCTGGTTCGTATGGCCAGTGAAGATATCGGCATGGCCGATCCGCAAGCCCTGGTTATCGCCAATGCTGCCAAGGACGCCTATGACTATCTGGGGTCGCCGGAAGGCGAACTGGCACTGGCCCAGGCCTGCGTCTATCTGGCAACCGCACCGAAATCCAATGCCCTTTACACCGCCTTCAAAGATGCCATGAGAACGGCCAAGGAAGGCGGTTCTCTGCCGCCGCCAAAGCATATTTTGAACGCCCCGACAAAGCTGATGAAAGACGAGGGCTACGGCACCGGCTATCTCTATGACCACGATCAGCCAGACGGTTTTTCGGGGCAGGATTATTTCCCCAGCAAACTGGGTCGTCGCAACTTCTACACCCCCGTGGATCGTGGCTTTGAGCGAGATATCGGCAAGCGTCTGGAATATTGGGCACGGCTGCGGGCGGAGCGCCAGAAGGACTGATCCGGTCGAATAATATTAGGGAACGCAATCGAGCAGTGGCGCCGCGCCGTGCAATCGGTTACATCGCACACATGTTGCACGCATTATTGGTCTTTTTAGGGGGTGGTCTTGGGGCGACGGGAAGATATCTCGTCGGCATCGCGGCTTTGCGCCAGTTTGGCCCCGGATTTCCCTATGCCACGATGATCGTCAATATCGGCGGATCGCTGTTGATGGGCCTGCTGATCGGCTGGTTGGTCAGGAAGGGCGGCAGCCAGGAAATGCGGCTGTTTTTTGCAACCGGGCTGTTGGGCGGATTTACCACCTTTTCCGCCTTTTCACTGGATGTGGCCAACCTGTGGGAGCGCGGCGCGTTTGCATCGGCGATGAGCTATACTCTCGTCACCGTGGTGGCCTGTATTGTCGCCGTATTTGTCGGACTGTGGCTGGTCCGCAGTCTATCTGCGTGAGGTTGAAATGGCACTGACGGGCGTATCGCAAAAGACCGTGGACGATGATGAGGCAGGCATGCGCCTGG
The DNA here is from genome assembly GCA_039986635.1 of Sulfitobacter sp. Classification (GTDB taxonomy): domain Bacteria; phylum Pseudomonadota; class Alphaproteobacteria; order Rhodobacterales; family Rhodobacteraceae; genus Sulfitobacter. The sequence goes on from JBDWQI010000022.1 coordinate 147,697, forward strand.
ACCGCTGGTTCAAGGTGCATTTTCCCGGCGTCGGCTTCGGCAAATTGCAGAAATTACTGCGCTCCGGTCAGGTTCGGGTTGATGGCGGCCGGGTGAAGACGGCATCACGGCTTGAAGCGGGGCAGGTGGTGCGTATTCCACCGCTGGACTCCGGAGCGGCCGACAAGCCTCGCCACATGACCACCAATACGATCCGCGACCGCCACGATGCCGATGTGCTGCGCGACATGGTGCTGTATGAAGACAAGAAGGTGCTGGTCTTCAACAAACCATCTGGACTGGCCGTGCAGGGGGGCTCCGGCATTTCACGTTCGGTCGATTCAATGTTGGAAAGCCTGCGCGACAAGAGCGGTCAGAAACCGCGCCTGTGCCATCGCCTCGATCGTGACACGTCCGGCGTTCTGGTGGTCGCCAAGACCCGTGGCGCGGCAGCCGCGCTGACAAAGAGTTTTCGCCATCGTGACACTCAAAAGACTTATTGGGCTTTGGTGCGCGGCATTCCGCGCCAGCGGGAAGGGCGCATCTCTACCTATCTGGTGAAAGAACAGACCGAAGACGGCGACCGCATGCGAGTGGCAAAGCATGGGGAAAGACATGCTGACCACGCGGTATCGTATTATCGGGTGATCGACTCCAATCCGCGCACGGTGTGCTGGATGGAGATGCAGCCCCATACGGGCCGAACCCATCAATTGCGCGTCCATGCCCAGCATCTTGGCCATCCGATTGTTGGCGATCCGAAATATTTTGACGTGCAGAACTGGGAAATCCCCGGCGGTGTGCAAAAACGCCTGCATCTGCACGCAAGGCGCATTCTGATCCCGCACCCCGATGAGGGCATGCCGATTCTTGACGTGACGGCACCTTTGCCACCCCATATGGTGCAAAGCTGGAACCTGTTTGGCTTTGATGAAGCCGACGGGCTGGTTGAGGAAGACGAGTTGAATTGATAGAAGCCCTGGTGCTTCTTCTTTAAATTCTAGCGCCGCAATCCATATTGATATGACCATTCTGCAGGAACAGAAACATGGCTGACATTCTCGGCGAACGCGATGACAACATCCCGGATTCCCCCACACGGGTGGCCGAACCGTCGCGGCAAAGCCAATTGCCAAAGCGATTTTACAAGGACGTTGAAGTAGCCCAGGAAGATGGGCTGCATCTGGTCAAGCTGGATGACCGACCGGTAAAGACCCCCGGCAAATCGCCGCTGGCGTCGTCCTCGTCAGAAATTGCTGAGTTCATGGCGGCAGAATGGCGTGATCAGCGTGAAGTGATTGATCCCATAACCATGCCGGTTACCCGGCTGGTGAATACGGCCATCGATGGCGTTGCAGCCGATATGCAGGTTGTGCAGGAGGACATCGTTCGTTTCGCCAGTTCAGATATGCTGTGCTACCGCGCCGATGGTCCCGGCGGACTGGATGATCTGCATCGTGAATTATGGGATCCGCTGATCGACTGGGCCCATGTGGCTTTGGGTGCGCGCTTTACCCTGGCGGAGGGCGTCGTGTTTGTTGAGCAACCGGCAGAGGCGATGACCGCGTTTAACGGTCACGTGGGTCAGATAAATGATCCATTGGCGCTCGCCGCCTGTCATCTGGTGACGTCGCTGACCGGCTCGGCAATCGTCGCCATGGCCGTTTACAAGGGCGAAATCGGCCTCGATGAGGCCTGGAAAGTTGCCCATGTGGACGAGGACTGGAATATTGCCCATTGGGGCGAGGACGACGAAGCCAGGGCGCGTCGCGCAGCGCGCCTTGTCGACATGAAAGCTGCCTGTGACTGTATCGTCGCGTTGAGCTGACAAAGCTTCGAAAACAAATGTCAAATTGCGCATCGAGGTGGCGTGAATCTGCTAGCCGCGTCGAGATAAGCTGCCTATCTTGCGGCGATGAAAATCTCACCTGATGTCCCCAAATCTGCTGTAACAAAGCGCGCTGAAGGCAGCGTTGCCCAGGGCATGGCATTGATGATTGTTGCCATGCTGATGCTACCGATCATGGACGGCATCGCCAAGGTTCTGGCGACCAGCTATGACGTGTCGGCGGGACAGACCACATTTGGACGGTTTCTGGTTCAGGCCTGCCTGTTGGGACCGATCATTGTTGCGGTGCATGGGGTGCGGGCGCTGATACCCAGTCAGTTGCTGATCAATCTGATTCGCGGCGGGTTGATGAGCCTTGCTGTAATGCTGTTTTTCGCCACTTTGCGCTATATGCCGATTGCCGATGCGCTGGCGGTTTTTTTCACCGAGCCGTTTATCCTGACCATACTTTCGGTGGTCATTTTGAAGGAGAAGGTTGGCTGGCGGCGCAGTGTGGCCGTGGTGTTTGGCTTTGCCGGGGCGATGTTGATTGTACAGCCAAGCTATGCGGTATTTGGCCCCGTGTCGCTGATGCCGATCTGTACAGCATTCCTGTTTGCAACTTATCTGATTCTGACCCGCCAGATGGCGTCAAAAGACAATGCCATGACCATGCAGTTTGCCGCCGGTATCGGTGGTGTGTTGACGCTTGCAGTTGTGGTCAGTTTGGCGACCTGGTTTGGCATTGACGATTTTGCCTCACCTAAAGTGCCTGATTTCGGTATCCGCTGGCTGCTGATCTTTGCCATTGGAGCCTTGGCCACCATTGGTCATCTGATGGTGGTGATGGCTTTTCGGCGCGCCAGCGCGTCCATATTGGCACCGTTTCAATATCTGGAGATCGTCACCGGCACGATTATTGGTTTCTGGCTGTTCGGTGATTTTCCAGATGCTCTCAAATGGCTGGGCATCTTTATCATTGTTGCCTCCGGCCTCTACCTGTTCTTGCGCGAACGGGCGGTGGCCAGAGCTGAAGCCGCCGCTGCCGCCAGCTAAAGACGTTCGGCATGCCAGGTGATGTGGTCGGCCATGAATGTGGAAATAAAGAAATAGGAATGGTCATAGCCTTCCTGCATGCGCAGGGTCAGTGACAGGCCGGCTTCCTTACAGGCTTTTTCCAGCAGCCAGGGGCGCAGTCCGTCGTCGAGAAATCCGTCTGCTGAACCCTGATCGACCAGAAATTCAGGAAAACGCGCGCCATTGTCGATCAGCAAAGTGGCATCATAGTCGGCCCATGCCTCGGGATTGTCGCCAAGATATCTTTCAAAGGCACCGGACGACCAGTCGGCCGTGGTCGGTTGCACAATGGGGGCAAAAGCCGAGCAGGATTTAAACATATCCGGGTTTTTCAGAGCCATGGTCAGTGCTCCATGTCCACCCATGGAGTGGCCGAAAATGCCCTGGCGCGACGCGTCGACATTAAAATTGCCAGTCACAAGAGCCTGCAATTCCTCTACGATGTAGGAATACATGCGGTAATTCTTGCGCCACGGTTCTGCGATTGCATCGAGATAGAATCCGGCACCGGAACCAAATTGCCAGTTGTCACCGTCGTCGGGCACGTGATCGCCGCGCGGGCTGGTGTCCGGACAGACGATGGCGACGCCGTGTTCCGCCGCATGGGCTCGATATTCGCCCTTGTCCATGACATTGGCATGGCTGCAGGTAAGGCCCGAAAGGTACCACAGCACGGGCACAGGGCCGTCCTGGGCCTGTGGCGGCATATAAACGGCGAAGGTCATATCGCACTGGCATTGTTCGGATTTATGGGTGTAGACGCCCTGGGTGCCAGCAAAGGCGCGCGCGGTTGATACGGTTTCCATTTTGAGTGCTCCTAGGGTCTGGCTTTCCTGCGATTTGTGGCCTGCACGACCAGACGGTCAAGGGCCTGCAGAAAATTTGATCGATCACGGGCTTCAAAGCCACGATTATAGGTCTGTGATTGGTTGGATTCACGCAAGTCCTGCTTTAACTGTCGCATCGCCAGAGCCATGCCGATTGTTTCTTCCGTAAATACCTTGCCGGTCGGTCCCAACGGGGAGGCCTGGGCCTCCAAAATGCGGGCGGCTAGTGGGATATCGGCGGTGATGACGATGTCATCCTTGCTGCAATTGTCGGCAATCCAGTCGTCGGCAGCGTCTGCGCCAGCAGCGACGACAATTGTTTCAACCATCGGGTCGCGGGAAGGGCGCATGCCGCCATTGGAGACGATCTTGACCGGCAGTCGGTAGCGTTCGGCGACCTTCAGTGTTTCCGACTTAACCGGACAGGCATCTGCGTCAATGAAAATGGTGATTTGCATCAATCTATTCGACTTCGTACACGTTGGGTTCTGCGGACCAAGAATTATTGGTTGTCGTTGAACAGGTCATCATCTTTCGAAGGACAGCGCAGGTAGAAGCCGTATTCCTCGATCATGAACCGTGCCTTTGGAGCGTTTTTCAAGGGGTTAGAGAAACGAATGCGCAGTTTCAGGTTTTGGCCCATCAAAGTCCATACAATCTGGCTGTTTTTGATTTGGCGGGCCGAAATTTCACTAACCAGACGGATTTGAGCGGAATTGATGTCCAGGCGCTGAAGGCCCTTGTCGGTGCGGTAATAGACCAGATCACCAAACAGAGCTTCAATATCAGGCAAGCGTCGGGCAGCACTTGTTTCAAACCGCAGGGGCTTCAGTTTCAGCTGTTGTGCGCATCGTCTTGCAGCATTGCGGACATTTTGGGAGGTGAGCTCTTCTGACATCGACGAGACGCGTGTCCAGGCGCCCAGAAGCCGAGCGTCCAACTGTTGCGCCAACTTTTCTTCCGGGCTTGCTTCCGGTTCGGTTTCAGCTTTGTCACCGTCAGCTGGCTTTTCGCGCCGCAACAGATAGCGTGGATCGACCTTGGATCCCTTGGGCAGGGTGACGGTCTTTGTTGTAACGCCAAAGTCGGTTGTCTGCGCCAGTCCTGGTGAGAGGACTAGCGCGAAAACAAACAGGATCGCAATCAATGTCGCGGCGGCGCATCGAGCTGTGAACAATGCGGAAATTGAAACGGGCCTAGACCCTTTCCGGCTTAGATGGACGCAATTCTGTTTGTGACTGGCGAGATGATCCAGAGGTGAAACGTGCGCAGCGCGATGCCCTCGCATCGGGCAAGCGCGGTTCGGCTCTGGGCGTCCGCCAGTCGCAAACCCTTCGGGAAGGGCGCTTTTGCACCAATCTCGGCGCAAAGGCTCTTGGACGTATCCCCGATACGACCGGCGATCCTTTACTTGATCTTGTCGCAAAAGCGCTCCTTCAGAATGGGTCCAGCTAAACCGGAAAGGGTCTAGAACTCGACAACTGACCGGATCGATTTGCCTTCATGCATCAGATCGAAGGCCTTGTTGATGTCTTCCAGTGGCATGGTGTGGGTGATCATCGGATCAATCTGGATTTTGCCATCCATGTACCAGTCGACGATTTTCGGCACATCGGTGCGGCCACGGGCACCACCAAAGGCGGTGCCGCGCCAGGAGCGGCCGGTGACCAGCTGGAATGGGCGGGTGGAGATTTCCTGACCGGCACCGGCAACGCCGATGATGATCGATTCACCCCAGCCCTTGTGGGCGCATTCCAGCGCCGCCCGCATGACCTTGGTGTTGCCGATACATTCAAACGAATAATCGGCGCCGCCATCGGTGAGTTCCACCAGATGATCAACCAGGTTTTCTTCACCCACTTCCGATGGATTGACGAAATGGGTCATGCCGAACTTCTCGCCCCATTCCTTCTTGGAATTGTTCATATCAACACCAACGATCTTGTTGGCACCGATCAGCCGCAGTCCCTGCAGAACATTGAGGCCGATGCCGCCAAGCCCGAAGACCACGGCGTTACAGCCGGGTTCTGCCTTGGCGGTGTTGATCACGGCACCAATACCGGTGGTGACGCCACAGCCGATATAGCAAATCTTGTCGAAGGGAGCGTCTTCGCGCACTTTCGCCAGGGCAATTTCCGGCAATACGGTGAAATTGGCAAAGGTCGATGTGCCCATATAGTGCATGATCGGCTTGCCATCGAGTGAGAAACGGCTGGAGCCGTCGGGCATCAGGCCCTGACCCTGTGTGGTGCGGATGGCCTGACACAGATTGGTCTTGGGATGCAGGCAATAGTCACACTCGCGACATTCAGGTGTATAGAGCGGAATGACGTGATCGCCCTTTTTCAGCGATGTCACGCCGGGGCCGACATCAACAACCACGCCGGCACCCTCATGGCCTAAAATGGCCGGAAAAATGCCTTCTGGATCGGCACCCGAAAGGGTGAACTCATCGGTGTGACAAATGCCGGTTGCCATGATCTCAACCAGAACTTCACCCGCCTTGGGTCCTTCCAGCTGTACCGTTGCGATTTCAAGTGGTTTGCCTGCTTCAAAGGCAACTGCTGCTCTAACGTCCATAACCTCTCCCCGCCAGAATCTTGGTAATTTCGAACGAAGTTTGCAGTTGCCAATGGCGATTGGCAAGCAAAAAGGCGTTCCATCTGTGGCGCCGCCGTTTAAACGATCAGCATCAGGTCGTTTAGGGGCAGAGGGGTCTCCAGACCGTTCAGACTGGCCCCACGATAGGTCGCCTGATCTGGCGGGGCCGGTTCACCCAGATTGAGCTCAGGCACATGTTGGATTTCCAACACGGTGTAGGGACGCTGATAGAGCCATGGCCGGTTTTCCACCGCGCGCAGATCTGAATTGGGTGGTGTTTCGTCGGTAAACCCGTAAAAATAAAGGGTAAATCCCCGGCCTTCGACGGGCTCCACGGCCAGCGGTGTCATGCCGAGTTCCCGACAAAGAGATTGCACCGGTTCGATATCCGCAGCGCGCAGGGTCAGCAGGCTGAAATGGGCACCGCCGCCGAGCAGACCCGCATCCAGGACAAGGTCGGGACGTTGCCCCTCAAACCAATGATCGATCAGTTCGATCGTATAGCCCTCCGGATCAGTGAAATGGGCCAGATATCCCACATCCTGAAACTGAAAAGGTGGATTGATTTCGATATTGCGCTGGCGCAATTGCTGGCAGGCCAGTTCGATATTGGGAACCGACAGGGCGATCTTCCAGTAGAGATCGTTGGGTCGGGCCTGATATGGCTCGCTGCACTGGAAGAAATGCAGCTTGGCTTCCACCGCATTGTCGTAGCCAACGATTGAGTCGCCAAAGCGCCGCATGCCCAATGTCGAGCAATAGAACTCGCATTGGGCGTCTGGATCGCGGCAGCCGAGATGGACAATATCAATCTTTGGCATGGCGCACCAATTCTAGAGCTGGCCGTGCGTTTTTGGCAACCACCGGATGGGTGGTTGCCAATATGTTTGCTGCAAGTTTGCAGGCGTTCAAGTCGTGCGTGCGGGCAGGGGGTTTAGAAAAACTTCCGTTGCCACCAGCCGCTTTTCTTCGGCTCGTCATCTGAAGCAGTCGTTTCGGCGGCTGCAGACACCTGGGCGGTTTCAACAGACGACTCGGCCATCTGCACCGGTGCCGCATCCGTGCCATTGACCGGTTCGGCTTCGGCTTTTTTGCGCCGTGTGGTGCGCCGCTTGGGCTTGTCGGCGCCTTCGTCATCTCCAGCATCGGCGGCGTCTGCGGCGACAGTGGCGTCAGCGGCGGCGTCAGTCTCCGCAGCCGCGCTTTCCACAACAACCACGGTGTCCGTCACTGATTCTGAATCGTCGCTTTTGACGGCCTTTTTGCGCCGGGTTCGGGCCGGCTTCTTAGCTGGCGCTTCGGCTTCGGCATTTGCTGCTTCTGCCGGGGCAGCGGCTTCAGCGTCAGTTTCCACAACTTCACTTTCAGCGTCTGACTTCTTCGAACGGCTGCGGCGGGTGCGTTTGACCCGACCGGTTGGCTTTTCAGCCTCCTCGGCGGCTTCGGCTGTCACATCCGAGCTATTGGCTTCTGCATTGACCTCGGCTGCACTGTTCTCGTTGTTCTCGCTGCTCTCGCCGCTCTCGCTGCTCTCGCCGCTATTGTTCTTGCGACGACGGCGACGGCGACGTTTTTTGCCGGTGGGGGCTTCGCCATCAGCCGACTGCGTATCCTGCGGAGCGCGGGGTGCTTCAGCTTCTTCGCCGTCGTCCGTCAGCTCTATGGAGTCGGGTTGTACGGCCACATCCTGCGTTGCCTTGCGGCTGGAAACTTCGCCGCGCTCAATGGCGCAAGGTGTATTGCCGAGCGAATTATCGGTGGCGACGGATATGGCAACGTTGAAGCGGTTTTCCAGGTCACCCAGATTATCGCGCTTGTTGTTGAGCATGTAGAGCGCCGTTTCGGTGCTCACCTTGACGACAAGGTTATGACGCGAATTGCGGTTCAACTGCTCTTCAATGGAACGCAGCACCGAAATGGCCACCGATGACGGCGCGCGAACATGACCGAGGCCTTCGCAGGTCGGGCAGGTCTGGGTGGTGGATTCCAGCACGCTGGCGCGGATGCGCTGGCGCGACATTTCCATCAGGCCGAAATGGGAAATACGGCCCACCTGGATGCGGGCGCGATCTTCCTTCAGGGCATCCTTGAGGCGCTTTTCAACATTGCGGATGTTGCGCTTGTCTTCCATGTCGATGAAATCGATAACGATCAGGCCAGCCAGATCACGCAGGCGCAATTGCCGCGCCACTTCATCGGCTGCTTCCAGATTGGTCTGAGCCGCGGTTTCCTCAACCGAATGCTGGCGGGTGGAACGGCCGGAGTTGACGTCGATGGCAACCAGTGCCTCGGTTTGGTCGATGATGATATAGCCACCGGATTTAAGTGTCACTTCCGGCTGCAACATGGCGTCCAGCTGGGCTTCAACACCCATGCGGGCAAACATTGGAATGCGGTCGCGATACAGCTTCACGTTCTTGGCGTGGTTCGGCATCAGCATGGTCATGAAGTCTTTGGCTTCGCGATAACCTTGCTCACCGGCAACCAAGATCTCACCGGTATCCTTGTCGTACATGTCACGAATGGAGCGCTTAATCAGGCTGCCTTCCTCATAGACGAGATAGGGAGCGGTTGATTCCAGCGTCAGGCTGCGGACATTTTCCCACAACCGCATCAGATATTCAAAATCGCGCTGGATATCTTCTGGCTGACGGGAAGCGCCAGCGGTGCGCAGAATGACGCCCATGCCTTGCGGAACTTCGAGATTGGCGGCAATTGCCTTCAGACGCTTGCGGTCTGACGCATTGGTAATCTTGCGCGAAATGCCACCGCCACGGGCGGTGTTTGGCATCAGCACCGAATAGCGACCGGCCAGGGACAGATAGGTTGTCAGTGCAGCGCCTTTATTGCCGCGCTCTTCCTTGACCACCTGCACCAGCAGAATCTGGCGACGTTTGATGACTTCTTGAATCTTGTAGTGGCGGCGTGGGGCGCGGCGGGTTGGAACCTCTTCCAGCGCATCTTCCGAGCCGAGATCTTCTACGCTATCGCCATTGTCGTCGTCGCTTGCCGCGTCAGCGGCGTCGGCGGTATCAGCCTCTTCCACATTCTTACGACGGCGTGAGCGCGAGCGTGAACGGGATTTGCGGGGTTTGGCTTCAACTTCCTCTGCCTCGTCGGCAGATGTTTCAGCGTCTGAAGATTCTGCACTTGCCGTTTCGCCGCTGGCGGCTTCAGCGTCGGGCTGTTCGCCATCATCGCTCTTCTTTTTACGGCGGGCGGTGCGGCGACGCTTGGGCTTTTCTGCGGCATCTTCGGCCTGAATTGAAGCATCGGATTCAGCATCGGCAGAAGCTTCTTCTGCAGCTGTATCGGCTTCTGGTTCAGCCTTGACGCGGGAAGTTCTGCGCCGGCGCTTTGGTTTTTCCTCGGCGCTTTCGCCTGAAGCGGCTGCTACGACGTCACTGTCTGGCTGCTGCTCTGCGGCTGATTCCTGATCGCCCTCAGTATCATCTGAAGCCTTGGCCTTGCGCGGACGACGGGTGGTTTTTCTTTTTGGTTTTGCCGGCTCGGAAACAACGTCGTCGCCATCGTTTTCAGCAGACATTGACGTAGTATCGTCATCGCTTTCTTCGTCGGTATCGGCACTGGCTTGTGATGCAGGAGCATCGTCTGCTGCATTTTCCTCAGCCTTGGCTTCGACTGTGCTGGCTTCGGTGCTCTCGCCGTTCTCACCGCCGTCGTCGCCGCTCGCTGCGGTTTCTTCTTCGGAGGCTTTGGCCGCGGCCTTTTTCCTCGGTTTTCTGGTCCGCTTTTTGGCTGGTGCTTTTTCAGCTTCAGCTTCATCGGGTGATGCGGCTTCAGCGGTGTCGGATGCCTCTTCTGTCTTGCCGCCATCATCGGCTGCATCGGCATCTGAATTGGCATCAGCTGCGTTTTCTTCCGTGTCGGCGGCTTTGGCGTCCGACTTGCCACGGCGCCGGGAGCGGCGTTTACGGGCGGGCTTTTCCTTGGCCTCTTCGTCGGCCTGATCCTGCAGCGCTTCCGCTTCGGCAGCTTCGCGGGCGTCTTCGGCTTCGGCATCCAACAGGGCTTGCCTGTCGGCTACGGGAATTTGGTAATAATCCGGGTGAATTTCGCTGAATGCGAGGAATCCATGGCGGTTACCACCATAATCGACAAATGCCGCCTGGAGCGAAGGCTCTACGCGGGTGACTTTGGCGAGATAGATATTTCCACGAAGTTGGGTTTTGTGTTCTGATTCGAAATCGAATTCGTCAACCCGATTGCCACGTACCATGACAACGCGGGTTTCTTCCGGGTGGCCCGCGTCGATAAGCATCTTGTTGTTTGACATGTAAATTGCTTTCCGCAGATCTCATCCTTCGCATACACAATCGAGCGGATAATTCGCGTCTGAGCGATCCGTCGAGAAAGCGGGGAGATGATGATCTGACTATAAATGAGACTGGTCGTGCGGCCACGGTCCGACAACTGTCCTGAGGACTCATAACGTCGGGACACAGTTGTGCAATTTTTGCTGAACCAGAAAAACCTTGCGACAATATCCGGGCAGCCTGCAGCGTTGTTACAACCTGCTTTGCCTCTGATTTCGCTTGTGTTTTAGCTCGCACCATTGCCAGTCATTACCTAAACTAGGTTGTTTTAAAACGTCTGGTCTCAAAACAACCGCGATTGCGTGTGAATCACGCTGCCCATACGCTTTTGTCGTGGCGCGGGCTGTTGCATCGCGATGGGGTCCCAATTATTGGTGCACATCGCAAATCTGAATATCCAGCAAACCTTGGGTGCCGACAGGATCTGAACGTTGATTTCAGGAAGAGCGTGATCGCGCGATACTTTGTGGACCCTATTGTCCCCAGTAACGCGATGTACGAACCTTTCTGAATGAACAGGTAGCCTGGATCGGACTATCATGCGGTTTGCCGCAGGCTGAACGTATGCTCCAAGCGATGCAAAAACAAGCAAGATTTTCCAAATGACCAATAATGCGCCAAATTTGTGTGCGATTTTGTGGTTAAGGTCCAAATCGTTACTGGCCGTTAACCATGATTACCCTAACCTTACCCGGTGAATGCGATTCGAACGGATTCGCCAAGACTGGTTTCGCTCCCATGCTCTCATGCGCATTTAACATACTCCGCCTGGTCAGGGTCACTATCCTTGCATTTGCACTGGTCTGCCTGACGGCCGCTGTTGAAATGGAAAGTGACGGCGCCAGGGCGTCAGGCAGCAATCAATTGCCAATTGCCTTTGCCGCACGGGTTGTCGGGGATGAATCACGGGGACGACTGATCGTGGATTTTGACCAGGCAGTCGATCACGATGTCTATCTGAAAAATGATCCCATGCGGATTGTCGTCGATTTGTCCCAGACTATTTTTAATCTGGGCAAGGATGCCAAGTCACTGAAGCGGTCACTGATTTCGAATTTTCGGTTTGGTGACATCGAAGAGGGCCGCTCCAAAATCGTGCTTGAGCTGGCAAGACCGGCTGAAATTGAAAGCCATCGCCTGAAAAAGCTCGCCAGCGGAAATCGCCACAGACTGTTTGTCGATTTCAAGACCGCATCGAAACAGGCGTTTGCCAAGCTGGTGCGGAAAGAGGATAAAGTTCGACCTCGCAAGATCGTGCGCAATCGCGCCAAGCTGCGCAATCGCTACACAATTGTACTTGATCCCGGTCATGGGGGCGTTGATGGCGGAGCCAGCGGCGTGAAGCGCACTGTAGAGAAGAACGTCACCTTGCATTTTGCCAAACTCCTGAAAGAGCGGCTTTCTCAGAACAACAATTTTGATGTCCTGATGACTCGCGATGACGACTCATTTCTGGGGCTTGCAGACAGGGTGAAATTTGCCCGCGAGTCCAAGGCTGACCTGCTTTTATCCATTCACGCTGATTCACTGGCCCAAAGGCGGATACGGGGTGCCACCGTCTATTCCCTGTCAGAAGAGGGGTCCGATGACATATCAAGATCGCTTGCCAAAAAACAAAATCGCACCGACCTTATCGCCGGTCTGGAACTGCCGAAAACGAAGCCGCGGGTGTTTGATATTCTCATCGATATGACCCGACGGGAAACCGAGGTGTTTTCCAAGCAATTTGCACATATATTGGTACAGCGCCTGAAACAGGACATCAGGTTGATTCGTAATCCACATCGGTCGGCCGATTTTTACGTGTTGAAGGCGCCGGAAGTGCCTTCCATTTTGCTGGAACTGGGATATTTGTCCAATCGCGAAGACGAAGAGCTGATGCGTTCCAGTGAATGGCAAAACCTCGCAGTCTTGCGAACTTACGAAGCGATATTGGCTTTTTTCGAAACCAGGCTGGGACAAAAATGACGTTTACCTTTGGTAATCTTTATGTAACAGGCAAGGCAACAAGGCCAGTTCCGTCCGGCGGCGTCATAGAATCTCCCCATTTTCGAGGGACGTCAGAAGCGGGCGAGATTGCATCGATTATCAACAAATACGAACCAATAGCAGGAAATTCCGTCACATGTTTTTGAAACTATTTGGCTATTTGTTTGGAATTGGAACCGCCGCTCTGATCGTGGTGGCCACGGGTGCCTATATCTATTCTGCGGAACTGGAAAAAGAACTGCCCGATTATGAAGTTCTCAACCGCTATGAACCGCCGGTCACCACCCGCATTCACGCCTCAGACGGCGCATTGATTGCCGAATATGCCCGTGAACGGCGTCTTTACCTGCCGATCCAGGCAATTCCACCATTGCTGCAGCAAGCTTTCATTTCGGCGGAAGACAAAAATTTCCGCACCCATGGCGGCATCGATTATCTGGCGCTGGGCAATGCCGGTTTCACTTACCTTGAGGCAAAGGTCAGTGGTCGAAACGCCAGGGCCCGTGGCGCATCGACCATTACCCAACAGGTGGCCAAAAACTTCCTGCTGACCAGTGACCGCACCGCCGACCGTAAGATCAAGGAAGCGATGCTGGCATTTCGCATTGAGGATGCCTACACGAAGGACAAAATCCTTGAGCTCTATCTCAATGAGATTTTTCTTGGTCTCGGTTCCTACGGTGTAGCCGGTGCGTCGTTGGCCTATTTCGACAAATCGGTGGGTGATCTGGATATCCACGAAGTGGCCTATCTGGCAGCGCTGCCCAAAGCTCCGAATAACTACCATCCGTTCCGCCACACCGAAAAGGCTCTGGAACGCCGCAACTGGGTTATCGGGCGGATGCATATCAATGGTTATATCACCGCTGAGCAGGCGGAAGCGGCGCAAGTCCTGCCGTTGAGCGTCAACCCGCGCAAACAGGGTTCCTATCTGGAAGCGACGGAATATTTCTCAGAAGAGGTTCGGCGGCAGATTGTCAGTCGCTATGGCGAGGATTCGCTTTACGAAGGTGGACTGTCCATCCGGACAACGCTGAATCCTGGAATGCAGACGCAGGCGCGTCTAGCCCTGCGGCAGGGACTGATCACTTTTGACCGTAAAAAGGGATTTAACGGACCGCATGCACAGATTGAATTGGGTGAGGACTGGGCCGAAGAACTGATTAAGCTGCCGGAACTGGATGACGTGCCCGAATGGCGTCAGGCGGTGGTGCTGGCAGCCGACGAAACGTCTGCCCGGATTGGATTGCGACCGCGGCGGTTGGTCAGCCGGGTGATTTCGGATGCCCGCGATGAAGCGACCATCTTTTTCGAAGATGCTCCCTGGGCCAAGAAATTGACAATCAAGCAGGGCGGCGGGTCTCGCGAGACCCTTGAGGTCGAGACCATGTCCGACCTGCTGAAGCCGGGAGACGTAATCCACGTATCCAGCCAGGAAGGTCGGTTCATACTTGAGCAGGTGCCAGAAGTGTCCGGTGCTCTTGTGGCGATGAATCCCCATACCGGACGCGTTTTGTCGATGATGGGCGGCTTCTCGTTCAAGGCATCGCAGTTCAACCGGGCCACACAGGCCAAGCGTCAGCCGGGATCATCGTTCAAACCTTTCGTCTATGCTGCTGCGCTCGACAATGGCTACACTCCGTCTTCCGTTGTTCTGGATGGTCCATTCAAGAAAGACCAGGGCGGCAATCTGGGGATCTGGGAGCCGAAAAACTATGGTGGCAAATATGCCGGTCCCTCGACCCTGCGGTTGGGTATTGAAAAGTCGCGTAACCTGATGACTGTGCGTCTGGCCAATGACATGGGCATGCCGCTGATCTCTGAATATGCGCAGCGCTTTGGCATTTATGACAATTCCATTCGTGGTCTGGCCTCGTCGCTGGGATCGCGGGAGACCTCGGTATTGCGCATGGTCACCGCCTATTCCGTGCTGGCCAATGGCGGCAAGCGCATTGTGCCGTCGCTGATTGACCGTATCCAGAATCGCTATGGTCAGACGATTTTCAAGCACGAGCAGAGAGTCTGTGAAAACTGCCGCGCCGAAAGCTGGGAAGGTCAGGAAGAGCCGGAATTGATCGACAACCGCGATCAGGTGCTCGATCCGATGACCGCCTACCAGATCACCTCGATGATGGAAGGCGTGGTTCAGCGCGGAACCGCCAGAGTGGTCGCCGGTCTCGGCGTGCCGATTGCCGGCAAGACCGGAACCACCAACGACGAAAAAGACGCCTGGTTTGTCGGCTATTCGCCGGACCTGGTGGTCGGGGTCTTCGTTGGCTACGACTCACCGGAGCCGATGGGCAAGGGCAATACCGGCGGTGGGCTGGCGGCGCCGATCTTTGTGAACTTTATGCAAAAGGCACTTACCGAAGCCGTGGCAATCGATTTCCGTGTGCCGGAAGGCATCAAGCTCTATCCGATCAACGCAAAGACCGGCCTGCTGGCAAAAGCCGGAACCGGTGGCGTGATCATGGAAGCCTTCAAGCCCGGAACCAAACCGCCGAATAAATATTCCATCATCGGCTTTGAGTCCGACATGCTGGGCGGCAAGCTTTCGACCACCAAGGAAGCGACCCGGGCGGTCATCACCGGTACCGGCGGTCTGTATTAACTCTCGGGGCTTGCCCATCCACAACATCAGGCCTAAGGCGGAGGGGTAACCCCGCACGGACGCTCTTTCATGCTCACCTTTTACCGCCAAAACGCCCGATGGTTGGCTGGCGGCTTTCTGCTGGCCTGTTTTTCCGGCTTTGGCCAAACATTTTTCATCTCCATCTGGGGGTCCGAAATTCGCGCGGCCTTTGACCTGAGCCACGGTGATTTCGGGCTGGTCTACATGTTCGCCACCCTGGCCAGCGCCGGGGTGCTGCCCTTTGTCGGACGGCTGGTGGATGTGATGTCGGTATCGATGACCAGTCTGATCGTCATCCTGTTGCTGACCCTTGCCTGCGTCACCATGAGCCTGGCCAATTCACTGCCCATGCTGATTGCCGCCATTTTCCTGTTGCGGCTGTTCGGGCAGGGCATGATGACCCACACGGCGATCACAGCCATGGGGCGCTGGTATGCCAGCAACCGGGGAAAAGCCGTCTCTTTCGCAGCAATCGGTCACCAGGGCTCCGAGGCTCTGTTTCCAACGATCTTTGTGTCTCTGGCGGCATTGTATGGATGGCGTGAAAGCTGGTTGATCGCCGGTGCCGTATTGGTGCTGGTGGCGCTGCCGCTGATATTCTCACTGATGTGGACCGAGCGCATACCGCAAAGTGAAATGCGCGAGGGCAAGGAGGTTAGGCGCCAATGGACCCGTGGGGAAATGCTCCGCGACCCCTGTTTCTGGCTGACCGGAATCGGGGTATTCGCTCCCGCCTTTATCGGCACATCGATATTTTTTCACCAGGATTACCTGATTGAACTCAACGGATGGCAGCCATCGCTCTATTACAGCTCATTTGCCCTGATGGCATCCATGACCGTGCTGGTATCTCTGGCAACCGGCTTTGCGGTGGACCGCTGGAGTGCAGTGCAGATCCTGCCATTCTTCATGTTGCCGCTGGGCATGTCGTGCTTTGTGTTGGGATTGTTCACTGCGCCGGCGACCATTGTTGTCTTCATGCTGCTGCTGGGCTGTTCTTATGGCATGACCTCGACCCTGTTTGGCGCCATCTGGCCGGAGGTCTACGGCACCCGTCACCTGGGAAGTCTGCGGGCGGTGACCATATCGATGATGGTGTTCATGTCGGCGGCTGGGCCGGGGGCTACCGGCTGGTTGATCGATTTAGGCGTTCCGTTCAGTGATCAATTGCTGTTCATTGGCACATTTTGTTTTGCCACAATCCTCTTGATGACAATCGCCTCACAACGGTATCGCCGCAGAATATTGTCGGCGACGGCCATTTGATCCGTTGAGTTTTGCCGCCGCGTGATTTACAGCCCCCCAATGACCAAAAATCTTGCCCCCATTGTCCGCTTTGCTCCCTCTCCGACGGGACGGTTGCATATCGGAAACATCCGGACTGCATTGTATAATTGGCTGTATTGCAAGAAGCAGGGTGGCCAGTTTGTTCTGCGGCTTGACGATACCGACCAGGAACGCTCAACCGACGCCTTTGCTGCCGGCATCGTGGAAGATCTGGCCTGGCTTGGCGTTGTGCCTGACAGGACCGAAAAGCAGTCTGAGCGATTTGCCAAATATGACGCCGTTGCAGATGACTTGCGGCAGAAGGGCCTGCTCTACGCCTGTTATGAAAGCGCCGACGAAATAGATCGCCGCCGCAAACGGCTGATGGCCCGGGGATTGCCACCGGTCTATGACCGGGCGGCGCTAAATCTCAGCGATGAAGAAAAAGCCGAGCTTGAAGCCCAGGGTAGGCGGCCCCACTGGCGATTTTTGCTGCCCAATTTCGCAGGCTCGCCCTTCGAAACCCAGCGCAGCGAAGTCAAGTTTGACGATGTGATGCGCGGTGAACAGGTCGTCGACCTCGCCTCGATGTCCGACCCGGTACTGATCCGTGAGGACGGCACCTATCTCTACACCCTGCCGTCGGTGGTTGATGATATCGAATTTGGCGTTACCCATGTCATTCGTGGCGGCGACCACATTACCAATACGGGCGCCCAGATTACCATCTTTGAAGCCGTTGGCGGCGGCGGCGAGAGCGGAGACGGTGGCGGATCTGTGCCGGAATTTGGTCATCACAATCTGCTGCAGGATGCGTCCGGCGAAGGGCTGAGCAAACGTACTGGCGCCCTTTCCATCGCAAGTCTGCGCGATGAAGGCTATGAACCGATGGCGGTGGCATCTTTGGCTACATTGATCGGAACCGGACAGCCGGTGGAAGCCTGCCCCGATATGCAGACTCTGGCGGAGGTATTCGATCCGTCCAAAGTGTCGAAATCAAATGCCAAGTTTTCGGTCAGCGATCTTGATGGCCTCAATGACAAATTGCTGCATGGAATGGCGTATTCGCAGGCGGCGCCGCGTCTGGCGGAACTGAATGCCGATCTCGGCGAAGCATTCTGGCTCGCGGTACGGCCCAATATCAGCCGTTTTGACCAGGTGCGTGAGTGGGCGGATATTGTCGAAGGGCGTTTTGATTCCGTGCCCCCGGCGCCGGAAGATGCCGATTTCGTCAAACTCGCTGCGGAATTGCTGCCGGAAGAACCCTGGGACGCCGAAGTCTGGCCGAACTGGACCTCACAGCTAAAGCAGCAGACCGGAAGGAAGGGGAAACAATTGTTCATGCCCCTGCGGCTGGCCCTCACGGGTCAGGGCCACGGCCCGGACATGCGCCAGTTGATGCCGGTTATTGGGTTGGAAAGAACGCGTCGCCGATTACCCTGACACGTCTGTCTTTTCGAGGCGTTTCTGCTTGCACCAGCTTCGCAGCAGGGGGGCGTTTGTCGGCTTTCTCGTCCTGAGGCAAGGCGCGCCAGCTGGGCAATGGCGGTCGCTTGTCTTTTTGCAGCGCCTTTATCAGCTTTGCCTGTTCGATACTGTCAGGGATGTCGATATTGTAGTCTTTTTCCAACAAGCTGAAATTGCAGGAACATTTGGGATCGAATTTCTTCTGGTGGGCAAAGGCAACGGCGAGATCGGCGTAGGGGGTTCCATCAACCGTTGACACCATCTGTTCAGCGGTTTCGGTGCTGGTGCGGTGGGAAAACAACTCCATTTCCACGCCCGGACACATATTGGAACAGGCCTGGGCGTCCTGTAGCAGGCCTTCTTCATCGGTGGAGAAGCTGACCGGGAAATAATAACCATCGCAGCGACGTACACAGACCGTTCTGAACGTGTTGTGGTTTTTCAGCCTTCTGGCAGACGACCAGATCTTTCGGGACCGCTGTTTTTCGCGCTGTTGCAGAAGTGCATACCTGTCCAGCCTGGCGCGGCGACGGCGATCAGCGTCTGCCGGTGCGGCAAACACCTCGTTTAGAATATTGGCGCTGTTCCGGCGTCTGTTATGAACCGTTGAACTGCTGCGTGTATTGCTGCCAAACAAGCGGCTTAACAGACCCGGTTTTTGCAACCGCGCGACCCGCTTCTCGGGTTGGCCACAACGGTGCCGCCGCATTTGACGCCGAATGCGTTTGCGATTTTTCGTGGAATGGGACGCTGTTGAACCCTGACGGTCGGCCCGATTGTTCAGTGACCGCAGGTTGCGTTCCATTTTGCGCAATGTGGAATTCAGATTGCGGCAGCTCTTCCGGTTTGCCTGGGATCGCGCAGATGAAGAACATCGAAGACCCTTCATCCGCCGGCGGACCGACGAAATCTGGCGGCTCTGCTTGCGAATGGCGCTGGCGTAGCGGGAACTGGAATGGGTCCGTGATCCGCGGTTAATGGAGGCAAGTTGGCTTTCCAGACGCGTGCAAACCGCCGAGCTTGCATCCGCCGCCGTCGACCACGATCCGGCAATCACAATCGAAACTAGAAGAGCAAACCTAAGAACGAAGTCTCGGCCTGCACGTCCAAGCGGCTGAATAGAATGCTTTATTTGTTGCGGCGCATACACAATACTTACCCAAATTCCTCGACCTGCCGCAACGTCATTTCAGCGCGGAAGTCCCGCTAAATCAATAGCGGGAAGAGTTTTCGATAAAGTAAAGGGTTTTGCGGTTAATGCCGCCGCCAGACCTAATGTCGCTTCCGACTAGAAGGAATGGGGGAACAGACCGCCATCCATCAGGATATTCTGCCCGGTGATATATCCGGCATGTGTCGAGCATAAAAACGCGCAGGTATTGCCAAACTCTTCCGGCGTGCCGAACCGTTTGGCAGGAATTTCCTGCATCTGCGCCTGGGCGATATCTTCAACCGGGCGACCGCTTGCCTTGGAGCCAGCGGCAAAACCGCCACGCAGGCGTTTGGTATCCATTTTGCCCGGCAGCAGATTGTTAATGGTCACATTTTGCCCTGCATAGACTGGACGAACTCCGGCGAGAAAGGCAGTCAGCCCGGCACGGGCGCCTGACGACAGGTCGAGGCCCTCAATTGGCATCAGAACAGACAGTGAGGTGATATTGACGATGCGGCCAAAATTGCGCTCCGCCATGCCGGACGCCACGGCCTGAATCAGCTCAATTGGCGTGATCATGTTCTGCACAACACCGTTGATCATCGCTTCACGGTCCAGTTCCATATGGTCGCGACGGGGTGGTCCGCCGTTATTGTTGACCAGGATATCGGGTGATGGGCAGGCGGTCAGCAGGGCTTTTTGTCCCTCCGGCGTGCCCACATCGGCGGCAACACCGGTGACATTTGCGCCGGTTGCAGCTGCAATTTCAGCAACGGTGGAATCGACTGTGGCTTGTGTTCTGGCATTTACGACGACGTCACAACCCGCCTCTGCCAGCGCCAGAGCGCAGCCCTTGCCCAATCCTTCACTTGATGCACAAACGATAGCCTTGCGGCCGCTGATGCCTAGGTCCATTTTCAAATCTCCAAATATGTTCACAAACCGATTCGTCGGATTGTTGAGCCAAAGCAAAGTGTTTTAGGCTCGCCTACTCGCTTTACCCACTTCCAAATCTCCGGGGAACCCCCTGATGACAAGCTTGCCCGAGTTTTCTGATATTACCGATGCTGCAGCCGTTATAAAAGGCCATGCCGTGCGCACGCCGCTGATCAGCAACAACCTGCTGGACGAGCGGGTTGGCGGTCGGGTGTTTTTGAAACCGGAATGCCTGCAGAGGACCGGTAGTTTTAAGTTCCGTGGTGCTTTTAACGCGCTGAGCCGGGTGGGAGAAGAGGCAAAAACCCGTGGCATAGTCGCCTGTTCTTCCGGCAATCACGCCCAGGGTGTGGCCGAAGCGGCGCGACTGATGGGGCTGAAAGCCACCATCATCATGCCGCAGGATGCGCCGGAGCTGAAAAAGCAAAGGACCGCCCGTTCGGGCGCCGATATCATCGAATATGACCGCTATAGCGAAGACCGCGAGGTGCTGACGCAGCAATATGCCGATGAGACCGGAGCAATTTTGATCCATCCATACGAGCACCATGATGTGATTGCAGGGCAGGGTACTGTGGGGCTGGAGGCCTGTCTTGATTTGATTGAGATGGGGCTGATTGCGGATCATTTTCTGGTCTGTGCCGGCGGTGGCGGCCTGATGGCAGGCATTACTCTGGCCGCAATACACCATTTTCCCGATATTCAGGTCCATCCGGTGGAGCCGGAAGGGCATGATGATCAGATCCGCTCCCATAAGGCCGGTGAAAGACTGGGCGGCAACGTCAACGCGCCGAGCCTGTGTGATGCCATTTTGACGCCCATGCCCGGTGCGGCCTCTTTTGCTATTTGCCATGGGGTCATTTCTGAAGGGATGACCGTCAGTGACGAAGAGGCGTTGGCGGCAGTTGCCTTTGCTTTTCATGAGCTGAAACTGGTGGTTGAACCCGGGGGTGCGGTAACCTTGGCAGCTCTATTGAGCGGCAAACTGGATTGCAGCGGAAAAACCGTACTTGCAACATTATCTGGTGGCAACATCGACCCCCCTGTTATGGCCCGTGCACTTGATCTATAAGTAGATTCATTGGGACGGGGTGCGATGGTCGCAAGACCAAGTTGATACAGCCAGGATATGGATTAGAAGTTGGTGGCCGATCAAAATCACTCGTCAGTGGCGGATGCCGGGTCACATCCCGTCGACAATGTCTACGACCCCACCCACATTGCCGCTTTTGAGCTTGGCAAGTCCGCGGACAGGTGGACTGTCACCTGCGAGGGCCATTGGACAATCGGCTCGATAAATGCCGCCAACAAGCTATTGGGGAAAATTGACCTGGCGGGCTGTCCCGCTCTGCAGGTAAACAGCACAGCAGTACAGGATTTTGACACCGCAGGCGCCTGGATGATCGAGCGTTTGCGTCTCGTTGCCGAAAAGAATTCAATACCGTTTGAACATGTGGATAGCGACCCCCGCAGGGCTCGGCTGGTCGAGGTGATTGCGTTGGACAATCAGGTCACCGAAGCGACGCAGGCTAAGGTAGGTAATCCCGTGTCGCGCTTGGTGGAGGCTATCGGCAAGTCGACGGTCAGCGCCTATCATGACATCGTCACCGCCTGTTATCTGGTTGGCGCATCGGTTCGTGGACCGCAGATGAAGGCTGGCCGGCGTGGCGGTATCCGTTTGACGTCGATTGTCCATCACCTGGACCAGATGGGACTGCGTTCGATTCCTGTCATCGGCGTGATGTCATTTCTGATTGGCGCAATTATCGCTCAACAGGGCGCTTATCAATTGCGCTATTACGGCGAGGAACTGCTGACCGTAAATCTGGTTGGTATTTTGCATTTTCGCGAGATTGGCGTGTTGCTGACCGCGGTTATGGTGGCGGGGCGAACGGGCAGCGCCATCACGGCCGAACTTGGCACGATGAAAATGCGCGAGGAAATTGATGCGCTGACAGTCATCGGCCTCAACGCGGTTGGTGTGCTGATATTTCCGCGACTGGTGGCGTTGATCATCGCGCTGCCGATTTTGGTGCTGTTGAGCGACATAGCGGGCATTATGGGTGCGATTGTTGTCAGCGATCTGTATGTGGATATTTCCCCGGCCCAATTTTTGACCACTTTGCAGGCTGGGGTTGATGTCAGTCACCTGTTTGTCGGTTTTATCAAAGCGCCGGTTATGGCGGTGATCATTGGATTGTCTGCAGCCGTTGAGGGTCTGAAAGTGGAAGGCAGCGCTGAATCCCTGGGTCGCAGGACTACGTCCGCCGTGGTGCGGGCGATATTTGCTGTCATCGTCGTTGATGGCCTGTTCGCCATGTTCTTTGCAGCGATCGGATATTGATATGCCAGCAAAGTCCAAAGAAGCGACCATCAAGCCTCCTTTACCACCAATCCCTCACCACCAAACGGGCGGCGTTACAGCAAACGGCCGTGAGGCGGTATTGCGTGTCAGAGGCGTCAAAAAGGCCTTCGACAGCCATAAAGTGCTGAAAGGCGTTAATCTGGACGTCTATAGCGGCGAAATTCTGGGTTTTGTTGGCGGGTCGGGCTCCGGCAAATCCGTGTTGATGCGGACGATCCTGGGGTTGATCAGGAAGGACGCTGGCGATGTTGAACTGTTCGGCCATGACTATGATTCAACCGGTGGCGCAGAACGGTTGTCGATTGACTGCCGCATGGGGGTGCTGTTTCAGCATGGAGCGTTGTTTTCTTCGCTGACCGTGAAGGAAAATATCCAGGTACCGATGCGTGAGTATTTCGATTTGAGCCCACGGTTGATGGACGAACTGGCACGGGTAAAAATTGACCTTGTTGGCTTGGGTCCGGAGGCTGCCGACAAGTTTCCCTCTGAATTGTCGGGCGGCATGATCAAACGCGCCAGCCTGGCCCGGGCTCTGGCGCTGGACCCGCAACTGGTATTTCTCGATGAGCCGACTTCGGGCCTGGACCCGATCGGGGCGGCCGCCTTTGATGAGCTGATTGCCTCGTTGCGTGACACTCTGGGGCTAACGGTTTATATGGTCACCCACGATCTGGACAGTTTACATGCCATTTGTGATCGTATCGCAGTGTTGCGGGATGGGATGGTGCTGACCACGGGAACCCTGGCCCAGATGACGAAGGTCGATGACCCTTGGACCAAGGCCTATTTTACCGGCAAACGTGCGCGCAATGTGAAAGGCACAAGTTGAATGTCTGACCCGAAGAAAATCCTTTCAGATCAAGCCTGGATCGTGAACTGAGTCATGGAAACACGGGCAAATTATATCGCTGTCGGCTTTTTCACACTGATTGCCGTGATCACTGTATTTGCAGTGATTTTCTGGTTTGGCCGCTATGGCGAAGATGACAATCTGGTACCCATGGACATTCGCATCCGTGGGTCTGTCAGCGGCCTGGGGCCGGCCAGTGTTGTGCAGTTTAACGGCATCGATGTGGGGCGCGTGGACGGCCTTTCTCTGGATGCCGCTGATCCCCGTTACGTAATCATTCACGTGCTGGTCAATCGGGCGACGCCGGTGCGCGCTGACACCACCGCATCCATCGGCATTCGAGGCTTGTCGGGTGGTGCCTATATTCAGTTGGAAGGGGGCAGCCCCACTGCGACGCCATTGCTGAGCGAACAGGCTGATCCGGAAAGCATCCCCTTAATCGCGGGAGACCCGTCGGCCCTGTCGGACTTGATGACCCGGGTGAACCAGATTGCCGGCCAGACGGAAAGGGTGATGGCGACGCTTGAAACCTTTGTCCAGGCCAATAATGAAACCGTCAGCCGCACATTGACCAATGCGGAAACCTTCTCAAGGGCGCTGGCGGAAAACAGTGAGGGAATTGAGCAGTTCATGGCCAGCGCGGGCGACGTGGCGCAATCGCTGCAGGGCCTTTCTGAAAAGCTCGACGGCAGTCTGACGAGGGCCGAGGAAATTTTGACTGCGATCGACCCGAAATCCGTCGGCAACAGCCTGGAAAATGTCGAAGCTTTCACCAAGTCCCTGGCCGATCAGCGCGAGCAGATTGCTGCGGTCGTCGACACGGTGAACAATACCGCCAAGCAATTGGACAAGTTTACCGGTGATCTGAATGCCACGCTGGGAAAGGTTGATGGGGTTGTTTCTGCCATTGACCGCGAGGTTGTGATTGCCACGGTGGCCAATATCAATAAATCGGCTGAGCGTGCTGAACAGATTCTGTCGGCGATTGAGGGCGAGAACCTCAACAATGCTGTGACCGAGTTTCAGTCTGCCGCCGCGCAGGCACGCAAAATACTCGACAGTGTTGATGAGGCGCAGGTTAAAAGCCTGGTCGATGATCTCGGCAAGGCCAGCAGCGATGTGTCCGAGCTGGTCGCTGCAATTGATGCGGCCAAGATCAACTCTGCGGTCGACAATTTCTCGACCGCAGCTGAGGGGGCTCAAACGATCGTTGGTGACGTCGCCAAGGTCACCGGACCTTTGGGAGAGCGGGCCGGCGACATCGATCGGATTGTCGCTGATGTGCAGAACGCGGCCGCCCGCGCCAGCAACATTCTTGACAATATCGACGAGGCCCAGGTCAAAAGTCTGGTGAGTGACCTGAGCAAGGCCAGCAGCGATGTATCACAACTGGTGGCAGCAATTGATGCAGATACGATCAACTCGGCCGTCAGCAATTTCTCAACCGCCGCCGAAGGCGCACAAACGATTGTCGGCGACGTTGCCAAGGTCACCGGGCCGCTGGGAGCGCGTGCCGACGACATTGACCGGATCGTCAGCGATGTACAATCCGTCGCCTCCCAGGCCCGCACCATCCTCGACAGTGTCGATGAAACCCAGGTCAAGGGCCTGCTGGCTGATCTGAGTCAGGCCAGCAATGATGTTTCGAAACTGGTTGCGGCAATCGACGCTGCCAAGATTAACAAAGCTGTCGACAATATCTCGTCTGCTGCAGAGGGTGCGCAAACGATTGTCGGTGATGTTGCCAAAGTAACAGGCCCGCTGGGCGAACGGGCTGCAGATATCGACCAGATCGTCAGCGATGCAACTGAGCTGGCAAGTCGTCTCAACGCCTCGTCAACAAGGGTGGATGATATTCTCAACCAGGTCAGTTCATTTGTCGGATCAGACGCTACGAGTGGCGTCATGACAGAAATCAGGACTACATTGGCCCAGTTTCGCCGTACGGCCGCCAATTTCGACCGTCAGATTGCATCTGTGGCAGGTAATGTGAACTCTTTTACCAAGCGTGGCCTGGCGGACACACAAGGATTAATTCGTGACGCGCGACAGTCGCTTAACCGGTTTGACCGTGTTATGAGGAATCTTCAAAGCAATCCATCGTCGCTGTTGACCGGTGCCGGAGGAAGTAATGTTAGGGAATCATCTGGGTCGCGCATCCGTCGCTAGCGGATCAACTAAGCGCAGATCGGTAACAGGGTAAGTTTGCATGCGGATTGTCGGTTCAAATATCGGTAAATCGCCATTTGGCTGGGCCGGTTCCGGCACCGTCAACAATTGCCTGCGGGGATTGATTGTTGGTGCCGCGCTGGTGAGCCTTTCCTCCTGCGCCCTGTTGAAATCAAAAAAGGCGCAGCGTGAGACTTTTGACATTTCTGCTCCAACCTCCTTCAGTGGAGTTCGTGGCGGCAGCAATGCCCAGATATTGGTGAAAACGCCAACCGCGTTGAAATCACTGGACAGCGACCGCATTGTGGTCAAGCCAACGGATACCATCGTTACCTATCTTGCGGGCGCCCAATGGGCCGATACCGTACCGCGTCTGATTCAGGCCAAATTGGTTGAAGCCTTTGAAAATTCCCGCGCGACCCGGGCAACGGCCAAGCCGGGAGACGGGCTGGTTATCGACTACCAACTGGTCAGCGACGTGCGCCGTTTTGAATTGGCTGACGGCGTTGCAACCATTGAGTTGTCGATCAAATTGCTGTCTGACAGGACTGGCAAGGTCCGGGAGACCCGCATATTTACATCATCCGCCGCGGCGGCGAGCGATCAGCCGGAAGATGTCGTCAACGCCTTTGATTCGGCATTTGATGAACTGGCCCGCGACATTGTCGCGTGGATTGTCAGACGCACGTGATCCCAGGCCTCTTCAGGTTCAGGCGATTTTGAATTTAGCAAACAGCACCGGATAATAAAAAGGCGCCGCCAGTTTGGCTGCGCCTTGATTTGTTTTGCTTGCCGATTGGCTGCAATCGGCCTCCAGATCGCCGCTCCGCTAATTCCTAACCGAAGCGATTGGCGGCGTGGGCGAGCATGGTATAGACCTTGCCGGTATCCGAAGTCAGATAGGTCTGGGTCATGATGTTGTCGCTGTCATTTTTCGATACATCGGCAATCAACCGTTCGAAGTCACCGATGTAACGGTCGACGGACGCCTTGAAGCGGTTGTCGGAACGGTATTTCTCGCTGATTTCATCATAAATCCGGCGGCCTTGTTCGGTGTAGATATTGCGGTGGAACAGGTTGCGTTCTCCGCGCTGGTAGCGGTCCCACAATTCAACGGCATCCTGATGCTCGATGGACTTGGCGATGTCTCCGGACAGGGAGCCAAGGCTTTCGCTAACCGCGGAGCGTTCCCGCGAAACCGTCTCGGCTGGTTCATCGCGTGAAGCACGGCGCAACAGGTCGCTGACCCAGCCATCACCGCCGGGCAGGGGCGTGGTGTTGGTTGTGCCCGCATCGAAGTCCAGGCCGCCCCGCAGGGAGGTCTTTTCGACCTCAGGGGCGGGTGTTTCAGCAACCGGATCGGTTTTTGGCGGATTGGGCGCGCTTTGCTGTTCAGGCCGCATCGGGATCGGTGGGCGCGGAGCAGGGCGGCTGCTCGTCGGCACCGATTGCGGCGCGGGAGGGGCTTGTGGCGCAGGAGCGGCCATCGTTTCGGTTGCTGCTGCAGTTGCTGCCGTCGCCACTGCAGGAGCAGGGGAAGACCTCAAGGGAGGTTGGGCGACGGAGGCGATCTGTGCTGCTGAAGCCTGTACCAGATTGGTCGGTGCGGCATCCTGCAGACGGGTCGTTTTGTTGACGATCTCAGTCAGGTCCTTCAGGGCCTTGATCTGGTCGGAGACCACCCGGCGCATCGCCGTGGTGCTTTCCTTGGTTTCGTCCGGCAGGTCGATGACCGACTTCTTCAGCTCGTTGCGGGTGTTGGCCAGATCCTGGCGCAGATCACCAGCGGCGTTACGCATTTCCTCGGTGGCGGCCGAGAAGCGTTCTGTCGCTTCCATGGCGGCCTGACCAACGCTGTCTGCCAGTCCGCGGGTCAGGTTTTGAGCCCGTCCTTCCGCATTGGTGACGCTCTCAGCCATCATATTGACGAAGCGGCTCATCAACACTTCCAAATCGGTGGATTTGGCCACCAGACCGTTGGTCAGCGCCTCAATGGCGTCGCGGCGGTCATCAAGATTGACGGCAATATTGCTCTGCGTCTCATCCAGCAATCTTGAGATTGTGTTCAGGGAAGAACTTTGCTCTTCAAAGCGACCGGCAATTTCGGCGATTTCTACCAGGACCGTTGCAGATACGTCCTTCAGGCCATGATAATTGCTTTCGATCATCTGGTTGGATGTATTGAGGTCCTGAGTTGCCTGTCCGGCAACTTCGTGGAATTCCTGGGTACGCAGCATGATGGTGTTCTGTGCGGTCGACAGGTTTTCATCGGCCAGGCTGATCAATGCGGCCAAGTCGGTATTGCTTTCGCCCAGGCGGTTCAGCAGGCCGCCGATTTCGGTGGCCAGTCGGTTATTGGTCAAGCTCAACGCTTCAATGGACTCGTTGGATTTACCGGTCAGCGTGTTGACCATGGCGGCACTTTCAGAGCGTATGCGTTCGCCGACATGTTCGGCGATCTCTGCGATCTGCTTGGTGACCGTTTCGCCGCTTGAGACAATCGACACCGTCTGATTGGTGACGGCGGTGGACAATTGTTCAGAAGAATCCGTCAATCTGGAAACAAGATCGGAAGTGCGATCTTCCAGGGACAGATAGCGTGCGGCAAGGTCTTCGGCTGCTGCATTGGCAGAGGTTTCCATCCGTTGATTTGACGATACCAGCATGCCTTCCATCTTTTCAGCTGCATCATCAGCCGATGATTTCAGCAGTTCAGAAGAAGTCTGCAGTTTGAATTCAAGGTCCTCACTGATGTCCTGTGTCGACTTGGCAAGTGCCGCAGCAACCGCCTTCCCGTCTGCCTCAAACTTGCGCAGCATTGGCATGGTGTCGCGGGTCAACAGCTGGCTGAGCTCGCGGGAGCGGGCAGCAAGCGTTGTGTTCAGCTCGGCAGTGCGCTCTGTCAAAGTCGAGGTTACCTGATCGGCACGGGCAGACAGCGCTGAGTCAGCTGCTGACAAATGCTCGTCAATCTTGCCTTCCATGGCCGCTACAGTCGACTTGATCGTGCTTTCGGCACGCGAAGCTTCCGATGTGAGGGTAGAAGAGATGTTGTCCAGATGAGAATCCAGCGCTGTGGAGAGTTCGGTGGCGCGTTCTTCCAGCACTTCGTTGACCTTGCTGGCGCCGGCATCCAGGGAGGCGCTGATAGCGTCAACCCTTGTGCCCAAAGTCAGATCCACAACTTCGACCTGTTCTTCAAACGCCTCTTTCATGCTGGCTGTCCGGCTGGCTAGAACCTCGTCAGCTGCAGCGGCACCCTTGGCAATGGTGTCTTTGATGCCGGCAGTGCTTTCAGCCAGAATTTCTTCCGCTTCAGAAGCTCCTTTGGCAATTGTGTTGGTCATGCTGTTGGTGCGGTTGGCAAGAACGTTGTCGGCGTCTGCTGCGCCCTGTGCAATGGATTCGTTCATGCTGGCCGTGCGCATTGCCAGCACTTCATCGGCCTGGGCTGCGCTATTGGCGATGGTGTCGTTGAGGCTCGAGGCACGGCTGGCGAGAATCTCATCTGCAGCCGCAGAACCCTTAACAATCGTTTCGTTGATATGAGCGGTGCGGTTGGCCAGAATTTGATCGGCCTCCGTCGTGCCCTTGATAATGGTTTCGTTCAGGCTGGCGGTGCGGTTGGCGAGAATTTCATCAGCCGCAGCCGTGCCCCTTGCAATCGTGTCGTTGATGCTGGCAAGGCGATCAGAAACGCGCGCTTCGATCTCTTCGGCGCGGGC
Source organism: Sulfitobacter sp. (assembly GCA_039986635.1). GTDB lineage: Bacteria > Pseudomonadota > Alphaproteobacteria > Rhodobacterales > Rhodobacteraceae > Sulfitobacter. Next base: position 176,898 of record JBDWQI010000022.1, read on the forward strand.
GGCCATTGACATGCCCAGTTCCATTGCCTTGTTGTCAAGCGCTTCGCTGGTTTCGACCACGGAATCGGTGATCAGGCGTGCGCGCTCTGCCAGTTTGTTGTCGGCATCGTCAATATGGGCAGCAATCTTGCCGCTGGCCTGATCGACATGTTCTGAGAATTTGCCACTGGCCTGTTCGACCTGATGGGAAATCTTGCTGCCGGCTTCGCCCACCTGTTGAGAAATCTTGCTGCTAACCTGATCTACCTGTTCGGCAATCTTGCCATCGATCAGGCTCATCTGATCGGCCAGTTGGGCGCTGCTTTGGTCAAGTCGGGCGGCAGCTTTTTGTTCAGCGTCAGCAATATGAGATGACAGGGCCTGGCCAAATTCATTGGCCTTCTCGCCGAGAACCTCATGGCTGGAACGCAATTTGTGATCGACCTCGGCGGCTTCCTCGCTGAGGCGTTCGCTGACCAGATCAACCTGTTGGGCGACTTTTTGGCCGATTTCATCGATTTTGTCAGAGAATGACAGGCCGAGTTCAATGGCGCGGTTGTCCAGCAATTCACTGGTTTCCTTGATCTGGCTGTGAACCGTCAAGGCGCGGGCCGCGAGCTGATCATCGGCAGTGGATACCTGTTGCTCAACCAACTGGCTGATCTCGTCCACCTTGGTGGCCAGATTCATACCCAGTTCCATCGCTTTATTGTCGAGGGAGTTTTTGGTGTCATCAAGCAGGTTAGCCAGATCGGTGTTGATCATTGCTTGGCCGTCATTAAAGGCGGCGGCAATTTCACGGGACCGTTCGACCAGTGTGTCGTTGATTTGAGTGGTGCGGGTATCGATGGCTGACTCGATTTTAGAGACGCTCGCATCAAGCGATGCATTGCGCTCATCCAATTGTTCGGTCATCGATTCAATGCGACCGGAAAGAACCTGTCCGAAACCGGTGATTTTTTCGTCGATAATCCGATCAACCGAACTGGAGCCTTCCGCCAGGGCGGTTGTCAGTTCGTTGGTGCGTCCACCCAAGGTGGCGGCCAGTTCTGAGGTGCGTTCGCCCAATGCGGTGACCAGCTCGGAAGTGCGGTCGCCCAATGTGGATTCCAGCTGAGTGGCGCGTTCTCCCAAAGACGTAACCAGTTGATCGGTTCGTTCACCCAACGTGCTTTCCAGATGGGCAGTGCGATCACCCAATGTGCTTTCCAGACGGGCAGTGCGATCGTCCAACGTGCTTTCCAGATGGGCTGTGCGTTCTCCCAGCTCGACTGCAATCTCGCTTGTGCGAACGCCCAGTTTTTCGATCAGACTATTGCCCGTGGATGACAGACTTTCATCAATGCCGCTCAGCTGTTCGCTGAACTTGCTCTGCAGGTCGCCAGACAGGAAATTGATGCGTTCGGCCAGTTCACCGGTTTTGATTTCGAGTTCATTGCTGGTGGACGTGCCTGTTGCGACGATGGAATCCACCAGAGCACCAGCTCTGGACTCAATTCTGTCGGCAATGGCGCTTCCCTGTTCCGAAAGGGTTTCAGTCAGCGATTCAGAGACAAATGACAGTGAAGCAGACACTTCTTCTATAGCATTGGTCGTTGAAGCACCGGTTTGCTGCAACTTGTTAATAAGGGAGGAACCGACGCTGTCGATCTGCGAGCCGATGTCGGCGCTGCGGTCGGACAGGGCGGTGTGGAAGCTGTCCCCGGCAACGGTGAGCAGGGCACGCATGTCATCGAATGCGCTGCCGGTCTGGCTGCGCGTGGTTTCAATCTTTTCTACGATATCACCGCCAACTGAGCCAATCTGATGGCCGATTTCCTGTCCCTTTTGGTCCAATTGGTCCAAAAGCGCGGCGCTGGCCTGATCCAACGAGGATTTCATGTTCTCGTTTGTATCGCCCAATGCGCTGCTGAATTGCTGCTGGGCCAAGGCCACATTTTCACTGATCTGTTGTGCAGAAAGACTGAGATCTTCCTGCAAAGACTCACTGGCTCCAGAAATGGATGACCGCACACGCTCGGTGTGGTTGACGATTGCCTCGCGCTCGCTTGCCAGTTCCTCAACCAGGCTGCGCATGCGCAATTCATTGTCTGAATAGGAATTTTCCAGGGTCGACACTTCTGTGTGGACCATTTCTTCTAGTTCACTGGCGCGCGCCATGGCCCGTTCAATGCCATCGGTGAGAGCGTTGACCTCAACCCGAATAGCCTGACCAACGCTGCGAACTGAATTGACGGTGTCGTTTTCCGGTTCAATCAGCCGATAGGCGGCTTCGGTCATCGACCTGGCAGCCAGTTTCAACTCCTGGGCACGCCGAAGCATGAAGGCGTAACCCCAGATCAACAGAACCGGCAAAACCACGCTGGCGGTAAAATAGAGCGGCTCAAGACTGACGGACAGATCAGTCCAGAATGAGAATGAGGTGAGTTTGTCGCCCAACACGGAACTACCGGCCCAAAAGGCGAGCACGATCCAGACAACGCTGATAATCAGGGCCATCCAGAGCGCGGCGTTGGAAGGACGGCGTGACAGGGCTGCTGAAACCCGGGCGCTGCTGGCACCACGTTCGTCATTTGCGGCAGGGGCTTTTGGCGAAATGGCTGCACTCTCGAATGCTCTGTCATCCGATTTTTTGCCCGATCCTCCGGAATCGGAAGAATCGGCAATATCCAAATCTGAGTCAGATAGAGACGTACCGGCAGCATCTGCGCTGGCTTCCTGTCCAAAATCAATCTTCAAGGCCTCTTCGACCGCATTCAGCGCGTCGCTGTCCTCTTTGGTAGATTTTTTTACCCGTTTTGCCATTCTAAATACGCCTTACTTTAGGGATACTGCCGCCAGCTACCACAGAATCCCAGAGCCCACATGTTTGTTCCGTTACCGGAACTGTATACGGGAAAAGCGGCAACTGCTGAAAAACACTGCCGCAAAATCTCCCGCCGCTCGCCCATATTAATAGGGTCGGCCCCATATTGGTACTGTTTCGACACGGGCCAGCAGTGAAAAAGTTAATTTTGGTTAACGAATTCGCTGGGCGACGACCCAGACGCCTGGGAATTTGGCAATTTGAGGCAGTAATTGAGCATCAATATGGCATGATTTGATCTGGCATGCGTCTTTAACGGGCTCTCAATACTTTAGGTGCAACTTTAATACAAAGCAGTTTTTCAGGGCACTTTCACATTGGAGCAGATAAAATGGCCAGGTCAGCAATTCAAACGGCATTAACACCCGTAACTGCAGACGAACAGAGGTCGGCTCCGCCTTGTGCCAGCGCCAAAAATCCGGTTGATCTTGTGCATCTGTCGCGCCAGTCGCTTGGTGATCGATCGCTGGAAAACGAAATTCTTCGTCTTTTCCATAGCCAGTCTCAGCTCTATCTCGACCGATTGGAATGTGCGACCACGGCTGAGGAACGCAAATTGGCCGCTCATACCGTGGTCGGTTCTGCCCGCGGACTCGGGGCCTGGAAAGTGGCTCAGGAGGCTGAATTGGTCGAACGGGCCTGCAGCCGTCCCTGCGACGTATCTGCCTTGCGCGCGGCGGTTGAAGAAGCAAATGCCTATATCGAAGCACTTTTAAGTGATTAAAGCGGCAAATTTGTCGGCCAGAGCCAAGCTTGGCGACATCTTTTATTGACTCTTGCCGTATGACCGCTAAATCCGCCTCATGACAATCATCAGGTTTGGATTTCGATGGCAAAGATTACCTATATTGCCCATGACGGCACTGCTTTTGAAGTAGACGCTGAAAACGGTTCCACCGTTATGGAAAACGCAATCAAGAATGCAGTCCCGGGAATTGAGGCGGAATGCGGTGGCGCATGCGCCTGCGCGACTTGCCATGTCTATGTTGACGATGCCTGGACCGCCAAGACTGGTGAGGCCGAGGCAATGGAAGAAGACATGCTGGATTTCGCCTATGATATTCAGCCCGGGTCACGCCTGTCCTGTCAGATCAAGGTCACTGATGAACTCGACGGCCTCATCGTGCGGGTGCCGGAACGCCAGGCTTAGGCTGCGAAACCTCAGTCTTAGTTTTATTTTTTCACGACGCCGGTTCAGGGGGAAAATTCTTCCTTGTTTCGCGCCGCGTGCTCTATCATCTACAAAAGACCTATCAAAGCCACATAAGAGCTCAGTTCATGTCAGAAAATACAGATGTAGTTGAAACCGATGTTATCATCATCGGTGCCGGTCCCGTTGGTCTGTTTGCCGTATTCGAACTCGGCTTGTTGGACCTGAAGTGCCATCTCATCGATATTCTAGACCGCCCCGGCGGTCAGTGTGCTGAATTGTATCCCGAAAAACCGATCTATGACATTCCCGCCTGGCCGGAGATCTCAGGGCAGGGGCTGACCGACCGCCTGATGGAGCAGATTAAGCCGTTTGAGCCCGAATTCCACTTCAACCGCATGGTGACAGGAGTTGAAAAGCAAGATGACGGCGCGTTTATCGTCACCACAGACGAAGACGAGAAGCTAAAGGCAAAGGTGGTGGTGATTGCCGCTGGCGGTGGCTCTTTTCAACCGAAACGGCCACCCGTTCCCGGTATTGAGGCTTTTGAAGACACTTCGGTCTTTTATTCGGTGCGCAGAATGGAAGAGTTCCGCGACCATGATATTTTGATTATCGGTGGTGGTGATTCCGCTCTCGACTGGACGCTCAACCTACAGCCAATTGCCCGCTCGCTGACCCTGTTGCATCGCCGGGACGTTTTCCGGGCGGCCCCGGACAGCGTCAACAAGATGCAGAAGCTCGTTGAAGACGGTAAAATTGACATGGTGCTGGGCCAGGTCACCGGCCTCAATGGCAGCGATGGCGTGGTAGAATCGGCCTCGGTGAAAACCAAGGAAGGCGACATGATCGATGTGGCCTGTACCCGCGTGCTGCCCTTTTTCGGTCTGACCATGAAACTTGGCCCAATCGCCGATTGGGGTTTGAATTTGAACGAGAACCTGTTGCCGGTGGATACCGAGAAATTCGCCACCAGCGAGCCCGGCATTTATGCCATTGGCGATATCAATACCTATCCCGGAAAGCTGAAGCTTATTCTGTCAGGATTCCATGAAGCTGCATTGATGGCACAGGCAGCCAAACGGCATATTTCGCCCGATGAACGCATCGTGTTCCAATACACAACGTCGTCGACCAGCCTGCAGAAAAAGCTGGGCGTTTAGACGCAGATTTGATTGATTACTTCCATGATCGCCGCAGGCGGCCGCAGTCAGGCGCCTGAGTAGAGGCGTTCCATGCTGAGATAATTGCGGCGGTCGCGCCGATCAAAGCGGACATTGCGCTTCTTGTCTGCCGCGGCCAGGGAATCGACAATTTTGGCGGCTTTCTTTTCAAGTGCCGAACAGCTTTTGGCCGACTTCATCTTGCGCAAACTGGCATATACCTTTCGAGCAAATTGCTTGTAGTAAAGGCCATGGGTGCGCTCGTGCTTGTTGAGCAGATTGTACATCTTCTTCCATTTGGACCGATGACGTTTTGAGACGCCGCGGGTGGATGCGAGTTTCGGCATTTCATAAGTTACTTTAAGTTTTAAGCGTACGGCTTTAACTTTGCACCGGTTTCTGCTTTTTCGATGAAATAGCTGATAGGTCATGTCGCGGGTGGCTGTTGCCCATGCGCGACGCCTGTGGCTGCGCGAATACGGCCCCCGTTTGCTCATCGACACCGCAAAGTCGGCGGCGTTTTTGCCGCTGATACGGTAGTATTTGGTCTTTTCGCTGATCTTGATCGAGCTCTTCTGCGCCGCAGCGGGCGTTGCAGAGGCCATCGTCAGCAGGGTGGCCAGTCCGATACAAAGGACGGTCAGGAACGCTGCTCTACAGGCGTCAAATGGAATATTGATCACTGTTCTAGCGTTGCCCATGCTCGATTCATGAGCTCATAAGCTAGCACACATCGCTAAAGTAAAAAGCCGATTAAGTTCAAATTCTGTACAAACCTGCGTGTTCGCGTCTCAATCAGGACGAGTTGCCAATGTTCTGTTGCTTGGCAAGTTTCGAAAACCGCTTCTGTTCGTCGGCGTCGAATTTGCGCTGGGCAATGTCATGCTCTTTCAGATATTTGTCGACAACAGTCTTGGTTTTGGCTCTCAGCCGATCGCAACTGGTCATGGCTGGCAGGGCGAGCACGTTGTCTTCGATCTGTTTTGCGTATTTAAACGCGATATTGACGTGGGTGGCCTCGTGCAGGCGGGTATAGCGATCGATATTGTCCCAGGCCTCGCCAAGTTTGGCTGACGCAACTCGGCGACTTGTCCATTTGGGCAGGGTAACCCGGGCATCTACGGTGACTTTGGCACTTTCCACTTTGCAGTTGTTGCCAACCACCTGGTAGGTGACTTTGGGGAACATCTTGATGCGGGCAATGGCAACTGCATGGCTGCCGCCATTGATTTTCGGGCCCTTGCGTCGAATTTCGGAATCAAGCGCGGCGGTGGTGGTGCCTGATATTTTGTAATAATCGACCGAAACCTGACTTTGCTGCAGTGACTGACATCCAGCCAGCACCATGCCCGTGGCGGCAAGCGCGCCCGCAAGCAACATCTTATTCCGCTGAAACATGACCCAAATCCTCAATGAGGTTTCATGGTAAGTCGAAAATGTGGCCACAACCACTGCCTATGTGAAGATTCTTTTCGAATCTTATGAATTTTTCGTGCGCCACTGCACTTCATTGCCAATGGACGGCATTTTAGGGACCAGCAAAGACAGGCCAATTGACCCCATGGCCATGGCAGTACCCGATAAAAATACCGCAGCCGGACTAACCAGCCACAGCAGGCCGAAAAGGACCGGGATGAAGACGGCGGCGATATGATTGATGGTGAAGGCGACACCGGTGGTGCCGGCAATATCAGAGGGGGTGGCGATCTTCTGAAAGTAGGTCTTTTTGGCAATCTCCATGGCGAAAAATGCGTGGTCGAAAATATACAAAACGATCGCCAATATGGGATTGGTGACAAAGGCGTATGCGGTAAAGACCACGCAGAGGCCTGAATATTGGATCAACATGGCATTGCGGTCGCCGACCCGTTCAATCAACCGGCCGATAAAGGGAGCCGCGACCATCATGATGGCAGCATTGGCAAAGAACAGGCCGGCAATATCGTGGAAGGAATAGCCAAACCGCTCGACCATCATCCAGCTGGCGAAGACCAAGAATATCTGGCGACGGGCGCCGGCCAGAAAGGTGATGGCATAGTAGAGCCAATAGCGCTTGCGCAGCACCAGTGATTTCGTCTGTGGTGTGCTGTCAGGATATTGTGGGAAAGCCCCGACCATAAAACCGACAAATACCATGGTGACGCCACCGGCGACCACGAACATGGTGGTATAACTGAGATCGAACAGATTGCCGGCAAGGAAAATCAACGCATAGGCGGCCAGTTGCGCCAGGCTGGCGACAGACAGAATGCGCCCCATAATGGTGGCCGCGGTCTTTTTGGGCAGCCATTGCAGGGTCAGCGACTGATGCATCGTCTCGTAATAATGAAACCCGACCGAGCCGATGAATGTGGTGATGTAAAAGCCCATCGCGGTGGGGAAATAGCCGGTGGCGGCGGTTCCCAGTCCCAGCAGCAACAGCGAGACCATGGCAAATGTCTGCTCGCGCATGGCAAACAGGAAAAACACTGCGGCAAAGGACAAAAACCCCGGAATTTCGCGGATCGATTGCTGAATGCCCACTTCCTTGCCGGTAAAACCCAGCATTTCATGGGCAAAATTGTACTGCAGCGCCGACCAGGAGGCGAATGACAACTGCATCGCCGCCGCCATCAACATCAGCAACAGAGCAGGCGAGCGCCAGCCGGTGCCAGTAGGCACTGCCGGTTCGCTGACGGATGCTGAGCTGGCCGTCATTGCAACATTTTTGCTGTCCTGGCTCATTGCAGTGGCTTAGGCCTATTCACCAAACATAACAATGCAGAAAGCATTTGACTTGGCACTCAAAGCTGGAACACTGGCCGCCACAAACGAATAATGAGTCCCATAGATGCCACGATATACGCCACTGGTCGCCAGCCTGCCTTCTACCGTTCCATTTGTCGGTCCGGAAACCCAGGAACGGGCTAGGGGAAAGATGTTCCAAGCCCGCATTGGGGCCAATGAAAGCGTGTTTGGTCCGTCACCAAAGGCCATAGCGGCGATGGCTGAAGCTGCTGGACAATGTTGGCAATATGCTGACCCGGAAAACTACGACCTGAAACACGCGCTTGCCGACCATCACGGCGTTGCGCCCGAAAATATCATGGTGGGTGAGGGCATCGATGGCATACTTGGACTGCTGGTGCGCATGCTGGTGAAACAGGACACACCGGTGATCACATCTCTGGGCGCCTATCCGACGTTCAATTTCCACGTCGCGGGCTTTGGCGGCAAGCTGATCACAGTGCCATACAAAGACGACTTTGAAGACCCGCAGGCGTTGCTTGCCTCGGTACGCGAGCACAAGGCGCCGCTGGCCTATTTTGCCAATCCGGACAATCCGATGGGCAGTTTTCATCCGCCGGAAACCGTTGCCAGACTGATCAACGACATGCCGGAAGACAGCGTGCTTTGCCTGGATGAGGCCTATTGCGAATTTGCCCCGGCAGGCTCCCTGGTGCCGATTGATGTGAGTGAGCAAAGAGTGGTGCGCACCCGCACATTTTCAAAAGCCTATGGCATGGCCGGGGCCCGGGTCGGATACGCCATCGGCCATCATGATCTGATTGATGCATTCAACAAGGTGCGCAACCATTTTGGCGTCAACCGCATTGCCCAGGCCGGTGCCCTTGCCGCTTTGGCTGACCAGGCATATTTGGAAGAGGTGATTGCCAAAGTGCGCGCGGCAAATGAAGAAGTCGCGCGGATCGCTCAAGACAACGGCCTGATGCCATTGCCAACGGCAACTAATTTTCTGACCATCGACTGTGGCGCTGACGGCGAATTTGCCAAGCGGGTGGTTGCCGAACTGATCGAGCGGGATGTGTTTGTGCGCATGCCCTTTGTCGAACCGGGCAATCGCTGCATTCGCATCTCTGCCGGTCTGCCAGAACATGTTGAACTGGTGCGTCAAATGCTGCCCCTGGCACTGGAATCCGCACGCACCGCTTGATCGAACGCCCCGCTTGGGGCAGGAAACGCCCATGACAGAGATTACCCCTTCACGCGCCCTCGATCATCTGGTTCTGCCGGTTGTTGATATCGACATGGCCCGCCGCCGCTATGAACAGCTGGGCTTTACCGTGGCACCCGACGGGCGCCATCCTTTTGGCACCGAAAATTGCTGCATCTTTTTCAAGGATGGCACCTTTCTGGAGCCGCTCGGCATCGCCCAGCGGGAAACCTGCGAAGCCAAGGCAGTCAAAGGCAACACCTTTGTTGCCAATGATCAAACCTATCGCTTCCGGCGGGGTGAGGAGGGTTTCTCCCATCTGGTGGTGAAGTCGCAGGACGCCAAGGCGGATCATGGCTTGTACAAGGCCCATGGCATTTCTGCCGGCCGGATGGTGCGTTTTTCGCGGCGCTTCACAACGCCGGACGGTGAAAACAACAAGGTGTCCTTCGCGCTGGCTTTTGCGGCCGATCAGCGCAGCCCGGATTCTGGCTTTTTCAGCTGCCAAGTGGTCACTTCAGCAGCAGTCGACCGGTCGAAACTGCAACGCCACAAAAATGGCGTCAGTGGATTGAAGGAAGTGATCCTGTCGGAAGTTAATCCAACCGATTTTCAGTATTTCTTCCAGACCTATCTCAACCAGCGTGAGATGGATGTCGATTCTTTCGGCATGTCCTTTGACGCTGCCGACTCAAAAGTGACTGTTCTGTCGCCGGACGGCATGAAGGCGTTTTACGGCATGGATTGCCGTCGCAGCGAGCGGGGCATGTTGTTTGAAGCCTTCGTGCTGGCAGTCGACAACCTGAATGCCATGTCGGAACTGCTGAAGTCACGGCAGATCTCCTTTGAACACCACGATACCAGACTGATAGTTCCGGCGGCGCCGGGGCAGGGCACCACACTTATTTTGGAAGAAGCATCGTAATGCAGGCCAATTCTACCGTTCATGTCGGATCTGCGGTTTTTGATCAGACCAAGCCGTTTTCATTGATCGCCGGGCCCTGCCAGCTGGAAGGTCGCCAACATGCCTTCGATATGGCGGGCAAGCTAACGGAAATCTGTGCCTCAGCGGGCATTGGTCTGGTTTACAAATCGTCCTATGACAAGGCCAACCGGACCAGCATCAGCAGCACAAGGGGCATTGGCCTGGATGCTTCGCTGGAAATATTCAGCGACTTGCGGTCAGAATTTGATGTGCCCGTTTTGACCGATGTGCACACTTCAGAGCAATGCGCCATCGTGGCGCCGCATGTTGATGTGTTGCAGATACCTGCCTTCCTGTGCCGGCAGACCGATCTGCTGGTGGCGGCGGCCAAGACCGGCAAGGTAGTCAATGTCAAAAAAGGTCAGTTTCTGGCGCCCTGGGACATGAAAAACGTGCTTGGCAAATTCACTGACAGCGGCAATCCCAATGTCTTGCTGACCGATCGTGGCACGAGTTTCGGCTACAATACGCTGGTCAATGATTTTCGGGGCCTGCCAACCATGGCGGCGATGGGAGCACCGGTGGTGTTTGATGCGACCCACTCTGTTCAGCAGCCCGGTGGACTGGGGGCAACATCCGGCGGTCAGCGAGAATTTGTGGCAGTTCTGGCACGCGCCGCCGTGGCTGTTGGCGTGGCGGGTGTGTTTATCGAGACCCACGAAGACCCAGACAATACCACCTCGTCTGATGGACCGAATATGCTGCCGCTGGATCAAATGCCGGGGCTGATTGATCAGTTGATGGCTCTCGACCGCATTTCCAAGGGGCTTTAGAGCCGGATTGGTCTAGACCTGAAAGGGCCTAGGTCTCGGTTCCCGGTGCCCCGACTTCCTTCATTTCGGCGGCCTGCTTGATCGCACCGGCAATGTGCTCTGGTCCCTGGGCGCCCATGACGGCGTATTTGTTGTCGATAATGAAACAGGGAACTCCGGTCACTCCCATCTGCTGGGCAACGGCGATTTCCTGACTGACTTCGTCACGGTCTTTGTCTGTTGCCAACAGGGCCGCAACGACCGACTCGTTCATGCCCGCCTCACGGGCTGCTTCAACCAACACTTCATGTTTGCCAATATTGGCACCCTCCATGAAAAATTCCTTGAACAACCGTTCCACCAGCTTGTCCTGAACTTCCTGCCCTTCATTGCTGGCCCAGCGGATCACCCGATGGGCGTCAATTGTATTGGGGGAGACGCCAATAGACTCAAAATCGAATTCCAGCCCTTCCTCAAGGCCGGCCTGTTTGATTCGGCCATAGATTTCCTGTGCCCGCTCCGGGCCACCGAATTTCTGTTCCAGATATTGCTGCCGGTCCCGTCCTTCGGGCGGCAGGGTCGGGTCCAGCTGAAACGGGCGCCAGCGCAGTTCAACTTCGATATCGTCCAGTGATTCAAGTGCCTGTTCCAACCGGCGCTTGCCGATATAGCACCAGGGGCACATGACATCGGAGACGATGTCGAGTTGAACTTTATTCATTTCATTCTCCAACTGACCACCAGGTCGGGAATTTTGGACCATAGAGGGATGTTTGTTCTGGCCGTGCCACCCGCTTCCAGCGGGCGATGCGCCGCTCTCCGAGGTGATATAGGGGCACCACATAATGGCCGCTGATCAACACTCTGTCATAAGCACGCACCGCGTCTTTGAATTCGTCCTCGTTGCGGGCCGCCAAAAGCGCGTCAATCATCGCGTCCAGCGCTGGCTCAGCGGTGCCGGCGAAGTTGAAAGTGCCCTCGGCATCTTTTGAGCGGCTGCCCCAGCGCCAGATCTGTTCTGCCCCAGGAGACAGGGATGAAGAATAGCGCACCACCGTCATGTCGTAATCGAAAGTGCCTTTTCGGGCCTGATATTGTGCGTCATCAACCAGACGGATTTCGATATCGATGCCAAGCTTGGCGGCGCTTTGCTTGTAGGACAGGGCCAGCCGCTCAATATCCTGCCCGCTGATGCCAGCGTCACCGGCAATCAACATTTCAAAAGCCAGTGCCTTGCCGTCAGCGTCGACCAGCTTGCCTTCTTTGATCGAGAAACCTTCCTTGCGCAGGGCGCCGAGTGCAGCGCGCAAAATCTTGCGGTCGACGCCAGATCCATCGCTTTTTGGAGCCACATATGTGCCGTCCATAACTTCCGGTAAAACGGCTCCGGGATAGGGTGCCAGCAATTTGCGTTCCCCTTCGCTGGCGGGCTGCCCAAAGGAGGACAGATAAGAATCCTGCCAGTAGGAGGAGGTGCGCTGATAGGCGCCAAAGAACAGGTTTTCGTTGGCCCATTCAAAGTCGAACAACATCGCCAGCGCCTTGCGCACATTGCGGTTTTTGAACTGGGGTCGCCTGGTGTTGAAGACAAAGCCCAGCATGCCGCTTGGTGTTTTGTTTTTGAACTCTTCCTTGATTACCCTGCCATCACTGACGGCTGGAAAGTCGTAGGCGGTGCGCCATTTGCCGGGGCTGTTTTCGGGATAAATATCAAACAGGCCTTTTTTGAACCCTTCAAACAGCGCCTGCGAATTGCGGTAATAGTCAACTTTGATGGTGTCGAAATTGAAGAATCCCCGCTGCGAAGGCAGGTCCTTTGCCCAATAATCTGGATTGCGCTGATAGGTGATTGATTCGCCCGGTTTGACTTCCGACACGATATAGGGACCGCTGGCAATCGGAATTTCGATGGTGGTTTGTCCGAAACCATCAACGTCGGTTGCATGTTCGGGCAGCACCGGCATCAGGCCAAACAGCATAGGGGTCTCCCGCGAGGCGCGGTCGTTGAACCACAATTTTATGCTGCGAGGGCCAGTCTGCTCCATTTTCTCCACAGCCTTCATGCGGCTGGAATAGGGGGGGCGCCCTTTTTCCTTCAGCAGATTGAAGGTGAACAACACGTCGGAGACTTCCACCGGATGGCCATCAGAAAAGCGCGCCTTTGGGTTCATATGGAATTCGATCCATTTGCGGTCATCCGGCATTTCCACCTTTTCCGCCAGCAGGCCGTATTCGGTGAAGGATTCATCGCGCGACCGTTTCAGCATGGTCTCAAATACCAAATTGCCGAAAACCGGGTCCCAAAGCCCGCGGGCGCCGGTGCGGATGCTTTGGATGTCGAACGGGTTGAGATCGTCAAACGTGCCATAGACTCCATAGGTTAGCTTGCCGCCCTTTGGCGCATCGGCATTGGCATAGGGAAAGTGACTGTAATCTGCCGGTAACGCCGGTTCACCCCGCATTGCGATGCCGTGGGAAGGCTCGGCGAATGCTTGAGAACATGTCCCGATCAAGAATATCAGTGCGGCGCTGGTTTGTTTGAACATGATAAGTCCTTTGTCGTTAGTGCGGTCGCGGCACAACCGAATCATCGCAGCGAATACAGATTAACCCTCACGGCAGGGACTCGCTTGCCATGGCGTTATGTTGCACCAATAATAAAATTTCTAAAAGCCGTGGGTGACCAATAAAAAAACCAATGACAGAAACTTGCAGTTGTCATTTTGATGCCGCAATTGCTATGGACACCCCAGCAAGAGCTTTCGCTACAGGAAAATACAATATGCCTTTCACATCCAAGCTTCGACCGATGACCTATTTGCTGCCCGGCCTTGCGCTGGTTGTTGGTTCATTGTCCTATTCCGCAGTATCAGCCCAACAGGCCCGCACGCAAAGCTGGGTCAAGGTCTGCTCCAAGGTTGGCGAGACTGATGTCTGTAATGTCAAATATGATGTTGTCACCAGCACGGGCCAATTGGTTACCGCGGTAAATCTGCTGCAGTCCAAAGGAAAAACCAATCGCCGAATTTTCCAGGTTGCCGTCCCTTCCGGACGTTATATTCCTGAAGGTATCAAGGTTCAGATCGATACTGGCAATACCAACACGCTTCCGTACAGCCTGTGTCTGCCTGATCGCTGCCTGGCGGAAATCCAGTTGAGCGAAGGTCTGGTCAAAGCGCTGAAGGCCGGTGGGCAGCTGACGCTGACATCAACCAATTACCGGGCTGCCAAAAACCCGGTAAAAGTTACCCTCAAGGGATTTACCGCCGCATTTGACGGACCGCCGCTGAAGCGCAGCGAAGTGGAAAACCGACAGAAGAAATTGCAGGAAGAGCTGCAGAAGAAAGCCAAAGAGACAGCCGATAAGCTGAAAGCGGCTCAGGACGCGGCGAAAACCGGCAACTGATATTACGCTCCATCACCACGACCGGCCTGGGGACTGATCAATACAAAAGGGGCTGCATCGATGATGCAGCCCCTTTTTGTTTGCCATGACTTGGTCGGCAGATCAGTGTTTGAATTCACCGATTATGACGTAATTGCCGTCATCTCCCATGCGGAAAACTTCGTTGATCTGGGGATGGCGCAGCGGCTTCATCACGTCGTCAATCAGCAGGTTCTGTTCCGACACATAGGCGATATATTCGGTCTCTTCGTTTTCCGCGAACAGGTGATAATAGGGCTGGTCCTTTGAAGGCCGGATTTCTTCGGGGATGGCCTGATACCATTCGTCGGTATTGTCGAACACCGGATCGACATCAAAGACCACTCCGCGAAACGGATAGACGCGGTGTTTGACAACCTGACCGATCTGAAATTTTGCGCTGCGTATCATGCGATAGTCAACTTTACTCTTATAATATTGCAGAAACCTGCATGCTTGCTCAATGCTTTATACCGCAGCCGGGCCCATGACAGCAAGTCTGCGATCGCTTCGCTGCTGCTTGACGCATGGTCCTTGCAGGAGTAGCCCGTGGTGAAGATTGTCGCGATTGAAAAGATGGGTGATCCTTGACGCAAATTTTGGGCATGGCCCTGCCGTTTTTTGGATTAATTCTGATCGGCTATGTAGCGGCAAAGATCAAATCAATTCCAGTTGACGGCCTGGCATGGATGAATTTGTTCATCGTCTACATTGCCCTGCCGGCGTTGTTTTTCAATCTGTTGTCGCAAACGCCGGTGGAGAAACTGGCGAGTTGGGGTTTCATTCTGGCGGCTTTGCTGGGCACTTATTGCACCTTTGCCATCGCGTTTTGCGCCGGGGTTTTCGCAACCGATGGCGATGTGTCTGAAAGCACCATTCAGGGGCTCGCGGGGGCCTATGGCAATATCGGTTATATGGGGCCCGGACTGGCGATTGCGGCATTGGGGCCGGAGGCTGCAGTCCCGGTGGCGTTGATCCTGTGCTTTGACAATGCGCTGCACTTCACCATGGCGCCGTTGCTGATGGCGGTCGGCGGCAGTGGCCCCAGTCAGACGCCCCGTGAAGTTGCCCTCGATGTTCTGAAAAAGATATTCACCCATCCCTTTATCATCGCCACCATTGTCGGAGTGCTGGCGGCAATCATCCAGTTTCAACCACCGGTTCCGGTTGCCAACCTGCTCGACTATCTCGGCAATGCCGCTGCCCCCTGCGCCTTGTTCGCCATGGGTGTTACGGTGGCGCTGGCGCCAATCGGCAGAATGCCGGCCATTCTCGCCGTGCTGGTGCCAATCAAACTGCTGGTTCATCCGGCAATCGTCTATTTGTTGCTCAGCTGGATTGGTGATTTTGAGCCGGTCTGGGTCTATGCGGCTGTGTTGCTGGCGTCACTGCCAACGGCCACCAATGTATTTGTCATCGCCCAACAGTATGATGCCTGGGTGGCGCGGGCATCGGGCATGGTATTGGTGTCGACCTTTGTGTCGATCTTCACCGTGACGGGGCTGCTCTATCTGATTGCCAGCGGAACTTTGCCAGCAGATCTTTTCCCGGCGCGCTGAACAAGGTCGGTATCTGCGACTCCATGCCGACACCTTGCAGCATGGCAATCTTGCGGGCCGTGGTCACCGAACCCAATGTGGCAAGTCCAGCTGTGCGCAGAAACTGCACTGGCAGGAAGTCGGTCAGAAGGGACCGGTTCATTGCATCAATGCCAGCCGTCCGGGATTTTACGTCCAGTTGCCTTTTTTGATCATAGCGACTTGTGTTTTCAGCACGGCCAGGATCGCCGCTGCTGAGTGACAGAACGGCCACCAGATCCCGCAGATCGCGCATGCCGAGATTGAATCCCTGTGCCCCGATTGGTGGGAACAGGTGTCCGGATTCACCGATCAACACGGTGCGATTGGCGCCAAACCGCTCGGCAGTCATGCCGGCCATGGGAATGGCAGCGGGTGGGCCTTCCACCTGGCATTTGCCATAGGAGGACTGCAGCTTGTCCTCTATCAGTGCTGACAGGTCTGCTATCGGCAAGGTCAAAAGAGCGTCTACGTCTGTTGGATTGATCAACCAGACGAGGCTGGAGCGGTGTGGGGAAGTCGAGTTGGGTGGCAGGGGTACCTGTGTAAACGGGCCGGTTTCGGTATGAAACTCGGCAGACACGCTGCCATGGGGCAGGGAATGGGCAAAATTGAGCACGATCGCCGTTTGCGGATAGGTCCATCGCTTGACCGATATACCAGCGGCTTGCCGGGTCGCGGAGAACTGACCATCTGCCGCCACCAGAAGGTGGCTTTTCAAAACCCTGCCGTCGTCGAGTGTCACCGTGGCCACGTCTTCGGTAATCGACGAGACTTCTGCCATATTCGAATAGCAATCGATCAGCGGCGATTTTGCTATCGCGGCCTCCAGTGCCGCCAGCATGTCTGCATTGGGCACATTGTAACCAAAGGCTTCCAGGTCGATTTCAGTGGACTGAAAATCGGTCATCGGCGCCCGCAACAATCGCTTGCTGCCGTCAATCAGGCGCATTGTTTTCAGCGCTGCTGTGAGGGGGCGGATATCTTCCCACAGGTTCAGTTCCCGCAACATCTCGATGGCCGGCATCAGCATTGCGGTTGTGCGCTTGTCCGGGGTTTTTGGTTTTGCCGCAATCAACGCAATCTTTTGCGGTGCGCCCAATGTCAGGCTCGAACCATTGGCCGCCAATTCCAGGGCCGCCATCTTGCCGACTAGGCCGCCGCCGATCACACAGACTGAATAGGAACTGGTGTGATTATCTGCCGTCATCTGGCCTTCCGGATCGATAAAAATTGCATTCCCTATATAAGTCTGCAGAACGATATGCGAAAGGGTCGAAAGTGAATTGGTCCCGATGGAAGGTGTGGCGAATTGACAGAGCACAGTCCTGAGCAAGAAGCCGCAGATGATGCCGGTCGATACGGTCATCTGGCGACGCTTGACCGCGGCATTGCCGAAATCGGCCTGCGTCCGCGCTGGAGTGTTTATGCCTTAACCGGGTTTGCCGTGGTGATTGCCTGGATATGGCTGATTTTCCTGGCGGCCGGTGCCAGCCAGGTTGTGGGAACAGACGCCGTTGGGCCGGGCATGGAGTTCTGGCGGGGATTGTTGTCCCGGCTGAATGTTGATCCAGCCGATGACGGTCTGCTGGCTTTCATCTTGAAAATCTGCGCGCCAGTGGCACCGGGTGGGTTCACGTTCGGCGTATTTGTTTCGACATTTTTCATGTGGACCGCCATGTCGCTGGCAATGATGTTGCCGTCAGCAGGGGCAATGATCCGCACCTATGCCGATATTGCCGATGTAGCGGCCCAAAAGGGCGAAGAGGTGGTGCCCCTTGCCGTGCTGGTATTGGGCTATCTCAGTGTCTGGGCAGGCTTTGCCCTGGCAATGAGCCTGTTCCAACTGGTGCTGATTGGTGCCGGGCTGGCGGCTGATCCGGTATTTCCGCTGCAAGGTGTGCTGGCGGGGAGCATATTGATAGTGGCGGGAGCCTACCAATTCAGCGGATTGAAGGATGCCTGCCTGCAAAAATGCCGCAATCCTTTTTCTATTCTGTTCGGGCGATGGAGTCAGTCACCAGCAAAAATATTCAAACTGGGTGCCGAGCAGGGAACCTATTGTCTGGGCTGTTGTTGGGCTCTGATGCTGGTGATGCTGGTGGTTGGCACAATGAACCTTGCATGGATGGCATTTTTTACTCTATTTGCAATTTTGGAAAAAAGCGGCAAAGGACAAGTGACTTCCTATTTGTCCGGCGGCATATTGCTTCTGTGGGGTGGGATTTTGATCATTATCGCCCTGGCGTGAAACCTGTTATCAACCGACGAAAGTCGTCCTAAGAAAGTACATTGAATGGCAAAAGAGAGTTGGAGCATGAAGGGCGAGCTCGTCCTTGCGTGTAATTGTAAGGTGTTTTGTCCTTGTGTCCTGTCGCTGGGGGATCATCCCCCGTCCGAAGGCTATTGCCAGACCTGGGCAGGGTTCCGCATTGATGATGGTCATTTTGGCGATGTTGACCTGTCCGGCATCAATCTCGGGCTGATGATGGAAATTCCCGGCTATATGAGTCGCGGAAACTGGACGGCCGGTCTGTTTATCGATGAAAAAGCATCGATCTACGCCACCAAGGCAATTACCAAGATTTTCAGCGGCAAGGCTGGTGGCACCACCCATCTGCTGTCGATTCTCGTCGGCAATTTCCTCGGCGTGAAGCGTGAGCCGATTTCTTATGAAACAGATGGCAAAACGCGGAATGTCAAAATTCCAAAAATTCTCGATGGCTCTGTGACCCCGATTGCCGGTAAGGAAAAGGGTGAGGACACGGTGATCAAGAATTCGCAATACTGGATTGCCGAAGAAATTATTGTTGCACGTTCAAACCGCAGCCGGTTTCGGGCATTTGGTAGGAACTGGAACTTTGAAGGACTTTCAGCGGAGATTTGCAAACTGGATTGGCACAGCTGAGATCAGCTGTAATTCCAGATGAGCAGACCCTCCAACTCAGTCCTGATCGCTTTTTCAGTTCATGTATTTACAGCCTCAGGCGCCTTCTGGGCTTTCCTGGCACTGGTCGCGGCTGCCGAAGGGCGCTTCACAAATATGTGGTTCTGGCTCGGCGTGGCACTGTTGGTGGATGGTGTGGACGGGCCGATGGCCCGTTACTTTCGCGTAAAGTCGGTATTGCCCAACTGGTCCGGTGAATTGCTGGACTGCATTATCGACTACGTCACTTTTGCGATGATCCCGGCCTTTGCGCTGTATCAAAGCGGCTTTTTGGAGGAACTCTATTCCTTCATCTGCGCGGCGCTGATCGTCTGTACCAGTGCGATTTATTATGCCGACACGCGCATGAAGAGTCGCGACAACTGCTTTATTGGCTTTCCCATTTGCTGGAATATGGTGGTGTTCACCCTGTTCGTCATCGAGCCGGGTTGGTACATCGCCTTTACGGTGGTGATCGCCTCGGCAGTACTGAGCTTTATTCCGATCCTGTTCGTGCATCCGGTGCGCGTGACCATCTGGCGGCCGGCCACACTGTCGATGTTTGCTGTGTGGACAATATCCGGCCTGATCGCCCTGTATAGCTGGTATTTTGGACACGAGGTGCCGGACTTTGCCAAGATCAGCATCGCGGTGTCGGGCATCTATCTCTACTGTGTTGGGTTTGCTCTGCAATATATGGGCAAGGTTGCTTGACGATAATCCTTCGCAAAGGGGTGCTGGGACTAATCAAATGATGGAATTGTTATCAAACCCAACGGTCTGGGCCAGTTTCTTAACATTAACTGTTATGGAAATTGTCCTTGGCATTGATAACATTGTCTTCATTTCGGTCATAATCAACCGACTTCCCCCGGAACAGGCAGAGCGGGCCCGCAAAATAGGACTGTTGCTGGCTCTGGTCTTCAGGATTGTGCTGTTGATGTTCCTCACCTGGATTATCGGCTTGCAGGCGGATTTGTTCAGCATTTTCGACCAGTCCTTTTCCTGGCGGGATCTGATCCTGCTGGGCGGTGGGGTGTTCCTGATTTACAAGGCTACAGCTGAAATTCACGAAGAGTTTGAAGGTGAGACGGAAGAGGAGGAGGCCGAGCGGCTTTCCGTGTCGTCTTTTGCCAAGATTATCGGGCAGATCATCATCATCGATCTGGTGTTCTCGGTGGATTCAATCGTCACCGCTATTGGCATGGCGGAGCATGTTGAAGTGATGGTGGCGGCCGTGATTGTGGCTGTTGGCGTCATGTATGTCGCCTCCGGCACGATTTCCGAATTCATCAAACGGCATCCGACCACCAAGATGCTGGCACTTTCATTCCTGTTGTTGATTGGTGTTTCGCTGGTCGCCGATGGCCTCGGTTTCCACATTCCGAGGGGCTATATCTACGCCGCTATGGGCTTCTCCGTGATGGTTGAAGCCATCAATATTATGGCCGGTCGCAAGCGCAGGAAAGCGCCATGACGGTGAGGACATGACAGCAGCAAGCGTGCGGCCCGGCTGGTGGCGTCTGGAAGGTGTGGCGCCGGTTTTTGCGATGTTTTTCCTGGAAGCCTTTGTGCTGGGCAATTGGATTCCACGTATCCCCGATGTCAAATCCGCCTTTGACTTTTCTGCCTCTCAGCTTGGCATAAGCCTGTTTGTTCTCGCCTCCGGCACCATGGTGGCCTTCCTGGCGGGAGGCAAAGTGCTGAAACAACTGGGTCTGCGCAATGCCTGTATTGGCTCATTGCCCATCTGGACATTGGTGGTTTTTGCCGTGCCATTAATGCCCAATGGATACTATCTGGGGCTGCTGCTTGTGTTCGGCGGTCTGGCGATTGGATTGCTGGAAATTGCCATGAACACGGCTGCCGACCGGCTGGAAAAAACCACTGGACGGCGGTTGATGTCGAAGGCGCACGGTTTTTGGAGCCTTGGAACCCTGGTCGGAGCGCTTTTGGGCGGCGCATTGGGCAGTGCCGGGCTTAGCCTGTTGGAACATTTTGGTCTGGTGCTGATTCCCACGGCCATTGTTGGTTTTCTGTTTGCTTTGCGGGTGCCACGGGCTGACAAGAAAACCCGCGAGAAGGAACAGAAGAAGCGGGAAAAAACCTTCAAGCTTCCTGCCCGGGGCCTGATGCTGCTTTGCTTGATGCCCATCGGGATTATGATCGTCGAGGGTGCTTTCATTGATTGGTCGGCTTTGTTTGTGCGCGACGTATTGTCTGCCGGTGCCCTGGCCAGCGGTCTGATCTACGCGGCATTTTCCACGGTCATGGCAGCAACCCGTCTGGGGGGCGATTGGTTGCTGGAAACATTTGGTCCGCTGCCGGTGGCGCGGGTGTCGGCGATTGCCGCTACCTTTGGCATTGTACTGTTTGCCCTGGCGCCAAATACGACCGTGGCTTTCATCGCCGCCGCTTTTGCCGGGCTTGGGGTCGCTATTTTCTACCCGCTGACCATGTCTGCAGCCGCCAGCCGACCCGGGGATTCTGAAGACAATGTTTCCGCCATGTCGCTGTTTGCCTTTTCCTCCTTTATGCTGGCCCCTCCGATTCTTGGGGCTGTTGTTGACGGATTTGGATTGCGAACCGCAATGTTGGTTATTGCCCCGTTGGCTGCAAGTTCACTCTTACTGACTGGCGAATTGAAAAAGGACTCCTGACCATGACGCGTTTGATTGAGATTTCAGAAATTGGTGGCCCCGAAGTGCTCAAACTGGTGGAGCGGGATGTGCCCAAGCCGGGCCCCGGTCAAATCACGGTTCAGCATTCTGCCATCGGCATCAATTTCATCGACGTCTATTTCAGAACCGGGCTATATCCGGCGCCGCATATGCCATTCACTCCAGGCATGGAGGGGGCCGGGCAGGTGAGTGAACTTGGCGAGGGTGTTACTGGCCTGCAGGTGGGAGACCGTGTCGCTTATGCAGCCGGTCCAGTCGGCGCCTATGCGGAAAGCCGCAATATCGAAGCCTTCAAAGTGGTCAAAATACCAGACGGTGTTTCTGACGATATAGCCGCCGCAATGATGTTACAGGGCATGACGGCGCGCTATCTGCTGCGGGCAACCTTTCGTGTCGAAGCCGGTCATACGATCCTGTTTCACGCCGCCGCTGGCGGTGTCGGCCTGATTGCCGGGCAATGGGCCAAGAGTCTGGGGGCTACGGTCATCGGAACCGCAGGATCGCCGGAAAAAATCGAGCTGGCGAAAGCTAACGGCTATGATCATGTGATCAACTACAATACCGAAAATTTTGTCGACCGGGTGCTGGAGATCACCGATGGCGCAAAATGCGATGTGGTCTATGATTCCGTTGGCAAGGATACGTTCCCGGGCTCGCTGGATTGCCTGAAGGAACGGGGCATGTGGGCCAGTTTCGGCCAGTCTTCAGGACCCTTGCCAGAGGTCAATCTGGGCATCCTGGCGCAAAAGGGCTCGCTGTTTGCCACAAGGCCAACCCTGTTCAACTACATCTCAACGCCGGAGACGCTGAGCGAAACCGCCAATGATCTGTTTGATATGGTGGCGTCCGGCAAGGTGAATATTGCCATCAACCAGACCTATGATCTGGCAGATGCGGCCAAAGCCCATGCGGACCTTGAGGGGCGTAAAACGGTCGGCAGCAGTCTGTTAAAGCCGTAATCCGTGCATCAAAAAATTGGTCGGCAAACGGCTGATCCAAGTAAACGGACGTCCCAATTAAAGTGTAACTTGTCAACGCGTTGATGCGGGTTAGTCGAGCGCTGCCGGATAGCCGTTATTCGATAAATTCCCCTGATAATTGTGCAGTGTTAGTATTGCAATAAATAGTTGTAGTATTGGGGTGCACACGTTCAATTATTATCTGGAGGGAGATAAATGACGAAGTTCATTTCAACGGTACTAGGCGTGGTTGGTTGTATGTTTTTCATTCAATCGGCATCGGCTTGGGAATGGAAAACCGGTATCCCCAGCAGCTACAAGGATGGCAGGTGGCGTGGCGAGGCCCCCCACGCATGTCCCAGCAACCAGCAGGCAAAATGCCACGATTTTGACGAACATCTTTGGTTTCCGGCTACCAAGGGGGAAACCTCTGGTGTTTGCAATGCGCCGACGATGAAAGCCTATTGCAACAATGTTGCGCCCAATTTTGGCCAATATTTGTATGTCGGCAAGGCTCCGCAGCAGTGCATTTTGGGGAATTGGAGCAACCATATTTGCCCGAATGCTGCTGGCTGGCGCGTAGTGGCGCGGGATAAATATGGCGACGGCTACCTCAAGTGCCAGACCGGACACATCTATCTTTGCGTCAAAGATCCTTTCTGAGCTGGTTGAGTCAGAGATAGATGGTGGTCGAACAGAAGTTCAGTTCTATCGGCAATTTGACGTCGCTGGCTTTTACTCTGTGCCCAGACATTCAGCACGTGGTACCAATAGGCCTGACCGGGCGTTCGCTCACAACCGGTTCGGCCGCTTGACAAGCAGCTCCGCGGCGTTGTGGATATCAATTTAGCGGATTTGCAATGCCATAGCCCCGGCACTAGTGTGGCCGAGGGCCAAATGCGCCCTGGAACATTTTTGGGTGCAAATGTCTGAAAACAATCAACCAAATCACGCTGAAGGTGCGCCGCCACTTCTGGAAACGCGCGGCATCACTAAGGTATTTGGTGAACTCCATGCAAATGACCATGTCGACTTTGCTATTCAGAAGGGCGAGATACACGCCCTGCTGGGTGAAAATGGTGCCGGAAAATCCACCCTTGTAAAAATCCTGTTCGGTTCGCTGCAGCAAACGGCCGGCCAGGTCTTCTGGAACGGTGAAGAGGTTCATGTGAAGTCGCCTTCAGAAGCCAGGGCGCTTGGCATTGGCATGGTGTTTCAGCATTTTTCGCTGTTTGAAGCGCTGACCGTGGCAGAGAATATCGCTCTTTCTTTCGATGCCGATGTTGATCTCAGCGATGTGTCGGAAAAAGCCCGCACGCTGTCGGCCCAATATGGTCTGCCGCTGGATCCCAATGCACTGGTTGGCGACTTGTCGGTGGGTGAGCGGCAAAGGATCGAGATCATCCGTTGCCTGATGCAGGACCCGGCGCTGATTATCCTGGATGAGCCAACCTCGGTGCTGACACCTCAGGAAGCCGACACGCTTTTTGAAACCCTGTTCCGGCTGCGCGAGGAAGGCCGGTCAATTCTCTATATCAGCCACCGCCTTGAGGAAGTTCAAAGACTGTGTTCTGCCGCCACCATCATGCGCCATGGCAAGGTGGTTGACGCCTGTGATCCGCGTCAGGAAACGGCCGGCAGCCTGGCGTCGAAAATGGTTGGTGCCGATGTCGAAGGTATTGAACACAAGACTGCGGGTGAAACCGGCGACGTCGTTCTGGCCCTCAACAAATTGTCGATGGGAACATCCCACCCGTTTGCAGTGGCGCTGAAGAACATCTCTTTGGAAGTTCGACAGGGGGAAGTTGTCTGCATCGCCGGAATTGCCGGTAACGGGCAGGGGGAGTTGTTTGAAGCCATTTCCGGTGAAAACCGCCAGGAAAGTGCTGATCAGGTGGTTATTCTGGGTACCAATGTCGGGCATTTATCAATTTCCAAACGGCGCAATCTTGGCGCTTCTTTCGTGCCCGAAGAGCGCCTTGGCCATGGCGCTGTTCCCCAGATGAGCCTGACCGACAATATGTTGTTGGCCCGTCATGCATCTGATGCGGCGCAGTTTAAAAAGATGGGACGGTTGAATGTCATCGCCCGGTCGGCCATCAATGCCGCCACCAAGCGCGTCAATGAATTCATGGATGTGCGCAAATCGGCTGAAAACCCACCCGCCGGGGCGTTGAGCGGTGGCAATTTGCAGAAATTCATTGTCGGGCGCGAACTGGATCGCAATCCATCCCTGATGCTGGTCAACCAGCCCACCTGGGGGGTCGATGCTGGCGCCGCTGCCCATATTCGCCAGTCACTGCTTAACCTGGCAGCCGCTGGCTCGGCAGTGCTGGTCATTTCGCAGGATCTGGATGAAATCTTTGAGATTGCTACGTCGATTGCGGTGATGGCCGATGGTCATATGAGCAGTCCGGCACCGGCGGCAGAGATGAACCGTGAGAAAATCGGCCTGTTAATGGCAAGCTCCGATGCGGGCGAGGGACAGGCGGCATGAGAATAGAACTGCAAAAACGCCCGGAAATATCAAAGCTTTTCTCGCTATTGTCGCCGCTGATCGCCCTGGCACTGATGGTGCTGGCAGGGGCCTTGATGTTTGCCATTTTGGGCAAGAATCCGTTGCACGGCCTTTATGTCTATTTTATCGAACCGCTGACCGACCCTTGGAGCCGTGAGCAAATTTTGGTCAAGGCGACGCCGCTGACGCTGATTGCCATCGGACTTGCAGTGTGTTTTCGATCCGGCAACTGGAATATCGGCGCCGAAGGCCAATATCTGATCGGCGGCATGTTCGGCGCTATGATCCCGGTGCTTTTCCACGGTTGGGAATCGCCGCTATTGCTGCCCGCCATGTTGCTGATGGGGATGTTTGGCGGTGCGCTCTATGCTTTCATCCCGGCGATATTGAAATCGCGGTTCGGGACCAATGAAATTCTCACCAGCCTGATGTTGGTCTATGTGGCCCAGCAATTTGTCGACTGGGTGGTGCGTGGCCCGTGGCGTGACCCGCAAGGTTATGGCTTCCCGGGTACGAAGACGTTCAATGACAGTGGCCTGTTGCCCAAAATCTTTGAATTTGGCGACGCTCACTATGGTGCCGTAATCGCCGTTGTCGCCGCCGTGGCGCTCTGGTTCATGTTGTCAAAAACGCTGAAAGGCTTTGAAATCGCCGTGCTCGGGCAAAGTCCGAGGGCCGGGCGGTTTGCCGGCTTCAGTGCCAAGAACATGACCATTTTTGCCTTTCTGGTCTCCGGCGCTTTGGCCGGGTTGGCCGGTATCGGCGAAGTCTCCGGCACGGTTGGCAAGCTCGATGACAAATTGTCATTGGGATACGGATTTGCAGCGATCATCGTGGCCTTTCTGGGCCGTTTGAACCCGCTTGGCATTGTCGCCGCCGGACTGGTGCTGGCGCTGTCCTATATTGGCGGCGAGGCTGCACAGATTTCCATCGGTGTCTCGGATCGCGCAACCCGGGTGTTCCAGGGCCTGTTGCTGTTCTTCGTGCTGGCCTGCGACACGCTGATCCACTACCGCGTCGTCGTGGTCTCGTCGGTGAAAGGGAAAGTCTGATGGATATCTGGGCCAGTATTCTTCTGTCTGTTTGTGCAGCTTCCACTCCCTTGCTGATCGCCGCCATGGGCGAATTGGTGGTGGAGCGCTCGGGGGTTTTGAACCTGGGCGTTGAAGGCATGATGATCATGGGGGCTGTTGCCGCCTTTGCCACCGCTCAGGTGACCGGCAACCCCTATCTTGGCGCCCTGGCTGCCATTGCCATGGGAGCAATCTTCTCCATGCTGTTTGCGTTTTTGACGCTGACCCTGGTGGCCAATCAGGTGGCAACCGGCTTGGCGCTGACCATATTGGGGCTCGGCCTGTCTGGCATGATTGGTGAGGGGTTTGTCGGCCATCCGGGTATCCGCATGGAAGCCATCAATATCCCGCTGCTCAGTGATATTCCGGTTATCGGCAAACTGATCTTTGGCCAGGACCTGATCTTCTACCTGTCAATTGCCCTTGTCGTGGGCGTGTCATGGTTCCTGTTTAAAACCCGTGCCGGGTTGATGTTGCGCTCGGTCGGCGACAGCCACACATCTGCCCACGCTTTGGGCATCAAGGTGATCAAGATCCGCTATCTGGCCATTCTGTTCGGCGGCGCCTGTGCAGGCCTTGCCGGCGCCCATCTGTCGCTGGTCTATGTGCCGCAATGGGTGGAAGGCATGACCGCGGGCAGGGGCTGGATTGCCCTGGCGCTGGTGGTTTTTGCCTCCTGGCGGCCGGGTCGGCTGCTTGTCGGCGCCTACCTGTTTGGCGCCGTCACCATCGGCCAGTTTCATGCGCAGGCCATCGGCGTTCCGATACCGGCGCAATTCCTCACATCTCTGCCATATCTGGCAACAATCGTGGTGTTGGTCTTGATTGCACGCAATCGCAGGCTCACAATGATCAACACGCCCGCCGCATTGGGACAGCCATTTGTCCCCGATCGGTGAGCCCAAAAACAACAATAACTTCAACTCAATGGGGCCTAAGCCCCAAATTCAGGGAAACAAGACTATGAAAAAAACACTCTTTGCCATGGCCGCATCATGCGCGGTCATGCTGTCCGGTCAGGCGCTGGCCGACGGGCATGCCAAAACCAAGGCATGCTTTATCTATATCGGCCCAACAGGCGACTTTGGCTGGACCTACCAGCATGATCAGGGCCGTCTG
Organism: Sulfitobacter sp.; assembly: GCA_039986635.1. Classification (GTDB taxonomy): domain Bacteria; phylum Pseudomonadota; class Alphaproteobacteria; order Rhodobacterales; family Rhodobacteraceae; genus Sulfitobacter. The sequence continues at coordinate 204,004 of JBDWQI010000022.1, forward strand.
GCCGTGGAACAGGAACTCGGTGATAAGGTGGAAACCGCCTATCTGGAAAATGTGCCGGAAAGCGCCGAAGCCCAACGCCCGATCGAAGCCTTTGCCCGTGACGGATGCAACATCATCTTTACAACTTCCTTCAACTATATGGACCCGACCAACAAGGCGGCCAAGAAGCATCCGAAGGTGAAGTTCGAACACGCCACCGGCTACAAGCGCGAAAGCACCAACGTGTCGACCTATTCGTCGAAATTCTATCAGGGCCGTTACGTGCAGGGTCAGATTGCTGCCAAGATGTCCAAGACAGGTGTTGCTGGATACATCGCCTCCTTCCCGATCCCGGAAGTTGTGCGCGGCATCAACGCCTTCATCCTCGGCGCGCAGTCGGTCAATCCCGACTTCAAGCTGAAGGTCGTCTGGGTTTCCACATGGTTCGACCCGCCAAAAGAAGCTGACGCTGCCAAGGCACTGATCGACCAGGGTGTTGACATCATCACCCAGCACACCGACTCCACCGCCGCCATGCAGGTTGCCTCTGAACGTGGCATCAAGGCCTTCGGTCAGGCGTCCGACATGATCAAGTTTGGCCCCAAGACGCAGCTGACGGCGATCATTGACGACTGGGCTCCTTATTATGTCGAACGGGTTAAAGCTGTCATTGATGGCACCTGGGAGTCGCAGGATGTTTGGCACGGCATGGACCACGGAAGCGTGGTGATGGCCCCCTATACAAATATGCCAGACGATGTTGCAGCTATGGCGACGAAAACAGCGGCTGCCATCAAGGATGGTTCACTGGAGCCGTTTACCGGCCCGGTCATGAAGCAGGACGGTTCTGAGTGGCTGAAGGATGGCCAGAAGGCTGAAATTGGCACGCTGTTGGGCATGAATTTCTATGTCGCAGGTGTCGACGATAAGCTGCCACAGTAAGACTGTCTTCTGACAGGTTCTGAAAGCGCCCGGGGCAACTCGGGCGCTTTTTTTGTTTACCCTTTTGCCGTATCACGGGCCCATGAGCCTGTTTGTATTGATCAAGTTATTTGCCAGCCTGGTAACCGGCATGTTGGGCATTCCCATCGGCATGTTGCCTTCGGTGCTGTTTTTTCGCGATCTTGCCAATGGTGTCGACGTGAGTGAAGCCAGCAAGGCCAGCTATGCGCGGGTCTTGTGGGGGGGCATGTTGGCAGGCTGGCTGGTGGGCAGCGTGGTGGCGTGGTTGATAATCTCATTTCTGTTTGCATAGTGACTTGATTTGAGGGCGCGAATGCACCATAGGAGTGCCGCGTGGTGAGGTGGCCGAGTGGTTTAAGGCAGCAGTCTTGAAAACTGCCGTGCGTGGAAGCGTACCGTGGGTTCGAATCCCACCCTCACCGCCATTTATCTCCAATTTTTTGAACTACCTGCACACGTGTCTCAGGCGGCAACGGCTGCGGTAGGGCTGTGGACGGGCGTTTTGTCACGTTGACAAAGTCGAACCAATATGGAGCCTCTTAACTTGATGGACAGCTGGTCGTCGGAGAACAGGATGGGGAAGCAAATATTGGGTTCGGATCAACTAAATGAAGAGATGAGATCCACAACTGGCCAGATTGAACAGGCCCGGAGCCGTGATCAGTATATGGAGCAAGTGTTCAGGGTCTTCACCATTTATGGATTGGGTCATGGATGCCTGCATTCGGTTAATCAGGACTATTCGCCCGCACAGGCGCTTTGGAGGGTGACCCCAGATGACGTGACAAGCGCCTGCAGCTATTTGGTGGAAACAAAAAATCATCCGGCCGTCCGGCTTGGTGAAAACCGCCACTTTGCTTTTGATCTGTTCGACTTCAGGGATCAGTTCAGCGATGATCCGGATGTTGAATCACTGTATCGGGCGTTTGAGAATAACGGCGTATTCCACGCCTATGGATTGCCCATCCAAACTGTAGATAGCGGTACATTCGTGTTTGTTGTCGCCCGGGTGGGGTCAGCCATTGACACAGTTGAACTGCTGACACTTCAGGCAATCTGCTCGAATGCTGTGAATGGGGTCCAGCAATTTGTGCGCAGACCCTGCGAGGACAGCATACCGCAAAAATTGACAGCGCCGGAGAGGCAATTGCTGCTTGCAACCGCTGGCGGGTCGACAATCACAGAGATTTCAGAAAAATCCAATTTGAGTGAATTGACGGTTCGATCAAAGGTGGATCACATTGTTGAAAAACTTGGAGCCAGAAACGTTTCTCATGCGATAATTCTATCGCTGATTGAGGGGGAAATCGGGCTGGAAGAAGTAACTGTCAATCGACTTCAATAGGGGCGATGCAATTTCAGGGCTTGCCGGACTTGTCGCAGAATTTCACTGCGTCAACAAACAACTAGATCAGGCGATCAGAGCAGGAGTGTGTGCAGAAATTGAAGCACTCGATTCTGCTTTGGTGGGCCTGTGCGAGCGGGTTTTTCACCATCAGGTGCTGGACGAAGCAGAGCGACGGGCGAAACTTCAATTCCTGCTCGATCTGTTGGCGCCGCCCAAAGACAGGTCAGAATTCGACCACAAGATTTGCGTTCAGATTGAACATCTTTGCGACAGTGCAGTCGTAACCGACGACAATTGATTGGTGAAGATTGGCGCGGCGTGTGGCCGATTGGTGGCCGACCGCGCGATTGCGTGCGTCCCATTATGCATTTTCACCAGTGATTGCCTTGGGCCCAATTGGTTCCTCCACGATTGACGATTCCCATTGACCTGAATCAAAGCCGACAGATCTAAACCGTTTATGCTTGGATCATGGAGAAGCCGTGATTTGTTTGCGGTTTTCGGTAAAATAGGAGGGTGCAATGTTTAAACAGATGATGGTGCCGGTTGATCTTGAACATGCCGACCAACTGGAAAAGTCACTGGCCGTGGCAGCCAATGCTGCCAAGCAGTATGATATGCCCGTCTGCTATGTCGGTGTGGCAAATTCACAGCCCAGTCCCGTCGCCCACAACCCGGAAGAATTTGATCAGAAATTGGCAGCCTTTGCCCAAAGTCAGTCCGATAAACATGGGCATTCCGCCACTTCGCGTACTTTTGTTGGTCATGATCTTGTGGCTGATGTGGACGACGTGCTGTTGAAAGCGGTCAAGGAAATCGACGCAGACTTGGTTGTCATGGCCTCTCACATTCCGACTTTGGTCAATTATGTATGGCCATCCAATGGCGGCAAGATCGCGTCCCATGCCGAAGCGTCGGTATTCGTGGTCCGCTAATCTCAGGTTCCTGTGGGGGTGCGTGGAAGTAAAATGTCGCGAGCAAGACGGTTTCATTCGAACGCACATTAAAAAGCGCTCTTAAGCGACGTTGTCTTCATTCCTACTATTCAATGGCAGCAACAGCTGCGACGATCAGGCGGCAAAACCGCGCCTAAAACAAGGTTGGTGCTTTGTTCGGAATGAAGAGGCAAAAAAGCGATGTATAACATGCTTCTATACTACAACGTGGACCTGTACATTTGTGCCAAATTTCATTAGTTGAAGTTCTGAAAGCTAATATCGTCCTCCATCCGTGGAGAATCTTGGGCGCAAATGCCTTGATATTTTTTGGCATGCCCGGGATTGCCCCGTCCCGTTGCTACTGCCCCGTGCAACTGGCCGGGGCCTTTGTTCAATTCGAGGGAGACAGGCCCGGGTACAGGTTTTCGTTCGCTTGCGGTGCGTTCGAATCACTGGTTAACCGGAGTGCAATAGAGGGTGGAGCGGCGAGGAGAACACTCTGCCCCGCGACTGTGTTCTCCTCAGGAAATCGGCAATCAGAATGTCATCGCCATCTCCAGTTTCAGATTTATCAGCCTGATTGACATGCGTCCAATGCATCTATTGTATATTTATTATGCAAAATGTGAATTTACAACTCTATGACCTCAATCTATTGGCCTCTCTGGAGGTGTTGCTGGAGGAATGCAACATCTCCAAGGCGGCACAGCGGTTGAACACCTCCCAGCCATCCATGAGCCGCAAATTTGCCAGGCTCAGAGAAGTCTTTGACGATCCGTTGTTGATCCGCAGTGCCGGCGGATATGTCAAAACCCCAAGGGCTGAGCGGCTTCAGGCTCAGCTGCGCGAACCGCTCGACGCCATCAGGGGGACTTTGGCGCCCGCAGCCTTTGATCCGGCTCGTGAGACTGGATTGTTTCGGATTGCTTCGCTTGATTATGGGGAAGTGGTGTTGGTGCCGACATTGGATCGGATGTTGAACAAGGTTGCTCCCGGCGTGCAATTGGAAATGATCCAGCGGCAAATGTATTCAACGCGTGAAGTGGAGGAGCACGCGGCGGATGTGAGCATTGGTGTCATGCCCACCAAGGCCGACAGCAATTGCGTGATCGAGCCGTTGATGCAGGACCGCTATGTCTGCGTCATGGGAAAGGACCATCCAATTGCCGATCAGGAACTGACCATGGAGTCCTATCTGGCTTACGGTCATTCGATTATCAGCACTTTCATCGATCAGATCACCACGAACGAAAAGGCGCTTCAGTCGCTTGGCATGCGGCGCAGGATTGTCAGAAAATCTCCAAACTTTATCGCTGCCCATCTTTCACTGAACCAAACCCAACTCCTGCTGACATCTACCGCCCGTGTCGCTGCAGAAATGATCGAGTGGCAGGATCTGGTGGTGAAGGAATTGCCCTTCCAGATGGAACCGGTGACGATCTACCTGATCTGGCATCTGAGAAATAACAATCTGGCGCGGCACAGATGGTTCCGCGAACAAATCATAGAGGCGGCCAATACACTGCCGGTGATTGGAAAATTCTGAAGCGAATACCTGCGCCCGTCATCATTCACCGGTTGGCAGGGATTTCGGGATAGAGTCCTGATCATGCGCTATTTGTTCAACGTCCTTCTACGCAACTACAATGCCCTGACCGTGGCGCTGAACGGCATCAGGCTGGCTTTGCGCAGTGAGCAGATGTTTCGTGAAGAGTTTGCTCTTGCAGTGCTGATACCGCTGGCCCTGTGGGGTCTGGGCGGAGATTGGCAATTGCTGCCAATTGTCGTGCTGACCTTGCTTGTTTTGATCGCTGAGCTGTTCAACACGGCAATCGAAAAACTCTGCGACTTCGTTGAACCCGGCTCCTCACCAGCCATTGGCTCCATCAAGGACATGGCCTGTGCCGGGGTTTTCCTCAGCAAAATGGCTTATCTGGCCTATGTGATACAGGTTCTGTACGACACTTACCGGAGCTAAACCTGAAAGGGTCTGGCTGGCATCAACCGTCCCTTTGCTGCGCGTCTCGCACCAAAGCAGCAAGGCGAAAGAACCCGTGGGCCATTTTGGTGTAGGGGGTGAGCAAAAAGAAGCTCAATACCGAGCCCAGATGAATGGCGAGCAGCGCTGGCATCCAGACCGTCGAGCCGAGCGCGTATAGAGCCAGTCCGGTTGCCGCGACGAAGCCCAACAAGACGATGAAGGCGGTTTCGGCGGACCGGACCGACGGGTCGGACAGTTTGGCCTCGGCATGGCGTCGCAGGGCCAGCATCCACACACAGCCGCAAGTCAACATGACACCGCCGACCAGTCCGAGGATTTTTGGTGCCGACAACAGCGGGTAGGGGGCTGGCATGTCAAAAACGTAGTGAAGAAGGGTTGCAACGCTGGTAGAGGCGAAACACAGCAGAAAGCCGTACATCACCGCATGGTGCGCGTGTTTGCGAGCGCCTGAATAGCGTTCCTCCTGTTCGAAGTTGCAGCCGTCGCCATGGCCGCCTGCCAGATTGCGCATAGAGGCAGCCTGAGCGAATGCATCGACGAGGTGGGCCATTTTTATCCGCTGTCCGCCCAGGTCGCGCCAATAGCTGCGCAGGCCAAGGCCAATACTGAAAACGGGCAGCAAAAAAGCCGGCAAAAAGATTGCCACCATCACCGTGTGCGACAGGACTGCATAAAAGCCGATCCCGTTGCTGGAAGAGCCGATGCTGCGCATCAGAGCGAATATGGCTGCAAAACCAAGCACCGTTGCCAGAACCGTCGCCCAGGCCTGTTTTTGAAACAACCGCACAATGCCCCTTGGCCAGATAAAATCCTGCCAGCTTTCATTGCGCACTTCAGCCAAAGCCCGTGGCAGGTTGAGGTCAAATTCATGGGGTGTTGTGTACTGGCAGGCATAGTAACAGCCACGGCAATTGTGGCACAGGTTGGCAATCTGGCTGATGTCGCTATCGCTGAATTGGCGCAACCGCGTGATTGCCGGAAAGGCCGAGCAATAGCCCTCGCAATAGCGGCAGGCATTGCAGATATCAATCTGTCTACGGGCTTCGGTGATGGCGGGGGTGCTGATGGTCTCAATTGACATGGGCTGCGGCCTCCTTGCCTGCAATATTTCCAAATACGGCGCCGATGGTCATGCCAAATCCGGCCAGATATCCCTGGCCAAGAATTGAACCGGCCATGATTTCTCCGGCAGCCCAGAGATTTTTCATGCACCCCGAAGCGGCCGTGACGCGGGCGGTTTCATCAACCTTCAGTCCCAGATAGGTGAAAGTGACGCCGGGTCGTAGCGAATAGCCGTAATAGGGAGGACGGTTGATTGGACGTGCCCAGTTGCTTTTGCAGGGCGTCAGATCCTTCGTCGCCATGCCGTCCAGTTCGGTGGGATGAAATTCACCTGGTTGGCAGGCCGCATTGAAATTGTCCACCGTTTCACGCAATTGTTCTGGTGGCAGGTTCATGGCTTCTGCCAGGCCTTCAACCGTATCCGATCTTACGGGAGGAAAGACCGACGGCATGAACAGATCGAGGCTCTTGGAATCGATGATCGCATAGCCAACCTGATCCGGTTGAGCGGCCACCAGCCGCCCCCAAATAGCGTACCGTTTGGGCCAGACATCTTCGCCTTCATCATAGAAACGCTCGGCATGTTTGTTGACGACAATTGAGAAGGGCACACAGTCAAGCCGGGTGACGATGCCACCATCATATTTGGGCGCCCGTCCATCGATTGCGACCGCGTGACACTGGGTCGGATCGCCGACGGATTCTATGCCCTGATCCAGCAGATTGCGCAGAACCGTACCGCGATTGTAAGGAGTTCCCCTGATCAGAAAATTGCGGGCAGCAGGCCCCCATGCGTCAGCAAGCCAGTCGATATCGGCCTGGAACCCACCGGAGGCAACAATGACGTTGCGTGGGGTAAAGATCTGTTTTTGCTTATTAATTTCGGCCTCTACTTGGACAACCTGGTTGCCTTCCACCGCGATATTTGTGACAGGTGATTCGTAGAAAATCGAGATGCCAAGGTCCTCGGCCCGGGCATAGTAAGCGTTAACAAGCGCCTTTCCGCCTCCAAGAAAGAACGCATTGGTACGGGAGAGCGACAGGGTGCCCGACAAGGATGGTTGGAACCGTACTCCGTGTGCTTCCATCCACCGATAGGCATTCTCGGTTGACCGTATTGCCAGTCGTGCCAGATCAGTATCTGTGTTGCCTTTTGTGACCTTCAACAGGTCCTGGAAATATTCTTCTTCCTCATACTGGTCTGTCAGTACGCCTAGGGGGCCGGCATGCATGCAACGGAAGTTGCGGGTGTGCCGACTGTTACCGCCTCGGTAGGGTTTGGGTGCGGCTTCCAGAATGGTGACCGATGCTCCCGTTTCGCGAGCTGTAATCGCTGCGGTCAGCGCTGCATTGCCACCACCGATTACCAAGACATCGGGCGCCATGACATCTGGCGTGCGCATTTGTGATTTAGATTTTGACATCGTTCCTTAGCTCCTGTATCTTGTTTTGTATCCGATAGGATACAAAAGGCAAGCCTCTATGAACAAATCCACAAACCTTTCCCAATCCAGTGGAGAGGCGGCCTATCATTCGCTGATGACTGCCCTGCGTGAAGGGACCTACCGGCCGGGAGACCGGCTGCGGGAAGAAGAGGTGGGCCAACGGTTGGGCCTGTCGCGCACGCCGGTGCGGGAAGCGCTGCGACGTCTGGAGGCCCACGGTATTGTCGAGCATCGTCCGCGCATCGGGGCGGTCATCAAGGTTCTTGAGCATTCAGAAGTGGTGGAGCTTTACGAAATGCGCATCGTGTTGGAACGAACCGCTGCTGAAATGGCCGCCAAACACGGCTCGCAGGCTGAATTCGATACGCTTGATGAGTTGAACCAACGCATTGAGGCGGAGCGCGAAAACCCGGCAGTCGGGGCGGCGATCAACCAGGATTTTCATCGCACTCTATATCTTGCCGGCCGCAACCGTTTCCTGCTTGATGCCGCGCGGGCACTGAACAATTCACTGCTGCTGCTTGGGCCGACCACCTATACAGACCCCGACCGGATTGACACGGTGGTGCGTCAGCATCGCGATATTGTCACGGCCATGCGGGAGGGGGATGGTCAGGCCGCAGCGGCCGCCGCCGAGGCGCATCTGCAAACATCCATGCGCTATCGGCTCAAAGGCCTCAACAAATGATGCCAGTCTTCTATGCCTTCGCCACCGGTTTGGTCGGTGTGGCCATATTTTCATGGCTGAACCTGCCGCTGCCCTGGCTGCTGGGGCCGATATTCGCCTGTCTGCTGGCCGCCCTGATCGGGGTGCCGATGAAGGGCATCGCAGCACTAAACGATTCAATGCGGACCATCTTGGGCGTAGCCGTGGGCGCAACATTTACACCGGCGGTGCTGGCTACCTTTCCATCCATGCTGCCGACTTTGGTCCTGGTGCCGCTGATGGTGCTGATGATCGGCATCATTGGCGTGCCTTATTTCCGCAGGATTTGCGGCTATGATTTTCCCACCGCCTATTACTCAGCGATGCCGGGCGGCCTGCAGGACATGTTGCTGTTTGGTGAGGAAGCTGGCGGAAATGTCCGCACCCTCAGCCTGATACACGCAACCCGCGTGATGGTCATCGTGGTGGCCTTGCCATTCATTTTGAAAGGCATCTGGCAGGCGGATCTGACCAGTCCACCCGGGTTGGCCGCCGCTTCTGTTCCAATCCATGAATTGCTGATCATGGTGGTCTGCGCCGCGCTGGGATGGTGGGCTGCCAAACGGATAGGCATGTTTGGTGCCTCGATCCTGGGGCCGTTGATTTTGACAGCCATTGTGACATTGGCTGGCGGGTTGCATTTTCGTCCGCCTGCAGAAGCCATCTGGGCCGCTCAGTTTTTTATCGGCATGACGATTGGCAGCAAATATGCAGGCATCACCGGGCAAGAGGTGCGCCGCGACCTGGTTGCCGGGCTTGGTTTTTGCGTCATCTTGATGGTGCTGACATTGATATTTGTGGAATTCATCTACGGCTTTGGCCTGGCGCCGGGCATGGAAGCCTTGCTGGCCATCGCGCCAGGTGGACAGGCGGAACTCACTGTTCTTGCTCTGATCGTCGGTGCAGATGTGGCCTTTGTGGTGGCCCATCACGTCTTGCGGCTGTTTGCTGTAATTCTTGGTGCGCCAGTGGCCGAACGGTTCTTCAACCGTGCTCCGTAAGCGGTACCGGTTGGATGGGACGAGCAGGCCTAGAGGTTTGCTGGGACGTGGATCAAGCCGCTCATCAGCTTGCGGGCTGTCCGCAGCAATCCTGCGGAGTTAAGCTCAATGCCATCGTTCTTTTTGACAAAATCAAAAACCACATCGATACCGCCGCTTGGATGTTCGATCCTGACCGGAACCTTGCCCGTATCCAATGGTACGACCATTCCGTCTGCCACAGTGCCGGCGGCGAGCAGGCACGAACCGGTGCAGATTGAACCGGTGACTGCATAGGAGGGGTGGGTGCTCCAGGGCATGAAATAGCGCGCTGCCACCGTGCCTCCATCCCTTGCCGGCGCCAGCAGGCCAAATTTCGGCACGACCGAACTGGAGACATCTCCCAGCCCCATCAATTCACCAGCCTTGATGCGGATCGGTTCAAAGCGCTCAAACAGGGCCTCGTTGTCGTCCAGTTTCTCGCGGCTTTCATAACCGGTAATGCCAAAATCCTGCGCCCGTCCGATGACCATTGGCATGGCAACGTCGATGCAGGTCACCTCGTAGCCGTCCACCACGTCGATGGGATTGCCGGTGGGGAACAATGCGCCGGTCTTGGAGCCGATAACGTCCATGAAATTGAGGATAATTGGAGCAGCCGTTCCCGGCACGCCGTTAATGGATGCTGTGCCAGCATATTCCACAACACCGCCTGGTGTAAGTATCTCCGCCTCGATGCGGGCGCCGGTATTGGTGCTCTTGATTTTGACTTTGGTGGTATCCGCGGCAGCAGGCACGATGCCCATCTCGATTGCCGCCGGACCGACCCCCGACAGGATGTTGCCGCAGGTGGGTTTGAAGTCGACCTCCTGCTTGTCGACTGCAACCTGGGCGAAGAAATAATCGACATCGGCCCAGTCGTCTTCTGATGGCGATAACATGGCAATCTTTGTGGTCACGGCATTGCCACCACCAATGCCATCAATGTTGAGCGAATGGCCGGCACCGACGGCGGCGATCAGTATTTTCGCCAGTTCATCAAGGTCTTCGGGCAAGTCGGCGCGGTTGAAATAGGGGCCACGCGAGGTGCCTCCGCGCATGAAAATACAGGGAATATCGCGTTGGCTCATACGTCACGTTCTTTCAGTTTGCAGCGGGTCACCTGGGAAAGTGACGATTTTGCACCTCGACCGCTTATGTCAGCGGCCAGGGCAGATCAACGTAGGACTGCAACACGCCGGGCGGAAAGTCACGGTTGAGCGTCCAGGCCATGAAGCACATGAAGAAAATGCCAGCGGCGGCATAGAGCGCCACTTTCAGCCATTCCAGCGATGCCCGCATGCGCAGGAAAGCCACCAGGAATACCGCCAATGCCAGGATGAAGCCGATCAGCGAGGTCAGGACCAGCAGGAATGCAAACCAGCCGAGTGTTGGCCAAAGGCCATGCGCATTGCTGTCGGCTTCGCTGCCGTTTTCCCGGTCAGCAAACAGTACGTGGCTTTCCGGCGAGATCATCATCTGGATCAGCAGGATCACCGCACCTATCAGTGATATTGAGGCGACAAAGACCGGGAACACGCGGTCAACCGCGGCATAATCCGGGATCGTTGCCGTATCGATCAGCGCATAGACAATGAATGCGATCACGGCCAGCAGGAAGAGCAGCGGCGCTCTTTTGCCGCCGGAAGGCACGTCACCTTCAGCCAGGATGTTCTTCGCCTGGCGCAGGCCAACGACGACGGAAACCAGGGTGATGAGGGCCAAAATGATGACGATCGGCGAGAACACATAGGCCATGCCGGCTTCAAAACTTTCACGGAAGCGGATTCCGGCAATCTGGTTGGCATTGTTGGAGTAGTTCTCAACCGGGGTCGACAGCACAAATCCGATCAGGAAAGCCGGGCGCGACCAGTCAAAGCGGCGCATCAGGATGCCCAGGAAACCGATGGTAAACAGGGCCACAAGATCCATCAGGTTCTGGCCCGACTGGAAGGCTGCAAAGGCGATGATCATGAATATGAAGGGTGCCAGCAGGGCAAAGCGGATATTGGTCAGCCGCGAAATCGTGCCGGAAAGACCGATACACATGATGGTGCCGACCACATTGGCCAGCGCCAGCAGCCAGACGATGGAATAGGTGAAGTCGAGATTGTTCTCAAGCAGCGATGGTCCGACATCAATGCCGGTACCCAACAGCGCCAGCGCCCCGATAAACACCGCCATGGAGCCGGAACCTGGAATGCCGAACAGCAGGGTCGGCACAAGACCGCCACCTTCCTTGGCATTGTTGGAACTTTCCGGCCCGATAATGCCGCGCACGTCGCCCTTGCCGAAGCCGGACTTGTCCTTGCTGGTCTGCACCGCATGGCCATAGGCAATCCAGTCGACCACGGAGCCGCCCAGCCCCGGTATGACGCCGACAATGACGCCGATGATCGAACAGCGCATGGACAGCCATTTATTGGCCCACCAGTCCCCTACACCTTCCATCCAGCCACTGCCGAGCGCAGACCGTTCGGCAATCGCCTTGTCCTGACGCAACAGGGCGACAATTTCGGGTATTGCGAAAATGCCAAGACCGACAATGACCAGTTTCAACCCATCGGTGAGATAGGGATAGTCATAGCTCGACATGCGCAGTTCGCCGTTAAACGGCCCTTCGCCGATCGTGCCAATCAGCAGGCCGAGACCGGCTGCCACAACACCTTTGATGGCGATGCGTCCGGCCAGAATGCCGACCATTGACAGGCCGAATACGGAAACCATCAGCAGTTCCGGTGATTTGAACAACAGCACGATGGGCCGGGCAACCAGAATGAACAGGGTCAGGAAAGCAGCGCCAACAAGGCCACCAAACAGGGAAGAGGAAAAGGCTGCAGAAAGCGCGCGCGCCGCCAGGCCTTTCTTGGCCATGGGAAAACCGTCAAGAACCGTTGCCTGGGAGGCAGAAGACCCCGGAATGCCCATCAGCACTGAGGCAAATGTATCAGATGTCGGCACCACCGCGACCATGCCGATCATCAATGCGAGACCGAGAATGGGGTCCATGCCGAACATGAAAGGAAGCAGCAGCGAAAGACCGGCAATGCCGCCGAGACCGGGAAAGACGCCAACACAAAGGCCCATCATTACCCCGAGCACCAGATATCCCAGTACCATGGGTTGCAGAATTTGGGAAAATGCAGATCCCAAAGCCGGGAATGCTTCTAAAAACACTTCCATGCCAGCCTCCTATATGCAGTCTTGTTATGTCATGCCGATCGTCAGGCAGGGGTCGGACAAGCCGTCGCTGCCGTCGCTGTCGCCGTCGCCGCCGCTAAAGAACTCAATCAGCATCGTAGTTGGGGAGCAAGGCCCCGCTGGTGATTTACCAACAGGGCCTTGCTGTAAATTCAGGCTTATTTCTTCAGCTGTACGCCGAAGTCATCCTTCAGCCAGCCAACAACAAAGGCTTTTGCAGAATCTGGAACCTGAGTTGCCTTGCCGAGCGCGGTCTTGGCGGAAGCGCCTGTGAAGACCGGATATTTGCCAAGGCGTTTTTTGGATATCTCGGCAAAGTCGGCGCGGCCTTTGATCTTGTCAAATGCAGCGACATACATGTCGATGACTTCTTGAGACGTGCCGTTTGGCAGGAAGGCGAGTTTCTGAGATGGGAAGCCTGCAATGAAGAAAGCCTTCCATGCATCCCATGCTTCGCCAGAAGTCTCGCAACCGTCCGTCTTCTCGCAGACTTCCTTGAAAGTCGGCATGTCAGGGAAGGTTGGATCGCGAACGATATTGCCCTGGTCGTCAAGTGCGCCCCAGCTCATCATCGCAACCGCCTTGCCCGCTTCGACCATGCCGGCAGAGCCTTTCAGATAGCTGGAAGAGGTCTGGTAATCGATGGTCGCTTCACCGGATTCAAACATCTTGCGGCCATCACCGCGACCCTTGATACCCATAACGTGCTCAACCTTCATGCCGAGCATTTTCCAGGCCAGAGCAGGGACCAGGTCCAGACGTGTGGCGCCCTGGTTACCGTAGATGAAAGTCATGCCTTTCAGCTGATTGGCGGAACCATCAAACTTTGCACCTGCATCAGCGCTGAGATAGGCAACACCGCCGGTGCCGGAAGCCATCACCGGGTTCCAGTCATTATATTCATAGCGCACGCGCGGATCGCCCAGCAGATATGGGAACTGGGTCGAGCCGGATGAACCGAACAACAGGGTTCCGTCGCCATCTTTTTGCTGCTGGAACCAGTTGGCACCTTTGGTGGAGCCGGCACCTGGCATGAATTTTACAACAACGGCAGGCTTGCCGGGCAGGGCCTCTGAAAGCAGCGGTGCGAAGAAGTTGGCCCATTTGGCCGATCCACCGGTTTCAGAGAATGGAATGACCCATTCTACGGTCTTGCCGGCCATGTCCATGGCTGAAGCAGACACGGTGGTGCCTAGCGCCACGACGCCTGCTGCGATGATTGAATAGGCTGTTTTGTTACGTTTCATGATAATCCTCCCGAAAACGTTTGGGGCCACGCACGACGTGTCCTGTGTCCCCGATCAATAAAAACACATCGCTCTTTTTGCAGGCCAACCTTTCATGTAGCTTTCAGATTCAGAAAGTGGATAAGTCATGCGCATTGCCATTGTTGAAGACAATAAACCGCTGGCCGACGGCATCGCCAAGGCGTTCGAAATGGACGGCCACGGGGTTGATCAATTGCATAGCGGTGAAGGGGCGGTGGAGTTCCTGTGTGAAGAAGCGCCGGATCTGATCGTGCTTGACGTCAATCTGCCGGTCAAAAGCGGGTTGGAAATCTTGCAAGGCATTCGCAGCAATGGGTTGCAGTCGCCGGTATTGCTGCTGACGGCACGGTCGGACGTTACCGATAAGGTCGCCGGTCTCGATCTCGGTGCGGATGATTACCTGACCAAGCCTTTTGACCTCACGGAACTGAAGGCCCGGGCCCGGGCCTTGCTGCGCCGCAGCGAGAAAAAAATTGGTGATGTGATTGAAGTTGGCGGTCTGGAATTTGACCCGGAAGCACGCCAGGTTCGCGTTGACGGCTCGGATCTCAATTTGCCGAGGCGTGAATATGCGCTGGCTGAAGTTCTGATAGGTGCCAAGGACCGCATAATCTCCAAGCACCAGATCATTGACCACCTTTATGGCGCGGGCGCTGAAATCGAGGAGGGGACGGTGGAACTCTATGTTCACCGTCTGAGGAAGCGCTTGTCCGGCAGCGGAACCGAAATCAAGACCGCACGGGGCCTTGGATATTGTTTTCGCGAAAAGTCATGAACTCAATTCGCACCAGATTATTGCTTTGGCTGATGATCCCGCTGGTTGTCATTGCGGCAATTGTGTCGCTGGAAACCTTCTATTCGTCGCGCAAAATCTCCAACAATCTGAACGATCGTACCCTGTTGGCCGCGACATTGACGATTCTGGAAAATGTCATTTCTTCCGACGGAACCCTGCTCGCCGACGCCACGCTGAAAACCCTGACGGACAATCTTGGCGACCGGTTCTTCTACCACGTCACCGGTCCTGACGGGGCTTTCGTGACCGGCTACAGCAATTATCCAAGAGCTCCTGAGGGCCGGACTTCAGAAATTGGCCAACCGCTATATTTCGATGGCGAACACCAGGGGGTGCCGGTACGGGTGGTGCAAATGCGGCAGGACCTGACGGGGCGGGCGCTGAACGGGATTGCCACCATCACCGCCTGGCAACGGGTTACCAAACGTGCCGATCTGACATTCAGCCTGTTTGCGCGTTCCTTGATGCGCCTGGCGATGCTGGTGCTGGCAGCGGGAGCCATAGTCTGGTTCGCCGTGGCGATTGGTCTGCGTCCGCTGATTGGGCTGCAGTCAGCCATCGAGCGGCGCACGCCCTATGATCTCAATCCGATCAAACGGATCATGCCGATTGAATTGCGTGGCATCGTCAATTCGATGAATGAGCTGTTTGGCAGGGTTTCGCGTTCAAAGCAAAACCGGGAACGGTTTATCGGCGACGCCGCACACCAATTGCGCAATCCGGTGGCGGCCATTAAAATTCAGGCTGAAACCGCGCTGAGCGCCGGTTCAAAAGACAATGTTGAATCCAGTCTGCGGCAGATATTGCAGGTGGCAGATCACTCCACCGGAATGATCAACAAGATGCTTTCAGGTGCTACAGCCCATTCGCTAGATCGCGATCAGGAAGAAACGCACGATCTGGTGCCGATGGCCGAGGATATTACCCTGATGGCGGCTCCCCGGGCGTTTGACAAAGGGCAGGACATCTCGTTTTCAAAGCCAGTTGAAGAACAAGTCATGTTCCAGGGCAATCTGGTCTTGTTGAGAGAAGCGCTGAGCAATCTGGTCGACAACGCCATTCATCACAATGAGAAGGGCACCGTCATTGAGGTGGGTCTGAGCCGTAACGATAAGAACACGGAACTCTATGTCGCCGATACCGGGCCGGTGTTCTCTGACGAGCAGTTTTTAACGTTGACGCAGCCGTTCCTGACCCAGGATGACAGCAGTGCAGGAAGCGGGTTGGGGCTGTCTATCACCAAGGATATTGCCAAGTCCCATGGCGGCTATCTTGCCACCAAAGCGCTGCCGACAGGGGGCAAGAAGATATCCATCATCCTGCCGGTCAACTGAAATGTTATGAAACGGTTCTTACCGTTTGAAATTTTTGGCAAAAGTCTTGTCGAGGCCAAGAGAATTGAGACTTCTTTCATCTGGCTCTGTTCCCGCGTTGATGGCGTTGGACAGGGCATAAGCGGCACGAAGCCGGGCGAGCAGAGATACATTTTTCATCGGATATTCCTTTCTCTATGAAAGGATATTTAGATAATTTCCGGTGCTTTAGTTAGGTGGGCAAGCGCATGTCAGCCATGCACCCAGCGGCTGGCTCGCTTATTCGCTGCCGCCGCTCTCGCCGCCGTCGCCGCCGCTCCAGACTTGCGGATTGACCATGTGAATGGGGCTGCCCTGATTATAGGCGACGATCTGGTCGAAAATATCACTGAACTGGAGCTCATATTCCTCTTGACTGACATAGCCGATATGCGGCGTGCAGACCACATTAGGCAGTTTCAGCAGGGGGTGATCGCCGTTCAGCACTGGTTCCTGTTCATAGACATCCACGGCAGCCATGCCTGGCCGACCAAGCTCCAGAGCCTGTACCAATGCATCCTGCTCAATCAGGCCGGCGCGACTGGTATTGACCAGAAGGGCGCTTGGTTTCATCAGCGCAAGGTCGTCGGCGGTAACGATGCCGGTGGTTGCCGGATGCAAGCGGATATGCAGGGAAATTACGTCCGAGTCGGCGAAGAAGGATTGGCGACTGGATGCCACCTGGAATCCGTCCGCCCGTGCCCTTGCGCAGGAATCGTCGCCACCGTGCACCAGAATGTTCATGCCAAAGGCTGCGCCATATTTGGCGACGGCCTCACCAATGCGGCCATAGGAATAGATGCCGAGGGTTTTCGATTGAACGGTGTGGCCAACGCCGATTTGCCAGGTTCCTTGCTGCAAAGCTGCCATTTGCTGGGGAATCTGGCGCATCGCCGCCAGGATCAGGCCGAATGTCAGTTCAGCAGCCGCAAATGACGGCGTGCCCTTGTGCATATTAGAGCAGAGCAAGACGCCATTTCTGCTGCACGCCTCCACATCGATATGAGGATAGACGCTGCGTTGGCTGATCAGTTGCAGATTGGGCAGGCGGTCCAGCAGATCACCTTGTATTTTGGTCCTTTCGCGAAACAGTACCAGCACCTGTGTATCGGCCAGGCGTTCCGCAAGTGCGTCCGTTTCCTGCAGGTGATCGTTCCACACAACCACATCGTGACCGGCCAGTTTTGCGAAACAGGGCAGCGTGCGCAGGGTGTCAAAGTAATCGTCGAGAATGGTGATTTTCATGGTACGGTTTCCGTCTACGCCTTTGCCGCGCGGTCATCTGACGGCTCGATCAGAGCTCAGATCTGATTTAGAGCAATCTGGATGAGACTGGAACAGGCCAGCGGGGAAAGAATTGGAATCAGGTTTTTAACGAGGCCTTATCTGATTAAACCGGGCTCCAGACCAGGGCTCTTCCATTTGAAGCTCAGGCACGCCACACTGCCACCATGTGTGGGCGATTTACTCTGGAATACAGTTGGGCAGAAATCCATGATGCCATAAATCTCATCCCGACCGGTGCCGCCGGTCGCAATGATCCACCGCGTTATAATATTGCACCCACTCAGCAGGTTGGATTCGTCTGCAAAAAAGATGAGGAAGTCGTCGTTCAGGATGGACGCTGGTGGCTGGTGCCGTTTTGGGCCAAGGAAATTCCGAAATACCCGCTGTTCAACGCGCGGTCAGAAACGGCCCATGAAAAATCAAGCTTTCGCGAGGCCTTCAAGAGCAAAAGATGTCTGATTCCGGCTTCCGGCTATTATGAATGGACCAAGGCATCTGACGGTGGAAAGGATCCTCATCTGATTCACCTGCCTGACAAAGAGCCGTTTCTTTTCGCGGGCCTGTGGGCCCATAACAGCAATCTGGAACTTACCTCCTGTACGATTTTGACGGCGGCGGCAGATCCGGCGATCGAACATTTGCACCACCGCATGCCGATTGTTTTGAAAGAAGATTGCTGGGAAGAATGGCTGTCTCCAGATACCGAAATAGCAGACGCTCGCGAACTGCTTCACCATAACCGGGGGGGCGAATTTGTCAGCTATCAGGTTGGGCGCGCCGTTAATTCCAGCCGGGCAGGCGGGGCGGAGTTGATCGACCCGTTGAGCGCATGAGGCCTCCCATTTGTGCCTACAGGCTGGGGTTTCAATCCAGTGCCGATTCTGGCAGATGCAAAAGAGTGCGACAAAGGAGTGGTTGCTGTGAGTGAAATTGTCGAATTCCATGCCCATGTTTATTTCGATCAAAACAGCCTGCAGAGGGCTCGGGATCTGTGTGAAAAGGCCAGTTCTCTTTTCGCAATCGACATGGGGCGGGTGCATGAAAAGCCGGTTGGGCCACATCCACGGTGGAGTTGCCAATTGCTGATACCGGCAGATTTGTTTGGCACGGTTGTGCCCTGGTTATCGGTTCATCGCGGAGATTTAACGATTTTTATTCACGCTCAGACCGATGACGTCTACAAGGATCACACTCAACACGCGATCTGGATGGGCGAAATGCTGGAACTCAATCTGTCGCAATTCAAGAAACAGGCGTGACCTGACAGTAGCGCATCGAAGTTGATGAGTTATTCCACTTTATATCAGATGTTTGGGTGGAGAACTTAACAACCAGGATCAAAGGGCGCCTTGATCCTGGTTGCTGTTTATCAGGAAGAAATATTCTCCCGAAGGTGTCATGATGTGGCAGGGGTGCTTGCTCATGACAGGGGCACTATTCCCCCGCCAATCAAAACGAATGGTTAGGACGGCACTGCGAAATTTCGCATGTCAGTCCTGACAGTCATTTCCGCTAGGCAATTGGGTCAAACGGTGATTCGGCAGGAGTTGTTCACAAGTTGACCAAGCGATGTCATGTGAAACTGCGGGTCAACCCCTTGAAATTCCGATGTGACTGCTCTTTAACGTGATTGTAATTCAAATCTCATATACATGCTGCTGTTGTATCGCACTGAGGGTTTGTGCCCATGGGCCTCAAAACAAATATGGCCGTTTTGCTGTTCCTCGCAGGTGGGGTGTCTGCCTGTGGTGGCTCTGGTGTGTACAAGAGCGTCACCCCGGATTCCGACGTCGGACATGTCAGCAACCGCACAAAGTTTTCTCAGGCCGCCTATGGTGTAGCGGCCAGTCCGCGGGTCACAACAGCACGATTGGTGCGCAAGGGTGGCGGCAGACGTCAGATTGGCAAGCCGTATAAAATCCGCGGCAAATGGTACCGCCCCCGTGAAGATTTTAATTATGATAAGACGGGCCAGGCTTCCTGGTATGGTCCCAATTTTCATGGTCGCCTGACTGCCAATGGCGAGGTCTATGACCAATATGCCATCACGGCGGCTCACCCGACATTTCCATTGCCCAGCTATGCCCGCGTCACAAATGTGGCCAATGGCCGTTCGCTGATAGTGCGGGTGAATGATCGTGGGCCCTATCACCGGGGCCGCATTATCGATCTGTCTGCGAAAGCATCTGAAATGCTCGGATATCAACACCGCGGGGTCGCCAAGGTGCGTGTGCAATATATCAAGCAAGCGCCGCTGCACGGGCAGGATTACCAGATGCTGGCCTCCAGTTTCAAAGGTGGCCGTTCAGATGAAACGTCAGCAATCAAAGTTGCCACCCGGGCGGCGCGGCCTGACTCGCGACGCCGCGTGATAAAACTGTCAGAATTGACGACTGGCAGTGTCGATACGCAGCCGACGACCCAGGATCCGTTCTTGCTTGAATTGGAAGCCATCGACGCGCAACTGGATACCGGCACGACGCTTTCCCTGCGTTTGCAAAAGTTTTTAAAGTCCAACGAGGCCACCAAGTCGGTCAGACGAAATTAATGCGCCAAAATTGGCAACATTTATCTGCCGTCTGTTGAACTCCCACCGATAGCTGCCTAACATTCTCAGGCTGGGGTGACTATCTGTGCGGCAACAGGTTGAGGTAAGTAATATGGTATTGGTGCAAACTCGCAGTCGTTTGCTAAACCTGGTCTTTGTACTGGTGATCGCATTGGCGATTTCGCCGGCGTCGGCTCAGAGCTTTCAGACAAGTGCCAAACAAGCCCTGTTGATGGATTACGACAGCGGGTCGGTGCTCTTCCAGAAAAACGCAGATCAGCCAATGCCGCCGGCATCAATGGCCAAATTGATGACCATGGAAGTTGTTTTTAACGCGCTGACAACGGGTGAACTGGACTTCGACACACCATTTAGCATTTCTCAGGATACCTGGCGCCGTGGCGGTGCCAATTCTGGCGGTTCAACGATGTTTGCCATCCTCAATTCCGACATCCGACTTGAAGACCTGATGCGCGGCGTGATTGTTCAGTCAGGCAACGATGCAGCCATGGCAATTGCTGAAGGCATGGCCGGATCGGAAAACGCCTTTGCCGGCCTGATGAATATCAGGGGCCGCAAAATTGGACTGGAAAATTCCCATTTCACCAATTCCACGGGCCTGCCGGATCCGGATCAGAGGGTAACAGCGCGGGACCTGGCCGTTCTGTCCCGACATATCATCAAAACTTATCCGGAGCTCTACAAAATCTATTCCGAACCAGAGTTCAAGTGGAACAAAGTCAATCAGCGCAACCGTAATCCCATTCTTGGCAAGGTTGCCGGAGCCGATGGTCTGAAAACCGGATATACTGAGGCCTCCGGCTACGGGTTGGTCGGGTCAGCAATGCAGAATGGTCGGCGCATTATCATGGTGCTCAATGGCATGGAGTCGAAGCGGCAGCGTTCTGTCGAAGCGGTAAAGATGTTGCGATGGGCATTTCGTGCCTTCCGGCCCATTGATCTGTTTGAAGAAGGCGAAGTTGTTGGCGAAGCATCCGTCTATGGTGGTGAAAAGTCGGGTGTGGAACTGAAGGCACGTGGGCCCTTGCGAATCTTCGTGCCCATTGGGTTTCAGGATCGCCTGAAGGCCGACATTGTTTTCACCGGACCCATCATGGCGCCGGTTGAAGCGGGGGACAGGCTGGCGAAGTTGCAGGTGATGATTGATGGCAAAGTGAGTCAGGAAACCCCTCTATATGCTTCAGAAGATGTGGAAAAAGGCAGTTTGACCCAACGGGCCATGGATGCCGCTCAGGAACTTCTGCTCGGCATGTTGCGCTTTGACTAGTGCCTGCATCCGGGTTCAATGCTCGCAATTGCACCACTGTTACGTTAGATAATCATCGTTCAAACCAAAAGATCGAACCAAGAGATTGTAAAATCAGTGCGCGGGCATTTTATAACTTTTGAAGGCGGCGAAGGAGCCGGAAAATCCACCCAGATCAAACGCCTTGCTGCGCGTCTGGAGAAGCTGGGGCAAAAGGTGCTCGTCACCCGCGAGCCTGGAGGGTCTCCGGGAGCAGAAGCGGTGCGCCATGTGGTCTTGTCCGGCGCGGCCAAGGCCTTTGGCACTGAAATGGAAGCCGTTTTGTTTGCCGCGGCTCGCAGCGACAATGTTGAAAACATCATCAAACCCGCTCTTGAAAGTGGCACCACGGTGCTGTGTGACAGATTCATGGATTCAAGTCGTGTCTATCAGGGCGTGTCCGGCGGTGTTGATCTGGAATTTATATTGATGATGGAAAAGGCAGTCACCGAAGGGGCGCGGCCTGATCTGACGCTGATTTTTGATTTGCCACCGGAGCTTGGGCTGAAACGGGCAGCTGACGTTTGGGCCGAAGACGGTCCCGACCGTTTCGAGAGCGAAGATCTTTCTATGCAGCAAAAACGGCGTGAAGGATTTCTGGAAATTGCCGAACAGGAACCCGACCGCTGTGTGGTCATCGATGCCAGCAAATCGCTGGAAGAAGTGAGCGAGGATGTGGATGCAGCCGTGGATGCCTATCTGGAGTCCACCCAGGCAGCAGAAGCGTTATGATTGACATTGAGGAGCGCCCCATTGCCGATGCGATAGATGGGGTGCCGGATCCATCAAAATGCACAATCCTGTCAGGTCACGATTCAGCGCTGGAACAGATGTTTGAAAACTATCGTTCCGGCCGCATGCATCATGCCTGGTTGCTGAGCGGTCCCCGGGGCATTGGCAAGGCGTCGATGGCGATGATGTGGGCCAAATTCTTGTTCAGCTATCCGGATCGTCGTGACTTGCCGCCGCCTCCGGCTCAATTTGATCCCGGCTCTATCGGCGAGGATATTCATCGTCAGGTGGCCCAGGGCGCCCATCCGCAATTGTTACATCTGACCCGCCCCTGGGACGAAAAAACCAAGCGCTTCAAAACCCAGTTGTCGGTGGAGGAAATCCGCCGGACCCAGCACTTTTACGGCATGACAGCCGGGGCAGGGGGCTGGCGGGTCACGATTGTCGATTCAATTGACGACATGAATGCCAGTGCCGCCAATGCCTTGCTGAAAATCCTTGAAGAACCGCCAAAGAAATCCCTGTTCTTTGTGTTGTCCCATGCCACGGGCCGACCGCTGGCGACCATCAAGTCACGGTGCCAGCAATTGACCCTGCAGCCGCTCAGTGACGATCAGAACCTCGCCGTAATCAATCGACTTGGCGTTCAGGCTTCTGATGCCGACAAGCAAAAGGCGGTTGAGCTATCGGAAGGATCGGTCCGCAGGACCATTCAATTGTTGGAATCGACAGTGATGAAGGATTTCAGCGTTTTTGAATCCCTGATGAAACGCCAGGCGACTGGCGACGGGGGTGATTGGAAGGCGGTTCACAAGATCGCCGACAGCCTGTCGCGCCGGGGTCAGGAAGAGGCGTATGGCCTGTTTAAGGACCTGGTCACTGGCTGGATTGGCGCCCAGGTCCGGTCAAACCAGCAGGTGGCTTTGTCTGAGCTTGCAGGCTGGGCCGAGCTGTGGGACAAGGCCAACCGTTCATCGACGCTGGCGGAAGCTTTCAATCTGGACAAGAAACAAGTGATTTTATCCTTGTTTGGCGACCTGTTTGAACGTAACCGTCGGGGGTGAATCTATCGCCGAGCTGCTGCAGGCGGCTGAAACTCTGTTGTCCCGGAATTGTCCAGATATGACCCAACGCTATTACATCACCACGGCCATTTCCTATCCCAATGGTGCGCCGCATATCGGCCATGCCTATGAGTTTATTTGTGCCGATGCAATTGCCCGCTTCAAGCGGTTGGATGGCTACGACACATTGTTCCAGATCGGCACCGATGTGCACGGCCAGAAAATGTGGCAGACGGCACGGGATCTGGGCATTACGGCGAAGGAATTGGCGGACCGCAATTCCGATGAATTCCAGCGCATGACCGATCTGTTCGACATTTCCTATGACCGCTTCATTCGCACTTCCGATGAAGATCACCACCTTTCCAGTCAGGCGATCTGGAAGGCAATGGATGCCAATGGTGATGTTTATAAGGACGTCTATTCCGGTTGGTATTCGGTGCGCGACGAGGCCTACTACGAAGAAGATGAAACCCAGATCAACGATGATGGTGTCCGCATTGGACCACAGGGCACGCCCGTTGAATGGGTCGATGAGGAGAGTTATTTCTTCCGCCTGTCAGCCTACGAAGACAAGTTGCTTGAACTGTATGAAAGCGTGCCGGATTTCATCCTGCCGAAATCGCGCCGCAATGAGATTGTCAGTTTTGTCAAAGGTGGTCTCAACGACCTGTCGATTTCTCGAACGACGTTCGACTGGGGTGTCAAAGTGCCGGGCGATGAAAAGCACGTCATGTATGTCTGGGTCGACGCGCTGACCAATTACATCACCGGTGCGGGTTATCCCGAAACAGACTGCGACAAGTGGAATTATTGGCCGGCCGACCTGCATGTGATCGGCAAGGACATCACCCGCTTTCACGCCATCTATTGGCCCGCCTTCCTGATGTCAGCCGGCATTGAAGTGCCCAAAAAGGTGTTTGGTCACGGCTTTCTGCTCAATAATGGGGAGAAAATGTCAAAGTCGGTGGGCAATGTGGAAAGCCCGTTCGGCATGGCCGAAGAATACGGCGTTGATCAGGTGCGCTATTATTGTCAACGCATGGTGCGTTTCGGGTCGGACGGCAGCTACAGCCACACCGACATCGTCAACCACACCAATGCCGATCTGGCCAACAATTTCGGCAATCTGGCGCAACGGTCTCTGTCGATGATTTTTAAGAATCTCAACGGCGAAATCAGTGGCGTCGGCGGCGACGGGGCAGGGGACCTGACTGCTGAAGACAACGCCCTGCTCTCCTTGGCTGATGGCATGCTGGCCAAATGCCGCACAGCAATTGATGCGACCTCCCCCAATGAAGCGCTCGACGCGATCTGGCATGTGTTGGATGAAGCCAACAGGTATTTTGACGAACAAGCGCCTTGGGGGCTTAAAAAGACCGATCCGGCCCGCATGGCCACCGTGCTGAATGTGACCGCCGAAGTGGTGCGCCAGGTGGCGATCCTGTGCCAGGCCTTCATTCCGACCAGTGCCGCCAAACTGCTGGATCAGTTGAAGATTGCCGAAGACGACCGTCAATTCGCCAGCCTCGCCGCTGCCGGCCGTCTCGCCGCCACGACCATCGAAAAACCCGAAGGCGTGTTTCCGCGCTATGTGGAAGCTGCGTGATGGAAATGCTGGTCGACAGCCATTGCCATCTGGATTTTCCACAATTCGCCGACGAGCTCGACGATGTGGTCCAGCGGGCCCGCGATGTCGGCATAGGCCGGATGGTGACAATCTGCACCCGCGTGCGCAAATTTGATCAGGTTTTGGCCGTTGCAGAACGGTTCGACGATATCTTCTGTTCTGTGGGCACCCATCCGCACAATGCCGATGAAGAGCTCGACATCACCGCCGACGATCTGATCCGCCTCGCCACGGCCCATGACAAGGTTGTGGCGATTGGCGAGGCTGGCCTTGATTACCATTACGACAAGTCTCCGCGCGAGGCGCAGGCGCAGGGTTTTCGCACCCATATTGCCGCAGCGCGTGAAACCGGTCTGCCACTGGTCATTCACGCACGCAGCGCCGATGATGACATGATGGCCATCCTGCGGGAAGAAACACGGGCAGGGGCCTTCCCTGCAATTCTGCATTGCTTTTCCTCCGGTCGAGAACTGGCAGAATGCGGTATAGAGCTCGGCCTGACCGTCTCTTTTTCTGGTATTCTGACCTTCAAAAACAGCCAGGACATCCGCGATATTGCCCGCGATATGCCGCGTGACCGGGTTCTGGTGGAGACGGATGCTCCCTATCTGGCCCCCGTCCCCAACCGTGGCAGAACCAATGAGCCTGCCTTTGTGGCCGACACGGCGCGGGTTCTGGGCGAAGTCTGGGAAATGGATGAGGCCGATGTGCGCCGTCAGACGACGCAGAATTTCTTCAACCTGTTCAGCAAGATTCCTGCACCCGGCGGCGGCGGCGTCAGCGGCAGCGAGATATCGAGCCGATAATGACTGATCAGCACATGCCGTCGCCGCCGCCGCCAGATACAATTCGTTTCACCATTCTGGGCTGCGGATCGTCGCCCGGTGTGCCGCGTATTGGCGATGACTGGGGCAATTGCGATCCGAACAATCCAAAGAATCGTCGCCTGCGGGCCAGCCTGCTGATTGAAAAATTTGGGCTCGATGGCAAGACGGTTGTTGTCGTCGACACGGGCCCGGATTTTCGCCAGCAAATGCTCAATAGCGGGATATCGGCTGCTGATGGAGTGATCTACACGCACGCCCATGCCGACCATATTCACGGCATCGATGACCTGCGTTCGTTTCTGATCAACCGCCGCGAGATTGTCGACATCTGGGCTGATGCTGCGACGTCAGAGCGATTGCATCAGGCCTTTGGCTATTGTTTCAATACGCCTGAAGGCTCCAGCTATCCGCCGATCCTGTCTGAGCATCGCATTGTGGCTGGCTGCTCGTTTCAAATTGACGGTCCTGGTGGTGCAATTGAGATCCTGCCGTTTGAACAAGCTCATGGTGACATTTTTTCCCTTGGCTTTCGAATTGGCGATCTGGCGTATTGCAGCGACGTCAGTGGGCTGGACGAACGGGCCTTGCCACATCTGAATAATCTCGACGTGTGGATCATCGACGCTTTGCAGTATCGGACCCATCGCAGTCACTTCAGTTTGGAACAGACATTGGAATGGATTGAGAAGCTAAAGCCGCAACGCGCTGTGCTGACCCATATGCACACGCCGCTGGACTATCAAACAGTGATGGATGAGACACCCAAACACGTGGTGCCGGCATATGATGGAATGACGATAGACCTGTAAGGCATCCTGTTATCAATGAGATAAGCCGGTTATCTTATGTAATAGTCAAACAAAAATGTTCCATAATATATCTTATGCGACAATTGTATTGGTCGGTTCGGCGATCTGAACTGCGGTTATGGTTTGTCCGATCGCATGCAAACCCCGTGGTCTTTTGAAGCCTCGGTCCCAAGAGATGCACAGCCCGGAAATATAGCTGCCCCCTGCTTTGTCACGCAGGCAGGCTTAGCTTACTCAACCGGCCGCCATCAACCGTCCAGACCTGGCCCGTTACAAATGCCGCTTCGTTGGACGCCAGCCAGCAAACCAGCGACGCCACCTCTTGCGGGCTGCCGGTGCGTCCAACGGGATGAATGTCACCGACCTTGTCGCGAAATGCAACGGGGTCACCCAGGCTCTCGATGAATGCCACATTTAAGTCTGTGTCGATCCAACCGGGTGCCACAGCGTTGCAGCGCACGCCGTCTGGGCCATGATCAACGGCAACAGCCCGTGTCAGACCATGCAGACCGGCCTTAGAGGCGCAATAGGCGGGATGGCGCGGATTGGAGCCCAGACCTTCGATAGAACCGATATTGACGATCGCACCCGCACGCTCGATCAGATGTGGCATGGCGTATTTTGTCAGCAGAAACGGTGCCGTGAGGTTGACCTGCAGCGTTTTTGCCCAGTCGGCCTCGCTGAATTCCACCACATCCCCCTCCAGCATCATTCCGGCATTGTTGACCAGAACATCGAGGCGGCCATGACGCCGAATGACCTCTGTGACAAGTTGTTGAGGGACCTCGGGATCTATGAAGTCGGCGCATATGTAGTCAAATTCCGTGTCACTTTGCCTTTGGGCGGTGACTACCTTGGCCCCTGCCCCGGAAAACGCCCTGGCGCAGGCCGCGCCGATGCCGCTTCGACCACCGGTAATCAGGACGACTTTTTCTGAAAACTGGCTCATTGGACCGGCTTGCCTCCATTCACTTCCAATAGGGCACCGCACATATATCTGGACTGGTCTGAAGCTAGGAACAGCACTACGTCGGCAATGTCTTCCGGCTCGGCAATCCTGCCCAATGGTACCGAAGCATTGAGTTCATCTATCGCCTTGTCGGGATCAAGGCCTCTGGCTTCGAAACCGGTACGGATCATTGGCGTGTTCACTTCGTTGGGGCAGACCGCGTTGACCCGAATATTCTGGTGGGCATGATCCATGCCGAGGCACTGGGTCAGCGACGCAATTGCGGCTTTTGACATCACGTAGATTGGGTGGTTGGGGCCTGGATGGACGCCCCAACAGGACGAGGTGTTGACGATGGCCCCTCCTCCGGCTTGCACCATCAGCGGAATCGCTGCACGGCACAGGCGAAATGGTGCTTCGACATTGATCGCCATGCTACGTTTCAGGTCATCGTCGCTGGCCTGTGTGATATCTCCCCGTGTGATGATGCCTGCATTGTTGATCAGGATGTCGAGGCCGCCCATCTGATCGGCTGCTTCATACGGCAGGCGATCGCAAAAACCGGCATCCATCAGGTCACCGTCGATATGAAACTCGGCTTTGCTGGGCAACCTATCAGTGCCTGTAACGACTGCCCCTTCGGCCTGAAGCCTGGAAACAATTGCCGCACCAATGCCGCCGGCAGCACCGGTCACCAGAGCCCGTTTGTCTTTCAGTTGCATCGGCGCAGCCTCCTCCATGCCAGTTGGCTGAAAGCTTAAGCACAATGGGTCATAATGGTTAGCGGAAATGCGCCATAATCTCTGTGCTTTTGGCGCCCATTTACTGACGCTCTATCGATCAGCCAGCGCCAGCTTCACGCCCAGCAGTCCAAACGATCCGGCAAAGGCCCGCTTGCACCATTTCATCACCTGTGGCCGTGAAATGACATAATCCCGCGCCAGCGCGGCAAAAGCTCCATAACCGACAAAAACCACAAAGGTCAGCGCCATAAAGACCGCCGCCAGCAGGATCAGCGTGAATGTGGAATTGGGAGCGTTGACGGGAACAAATTGGGGCAGGAATGCCATGAAAAACAAGGATAATTTCGGATTGAGCGTGTTCAGCAATATGCCTCTTACGATCGTCTGTTTTGACGAGATTACCCGGTCATCTCCTTTGACATCCAGAACCCCGCCATCGCGCATCAGGTTCCAGGCCATATAGAGCAGATAGGCAACGCCGAGATATTTGATCACCTGAAAAGCAAGCGCACTTGTGTGCAAAATTGCCGCCAGCCCGACAATGCTGGCAAAGGCGGAAGGTAAAATGCCCAATGTGCATCCAAAGGCAGCAGCAATGCTGGGTCCAAGCCCCCTGCCCAACCCGACCGCCAGCGTGTAAAGAACGCCGGTTCCGGGCAAAAGAATGACGATGATTGACGTCAACAAGAATTCAAGGCTCATGAAAGTTCCGCGCTTACGGGTTAGTTTCTGGATGAAAACCATTTAACGGGTAGGACAAATTAGCAAGCATTAAGTTGCTCAGACTCAGTCCAAACTGCAATGGCTGTGATAGCGGGCAATAATCGTTTCGATGACATCTGCCGGGGCGCGTTGCCACCAGTTTTCGGCTGAAAAAATTTCAACCTCGGCAATGCCTGAAAAACCGGCGTCTTTCATCATCGCGCCCAGGCCGGGAAGATCGGCAACCCCGTCACCCATCATGCCCCTGTCCAGCAACATATCGGATGTCTGTTCCAGCCAGTCGCACAGGTGAAAGCCGAGCAGGCGGCCCGGGCCTGCCTGGCGCAACGACTCGGCCAATTGGCTGTCCCACCATACGTGATAGACGTCGACGGCAATGCCGACATTGGGCTTGCCTATCCAGTCGCAGACCCGATGGGCGTCGGCCACTGTAAACAGGCAGGTGCGATTGCCGCCAAACATCGGATTGAGCGGTTCAAGCGCCAGTTGCACCCCCGTCCCATCCGCGTAATCAGCCAACTGCGCTACCCGTTCAGCAAGGATCTTTTGCGACTCCAAAACCCCCTTGGTCCCAGGCTCCGACCCACCGGTGACAATGGTCAATATGCCGGTGCCCAGCTCGGCCGCCATGTCGACCGATGCCCTGGCTTCATCCAGATTGGCCGGGGCTTCTGAGCCGGTAATATAGGGCGTGCGGCACAATCCAACCACTTCCATGCCCGCATCGCGGACGCGTTGGCCAATCTCGAAGGCCCGATCGTCAATCTCGCGCCGCCAGAAGACAATACCCCCCAGCCCTTTTTCAGCACATGCATCAATGATTTGTTCGACAGACCACCCTGCCCCATAACCTTCCAGATTGTGACCCAGCGTCGCTGTGTTCAGGGCCAGTCGGGAATGTCCCTTCGGGTCAGTCAACGCCATAGACCCCCAACAGCTGATTCATCCGGGCAATGGCCAGATCCGGACTGGCAAGCAGGCCGCACTGATCGGCCAGTTTGAAACAGTCGATCAAATAGGGCAGCGGCCGCATGGATTGCGCCCCGCCCAGCATGATAAAATGGCTTTGATGGCCATTCAGCCAGGCCAGAAAAACTACGCCGGTTTTGTAATATTGAGTCGGCGCGCGAAAAATCAGCCGCGACAGGGGAACCGTGGGGTCGAGGATTTCCCTGAAGCCCGCGACATCGCCCTGATCCAGGCGGGCCATGGCATTGCCAATGGTGGCCGCCAGCGGGTCGAAGGCCCCCAATAGAGCGTCGGAATGCCCCTGTTCGTCGCCGGCAATCAGTTCGGCGTAATTGAAGTCGTCGCCGCTATACATGCGCACGCCCGCAGGCAGGCGCCGCCGCATGATGATTTCTTTGTCCTTGTCCAGCAACGAAACCTTGATTCCATCGACCTTGGACTGGTTATCGCCAATGACCTGCAGGGCGACTTCCATACTGTCTTCAAATGCCTGAGCACCCCAATACCCCGCCAGGGCCGGGTCAAACATGTCCCCCAGCCAGTGCAGAA
Organism: Sulfitobacter sp.; assembly: GCA_039986635.1. GTDB lineage: Bacteria > Pseudomonadota > Alphaproteobacteria > Rhodobacterales > Rhodobacteraceae > Sulfitobacter. Next base: position 234,219 of record JBDWQI010000022.1, read on the forward strand.
TGACCGGCTTGTCACAGGCCGCCAAGACCTCACCATACAGCGTGATGTAGTCATCCGGAGATTGTGCCAACCGGGCCAGGGCGCGGCTGGCCATCAGGATCAGACGCCCGTCGACCGCCTGAATGGCTTCCACCTGCTCCAGATAGGCGCGTTTGACCTCGTCCAGGCTGCGCGCGTCGCCCGGGTCGAGTTGGTCCGTGCCGCAGCCATTGAACACCAAAGCATCCGGCACTTCGCTTTTGGTGCGGCGGATCAGTTCCAGTGCGCCGGGCCAATCCAGCCCCATGCCGCGCTGTGCCGTATCCATGGCTTCCGCGATGCCGAGGCCGAGTCCGGCAAGGTGGCGGCGAAATGCCATGGTCTGCTCCCAGTCCAGCGCCGCCGGACCGGACGGGTCACTGTCGGTAAACGGATCGCTCACCACATGGGCGGCGGAGAAGACAATGCGCGACGGGTCCGACCCCATGGGGACGGGCGCAACGGGTGTTCCTTGCAGGGCATAGTCAGTCAGATTTCCGGCGTTATCCGGCAGATTGATTTTCATCTCTTAAAACCTCGGTACGAGCATGCCGCCGTCGGCAAAAATTGTCTGGCCGGTGGTATAGGGCAATTTGCCTGATGCCAGGGAGGCAATGATTTCGCCCACATCTGCGGGCTGGCCAATGCGTGGCAACAGGGTCAGACCTTGCTTTGCACGTTGTTCATATTGGTCAATGACGGGAGCCGTCATCTCGGTATTGATCAATCCCGGGCGGACGTCATAGACGGCAATTTCTTCTTCCCCCAAACGGGCCGCCCAGGTTTTCGACACCATGGCGGCGGCGGCTTTGGAGGCGCAATATTCAGCCCGCGGCACGGCCACCGCTTCGGCATTGGCAGAGGTCACATTGACAATCGCGTGGAACATCTCGGCAGGCCTTTGGCGAGCCAGCAACCGTTTGGCAAAGGACTGGGTCAGGAAGAACATGGCCTTGGAATTGACTTCCAGGCATCTGTCCCAGCTATCCTCGGTCACATCCAATGGGTCACCGCGGCTGATCACCCCTATCCCGGCATTGTTGACCAGTGTGGTCAGCGGTCCTAACTCGGCTTCTATCGTGTCCATCGCGGCGGCATGGGCTGTATGGTCTGTGACGTCGAAGGCCACGGCCATTGCTGTTGCCTCGCCGCCAATTTCGCGCACCTGTTCAACGGCGGATGCCAGTTCCGCATCATCATGTGGGCCGTTCAGCGCCACAGAAAACCCCTGACGCGCCAGCGCACAGGCGGCGCCGAGGCCGATACCCCGTGAGGATCCCGTGACCAGGGCAACCTGATTCATCAGTCCCGTGCTCCATGTTTCATCAATTCGCGGGCGATAATCATCCGCTGAATCTGGTTCGTGCCCTCATAAATCTGGGTTATTTTTGCGTCGCGATAGAGTCTCTCCACTTCGAATCCCCTGATATATCCTGAGCCCCCGAAAATCTGGACTGCATCGGCGGTACGCGCAACCGCCATATCGCCGGCAAAACATTTGGCCATGCTGCAGGCTTTGGTTGCATCCTCTCCCCGGTCGATCTTAACCGCGGCTGAATGGACCAAGAGACGGGCCGCTTCGATATCCTTGGCAATGTCAGACAACATGAACTGAATGCCCTGAAATTCTGAGATTGCCTGATTGAATTGTTTGCGCTGCTGGGCATATTCCAGCGCGGCTTCAAGCCCCGCCTGCCCGATGCCGACGGCAAGGGCGGCAATGCCGACACGGCCCTTGTCCAGAACACTCATCATCATGTGAAACCCGCGACCTTCGGTTCCCAGCAAGGCTTCCGGTGGCAATTGCACATCACTGAAATTCAATGCCCCGACCTGACTGGCCCGCTGACCCATCTTGTGTTCCTTGGGTCCGCGCTCCACCCCGTCAGCGTTCAGATCAACGATAAATATCGACATGCCGCGGTGGCCAGCATCCCGGTCGGTGCGGGCCAGGACAAATCCATAATCGGCAACCGGTGCGTTGTGTATCCAGATCTTGCTGCCGTTCAGCTTCCAACCATCGCCGTCTTTAGCGGCATCGGTGCGGATGCCGGATACATCAGTACCGGCCTCTGCTTCGGTGATGCAGTAGGCAACCTTTTTCTTCGCAGTCATTACGTCGGGCAACAGGCTGGACCGTTGTTCGTCCGTGCCATGACGCACCAACAAGGTAGAAATCAGCTCAATCAACCCGCATTGATCGGCAATGGAGGCATATCCCCGCGACAGTTCTTCCATCACCAGAGCATAGGTCAGCGTGTCAAACCCCGGCCCCCCCATATGTTCCGGAACAGCAATGCCAAACAGCCCCAGTTCGCCCATCTGATCATAAAGTTCAGACGGGAAACGCTCGTCACGATCGAGTTCTTCCGCCAACGGACTGATGACGTCGTCGGCAAATTCGCGCGCCATATCACGCACCTGAATATGTGTGTCGGTGAGGTACATCGATTTTTCCGTTTGTAACTATTTAGTTACTTTAGAATATCACAAAATCAAAGGTCAAGAGGCAGAAGGTGCGAATTTTCCCTTGCTCATTGGCGGTAATTGGATTTAAATAACTAAATAGTTACTTTGGAGGATGCGCAATGAAGCCTGACACGTTGAACAAGTTCGGCCTGGTTGATCTGGAGGTGACGGCGTTTGGATTCGGAACTGCCCCGGTGGGCAATATTTTCCGCGAGATCGACGAAGAAACGTCCCATGCGATGTTTCAGACGGCCTGGGATGCCGGCGTTCGCTATTATGACACGGCGCCGATGTATGGTCATGGCCTGGCAGAATTGCGCACTGGCCATTCCCTGCGCTGGAAAAACCGGGACGATTTCATCCTGTCCTCAAAGGTCGGGCGGGTGCTGAAACCGGCCCGCAAGGAAGATATCGACTATGCCCCTTGGACCAATGCCGGGCGTTTCACCATGCATTTTGACTATTCCTATGACGGCACAATGCGGGCCTTTGAGGACAGTCTGCAGCGGTTGAATCTGGAACGCATGGACATTTGCTTTATCCACGATATTGACGTCTTCACCCGTGGTGATGATCAGCCTGAAGTGTTTGAAGCAGCCATGGATGGAAGCTGGAAAGCCCTCAGCAGTCTGCGCGACCAGGGGGTGGTCAAGGCGATTGGCGTTGGCGTCAACGAATGGGAGGTGTGTCACGCAGCCTTGCAGCGGCGAGATTTCGACTGTTTCTTGCTGGCCGGGCGCTACACGCTGCTGGAGCAAGAGTCGCTGAACGAGTTTCTGCCACTTTGTGAGGAACGGGGAGCGGCGGTGGTTGTCGGGGGCGGATTCAATTCCGGCATTCTTGCAACCGGCGCGGTTGAAGGTGCCAAATACAATTATGTCCCTGCGCCGGATGACATCATGGAGAAGGTGCGCAGAATGGAAGCGGTGGGTCGTGAATATAACGTGCCCCTGCCCGCTGCTGCGCTGCAATTTGTTGTCGCCCATCCGGCAATTCCAAGTTTTATCGCCGGTACCCGGACGGTTGAGCAGCTGGAGAAAAACCTCGAATGGTTCAGCCATCCGATTCCGTCTGAATTCTGGGATAGCTTGAAGTCCCAGGGACTGCTGCGTGAAGACGCGCCGACCCCGTGACCCGTCATCTTTCAGGTAGACGATATGGCTATGACGCCTTGTCTGTTGGTGATCGCATCCAGTCCGGCTCGCTGCAGGTCACAGCCGAGATTGTCGATGCATTTGCCGACATGACCGGTGACCGCTTTGAAATTCATATGGACGACGCCGCAGCCAGGAAACATGGATTTCCCAAACGTGTTGCCCATGGTCTTCTGGTCCTGTCGCTGGTCGATGGCCTGAAGAACCAATGCGACGCTCAGTTTAAAGCAATTGCATCTCTGGGATGGGACTGGACATTTTCCCGCCCCGTATTTGTCGGCGATCAGATCAGCACGACGATCTCAGTCATTGACATGAGAACGACCAGCAAAACCGACCGGGGCATTGTGACTTTGGAGTTTGACGTCACCAATCAGCACGGGGAGACCGTCCAGCGGGGCACCAACAAGCTTATGGTCTACAGATAGGTTCTAGACTTCAAAATCGAAGACATAGACCCCGTCCGGGCCGCCTTCGGTTTCAGCGACAATTCGGGCGCCGATGGCCTGGTGGGCTGCGTCAACCAGATAGGCGTCTCGGACGGCTGAATCGGTAAAATCGAACCAGAACAGGTGACGGAAATCGCGCACCAGGTGATCTTCCACACTGACATTGTCACGCACCTGAAAATCCACGATGCCGTCTATATGACCGCTCAATCCGGCCAGATCCTTCATCAACTGGTCTTTTGTTTCCTGTGATGTGCTGTCGCGATACCGCAAGGCAACGAGGTGGCGGATCATGGGTCTACTCCTGCTAGAAAGTCTTATTAAAGTTGGTTTGAGTTCAAGGATTCAGTCCAAATGGTTCGGGAGTGAACAGGCGGTTGTCCATCTGACGTAAATCTTCCGCAACCTTCAGTTCCGTTGCCGCCTGATCGAGAATGTCGCGCTGAAGATCTATGCCCGGCGCAATTTCCGTCACCATCAGTCCCTGTTCGGTCAGTTCAATCACGCAGCGTTCGGTCACATAGGTGGCACGCTGGCCCTGCGCCACTGCCCGCTTTCCTGAAAATGAGACTTGATCAACCTTTGGTACGATTTTGGCGGTATGACCTTCCTTGTCGATCACCAATCTGCCGTCTTCAATATGCATCTTGGCGCCGGCATTGAAGGTGCCCGAGAAAACGATGCTCTTGGCGCGGGCGGTAATATCGACAAATCCTCCGGCTCCGGCCGTTCGGTGAGGCGTGGCTTTCAAGCGCGAAACATTAACCGACCCATCTGCATCAATTTCCAGGAAACTGAGCAGCGAGGCGTTGAACCCACCGGCCTGGAAATAGGAGAACTGGTGGGGTGACGCGACAAAGGCTTCGGCATTTGCGGCGCAGCCGAACTTGAAGTCCAGCAGCGGAATGCCGCCAACGGCCCCCTGCTCTATCACCCAGGTGACGTCGCCATGGTGGCCTTCTTCCAGAAAGATGCGTGGCACATTGGCCGATACGCCAAAGCCCACATTGACGGCCCAGCCCTTGTGCAATTCCTGGGCGACCCGGCGGGCAATCACCTTTGGCACGCCAAAATCCATCATCTGGAAACTGTCGAGCGGACGAATGAGTTCTCCGGATATGGCCGGATCATAATTTGTCGCCGTGGTTTGCAGCATGTCGGGTGCTTCCACCAACACGTCGACCAGAATGCCAGGCACCCGCACGTCGTGGGGACGGATGGAGCCATTGGCCGTAATCTGACGCACCTGGGCAATTACCTTGCCGCCGCAATTATGCGCTGCCAGTGCCATTTCCATGGCGCCAAGATAGGCGCCTTCGGATTCAAAGCTCAGATTGCCCCTTTGGTCGGCGGTCGACGCGCGGATAATGGCGACGTCCGGCTGCAGTGCCGAGAAATACAGCCAGTCTTCGCCTTCAAAATCCACCCGGCGGACGATGGGGTCAGACGCGGCCATTTCATTCATCGCGCCGCCTTCCAGGTCTGGGTCCACGAAGGTCTCCATGCCGACCTTGGTCAGCACGCCTGGCCGATGCCCCGCTCCCTCGCGCAACATGTCGAATATGATGCCGGATGGCAGATTATAGGCCTTGATCTGATTGTTGGTGATCAATTGCCAGATCAGTGGAGGTTCTGCCTTGGTCGGCCCGGAGGGATAGGACCCGCCGATGATCGTCGAAAGACAGCCTTTCTTGGCATAATGGTCGATGCCCTTAATGCCAAAAAAATCTCCCGCAGCGATGGGATGAATGCTGGTGAGGTTCTTGGGAGACCCTTCGCGATCGAATCTTTCGCCCAGCGCCGCCAGCACCGCATCCGGGCAACACAGGCCGCTGGAAGAGTTGACGGCAATCACCGCTTCATCGGCTATCAGCCCAACCGCCTCGGCCGCAGTTCTTTGTTTAGTCACGCAATTCTCCCGACAGTTCGCATTGCTGGACAAGTAACCAACTAGTTAATAGACTACTGCATGCCCACCACTCGAATCAAGTGCAAAGCCATAGAAATCATGGCGTTTAGAGATAAAGACTTTCACTTAAGTAACCAATAAGTTACAAACAGAACACGATCAGGGAGACCCCGATGAGCATCTATTTTGAAAAACCCATCAACGCGCTTTTGGCACCTTCCCGCTTGAAGGTGAGGCCGCGATCAAGGCGATTCAGACGGCAGCAGACGTTGGATATCGAGCCTTTGATACTGCGCAGATGTATGGCAATGAGGCGGAAACCGGCGAGGCGCTTCAGGCGACCGGCATTCCCCGGGACGAACTCTGCATCACCACAAAGGTTGATATTGCCAATTTTGATGACGCCAGTTTCCTGCCGTCGGTGGAGACCAGTCTGCGGGATCTGAGGATCGATCAGACCGATGTATTGTTGCTTCACTGGCCAACCCCTGGCGGCGACATCAAACAGTCTTTGCAATTGCTGCAACAGGCCCACGACCGTGGCCTGGCAAAGCATATCGGCGTGTCCAACTATACGGCCCAGATGATGCATGACGCCAAGGCCATCGTAGATGCACCCCTGGTGACCAATCAGGTGGAATTCCATCCCTTGCTCAGTCAGGACAAATTACTTGCCGCCGCCAATGAAACCGGAATTCCGCTGGCCTCCTACTGTTCGGTGGCACGCGGCGAGGTGTTCAAACATCCGATATTTGGTGAAATTGGCGAAGCCTATGGCAAGACTGCCGGACAGGTTGTGCTGCGGTGGATTTTGCAAAAAGGGGTGTCTATCAACACCATGTCGACGAAGCCGGAAAACATCCGGGCCAATTTCGAAGTGATGGACTTTACCCTGTCCTCCATCGACATGCACAGGATCGACGCGATGAATGCAACGGGCTATCGCATTGTCGGCAAGGACCTTGTCCCCTACGCCCCGGATTTTGACTAATTTGAGAATTTGCTGAATTTGATCAACGGTTACCCCGGATCATGTCGCTGGCTTTCTCGGCCATCATGATGGTCGGCGCATTGGTGTTGGAGCCAATCAGGCTTGGCATGGCGGAGCTGTCGCATATGCGCAATCCGTCAATGCCATGAACCCGCATTTGCGGGTCGACCACTGCCATTTTATCGGTCCCCATCTTACAGGTACAGGTGGGGTGATATGAGGTGCGGCCATATTGGCGGGCGTAATTTTCAAAGTCTTTCTGCGACTTGACGCTGGCATCGGGGAACCGGACCTGGCGGATGTATTTTTGCAATGACGGCTGATTAAACACGTCGACGCTCAACTTCACGCCTTCTGCCGTCCTTTTGACATCATCGGGATGGCCGAGAAAGTTCGGATCGACCAAGGGCGTATCAGCAGGGTTTGCTGATCGCAGACGCACCGTTCCACGCGCCTTGGGCCGCACATTATAGCTGTTCATGGTGATGCCGCTTTCCCCCTTGGGCACGGTGGGGACTCCGGCCTCAGCTCCTGCGGCGGCGAGGAAATGAAATTGCAGGTCGGGTTTGTCCAGACCATCCTGAGAATACCAGAAACCACCACCCTCAACCACGTTGGAGGCAACGCGCCCGCTCTTGAAAAGGGCATATTCCATGCCGCTCCAGGCCTTCCAATACCAGGTGTTGTAGCGGTCGAGGCTGTGGGGGCCGTTTAGTTCGGCGACAATATCAACGCCAAAATGGTCCTGCAGGTTTTCGCCAACGCCGGGAAGATCATGAACCACATCCACACCCGCGTCCTTCAGGTGGTCAGCCGGGCCAATACCGGACAGCAACATCAGCTTTGGCGACCCGATAGCCCCAGACGTGATCAGAACTTCGCTGTCGGCACGCGCCGTGATTTTTTGCTGTTTCTGGAAATATTCGACGCCAATGGCACGATCTTTTTCCACCAGCACCCGGTTCACCAGACAACCAGTGACCAGTGTCAGATTGGGCCGATTGAGCACCGGTTTGAGATAGCCGACAGCCGCCGAACAGCGGCGGGAATTGCGTACCGTGACCTGGTAAGCACCGGCCCCTTCCTGAACCGGGCCGTTGAAATCGGGATTGTACGGAATGCCGTTTTCCTGGCAGGCGCGGACAAAGGCCCGGGTCATGGTCTGCAACTGGTTCAGGTTGGAGACGCCCAGCGGACCATCGGCGCCGTGCCAGTCTCCCGAAAACACTTCATTGCCTTCAGAGCGTAGAAAATAGGGCTGAATGTCCTTAAACGACCAGCCTTCACAGCCTTCCTCATTAGCCCAGCGGTCATAGTCCGCCGGATGGCCGCGGGTGAACACTTCCGCATTAATGGAAGAGCCGCCACCCAGAACCTTGGCCTGGACATAGGCAATCTGCCGGTCATTGGCATGGATCTGGGGGACTGTCAGCATTTCCCAGGTGAAGGGACCGGTGGTCATGGCGGCAAACCCGGCCGGCATGTGGATAAGCGGGTGATTGTCCTTGCCGCCTGCCTCGATCAGCAGAACGCTGACATCGCGATTTTCAGTCAAACGGGCCGCAAGCACGCAGCCTGCAGAGCCGCCTCCGACAATCACATAGTCATAGCCCTGTTCTGCCATTATTCCACCCATGGTGCATGTTTGCTGATTACAATATGTAATCAATTGGTTACGTCAAGAATTCAGTCGCTGTGATGAGCCGGGCCCGTCAGCTCGATGCATCCAGCCCGTCCCGCCAGTCGTTCCAGTCCCCATCAACCGACGACGGGGCATCATGCCATTCCAGCAAGGGACCGCCGGATACCGGATCAAGTTCGGGAATGGGCAAGGACATGATGCTTTTACAGGCCAGATAGTAAAGCGCGTCCGTCAGAAACTGTTCCTGGATATTGTCCCAGTCACGGCCGTCCGGATAGCCACCCACCATCATGATGTCATCTGAATGCCCGATATCCTCATGGCTGACTCCGGCAGGCATGACAATCACGTCGCCGGCGTCGATACGAACCTTCGTCCATCCGCCCTCACCGACCGACAGGTTAAACTCCATCCAGCCACTTGCGCAGCCGAGGCATTCATGGGTGGTCGAGTGAAAATGAGCGTATTCATAGACGCCGGGATATTGCCAATTATTGCCCCAACCGTTTTCGCGAAACCTGGCCTTGACCGCGTCAACCCCGCCACCGGGAACAGCGTTGCGGTGGACAAGCAGGGGAAACCGGCTGTTGGGAATTCTGCCCTGGGGTTTGGACATATAGGCTTCAGTTTTCATTGGCGCCTCCTTGAATGGTCAATTTGAATGGCTAGTGGATTACAATCTGTGTTTTCAGGTTGTGCGGCGCGTCGGCGATTGTGTCGAATGCGTTCTGAATGTCCTCCAACGGATATTCGGCGCCGATAAACGGCGCAGGATCAATCCGGTCGTGGGTCAAAAGGGTCAGTGCATCGTGCATATCCTGTCCCATGCCGGCGACGGATCCCTTGAGGGAATTTTCCTCCAGAATAGTCTGCAGAATATCCATCTGCAGAACCTCGCCCGGCCCGGTCAGTCCGAAAGCGGCAAGATGCCCGCCCTTGCGCAACAATTGTTGGGCATCGGCATAAAGAGCGGCGCTTCCGACGCTTTCAATCACTACATCCGCCCCACGGCCATCGGTGGCCTGCAATACCGCCTGCTTCATCTTGTGCGGTGCGACCGCGATATCCGCGCCACAATTGCACGCCAGATCACGTCGATCCTGGCTGATGTCGGAAGCGATAATTGGTGCGGCCCCGATGGTGCGCAACAATTGCACATGCAAGTTGCCGATGGGCCCTGCCCCGATGACAGCGACCGACTGACCAAAACTGATCTGCGCCTTGCGGGCGGCGCGGACGACGCAGGCAAGTGGCTCTGTCAGTGCCAGAACCTGAGCTGATGTCTGCTGCGGCGCCGGGATGACAAGACGCGCGGGCACGGCAATGAATTCAGCAAATGCCCCATCTATGGTGATCCCCATCTGCTGCATGTCGGGACAATTCAATATCTCGTTGCGCCGGCACCAGTAGCACCTGTCGCAGCCAATGTTCATGTCCACGACAACCGCCTGCCCTTCAGACAATCCGGCGACTCCGTCACCAAGTTCCGCGACGTGGCCGGTAAATTCGTGGCCCGGAATCAACGGCAGCTTGTCGGCGGCGTAGTGACCATGAAATATGTGCAAGTCGGTGCCGCAGATGCCGGTGCGGGCAATGCGGATCAGCACCTCGTCCCTTCCGGGTTGCGGGCGTGGCACGTCTTTGACCTCAAACTGGCCCGGACCAACCAATACCGCCGCGCGCATATTGGTCATTTCACCACTCCGCGCAGTTTTGAGCGATCAATTGTCAGGGCGATGGCGATGATCAAAACGATCCCGAAGATCATCTGTTGCTGGGTGGCATCGACTTCGAGATAGACCATAGCGGCGCGGATCACCATGACGATGAGCGTGCCGATGGCCGTGTTAAGTACACCACCGACACCGCCTGTCAGAGGTGTACCGCCGACCAGCACCGCAACAATTGCCAGCAGCAGGAAGCCGTTGGCGAGATTTGCGTCGCCGCCGGAAAGTTTGACCGAGAAAATCAGCCCGGCAATCGCTGCAAAGGCACCGGAAATGCCAAAGGCGATGATCTTGACCTTGTCGACATTGATGCCCGAGGCAACGGCGGCGAGTTCGCCCGCGCCAACGGCTTTCAGGGATCGACCAAACGTGGTGCGGGTCTGCAGAAACCAGGCCAGGGCGAGCAGCACAACGGCGATCACCAGTTCATGGGGCACGCCAGCGGTATTGCCGAACATCCAGCCAAAACTGCCATCGCGCAGTGTCGCGTCCATATAGAGTGCCCGTTGGCCAGACAACCATTTGGCAATCGACAGGGCAACAAAGCCAAGGGCCAGTGTGGAGACGAAGGACGGCACAAACAGGCGCGTTGTTACAAAACCAGAAATCATGCCGAACAGGCCGCCGGCCAGAATGACGATGAATGCCACGCCAATGCCGAACTGCGCCAGATAGACGGTGGCGATCACTGTCACCATATTGGCCAATTGCTGCACCGACAGGTCAATTCCGCCGATATAGATGGCAAAGGTCATGCCCAGCGCCATGATGAACAGGGGAACGATGTCCGCCATCAGAAGGATCAGACCCGCGGGGTTGAAAAAACTGGGATTGGCAATGCCGACAAGCACGCAAAGCGCCAGCAGGGTGATCCAGGGGAAATGTGGTTTGATGCGTTCGAGATTCATGGGGATCATATCATGTGCTGCACAAGGTCGTAGAGCGACGGTTTTGACCCCGGCGTTCCATCAAACCGTTGTTGAAATTCGCCGTCCTTCAGGACGATGATCGTGTGAGACAGGCCAATGGCCTCTTCCAGGGTGTCGGCAACCAATATGATGCCAACGCCATCATCCGACATCTCGCGGATCATTTCGTAGACATCTTCCTTGGCACCGATATCAAGACCGCGGGTCGGGTGGTCCAGCAGCATGATGTCGGACCCACCAGACCGCCATTTGGCCAGCACCACCTTTTGCTGATTGCCGCCGGACAGGCCACCGCAATCCTTGTATTCCGATGGTGTTTTGATGCCCAGACGGCTGATCCAGTCGCGGGCGAGATCTTTTTCTTTTGATATGTCCAGAATGCCGGCGGAGGCGTAATTGTCCAGCTGGCTCAGCGTCATGTTTTCATAGACGTTCATGCCGTTGACAATGCCTTCGACCTTACGCTCTCGCGGCAGATAGCCGATGCCCCGTTCAACACCACCACGGGCGGAAAACCGGGTGATTTCTTCGCCCTTCACACTGACGCTGCCGGATGATGGTGCCTCCATCCCGAAAAGCGTCCGCAAAACCGCCTCACGCCCCGATCCTTCCGTGCCGACGAGACAGAGCACCTCGCCTGCATGCAAATCAAAGGAGATGTCTTTGAACCCACCGCTCAGGCTGACATTTTCAAACCGGCACAGAACGGATTCGGCATCATAGGTCTTCTGCTTTTGCTCGCGGTAATATTCCTTGTCGACATCACGCCCCACCATCTTGTGCTGAATGGAATCCCGGTCGGCATTCTGTTGGGCGACCACGTCGACAACCTCGCCGTCCTTCATCACATAGATGCGGTCGGACAGGTCCAGTACTTCTTCCATGCGGTGGGATACAAAGATGAAGGAGGCTCGTTTGGTCAGTTCGCGAACGATCTGAAACAGCAGTTCCACCTCCTCCTTGGCTAAAACGGATGTCGGTTCATCAAGCAGGATCACCAGATCACCGTCGATCCGTTCCTCAAGGGTCAGGACTTTGGCAAGTTCCACCAACTGGCGTTGGGCAAAGGACAGTTTTGCGGTGATCATTGCCGGGTCGATATCGAGCTTCACCTTGGCCAGTTGCATGCGTGCCGCCTGCTCCATGGCTTTCCAGTTGATGACGCCAAACCTGACGAACTGGCGCTCATAGCCGAGGAAGATGTTCTCCATCACCGTCAGATTGGTGATCAAGGACTGTTCCTGAAAAACCATGCCGATGCCATGTTCCATGGCCTGGCGGGGATTTTGAAACCGCACTGTCGTTCCATCGATGGAGATAATGCCGCCATCTGGTTGATAAGCGCCGTAGATCACTTTCATCAGGGTTGATTTGCCGGCACCATTTTCGCCGACAAGACCAACAATCTCGCCACGCTTTACCTGGAAATCCACCGCCTTCAGCGCATGGACCCCGGGGAAATGTTTGTCGACCTGTTGAAGCTCGTACATGGCGCCGCCCTACTTCACAAAACTGATCGATTTGCGATTGGTCGACAGCACCACCGCCACGATAACCAGCATGCCCAGAACACCATCCTGCAGCCAATTGGGCAGGCCGATAACCACCATGCCATTGTTGATGGCATTGACGATCAACACGCCAACCAATGTGTTCCACACCCCGCCTATGCCGCCCCAAAGCGCGGTTCCGCCCACCACAACGGCGGTGATCGAGATGAACATGAAATTATTGCCGGTTGCGGTTTCGGCAATGCCGATACGACCGACGGCCATCAGCGCGCCAAGGGCAAAGAATACGCCTGCAAGGGTGAAGCCCATAATCCGCACCCGCGCCACGTTAAGGCCGCTGGATTGTGCCAGTTCTTCCCCACCGCCAACGGCGTAAAAATTGCGACCCAGAGTGGTGCGAGACTGGATGAACCAGGCAACAAAAAGCGCTGCCAGCGCGACGTAACACATGATCGGAAAATTCAACCAGCGCGTGGTCAATAGCGAACGAAACAGTTCGTCCTCAACCCGAATGCGATCACCGCCGGTGAGCAGAAGGGCAAATCCTGTGCCGACAAAACCCATGGCCAGCGACGCCATGAAGCTGGGTATCTGCAGCCGCACATGAATGAGCCCGTTGATGAAGCCAATGGCCGCCCCGACAAGCAGTGCTGCAGGTAGCGCCAGCCATGCCCAACTGGCCAGCGTGCCGCCAAGACCGATAAAGACAAAAGCGAAGATGACCGCGCTGACGGAAACATTGCCTTCCATCGACAGGTCAATCGACCCCATGATGATGATGAAGGTGACACCGATGGCCACCATCAGCGCCGGGGTGGCAGCAACCGCGATGCGGGAGGCATTGCGGCTCGAAAAGAAGCGCGAATCCAGCAGATAGATGTGATCCTTGCCTTCGCGGAAATCTTCCAGCCATTCGAAGACCGGAAACAGCAATACCAGAAAAGCCAGAACGAACAGCGGCGCCCAGCGGATCATCTGCTCACGTGTCAGCAGCAGGCGAGACCGGATGGAGTCCCTGTCAGCGGTCAGGTCTGTCATCTGTCCTTCCCTTCTGCGCGCGCCTCGGTGAGCTTATCCCGGCATTTGGCTGGTGTTTGAAAAAAAGAAAAAAAGGCGCGATCGAACGGGGTCGACCGCGCCACCAGGGAGGCTACTTATATTGGATCTGGCCGTTTGAAGGGCCCCAGAAATCCTTCCAGTCATAGGTCGGTACGTTTTCAAGAAAATTCTTCTTGAACTCGGCGGCATCTTTCGGCGTCACCATAATGGTTGGACCATAGAATTCGCGATGTTCATGCGGCTCTTCGGAGGGTTTGAAAGTGCCGATGGCGGCGTGATAGGCCAAGGCTGCCGTAATGCCACCGCCCCAATGGGGGTTGGTAAAGACCGTCGCGAGAATCTTTTTCTGCCCGACAAGATCAACCGCCTGCGGGTTGCCATCATAGGTGACGATCGGAATATCCATGCCCTCTGCCCGCAAGGCTTCCAGCACGCCATAGCCAATTGTGTCATTGGCACAGTGCACGCCGGTTATTTCATCGCCATAGCGGGTAATAAAGCCCTGCATGACCTGGTTTGCCTTTTGCGTATCCCAATCGGCGGGCTGGGCATCCAGCAGTTCGACATTGGGGAAATCCTTGAGGGCATTTTTTAGACCCTGCAGGCGTTCAATGGCCGGGTTGTTGGAGGCGATACCACCGAGATGAACAACACCGCCCTTGCCACCCATGGCTTCCAGCAGGATACGCGCGGTCTGTTCGGCAGGCTTTTCATCAGACCAGCTCATGTGGCTGACATAATTGTCACCAAAATCCCAGGGGTGCAGGTCATCGGTCTTGTTCCACAGGGTGGAGACATAGGCACCCGCTTCGGCACAGGCTTCGACCACGGGGCGCGCATTGGGCGCATCATTGGTGTCAATTGCCAATGCCAGTTCACCATTGGTTTTTGCCAACAGCGCTTTCACATCCGCCAGAGATTTTTCCGACGACCCTTCATTGATCAGATGGGTCAAAGCGCCCTTGGACTTGCCCAGGCTTTCAACAAAAGCCTCGCCACCGGAGACGATTTCGTTCCAATAAGGATTGGTGCGGTTGCGGTAAGACCAGGCAATGGTCGGGTCGGCATATGTTGCTGCCTGAACCGGTGTCGGTCCCAGCATGCGCATCGCTGCGGCGCCGGTAATGCCATAGGCAGAGGCCAGCAGAAAGTTCCGGCGTGATACCGTTTCCGCTTCGATGAATTTCTTGATGAACGACATTTGAGTTCCTCCCGTTTGATCGATCGATTCCTGTTTTCAGGCGCACCCTGTTGCTGATTCGTCTTATTGCAGCAGTAAGGGCTGTAAAAATTCGTCCTTAATGATTTAATGCACTAACTAGTTACTTCGGATTTCACTTTGCTGTCAAGTGGGCTATAAGGCGGGAATTGAATTTTCACCGCTCTTCCTTGAGCGCCAGTGTTTGGGCGACCGCGCCCGCAACAGGGACACGCCCGATGACCAAAGCCAAAACACGCACCCGCAGCGCCGAAGCGACAAAGGGCCGGATATTGGCCGCTGCAAAAAGCGAATTTGCCAGGTTGGGTTTTGCCGGTGCCCGTGTTGATGAAATCGCCGAGAAGGCGCAGGCCAACAAGCGGATGATCTATCATTACTTCGACAGTAAGGAGCGGTTGTTTCAACTGGTGCTGGAAGAGGCCTATCTCGACATTCGTAACGCCGAACAGGCGCTGAGGCTCGACGACCAGCCGCCCCGCGAAGCGCTGGAAAAACTCGTCGTGTTCACCTGGCAATATTATCTCGACAATCCCGAATTCATCACCCTGGTCAACAGCGCCAACCTGCATCGTGCCAAACATCTGGTTGGCTCACGGCGTCTGCCGGTGGCCAGCCAGAAACTGGTTGGTCTGGTGGAAGGCATATTGGACCGGGGGGTTCAGGAAGGCACATTTCGTGTCGGCGTCGACGCTGTGCAGCTCAACATCACGATTGCCGCCCTGGGCTATTATTACCTGACCAACAGGCATACCGGCGCCGTGTTGTTTGGCCGCGATTACATGAGCAAGGAAGCGTTGGACGAGCGCCTGGCGTTTAATGTCGATACGATCATGCGCCTGGTATTGGCCTAGATTATTGCGTCCAATGAACTGGGTTCATTGAATACGCAGATTTTGATCCGGGACCCAACCTTCGTCCCCTGCACTGTTGACGCACCAGGTCCAGCCATGGGTGTTCTTCACAACCGCCAACACCTCGTTCTTTTTGCAACTGAGTTCCATTGCTGAATAGTCAAACAAGGCGACTGCAGATTCTATACCAGCATCTTCAACCAGCGAATCCGGCACCCACCCTTCCCGGCCATCCGACGCACGCGCCCAGAGCCAGCTGTGTCCCTGCCAATTGTCGGTGCGACCGCTCAGTTCGATTGCCTCTCCCTGATCTACGGCGATTGGGTCTGCATAGCAGGCAGTATAGGTCGACAGTACACGTGCTGATTTGGTCAAGCTTCTGCTCTGTGATGGCTGCAAAATGTGACATTAGAACCATCCTTGCGACGGCTCAAGCGCGGGCGGGTGGTGAGACGAATTCCCCCATCGCCGCTAGGTCAACGACGAGGGGGAATCGTGGTTTAGAAATGACGCGGATCCCCGTTTTGAAGCCGATGCTGTCGCCGTATCAATCGCGCCGCCTCGGCGGCATTGACGTCAATTGGAAGATTGTCCGCCTCTTCCAGATGCCGACGCTTGTAACCGATATCGGCCAAGGTGTGATCATCAAGATACAACATCTGCTGGAAAGCCTGACGATCTATTCTTTGCTGACGGCGCCTTTTGCGCCAGGCCTGCAAGCGCTCTGCAAGGCGATAGAGCCTATCTTTCCATGCAGGTGAGATTGCATCGTGGGGAATATGGGACTGGAGTACGGACATGGGAGGTTCCTTTCTATACACCCCAATATCGGTCTTGACCTTCGTTCAGTCCAACGAATAGTATTGACACGATTGATCAATAAAATTGAACGATAGATGGCCCTGCAATCCAACCTTCTTCTGGAATCCGACCTGATGCGCAGCTTTGCTGTGATTGCCGAAATTGGCAGCTTTACCGCCGCCGCGCGGCGCCTGAACCGCACGCCGTCGGCGATTTCCATGCAGATGAAAAAACTGGAGGATCAACTGGGGAGGCGCTTGTTTTTTCGTGAAGGCCGTTCCGTCGGCCTGACCGCTGACGGAGAAATGTTGCTGTCCTATGCACAGGACATGTTGCGGTTGAACGAAGCCGCCATTGCACGATTTCAGGTGCCTGCACTGGAGGGGCTTGTACGGTTTGGCGCGCCGGATGACTTCGGAACCCAGTTTTTGCCGCCGGTATTGCGGCGCTTTGCCGACTCCCATCCGCAGGTCGAGGTTGAAGTGGTTTTGGGCACCACAAGGGATCTGTTGAGTCGGTTTGAGGCCGGCAGACTCGACCTGACGCTGATAACCAGCGTTACCGGCACGAACAATGACGGTATTGGTGAGATCGTTTACGTGGAACAGCTGGTCTGGGTCGGGCTAAAGGCTGGCAAGGCGGTCAAATCCCCGGTCATTCCCCTTGCTCTGGCAGATACCGGATGTTGCTGGCGGCAGTCGGCAACCGACCGACTGACAGAAACAGGTATGGATTACAGGATTGCCTATACCAGCGAAACCGCCCTGGGACAGCTGGCCGCCCTAAGGGCCGATCTGGCCATCGCACCGATGCCGGAAAGCATGGTGGAACCGCCCTTTGAAATTCTCGGCAAACAACACGACCTGCCAGAACTGCCCACCTATCATGTGCGCCTTTGCCAGGCGGAGAACATCGGCGCGGCAGGTGCGGCTTTCAGTGCCCATGTGAAGGAAAGTTTTGCAGCACTCAACTGAGAGGCCCTTGACTGATCCCATCACCTTCAACCCATTGGTTCATCCCTATTGATCCCCCTCGCATGAAGGCATAATAACGCAGGGTCGCCCTCACATTTGCTAAACCCTGCCATGTCGAATCCTGTTCTTGTTGAAGTCACCCGTGGTTCGGTGATCGAATCTCGCCATCGCGGCGCCATCAGCGTTATGGATGGTGACGGTAACAACCTGTTGGATATCGGTGATACGGCTCGTCCGGTCTTTGCCCGTTCTGCAATCAAGGCGGTGCAGGCCCTGCCACTGGTGGAAAGCGGCGCTGCCGATGCTTTTGGATTTGGCGACAAAGAGCTGGCACTCGCCTGTTCGTCCCATTCCGGGGAAGATGATCATATCGAGATGGCAAGGTCGATGCTGGCGCGTGCTGGCCGCAGCGAAGATGACCTGGAATGCGGCGGACACTGGTCCACCCATGAACATGTTCTCATTCACCAGGCGAAAGCCCGCGACAGTGAGCCCGGGCCGCTTTGCAATAATTGTTCGGGCAAACATGCCGGGTTCATCTGCACCGCGGTTCACCAGGGCATTGACCCCAAGGGGTATATCAGCCCTGAACACGAGACCATGAAGACGGTGAAAGCAGCTCTGGAAGATGTCACCGGCGCAGCCCACGCAGAGGATTTGCGTGGCACCGATGGATGTTCCATTCCCACTTACGCCACACCCTTGACCGCGATGGCCGCAGGATTTGCCAAGATGGCAACGGGCCAAGGCATGGCGCCGGAAAGAGCCAGGGCGGGGAAGCGATTGCTGAACGCCTGCATGGCAGCCCCTTTTTATATGGCGGGCACCCATCGTTTCTGTACCAAACTGATGGAACTGGAGCCGGGACGCCTGTTTGGCAAGACCGGTGCCGAAGGCGTTTATTGCGGTGCGATTCCGGAATTGGGGCTGGGCATTGCCTTGAAATGTGATGATGGCAATTCTCGCGGTTCCGAGGTGATGATGGCAGCGACAATGGCCCATCTGCTGGCCAATGATGATCGTCTTCAGCCGGGACTGGCTGCATTGAGCAATTCAGTTGTGACCAATCGAAACAATCTTGAAGTCGGCTATTTGCGCGCCACCCTGCCCGTCTAGGAATTATTCGGCGCTATTGGGCCTATTGGGCCTGTTGGGCTTGCTGTCCCTTGAAAATGCGTAAATCGCCAGCGCTGCGCCCAGACACAGCAGATAAAACAGCAGCACGCCGGAAAACCCGCCGACAACATCCTGTTGATCAACCTGTTGGCGATAGACTTCTGACGACACCCATTGCAGCACGCCAACGCCACCCATATTGAAGAAGTTGACCAGCGTGACGCCCCTGCCCGCCATATGATCTGGAATATTGGCCGTCGCATGGGCCATCAACAGGCCATAAAACAGCGAACAGAATCCGATGACCATAAGCAACACGGCAAGTGTAAACGGCGTGACACCGGGATTTAAGTTCCAGTATAGCAAACTGGCAAAACTGCAGCAGCCGCCGGCCAATATGACCCATTTGCGGGTGTTGAAGATGCGGTCTGCCGGGCCATAGACAAAGCTGCCGGCAGTCATGGCGATGGCCATCGCCAGCATGATGTAGCCGATATCAACGGCCGACATATTGTGAACCAGGTCGAGATAGGGCCCCGCCCACAAGCCACGGATGCCGCCGACAACGCCATAATTGACAAATATCAACGGCAAGATGAACCACAGTTCCCTCATCCGCAAAATTTCCAGAAAACCGCCCTTGCCGTTGCCGCTGGCAGGCAATTTTTCGGGATCCCCGACCCAGATGATTATCATCGTTGAAAGCAGCAGCGTTAAAATCGCCAGTCCCATCATCACCGCCCGCCAGCCGAAGGACTCCATGGCAAGGGCCAATGGACTGGCACCCAATATATTACCCAGCAGCCCGACGGCGATGAACGTTGACGCCAGAGTGGCGAATTTTCGACCGTCATAACTGCGTTTGAAAATATAGACCGACGCCATCAGCACCGGGGCGCAGCCTACCCCCAGCAGCAGCATGGCCAGAAGAATTTCCATTTGGGATTGAGCCAGCGCAAATAACAGGCCCCCGCCGCCACCGCAGACGGCAAACAGGCCGGCCGTGGTCCATTTCGGCCCAAACCTGTCCAGCATCACGCCGACCAGAAATTGGCTCAGCGCAAAGGCAGCAAACCAGACCCCCAAAGCATCACTCAGTTGCGCCGGACTCAGGCTGAGTTCGGCTGACAATTGCGGTGATAGTACTGCCAGAAATGAGCGATAAAAGTGGCTGATGACATAGGCAGCAGCCAAAATGATGATGCCAAACACGCGGCGATTCCGGATTTCTTCTGGATCACTCTATGCCCGGTTTTCGCTGTTTTGCCTATCGCTGGGCCGCAGTTTGTGCTGTCGGGACAAACCAACAGAGGAAGTAGCAGAAATTGTCGAGTTTCGGTGAGAGATACCAAGAGATTTGTCTCGGCCTAAAATGACGCCGCCCAGCCATCGGGGGGGAGTGATGGCCAGGCGGGTGCCCCATTTGCATACCCCTGCTCTGAAAAGGTGTCGCATCGGGTGTGCCGAACAATCGGGAGGAATCACCGGCACATCTCAACTAAACAGGCGTTTGAAGGGTCGAATAGTGCAAAATATCGCACTTTTCAGTCGAATTCGGCAGGAAATGCCGCCTTTGGCGCAATTCGCCTTCACGATGCGCCATGCAGATGAAATCAGAGGGCGTCGGCCAAATCCGTTAACACTTTTTCGAATTAGGGTCTTTGTGATAGGCGATCATCTGCGAGACATTTTCGCGCATTTCCTGCAGTTCCTTCAGCTTCTGATCGATCTGGTGAAGCTTGTTTTCAAGATTAGAGACTACGTCCGATCGCTGGATTACGTCATTTGGATCGTCCGGCAAAAATCCCTGAATCTCGGACAATGAAAAGCCCAAGGCCTTGCTCACCGTTATTGTCTTGAGTCGGGAAACAATCGCTTCGGAATATACCCTATAGCCGTTTTCCTGACGGAGTGGCATCGGCAACAGTCCATGGCTTTCGTAGAAGCGGATGCGTGACGTCGAAACACCCGTCACCTTTGCCAATTCTCCGATTTTCACTGCTCTTGACCTTCAACCATGGTTAAAGGTTTATACCGTTCGGGCTCCAAAAATCAAGGACCCGAAACATGACGACATCCCCCCTATTTGAACCGCTTAAACTGGCAAATGGCACTGTGTTGAAAAACCGACTTAGCAAGGCTGCGACCGAAGAAAGTCTTGCAATTTATGGCCAGGTTCCCGGTTCTCAACTCCACAACCTCTATCGACGCTGGGCCAAGGGAGGGGCAGGTTTGTTGATCACTGGAAATGTGATGGTTTCGCCCGATGCGATGTCCGGACCAGCCAGTGTGGTGCTGCAGGAAGGCAGCGACCTGGAACCGTACAAGGAGTGGGCGAAAGCTGGACGTTCATATGGTGGACAATTCTGGATGCAGATTAATCATCCCGGCCGACAGGTCTTCGCGGCCCTTGGGGAAGAAGCAGTGTCGGCTTCCGACATTGCAGTAGATATTCCGGGCCTGTCAAAAAATTTCAGACAACCCAGAGCTCTGCGGGATGAGGAAATCACGGAGATAATCAGCAAGTTTGCAAAAACTGCCGAACTGGCCGAATCGTCTGGATTTACTGGCGTTCAAATCCACGCAGCACATGGATATTTGATCAACCAGTTTCTATCTCCCCTCACCAATCGCCGCAAAGACCGTTGGGGTGGGTCCCTGCAAAATCGGGCGCGGCTTTTGATTGAAGTCGTACGGGCCGTTGCCGACAGCGTTTCCGATGAATTCTGCATCTCGGTCAAACTGAACTCGGCTGACTTCCAGAAAGGTGGGTTTGACAAGAACGATGCCAGATGGGTGGTCGAGCAGTTGGGGGAAATGCCGGTTCATCTCGTTGAACTGTCTGGTGGATCATACGAAAGTCCGGCCATGCAGGGGCGTGCTGAAGATGGAACCAGCACCGAACGACGTGAAGCCTATTTTGTAGATTTTGCCCGCGAGATTTCCGAGACGTCCAAAATGCCCATCATGGTAACAGGCGGAATTCGGTCGCGCGACATTGCTGAAGATGCAATCGCAAGCAAGACTGCAGGCATAGGGGTGTCAGTTCTGGGGATTGCCCGGGCCATGGTGTTTGAGCCCGACTTGGTCAACAACTGGAAGAATGACAAGAGCCTGGAGGTCAATATCCCAGAGGTACATTGGAAGAACAGAAGAATGGCCGGCTTGGCTTCAATGATGATTGCCTACCAACAACTGGAGCGTCTTTCTCTTGGCAAGGCTCGGCGTAAAACCGTTGTCCCGATCCTCACTGTGATCGTCAACCAGTACAAAACAAAAAAGAGAACGCAACGATATCGCCGGTGGCGGAATACTCGTGTGCAATGACAGAATGGAAAGGCAATTCGCCGGATAGCGGATTTTTGCTCAGCCGACGGAGCGTGGGTGCTTCTATTAAGTGAGGTTCAAGAAGCCTGACAATATTTGCACCCCAACTCCCGCAGTTCAGTTCAGATCGGCAATTGCTTTTTCGTAAGCTGAAAGCAGCTGCTTGCCAGCCTCTCCGGTGCGATCAATATAGGCAGCTTTGGCTCGGTAAATTACTTTTTCCCGCAGCGCAGATCGTTCCTCGTCGGAGGCAACTCGCACGTTAATCTCTCCCGCCTTCATTTCCTCAAGAGCGACTGCGACTGCTTTTGCTTTGTGCTCGCGGAGTGCCGGGACAACTTCGGCGAACGCCTGTTTAATTATCTTCCGGTATGCGTCGGGAATGCTATTCCACCAAATGGGATTAAAGAGCGCCACATCTTCTATTGCGCCATGTTCGGAAACAACAAGGTAGTTTTGAACCTCATTCAGTTTCATACTTCGAATCGTGTCCAGCGGGTTCTCCTGGCCATCGACAACGCCCGATTGCAATGAATCATACAGCTCCGCGAATGGCAGTGCGATTGCAGATGCGCCCAGAGCTTCGAACTGCTTGGTAAGGATCTTTGAATCCATTATTCGGAATTTTTGTCCCTTGAAAGACGAAAGATCATCTAGTGGTTTGTTTGATGTGAAGTTCTTTAGGCCATTTGGCCAAAGTGATACGCCAACCACCCCCTTTGATGCGAATGTTTCAAGCAATGCCGCACCGAATGCTCCCTCACGCAACTTCTGAGCCTCGTCTGCATCCGCCGGAAGCAGAAAAGGAATGTCCAGGATTGATACTGCAGGATTAAAGTCCCCAATAAAAGCGGCGGGCGAGACAGTTGCCTGAATTGTTCCCAGCTGGACGCCCCTTATCATTTCACGCTGGTTCCCCAGCTGAGCTGACGGAAAGATTTGGAACTCTACTGCCCCGCCGGTCCGCTCTTTCACGAGTTCTGCAACCTTGACCAGATGCACGTGCCTGGATTGCCAGTCGGACTCGAGATGACCAATTCGTGCCGTAAATTCGACCGCCCAAACTACCGACGTGACTGCCAATGTCAGACATCCCGCGGAAATGGCTCTTCGAACGCATTTACCCACTAATGTCGGAATGTTCATGAGTTTCTCCTAAGGTGCGGGTCAGGTGTAATTTGCGGCTAGGAAGCGCTGAATTCGTATCCGATTGTGAACAGCTGTTGGCCTGGAAACACAACTACAAACAAGACCGAGTTCCTTGTCAGGATCAAACAGGAGCCGATTGCCATGAGCCGGTTTGGCAGCTGGTCTCAGCTATGCTTCAAATTTGATGCCGCACTTCTTTCGCCTGTTTACTTCCTCGATAGCCTTCATTTCCCCTTTGATTGAAGCCAACTGGTTGGCGTCGACTCCATCGCCCTTTACGAGAAATGCGGCAGGCCAAAATAAAACCAAACTTACGCCCACAGCTACGCTGTCCTGCTTTCGTCGCTTGGCCTGTTTTGCCGTAAGCAAGGCTGCGCGGTGGGATACTTCCGAGGCTTCCTCCCTCAACTGCGTACAGTTCAGGTTTGCGAATTTGGTGTGAGACACATATGAGGCGGAAATTTCCTCAGGCTTGGTTGCACAGGACGTTACAACAGCAATCAATCCAACCATGAGGGCATACCGTGCAACGTTCTTCATTTGCTTTTCACTTATTTTCAGGATTTCGCGGAGATTGCATGGGGCAAAGCCACCAGCGCTTGCGTCCCCAGGGTAAGCAAAATACTTGCGCGCCCCTGCCCGCGTGTCGATGCGGTTTTGTCTCAATTCGGCTCCATCATGTCTCGCCGCCAATTTTTCATCCGAAGCTTGATGTACAAATCTCAGCAAATCATGCACTCAAGAACATGACGCTGCGTCACAGGTAATTACGTTGGTTTAGAGGTTCAAATATGAAACAAAATCGCTTCCGTTGGATCCTGATTCCCGCGTTCTTTATGATGGCAAGTCCCGGTATCGCGGATTCCGTCTATCCTCCCGTAGACGTGCTTCTGCAATCCCAAACCACCGTGATCGGGCAGCAGGTCAAGTATCCTGATGGCTCAGCCCAGATCACTGCTGCGATCGTCACAATGAAAAGCGGCCTATTAACAGGATGGCATCGCCATGAGGCCCCTCTTACGGCCTACATATTGGAAGGCGAACTTACCGTGGACTATGGCGATAATGGCAAACGGGTATACCGCAAGGGTGACACGCTCATTGAGGCATTGGGGTCACGACATAACGGCCAGAACACGGGCGAAGGTATTGCCCGAATATTGGTGGTGTTTTCGGGCGCCGTTGGAACGCCGAATACCGTCTCTGAATAGATTGCAGCCGATGTCACTTAGTCAATTGGGTGGTTGACGCTCGAATGAAACCGCAACACTGCCTTATCCTCGCGGGAAGCAACACTGGTTAAACTCGCCGGGCGTCAGTTGGAACTTTTCCTTGAACGCGCGGCTAAACTGGTTGGGGGACCGAAATCCGCAAGAAAAGGCCACGTTGACAATAAGCCCGCGAATGGGCGGGTTGGAATGAAGCATCTGTCGGGCGGCGTTCAATCTGATGTTGTTGACAGCTTCACGAACACCGCCCTCACTTTCAAATGCGCGGTAAAGCGTCGCTCGCGACGCATTTACGTGATTTGCAATACTGCTCACGTCCAGATCGGGTTGGTCCAAATTGTGCAGGATGAAGTTCTGAGCGCGCTTTTTGATCAGGTCGTGGCTGCCTTTTTGAACACTTTCAAGGTTGGATGTCAGGATGTTGTAAGTCAGCTCTCGGGCAATGTTTGAAAGTTGCGCCAGATCGCCGTGCTGCCGACAATTGAGAACTTCTTCGAGACTGGTAATCGTCGCGCCTGCCACTTGATTGAGGGGGCTATTTGCAGGCAGAACGACAATACCTGGCTCGTTGGTTAGCAGACTTTTGAAATACTCTGATGGGTAGGTTACTTTCGTAAGCTCGCACGGCCCAAAAGCAATGTCGCACTTGAGAACTTCCAGCAGGTAAATGTCTCCGGCCGACAAATTATACGTGTGTTTTTCAGTTCTCAGCGTAACTTGGCCGCTTCTGACCTGGCAGACCGCTAACTTGTTAGGGACATCCAAAGAACGTTGTTGCGGCCCAATCGGCGCGACCTGGTAGCCGGATGATTGAACTTTGGCCATCCAAAACCCATCACTGTCATGTCTTTCTACGAAATTGAAATTATCATTGCTGTTTGACAGCGCCTGAAAGGTCGCGCCGCCCATTTTCATGTTTGGAGCGCCTTCTACGTAATTCTCCAGAGCCGACAAGCGGCTTTCCTTTGGGAATTGCCGAGCGTCAAACGTGCTTGTTGGCACCCCAGAGATTTCCCCAATCGATATGCCCATTTATTCCCCACTTGGTGCGGATCCATGTTGGTTTCGTCTGGTAAAATCGAGACCAAAACAGGCAACTAGATACAAAGCAGAAAACTTCGCCACCCAAGGAGTTTTACGTGAGAGTCAGTTGGTATATCCCTGCGGCAGGTAAGTGTTACGGTCCAGTTCCACCAAGCTGTAGGCGCATTAGACCACGAATTGGCACCGTAGATATTGCTCATGCATCTCAGTTTATCGTCTATTTGTCTCACAAGTCGGCATTCTTGAGATTCTTGTAGATGCAAAAGACGGAACTGCCGGCATTTGGGCATGTTCGCAAGCGATAGGAACCCACCTCTGGCGAGGCGCCTTTATTTCGCCGTGCTGGCGAATATGTGGACTGCAATTGAGTCGACTAGGCGACAGGCATGCCGCAAAGTCTATCACTCCGAGGAGTCGTACCGCTTTGCAGGGTTTCGCAAGGAGCCTGAGATGGCATCCAGACCAACGAAAACTTGCGTAAATCCGGGGTACGCCTTGTGACAATGAACCGCAGAGTTTGCAATTGGTATTTCTGCCCAGATGTTCTGATCAATTAGGGCGACTTACTAACGGAATCCCGGTGTATTTGACAATTTAACGGGAGGCGCAAATCTCTAGTTGGATAAATAGTCATCTGTTTTATTGTTATGTTAGTGCCCCCTGCCGAATTTTGCATCGACCAGTATAGCTCAGATATAGTTGAGGTTTATTGCCAGCCAATTTATTCCGGCCAACGTTAAAATTCTCCAACATGGGCAATTTTACCCTGCTCGAAATCCGGCGAGCCAAATAAAGTTTCGAGCAATTGGTCGACTCCGGATTGTCTGCTCCAAACCGGCAACGTCCAGGCAATGTGGCGCCCCGCACAAAATTGGATGAAATTAATGAAAAAAGCCAAGCCGATCGCAGCAGCCATTTGCTGTTTGATGTCACTATCAGCAAGTGGTTTGGCCATGGCGCAACCAATTGCGGAGGATTTCCAAGCACGTTGTTCAATTTCGGACGCCAACGGCAAGTTTGAATTTGGTGGCGGCAGGATCAACGGCGCGAACGCGGACGGGGCAATGGGCCAATTGGCCGGATCGATTGCATTGCCTCTTAACTGCCAGGTGGGTTTGCAATTGGACGGAGTGTTGGCGAAAACAGACGAACTCGACCAAAAATCCCTCAGCACGCGAGTTTTCACACGCGTACCCTCGGCCTATATGCTGGGTTTTTATGGAGAGGTTGGGGACTTTGGAAATACCAAAAACACCCGATTGGGATTTGAGGGCGAATCCTACTTTGAACGCCTGACTGTTTCTGCGGTTGGCGGTTGGGAGAATAATGATACAAGCGACACCGGAGCCTTTGGCGCCATTAAACTGTCCTTCTATGCAACCGACGACTTTAAAATCGACATGGGTGTTGTGCATGCATTTGATAGCTCGTTTGGCCTGATCGGTGCTGAGTGGCAACCAAACGTCTTTAACGCCAGTCTTTTTGCCCAACTAAAATTTGGTGAAGATGACTTTTCTTCCGTAACCTTCGGATTGCGCCTGCCCTTTGGAGCGGATCGAAAATCTCTGCTTCGCCGTCACCGCGAAGACGGTCTGGAAAACTGGTCAGCAATCTTGGCGACCATGAACCAAATGAAACAAGAAACGCCGGTTGAGAACGAAGAGGATGACGTCGATGACGGCAACGGCAACGGCGACGGCGACGACGGAGGTGATCCGGGTTCAATGGATGACTGCCCGCCGAGATCGTTCTTTGAAGATGGAGTATGCGTGCCAATTGACGCCTAAATCGCGATTCAGTTTTCCCAAAGTTGCGATTGATGCGAAAGCGCACCATCCCGAGCGTGCCTCGTCGAACCATGTTTCGTCTTTAGTAGACGTCCGCCAATCTTTCTTCCTGCCAAACACTATCCAACTTGATGCAATCCTTCTGCGAGCTCCCTCTCAGGGAGCATTTGGCTTTGGAAAGCGGGTCCAACAATTTTACATCCAAACAACGCTTCGCTCTTTGCGGGCCCTATTCCCCCGTGCACGGCTGATCAGGCCAATGGGCTTCTCGCCAGAAACGCTTGAACGGCACTGTTTGATGTTGATGTATATGGACGCGCCATTCGAGGATTTCGCCAGGTCAAACCTGGACCTTGGACTGTGGTCCGGCCGGCCGAGCCGTGTAGGCCGGTATGTGTCAGCCGGAATGTCGCAGAGGATCTTGGATGCCACGGGATAGCAGCACGATCTCATGAAGCGGGATTTGTGCCTGGCGCGCAATGGGATTGCCACCAAAACACGCTGGCTTGGACGTTTCGATATGGTGCTAGTACCGGTGCAGTGCCTGGCCTTCGCGTCCGTGCAGCATCGGAGGCGCCACGCTTTTAAGAAGCACGTCATTTAGACGGAGCCTTCTGCGGGTGAACGCGAGAAGCTCCTTCGAACTGACCAGACGGTCCCGATTGCCCGACGATACATAGTCGGCCCCACCACTCAGCCCGTCGACGATGGCTCGCACAAAATCGGTTGGCTCCGGCTCACTGCCGGTCCGTGATGCCAGGAGGCGTTGCGACGAGGTGAAAATCGCCCAATTTGTCGTGCGCCACAGGTTGTTCGGTCTAAATCCGGGTTTTGTTGAAACAGTCACCGGCACCGGTAGTGCAGAGTTGGTCAATTTCTGATTATAGTCAGGAGCGGCCCCACTTCCGGCGTCAATAAAGACTTGCAGGCGCCCAACGTCGGCCGAAGCAAGCGATCGATAAAAATCTTCTATCCTGTACCCTGCCCCACCGCTGGTGACATCTGTTATGCTGGCAGGTCCCCCGGAAGGCATCCCGAGCCGCCCATATGCGGCCCCTCGACCTACGTAGTAGACGATCACTTCATGCGGTCGATAACGTGTTAGCATCGATTTGAAATTGCCCTTTGAACGCCCAGCAGATCCAAAGAACGACGACAGACTGTGCGGTTTTGGGTTTATGAATTGCACGATTTGAGAGTCAGTCAGACCCATCTCAGACTTAAGAAAGTCCGTAAAGGTCTCTACGCTGGCTTGTATCTGGGGTTGGGTTTTGGGGGTGCTGTCGGCAATGACAATAGCGATACGGCCAAAACCTACGGCCTCAATGAGTGGTTTGGAAGTGCTCAATGACGCAGGTACTCCGGCAACTATGACCGCATTGTTGTCATGTTGAATCGGCGGAACGTATTGGTCTCCAGCGCCCGATGCCGGAGGTTGGCAGTACACCAGATATGGGTTTTCAATGCATGTCGGTGAAGGTGCAACGCCGGCGTGGTCTCCAACATTTTCCTCACCCGACACTTCTGCAGGCGAAGTCTCTGCAGAATCCACCGGTTGCACTCCAGCCACCTGACAGGTTCCGTTGGAATCATACCCACCGCTTCCCTCACAGACTTCCACAGGCACACAAATTCCACTCAAAGCGGTTCGATCATCAGCACAACTGGACAGACAAATTGAACCCTCCGGTCTCATCCCAGAGGCAACCTGCCCAGCGGGACAGGTTGAAGCCGGCAGGCAGAGTCCACCAATCGCAACCTGGTTGTCCGAGCAAGTCTCATTGACGCCAGCCATAGCCTCTGCGGGTGGGGGCGTAGGTTCAGGAGTCGTGTCCGGTGCCCCGGTTGGCGGCGGTGCCAAGCCGAGGCACAGTCCATCATTCGCCTCCCCTCCGTTGTTCTGGCAAGCGTCGGCTGGAATGCAGTATCCGCCCAATGCTACTCGAGAGTCATTGCAACTCGCTTGGCAGACCGTGCCACCATTAGCTACATTAATCGGCACTTCAGCAACTTGACCCGTTCCGCAAACCGGAGCCGGCAAACAGGAATCTCCCAATGAGGTCTCACCAGATTTGCAACCAATTTCAACTTCTGCCGGCAAATCAGTAACAGGCGCGGGATTTGGATCATTTGCTGAGTCCGGCGCCTCGATTGGCGGCGGTGCCAAGCCGAGGCACAGTCCATCATTCGCCTCTCCTCCGTTGTTCTGGCAAGCATCTGCTGGAATGCAGTATCCGCCCAATGCTACTCGATCATCATTGCAACTCGCTTGGCAAAGTGGACCATCGCTGGCAACGTTAATTGCCACTTCAGCCACCTCACCTGTGCCGCACACTGGTGCGGGCAAGCAGACATCTGCTATGGCGGTTTCTCCGGACTTGCAGTCCTGACCAACTTCAGCAACATCATCTGATTGCTCTGAAACGGGTGTGGGCACTATAGAAACGGAGGCCGACTCGCCAGGTTCCAAGCAGAGGCCGTCATAGGGTATTCTGGCGTCACCAATACATATTGATGGGTCAACGCAGTAGCCATTCATAATCACGTCGCCGGTGTCGCATCGAGTGTCGCATAGTGAGCTTACCGCTCCATTAGATGCATTCAAACCCACCGTGACTTCGCCAGCCTGACAAGTCGATTCAGGCAAACACAATCCACCAATATAGGTCTGGCTGGCACCACACTCGCCGTTAGCAGAGTCGGTTACTATTAGCACCGGTTGTTCTTGTTGAGGCGGTTCTTCTCCGGGTAGCAGACAAATTCCTTCAAAGGCAATTCGCCCCAAGGCTTCGCAGTTGGTGACAGGCTGGCAATAACCGTTCAGGGCCGCCTGGTGGTCTTGGCAGCTGTTGTTGCAGTAGATGGACGTGTTGTTGGAAAACCATGCGACGTCCGTGACGACTTGGTTTGCCTGGCATGGCGCAGCGGGCATGCATGCTGAACCAACATTTACAGTATCGGGTGGACATACGGGAAGGCCGGCTGGGGGGAGTTCACCTTCGGCCAGGCAAACACCGCCTGCAGCCACTCGATCAAAACCCTCACAATAAGACTGTGGGCGACAATATCCGTCAAAACTCACCTGGTCTGCCGGGCACGACATTCCGCAAGTCACTTCACCGCTGGCAGCATCGGCGTTCCAAACCACTTGGCCGATCGGACATTGGCCTTCGGCCACGCATACACCCGCAACTTCGGTCTCTCCGGCAGGGCAAGTGTCGGCTGCTGGATCGTTGGATTGACCCGCCA
This sequence comes from Sulfitobacter sp., assembly GCA_039986635.1. Classification (GTDB taxonomy): domain Bacteria; phylum Pseudomonadota; class Alphaproteobacteria; order Rhodobacterales; family Rhodobacteraceae; genus Sulfitobacter. The sequence goes on from JBDWQI010000022.1 coordinate 264,823, forward strand.
CTTCGGGAGGCGGAGCCAAAGTTGTTTCATCCGACGAGCCTGGCGAGGATGGAGTGGGTGAGACATCAGGGGTTACGTTCGTGTTTGAATTAGCCGGTCGCGACGCGGGCGGGCGATTAATCACCACATCCGCGGCGTTGTCGTCTTCCACTTCGCCGCGGATTGGCGATTGGGTGTCATCGTTGCTTGGCTCAGATGGAGGCGCCCGGGCGGTGTTCTCCGGCCGTTCACCAGAGCAAAGCGCATGGTTTGAATTCGTCGCGCAGTTGACGATTTCCGGTGTGTTTGGAGTGGGGGAAACAGGACGCGTGGACACTTCGTCAGTTGCTGGGTCAGACACTGGATCTTGCTGCCCTCCCTGAACCGGCGATGCCAATACGGGCGGTTCCTTGCCCTCAACAACAGGGCCTTCAACGACAGGCGGTGGCGATTGTTCTGTATCAATATCTGATGATACCGCGGGCGACGGCGGAGGTGGCGCAACAACGGTATACACTCCAGGGCTGCAACCATTGCCTGAAAGGGTCTGACCAGGAGGACAGGCGCTGCCCCGATCGCTTTGTGCCTCCTGGTCAGGTGGCGCAGCAGTCGTTTCCGACGCTGCTGGGGTGGTCCTGCCGCTCGTGTCAATATTCTGAGCGGGCGATGTCACAACGGGTTCAACCGGTGTAGTAACTTCGTTTGAACCCGTATCTCCGGCGGCCACCGGCGCATTTTCCAGAACGACTGCACCCTTGGCATTCGGCTGAACAGCCATCTGAGCCGAGCCGGTTTTGACCACCGCGTCTGCTTTATTCGGCGTCCCGGTTTGTGCTGGCTGAGCGCTGGCTTTTGGATTGGCCACAGGTTTGGGCTTGGCCGCGGGTTTCGGCTTGGCGGCGGGCTTGGCAACGGGTTTGGGCTTGGTAACCCGCTTACTTTTTTTTATGACCTTGCGAGGGGCGGCCTTTTTGCGCACGGGAGCAGGTCTTTTTCGTTTGGTCGACTGGGCCGGCCTTCGACGTTTGGACGTAGTCGACGGCCGTGTATTTCGCCTCTTTTTCAAAAACAACTTTTTTCTGGAACTCGACGAAGACCTGCTGCGCGAACTCCGCCGCTTCTTCTTTTGTTGCGCCAACTGAATGGTCTCAGAAGTCGCATGGCCGAAACCACTCAATTCAGAACCGATTGACGATCCCGGGCTCGCCGAACCGAACGGACCTGCATGTTCCAACGATTGATATGCGTGAGCCTGCCGTGAAAACACAGCAAGCAACAGCAGCACCGCCAGCAGCGCGACGGCCGGCCAGATTGACTTTGCAAACAAACCAGAAAGATGGCGAAGAACAGAATTGAGCAATCGGATTGATGATGATGCAACCAAAGTGTTGCGGCAGTTCGGTGTGCACCGCGCTCCAGAATCCAAGATGGACCGCATCTTCCAAACGGGGAATGTTGACGAAATGCCCACCCAAGTCTTCTCCTTTGTTTTCCTCAGTACAAGATAAATAGTTTCACCTCAGTACGTTCTGCTCTTCGCCTTTCTGGAGCCGCGCCCTCACTGTTAAGCCGTTGAGAAATTGTAAAAAGGGCAAAATTACCCACCACCACTTCTCCGCACCGGAAGGACGCGTTCAACGGCAGCGGAGCCGAATTCAAAAAATCTATAGGCTTGGGAAAGGGCGAGTATCCGATTGGGTGAACCAATCAGATCGGTCAACCGGTTGTCACGCAACAAGAGCTCGTCAAACGCATGTTCGAGATGACGGTAGATGGTTTTTTTAGAGCACCCCATGGACCGCGCTAGCGTCTTGGCGTTGACCGCTTTTCGCTCTGCAAATCCGCGGACAACTCGAAATCTCGACGGCGGCATATCGGCGAGCAACGCCAACCAGAAGCGCAGTATGTGTTGATCAATCGCGCCGAATTGGAGCAACCACCCCAAATAATAAGGAAAGGACAGATATTCGACTTCAAATTCTTCCAGGTCGTTCGGAAAGTTCCGAGATTTGGCCCGCATGTAATCTATGGCAACAACGGCCGATGCATGAAACGGAAAGGCATAGCTGATCCCCAAAACCCAGTGAAAGTCGTATGGTGTGCAATGAACCCTGTAGCCGGTCGAATTCTCCCAGTAATCCATGGGCTTAACCGCATCCACGAACACCGCGGAACCTGGCTGCATGAAGGTAAACGGTGTGAACTCGTCAAGGTGCAAATGTCTTTGATAGTTTGAAATTGTCGAAATGGGCGTATAGGCCACCGCACTGACAATATCTCCGTCAGGAATGCCATGCTGATTGAGGCGAACCAGGTTGACTGTCAACGCGTCGAAATTCAGCCGCTTCGACATTTGATTGAGACTATCGGCTTGAAATTTTGCAAACTCCTGGTGTGGCATTGCAATCGCCGCCGGAAGCAAATCTTCGAACAGGAATTCGCTGTAATAAGTCGCTGCGGTTCTCAAGTGTTCCAACTCTTCAGTGTTGATAACGTCTGTGCCGGCGAGAAAGCGAAGCGTTGAACCGACAGGTAACCGGCACTCCAGAAACAGAAGAAAGAAAGTCCAAAACCTAGACGGAATGCAGGGTAAAATTACCCAACTGGCGGTTTTCGTGTTGGCAAAATGCGTTGGGAAGAAGCGGTGCCGAACTCAAAAAACCGATAGGCTTTGGAAAGCGCCAGGATTCTATTGATCGAGCCATCAAGATCAATGAAGTCGCTGTCGCGCACCATCAATTCTTCGAAGGCGTGCTCGAGATGGCGGTAAACTGTGTTTTGAGTGCTGCCAATAGATTGGGCGAATGTTCTGGCGTTAAAAGCCCGGGGCTCTGCAAGCCCTCTTATCACCCGAAAGCGTGCCGGGGGCATATCGGCCAAGAGGGTCAACCATTGACGCAACGTCTCCGGTCCAATTGCGCCAAACTGATGCAACCATCCAAGATAAAATGGGTATGAGAGATATTCGACTTCAAACTCGGACAATTCGTTGCAATAGGCGTCACCTTTGGACCGCATGTAGTCAAAAGCAACCAACGCAGTCGTATGAAACGGGTAGATGTAACTGACCCCCAACACCCAATAAAAATCAAAAGGGGTGCAGTGTTTTTTGTAAATTTCGGTATTCTCCCAATGATCAATTGGGCGAACGGCTTCAATGAATACTGCCGTGCCAGGTTGTGCCAGGGTAATTGGTGTAAACTGGTCAAGCAAAAGATGTTTTTGGTAATTGGCAACCACGCTCTCTGAAACATGTGCTACTGCGCTGACAATGTCGCCATCGGGCAGACCTTTGTCATTAACACGCAGAATATTGACGGTGAGTGCGTCAAAGGTCAGTTGACGGCAATTTTGGTTTATTGCGTCGGCATGAAACTGGACAAATTCTGATCGCGACGACTTCAGGGCTGCTGGATAAAGCTCTTTTAAAAGAAATCTGCTTTGGTAAATCGTCGCGGTTCGCACGGCTAAAAACCTTTAGTGTTTGTCGGTCTGCACTCAACGAAAATCAAACTGGCAATCGCATTGTCTCGGATTTGATTGCCAAAGTGCAAGGCATTGGTGTTACGCCGCAGCCCATCTCAATGAGTACTTTGTAGGATCGGACAGTACATATCGCGGTTCCAATCTGACTTCGTCTGTCCTTTCAGTTTTCAGCACTCCCGCAGCCAATGCGAGGCAGAATGCACCCTCCCAGATAGCAAATCAAACCGCCGTCAGTTGATTCTCCAACCACTCCTATTCCATGTCTTGCGAAAATACAGGGCAGAATTGCCGTGCATTTGTCGGCGTTATTGGGCGCGCGCTGACGCTCGGGGGAAATCTGCGATTGTCAAATATTGAAACGTCTTCCTTCGGCTGAAGCGAGATCTGGCGTTTCATTGTGCAACAAGATTTTCTTTGACGGCTTCGCGAACGCGCAGGATGCCTAGATTGCCGCTGCATGGACCTTGGATTTTGAAAGGTACAACCAGGATAACCAGCCAACTTCACGAAACCCTCTGCTGCGGAAAAAAGTAGTTTCGTTGCGGTCCTTTATCATGGCGACAGCCAAAGACTCTCGCCGCTTTGCCAGTCTGATAACTTCGTCGGTAAGCGCTTCAAAATGTTCACTATCGTAAAATTCATCCAGAAACTTAATGTCATACAAGCCGCAGGTTTCGGCATAGAATACCAACGTAAAGGCGCCTAATATCTGGTCGTCGTTTTGCAACAAATAATGCTCTATATTTCCATTTGAATTCTCTACCCGGGATTGAAGCTGCGTCAGAAGGTTCTTCTGCGATTTGGTTTTAATCTTACCCAATTGTGGATGTGAAAAGCTTGCTCCGAATTGGGTAAAATCTGTTATCAGGTCGCTGCGGATGTCTGTTTTTTGTCCCGAAGACGTCAATCTGCTGAGCGACTCGGCCAGAACTGGGTATCGAACCGCGTGCTGAAATCCTCTGTTCCGCATCAGTGCTATGCAATTGTCAGGTTCGGATCTGCTGGATATGTGGGCATGGATTGCACCATCAATCACCTGAGCCTGCGAGATCAAGTCTCCCAAAACCTGGTCGAATACTTCTGGTGTTGAGCGGACTTTGTGAAGACTGCACCAGGACTCTTCTGGTTGAATTGTCCAGTAGTAGTCGGGATTTTTGGATCGGCATTGCCCAAGTGCCATGCCGTCGATGGTCCACCAGAAGGCATGATTTTCTTCGTGCATCGAGTCGAGTGTGTGATCATCCAAGATACGATCCTCCTTAAAAATCTGAAACCATTGATGATCGAACTTGAATCGTTCCCAGATTAGCAGCCTTATCGCTAACCCTGCAGGGTAAAATTGCACTTCACTACCGATCAACCATGCACATGATAGGGCGACTAAATTACTGAGAGGATTGATTGATGAAACGCACCTGCAGCTTAATCGCAATTTCCGTCTGTATGTTGGTTCCCACCCATGCACACGAAATTTATGACCACAATCATCGACAGGGCACATCGGCGGATCGACAGCAATTGCAAAGGCTTCTGCAGCCACATATCTGGCACGGCCAGGGCATATACCGAGGTGTAAGGGCAGCAGCTGGCGATCCCGCTATGCCGGTTGTCGACAGGCGCAGGATAAGAGGCGCAACCTATCGTTGCACTTTCATGACAATTCGTCACCGAAAAACCATGGTATGTGACTGATGCATCTAGTTGTATTGGAGTTCTGCGAAGGATCGACGCTTCCGTCCTTCAACTAAATTGATTCCACAGTGTGAGAGAAACCCAGCACCATGGCTGATTGGCTCATGTGTCAGTTTCGTGGCGAAAAACGTTCTGCGAGTACCGTTCTGAAAATGACATTTCGCCAAGATATGCTTCGATGTCCAACACCATGGGCACTGACAGCCCGTTCTCGTAATGGATAAACTCCTCTGCACATTGCTCAAATCCGATGGATTTGTAGAAACGGGCATATTTGGGTACGCAATCCATAAAAATGGATTGGTACCCGGATGCTGCGATATAGGAGCCAATGGCGCTAAACAATCGAAGATAGGTGCCGCCGCCGCGATATCCGCCAACAATGGCAAATTTGGTCACCACGACTGACCGGTCGAGACAAAAACCAGATCCAGCCATTCCGTACAATTGCGGTAAAATCCCCAAGCCTCCGTCCTTGACGAAATTTATCCGAACGGTGCCGACCGGCGCTTGCTTTCGCAGCGCAAGAAAGGAAATTCCGTGTTGATCGAGTTCGTCGACTATCGCGCCGAGTTCCTGATCGGCATTAGGAGAATCTCGACCAAATTCGCCACAATAGACGGCATATCGTAGTTTTTGCGCTTGCAGCAATGTGTCTGCACACTTGCAACGAACCACCTCAACCGAAGGCATTGGCAGGTGGTCAAAATCACTCAATAAAACTTCGTTTTGTATTTGCCGTGCATCCATTGTGCGAGCCAGGTATCGATAGAAAATCACCGCCAGGTCGGGATGTTTTTCCTCAAATTGTTCCATCGCTCGTTGATCCAAAGATACAGCCTCAACGTCGCTCAGGGCCCGGACCGAAGCATTGGCGCCCTTCCCGGTCAGAAAGCCGATTTCTCCCACAATTGAGTCCCGTCCCACAGAAATGCTGGCATCATCAAATTCAGAGTCGGCGAGTTCGACGAGGGCTTCCCCTTCAAGCAGCAGAAGCATGTCAGGTGCAAAACTCCCTTTGTGTCTTATGACTTCTGTTTCGCTGAACCGTTTAACCAGGCCGACTGAAACCAGCGCCGCGCGAAGTTCAGGTTTCATGACTTGCCTTTCCTGCTTTCAACCTTGGTCCGGAGACCTTCGAGGGGGGACTGGTCAAGCACAACACGTTCGAAGACCGCGTCAGAGTCCGGCCATTCCGTACCGAAAACCTGGTCGAGGAAACGCGTTCCCAATCCGTAATTGCCGGTGTAGCGGCTGTGGTGGAGGGCGTGATAAACGGTGGAGGTGAGGTAGCGCCCTTTGACCTTTAAAAAGCCGGCACTTCTGATCTCATAATTTGCGTGGCCATAGGAATTGATCACCAGATAGAGGGCAAACCAGGTGGCCACGCCAAAAAAATTCAAAGCAACATAAAAGTTGACGATCGCCAGCACACCGATGATTCCAACATCGAATATGAGCTTTTCAGTCAATGAAAACGAAAGCGCGGTGAACGGGCTGGACAGGCGGCTTTTATGATGTTCCGCGTGGATCCAGTGAAATGATGCCAAATGGAAAAGTCGATGCGAACCATAATGCCAGACTTCCGCCCAAACCGCTGTCAGCAACAGCGTGTAAAAGAAAGCGCCAATGCTTCTGTCACCGAACACGCCTGATACAAGAAAAACCAACAACACAATGGCATGCAGCGGCGTGTGTACTGAATTCAGCAGTTCGCGCCGCACCTGCGGATCCTTGATCGGCAAGGCATAGATCCGATCACGTGACAGGTCGACTTCATATTCTTCTACACAAAGCCAGAACAGGGCCATCAGGTGACCGATTACCGCGATCAGACACAATATTCCCGTTTCCGCTGCAGTCACGGCGGCCTCCTACTTCGCCCGATACCGATGCAGCAAACGCCCACCGCGGCCGTATTGCTGCGGAAGCAGCGGATCGGCAGCAGCATCTGTTGCGTGGTCTTTGACCACCTGTCTGGAGTATCGGATCAGTTCGGCGGCGCTGATGAAGCCATCTCTGTTGCCATAGCCGCGACGGTCAGCGGAACCCCGCATACCGTTGACAATTGACATCGTAAAGATGGCCGGCCAGACCTCCCCATCATCGATGACCGGCCGGTTGTTTGATGAAGCGACGAAGACCGACCAATTGTCAAACAACCTGCTATCTCCGAGCAAATGGCCGGGTTGAAGGTTGTGTTTTGGCAAGTCTGCTCCCACCGACGAACGCTGACGACCCAGGACCTTGCTGAATGCCGCTTCGATGTAGAATTGGAGTCGGCGGACGCCCATCTTGCGCAATGATGAGTATATTGATGCCAGCGGGTAACCGGAGGAGGCCAATTTCTTGGGATGTGCATCCGCCGGCAGAAGAAGTGGCAAGCGACCGGAATTGATCACAGTTGCGCCGCCGACATAGTAAATGATGACCTCGTCGGGCCTGTAGCGCCTTAACAGCGACGCCAGGGCGTCTCGAGACCGGCTCCGGGGGTTAAAGATCTGCTTCATCTTCGCCTTGCGTGGATTCTTTACATAAAGGATCCGGTTGTTTGTCAGGCCGAAGCGCGTCTTTAGCATTTGCCTCATATAGTCCATGTTCTTGGTCGTGTAGGAGACATAGGGCAATCGTTTGTATCCGTAGCGAGGTACTCCGATGATCACGGCGATACGGCTGACTTTCCGCACTTTTGACCTGGTCGGCCGTGTTCGCACAATGCGTTTTGGACCGGGCCTGGGAACGATTGCATGGCCTCCGTCATGTGGTGGCCAGTGAACAAATGGAGGATCGTTGGCGGGGGGCTGATGACCGGGAGGGTCGTTTGATTCAGGTGGCAGGCAATCAGTAGGCTGCTGGCTTTTCACACAATTCGACCCGCCAGGATTGGTGTCGCCCGAAGTGTCGCCACCAGCCATTTCACCGTCATGTTCATCACCTGATCCGGGAGAACCGTCAACGAGGTCAGTGTCGTCAGAAGGCGGCGGAGCACCTGACCCGGGCGCGGGGTCTGGTTGCTGCAAGGGCGGTGGGTCGTTTCCGGGGTCTGCCGGGGAACCGCCGCCGCAGATGACATGTCCAGGATTGCTGCTGCAATTGACGACTTCAGGTGTATTCATTGGAGGGGATTCTGGTTCGTCGCTTACATCCTCCTGCCCCATCGAGGGTGGCCCCTTGCCGTCGGTCTGCGATCCAACATCGCCGGATGAATCGGTGACGCCGTCCAGTTCCGGTGGCGGCGGTGGTTGCACCGTGGCCATGGTTGGACGGCAACCGCTGCCGCGGTTGACATGACCCGGTGCGCAATCACCCCCTCCTACATTCCCATCCTCAACTTCTTCACTGCCGTCAATTTGAGTTCGATCTTCAGGCGAACCCTTGCCCGAAACTATGACCGATTGACCGGGCAGCACCACGCCGAATGGATTATTCGCTTCAACTTCTGCTGTGTTTTTACCTTTTCCCGAAACCGCCGGACGGATTGCCGACTTGGTAGATTTTGGCTTTTCTTCGATTAACTTTCTGTTGTTTCCAGCCTTCGGTTGTTCGGCAATTTTTGATTTTTGGGTTGCCGTTTTCTGCTGTGTAGCGGCTTTCCTTTTCTCCCCGGATGGTCGGATAGGTCTTTTTTTCTTCTTCCGAACTCTTCTGGATGAACCCGAACGTCGGGTCGTTCCAGGGCGGCCTACTCTTTTGCGCCTTTTGCTCGCTCCACTTACCGGACGGCGCTTGCTAGTTGAGATCCTTGGTCTTGGGCGCCGGATTCGACGCTTTTTGACCTTTTGTGCCATCTGCACCAATTCGGGCTGCACCGAAGACTTAGCGGTTGCGATGGGCGCGTGAGCTTCGCTGCCGGAGCCAGGTTGTTCATATTCATCCCAATTTTGGGTCGCCCAGGATTGGGATGCGAAAAAAGCCAGGCCGATCAGGATCAGGAGAACGCCGCTCCCGCGGACACGGGTGTGCGATGTTGGAAGGACTGACGCCGATCGGTCCAAACCGCTGAAACAATTCAGCATCCTTACATACTTGACCATCCCCATCTCCCCTCTGCTGAATTGCCAACGGGAATCGGAGCCTCACGAAGAAGGCTGACCAATATCCAAGGCTCGCATACAGAACTAGGGGAGTGGGTGATTCAAAACAGGGCAAAATTGCCCCGGACAACAGGTGATCGATAATGGCGCGCATTCGGCCCAATACGGATCAACCAATTGACTTCAGGACCCCAGTCATCTGTGGATCTGCTGCTGATCCAAATCTCCATTGGGGGGTAAATTTACCCTGAAAAATTAGCGTCGGTTTCGCCAGATTGGCGCAAGATGTATTTTGTAAGGTGATGAGGAATCAATAATCCCATCCAGTTTGTGACCCCGTTTTTCGTTGTTCCGCCCAGTTGATGTCCTGGTGTCAGATTTCGGTTAAGAGAAATTGCGCGGGTGGTTTAGCCTGTAAGGCGGCATTGGAGTGGGGTTTTCCTTTTAACGTTGGCCGACCGCTCAGGTTGGACCAAACAAATTTCAAAAGAGAGAGGCGTTGTGCGAACTGCTTCGACATATTGTGACAGGTTTTTAACCGAGGATTTGTTTCCGGCAGCGACAAAAATGTCGCTCCAGGAATTCGCCAAGTTCCATGCCGACAGCCTCAACCAAATGTCGCCTCGTTTGAACTTCGATGCGTTGACAATCAATCTTGCCCGCCACAATCAAAAGGGGCTCCCGGATGGCGAAATTGTCAGCGCGGTGGCCAATACGCCCCGATCGGTGATTGCCAATTATGGGCGGCACATACACCTCGATGAATTCACTCCGCTGACTTTTTTACAACCCGGTTCTGCAGTTTTTGTCGATGCCGTGACATCAATGGAAAACTGGGCAAGCTCCGCCATCTACAAAATCGTTTGTTCTCCCTATGATTTTCACTGGGTGCTGGGCGTCAGTTATGTTTATCCGTTTCATACCAAGTCCGTCGTGGCCATTGATTACATGTGTTGCAAAGAAAATGCCTTTGCCAACGACCTGGAAGAGTTCGAGGTAGAATATCTGACGTTTCCCTATTTTCTTGGATGGCTGTTTCAGTTTGGCGCGATCGATGCTCAAACGCTTCGGCTGTGGCTCTCACACATTGCCAACATGCCTCCGGCGCGGTTTCGCGTTGTCAGAGGGCTGGCCGAACGCAAGGCATTCAACGCCCGGTCGTTTTCCAAGGCCATTGGTTGCTCACAAAAAACCGTTTACCGACATCTTGAAATCGCTTTTGAAGAGCTTGTCTGCCGCAATAACGAGCTGGCAAGTTTGGACGGTACATCCAACCGAATTCTGGCTTTATCAAACGCTTACCGGTTTTTTGAATTCGGCACCGCGTCGGTTTCCAGGACGCTGCCGTTGCGCCGTCCAAAGGTTACCTCAGATTTTCCTGTGAGCTTGGTCGGTTGATTCGTAGCCTTATGCGCCTGCTCACTGCTGCCAACTCTGAGGCTGTTTAAGTGACGTAAGCGCACAGTTTTTTCATAGACAACGAGCAATTTGGTATCGAGACTTACGTTGTTAAGCTGAGCCGGCAGGACCGAAACATTGTTAGCAACTGAGAACCGAGTGTCTAAATTGCCGGCCAAGTGATCTGGCCTACCAAACGGCATAACTTCAGCAAATGGAGAAATAGACGTTGGCGGCACTGGGCCCGGAACGTTGACGTCGGTCAATGCGGTCATTGATGTTTGGCAATCCGAAAACCGGCAAACTACCGCTTGGTGCTCAAATCCGGCCTAGAGATGCTTTGGTAGCTGATACAGCTCTAGATGGTATCTGAATGAGTCACCGGGTAAGGAAATAGAAAACGCTGAGATCTCAGTTGCAGACGAATTTACCGTCACTATGCGCGCTGCTCTTATTCGGCACAGCCACGACGCCATTGAATCAAAAAATTTGGGGCGAATTCCTAACATAAAACCACTGCAAATCGTGCAAATCATATTGCAAGCGACAGAGCTCAATTTGTACCAGAGTTGTCATTTTGGTCAAACTATTGGCTCCACCCAAAAGCCAAGAATTCGAGTCATCACCGGCCGTTAGAAAAACCGAAGGAGAACCTACTTCATTTGCCATGTTGCCAACCGCGTTGGTGAGTGCCAATACCTTCGTAATCTGTTCAGCATTCAGAATTGGGTAAATGTTGGCAAACTCCCTACTTTCCTGAAATCTGAAGAATTCTTGCAACTGTGTTGCAAGATTCTGCTGGATTGGCATCGCTTCCAGATAGTTAACTCCACTGCTCCCCAGCTCAGACTCCATCGCGTTTTTGACAGCAACCTCCAATTTCCCCGTAAGATCGTGAACTTTGTTGTAGCGCCTCAACAACAAGGCGAGAAATTCTTGAATGTTCTTCCGCGCGGCAACGGCTTCCACTCGAAGCCCAAGTGCGACCAATTCACGATGGTTTTGCGATTGTTCGACTTGTGACATTCTCATTTCTGATACGGTGACAAATGCGGCAACCACTGCCGCTAATCCACCGACCAAAGTGGACCATCTGTAGAGCCAATCATTTAGTGGATGTCCTTCTGGAAAAAACACCACAACGACAGTCGTGACGCAAAGGGCAATCAGTATCGCAGCGCCAATCTCTGGTTGCCTCTTGAAAAACCCCACAAGCTGTACCCCTAAAGTTTCAAACCGATGCAATTCCTGTTTCGTACGAACCACGCCGAAGCACCACAGCGCTCTTTTCAAATCATCTGATTGACGAAGCGGGGGATATCCAGGGGCCTTGTCGCCAACACTGACTACAACCGTTTTGTTGCCTCAATATCTCCAGAGAAGCGGATTGAACTATCGAAAGTCATCTACACTCCAGGGGGGTACGAGACCGTCATCCTATCGTTAAGGGCCAACGAATATGGTTTGGGATCAAACTGACTGGCCCCCCATTCCCATCCGATCCGTCGTCTTCACTCGCCAAATATCCGGTTATGATGGACCAGGCCAAATACAGTACATTGGTGTGACGTAGAGCAAAATTGGAGATTGATGGAGTTTCATACCATTTCCCACGGCTTATTTCGTGTTCCTCAATTGGAAACACCTCCAGCGCAAAGCAGCAGGCGTCGGCTCAAGAAATCCACTTGCACAACTTCACAACAAAATCGGTGGGTTTCCGTCCAAAAAGGTTTACTGGAACGCATTGCGCCATTCTTCAGCGGCACAATTTTTTTGACCATTGTGCTTAAATCGTACGCGTCGAATTATCAGTGTGACATCGGCCAAGTTGACGCTCTTCAGCTTGAATTTCCATCCATACCGGGCGTGGTGCAGAGTAGTCCTGGCACCTCCACTGGTCGTAATGTTTTTGATTTCCCAGCCGTTGCGAAGTGGTGCGTCAAAAATAAAGAACGTGCATTTATGCGCGGGTCCGATTCCGGTTTTTTGGAGAACGGCTCCAATGACATTACACTTGACATCTCCACTTCCTGCACCGGTGACGTTCAGGTCGCGAGCACGCGCTGCCCCAACTGCAATTGTTCCGTTAACGTTGCAAATCGTGGCCGCCTCCGCTGCAACGGTACATAGCAAAGTGAATGCTGCGCACCAGCCGACAAAACTCTTCATGATCATCTCCTAAACTTCCATCCGGCTTCATTATCAATGGTCCGGTTGGCCCATTTGACAGAGCGTTGTCAGATTTGTGGAGGAGATACAGGGTAAAACTACCCGGCACCCAAGCACTTCATTAGTTGGCCAATTTTGGGGGAGAGCCGCCGTTGGATGCTTCAAATATGGGGCTCTGAGATCAGCGAAGGCAGACTTTGATTCTTGGCCACTTGTAAGCCGACTAACGGCAGCTCTGAGCCTATTCCGTTGAAAAACTCGCCTTAATCTCGGCAGTCTTTGCTGATTCAGTTTTCTCATTGATTTGGGAGATTGATTGCCATGATGGGACGACGTCGGGAAGCTCAAGCGGCGCTGTTTTACGAGTTT
>JBDWQI010000023.1:0-43320 GCA_039986635.1 Sulfitobacter sp.
GTCTTCTGTGGGTGGCTCCTGCATTGCAAGAGTTTTTTAGCGATTTTCGCGGTCGTTTCGTCAGTACTGTCGTCTGTCCGGCCTGTTTATGTTTTGGCATTGCCTCCACTGGCCCTCCCTCTCATCGCTGCAAGCAGCGACTGCCGGGCAGTGGATGAATTCCGCGAGCGAGGTTCCAATCGGCTTATCGACCTCAGAGGGCCGGAGACCTTCCCGGAGTGTCCTTGCTCTTGGTTGAGTTACTTCCGCATCATCACTTCAACGTCTTGCATCTCGTGGGCAGTCTGCGCGGTCAGAACGCCGGTTGCCGGTATTCTTGTTTCTTTGTCAGCATTGCCCAGATGGAACGCGCTGCCTTGTTTGCCATCGCAACTGTTGCCAGCCGAAACGGTTTGTCGGCAATGATCTTGGCTGTCCAGAGATCGACTTTCTCTGGCGACCATTTTGCCATGACCGCGCGCGATGTCATACCCACAACCAGCAGCTTTCGAATGTAGCGATCCCCTTGCTTGGTGATCTTGCCCAGTTTCTCTTTGCCGCCGCTCGACTTGTTGAGCGGGGTGAGGCCCAGCCAGGCGGCCAGATCTCTTCCTGTTCGGAACTGATGCGCATCGCCGATAGTGGCGACAATCGCTGAGGCCGTGATCGGCCCGATCCCCGGCATGCGCATCAACCTGCGCGCATCTGCGTTCAACAGGGCATGTTGCTCGATCATCTTGGAGTATCCGTCGATGCGCTCGTTCAGGCCGATGAACTGATAGCACTGAATGCCGAGCATGCCGGTTGCGATCTCCGGCATGTCCGGGTGCTCCCCAGCCAAGTGACGCTTCGCAAAAGCCGTCACCGCTTCGATCCCAATGGGCAGAATATGGCCAAACTCGCGCAGCAGGCTGCGGATCATATTGGCCAGCTGGGTGCGCTGCCGGACGGCCAAGTCGCGCGTGCGATGGATCGAGAGGATAGCTTGCTGGTCCTCCGTCTTGATCTCGACGAAGCGCATGGTTGGGCGTCGAACTGCCTCGCATATTGCTTCCGCATCAACCGCGTCGTTCTTGCCCCGCTTCACATACGGTTTGACGTAACCAGCGGGCATGAGCTTCACATCATGGCCGAGCGTGCGCAGCTGACGGCCCCAATGATGGGATGAACCGCAGGCTTCCATGCCTACGACGCAGGGCGCAAGTGTCTCAAAAAAGGCCAGTAGCTTCGCGCGCTTGATCGGCTTGTTGAAAATAACTCGGCCGTTCTCAGAAATGCCGTGTACTTGAAAAACGTCCTTGGCAATCCCTCTCATTGATTGCGATGCAATCAACTGCCGGTCAGTGATCCAGGCCGACTGTCTTTACTGTCATTGGGTGGCTCCTTTCCTAGCAGTCGTTGATAACTGCACTTTGGCACATTCGATGCCGGTGGAGCAGGAGCCACCCACCTCATCCGCTTAGGGCCGGGCGTGACGGGGACTGGCGCTGTGATTTGGCAGATGCTGCGCCGCATCCGATGGCCGCGAAGAGCCCATACTGTTTGATGCTGCGCTTTGCACAAATGTCTGCTGTTATCCGATCGCGGGAATATGACTCTTCCGGTCCTTGTAAGACCAACGCAGCTAATTTCTCGATAGAAACTCCCATCAATTCCGAGATGGGCGGACGGTTTTGTACAAATAAGACATCGCTGGTTCTCTTTCGAGAACCAGCGATGTCTTTATGGGAGTTGTTGTAACTTCAAAGTGCCCTGAAACATCATCGGCATATAGAGCGTACTATTTTGTGATGAGATGTCTGCAAGACCTTGTTCTAACTGCGCTAACTTGTGAGCGTTGCCGCTACTGTCAACAGAGAACAATGCACCCGACACCCAATCGCTTACGATGATTGTATCGTTGATGCGGGTGATGCCATCAAGGTTACCAACCTCAGAGGCTATTACGCTGATTTCCTTCGTATCCAACGCAACCGACAAGAGTGAACCAGGCACTTCGGTTGTAAAATCTTCGCGAAGACCTGCACCCCAAGACCCGACAATCAGACGATCATTGTCCAGAAAAATGCCGTTTGGATGCGAAAGCATAGGATCAGAGAGCCACGGTTCGAGAACATCATCCGAATAGCGCCAAATCGTGTCTGCCAACATATCAGTGATGTAAGCAGTCTCGTTATCAGAGGTAATATCGTTCAAAAAGACCGCATCAGGCACATCAAGTGATCGGCGGATTTCACCTGTAGCCAAATCTATCTCATGCAGGCGTGTGAGGTCCGCAACCAACAAAATGTCACCTAATATTGCCATCCCCTTTGGGGCATCAAGCCCCGTTGCCCATGCGGCATCTATCACGTCCCCATCGGGCGACAGCAGGACAATATTGCCCTTGCCATCAGCTTCACTGGGGTTACCGATAATGGTGCTAAGAATAATCCGGTTGCGGGAGGCGTCAAAAATAACGGACTCTGGCATATTGAATCCGCTGACTATCCAGCTTTCTTCAGCAAGCACAGTGTTGCCTGCAAAGATCAATGCAAGCCCTGTTAAAAGTGTTGTTTTGATCATGTTGATCTCCGTGTTCGAATGAAGGGCAACTAGCCCAGAAGTAAGATGTCAGAACCACCTGCGCTGCGGCGCAAAGCGTGGACATCAGCCAATTTAGGATCATTGGCCCAAGCCAGAGCTGAGGTTTTGTCTGGAAAACTCAAAAGTGCAGCGGCATCGGGCGCCTCAGGTGTGCCGTCCAACGTCGTAAATTCGCGCGCAGAGGCTTCAACCTTACCCCCGTGCTTGGTCAGCGCTGCGGTGGCAACTTCACGGTACTGCGCCATCGCATTAGGGTTCGTGACAGTCAGCTTCACATATGCATAGATCATGATCGTATCCTTTCATTCTTCTTGGATCGATCTTTCACATATTGGGGGCTGTGCGAAAACGCGTGTAATTGCGCATGAAACATGCAAAATATCTTGCATGGATTTAGCTTGGGATGATTTGCGGACGATCTTGATGCTTGTGCGTCATAAAACGCTTGCCGGAGCCGCCGAAGCGTTGGGTGTCAATTATACGACTGTCGCGCGAAGAGTTCGGCGTGCCGAAAGCTCATTAGGTATTGATTTGTTTGAGCGTTTGGCTGACGGCTATCGCCCGACGGGCTCGGCCCATGTTGTTGCCTTACACGCGCAAGAGATGGAAGCTGAGGAACACACCTTGCGGCGCAATTTGCGTGGCGCTGAGGATCAACTAAGTGGGACATTGACGATCACGGCCCCACAGTTGCTGATCTCAAACTTTCTAGCACCTGTTCTGGACAAGTTTGGTCGAATGTACCCACTGATCGACCTATGTGTCTTGGCGCGGAACGATCACCTTGATCTGAAACGACTTGAAGCGGACCTTGCCATCCGGATCAGCCAGAATCCTGGCGATACGCTCATGGGCCTGCGCTTGTTAAAACAGGAACGTGCCAGTTTCGCGAGCCCACTTGTCGCGGAGCGCATTGCAACCGACCCATCCGCGATGATTGATTGGGTGGTTCATGAAAAACGACCGTTCGTCCCTTCGGGTCTGAAGCCGGAGTATCCGAACAATCGTGTCAGATTTCGGTTCGACGATATGGTTGCTATGCTTGGAGCAGCGCAGGCCGGGTTAGGATTGATCCGGATGCCCATATATCTAGGCAAAAGAGCGGGAGGATTGGTCCAAGTTCCCATACTGCCACCGCAGCCCTACACCGATATTTGGGTCGTCGGGCATCCGGAAATTTGGCCCTCAAAAAAGGTGCGCGCCTTTCGTAACGTTTTGGTTCCGCATTGCAAGCAGAACCAGCGCATCTTTCTAGCAGACTAAGAAGAAAACCTACTTAAGCCGTCATTCATACTCTGAAATTCAACGGCAGCAAAGTCCCGCATAGCCGATCTTGAAGAGCGATCAGCGCCATCCGATCTTGACCGAAACTGTCAGATGACGGCTCTGAGCCCAGAGTTCGGTATGCTGCACGTTCCTTCGAACGGCTGCTAGGTTTGTCCAAGCCTAACCGTTTGTTGACATTCGCGCAGAGATTGCGGCAACTCAGCGTAAATCAGTTTGGGGTTCAAAAATGCCGTGGCAAGAGGTTAAGGCGGGCTTTCCGCTTAGACTATACCAACAGACCAATGAAATGCGTAAAGCGAAGGGAACGCTTTCTTCTTCGTACGCAGAGCTAACGCCCATGTCTTGGCTGATTGAGAAGGATCCTTCTCTGCGTGAAAGAATTGAAGGTTTCGGGGGAGGATATTCACCAATTTTTGGTGGTGAGGATCTGCGGGTCGCGATTGCCCACCACACCGGCGTTGAACCGGACCAGGTAATTGTTACAAATGGCATCGATGATGCATTGCCAAGTATCTACGAGGCGATCCTCGAAACTGGCGATGTCGTCTCCGTTCTGGGCCCCACTTATAGTCCGATCCCAGATCGCCTAGTGCGAAGTGGTGCAACTGTCGCGATGGTTCCTTTTGAACGCGAAGACGAAGATCTGGCAGAAAATACGTTACGCGCGTTGTTCACAAATGAAATAGCGGCCTGCGTCCTAAACGTGCCTTACAATCCCGTCGGGTGGTATCCTGACGAGCAAAGCCGGAATAGTATCATAGATCTCGCTGACGCTACGGACACTTGGATCATTGCAGATGAAGTCTATGCGGGCTTGCCACAGCAGGAGGGTACGGAGGCACCTTCGTTAGCATCCCTTTCGGATCGTATAATTAGCGTCGGAAGCCTGACAAAGACATTTGGGCTTCCTGGGCTACGAATAGGCTGGATCATCTGCAAAGATAGAGAAATAATTGAGCGCATCAAAAACGTACGTACATTTGGTCATTGTTATGTGTCAGCGTTGTCCGAAATGGCGGCCATCGTGACGTTGAACCATGCCGAGGAACTCATCAAAAGTAAGACCAGCATTTCATGTAAAAACCTGGCAACACTGCGCAAGGTAATTGATAAATGCGAATTCCTGTCTGCTAGCTATCCGGAACATGGAACGGTGTGCATGGCCAAGCTAGACACAAAGGCGTCAAGCTTCCGATCAGCATCCGAGATGTGCCAGCAACTCCTCGTAGAACGCGGCCTTATCCTCGTTGATAACAGCTTTTTTAATGACAATGAGAATTGGGTGCGGTTCGGCTTTGGAATGTCTGCATTTGGACCTATGCTGAAGGAATTTGAAAGCTTTCTGCAAAATCGAAAGGCATGAATTCAAGGCGTTTTAGGGATGACAAAGCTGAAGAGCGGTCATTTGTTACAAGGGTATGAACGGCAGCAAAGTCCGCGTTGCCGACATCGGCCACGACACACATCGAGTAGCTGCAGTGAATCGCCGGTCTTGTGAAGCTGCGCGCAGCATCACTTCAGTCGGTGAGTGTCTGGTTTGGGCCGAACGCGCGACTTTGCAAAGTCCGCCAGTTATCATCAACGCGATTTTCAGGAGGATGTATGACGGGTCATGCTTTTGGTTAGGCAGATACGTAGTAAGAACGTAAGCGCCCCGGACCGAGGTAGTCCGTTATCCGGGGGCTAGGCGACAAGAATTCGAATAGCATTTCCAATGCATAGCGAACTGTCGTTGGGCAGGCCGAAAAACACTCTGGCAAAACGGAGTTACCATCAGCATCAATTGGATGCTGCTTAAATTCGTCGAAAACCATCCCTCGGCTTTGTCCGCCTTTACGAAACTCAGTTATCTGAAAGAGCGGCCAGTTCAGCACTCGCTCTATCGTTTCCGGTGCTTTTGTCGGCGTATCCGTCACAAGCGCAGCCAGAAGCCCGATTGAAAAGTCCCTAAGCGAATGTCTTGTGTGGATGGCTCCTGCATAGCAAGACATTTTTGATCCGATTTGTGCATTTGTCAGAAGCAGTCATGTGTTCCCGCTGCCCGGCAGTGGTTTGCTTGCAAACCATGAGAGGGGCCTGTTTGCGCGGCTTTGACCGCTGGCCCTCCCTCTCGGGACATTGCTGTCCAATGCCCTGCCGGGCAGTGGATGGGTACCACAAACCAAGTTCCTATCAGCAATGCGGGCTCTTACGCCTGGGACATTCGGCGGAGTGTCTTGGTTTTGGCGGCAGACTTATGCACCATCATCTCGCGGGTCTTGCTAACTCGTTGTTCCTTTCTTTTCAGGCTGCCACAAGGGGGCTGTAGGGTTCGTCACGGGTGAGCACTGCCCAGACGATCCGGGCAGTCTTATTGGCCATGGCGACGGTTGCGACGCGCGCAGGTTTGCGTTCGAGCAGTGATGTCAGCCACTTGCTGGCACGTTCGGGGTGGGACCGTGTTTGTCGGACCAGTGATGTCATGCCGACGACAAGCAACGAGCGTAAATATTGATCGCCCATCTTGGTGAACCGCCCCAGCTTTTCCTTACCTCCGCTGGATTTATTCGCAGGCGTCAAGCCCAGCCAAGCGGCAAACTCCCGGCCGTTTCGGAACTGATGTCCGTCGCCGATACTGGCGATGATCGCTGAGGCTGTGACAGCGCCGACGCACGGTATCGTGCGCAACAAACGGACGCGGGCATCTTCCTTGGCAACCTGCTTCAGGCGCTCTTCATATCATCGGATCCGCTTATGCAATGCCATCAACTGTTCCGACAGGTTGCGGATCACCTCATTGGCGATGTCTGGCAAGTCGAGCACTTCACCAAGTGTGATATCCTCAGCAAACCCAAGTACACGGGCCAGCCCTCTGGGGATGTAGACACCGAACTCAGCAACCAAGCCGCGCAGGCCGTTGATCAGTTGTGTCCTTTGACGGACCAAAAGGTCGCGAGCCCGATGCAGTGACAGCAAAGCTTGTTGCTCAACCGTTTTGATTGCAACAAAGCGCATCGTGGGTCGTGTCACGGCTTCACAGATTGCCTCGGCGTCGATTGCATCTGACTTCCCACGTTTGACGTAAGGCTTCACGTACATCGGTGGGATCAGTTTGACATCATGACCCAAGGCCGTGAGTTCGCGGGCCCAATGATGCGCGCTGCTGCAGGATTCCATACCAATCAGGCAAGGTTCCAACTTCGCAAAGAAGGGCAGAAACTGCGCCCGCCGTAAAGGCTTGTTGAACAACACATCGTCGTTCTCTGCGATACCATGGACTTGGAAAACGTTCTTGGCCAACCTCTCATTGATTGCTGCACAATCAACTGCCGGTCAGTGGATCAACGCCGATTGTGGTAACTTGCATGGGGTGGCTCCTCTCAAAGCAGATTTAGACAACTGCATTATGGCGCATTGCAACGCCGGTTGAAGCAGGAGCCATCCACCCCATCAGCTATGCAGGTTGCGACCGCAGCGTCAGGACAAGTGGGTGTTCCATTTCATATGACGACGAACAGTGTCGCAGATCATTGGCCGCAAATTGAAATCGATGGGCTAATCTTAGGTATCCCATATCCAGTCACATTAACGTTAACCCATGGCATCGAATATTTTTGACAGCTAATTTTAGATTGATTTGATGGAGGGGTGATCTTTTAAGGTGTTGTTTTTAAGATATTAAAGTTGAAAAAACTTTCTCACCTCAACGTTTATTTCAAGTTCCCCAAGTGATTTCTATCTTCTGCCAGAGGCAAGGCGATTTGAATCCTGCCGCATACTCGTAACGACTTAGCTGCTTCCGTCAAAACGGATGCAGATATAACCATGAAAGTGAATTATAAATGGCTATCCTCCCTCCGAACGCAAATTTTGATGACATTGATGTCCCTGTTTCGGCGAATCTGAATTCAGAGTTGGCCACGCGCTCGTCGGGCTTTTCGCTCAGCTCCAGTGACCAGCCTTTTAGCTCTCTCACAACGGAACAATCATCACAAGAGCTTCTCGTCGAGGCGATAAATGACAGGTTGTATTACAACATCCACACAACCGACTTTGGCGGAGGCGAAATTCGCGGTCAATTGATCTTGGAAAGTGACACCACCCAAGGTGGTCAACGCGTCATCGTGTTGCGCGCAGATTTGGACGGCGCACAAGAACCAAACAATGCTTCCGACTCTGAGGCGACCGGTCAGGGTACTGTGACGATCACCGTGGTGGGGGACACTATCACCTATTCCAGTGAATTGAGCGTCACAGGTCTGGCTGTATCTGATCTTTTGCCCGTGGCAGGCGTGAGTTCGATCCATTTGCATAATGCAGAAGCCGGGGTAAATGGGCCGGTTATCACAGACATCATTCAAGACGCAGGCGGCGACGTGAATGGCAATGTTGTTGGACAAAACGGACAGAGCGTATTTAGCGAAGTTGTGGAAAGCTTTGATCTAGCAGGTGTCGAAAACATAGATGGATCAAACGACGGCGATACGCTCATTGGTGACGGTGCTGCAAACATCCTGAATGGTGGTGACGGAGACGACATCCTTGCAGGCGGCGGCGGGACGGATGTGATTAACGGCGGGGCTGGCATCGACACCAACAGCTTCGAAGGCATTGGCCTTGGCATCACGGCTGTTTTGCAGGCTGATGGATCAGGAACTGCTGATTACGGTATGGTCAATGAGACCTTTACCGGGATCGAAAACCTCATCGGTTCTGACAACGATGACAGCTTGATCGCACAGGGTGTGGCGAGCAATGTTATTTCGGGCGGTGCTGGCGATGACTTTATCGCAGGCGGCGGTGGTACGGATGTGCTGGATGGCGGGGAAGGCAATGACACCAACAGCTTTCAGGGCATCGGCCCAGATGTTGTGGCCAATCTGGGTAACGGTACAGCATCGTATCAAACACCAAATGGCACTGTGTTCGAAGCCTTCTCAAACTTTGAGAATCTGGATGGATCCCAAAGCAATGATATCCTGATCGGGGATGGTAACAATAACGCACTAACAGGGAATGACGGCAACGACGACCTAAGCGGCGGCGGGGGCAATGACATTCTCTCGGGGGGTGACGGAAACGACATCCTTGCAGGCGGCGGTGGTACGGATGTGATTGACGGCGGGGCTGGCATCGACACCAACAGTTTCCAGAGCATTGGCCTGGGTGTCACAGCGTCGATAGAAGAAGGCACCGCTGATTATGGTATGGTGAATGAGACATTCACAGGTATCGAAAACCTTATCGGCACGGACAATAATGACGTGCTTTCAGGTGATGCAGGCGCGAACTTGATCGCAGGCGGCCAAGGCAATGATGTTATCAATGGCGGCGCGGGTGATGACGTGCTGCGTGGAGATGCGATTGGTGCAGGCGAGGCGATTACCGTCAGTGTAACCAACACGCTGGGCGAAGGGGGTACCTTCTTGACACCTGTCTGGTTTGGTTTTCATGACGGCGAGAACTTTGACCTATATGACCGTGGCGCGGCATCTAGCCTCGGGCTAGAGCGTCTGGCGGAAGACGGAGTGGTCACTGGCCTATCGGCTGAATTCAATCAGCAAGCAGGCGATGGCGGTGTGGACAGCACGGTGTTTGGGCTGGGTGTCGGCGCTCCGGGTCCGATTGACCCCGGTGAGACAGCCAGCTTTACCATCAATGTAAACCCCGAAGACGTCGGCCTTGGCTATTTCACTTGGGCTACTATGGTCATTGCGTCGAATGATGCCTTCCTTGCATCCCCCGGCAATCCGTTGACAGATGCGATCTTTGACGAAAACGGCGACTTTATTGGTCCGATCGTCATCACGCGTGATGGCAACGACGTGTTGGACGCTGGCACGGAAGTGAACACTGAGCTGGATGCGGCGTTTATCAACCAAACAGCGCCAAACACAGGGGAGACCGAAAACGGAGTGATCCGTGTGCATGAAGGGTTCATCGGTTCTGCCAACGGTCCAGAAGGCGATAGCATCATTCTGGGGGGGACAAGTGCCGCCGGGACGACCTTTACGGATGAGGCCGACTTTACCATTGATAGATCGAACCAGTTGTTGGAAATCGTTGTGGACTTGGCCGCAGGTGGTAATGACACTCTGGATGGTGGGGCCGGCAATGATGTGATCGAAGGCGGCCGCGGAGACGATCTTTTGATTGGCGGTCTGGGTAATGATACGCTGGATGGCGGCGAGGGCTTTGACACTGCGGACTTCTCTGATCTTGGTGCGTCTGTCCTTGTTGATTTGGACGAGAACGGCAACGGCACAGCAACACGGGAGACCGGTTTCTCTGTTGTATCACAGGGGCAACCGCTGGCGTCTTTGACAACAGAACAATCGGCTGCCGAACTGGTTGAAGAAGCCATCAATGACCGGCTCTACTATAACATTCATACCACATCCTTTGCTGGTGGCGAAATCCGAGGTCAGTTGTTGCTGACATCGGATACGACTGAGGGCTCTGTGCGCACAATCACATTAAACGCCAATCTGGACTCAGCGCAGGAACCGGACAACGCGTCTGATTCCGCTGCAACAGGTACCGGAACGGTGGTGATTACCGTTGATGGCGATACTGTCACCTACAGCAGTGACCTGACAGTCAGTGGTATTACCACTGATCAACTCCTGCCTGTTGCCGGTGTCAGTTCCATCCATTTGCATAATGCACCTGCTGGCGTGAATGGCGCTGTCATCACAGACATTATTCAGGATGCGGGCGGTGACGTGAACGGTGCCAATGCAGAGCAAGCGGATGGCAATGTCTTTAATGAGACTGTCGAAGTCGATACGCTCATCAGTATCGAAAACGTCATCCTTGCCCGCGATGGAGAAGTTGTGGACGGTGTTGTCGCTGGAGATGCTGCGCGCTTTGACGGCGGTAACTTTAACGGCGTGGATGACGGTGATCAGTTTGTTTTTGAAGGCGGCAATCCATTCTCAACAGCTGCAATCTCAGTGGAGGGCCAGAATGTCACTGTGCCCGGCGCAACTTTCGCCGTCGACGCAGACCTTGCAGATGGTAACTTCCTTGCGGCGACAACAGACGGTCAAACAATAGCGGTTCAATTCCTTGATGCGCTATTGGGTGACGGGCAGGATCTGATCGAAGGTCAAGCTGTCGCTGCAGATGAGATCGACGGTATTTCGTTTGCGGAATTTGTCACAGGAAACGGTAGCCAAACCGAAGGGACCGACTTTGTCATCACTTTGGACAACTCGACGTCCGGTTTCGAAAACTCCTTTGGCGTATTTGTGTACGAATCCGCAACTGGTGCGATTTCGGACACACAGATCGTTGCTGCCAATGCCCAGAACGGTGGCAGTGTGACGGTGAACGATGTGGCCGAAGGAGAGCAGGTTGGTTTCTTTGTTGTACAGGACGGCAATGCGCTGGTGTCTGAAATAGACGGTGACATCGTTTTCAACCTGACGGAAAGCGGTGCGTCCTTGAGCGGTCTGAGTGACGTTGAGATATTCCAGTCCATCAATGCTGCTGCAAACTCAGACGGACAAGAGCATTTCCTTTCCGGTTCCGATACGGGCGGTATCTTGCGTGTCGGTGTCGAAGACCTGACCGGATTGGGGGACAGCGACTTCCAGGACGTTGTGTTCACAATTGAACGTAGTGAAGCATTCGACGACGTGTTCGCTATCGCCTAATACTAGGCCTTGTTAAACTATTCCCCCGGCCGGGAGCAGGATTTACGGATCCTGTCTCTGGTCGGGGGTTTTTTGATCTACCATATCATGTTGGGTATTCGACATGGCCCTGCTCCTGACCAAAGATCAGAGCAAGTGAGACCATGAAGAGATGCACTTAAAGCAACGTTTGTATGATGAGCCGTCTTGGTGGTTTATGCGATATCTTGCTTTGTTTTGCGTCTGGACGACATAACCATCACACTCAGAACCGTGACAGCACCCAAAATGTTAGGCAGCAAAGCCAGCGGCCAATAGGCGCCGATAGCACCAAGAACCAGGAACAAAGCGCCGACAGGGCCAATTGGACCCTCTGCGTACCACTGAATGATGGCGTTGGTTGCATAAATTCCAAACAGGGCGAAGAAACCGATTTGCAACATTTCACTTAGCTCGCCTGAGATTAAGGGCGAGTAAGCAAACAACAACGGCACAACATAGAGGCCTTTGGCAATCTTCCAGCTTTCAAATCCAGTGGCCATCGGAGATGACCCCGCGATACCGGCCGCTGTGAAGGCCGCGAGGCAGACAGGCGGGGTCACGTTGGAGTCTTGACTGAGCCAAAAGATGATCAAATGTGCCGTCAACAAGAATGTCGTCAACATTGCAGGGTCGACCATGACAGGCCTGATCGTAACAGCAATTTCGAAGGGAATGTGCCGGATCAACTCCCAGGCTTCGGCTTTTGTCATGCCCGTTGCGACCTGTGCGACCAGAGGGTGATCGACAAGGAAGAACAGGCCGGATTTTGCCGGATCGGTGATACCAGCCATCAATTGTTCTGCGATGATACCATCAGCCATGATCCCTGCGAGGGCCGGGGCGGTCAGAATTGCGAGGATGATATATGCGGCGGTAACAGGAAGCCCCATGCCCAATACCAAAGAGGCAATTGCAATCAGGCCAATCGCCAGCACCAAAGAACCTTGCGACCACTGCGCAATCATCAGGGAAAATCCATTCCCGACACCACTGGTTACAATCGCATTGTTCATAATACCAATAGCCGTCAACAAAATGGCTGTCATGATGGCAGATTTAATGCCACTCACCAACGCTTCTGAGATCTTGGCCGGGCCCATGTTGACCGGCTTGAACAGACCGTCTTTGTTGAAAAGGGCAATCAAACTGGTGAACCACGAGGTCGCTATCACCGCTAAGATTGCCCAGCAGGCGGCAAAGGATGGCGTCACCCCTGAAAGTAGCAACCAGATCATGACAACCAGTGGAATGACGAACACTAGCCCGCCTGACAACATCTTGGCGTGATCAACGGTCAGGTCGATTTTGGAACCCACATCATATTTGACGGCTTCAATGCGCACGATAGAGGCGACAGACAAGAAGTAGAGAATTGCCGGGATAACAGACACGGCAACAATTGTGCCGTATGGGATCGAGGTGTAACTGGCCATCACAAAGGCACCGGCCCCCATGATTGGCGGCATAAGTTGCCCGCCCGTCGAAGCGGCAGCTTCTACACCGGCTGCAAATTTCGGGCGAAAGCCATTAGATTTCATCAAGGGAATGGTGATGACACCAGTGGAGGCGGTATTGGCGATGGCCGATCCCGAGATCGTACCCGTCAAAGCAGAAGAAATAATCGCGACAAAAGCAGCCCCTCCTTTGACACGCCCTGCCACAACTTTGGATATTTCGATAACAAAGTTGCTTGCGCCCGACACAACCAGAAAGCCGCCAAAGATCATGAACAAGGTGATGTTCGTGACAGAGATGCTGCCAAGGATACCGAACATACCTTCATCATTGTAAAGCGTTCGAAATAGGACATCATTGAGCGGCAAGCTCGCGGAGCGAAACACACCCGGTAACATCGTGCCCAGAAACAGAATGTAGCTGAGGGACAGCACAATCAGGATCGGGATGACCCAACCGGAGACCCGGCGCGACAAATCAATACATGCAAATATCAGCAGTAAACCCGCCGCCCAATCTAGGAACGTAAACTGCCAACCCAAACCAGTTGTTGCGAGAGAACGTTCATATAAACCGCTTTCAGCCCAAGCGACCCACAGCGCGGCCCCAGCAACAAGCAACCCATAGACGATGTCCACGACCCAAGCCCAGGTTTGCCCCGAATGTTTTCCCCATGGGCTAAGAGTGATGGAGGCAAGAAACGCAAACCCAGCGAAATGGATGGCGTTTTGCCAAAGTCCGGGTTCGGTCAGATAGACATTGGTCAAAACGTGCCAAATGGCAAAACACATCGCGAAAACCAGCACGGTGTGATGTATCCCAAATTTTCCCTGTGGCATGCTTAATAGCCTGCCTCGGGTCATTACCTCAATTTCCGATGCGTCTGTCATATGGTCTCCCCCCAAAGAAATAAGGGGCAGCCAAATGGTGCCCCTTATTGCTGTCCACGTTTCTTATTGTGCGATTAGGTTCTCGGGAATTTCCAAGCCTACTTCTGTATAATAACGGGCGGCACCGGGGTGCAGTGGCGCTGGAAGACCTGCCAGAGCAGAATCGATCATCATGGCCTTGGTTGCGGGATGGATCGCTTGCAAGAAGGGCAGGTTCTCATACATGGTCTTGGTGAGCATATAGACATGCTCTTCATCGACGTTGGCATTCACAGCCAGAAAGTTTGGCTGTGCGATCGTGTTCACGTCCTTGGCTTGACCAGGGTAAGTACCTGCAGCAATTGTGTAAGGCACCCAAAGATTACGACCTGCATCCATCGCAGCGTTTTGGTCAGCCGTCACATCAAGGATCGTGAATTTGCCTTCATTGGACGCCATCAGTTTGGTGATCGCACCAGTTGGTGGGCCTGACGGGATACCAGCAGCAACCGCTTGACCGTTGGCCAAGGCATCTGCCGTCGGGCCGTAACCCGCTGAGACCAGTGTGAAGTCTTTTGTGACATCTAAACCCAGGCCAGCAAGCAAAACTGTGTTTGACCCAATGGTACCAGAGTTCTGTTTACCCATGCCAACAGACATGCCTTTTAAATCAGCCAAATCCGCAACGGTGCCTGTTTTCGCCTTTTCCGTCGGAACAACAAATTGCTCAACGTTCTGCCAAAGCATTGTTACGGAACGCAGGTTTGTCTGTGGTTCACTTACCGGACCAGTGCCAGTGACGGCGTAAGACCCGAAAAGACCTTGCAAGATTGCGAAATCGGCAGTGCCAGCGGATAGAGCTTGGACGTTGGCGCCCGAACCTGCGGAGTTCACGGCGGTGAGTGAGAATTTTTGCTTTGGCAGCAGTTTGATCTTTGACAACGTAGAGATTGCGGTGCCTACAGGGTGATAGGTGCCGCCTGTTGACGCTGTGTTCAATACGTAATCTGCGCTTTGTGCAAAGGCAGCACCGGATGTGACAAGACCGGCACTTACAACAAGTGCTTTCAACATTTTCATTTTATTTCCTCCCAGAAAATTAGCCTTAGACTGGCCTGTGACGTACATGCCAAAGCGGAAGGGATTCGTGATATGTGAGAAAATGCAGGAGAGGTGAAAAGTTGTCTGCGGTTTTCCGCAGGGCAATTTAGCGGGTCAAGATGGCTTCTTTGTTGAGCCCTAGTTTGACGATCTTCTCATTCAGTGTTCGCCTTCCAATGCCAAGTGAGGCGGCGACATCATCCATGCGCCCGTTTTCGTTTTGAATCGCACGACTTATCAACTCCCGCTCAAACACGGCAACAGCTTCACGAAGAGTTTCGGGGAAAACCTGTGATGATGTTTGTTTGGCAATGGCCTGCCTGACGGACCCGCCGCCACGACGCTGCGCCAAGACACGCCGTTCTGCAACGTTTTGTAGTTCACGCACGTTGCCCGGCCAATCATAGGCGATAAGCGCTGAGATATCGTCATTCGTGAGCTTTGGGGGCGGCAGTTCATAAAGTTGACTAAGCCGTTGCAGGTAGTGGCCAAACAACAAAAGGACGTCCTCACCGCGATCCGCTAAGCAAGGCAGCGAAATCTCGAGCGTGTTCAAGCGAAACAACAGATCCTCGCGAAAGATCTTGTCAGCAACCAACTGCGTGATTTGCCCTGACGCGGCGCTGATCACGCGCAGCTCAACCGTCTGAGTTTGTGTCTCCCCCACGCGTTGGTATTGTTTGGTCTCAATCGCACGTAAAAACTTGGATTGGGACTGATAAGGCATCGAACTTAGTTCATCTAAAAACAGCGTTCCACCGTCAGCTTGGCTCATTAATCCACGAGGGTTTTCAAAGGTTCCAAATACAGTTTCTTCAAATTGATCTGGTGGGATCGTCGCGCAATTTACTGCGATAAACGGTGCAGCAGGTGACTGACCAAGGTCGTGCAATGCCCGCGCAACCAGCTCTTTTCCGGTGCCCGTTTCCCCAAGGATCACGACATTCGCTCCACTTGTTGAAAAGTCGAAGATCTGCTCACGGACATCAGCGATTTGCGGGCTGTTCCCGATTAACACACGTTCTAGGTCCGCTAATTCGACCAACCGGTTTTGCAACAGTTTTGTGCTGTCTTCCAACCGTTTCAACCGAATTGCATTTTTCAGAACGCCCAGAAGGCGCCGGGGCTCAAACGGCTTTTCGATGAAACTATAAGCACCATCTTGCAACGCGCTGACAGCCATTGGAATATCACCATGCGCCGAGATCAGGATCACGGGTACATAGCTGATTTCCCGCGCTTTTCGTTGAAATTCCAAACCATCCATTGTGGGCATGCGAACGTCACTTAAGACAACATCGGTTGCATTTCGGTGCAAAACATCCAACCCATCCTGACCATTTGTTACACTGACGGTGTCATATCCAGCGCTTTGCAACAAATGATCCAATGAAACGCGCATTTCGCGATCATCATCAATGACAAGCACAGTCCCTTTGCTCATTGTCTTATCCCATCCGCCACAAATGGAAGTGTCACGATAAATGCAGCGCCACTTTCAACCTCACCCAACGCAAGTTCCCCACCGTGATCCTTAATGATTTCAGTCGCAATAGCCAAACCCAACCCCATGCCGACACCGGATGGCTTAGTGCTGAAAAAGAGTTCCTGCAAATCGCTGAGAGTTGAGTTTGCAAGCCCCATGCCGTTGTCAATGACGTGAATTTCCAGGTTGTCCTGCATCGTGAAAACATCAATCCTGATCATTGGGTTCGATGCGTCCTGAACAGCGTGGATCGCATTTTTCACAAGATTGATGAGGGCCTGTTCCAATTGAATTTGGTGGGCTTGGACATAGATTGGATCGGGCAAATTAGCGGGGCGAAAGTCAATATTTCCTTGCGCAATCTCAACCTTTAGCAAACTTTCGACCTCTTCAAAGACGGTTGTCAAGTTCACTTTGGTCTTTTTGTCGCCGGGTCCGCGTGCGAAAAATTTAAACTGGGTTGTCACTGCCTCCATACGGTCCACAAGCTTGTTTAGGTTTTTGGCCGTTTGGGGGGAGGTTATCTCATTGCCAATCTCTGCCGCTGCAAGATGGTTGCGAAAGGCGCTTATCGGCTGACCCAGCTCATGGGTAACTGAGGCGGCCAAGTGGCCAAGCGCCGCTAACTTGGCATTACGGGCCAATGCGGTCTGTGCATTTTTTAATCGGCGATTTGTTTCAATCAATTCTGTGCGTCGCCGTTCGGATGCCGTGTAGGCCAATTCGATACGCCGCGACCTGAGGAACGTTGCAAAACCCAGTAGGAAGGTGATGATACTACTGGAAAAAGCTGTCGTCAGCAGTGTTTCACGCAAAATAGTGCTTTCTGGATGCAAATAATGGACAGTCCAGTTTCGCCATTCCGACGTGCCAGAGGCTAGCAAATAGTCAGTCCCTTCGATCGTGACGCGGTTTTGTCCAACAGGTGTCCAATCCAATGATCTGAGCTGTTCATTGCCAAATTGACGACTTGCCAAGATCGTCGTCCGCAGCTTTGTGTTTAGGGCACTGACGGGGCGATAGAGCCAATCGGGGTTGGAGGCCAAGACCACGATATTGTCTTTGTTGATGGCAACGACAGTTTCACGATCACTTTCCCATGAACGTTGTAATTCGCTGACATCCAGCTTGATCGCAATGACGCCTTTTTGGGTATTCGAAGCGAAGGAAACCGGTTCCGCCACGAAATACCCGGGTCTTCCCGATGTCGCACCGATTGCAAAATAATCGCTCCGCTCACCTAGCAAGGCGCTTTGGAAATATGGGCGAAAACCATAGTTTTGACCAAGGAAGCTATGCGGTTTGTCGGCATTTGAGGTCGCGACAACACGCCCTGTCTCATCCATGAGGTAAATCGCTTCCAACTTGGCTTCATCGGCCAAACGCTGCAATCTATCGTTGGTTTCAGGTCTCACAAAATTTGGTTGCAGGGCCTGCGCGTAGCGCGGATCGCTTGCCAAAACAAACGGCAAGTGCTGGTGTTGGCGGAGCGTTTCATTCAAAGCCCGCAAGTATAACGCCATTCGGTTTGATGCGGTTTCGCGCTCTGAACGTTCAAAATAATGTTTGCCGCCAAAGAAAGTCGCGGCGGTAGCAAGTAAGATGGTAAAGAGCAGCACGCTAAGAACGCGTTTGCGCATCCGTCTTGGTGCCCGCTCGATGTCGATCTCAGTTTGCATTGACCTCTCCCATGGGGGCGAATGTGATACGGGTCAATAGATCATGTAAATAGCTGCTAGGTTTGCTTGTTTGAAGAGGCCTGCGGAATTCCGCAGGGTTGGAAACGTCATTTGCCAGTGTCAGGGTGAACTATTTTGGTCTTTGGCCGATAGCGGCCTGCATGGCGCGCTGAAAAGAGAAGATACCATGACTTGTTGCTCAGTTTTGTAGCACCATTTCAAAACGTCGCTGATGTACAGATCTACTTCCCGGGCGTAAGCGGATGTTTAAATTACAAGTGGGTATTATGCCCCAAATGAGGTCGGGATTTCTTGTTTAAATGCTTTAAGCGGACAGCGACAAAAGGATCGAAGCGCGTATTTTCTTGTTAAAGAAACGGCCAAGTCTGACCTTATAGATTACTCAGACCTTTCGATCTGTCTCAGGGCCGCCTTGGAAATCTTGTCTTTAAATCCCAAGCAAACTATGCCGTCTGTCTTGTCTTGAGCCGCAGCTGTGACCTCCCATCTGTTTCCAACAACCTGAATCAAGCTCTTTTGCCCGCTTTGGGATGTGACAAAGCCTTTGGCGCGAACAAGACCAAAGCTAATGTCAGCCAGTTTTTGTGCCAATACCTGAGCATCAACCGGGTTTGGGGGCGTGATTGTCATCATGTCTAGATCGGCGGTGTTATGATGAGGGCCAGATTTTACTTCACGCCCCAAAAAGCTGTCCAATACCGCCTCCGGGGGAACAATGCCCTGACGGGTTTGGAGAATACGGACCCCTTCGTTTTGTTGATCCAGCCAATGTTTGGTTGCGCTCAGTTGGGTCTCGTCGACCAAATCGGATTTGTTCAGCACAATGATGTTGGCGTCCGCAATCTGGCGCAGAACCGTATCGCTCATGTATTTGTCGCGCGCACTGCGCTGCACGGTTTCGGCATCGGCCAAGATTACGATGCCATCGATGCGAAACCCATTAAGCAATGAAACAGAACTTGCAATGGCACCTGGGATTGCCACGCCTGAAGCTTCAATTAAAAGATGATCCGGTTTTGGTTCCAGTTTTTCCATATCCATTAAGGCGCCTGTCAGGTCGCTCCCAAACGAACAGCACACGCATCCGCCAGCGATAGAAATGATGTCGCCTTCCTCGGCTTCAATCAGGTCTTCGTCGATTGCCAGTTCGCCAAATTCATTCACCAACACTGCCAAGCGCACACCATTGGCATGGCGCAACAAGTGGTTGACCAAGGTTGTTTTGCCTGCACCTAAATATCCACCGATGATGGTGACGGGCAGGAGGGAACTCATAGGTTCGCGACCGGGAAGATGCGCCCGCCCTGTACGGTGCCCCACACGCGGACGTCCTTTAGTTTGTCGGCTCCGATCTCTGTCGGGTCATCCTCAAGCACCGCAAAATCGGCTTTCTTTCCCACCTCGATAGACCCGATTTCACCATCCATATGCAAGGTATAGGCCGCCCCCAGCGTGATGGCGTACAAGGCCTCATCAACCGCAATCTTTTCGTGCTCTCCTTGGGTGCGTCCTGATGCTGTCAGCCGGTTAACCGCGCTCCATGCGGTAAAGAAGGGACCCAGTGGTGTGACAGGGGCATCTGAATGGATGGCCATCGGCACACCCGTCTCCAGTGCTGTGCGGCAGGCATTCATGCGCAACGCCCGTTCAGGCCCTACCGTCAGGCGGTAATGTTCATCCCCCCAATAAAAATGGTGATTGGCGAACAGGTTGACGCACATGTTCAGCTCTTTCATGCGCCGGAATTGCGCGGCATCAGCGAGTTGGCAATGCTGGAGGGTAAAGCGATGATCCGGGCTGGGGTGGTCTTTTAACGCGGGACCCAGCGTGTCCAATACCATTTCCGTGGCTTCATCCCCGTTGGTATGGGTGTGCACTTGGACGCCAGCCGCCAGTGCTAGGCGATAAAGGTCCGCCAGTTGTTGCGGCGCTGTATACCACAAGCCGTTTGGGGCGCCGTTGTGATACCCCGGCCAACGCATTCTTGCTGAAAATCCCTGAATGGAACCATCTGCAACCGCTTTGATCCGGCCCAGTCTTAATCGGTCTGTCGCACGTTCTTTTAGTGCAACTACCTTATCGACAGTTTCCTTCGGTGTGGCCCCCATGAAAAACTGCAACGGGACGACGCGTGCTGGGTAACTTGCTTCGCCGGTCACACGCAGCATGGCGTCAACGCCTTCGGGGTCCAATCGCGCCGCGAGATCCGTGATCGTCGTGACACCCGTGCGGACACAGAGCTTGGCAAAATCTCGCAAGCCCTGTTCGTCGCTGTCTGTCAGGGATCGGTTAAAACCGACGTGGATGCCAACGGGGGTCATGGTTTCAGGCCCAAATAATTCGCCAGTTGGATATCCGTCATCGCCCAGCGGAATGCCTGAATGGTTGATGCCAGTTTTCATCATCCCGGCCAGTTCCAACGCCTTGGTGTTCACATTAAGGATGTGGCCCGAGGCATGTAGAATCCCGATTGGGCGTGTTGAGGACACCCTATCCAGATCAGCGCGCGAAACCCGCGTATTGTCCATATAGATAGGATCCAGCGACCATCCCGACAGCGGCGTATCGGGATCATCCAGCAAGGCGTTTGCTTGCGATAACCTGTTTTGGATCGCCTCAATCGTTTGCACACCTTCCCAGATTTTGCCGTCAGGATCAGCGCGGTCAAAATAACCACAATAGACATAGCGCCAAAGGGTACCTTCCATCGTGTGGGCGTGTCCTTCGACCAACCCCGGCATCAGGACTTTGTCAGAGAAAGTTTCATTTAGCTCATAATCGCCCCAAGTCACCAACTCTGCCAGATCGCCCGCACCCAATATCCGGCCTTCACGCACCGCGACATGGCTGACGGTGGGGCGGTTGGGGTTCATGGTGATCACCTTGCGGGCGGAATAAATTGTAACCTGAGCCATGAAAAAGTCCTTTTGGGATACCGGGTTTGGTACCGGCTGCGTCAGCATTTGTAAGGTTAAGATGCTTTCTTTGATGGGGAAAATAGTTTTTACTGACGAATAATCACTATAAAATGTTGGAAGTGTTTTGCGATGAACTTTACTCTTAAACAACTGCGATATGTCGAGGCGACGGGCCGGTTGGGGTCTATCGCAAATGCAGCGACAGAGTTGAATATTTCACAGTCTTCCATCACCGCTGCGATCGGGGCGCTGGAAAGCCAAATAGGTTTTGATGTCTTTGTGCGCACCCCGGCAAAAGGCATCAGCATAACGCCTGCGGGTCACGACGCGCTGCGTTTGATCCGTGCTTTCATCATCCAAAGCCGACATTTCGAGACCGAAATGATGTCAATTGGAGGGGATACTGCCGGGTCACTGAGGGTGTCGTGTTACGCGACCGCTGCTCCTTCTTTTTTACCACCGATCCTAAAAGCGTTCAAATCAACGAACCCTAATTCGTCGATCACCCTGTTAGAAGGCAATATGGAGGCAACAATCGCTTATCTTTCAAATGGTGAAGCCGATTTGGCGTTTTCCTATGATCTGATGGCAGAGGATGGGCATGAATTTACGCCTTTGTTTGGCGCGCCGCCTTACGCCTTGCTGGCGGCCGATGATCCTTTGGCGAAAGGCAAATCTGTTTGCCTGCATGATCTTGCGGAGCGGCCGATGATAATGTTGGATTTACCGCGCACCAAGGCTTATTTTATGGGCATGTTTGAATCATTGGGCCTGCACCCCAAGATTGTTCATTCGACCCGTTCTGCTGAAATTGTGCGGGCTTTGGTTGCGGGTGG
This sequence comes from Sulfitobacter sp., assembly GCA_039986635.1. GTDB lineage: Bacteria > Pseudomonadota > Alphaproteobacteria > Rhodobacterales > Rhodobacteraceae > Sulfitobacter. The sequence goes on from JBDWQI010000023.1 coordinate 21,879, forward strand.
ATATGGGTATTCAATGTTGAACATCTGCCCCCCTGACTACAGACACAACGACACAAGGTTTCGCGCACTGCCCATTCGTGATGATTTACACGTGCCAACATTTGGCATCGTGACGATCGCGGGGATCAAGCAGCCGAGCATTGTTCAGGTCTTTGTTGATCGCTGTGTCGAACTGAAACGCCTTGGGGCCTTTGATGATATCGTTGTCCGGTAAAACCTCTATTCCCGTACAAAATGATGCAAAGAACCGTATTAAATCTGTTTTGTGTTGGAAGCGGGCTGGTCTAGGCTTTGTCTATATAAACAACGAAAAAGCTGCTAAATCAGGGAGAAATGAAATGAACCAATTCGTCAAAGGTTTGGCGATGGCAACGGCGTTGATGGCGTCTTTTGCTACGTTTGCGCAGGCCGAAGAGCCCAAAAAGGGTGGTACGCTGATCACCGTTTTGGGAACCAATGTACGCAACCTAAACTCCGCAGTTCAATCTGGCATCGTAACGGGTTTTCCAGGGGCGCAGCTTTTTGCATCTCCGCTTCGTTATGATGAAAACTGGGAACCACAGCCATATCTTGCTGAAACCTGGGAAATTTCTGAGGACGGGCTGACTGTGACGTTGAATCTGGTGAAGAACGCCAAATTCCATGACGGAACGCCGTTGACGTCCGAAGATGTCGCATTTTCGGTTGAGGTGATCAAAGCAAATCACCCGTTTAAATCTATGTTCGCACCGGTTGAAAGTGTCAGCACTCCTAATGCGCATACTGCTGTGTTGAACCTTTCCAAACCACATCCGGCGTTGATGTTGGCAATGTCCGGTCAGCTGATGTCGATCATCCCGAAACATATCTACGGTGACGGCGAAATCACGGATGTGAAGACCCACGCGCGCAACAACGAAAACGTTGTTGGGTCTGGCCCATTCAAGTTGACCGAGTTTAAGAATGGCGAGCATGTCATTCTGGAACGTTTCGATGACTTCTTTATCGAAGGTCGCCCTTATCTGGACAAGATCGTCATGCGGATCATCACCGATCCGGCAGCGCGTGCGATTGCTTATGAAAACGGCGAACTCCATATGGGCGCGTTTGAACAGCTTCCACGTATCATCAACCGTCTCAAAAAAGTGGACAACCTGACTGTGACCCCGGACGGTTACGGCGCGATTGGGCCGATTGACTGGCTGGCGATGAACACGACCAAAGGACCGCTTGCTGATGTGCGGGTGCGCAAAGCGATTGCCTATGCCGTAGACAAGAACTTTATCCATAAGGCGTTGATGCAAGGCACAGCAAACGACAGCACGTCGGGTATCCACCCAGACAGCCCGTTTTATGCCGCACAGGAAGGCTATGATCTGGATCTCGAAAAATCCGCAGCATTGCTGGACGAAGCAGGGTTCCCGGTCAAAGACGGTTCGCGCATGTCCTTGACCATCGACTTTGGCTGGCCCGGTGTGAAGCCGCAGGTTGAATACGTCAAAGCCGCTCTAAAAAAGGTGAACATTGATGTGGAAGTGCGCGCTTCTGCTGACTTCCCGACTTGGGCCAAGAAGATGGGAACGATGGACTTTGATATGTCTTGGGACACTGTGTTCAACTGGGGTGATCCTGTGATCGGTGTGCACCGTACCTATGACAGCAGCAATATCGCCAAAGGTGTCTGGTCAAACACGCAAGGCTATTCAAACGCCCGTGTTGATGAACTAATGGCGATGGCAGCTGTGGAAACGGACAATGCAAAGCGAAAAGAACTTTATGGTGAGTTCCAGCAAATCATCGCGGATGAATTGCCTGTCTATCACACCAACACGTTGCCTTATCACACTGTCTTTAACGACAAAGTGGGCAACCCTCCGTTGGGCATCTGGGGCACGTCGACACCAATCGATATGACCTATTTGAAAGAGTAAACACTGCTGTTGCGCGGCAATCCTTATTGGCATTGCCGCGCAATCTGTTCATCAAGAGAAGACCAACTTTGTGACAACCCTCCAATCCCTTCTAATGCGAGTTCTATATGCGGTGATCTTGTTGATGGCTGTTTTGGTGCTTAATTTTTCGATGATGCATCTTGCCCCGGGGGATGTGGCCGACACGATTAGCCAGTCCATGGGGGGCGCAGATCAGGAGGTACTGGACCAAATCCGCGCAGATTACGGGCTGGACCAACCCTTCCTCGTACAACTTGGCAGTTACATGGGCAAAGTGCTGCGTTTTGATCTGGGCTATTCTTTTTTCTATAACGCTCCGGTGACGCAGTTGATCCTGCAGCGATTGCCCGCGACCCTGCTGCTGGTGTTTACCGCGCAAATTCTTGCCTTGTTTATCGGTGTTGTTCTTGGCGTCATATCGGCGCGAAAACCGAACGGATTGGCCAGTCACTTTGTCACCATCCTTGCGCTGTTCGGCTATTCTGCCCCGGTGTTCTGGACGGGAATTTTGTTGCTGATCGGCTTTTCGCTAAAGATCCAGATTTTCCCGGTTGCAGGTATGCAAGACGTGACAATCCAAGGGGGGTTCTGGGTTCATTTTGTCGACATTGCACGACATCTGGTTCTGCCTGTCATAACCTTGGGGTCAATCTTTCTTGCTCTTTATTCCCGCCTTGCGAGAGCAACCATGATGGAAGTGCTTGGCTCTGACTATGTGCGCACAGCAAAAGCCAAAGGGTTATCCGAGCGCGAAGTTGTCTATAAACATGCATTAAAAAATTCACTTTCACCGGTGATCACCTTGGCAGGGCTACAGTTCTCGGCCGTAATTTCGGGCGCTGTTCTGGTTGAGGCGGTGTTCAGTTGGCCCGGTCTTGGCACGCTTGCATTTCAATCGATTATTGCGCGCGATACACCAACTATTCTGGGTATCCTGTTCTTTTCGGCCCTTGTGGTGATTGTTGGCAATCTGCTGACCGATCTTGCGCTGCGTTTTGTCGACCCGCGTGTGGGGAGTGAAAGATGAGCACACCGCCAATACTTCCCACCCCAGAGACCCCAAAGGCGCGCCACCCGATGGCCGAAGCCTGGGAGATGTTCCGCCGCAACCACGCTGCAATGGTCGCTCTTATCGTTTTGGTGCTGATCATCATCACAGCGATCATTGGCCCCTATATCTACCCAACCGATCCGTTCGATATGGTTTGGGCGCCATTCTCACCGCCTGGCGTTGATGGCTTTCTTTTGGGGACGGATTACCTTGGCCGCGACTTGATGGCTGCGCTGATCCACGGCGCACGCGTCTCAATCGTGATCGGGGTCGCGGCAGCTTTCATGTCGGTTTTCATCGGCGTGTCAGTTGGTGCGCTTGCCGGATTTTACCGTGGTTGGGTCGAAGAGGTTTTGATGCGGATCACGGAGTTCTTTCAGGTTTTGCCAACACTGCTGTTTTCCATGGTAATCGTCGCCCTGTTCGGGGCGTCCCTACCGATGATTACTTTCGCAATCGGCATCGTGAGCTGGACCGCAGTGGCACGGATCACAAGGTCGGAATTTTTGCGGATACGCGAATTGGAATATGTGACCGCTTCACGTGCATCCGGTGCCAAAAATGGCAAGCTGATGTTCCAAATCATCCTGCCCAACGCATTGCCGCCGATCATCGTGCAAGCTGCCCTTATGGTCGGCTCTGCCATATTATTCGAGGCGGGGTTGTCCTTTCTTGGGCTCACAGACCCCAACGTCGTGTCATGGGGGCAGGTGATTGGCTCTAACCGTCAGTACATTTTGGACGCCAGCTATACTGTCACCATCCCCGGCATCGCGATTTTTGTCACCGTTCTTGCTATTTCGCTGGTGGGGGACGGTCTGAATGATGCGCTAAATCCAAAGTTGAGACAACGATGAACACCCCTCTTTTGAAAGTCGAAAACCTTCGAATCGAACTGTCGTTGCGCGACAGTATCGCACCGGTGATTGATGATCTTTCCTTTGAGCTTGGTGCCGGCGAAAGCATAAGTTTCGTCGGAGAATCCGGTTGCGGAAAGTCGATGACCGCACTGGGTATCATGGGGCTTTTGCCAGAAAAGATCGGGCGCATTGCGTCGGGTTCGATCATGTTTGAAGAGGAAGAGCTGACAACGGCCACAGAAAAACGATTGCGGGCCATTCGTGGCAATGACATCTCGATGATTTTTCAGGAACCGATGACATCTCTGAACCCGGTTTATACCGTCGGCGAACAAATCGCAGAGGTTCTGCGTGCGCATCAGGGCCTCAGTAAATCAGCTGCATGGAGCAGTGCAGTTGAGCTTTTGGACGCTGTGCGCATCCCCAATGCCAAACGGCGGGTGTCGGACTATCCGTTTCAGATGTCCGGGGGGCAACGGCAACGGGTGATGATCGCCATGGCACTGGCTTGTGAGCCCAAAATTCTAATCGCGGATGAACCGACAACGGCCCTTGATGTGACGGTGCAGGCGCAGATTTTCGATTTGCTCAATGACCTTAAACGCCAGACAGGGGCCGCTATCATTCTGATCACCCATGACATGGGCGCAGTCGCGGAAATGGCGGAACGCATGATCGTTATGTATGCTGGACGCAATGCTGAACAGGGGCCTGTCGAGCAGATCATCGAACGCCCGCGCCATCCCTATACAAAGGGGCTGATTTCCTGCGTGCCTCACATCATGGCGACGCTCACCGAAGAACGGCATGATCTGACCGAAGTTGCCGGGATCGTTCCGCCTCTACGCGAATTTGGCCATGATCGCTGCCTTTTTGCCTCCCGTTGCTCGATGGTCAGTCAGAAATGCTTGGACAAACGCCCAACCGACGTTCGATTTGACGCCGGTCAAATGTCCGCCTGCTGGCATGCGGAGGCAGTGTGATGTCAGAGCAGATCCAAGATATGCCGTTGCTTGACGTGCAAGATCTGACTGTGCGGTTTGCCGTCAGTCGGGGCGGGTTGTTTAGCAAGGCCAAACATCTTTACGCCGTCGATAATATTTCGTTTCAGATCAAACGCGGTGAAACGCTGGCGATTGTGGGGGAAAGTGGGTCGGGGAAGACCACTGCTGCGCTTGCCGTGGCGCGGTTGGTCACCGCCCACAAAGGCAAGGTCGCATTGGATGACACAGATGTCCTGACGCTTGAGGACGAAGAATTGCGGCAGGCCCGCGCCAAAATGCAGTTCATTTTTCAGGACCCTTATTCAAGCCTCAATCCACGCTTGCGGGCTGAACGGATCGTGCGCGAACCCCTTGATAATCTGGACGCTATCCCCGAAACCGACCGCCAAGGGGTCATTGACAACCTGTTCGAAGCCGTAGGCCTGCACCCTGAACAACAACGATTGTTCCCACATCAGTTTTCTGGTGGACAACGCCAGCGTATTGGCATCGCCCGCGCACTTGCGACGCAACCTGATTTGATTATTTGCGATGAACCTGTCTCGGCTCTGGATGTGGCTGTGCAGGCGCAAATCCTGAACTTGCTGAGGAAATTGCAAACTGATTTTGGTCTGACGTATTTGTTTATCAGCCATGATCTGGGTGTGGTTCAGCATATGTGCGACAGCATTGCTGTCATGTATATGGGTAAGATCGTGGAATATGCTGATCGGCTTTCGCTGTTTAACAATCCGCTGCATCCATACACGGCAGCGTTGCTTTCGGCGGTCCCCTCAGTTGATAAGAAACGCCGCGCAGCGATCAAACGGATATTAATCCCCGGTGATCCGCCAGACCCGTTGGATTTGCCCAAAGGGTGCCGTTTTGCCAACCGCTGCCCTGTTGCTCAAGATCGTTGTATTTCGGAGCAACCGGATCTGAGGACCGTTGCCAGCGGTCATAAGGTTGCATGTCATCTTGTTGATGAAACAGCGGTGTCGCCATTGTAATTTCTTTACATCTGACAGCGGCTTCCTTTTTGGCAAAGATATTTGCCGCGGCAGACCTCTATTTTCGGTAAGACCTTGGCGCTGTCGGTCCCTTTCATAACTGGCATTCGATCAGGATAGCGCCGGTGCGCCCGCCAGCTTCGACCGTTTCATGGGCTTGAACGGTCTGTTCCAATGGAAAAATACGTTCAACCGGGCATTCCAACGCTTTTTCCAAAAGCGCTTGGTGCAGTTTTGCAATCATAGCATCCCTTTCCAGCTTTGGGAGAAGGTAGATCAGCAAAATATCGATTGTCACCGCTTTGAACAGCAGTGGAAAGAACGGTAGCGTTGGTGTCAGGTTCTTGGCCGACCCATAAACAGCCAACCGGCCATTGGGGGCGATGACTTCGGCGTTCAAATCAATGTTCACGCCAAATTCTACTTCGACCAATGTTGCTATCAAATCACCGTTTGTTGCGGTCAATATCTGCGCGCTAAGGTCAGGTGCGGCATAATCAAAGACATGATCGGCTCCAGCCCTTTTTACGCGGTCAAAATCGCGTGGGCTACAGGTTGCGATCACGGTTGCACCGCCCCATTTGGCAAGTTGCACAGCCAATAGGCCAACGGTGCCGGCACCGCCGCTAATCATCACGGTCTGTCCCGATATATCGCCACCACCAAACACCGCCTGCGCGGCGGTGAGCCCCGGGATGCCAAGGATTGCGCCGGTCTCAAGGCTCACCTCATCAGGCAGGGCGACAGCCCTATCTGCGGGTAGGGTTATATGGGTGGCTGCCGTCCCAAAGGGGCGTTGCCATTGACCATTCCAGATCCAGACCCGGGCACCAACGCAAGAGGGGTCGACGCCTTCTCCCACGGCTTCGATGATCCCAGCGCCGTCGCTATGTGGAATGATCTGATCGAAGGCCGGCTTATCCATCCCCGGACGTCCAGCGCGGGATTTCACATCTGAAGGGTTTACGCCGGAATATGCCAGCCGCACCTGAACTTCTCCTGCTTGTGGCGCAACGTCACTCAGGTCAGTCAGATGCAATACAGTCTTGGCTGTGCCAAAATTGGAATACGTAACAGCGCGCATTTCTTGCACCTTTCATAAATGTTGTTGCCGCCACCCTGACCCAAAGGAGACCCTCATGCAATTCCTGCGCACCGATGACACCCGATTTGAATCCCTTCCTGATTATACGTTTAAGCCTCAGTACGTCGAAGTTGATGACACTGAAGGTGGTGCGTTGCGGGTTCATTATCTGGACGAAGGACCAGCGCAAGCAGGGCCTGTATTGCTTTTGCACGGCGAACCGTCATGGAGCTATCTTTATCGCCATATGATTCCGCCGCTTGCAGAGGCCGGGCACCGGGTCATTGCGCCGGACTTGGTGGGATTTGGACGATCTGACAAGCCGACGGAGCAATCGGATTACACCTACCAAAGGCATGTGGATTGGATGAAATCAGTTGTAGAACAGCTTGATCTAACCAGCATTACGCTTTTTGCTCAGGATTGGGGTGGATTGGTTGGCCTGCGTTTGGTGGCTGCGATGCCTGAACGGTTTGCCCGGATTGTTGTGGGCAACACGGGTCTGCCAACCGGGGATCAACCGATGGGTGAGGCCTTCAAACAATGGCGCGAATTCAGCCAAACTGTCGAGGATTTTGACGCAGGCCGCATTGTTCATGGTGGGACAACCTCCAAATTGACCGAACAGGAAATTGCGGCCTACAACGCGCCGTTTCCCGACGATAGATACAAGGCTGGCGCGCGCCGTTTTCCAATGTTGGTGCCAGATAGCCCTCAAGACCCTGCAGCGGAACCAAACCGCGCTGCATGGCAGGTGCTTCGGGATACAAAAATCCCTGTTCTGACGACCTTTGGAGCGGACGACAAGATCATGGCAGGTGTTGAAAAGAGCTTTCAAAAGTTGTTGCCGGGAGCCGCGGGACAAGACCATGTGATTTTGCCAGATGCCGGGCATTTCTTGCAAGAAGACGTCGGGCCGGAACTTGCGCGACGCATCAATGCGTTTATTGAAAAAGAATGAGAGTTTCTGGGAGCGCCTTGGTTGTTTTGACCGGGCGTTTCCTCTGCGTCATCGACGTGACGTTCCATCTGTGAGGATTGATCCGGGATGCAGGGCCTGCGGATCTATGCTGCTTCTTTGATAGAATTTGTCGCAACAAAGGAGATGAACGATGCCCCACCAGCCACCGATCCGTACTTTGTGCCTTATAGACCTATTTTGCTTGGGTTAATGCTACATCTTCCTTCTACTCAATATGGCGACCTGATTTCAGTTAATATTGATGACACCAATGTGAACATTCCTATGCTCGACCTACCAAAAACGGCCATCTAGTGTTCTTCATTAAGAACCCAGATGGAGAGGCGCTATGTTTAATGTATTGAAACCGAAGTCGTTTTTAACAATTTGTGCACTATCAATCTGCGGAAGCGCAGGTGTTGCCAATGCGCAGTCTGCAAATGATGTCGATTTAATGTCCTTTTTCATTACGAGTGTTGGAACGGGGGATGGCGCCAATTTTGGTGGTTTGGACGGGGCAGATGCCCATTGTTCAGCATTAGCCGAAGCAGCAGGTTCTGAAAAACAATGGGCCGCATACTTGAGCAGCAGCATGATCATTGATCGCAGCAGTGGCACAACCCAAATTACTGAAGGTGTGAATGCACGCGACCGGATCGGATCGGGCCCTTGGTACAATATCAAAGGTGAACTGATTGCGAACGACGTAGATCATTTGCACGAGGATGATGTGAACATCAATTTCGAGACCGGGCTTGATGAAAATGGAAACTCAATCAACAAGCGTGGCACACGGCCTACCAAGCACGATATTCTGACGGGATCGGATTCGCACGGGTATTTTTCGACCGCGGCTGGCGACACAACCTGTGGCAATTGGACAAGCAATGGTGAAGGCTCTGCTATTGTGGGCCACCATGATCGTTCAGGTCCACTTTCAACACGTAATTTCGTTTCGTGGAATTCATCACACCCTTCAAGAGGATGTAGCGATGAGGCGCTGGCGAGTTCCGGCGGGGCCGGGTTGCTGTATTGCTTCGCAGTGAACTAACCTAGGGTACTGACTCCAATCACCTCCGCGTTCAAAGCATCAAGGATGGATGCGGAGGTGTTTTTCAGATTGACCACTCAATTCTTTGTTTCGTCTGGGGGCGTGTACCCCTCGCTGATGGCGATCATGTTGATTGTTCCTAAGTGGTTTCTGGTGCCCTCGAAGGTCGTGTCGATGTGCTGTCACATCAGGGGCGTGCAACGTTTGCTCTAAAAACTTACGGATGGGATCATTTTAAAAGCCCGTCAAAATTTGAACCTTGGCCAAATCGGGCGATTGTTAAATGCTGGATCAGAGAGCCCGGCTTGTGACGCAATTGTCGCTATGGGGCATCCGTTTGGATCATTTGAGCGGCCTTTTCGGCAATCATAACAACGGGTGACGCGGTATTACCGGACACAAGCTTTGGCATGATGGATGCGTCTACGACGCGCAAACCCTGAAGCCCGTGCACCTTAAGGTCGACACCGACCACCGCAGCCGGGTCAGACCCCATTTTGCAGGTTCCCACCGGATGAAAGATTGTTGTTGCGATGTTTCCAGCTTGTTCCAAAAGTTCTTTGTCGGTTTGGTACTCAGGTCCGGGTAAAATCTCCTTTGGTGCGTGATGACGCAGCGCTTTGGCCGTCATCAACACCCGTGTTTGACGCAGGGATTGGATGGCCACGTGTTTATCTGTTTCCGCTGATAGATAGTTTGGTTGGATTGCGGGTTGTTCCCTGTGATCCAAGGATTGGGCATGGCATGATCCGATACTGTCAGGGCGCAGATTACATACCGACATGGTAATCGCCGGAAACGGATGTAATGGATCACCCAGCCTGTCGGTGGACAGGGGTTGGACATGGTATTCCAAATCTGGTGTTGCCAGTGACGGGTCCGACTTGCTGAACATGCCAAACTGGCTGGGCGCCATGGAGAGCGGACCACTTTGGGTCGTCAAATACTGAAACCCCATCTTGGCCTTGCCTAACATTGAATTTGCCAGTGTGTTCAACGTTTTGGCGTTTGCCACTTTGTATACTGTGCGGATTTGCAAATGGTCCTGAAGGTTTTCACCAACACCCGGGCTCTCGTGCTGGGGTACAACACCCAATTCGCTGATCCGATCAGCTTGGCCAATTCCAGAAAGTTCGAGAATCTTAGGGGAGTTGATTGCGCCTGCTGCCAACAGCACTTCGCCAGTGCATCGGGCTTCCATAGGTTTGCCATTTACAACAACGCGGACGCCTGTGACGGATTTCCCCTCAAGGATCAGGTTTTGTGTGTGGGCCTGTGTGAGCACTCGTAAATTTGGACGTTTCAGCGCGGGCCGTAAAAACCCGGTTGCTGTGCTCCAACGGACGCCCTTGTTTTGATTGACCTCGAAAAAACCGGACCCTTCGTTGTTGCCGTCATTAAAATCATCGCGAGGATGGATTCCGAATTCCTTTGCGCCTTCTTGAACCGCTTTAAGAATGTCCCAACTCACCCGCTGCTTAGAGACTTTCCATTCGCCTCCCGAGTGGTGCATGTCCGATTGCCCGGCGTGATGATCTTCGGATTTCAGGAAGTAGGGCAGGACATCATCCCAGCCCCAGCCGATATTCCCCATCTGTCTCCATTGATCGTAATCAGCAGCTTGGCCCCGCATATAGATCATGCCATTTACCGAGGTGCAGCCCCCCAAAACTTTGCCTCGTGGATAGACCAGCGAACGGCCATTCAGCCCGGCCTCAGGTGCGGTTTTCATCATCCAATCGGTTCGGGGGTTACCGATGCAGTAGAGGTATCCGATGGGAATTTTGACCCAGTGGTAGTTGTCTTTGCCTCCGGCTTCCAACAAGAGAACCCGCGTTTTTGGGTTTTCGGTCAAGCGGTTGGCCAGAACACACCCCGCTGTCCCAGCACCGACGATAATGTAGTCGTATGTTCCGTCGATACGTGTTGAGCTGGTCATTGCGTTACTCCACAAGAATGCATCTGGTTGTGCCTGTCGTGACGTTGGAATGCTTCGAGATCAGGTACAAGGACATTCGCGACCCTAATGTGAATTGGGCAGAGTTGATGCCGTGCCTTGTCGATGATCTCATAGGTGTCGCCAGAGCGGCATATCTCTGTCTTGATAGCGGTGCGGTCTATCGCTTCGCTTTGCCAAGCGTTTCGCGCATACGAAGAGAGCTTTCGAGCTTGAAAGAACGGCCGGGTTGTTTTTTCTCAACAAGGGTGATCAGTTCCTGAGCCGCTAAGGACCCCATATCGCGATGCGGCACATGCACTGTGGTCAATTTGGGGGTCACGAGGCTTGCCAGTTCGATATCGTCAAATCCGGTGATGGATATGTCTTGCGGGACCCTCAGCCCCAGATCTCGTGCACTTTGCATTGCGCCAGCGGCCAGTACATCATTTACACACATGACAGCAGTAGGTTTATTGCCACCTTGCATTAACTTTGCAAAAGCTTCGGCCCCGTTCGTGATCGAATAGGAAGTCTCAATCAATGGAACATGATTCGGATCGATGCCAGCTTGCCTGAGCGCGGCCCGAATGCCTTTCACACGATCCGCCGCACGATCATTCCCAGATCGGATTCCGGAAATGATTCCAATTTCGCGATGCCCCTGCTTCAAGACTTCTCTTGTCAGGTCGATCATTGATTGTTGGTTATCAAAGCCGATCGCCGGTCGCGTGTCGCCGGGACGATGGGCCCAAGCCAACAGATACGGTATCTGTCTCGCGCTCAGAAATTTGTAGCTGTCTTCGTCCCGCTCATAGCCGATTAACAAAAGCCCATCAGCGCCGCGCGCAATTAAATTTCTGATCTGCTCTGCCTCGCGTTCCGGGTCATACCCGGTGCTGGAGACCAGCAAGGTATACCCCTTAATATTCAGGGTTTCCTGGAACGCTTGCAGGCCGCGTGCAAAGATCGCATTCTCCATCGTGGGGATGATTGCGCCAATTGTAAATGTGCGTTTCGCGGCCAGAGCACGGGCGCTAAAGTTCGGGGTGTATCCCAAATTCTTCACTGCGTTGTGCACGCGTTTGGCCGTCTCCTGAGAGACCTTCTCAGACTGGTTGAGACACCGGGAAACAGTTGCTGTCGACACGCCAGCGGCCTGTGCGACATCATCAAGAGTTGGGGGCGATGCTCCTAGTTGTCCGGTCAAATGTTCAATCCTTGCAAATCTAAATGAGTTGTACTGCACAAAAAAGGAAAATGCACCAGTTTCATGAAAGCGCTTGCATTGTAGCAATGTAAGCGCTTACGGTTCCCTTATCCAGTCTTTCACGGGGTCGTCTTATGTTTCTTTATGCATCGGTACTTGTCTTTGTAATTTACTTTGCAAACGTGGCATCCGGGGCGTTTTGGGACACAATTTACTTGAGTGATGTGGGTGAGATGCTGGTTCTTTTCGCGGCGGCGATTCTGTTCGTGGTGGCGATTTTACGAAAGGAAGCTGACCGAAAAAATAATGATGGTCGCTGACTGGTTCTAGGGAGGAACACATGAACGAAGAGAAGAAATATCTGGCATCCGCAGAACGCCGCAACTTTCTAAAGCTTGCAACGACAGGCAGCTTTACGGCTGCTTTGGTTGCGGGTGCGGGCGGCATGCTGTGGTCATCTGAGGCCGCGGCCCAGACCGCAAATGAAGAGCGTGATCGCGAAAAAGCTGCGGATCATACGATGGTAATTGGCACCGCATATGTGCTTGGCGCGTCGCGCAGCTATCCGATCATGCAATTGGATCTGAAAGAGAACATCCAGAACGCAACAAATGGCAAAGTCTACGTCAAGCTGGCGCCGGGCGGGCAGCTTGGGGCAGGGGGTGCGTTGGTGCAGGCCGTCCAAGGCGGCACGATTCAGGCCGCGCAGCACTCGTTGTCCAATTTTGCGCCCTTTGCGTCTACAGTTGACCTGATCAACATGCCTTACCTGTGTGGTTCCAATCAGAAATTCACAAACCTTGTGAATTCCGGGTTCTGGAAGCAAACGGTTGAACCGAAAGTCGAAGAGAACGGCTTTAAGGCTCTGTTTTACGTTAATATTGACCCACGGGTTGTTGCGGTTCGCAAGGGCGGTGCTGGTGCCGTGCTTAGCCCATCCGATCTGGATGGTGTTAAATTCCGTGTGCCCGGTTCCAAGATGTTGCAGCAATATTACCGCATGGTTGGGGCAAATCCGACTCCGGTGGCCTGGGGTGAAACACCTTCTGCGATCAAACAGGGTGTTGCTGATGCACTTGATCCATCCGTGGGTGCGCTGTTTGTGTTTGGGTTCAAAGACATCTTGTCTCATGTAACTTTCACGCAGGCTGTTCCGGATAGCCAAGTCTATTCCTGTAATCTTGAGTGGTTCAATTCCATGCCTGCCGATATCCAGGAAGGGATCATGTGGGGGTCAGAAATGACCGCTCATCAGAACCTCGCCAAGGTTCCATCAGCGCGCGCCTATGCGATGGCAGAACTGGCCAAGGCGGGTGTGGAATTCCACAGCCTTAGCGATGATCAACTGGGTGAATGGCAAGCTGCTGGTGGATATCAGCGCTCTGAGTGGGATCAGTTCAAGGTCGACCTTGCTGGCTCCATGGATAATTTTGCCAAGATGGAAGAGGCCGCAGGCACGCAGGGCAAGTATTTCGTCCACGACGCCTAAGGTGACATTTGGGCGCTGCGATACAGCGGCGCCCAAACGTTGACTGCCGCGCAGGTCTGCGCATCATCACCAAACCCAGAGGTTTCCCATGGAATTTTTGCGTCAGATTGATCGCAATGCCGAACGATGGCTGCTTTTGACCTTCTACGTCATGTTGGTTGTTACGATGGCTGTCGAGGTCCTGCGCCGTGAGATTTTTTCCTATTCCTCCATCTGGGGAGAGGAGATTGTTCGATATTCCTTCATTTACCTCGCATGGGTAGGAGCCGCCGCCGCAGTACGTGAGCGCGCGCATATCCGTATTGATGTGCTCATGCATTACCTTGGGCCACGCTCAAAGGCATTGCTGTATATCTTTGGCGATCTCGTGATGCTGTTTGTAGCGGTTATCGCGGTGTATTGGTCCTATGAGGCAGTTCATGTGTCGGCCAAATTCGGGTCGGTGACAGATGGTTTGCGGATTTCCAAAGTCTGGTTCTTGATGGCAGTGCCTTTGGGTTTCGCTCTGATGATCTGGCGTTTGCTGCAATCGCTCCATCGTGATTTTCATTCCCTTCGGACGGGTCAGCCCGTTTACGAAGGTGACACTTTGTTTGATTGAGGGGCGAAACGATGTTGTGGAATACCCTTGAACAAACTGTAGAGCTTGGCTGGGATTTTTACGTTCCGGTTATCCTGTTCGTTGCTTTGATCGCTGTGGCAGTGCCGGTTTGGGCAGCCATCGGTACAACGGCCATTTTGATGCTTGTGATGTCCGGTGATCTGCCGCTGAGCCTTGTGGGCGAAAAGCTGTTTACCGGGATTGATGCTTTTGCTTTGACGGCGGTGCCGTTGTTTATCCTGACGGGGGATGTGTTGGTCCGTACCGGGTTGTCGCGAAAGTTCCTTGATGTGGCAGAGGCGCTGACCTGCTTTACCAAAGGTGGGTTCGGTTCAGCCACAGTGCTCGTTTGTGGGATGTTTGCGGCGATTTCAGGATCTGATGCGGCCGGAGCGGCAGCCGTGGGTCGCATGACCATCGCGCGCCTTGTAGAAAGCGGATATCCGCGCCCCTATGCCTGTGCCTTGGTGGCGGCAGGGGCTTGCACCGGTATCCTGATCCCCCCATCGATCGCCTATATCATCATTGGTTTGGTGCTGGGCATATCAGCCTCGACGCTGTTCCTTGCGGCGTTGATACCGGGGCTTTTGATCTTGGTGTCCATCCTGATCACCAATCTGATTGTGAACCGTGTTTACGCCTATGAAGGCGGTGGGCAAATGACGATGGTCGAATGGGGCAGCAACCTGATGCGCTCGCTCCAATCGGGATGGTATGCGTTTATCGTGCCGGGCATCATCTTTTATGGTATCTTTTCGGGTCGCCTGACCCCGACCGAAGCAGGTGCAACTGCGGTGGTTGTGACCATTTTGATGGGGTTTATCCTGCGCACACTGTCTTTCGCGGACTTTCCGGCGATGTTGCTGAGTTCGGCTAAGGTGAACGGTGTAATCTTGCCGATCATCGCGTTTTCGGCCCCTTTGGCAGAAGCCTTGGCGATCATGGGAGTGCCACAGGGTTTTGTAACGTCGATCACGGGGCTGACCAATGAGCCGTGGATCTTGATCCTTTTGATGATCGGCATCTTGATCGCTGCGGGGTGCGTGATGGAAACAACGCCAAACATTGTTATCCTAGCGCCGATCCTGAAACCTTTGGCCGACAACATCGGCATGAACGAGATCCAATTTTGCATCATGATGATCACCGCTTTGGGTGTCGGCTTTATTACGCCGCCACTGGGGTTGAACCTGTTCGTGGTCTCAGGGATTACAGGGGAGTCGATATTGAAAATTGCCGCACGTGCTGTGCCCTTCGTCCTGTGCATGTTCGTTGTGGTGCTGTTGATTGCTTACGTTCCTGCTTTGTCGACGACATTGCTGCCCGATATCTACAAATAAAGGTTAAAATAGATGACCCGTGAATACCTCAAACGCGCAACTTTGACGGCCAAGTCAGGAGCGTCTGACGTCCATGAAACCGTCGTGTCAATCCTGAATGACATCGAAGCGGGTGGCGATGAGAAGGCGTTGGAATACGCGGCCAAGTTTGACCGTTATGAAGGCAGCGTCATGCTGTCGGCAAAGGAGATTGAGGCCGCCTGTGCTTTGGTGCCTGAAAAGCTGAAGGCCGACATTCAATTTGCCCATGACAACGTCCGCCGTTTTGCCGAAATGCAAAAAAGCACAGTTGCGGATGTTGAGATGGAAATCGAACCGGGCTTTATCGCAGGTCAAAAGGCGATCCCGGTGGATGCAGCAGGTTGTTACGTGCCCGGAGGCCGGTATAGCCACATTGCCTCTGCGATCATGACTGTCACAACTGCGAAGGTGGCAGGCTGCAATCACATCGCTGCGTGTTCTCCGCCGCGCCCGGATGTCGGGGTTGCCCCGGCAATTGTCTATGCTGCCCATATTTGTGGAGCGGACAAGATCCTTGCGATGGGCGGTGTACAAGGAGTCGCAGCGATGACTTTTGGGTTGTTTGGATTGCCAAAAGCCAACATCCTTGTGGGGCCGGGAAATCAGTTTGTGGCCGAAGCCAAGCGTATTCTGTTTGGTCGCGTTGGGATTGATATGATCGCGGGGCCCACCGATAGCCTGATCCTCGCGGATGCAGCGGCGGATGCACATATCGTTGCAACGGATTTGGTAAGCCAAGCAGAACACGGGTATAACTCGCCGGTTTGGCTTGTCACGGATGATCGTGCTTTGGCCGAAAAGGTGATGGAACTGGTCCCCCGCATGATCGACGATTTGCCAGAGCTGAACGCAGAAAATGCGCGGGCGGCATGGCGTGATTATGCCGAAGTCATCCTTTGTGCAGATCGTGAGGAAATGGCCGCAACTTCGGATGACTACGCGCCTGAACATTTGACGGTCCAAGCTGATGATATCGATTGGTGGTTGGAACGGCTGACCTGTTACGGGTCTTTGTTTCTCGGAGAAGAAACAACAGTCTCTTATGGAGATAAAGCGTCGGGCACCAACCACGTGCTGCCCACGTCAGGAGCGGCCGGTTATACTGGCGGGTTGTCGGTGCACAAGTACATGAAAATCGTGACATGGCAGCGCGCTACGCGGGATGCATCCAAACGGGTTGCCGAGGCAACGGCACGCATTTCTCGGCTTGAGGGGATGGAAGGTCATGCGCGGGCCGCTGATGTCCGTTTGGCCAAGTACTTTCCCGATGAAACCTTTGATCTGACGGCAGACGGGTAATGTCTGATCCACGTTTGCTTTTTGACCTGTCTGGTCATGTGGCGCTTGTGACAGGGGCCAGCTCGGGTCTTGGACGTCGCGCAGCGATTGCCTTGGCATCTGCGGGCGCAAAGGTTGTTGGCGTCGCCCGCCGCCAAGACGCTTTGGAGGGGGTGCAGCGTGAAATCGGAGCTTCTGCCTGCGCTGTAGTTGCGGCAGACGTGGCTGAGCGCGACAATATCCCGTCCCTTCAGGACGCCGTGAGCACCCCATTTGGCGCACCTGATATCATTGTGCATGCGGCTGGTGTGAATACGCGCGAAGCGGCGGATGATGTAACCCCGGAAGGTTGGGATCGCACGATTGCATTGAATTTGTCCGCGCCCTTCTTCGTTTCGCAGGCTTTTGTGCCCGCGATGAAAACCAAGGGCTGGGGGCGCATCGTGAATTTTGCATCCCTACAGACAACACGGGCTTTTCCTGGGGGGATCGCCTATGGCGCATCAAAAGCTGGCATTGCACAGTTGACCCGCGCCATGGCAGAGGCATGGTCCAAAAATGGTATCACCGCGAATGCAATTGGCCCGGGGTTCTTTCCAACAGAATTAACGGCTGCGGTCTTTGATGATCCCGAACGTGCTGCACGCAACGCCGCACAGACCTGTGCGGGGCGCAATGGCATGCTTGAGGATCTGGATGGGCCGCTGCTGTTCTTGTGCTCAGATGCATCCGCCTATGTAACAGGGCAGGTCCTTATGGTTGACGGAGGATTCACTGCGAAATGAAAGCTTTGGTTTATGATGGCGTAGAAACGCTGAACTACCGTGACATGCCAACACCACAGGTCGCACAAGGAGAGCAGCTTATCCGTATCGATGCCGTGGGTATTTGCGGCTCTGACATGCACGCCTACCTGGGGCATGATGCGCGGCGTCCTGCCCCGCTGATTTTAGGGCATGAAGCCGCTGGAGTGGTTGTTGGCGGCGCGCAGGATGGGCAACGCGTGACGGTTAATCCGTTGGTAAACTGCAGGCATTGTGCCGCGTGTCAAAGTGGCCGGGAAAACCTGTGTCCGGACCGTCAGATCATTTCAATGCAACCACGCGAAGGCGCTTTTGCGCAATACATCACGATGCCGCCCGAAAACCTTGTCGAGGTGCCCGCTGATATACCCTTGTCCAAAGCAGCCCTTGCTGAACCACTTGCGGTAAGTTGGCACGCCGCTCGCTTGGCGCTGGGCGCCTTGCATGGTGGCGATGAGCGTCGCGCGTTGATCCTTGGTGGCGGGGCAATTGGATTGGCGGCTGCATTGGCGTTGCGCGCAATGAAAGTGGACGACATCACCATCGTGGAACCAAATGCTGCACGCCGCGCTTTCTTGCGTGACACCTGTCACGAGAACGCGGTTGAGACCACCGAAGAACATTTCCCTGTTGTGATTGATGCCGTGGGCTATGCGGCAACCCGTGCAACAGCCTCGTCGCGCGTTACACCCGGTGGCGTTATTGCGCATATCGGCTTGGGCGAAGACCTTGGCGGTCTGGACATACGCCGCATGACATTGCAAGAGATCACCTTTATCGGAACCTATACCTACACGATGCAAGACTTCCGCGATACGGCCCGGGCCATCTTTGAGGGCCAACTTGGTCCTCTTAACTGGTGCCTTCACCGCCCCTTAAGTGACGGGGCCGAGGCGTTTAAATCCCTGCGCGCAGGGGCAGTCGCCGAACCAAAGATTGTCTTGATTCCTGCCCATTGAACCGTCTTCTCATACCCTTAACGAAAGGCCTCCACTGATGAACATCGACAAGAAGATCGCCGACGATCTTGTCGCCAACGACGTCTCTTTTGTGACCACCGTCCCCTGTAAACAACTGGCCGGTGTGATCGATGAGATTGAGCAGCGCGACGATATTTTTCATATTCCGTCCAACAAAGAAGACGAAGGCATGGGCCTGTGTGCTGGCGCCTTTATGGGGGGCAAACGCCCGGCGATCATCATGCAAAACACTGCGATTGGTGTGACGATCAACACATTGGCGACATTGACGCAATACTACCGGATGCCGTTGCCGATGATCATTTCATATCGGGGAGAGTTGCGTGAACCGGTGGCGTGTCAAGTTGAGATGGCTGTTCACACTAAGGCGTTGCTGGCACAGATGAACATCCCAACCTATCACTTTCACTGGCAAAAGGATGTCGAAGAGTTCGACAATATCCTGAAATACACCTTTATGTGCAACAAACCTGTCGCGATCCTGACGGATGCGAACTTCTGGGGAGGCTACGGCGACCAATGATCCGTTCAGAAATCTTGAAAGAAATCGCCCCGATCATCCGGGACCACCTTGTTGTTTGTAATATCGGTCTGCCTAGTCAAGAACTGCATATGATCGACGATCAGCCCACCAATTTTTATATGTTGGGTACAATGGGCCTGTCCTCTTCCATTGGGTTTGGTCTGGCTTTGGCACAAGACAAACCGGTGATCTCCATTGATGGGGACGGTTCTGTGTTGACGAACCTTGGAACGCTGCCAACGATCGCCAACAATGCGACGGGTAACTATACCTTGCTGATTATCGATAACGGGTCTTATGGCTCTACCGGGGATCAGCCGACATATGCTGGCAAAAAGACATCACTGACAGCTGTGGCGCGGGCCTGTGGGTGTGACAATGTTATCGAAGTGCAGGACAAGGACCTTGGTCCGGTTCTGCAAACCGCCATTGACAGCGACGAGATGACGATCATCGTATGCAAATGTGACAGTGGCAATATCAAGCTACCTGTTATCACGATGGATCCGGTTGTCATCCGTCACCGCTTTATGGAAGCTGTGAAGTCCTGATGGGGGCGGACGCTATCCATTCGTCGGCGGATGCGCGGCGATTGGCAAAGCGTCGGCTGCCTTGGATGGTGTTTGATTATATTGACGGGGCCGCAGGCGAGGAAACAGGTGCAGCACGCAATCGTGCAGCACTGGATGCCTATACCTTGCGGCCCCGCATTTTGCGCGATGTCAGCAAGCGTTCACTGGAAACCACTGTTTTTGGGGCGCCTGCGGATCGTCCTTTTGGGATCGCGCCCATGGGGATGTGTAACCTGTCCGGACCGGGAGCCGATCTGATGTTGGCGCGGCTTGCGGCGCGCCACAAGGTGCCACATGGCGTCTCGACAGTTGCGTCTACACCGCTCGAAAAAATCATTGAAGTTGCTCAAGGTCATGCGTGGTTTCAAATCTATTTCAGCGGCGATGGCACTGGCACCTTTAAACTGGTGAAACGGGCACGCGATGCGGGATACCAAACGCTGATTCTGACGGTGGATGTGCCCGAAGTTGGCCGACGCCCGCGTGAATTGCGTCATGGGTTCAAGATGCCCTTTAAAATTGGCCCCAGGCAGTTCATCGATTTTGCCTGCCATCCCGATTGGTCGCTCAAGACACTGCTCCATGGTAAACCTCAAATGGCAAACTTTGAGATGGACGGTTACGAATTTGACCGCACTGAAAGCCGGGCGCGCGCTGATTGGGGCACGCTCAAGGCGATGCGGGATGTTTGGCCGGGCAAGATGGTTGTCAAAGGTGTTTTAGATATCGAAGACGCCGTTATGTTAAAAGGGGCGGGAGTAGATGCGGTGCAAGTCTCTAGCCACGGCGCACGGCAACTTGAAAGTGGCCCGTCGCCTTTTGCGCTTTTGCCCGCTATGCGCGCGGCGCTTGGCCCAGATTATCCGCTGTTCTTTGACAGCGGCCTGCGTTCTGGCGAAGATATTCTCAAGACTTTGACTGCAGGAGCCGATTTTGCCTTTGTTGGTCGCATCCTGCAATTTGCAATTGCGGCAGCCGGTGAAGCGGGGCTGGAACGGATGTGGCATGTCCTGAGCGAGGAGATGAGCATCGCGATGGCCCAAACGGGTCGTGTTGCGCTCGGATCTGATTAGACACCCCTATCACGACTATTGGCCCGTTCACGGGGCCACTTATTGAAGGCCTCTCGGAAAAATGTGCTCGGATACTGGTTGCCATTGGTGACCCGTCTGAATGATGCCTGACCTAACGAACCCGACCACCCACCGATGAGAACGGAAAGCCCGCTGGATTGGGAAAACAATAACCAGAGTTGTACCAAATTGTAAGTTGGTCGGCTGTTTTCGGAAATGGGTTCTTAAGAAGTTAGCGGCATCTTTTGGCTGGGGTTTAATTTTTCGTGTGAGGGGTATCATGGGTGTAGTGGAAACAACCGAAACGGCGCCGGTAGATCAAAATAGCGCAGGATTGCAAGATTTAGTCACGGCGCTTAACCGCGTCCAAGCTGTTATCGAATTTGAGCTGGATGGTACGATCATCACAGCGAACGAAAACTTTCTGGCCACTGTTGGCTATAGCCTAGAAGAGATCGTTGGCGAACATCACCGTATGTTCTGCGATCCCGCTTATACGCGAACCGACGATTACCAGGACTTCTGGATGAAGCTGGCAATGGGCGAATTTTCTGCGGGCGAATACAAACGCTTTGGCAAAGGTGGGGCTGAGGTCTGGATTCACGCCAGCTACAACCCGATTTTTGACGCAGATGGCAAGCCTTACAAGGTTGTGAAATTCGCCTCAAACATCACCGAAGAAAAG
>JBDWQI010000024.1:0-396170 GCA_039986635.1 Sulfitobacter sp.
ACATGCCTGTTGGCACGGCCAAAGCCGCGCCTGTCGTCAAACAATCAGCCTGTCCCGGCTGCGAACCCTTGCGGTTCTCTTTGCCGCGCTGCCCTCTATTGGGGCCAGACGCGGATGTCTCTCACCCTCCTAAGCGACCTCCGAGGGCGGCTTCACCACCAAGGGCCACTCAGCACAGAATGACGCCCGGGCGGGGTTCCAGCGGATATACCGCCCCTCCCACGGCAGTCCGAAAACGCGGTGAAAATGCGTGTTCAAGTCGGCGTAACTGTCAAACCCCTCTTGCTGGGCCATGGTGAGTGGCCAATATGGATTGACCATCAACCGCCCCCCGATGACGAGCCCATCCGGCGTCATGCAAGCGGGCTCGGATCGGGTACATGGCGCTGTGATCAGCCGATGGCAATCAGGCGATTTGCTAAAATCAGGCGGCAGATTGCCACAAAAAACATGCACATCGCCGCCAACTTCGACATGGGGCCGTTTGCCATTCGGCTTAAGGGCCGCGCATTTCAGCCCCTTGATAAGGTCGTGGGCAAAACCCTCAGAAAAGTTATACGCAACCATCAGCCAGCAGGCTCACTCTTTGTCATAACTCAACCCCTTCTGGGACCTGGCACCATGTCATGCACCCCGTCCCGTCTGATCCAAACATTTCAAAGCCAATTCGACCTGCGCGCAGGCTGTTGCGAAATGATCCGGGTCAATCTCAATCCCAATCGCCCGCCGCCCAGCCAATGCCGCAGCGACCAAGGTCGCTCCGGATCCGCAAAATGGATCAATCACCACGTCCCCAGGTCGCGAAGAATTCTGGATGTAATGTTCCATCAAACAGATCGGTTTTTGCGTGGGATGCACCCGATCTTTGGGACGCGGGCTGGCAAAAAGCTGTTTGGACCCCGGATTGGTGATCGCCCGCGCCTTGCCCTTCCACATGTAGAGAACATATTCGACGTGTTTCATGTACCAACGGTTCGGCGTCGGCGCGCCCTTGTCCCACCCCAGCAGGTTATGGAACTTAAATCCCGCACCAACCAATGCGCCCCCCGCCAGCAACAGGTTCTTATCGTTGGTCATGAAATAGGCGTCTGCATTTGGTTTGAGCGCGCGATAGACTGGCGGGGCCATTTGATGCCATTCCGCCATCGCCATCAGATCGCCCGAATTGTCATAGGCGTCCGCATCAAAAATCCCGCTCATCGAGCCATCGCCAGACGTACCACGCCCGCCCGCAATCAACCTGTATGGGAAATCGGACACACAAAGATCAGCCGCGCCGCGCAAATCCTGCAACACGTCCAACGCATCACCATGACAAAGCGTCACCGGACCAATCTGGCGCACGTCGCGGGTCACGATAGCGCGCTCCCAGAATGGCCTGTCAGACATCGAGGCTTGACCAGCGAGACCACAATCCCTAGCCGCACGCGCGCGGAATCATACAAAATGCGGCAAAGATAAACAGGAAAGACACGTTGACGCGCACCAGTTTCGCCCCTCACAAATGAGGGCATGCCGAGGGGACGGGCACGAACCACCCCCCCGGCCAGTGAAGCCGCGCCACTCTCTGCGCGGCCCCATGTGGTCTCGAGGTATGCAACCCTCTGACCACCACAAGCCACGCCTCTTGAAAGGAGCTTAACATGGCTTATTCGTTTCGATCCGTTGGACCTGACGGAAAACACCCAATCACTGGCGTTTTGCTGAACACTTATAGAAAACAGCGAAAATCGCTGACTTTTGAAGACGCCGTAACCATTTGGATTATGCGACTTCAGTGCGAAAACAGAACCGACATCGAGTTCTTTATGGGCACCTGCAGCTTTCGCATTCATGAAGTGCTCGCGGGTGAAGTCCATGCAGATGCCAGAACCGAAGCCTTGCGCCGCTTGACTCGCTGAAAAAAGACGGGACAGCAGCGTGCCGCCCCGCCAATTAGGGAGGGTTGGGAGGCACATTTGCGGATCCCCACGCCTCCCCGGTATGGGTGCTATCGACGGGCCATCGGCCCCCTGATCCGCTTGTCTCGGAATACAAGCGCTCGGGCCGCGCGCAGCACGCGCCCCAAGCAAGGTGCCCTGACAACCGGCAGTTTGGCCGCGCCAGGCAGCAGGGCGCTGGTCAGGGGAGGTAGTCTGCAACATGCTCGGCCACTGGGCCGCAGCCGTTGAAAAGCCTGAGGATGTCATCGACTTAATCCTCGAACCACTGCTGAAAACCAATCTAAAAGACGACGCATCTGACGAGGAATTGCAACACTACCAAATCCAGCGGGACCGGATGCATCAGAGAATGCGAGAGGCGGCGCCTCGTGTGGTCCAGCCCCTTCAGTGATCGCCATTCCAAGGCTATCGAGGCGGGCATCAATGCTACGGGAAAGGGAAGCTCGCTCGGCTTGATAATGCTCTATTTCCGCCTTAAACGCCTTTACCGCCCGCCTACATTCCACCACATCAAACCGTTCAAGGACCGCTCCGGGTGGCAATTCCACTGGCTCGCGACCAAGACCAAGCACCATTTGGCCAATCACCTCAGCATCCCGCACAGGCAAAGCCAAGCGCACCCGCTCGCCACGCCAGTCAAACGAAAGGCCAAACCGTCCGGCGTCAGGGTCAACCGGCAGAACTAAGTTGAGATCAACAGGCTCATAGCTATCCGGCAAGCCCGCCTTTGACGTCTTGGAGAGATCAACCATCAACGCGCCTCCGATCTTGTCCACTTGGGGCAGAAGGCACAGACAAGCTCAACTCTAACTCACGACCGGCCATAAAATCCCTGACCTTTCGCATTGTCTCGAGTTCGACAGAAAGGCCTTGCCGTAACCGCTTGATTAACCTCGGATTCCGACAGGACTTCATCCCAAAATAGTCGACACCCATTGGATGTTTAAGGAGGTGCGCCTCCACTTCTGACCGAAACACGTCGTGTTCTTGGTCGAGTAGCTTTTGGATTTTTTCTATGCTCATAAGCATCGTATTAGTGCTTATAAGCATTATTCGCAATATAAATTTTTACTTTGATGCAACGCGTATAAGCACTGTGTTACAAAACGATATGAATGAATTCGATCTTGATAAGATGCGCGAAAGGCTTGAAGCGGAAATTATCCGCCAACGCCGCAGCATGACTGAAGTATCTCTCAGCGCAGGATACAGCAAAAGTTATGTTCGCAATATCATCAAACGTGACCAAATACCCTCTGTTGATCGCCTTCACGCAATTTGCGAAGAACTGAAAGTCAGTATGTCATGGGTCATGTACGGCTTGAACCTTCCCCCGGAGTCCTCTGAGATTTTTGATCTTCTGGAAAAGGATCCGAAGCGGTTCTATGCCCTTCTTGAACTTGCTCGCCCTCAGACTTGAGCGCCCTCAATAACGCGCCATTCTCCAATAGTTCCGCAAAAACAATTACTTTCATCCATCCCTCACCCGACCGCCACTACCGCAGTCGCCGCCAAAATATGACGCTAAATAGCTTCACGCACTATCTCACAACCTTGAGGGGAATCAATGTTTAAAAGCACATCTTTGGGAATTTTCATTTGCCAGTATAAACTATTCTTTATAAATTGAATGAGTTGATTTGTAATTGAGGTTAGGAATGACGGGCATCACACAGACGTTTCGGGAAAGGTTCACCAGCGCCTTTCACGCTAGTGACTTCAAGAGTTACAGGCAATTGTCCCTTGCCGCGAAATGTTCAGAACCTGTCGTCCAACAGATTGTTTCAGGAAAATTTGATGGCAGCACCAGCGGTCCTGGCATTTTTACCTTCCACAGATTAGCGCAGGCACTCAATGCTTCAATGGATAGCTTTTTGAACGGCGAAGCAGCTCCTCCACAAACAGACATTAGTGCCTTCAACGCCAAACAGGGCCAAGACCCTGCAAGCTTTGATGCATTGATGGCCTGTCACTGGCGAGGTGGTGGTCGCTTAGAGGCATTCGAAAGCCTAGCCGATCATTTCGACCTGTATGATCAACCCAACGCCAACGCAGCAGGCCCCACTATTCTGCAACTTGGCAGGCAAAATCTGATGGCCATGCGTTTAGAAACGACCGATCCCAGAATTGCACAGAGAGAAATCGACCGCCTCCCACCGCAATCTCGACGCGATATTTTGAAGTTCCATAGGAGGGTTTTGGACGAAGGCATTGTGGCTGATAACACGTTCCTCGACCACCAACTGCATTCTAAACCCGTTCATGTTAGAGCAAGTTACTCTAGGCTTGGATTGCGAGTTGAGCAGGCATCGAAGCCTCCAATGGTTCTAACTGCTTACAAACCGATTCCCGTCTGAATGAAGAAAAGTAGTCGTCGTTGTCATCCCGCATGCGGAACACGAGCAACTCATCCTCACCCCGACCTTGTGGCTTCTGCCCCCAATCCAGCGGCTTCAACAATCGTCCAGTGAACCCGTTGCGATCAGCGCTGCCCAAGTTAACATCAGCTGACCTCATCAGGCTATAGGTACAGTCAGCGCGGAATTCCGATGCGGCTAAGTAGTGCGCTATTCCCGAAAACAGCGGGACGTTTTTCCGACCAAGACCAATTGCTGACTTCGAAATCAAATCACCAAAATAGGCACATCGGCCCTTCAAGATGCCGTCAACCTTTGAAGAAACGCCAGCGATGGTACCAGCCCCATAGCCGCGATTAATCATCGACATCAAAAAATCGGCTCCGTCACGGCCTACATCATCGATCCGGGCACCACCCAAAAGCACGAGGTTCCCCCCTCTACGACCTGAGAGCCAAAAACAGTTTTGCTTAGTGAAATCGTTTCTTTGCGGATCTAGATGGGGTGTCAGATATGACTTTCCTATCTCAGCAACTAGGTCCGGAACCTTGCTGAAATTTGTCTCAACACGCACTTCGATTCCAGAAGCTTGCAGTTGATCATAGCAGGATTTCGCAGCTTCAAACGCACGCCAATAGCCCATAGCGGCACCTCCGTTGAGCTAGAATACAACGCCATAAAATATTCTGCGTTAAAAAAATTGTTTACGCACGGCTTAAAAGCATCTAGGAAGTGCTTATAATACTCGTATAACGGCTTAAAAGCCACGAATTGGAGCCGAAACATGTTTAACACGCCACAATCTGAAGAATTTTACCACGCCCGCCACGTCACTGTCAGCCCCGAGGCTTTTGCCAATCAGCCTGCCGTACTGGGCTGGGCATGGGAAACGCTCAAGGCCGCACGTGGGCAAATTGTGGATCATGACACCATGGGTCCACCGGCGCATCGCGTCGTTCCCAACCCTGCATATGATCCAGCCACCAAAATCCGGCGCCGGGTTCAGGAACACGCCGCGCGAAGTGGTCTTGCGACCACCCCTGCCCCGCTGATCGCGCAAGCCACGCCCGAGCGCACAACATGATTGTAACCGCCATGACGCCAGTGGAACGCGACGGATGATCCTCGCCCTGCCAATCCGATGCCTGTTTGTCAGCGCAATGGCCCTGAGCCTCCTTTTAGGCCGGTTGAGCGACCACCTTTTCGGCCCATTGGATACCACCCCCGAAGACACACCCGAGATCAGCAATCGCGCGCTTGGCCTGATCTGCGCCATCACCTTTGCCCTCATCGCCATCAGCCTATGGAGCATGCAATGAACGACCGATCCCCCGTCACCGCCGACCTCACCTTAATCCCGCTTGCTGATCTTTCCATAAGCCCGCTCAACACCCGGCAAGACGTGCCAGCACCCGATATCGAAGCCATGGCGCAAAGCATCTGTGTCAATGGGTTGATGCAAAACCTGATGGCGCATCGCACAGACGATGGCATTGGCGTGGTTGCAGGCGGCAAGCGATTGCGCGCGCTCCAGCTGATCGCAGCAAACCCAGAGCAGTTTGAACACAAACACCCTATCAATACCGTTCCCGTGCGCATCACCGAAGATGCGGCAACCGCCCGTGATTGGGCTGGCGCTGAAAATGAAGCGCGCAGCGACCCGCATCCGGCGGATCAGATCATCGCCTATCGCGACATGGCAGCAACCGGCGCAACAGCCGCAACAATTGCGCGGGCTTACGCCAAAAACACCGCCCATGTGAACAGTCGCTTACGTCTGGCCGAACTGCCCGACAGCGCCATCGCCGCCCTGCGAAATGGACAGATCAATCTGGACGAAGCCAAGGCGCTGACCTTGACCAATGACACCGCGAAATTGGATCGCGTCTTGGAGGTGGTGACCACACATCCCCCGCACGACACGATAGCCTATATTCGGCGCGAGCTTTCTGACGGCAAAATCGCAGCAACCGACCGACGTGTGGTTTTTGTGGGTCTGGACACCTATGTGGCCGAAGGCGGCAAGTTGACCCCAGACCTGTTTGAAGGTCGATCCCTGCTGCATGACGAAAGCCTGCTCAACAAACTGTTTGCGACCAAACTGGCAATCAAGGCCGAAGAGGTTGAGCGTGAAGAAGGTTGGGCATGGGTCAAACCGGTTCACGAACCCCATCTACCTTATTCCCGCCATGAGGAATTCACGTGCATCTACCCCGAACCGGGTGAATTGAGCGCGGCAGATCAGGAGGAATACGAACGTCTTGAAGAGACCCTTCAAACCGATCAGGAAACCGAGGGTGACCTTGCCCGGCTTGACGAGCTGCAATCACGTCTCGACGGCGATTTCACCGATATGCAGCGCGAGACCGCGGGCGTGTTTTTGACCGTTGATCACAAGGGGCAACTTGAAATCCACCGCGCCTATACCGACCGCAACAAAAGCGGGGATGCGGGCGAAACAACGTTGGATGGTGATGAAATCACGAAAGAAATCACACCTCCCAAACCCCCGATCACCGCCAAGGGCACCGACGATCTGCATACAATCGCCACACTTGCCCTTCAAACGGCGATGCTCACCAAGCCCGATCTGTTGCTTGATTTGCTGGCGTTTCAATTCGAAGCTGACCTTTACGCATGGGACGCGCCGATGAACATCCAGCGCACCGAACAAAAAATCGCCCCCTCCGAGCCCGCTGGCATCACCACAACCGCCCAGTTGAGCGCCAAAACCGAAATCACCGGCCCCACGCCGGTTGAGCAATT
Organism: Sulfitobacter sp.; assembly: GCA_039986635.1. Classification (GTDB taxonomy): domain Bacteria; phylum Pseudomonadota; class Alphaproteobacteria; order Rhodobacterales; family Rhodobacteraceae; genus Sulfitobacter. The sequence goes on from JBDWQI010000024.1 coordinate 7,067, forward strand.
TGCGGCATTCCAAGCCATGGGCAAAAAGCACCGCAACACAGTCCTGTCACGCAACCTCGCCCGCGCGATCAACGCCCCGATGCACCGCGACTTTGGTCGCCACATCATGGCCGAGGCTGACGCGAAAATGCGCAAGGTCTGGACCCCTACCGCCGCCAACTTCTTTAGCAGCTGCTCTGTCGCAATGCTCGATGGTCTTTGGGCGCAACTGCTGGAGCTAGAAGACGACGACGTGCGACGTGGCGAATTTGCAAGGCTGAAAAAGGGCGAAAAAGCAAAGCAACTTGAAGCCTTAATGTCAGACGCATCAGTTCAGGAAGCCCACGGACTAAGCCGCGCCCAAATCAAGGCGCTGGATGCATGGGTGCCAGATGGGTTTGAGGTGACATGATGAACGAGACCAAGATCGAATGGACTGATTTCACCGTGAACGCATGGGAAGGGTGACCATGTGCGTGAGCCTGTCAGGCTACCAGAAAATGACCCGTAAAGCTTTGGAGACGGAGATAAATTGATGCTCGGATACAGTGAAGAATTAAAGCGCCATTGTGACAGCACCGGACATTGGAGATGGTCATGCTGGACTGTGTTGTTTCGTTGGTTCGGTGTTGTGCGGCTTGAAGTCCAGTACGACATGGGCGGCGGCGCCCTGAGTTATCGCAAGGCTAGAACGCACGAATGGCAGTGCATTGTTCAGAACGAATATTACGAGGAGGCTTCCGATGATAGATGACACCGTACAAGCGCCCTTCATAGACATTCAATCAATCGCCCAGTCCCTTGCGATTTCCCCGCGCACCGTGTCAAGGATGTGTGTACGAGGGGAGTTGCCAGCCTACAAGATCGGCGGTCAGTGGCGCATTGGGCAAAACGAATTCGCGCGCTGGATGAAAGAAAAGAGGAACCCAATATGGCTTCGGTCTATAAGCGTGGAAGCACCTATTGGGTCCGTTTCCAATGGCGTGGGCAGGAAATCAGAAAGTCCGCTCGCACGACTTCTAAGCGCGAAGCCAGAGAGTATCTCGCGGAAATCCTAGCGCAATACCGCCGCATCGACTTGGGTGGAAAACCTAGAGCTACATTCGATCAAGCCGCTGTACAATTCATTGAACAAGATGTTTCGAAAAAGAAAGTATCTACGATTGGGTTTTACCAAGACTGCGTGAAGGTGCTGGCCGATGAGTTCAGCGGTTCGTATCTAGATGAGATATCACGCTCACGTATTGCCAAATTCGAGGCGGATAAATCTCGCAAGCTATCAGCCCAGACGGTCAAGCACTACAGGACAACCCTGTCCGGGATTTTCCGCGTGGCCATCCGACATGACCAAGTGAAAGTTAACCCGTGCCGCGACCTAGATCCGATCAAGGTGGATAATGCGCGGCACAGATATCTGACAGAGGATGAATGGGGGGAAATGAAACCCAAGCTGCGCGAACCGATCAGAAGCATCGCAGAGATGTCGGTTTTACGGGGTATGCGGCTTGGCGAAATCCTAAACTTGCGCTGGCGAGATTTGGACTTTCAGAAGGACCTCATCACGATTCCAGAAACCAAAGGGAACAGACCCAGAGTTCTGCCTCTTGAGGGCGGGCGCGAGGTCGTAGAGCGGCAACCGCGCGTCTCTGACTACGTGTTCACCAATATGGCGGAAAACAAGTTCGCGACCAATGATGTATCAAAGCAATTTGGCGCTGCAATGGTCAGAATGGAAATGGACGATTTCAAGTTTCATGATCTGCGTCACACCTTCGCAAGCTGGTACGTTCAAAGGGGCGGTGATCTGTACAGGTTGCAAATAATCCTAGGACACAAAGGGCCGACTATGACGCAAAGATATGCACATCTGAGGGTGGACGATTTGAGAGAAGTCGCACAATAACAGGCACATGTGGATACAGATTTTTACCGCTAAGCCACTGTAAAATATGGATAAAGTGATCATTTTGAATGTACGGTCAGGAGATTTTAAGTCTGGTATGTCTACCATTCCATCACGCCCGCATCTGAGTTGCACCTAACCTAAATCACAGCTCGGTGTAAATGTCAGAGTTTTTTGCCCTTGGGTGCTAAGGGCGCGCCTTCTTCTAACAACGCCGCTTCGGACAGCCAAGGATTGTTATCAACTGCCACCAACATTTGCGCGCGCGCTTCCTCTATGCGACCAAGGTTCATCAACGTCAATGCGCGGCCAGATTGTGCGGCGATGTGATAGGGCTGCAACACAAGCGCTTTGTCCAGATCGACCAAAGCCGCCTCAAAATTCTCTTGCAAGAAATTGATATAGGCGCGTTGATTGAATCCTTCAGCATAAGACGGACAATATTCAACCAAACGATCAAACTCTATCAACGCGCCAGCGAAATCAAACACGTCCCGATGGCGCAACCCTGAATCCAGCGCAGTTTGTGCCAATTCATCCGGAGCGCGCAGCCAGACTTGCCACATCTCATTAGATACCCGGCGCCCATCCATAAAATTCTCTGCACCTTGCGCTTTGGCAATCAGATTCAGCAATTCATCGCTATAGTTTTGCGGTGCCGGGCATGCCGCATCGGCGGCTTGAACAAAGACGGGGGCTAAGGACAAAGCCAGTACAGTCAGGATACGCATATCACCAAAATTGACACAGTTATGCAATTCGTCAAGAGCCATCGGTCAACATCGTTTCCTTCACGGCTTCCATCGCGACATATGTTGATGTGTTGGAAACATGCGGCAAGGACGATATTGTTTCGCCTAAAAACCGGCGATAGGCAGACATATCGCGGGTCCGCACTTTCAGCAGATAGTCGAAATGGCTCGCGATCATATGCGCTTGCTCAATCTCTGGCACCAATGCCACGGCTGCATTAAACGCCCGCAGCGCTGCTTCGCGGGTGTCAGTCAGACGCACCTCAACAAAGGCCACATGATCTAGCCCCAGTTGGATCGGGTCCAATAACGCCCGATAGCCAAGGATCACGCCGCCTTCCTCCAACCGTCGCAAACGGGCCTGTGTCGGAGATTTGGACAACCCAATGCGTTTGGCAAGATCGGTAATGCTGATGCGACCGTCCTGAGCCAGCACAGAAAGAATCGCTGAATCAAACCGATCCGCAATGAAACTATCATTTTGCATCTAATTTCCTCAATCTATTGAACATATCGACTTCAAAATTCACATCATTCAGTCGAATTCACTTCCCAATATACGTTACCATGATCAAAATGCCTAGTGGAGAGCCCCATGTCCCAAACACCCTCAATCACCCTGCGTCACAAGATTGACCGCGACACCTATGCGGATCCTGATACTGTCCTGGATAAATTGATTGAGCAGGCCGACCTGCCACAGGCAGCTCGATTAGATATCTCTGCCAAGGCTGCGGATTTAGTTCGATCGATCCGCGCCACGACGGCCCCCGGCCTAATGGAGGTTTTCCTTGCGGAATATGGGCTATCCACAGACGAAGGCGTCGCCCTGATGTGTCTGGCAGAAGCTTTGTTACGGGTGCCTGATGCAGACACCATTGATGCCTTGATCGAGGATAAAATCGCACCGTCCGATTGGGGGCGCCATTTGGGGCGCTCTACTTCGAGCCTCGTAAATGCCTCTACTTGGGCGTTGATGCTGACAGGTCGGGTATTGGACGATGACCAGCCCGGCCCTGTTGGCCACATGCGCGCGGCCATCAAACGGTTGGGTGAACCGGTGATCCGCACCGCTGTCAGCCGTGCAATGAAGGAAATGGGCCGTCAGTTTGTGTTGGGCGAAGACATCAGCGCTGCGATGCAACGTGCTGCTGGCATGGAAGAAAAGGGGTTTACCTACAGCTATGACATGCTGGGAGAGGCTGCACGCACCGAGGCGGATGCCAAACGTTATCACCTCAGTTATTCCCGTGCGATCTCTGCCATTGCGCTGGCCTGCACCGATGAGGACATCCGCAAAAACCCCGGCATTTCGGTCAAACTTTCCGCGTTGCACCCTCGGTATGAGATTGCACAAGAAGACGCCGTGATGACCGACCTTGTACCACGTTTGCGTGCCTTGTGCCTTTTGGCCAAATCCGCGGGAATGGGTCTCAATGTTGACGCCGAAGAAGCAGACCGCCTTGCCTTGTCACTTGAGATCATTGACCGTGTAATGGCCGAACCAGCCTTAGCAGGTTGGGACGGGTTTGGCATTGTCGTACAGGCGTTCGGGCCCCGTGCCACACCGGTAATCGACGCGCTTTATGACATGGCAACGCGCCATGACAGACGCATCATGATCCGACTGGTCAAAGGGGCTTATTGGGACACTGAGATCAAGCGCGCGCAGGTTGAAGGCATTGACGGTTTTCCGGTTTTCACCCGCAAACCTGCGACCGATGTCAGCTATATTTCCAATGCGCGTAAACTGCTGGGCCTCACCGACCGAATCTATCCTCAATTTGCGACCCATAACGCCCATACTGTCGCCGCGATCCTGCACATGGCCCAAGATGCCGAGGCCTATGAATTTCAGCGTCTGCACGGCATGGGCGAAACCCTGCACACTCTTGTGATGCAGCAAAACAGCACCCGCTGCCGCATCTATGCACCTGTTGGCGCACACCGCGATCTGCTTGCTTATCTGGTACGGCGGCTTTTGGAAAACGGCGCAAATTCCAGCTTTGTAAACCAAATTGTCGATGAAAATGTCCCGCCAGAAGTTGTCGCAGCGGATCCGTTCGAACAACTTAGTCTCACCAATCTGACCATCCCCAAAGGACCTGAGATTTTCTTGCCTCAACGTGGCAATGCCCGTGGTTTTGATTTGACCCATGCGCCGACATTGACGTTGATTGACACCGCCCGCGATGTCTTTGCCAACACAACATGGGAGGCCGCGCCGCTTATCGTTGGGGCATCCCGCCCCGGGTCCCCTCACCCCGTCACCAACCCTGCCGACCACACCGCGTCGTGCGGTGCGGTGCGCCCGGCCTCTGACGCTGACGTCGCAACTGCACTGGATGCTGCCACCCCGTGGGATGCTCCGCTGAGCGAACGCCGCAAGGTGTTGTTGCGCGCGGCTGACCTGATCGAAGAAAATTTCGCGGAGATCTTTGCATTACTTGCCCGAGAAGCGGGCAAAGGATTACCCGATTGCGTGGCCGAATTGCGTGAAGGTGTTGATTTCCTGCGCTATTATGCGGGACAGGCCACAAATGCCCCGGCGTCCGGGATTTTCGTCTGTATCTCGCCGTGGAACTTCCCGATGGCGATCTTTGCAGGCCAGATTTCGGCGGCCTTGGCTGCGGGTAACGCTGTGCTTGCAAAACCGGCCGAACAAACGCCACTCATTGCACATCTCACCGTCTCCTTGATGCATCAGGCAGGCGTTCCTCTCACTGCGTTACAGCTCTTGCCCGGCGGCGGTGAGATCGGCGCAGCTCTGACAGGAGACGCACGCATCAACGGTGTGGCCTTTACCGGCTCAACCGCTACCGCCCTGCGCATCCGCGCGAACATGGCAAAAAACTGCGCTCCCGGCACGCCGTTGATCGCGGAGACCGGCGGGTTGAACGCAATGATCGTAGACAGTACCGCCCTGCCCGAGCAAGCCGTACAGGCCATCGTGGAAAGCGCTTTTCAATCTGCGGGACAGCGGTGTTCTGCGTTGCGCTGTCTTTATGTGCAAGAAGAAATCGCCGAAGATCTGACAAAAATGTTGATCGGGGCGATGGAGGCGTTGAACATCGGCATGCCGTGGGATTTGAGCACTGATGTCGGTCCAGTGATTGACGAAACGGCACGAGCAAACATCGCCGAACACATTCAGACAGCCCGCGCGCAGGGGCGTCTTTTGGCTGAACTATCCGTGCCGGACCACGGCTCTTATATCGCGCCGACATTGCTGCGGGTTGCGGGTATTGCTGATCTCAAGCGGGAAATCTTTGGCCCGGTTTTGCATCTGGCCACCTTCAAGTCCCACGAACTTGACGATGTGATCGCCGCCATCAATGACACCGGGTATGGGCTGACCTTTGGGTTGCACAGCCGCATTGACGACCGTGTGCAATATATCTCGGAACGGATCAAAGCAGGGAACATCTATATCAACCGCAACCAGATTGGCGCGATCGTCGGAAGCCAACCCTTTGGTGGTGAAGGGCTTTCGGGAACCGGGCCCAAGGCAGGCGGACCACATTACCTGCCCCGTTTTGCCGCCCCCGATGCCCAGACCAGCGAGCTAAAGTGGGATGGCGCGCAATCCAATGTGCCAGCTGTGCCGCTCCACGGTTTGACGCACCCCATCGAAACTCTGTCCCTGCCTGGACCAACTGGCGAATCCAACCGCCTGACCATCCTGCCCCGCGCGCCGTTTTTGTGTATGGGGCCGGGTGATGCAACCGCTTCAGCACAGGCACGTGCGGTTGAGGCACTGGGGGGCACAGCCCTGCGTGCGACAGGTCAGATTGACGCCGAGACACTGAGCACCGGGCCTGACTATGGTGGCATCCTGTGGTGGGGCGATACCGATACCGCACGCGAGATCGACATCGCCCTTGCCCAGCGCTCCGGCCCAATCTTGCCGTTGATTACGGGCCTACCTGATCCCGCCCGCGTCCGCGCTGAACGCCATGTTTGCGTGGACACCACCGCATCCGGGGGCAACGCAGCCTTATTGGGCGCGGCAAGCTGACACAGGGTTAAATCAGATCGGGCGGGGCCTCTTGACCCTGCCCGTACAATCGCCCAGCGTGGGTGAATGTTTCCTATCCGAGATCATAACCCCTCTGGCCGCACGCCCTATGTCACCTATGTGCTCATGGCGCTTAATATCGGTATATTCCTGAGCTATGTGCCAATCCTAAATGACAATGAGGCGCTCTATTCGTTCTACAATACTTACGCGCTCATTCCCGCCCGACTGGAAGCCGGGTATGGGTACGAAGGTCTGTTCAGTTCAATGTTTCTGCACGGCGGTTGGATGCATCTTGCCGGTAACATGTTGTTTTTGTACATTTATGGCGACAATATTGAGGATGAGATGGGCCATTTTCCCTATCTTTTGTTCTATCTTGCCGCCGGGGTCGCAGCTGGGCTCACACAAGTAATGTTTGAACCTTCTTCCCGGGTTCCGATGATTGGCGCTTCTGGTGCGATTGCTGGGGTCATGGGCGCGTATCTGCTGCTTTATCCCAAGGCCAAGGTCGATATTCTTGTGATCTTTATCGTGTTCTTTCGTATCTTTCCGATCCCCGCTTGGATCATTCTGATCTTGTGGTTCATCATGCAATTTGCCGGAGGTCTGGGCGCGGACCCCAATCAGGGGGGCACCGCGTTTTGGGCCCATGCAGGTGGCTTTATCGCCGGATTGCTGGGCACCGGGCCGATTTGGCTCAGACGCGGCGGACCGGCATTCTGGAACCGCACCGATGGCCATCCCCCACACCCAGACGCAACCTATCCCAAGATCAACAACAGCCGCATCCCAAGGATCAAACGCAGATGAGCAATGCACCGCTGGACGTCACTGCGACCTGCCACTGCGGCGCGGTCAAAATCGCAGCAACCCTGCCAAATGGATTGGGCGATGTGGGGCGCTGCACCTGTTCGTTCTGTGCGCGCCGACAGGCAGCGGCAGTGACAGCAACCACCGCCTCATTGCGCGTTCTCAAAGGTGACGACACGCTAAGCCTTTACACATGGGGCACAGGCACTGCACAGCATTACTTTTGCAAGATTTGTGGCATTTATACGCACCATCAGCGGCGTTCTGATCCCACGCAATGCGGCATCAATTTAGGATGTATCGATGGCGTCAAAACATGGGAACATGAGCCCATCCCATGGACGGACGGGGTCAATCATCCGGCGGACCGAAAAACCTAGCCGCGAATGATCTTGGCAAACCCTGAAAAGATCGGCTCATTGGCGCAGATAATCTCACCGTCTTGCAACACATCACCCGTTGGATTGAGTGGTTCAACCAAGCCACCGGCTTCTTTCACGATGATCATGCCCGCAGCCAAATCCCAAGCATTAAGGCGCCGTTCCCAAAACCCATCGTAGCGCCCGGCACCAACATAGGCCAAATCAAGCGCCGCCGCCCCGAACCGGCGCACACCGGCACAAGTCGGCATCAATCGCGCCAAGTCTTGCAATGTCGCAGGCAAATCGGAGCGCCCGCCAAAAGGCAAACCGGTGGAAAAGATGCTTTCAATCATCCGGCTGCGCCCCGAAACACGTAGACGGCTTTCATTCAACCACGCACCGGCCCCTTTTTCCGCAAAGAACAGCTCATCCTTGGAAGGGTCATAAACAACGCCGGCAACCACAACTCCCTTGTGTTCCAATGCGATCGAAACCGCCCAATGCGGCAGCCCGTGCAGGAAATTCGTTGTGCCATCCAACGGATCCACGATCCAACGCCGCGTCGGGTCTTTGCCTTCCTCAGCGCCGCCTTCTTCGGCCAGCCAACCATAGGTGGGGCGCGCGTTCATCAATTCACTCTTGATGATCTGTTCCGCGCCAATATCCGCCTTTGACACGAAATCTCCGGCACCTTTGACAGACACCTGAAGGTTCTCGACCTCGCTGAAATCCTTAAGCAAGGCGCGCCCCGCTTTGCGTGCTGCCTTGATCATTACATTCAGATTTGCGCTGCCGACCATGATGGACCCCTTTGCGTCATTCAGCGCCTCCTTTAGGCCCCCCGCGCAGCATTGCCAAGGGGGGGTGGGCCAGAGCCCCCCCTTACCGCCGTCCTGCTGCCCGAAATACGGCTGGTAAAGTGGGGCTCTGGCCCACAGGTCGCTAACCACCCGTCGGTTGCGACATCACACCGCGCTCTTTGGGGGCCCGTAAGGGGGGGCTCTGCCCCACCCCACGCAACAAGATCGTAACGTCACAATGCCATCCCCCTTGCCATCCACTGTCATCACGTCACTCTGCCACCAACGTCATTCAACCAAAGTGAGACACCCCATGAGCAACCAGATGCAACAAATCGTCTTGGCCAGCCGCCCAGATGGCGCCCCTACACAAGATAACTTCCGATTGGAAACCGCCGCTATCCCAAGCGCCGCAGAAGGTGAAATTCTTGTCGAGGTCAGCCATATGTCGCTTGATCCCTACATGCGTGGTCGGATGGATGATGCAAAATCTTATGCTGCACCGGTGCCGATTGGTGGCAAAATGGAAGGTGGCAGCGTCGGTCGCGTGCTGGCCTCCAATTCACCGGCATTCACCGAAGGGGATCATGTCTTTGGTCCTTTCGGCTGGGCCACCCATGCAACGGCGGACGCCCGTATGTGTCGTAAGCTTGACCCCGCGCAGGCCCCCGTCACCACAGCGCTTGGCGTATTGGGCATGCCCGGTTTCACCGGATGGTGGGGCCTGAACGAATATGGTCGCCCTCAGGAAGGCGAAACCCTTGCCGTGGCCGCCGCTACCGGTCCGGTCGGGTCAATGGTTGGACAATTGGCCAAAGCCAAAGGTCTGCGCGCCGTGGGCATTGCAGGCGGCGCGGACAAATGCGCGCTTGCGACTGACATGTTTGGTTTTGATGCCTGCATCGATCACCGTGCCCATGCCGGCTTCAAAGAATTGCGCGGCGCCTTAAAAGAGGCCTGCCCCAATGGCATCGACGTTTATTTTGAAAACGTTGGCGGCCCTGTGCTCGAAGCCTCACTGTCCTTGATGAACACCTATGGGCGCATCCCTGTTTGTGGCATGATTGCATGGTACAACGCTGGTGGCCTGGGGGCAGATGCCGCTGGCCAAGGGCTCACCGCTCCGAAAATCTGGCGCACTATTCTGGTGAACTTCCTGAGCGTGAATGGATTTATCATCGCCAACCACTGGAACCGGTTCCCCGATTTCGTGGCAGAAGTCGCCCCAATGATTGCGGATGGTCGTGTGAAATACAAAGAAGACCTTACCGATGGTCTCGAAAACGCGCCACAAGCGTTTATGGATCTGCTGACAGGCGGCAATCAGGGTAAGGCAATTGTCAAAGTAAGCTAAGGTTTGGGGCCTGCCTTTAGAATGGTGACGATCTAAAGTATCGCTCGACAGCTGAAAAAGCACAATGACACCAGCCCCGCTGACACTCACGCGGGGCAGGTAATTTCGCGAGCTCAAAACCTTGAATGACTTCTTGATACCGGGATTTGCAGCCGCCCGAAATCTAGGCGGGCCCAGCAATTCGCGACGCTTTTCGTTCAGAGCGAAACCAGATCACAATGCCGCACAACGCAACAAACGACAGGACCGCGTCAACAAGACCTAGTACCGCCAATACGTTCAATCCGTATGCGACGCCGCTCAAAAATCCAAAGATACAATAGAGTGCGAACAGAGCAGCGACCCATGTACGTTCTTGGCGCAACCCTTTGGAAAAAAGGTATAGAATTGCTATAATGAACAGGTACGGCGCCATTGACCAAAATAATCCCTGATGCCCTTCGATGAAGGCAAGGAAGACCGCTATAGAAACGCCCATAACTTGCAGCCATATCATGTATTTTAGAGCCTGAAGTGTAAGCGACATGGCCACATTTCCTCGTTACATCGGTCACGACTGAAACGTAGAGTACTCCGAATACTCAAGCAAGAGTTGCAAGGAGAGCCTAAAGTTATAGACATTCTGTTGTGGTCAATCGTTGCAATAGGGAAAATCGGGATCATGAAAACACGGCCCAATTCTTTCATTTGAATATTTTAGGGCCATGACACAGGGGCCGAAAACGTTCAGCATTGGAAAGGGTTTGGGGCGCGCACCATCCCCAAATCCGCATCTTATGCAGCCTGTAATTTCCGCGCTTCTTGCCCTGCCAACGCCAGCAGCTGATCCATAAACGGCTTGCCCAAATCATCTGTCCGAACTGCGGCGTATAGCCTGCGGGTGACCCCTTGAGGGGTCAAGGGACGGGTCACGTAATCGGACGAATACTTCACCTCTCGCACCACCCAATCCGGCAAAACCGAAACCCCGCGATTGGACGCAACCAACAACAAAATCACCGCAGTCAATTCAACCTGCCGGATCGAAGCCGGTTCCACTTTGGCAGGGATCAGAAGTTGACTGAATACATCCAGCCTTGTCCGTTCAACAGGATAGGTGATCAAGGTCTCGCCTCGAAAATCAGCGGCATCAATATGGGCCTTATTGGCCAGCGGATGCGCACTTGCAGCAACAAAAACTGCATTATAATCAAATAGTTCTACAAATTTTACACCGGGCAGCTCTTCTGGATCAGACGACACCACAAGATCAACTTCTTCGCGCAAAAGTGCAGGCAAAGCGTCAAACGCCAGACCCGGACGGATATCCACGTCTACGTCCGGCCAGGTCCTGCGGAATTGTTCAAGCACCGGGAAAAGCCATTCAAAACAAGCGTGGCATTCAATGGCGATATGCATGCGTCCTGTGCTGCCCGCTCTGAGGCCAGTGAATTCAGCTTGCAGGGCCTCCACTTGGGGCAGAACCTGTTGCGCCAGTTTAAGCAACCTTTGCCCCGCAGGCGACAGCTTGAGCGGTTTGGAGCGGCGCACAAATAATTCCACCCCTGCCTGATCTTCCAACCCCTTCACCTGATGGCTCAATGCGGATTGTGTGATGTTCATCTGATCGGCCGCGCGCGCCAATCCACCCGCCTCATGAATGGCCTTGATGGTACGCAAATGCCTGAACTCGATATGCATTTGAAGTAATCCTCATGTAAAAGATGAAAGTTATGAGTTTGTTTCACATCTCATTTCATGGCACAAGGGGAGCGAACAACAACCAAGGATATCCCATGCCTGCGCCCGCCGTCTCCTTTGAAGTCTTCCCGCCCCGTAGTGTCAATGCAGCCTTCAACCTGTGGGACACGGCACAGGCGTTGGCGCCTTTGGACCCGCGGTTCTTTTCGGTCACCTATGGTGCCGGGGGCAGCACACGCGACCTGACACATGATGCTGCGCATGTTTTGCGGCGCAATTCGGGCCTACCCGTGGCGGCGCATTTGACCTGTGTGGGCGCCAGCAAGACCGAGACTATGGAAGTTGCAGACCGATTTGCCTCTATCGGTGTGCGTGACATTGTTGCCCTGCGCGGCGATCCCCAAGACGGCGCCGATCATTTTACGCCGCATCCTGGCGGCTTTGCTGACAGCTGCGCCCTGATCGAAGCTTTGGCCGAACGCGATACCTTTAACATCCGTGTCGGCGCTTATCCCGACAGTCACCCGGATGCCTCGGATATGCAGGCAAATGTTGCTTGGCTCAAACGCAAATTTGAAGCAGGCGCGGATGAAGCGATCACCCAGTTCTTCTTTGATGCAGAGAGCTTTCTGCGCTTCCGGGATGCCTGTGTCGCTGCGGGTATCGACAAACCAATTACACCGGGAATCATGCCGATCCTGAAATGGTCCTCTGCACGCCGCTTTGCCACACGCTGTGGCACCCCCGTGCCTGCGTGGCTCGATGATGCTTTTGCAGCAGCACAACGCGACGATCGTCATGATCTTTTGGCGACGAGCCTGTGCACCGAGATGTGCAGCACCTTGATGGATGAAGGTGTGGAAGACTTGCATTTCTACACGCTCAACCGTGCAGAAATGACCCGTAACGTTTGCCGCGCGCTGGGTGTTACGCCTCAGGTCACTCTTGAAGACGTGGCGTAACAGCTTGCAAAAGCACGACAAACACCGCAGCATCCGGGCGTAACACAAGCCCCGGAGACTGCAGATATGCCGCGCATCGCCACCCGCCCCGAAGATCTCTTGAGCCAATCGCAAATATTGGAGATGTCGGGGCTTGAGTTCATGCAGGCGATCCTGGATGGCACAAACCCCGGCCCGCCAATCGGCCAAACAATGGGGTATGGGTTGCATGCGATTTCTTTGGGGCGTGCGGTGTTTCGGGGCGCGCCGGAATTCAACGTGACCAACCCAATGGGAACTGTGCATGGCGGCTGGTACGGCACTTTGCTTGATTCCGCGATGGCCTGCGCGGTGATGACCCAAGTGCCCAAGGGCTCCGTGTATACGACGCTGGAATACAAAGTGAACATCTTGCGGGCGATCCCGCTCGGCATGCAGATAGATTGCATTGGCGTTACCGATCACGTCGGGCGTTCCACGGGCGTCGCACATGGAGAGATCCGAGGCATCGAGGATGGCAAACTTTATGCAACCGGATCAACAACCTGCATTGTGATGAAAATCGCCTGATCAGCAAAAACCCAAAGGCTCTGCCATGGGTTTTTTTGCTATTTCTGTCTACAGCTTTCAAAAATCCCGCAAAGCATGGGGTTCCGCAGGCACACCGTTTTTTCGGGCAAGCACGCTTTCATGAAGTCGTTCAGAAGCATCCAGCCCAATCTTGCGCCGTCTGCGTGTCATCAAAAACTTGCCGTGCCCCCGCCAGGTCCCGCGGGCGCTCACCTGGGCATTGCATTCATAGCGGTCCAACCACCCTTCAGGGAGAGGCAAACCGGTTTCCTGCGCCCGCTCTAACATCCAGACCAACGGGATATTTGACAAAGGTCGCGCAGTCTCAAACCCGCCAAGTTGCCCGCCCACATCGCTGTGAGCCCCGGGAAACCACACCTGTTCCACCCGACCTGCGAACCCGGCATGCGAGTTCCATAGCACTGGTGAAAACGCGACCCGCGTTTCGTCATGAGCCAACGCATGAAAACCGTTTTTGACGATCCCGCTTAGATCGTGGTTGTGAAAGGCGTGTAAATGTTCGGACAATCGCCACAAGACCGGCGCATTGATCCCCAGTGATTTCACCGTATCCCAGACCCCGATCATTTCGATATCAACACGGGTGTGGCAATGGTGATCCGCAAAAGCCGCGGCAACCGCGCTGTCAGGGGCGCATTCATAGTGGCGGTAGGCGGCGCGAATGTTGCGGGTGGTTGCATGCTGAGAGCGCAACAACCCCACAAGATCAATCACCCCGGCCAAAGAGCGCACCGCATAAGCCCCCCGCGAATATCCGAAAAGAAAAATCCGATCCCCCGGGCGATATCGCGATGCCAGCCAGCCATAAGCCCGCCTGATTTGGCGGTTTATGCCACGCCCTGTCGCAACTTCCAGTGTGCTCGCCCAATCGCTCCATTGTAAACCGGGTTCGTAATAGACAGACAACGCCTTACCCTGTTCCTTAAGCAACATATAGGCGCGCGCAGCATTGGTCTGACACAATGGCACCAAGGAGGACAAAGTCCCGTCAAGAATGATCACATGGGTCGCGGGGGGGCGACCTTCGGTGTCACTCTGCGGTACTTCGCGCCTCATGCATCATCTCCCAAACACGGTGCGGCGTGAACGGCATGTCCGCCTGCCGCACCCCCAAATCCCAGAGCGCATCCTGCACCGCATTTGCGATTGCGGCCAAGGCACCAACGGTGCCAGCCTCCCCACACCCCTTCATGCCCATGATATTGGCAGTTGAGGGTATCGGCTCTGAGGTAAAAGAAATGTAGGGAAGATCAGCCGCACGTGGAAGGGCATAATCCATAAACGTTGCGGTAAGTAGTTGCCCCGCTTCATCATAGACCACCCGTTCGTGCACTGCTTGTCCCAATCCCTGAGCCACCCCGCCATGCACCTGCCCGATCGCCAACATTGGGTTGATAAGATTGCCAAAATCATCAACCACTGTGTAGCGGTCTGTGGTCACAATACCGGTATCCGGGTCCACAACGACTTCGGCAACATGCGCCCCGTTCGGAAAGCTGCGCGCAGGCAAAGTTGCGCGTTCGTGATGGCTCAGCAGGTCGTCACGGCCTTTTTCGCGCGCCATTTCAGCCACCTCCAACATCGTTGGCGTCAGGTTTGACCCTTCCGCACGGAAGCGTTCATCATCAAATCGGATTTCAGCGGCGGGCACGCCCATCTCATCCACAAGGAACTGTGTAAACGCCTCTGTCATCTTGGCAATGGTGGCGAGGGTCGCGTTGTTTTGGGTGGTAACCGAACGAGATCCGCCCGTTCCGCCCCCTTGGGCAATCCGGTCCGAATCTCCCTGCACAACATTGATCCTGTCAGCTGGAATGCCGGTTTGGTCACTTAGAAACTGGGCATAGACCGTTTCATGACCTTGCCCATTCGATTGCGTGCCCACATAGATTGTGACACTTCCATCCTCTTCAAAAGCAACCGTCGCCCCTTCTGATGGATCCCCCAGAATGCTCTCTATATAATAGCACAAGCCCTGCCCTCGCAGCAGCCCTCGCGCCGCGTCTTCCGCTTTGCGTTTTTGAAAGCCTGCACTGTCGGCCTCAATCGCCATCCGGTTTAGCACTTTGTCGAAATCACCAACATCATAGGTCTCTCCTGTTGCGGCCTTGTAGGGAAATTGGTTTGCCTTGATAAAATTCGCTCGCCGCAAATCCCAAGGGTCAACATTCAATTCCCGCGCGGCGCGGTCGATCAATCGTTCCAGCACATAAATTGCTTCGGGTCGCCCCGCGCCTCTGTAGGCATCCACAGGCACTGTATTGGTATAATACCCCTCCACCTGTAGCCAGGTGGTCTGCACATCATAGACGCCCATCAACACACGGCTGAATAGTTGCGTCTGAATGAATTGCGCAAATTGCGAATTATAGGCCCCTAGGTTGCATTTTGTCTGCACGCGGTAGGCCGTTATTTTGTTGTCTGCATCAAATGCAAATTCTGCCAATGAAGTCAGATCCCGCCCGCCATTGTCTGTCAGCATCGCTTCTGTACGCTCAGACATCCACCGCACCGGCCTGTCCAACACACGCGCAGCTTCAGCGCAGCAGAAGTATTCATTATAGGTCATGGCCTTCATACCAAAGCCGCCGCCAGTATCGGGGTTGGTCACCCGCACCTGCTCGGGACTTAAACCAAAGGCTTTCGCCAGATACTCCTTATGAACCCAGACCCCCTGACCGTTGTTTGCCACATGCATGCGACCTTCAGACCATTGCGCATAACAGCCGCGCGGTTCCATAGAATTCACGATGATCCGGTTGTCCTCAATGTCCAAAGCAACCGTACGCGCCGCCGCATCAAAAGCTGCCTGCGTCGCTGCTTCATCACCCATGCCCCAATCAAATGCTTTGTTTTGTGGGGCTTCGGGGTGCAATATTTCACCTCCCGGTGCCACATCCACCTTGGCCGGTAGTTCGTCCACATCAAACAGGATCAACTCCGCCGCATCCCGCGCCTGCGCCAGACTGTCCGCCACAACCATGGCCACCGGCTCCCCCACATAACGCACACGATCTTTGGCCAACATAGGGCGCAGGGGTTTGGCGCCCTTTGATCCATCGCGGTTCTCAACCACAGCGCCCGCCATGGCAATGTTGAGTCCTGCGGCTTCCAGGTCCGCACAGGTCAGCACCAAATGCACGCCATCCGCCTTAACCGCATCCGCAACATCCAGCGCCGTTATCACACCGTGCCCAACAAACGAGCGCAGGAAAAACCCATGCAATGCGCCTACCGGAGCAATGTCATCTACATAACGCCCCTCACCAGTTAGAAACCGCACATCTTCGGTCCGCTTAACCGACTGACTTTTACCAAATTTTTCCATGATGTCCGATCCCTGAAATGGATGTATTCTGGCTGAAAGAGATACCTATCCACACCGCGTTGTCCAGCCTGCCCTTTCCCTTCCTCAAAACCTCCGATAGACCCCCAGCCAAACGTGACGCAAGGATCAAAGATCATGGCTCTGGACAAGACATTCAACGCCGCCGAAGCCGAAGCTCGGCTGTATTCAGCATGGGAAAAAGCCGGCGCATTCGCAGCCGGGGCCAACGCCTCGCGCGATGAAACCTTTTCGATCATGATCCCGCCCCCAAACGTCACCGGTGTTTTGCACATGGGGCATGCATTTAATAACACCCTTCAGGACATTCTGACCCGTTGGCACCGGATGCGCGGCTTTGACACGCTTTGGCAACCCGGACAGGATCACGCAGGTATCGCCACGCAAATGGTGGTGGAGCGCGAGTTGGCGAAAGACAAAAACAACGCAACGCGCCGCGACATGGGCCGCGAAGCCTTTTTGGAAAAGGTCTGGGACTGGAAGGCCCACTCTGGCGGGACCATCATCGAACAGCTCAAACGTCTTGGCGCATCCTGTGATTGGGACCGCAATGCCTTTACCATGTCCGGAGCACCGAATGCCCCTGCGGGCGAAGATGGCAATTTTCACGATGCGGTCATCAAAGTCTTTGTTGATATGTTTGACAAAGGCCTGATCTATCGCGGCAAACGGCTGGTGAACTGGGATCCTCATTTTGAAACCGCGATCTCTGATCTCGAAGTCGAGAGCACCGAAGTTGACGGCCATATGTGGCATTTCAAATATCCGCTCGCGGGTGGAGCAACTTATACTTATGTGGAAAAAGACGAAGACGGCAACGTCATCCTGAGCGAAGAACGCGATTACATTTCCATTGCAACGACACGCCCTGAAACCATGCTGGGGGACGGCGCGGTTGCGGTTCATCCATCAGATGAACGTTACGCATCAATTGTCGGAAAACTTTGCGAAATTCCTGTCGGACCCAAAGAACATCGCCGCCTGATCCCAATCATCACGGATGAGTATCCCGACCCGACCTTCGGCTCTGGTGCGGTTAAAATTACTGGTGCGCATGACTTTAACGATTACGGCGTTGCGAAGCGTAACAACATTCCCCTGTATGCCCTGATGGACACACGCGGCGCGATGCGCAGCGACGGATTGCCCTATGACAAGGCCGCAGCCCGTGCACAGGCGATTGCAGAAGGCAGCGCAGATGCGCCCACGGACGCCACCGAAATCAATCTGGTGCCCGAAGACTACCGTGGTCTGGATCGGTTTGACGCCCGCGCAAAAGTCATCGCTGACATCACCGCTGAAGGTCTGGCCGTGATGACGGCGGCGGATGATCCGCGCCTTGGCAAGCCAAAAAAGAAGAAAAAAATCGATGAAGCGGCGCAGCCTTCTGAAGAGGCGCCCGTTCCTTTGGTCGAGGCCAAAAAGATCATGCAGCCCTTTGGGGATCGCTCCAAAGTGGTGATCGAACCTGCGCTCACGGATCAATGGTTTGTAGATACCGACAAAATAGTTGGCCCTGCAATTGATGCCGTGCGCAACGGCGATACCAAAATCCTGCCCGAACAGGACAAAAAAGTGTATTTCCACTGGCTGGAAAACATCGAACCATGGTGCATCTCTCGTCAACTCTGGTGGGGGCATCAGATCCCTGTTTGGTACGGCCCAAAGGTCGAATTGATTAACGGTCAAAAGACGTTGAACTTTGAGCCCAGCAAATTGGTCACATTTTGTGCGCCCAACGATGAAGCGGCACAGGCCAAAGCGGCAACCTATTACGAACAAGATGCTGATGATATTATCATCACACAGACACATTTCACCGAGGCAAAAACGGATGATGTCCTACACGCCGCAATTGCGGCAGGTGATCGGGGTGAGCTGGTTCGCGGACAACAAATCCCGATCTACCGGGATCCTGACGTGCTTGATACGTGGTTTTCCTCCGGCCTCTGGCCCATCGGCACCTTGGGCTGGCCTGAGCAAACCGAGGCATTGGACAAGTATTTTCCAACATCTGTGTTGATCACTGGCTTTGACATTATCTTTTTCTGGGTCGCCCGGATGATGATGATGCAATATGCCGTGGTCGGGCAAAAACCCTTCGACACGGTTTATGTCCACGCATTGGTGCGCGATGAGAAAGGCAAGAAGATGTCCAAGTCCTTGGGCAATGTTCTTGATCCCCTTGAACTAATTGACGAATACGGCGCTGACGCTGTGCGCTTTACGCTCACATCAATGGCGGCGATGGGTCGGGATTTGAAGCTGTCCACCGCACGTATCGACGGGTATCGGAAATTCGGCAACAAGATTTGGAATGCAACCGCCTTTGCCGAACGTAATGGTGTATTGGAGGTGCCACACAGCGACATCGCGCCCGAAACGGCCCTTACAGTGAACAAATGGATCAAGGGCGAAATTGCCAAGACCCGCGAAGCGGTTGATCATGCTTTGAACCAACATCGTTTTAACGATGCGGCAAACACGCTTTATGCCTTTGTCTGGGGAACCTTTTGCGATTGGTATCTTGAATTCACCAAGCCGATTTTTGATGGCGCAGACCAAGCCGCGATTGCCGAAACACGTGCCACCTATGGCTGGGCGCTTGATCAATGTCTGATCCTGCTTCATCCGATTATGCCCTTTATCACTGAGGAACTCTGGGGGATGAAAGACCGCCCCAAGATGTTGGTCCACGCGGATTGGCCAAACTACACAAGTGCTGACATGCTGGATACCGAAGCGGATGGTGAATTGAATTGGGTGATCGCGCTGATCCAGAACATCCGCTCTGCCCGTGTTGCGATGGGTGTCCCGGGCAGCACACAGGTGCCAATGGTCTATACGGAAATGGACGATGCAGGCAAGCTGGCCTGGGAGCGCAACAAGGACCTGATCGCGCGTCGCGCTGGTGTGGAGAGCTTGAGTGAGGTTACTGCATTCCCCAAAGGCACTGCATCGATACCTGCCCGGGCGGCCTCACTGGGTTTACCCTTGCAAGGCATCATCGACATTGACGCAGAAAAAGCCCGTCTGCAAAAGTCGCTTGATAAGTTGAGCAAAGAGATCGGCGGATTGAAAGGGCGTTTGAACAACCCCAAATTCGCAGCCTCCGCCCCCGAAGAAGTCGTCACCGAAGCGCAAGCTAATCTGGAAGCGCGGCAGGAAGAAGCCGACCAGCTCCAAGCGGCATTGGACCGTTTGGCAGAGATGGGATGATCCAAAGGCCGCACTGACGTGCGATTATTATACTTGGCGATCCAGGCTGATCTGAGCCCACCTTTGCCCGGGCTAGTCTGTATGCGAAGCACCCGATTTTGCTGAGACGGTGTTCAGGGCACAATGTGTCCTGAACGACCTTGCTCAAGGGTGATGCGAGTCGTCACAGCCTCAAGGACAAGCCGCGCAAAGCGCGGTGCTGCGCATCCTTGACCCCGCGTCGACTCGCGTTTGCCTATTTAAACACTGCGGGGCGTTTCCCCATTTCCGCAGCGATGACTTCCATCTGATCCGGTTTTCCAATCAGCTCTGCCTGCAGCCGGGACTCAGCCGCAAGCACAGCAGCAGAATCTTCGGTCTCAGCGATCGAAATCAATCGTTTAGCAGCACGTATGGCAGAGGGGCTCTTGCCCGCGATTGTCTTTGCAAGTTCCGTTGCCGCGGCGAGCGGGTCTGAAGCAATTTCAGTGATCAGCCCCCATGTTAGCGCCTGATCGCTGTCTATTTGTTCTGCGGTATAGGTCATCCGGCGCAGCACGTCAGAACGCACCAGCTTAGGTAACAAGACCATGCCGCCCATGTCAGGCACAATGCCCCATTTCATCTCCATAATCGCAAAGCGGGTGTCTGGCCCAGCAATCCGAATATCGGCCCCCAACGCAAGTTGCATGCCCGCACCAAAACAAACGCCGTGAATCGCCGCAATAACCGGAATATTCATGCGCGCCCAGATCATTGCGACTTCTTGCCATTGGTTGGTTGTGCCTTCTGCGTGGGTGCGAGGCAGAAGCGCATCAGCCGGGTCAGCGCCCATCATGCCAGATAGACCGGTGATATCGATCCCTGCACAAAAGGCGCGCCCCTCACCGCTTAACACAACCGCGCGGGCATCAGAGGCCGCAACCTCTTGCCCGGCCGCAATAATCGCATCAATCATGTCCTGATCTACCGCGTTCATCTTGTCCGCGCGGGTCAATTGAACAAATGCAATGTGGTTTTGATATGTAACGGTGACGCGGGCCATGAGATTCTCCAAATCCTGTTATCTCATTTGACCGCAGAACCCCTTTTTAAACCAGCAAAACGTCGCGGCAAATCATCGAACCAACCGGTCAACGGCCCGCATCATGCCAAGCCCCTTGTCATAGACAAGCGTCAAGATATGTCTGGCCGGTGGTTTGGTGGCGACATTGGGCAGCAATCGCAGTGTGCCAGCGGCAGCAGTTGTTGCAATGAACCCGCGTCTGGTGAATTTGGCCATGTAACAGCCCCCTTGTTGCGAATGACTCTCATATAGGTGCTCAAGTTGCACTTTCCACCCCTTGCTCTGCAGAGCAACGCTACTTATCAACAGATCATGACTGATTACCGCTTTACCCCGCTTGCCCAATCCTTGCCCGCGACTGTTCCTTTTGTCGGACCAGAAACGCAGGAACGCGCCATGAACCGTGTGTTTGACGCGCGTTTAGGGGCCAATGAAAACGTCTTTGGTCCCTCCCCCGCTGCGATAACTGCGATGGCTGAGGCAGGTCATTGGATGTACGGCGATCCAGAGAGCTTTGATTTGCGCCGCGCTCTTGCCTCGCATCACGGCACGGACATGGATCACATCATTGTTGGTGAGGGCATTGATGGCCTGCTTGGGTATCTGGTGCGGTTGTTTGTAAGCCCCGGTGATGCGGTTGTGACTTCGGACGGGGCCTATCCTACGTTCAACTATCATGTCGCCGGATTTGGCGGTGACCTCCACAAGGTCGGGTACCTGAAGGATCATGAAGACCCGCGCGCGCTTTTTGCCAAAGCCGCTGAGGTGAACGCCAAACTTGTTTATCTGGCCAATCCAGACAACCCGATGGGAAGTTGGCACAGCGGCGCAGATATCGTCACTGCCATGGATGAGTTGCCTGCCGGATGTGTGTTGATCTTGGACGAGGCCTATGTAGAAACGGCCCCCGAAGGTACCACACTTCCCTTGCCCTTGGATGACCCACGTGTGATCAGAATGCGCACCTTTTCAAAGGCCTATGGGATGGCCGGTGCCCGTGTAGGATATGCTTTGGGGCATCCTGATCTGATCACTGCGTTTCATAAGGTGCGCAATCATTTTGGAATGAACCGCGCCGCTCAAGCTGGAGCATTGGCCGCCTTGCAGGATCAGGCTTGGCTGACCCATATTCAAAGCTCTGTTGCACAGGCACGAGATCAGATCGCTACAATTGCGCGTAAAAACAAGCTGACTCCGCTGCCTTCAGCCGCTAACTTTGTGGCTATCGATTGCGGACGTTATGGCGTGTTTGCCAAGGCAGTATTGGACGGGTTGGTCGCGCGCGGCATCTTTGTACGGATGCCATTTGCAACGCCGCAAAACCGGTGCATCCGGATCAGCTGTGGCACAAAACAACATCTGGATGCTTTTGCTGCGGCCTTGCCTGACGTTTTGCGGGATGCAGAAAAAGGCTGACGACATCAAAACCCGCGCTATAGTCTTACGCGATACTGCGGATGAGAACGATATGCGAGATGACGACCGCCCGGCGGCACCCAATTTCACTCAGGCTTGCGTTGTGATGTTTGGCGTAAACATCACATGGATTTTCATGTTGATCTGGTCGATCTGGGGATTATTGGCCGTCGCAGCATTGGGTTGGGTTGTAAACAAGGTCATTACCCGGATTGATCTGGCCCGAAACTAAGATCAGGAGCCCTAAATCGGGGCCCTAGGCGCCAGACGCAATCACCTGAGCTGCGCCATCAAGCGCGCCTTTACCATGCACAATGCCCAATGCACGCATGCCAGCCTCCATCCCTCCCAAAAGACCCATGATCATTTGGCCATTTACGTGTCCCATATGGCCCAGCCGGAAAAACCCATGCCACGCCGGATCACCCGGAGGTGCCATGCCAAGCCCGATCCCAAGGGTCAGGCCAATCTGGCTTTCGACCCAGTCGCGCAGGGCTGTTGCGTCAGGCGATTGCAATCGTAGCGAGGTCACCGCATGACTGCGATAGGCCGGATCTGTGACGTTCATTGCAAAGTGACCTTCAGCAGACCATGCCTCACAAGCGGCCCAAACAGCGCTGGCAAGGGTCTGGTGGCGGAGCCAAACCTGTTCCATGCCTTCTGCGTGGATCATATCTAGCGCCGTGCGAAGTCCATAAAGGTGGTGCGTCGGCGCGGTTCCCCCATGATATTGAAAGAACTCTTCGGCGTGGGCCCGGGGCGTCCAATCCCAATACCAACTCACTCGTTTCATTTTGGCCCGCGCAGCATCTGCCTTGTCATTGAAGAAAACAAACGACATGCCCGGCGGCACCATCAAACCTTTTTGGCAGCCCGCAACCATGACATCGACGCCCCATGCGTCCATCTCAAAGACATCGCAGCCTAGCGAGGCGATGCAATCAACCATCAGCAATGCCGGGTGATCTGCGTCATCCATCACCTGACGCAGCGCAACAATATCGTTGCGCAAGGATGTGGAAGTATCGACATGCACGGCCAAGATTGCCTTGATCTCATGCCCCTTATCCGCCGCAAGTCGCTGCGCGATCCGATCCATATCCAAAGGAGCCTGCAACCCAAAGTCGAAGACTTCCGCCTCTGCCCCGATGCTGATCGCCATCTCACCCCAGCCAATACCAAATCGTCCAGTGGCAAGCACCAACACTTTGTCACCCGGGGCCACAACATTGACCAACGAGGCCTCCCAAGCCGCATGACCATTGCCCGTGTACATCGCCACATGATGGGTCGTGCGGGCCACTCGTTTCAAATCAGCCACCAAACCGGGCATCATCTGCACAAGTTCCCCGGCATATATATTCGGCGCAGCGCGGTGCATGGCCTGCAAGACCGCTTCTGGCATAACGGAGGGTCCGGGAATGGCGAGGTAAGACCGACCGTGACTAAGGTTGGGGGGCGTTGACATGGGAGCTGCCTTTCTAGGTATCACGCGGACATTAGAACTGCCAAACCTGAGGTCAACACCCCATCGTCACTTGTGCCATCGCTTGCTCCGGCCGACGTTGGTGCGTAGACCACATGCGTAACGAAGGACCGTCATATGAATGATCAGACATTTACGTCCAAAGAACTGCTCAGCTGGCTTTGGCAGGACTATTTGCGCAAACATCTGGGGCTGATGGCGTTGGCGCTGGTGTTTATGATCATCGAAGGCAGTACATTGGGCGCCCTTGCCCGGCTGATGGAACCAATGTTTGACAGGGTATTTGTGGGAGGACAGGAAGACGCGCTGATCTGGGTTGGCCTGACGTTGATCGGAATTTTTGTTTTGCGTGCAGTGGCTGGCGTGAGCCAGAAGGTCCTGCTGACCAAAGTGGCACAACGCACGGCAGCGGACATGCGCATCGACCTGCTTGAACGCATGATGCAGCAAGACGGCGCCTTTCATCAGACCCACCCACCGGGGTTTCTGATCCAGCGGGTGCAATCGGATGTGAACGCGGTTGGGGACGTCTGGCGCGCGGTGATCACCGGAGCAGGCCGGGATTTTATCGGTTTGTTGGTGCTTTTGGGCGTTGCCGTTGCAATTGATCCGATTTGGGCATTGATGGCCTGTGTTGGCATTCCGATTATGGTGTTACCTGCCGCAGCCGCCCAACGTTTTGTGCGTAAACGTGCCCGCGAGGCGCGCGACCTCGGGGCCAGCCTTGCCACCCAACTGGACGAGGTGTTCCACGGTATTGTGCAAGTGAAGCTAAACGCGCTTGAGGCCTATCAAACGCGACAATACCGCACCCTGACCGGACGGTTTATTGACACCGAAGTGCGCGCTGCCTTTGGCAATTCCGCGATCCCGGGCATGGTCGATATCCTGTCAGGCATCGGATTTATGGCCGTCATTCTTTATGGCGGTTCTGAGATCATCTCTGGTGACAAGACGATTGGCCAATTCATGACCTTTTTCACAGCGATGGGCTTTGCCTTTAGCCCTTTGCGGCGATTGGGTGGGATCAGCGGGTTGTGGCAGATTGCTGCGGCCGCATTGGAACGGGTCCGGGAATTGCTGGACACCCCATTGCAGTTGCAGGACCCCGTCAACCCGGTAGCTGCCCCCAAGGGTACGCCAGATATCACCTTGCAGGACGTCGATCTGTCTTATGGCGAAACGCGGGTATTGGACCTGTTAAGCTTTACCGCAAACGCCGGAGAAACAACCGCACTTGTCGGGGCGTCTGGCGCGGGGAAATCGACCGTTTTCAACGTGTTGACGCGGCTTATTGACCCTCAATCGGGCACCGCGTTGCTGGGAGAGGTCGCCACTACAGACATGACGTTAAAGGAATTGCGCGGATTGTTTTCAGTGGTCACCCAAGAAGCGCTGCTGTTTGACGCAACATTACGCGAAAATATCGTGTTGGATCAGCCGGATGTAACAGATGCAAAACTGCAAGAGGTCTTGGAAGCCGCACAT
The DNA here is from genome assembly GCA_039986635.1 of Sulfitobacter sp. GTDB lineage: Bacteria > Pseudomonadota > Alphaproteobacteria > Rhodobacterales > Rhodobacteraceae > Sulfitobacter. Next base: position 32,260 of record JBDWQI010000024.1, read on the forward strand.
GTCGTGGATTTCCTGCCCAAACTTGACAAGGGATTGGACACTTTGGTCGGGCCGCGCGGCTCAGCGCTGTCCGGAGGGCAACGCCAGCGTGTGGTGATCGCGCGGGCCTTGTTGCGTGACACGCCTATTTTGCTTTTGGATGAAGCCACTTCAGCATTGGATGCGCAATCCGAACAGGTGGTGCAGGATGCGCTTGACCGGCTCTCCAAAGGTCGCACGACCATTGTCATTGCACATCGCCTAGCCACGATTCGGAACGCCGACCGAATTGTGGTATTGGACCGGGGACGGGTCACAGATCAAGGAACCCATGACGCTTTGATGGCCGCGGGCGGGCTTTACGCTGATCTGCACCGTTTGCAATTTCAGGATGGACGGGCCGCTGATGGTGTGGCGACAAACCAACCTCAACCGCGAAATTTGTGGCGACGGATCAGTCAAAGGATGTTTGGTTAGCATCAGGAGCCATTCATCCTGCCCCTAGGCTCTGTTTTTCTCAGACGGCCCCACAAGCACAGGTGCTAACGGCGGTAACTTTGCGCAAGCCTGTTGATATCCACACCAGAAAAGTAACGGAGCAACGTCCAGAGATTTCCCAAGCCCCGGCGGAACCATCCCTGCCGGATGTATTTCTCAGCACTTGTCACAGCCTGTACCGGCAGCCCGCACATGCTCCCTCGCAATGCCCGCGCCAGTGCTACATCTTCCATCAATGGCATGTCCGGGTATCCCCCGACTTTGGCATAAAGCCCGGCCGGGATTAGCATCCCCTGATCGCCATAGGGCAACCCAAGCTGGCTGCGCAGGTTCGCCCAGTTTGCGACCAATTTGGCCGGAATGCTGTGGTGATCAAAACGCAGCTGAAACCATGCGGCCCGATCATCCTGTGACACATGTGATTGAACCTGTTTGGCCCACCCCGGTTGCAACACGGTGTCCGCATGGAGGATCAAAAGCCACTCGCCCCGCGCCTGCGCACATCCCCGGCGCAACTGTCCACCTCGGGAGGGCGGACCATGCAACACCTCTGCCCCCCAAGCCTGCGCAACTGCGCCTGTTGTGTCGGATGACCCCCCGTCAGAGACAATTAATTCACGCACCAATCCAGCCTCAAGCCCCTCCATCAGGGCCTTCAGACATTGAGGCAACCTTGCCTCGGCATTTAACGTTGGAATAACAACTGTGATCGGCGCGCGCATAATGCCCCTTTTGGAATGACGTGGAGGCGTTATATCTCAATAGCGAATGAAAAGGACAGCACCCATGACCAACCGCCATATCCTGCGTCTTACCGGTCCGGATACCCGGGACTTTTTGCAAGGTCTTGTTACCAATGATGTTGAAAAACTATCTGATGGATTGGTTTACGCCGCCTTGTTGACGCCGCAGGGAAAATACATGGCTGACTTCTTTTTGGTGCCGGATGGCGATGCGGTGCTGGTGGATGTGGATGCGTCTTTGGGCACGATGCTGGCGCAGCGGCTAAACATGTACAAGTTGCGTGCAGCTGTTGAAATCGCAACCGTCCCGCTGCACCTGCATCGGGGCGTTGGCGATGTTCCTGAGGACGGTTTTATTGACCCTCGCTCGCCGAAGATGGGGTGGCGGGCCTATCGGACAGCGCCGCAAGGTTCAGATGACGTGGATTGGGATGCAATACGCGTTCAACAGATGGTTCCTGAGACCGGCGCAGAACTGTCTCCCGATACGTTTATCCTTGAGGCTGATTTTGAGCGGCTAAACGGCGTCGATTTCCGCAAAGGCTGTTATGTCGGTCAAGAGGTCACTGCCCGGATGAAACACAAAACAGACCTGCGCAAAGGGTTGGCCCCGGTCATCGTAAGCGGCAGCGCTGAGGTAGGCACACCTTTGACATCAAACGGAAAAGCTGTGGGAAAATTGTTCACCCAATCAGGTGGCAAAGGCATCGCCTACCTGCGATTCGACCGGGCTGATGGCGAAATGGTGGCTGGAACTGCAAAAGTAACCTGGGCATTGAGCAAAGAATAACGATAAAATTTTACGCAATTCGGGCGATTACGCCCGCCTTCCGGTTCCCCAAGATCGTTAACAGATTGTTACGTAACGTCAAAATTTGCGCCTAACAACCGCAGATTTAGGCGCGTTCGACGTAATCCATTGTCTCAGTATTGACCACGATATCTTCGTCCTGTCCCACAAATGGCGGTACTGAAACCTTAACACCATTATCCAAAATGGCCGGTTTAAAGGAATTCGCCGCCGTCTGACCTTTGACCACGGGCTCCGTTTCAACCACCTTGCAGATGACCTTTTGGGGCAATGACGCGTTTAACGCCTCGTCCTCATGGTACTCGACTACGATCATCATGCCGTCCTGAAGGAACGGACGACGCTCTCCCAAAAGCTCTGCTGAGAGCTGGACCTGATCATAGGTTTCAGTGTCCATCAAAACCAGCATCCCACTGTCTTCATAGAGAAATTGCTGGTCTTTCTGCTCTAGGCGAACCCGTTCAACCTTGTCTGCAGACCGGAACCGTTCATTCAATTTTGACCCGTTGCGCAGATTGCGCATTTCAACCTGTGCAAAGGCGCCTCCCTTACCGGGTTTGACGTGGTCGACCTTGACCGCAGCCCAAAGGCCACCGTTGTGCTCCAGAACGTTACCGGGGCGAATCTCATTTCCGTTAATTTTAGGCATGTGGCAAAACCATGGCAAAAGGTTGATGAAAGTTTAACCAACCCTATATCTGGCCCATAGAGACCCTGCAAGCCAACGATATATCGTGTTGCATTCGCAGCATGATATGCAAATTGTGCATGGGTGCTATGCGAAATAGTTGTATCCGAATCGAGTGATATCGGTCATAAGGAGCCTCACGCCGAAATGACAAGAGCAAGAATAATGGAAAGGACGACGAGATGAAAGATTTCGTTGATGGCACCGCTTTCAATAACGAGCAAGGAAACCGTGCCCGCAAACTTTTTGCAGCTGTGGTACTGGCTGCGTTGGATGATGCGATTGCAGATGACAAGAAATATGGCAATGGACCAGAACAGATTGCCCGTTGGGCACGGTCCCGTGATGGGCGCGAAGTGCTCAGCTGTGCCGGAATTGACCCCAACGAACGTGTGGTCTCCGGTTTGATGGATTTTGTGGGCAAAGGTGTTCGGACATCAGTTGCTCTGTCGCGTGAAGAATCAGAGCGCCGCAATGCCGCTCAGCAGGCCGAAGCCGCCTGACCCATTGGTCAGTTAAAGACACCAAAACGCAGTCCCCCGGGGCTGCGTTTTGCGTTACCCCCCAGAAAAAACAAACATCCAGACCCGCGCAACCATCAGCTCGGCGGCCAAAAGGATGCCAAACAACACCGACAACACCCACCCCGGTTTGCGCCACCACAAGACCGCTGCCGAAGCAACCGCCAACGCGGCCCCGATCGGAGCAACAATATGCGCGCCATGGCCACGGTCCCAATAGCTCACCGGGCTTTCGTAGATCCAATTGGAAAGTGGCCAAAAATGTGCACGGCCATCATCATGGTGCAGCGGAAAATCCAGGGCGAGATGCAACAATGCCGCAGATGTCAATGCGATGAGCCACCCCTTGCGGCGCCAAATCGCAAAGGCCAAAACCACGCCCCAAACGATGAACGAGTTATCAATTGCGAAAATCCCTTGCCAAAGGTCCGAAAAATAAAGCTCATCAAAAACCCTTGAGGGCGGTATGTTGAGAACGCGCAACGATATCCCAGCCAACAAATACAGCGACAGGTCCGGCAGCAACGCGCCAATCACCGCCGCCCAAATCAGCTTGCGCTCCCCTCCACGTCCAAAGACTGCGGCTCCCAACAGCAAATGCGTCGGTGTATTCATCGTGAAAGGCCCCTTTCGCGTCGCTTTCGATTGCGCCACCTTTGCGGTGGGCAGATAAAGGCATCACATGACAAAAGCCATCATGATACAAGGCACTGGCAGCAATGTGGGGAAATCCATGATTGTGGCTGGGCTCATTCGGGCCTGTGTCGCCCGTGGCCTGCGGGTGCGCCCGTTTAAACCTCAAAATATGTCCAACAACGCCGCAGTGACCGCTAATAACGGCGAAATTGGCCGCGCACAGGCCCTGCAAGCCCGTGCAGCAAAGGTTGAGCCACATACGGATATGAATCCGATCCTGCTTAAGCCGCAGTCTTCCACCGGGGCGCAGGTCATTGTCCAAGGTCAGATTGCAGGCCATCAGGAGGCGGCTGCCTTTGGTCAGAACAAAGCGACGTTAATGCCTGCGGTCTTAGAATCGTTTCACCGCTTGGCCCAAGAATGCGATTTGATCATCGTGGAAGGCGCTGGGAGCCCTGCAGAAACCAACCTGCGTGCAGGAGACCTTGCCAACATGGGATTTGCGACAACAGCCAACGTTCCGGTGATTTTGATGGGTGACATCGACAGAGGCGGGGTGATCGCTCAGATCGTTGGCACACAGGCCGTGATAGAACCCGAGGACGCGGCCATGGTCCGCGCTTTTGCAGTCAACAAGTTTCGCGGTGATCGTCGTCTTTTTGATGCCGGTCGCGATGACATTGTACGGCGAACGGGTTGGCCCTGCCTTGGTGTTGTCCCGTGGTTTGATCAAGCGCATCGGCTGCCCGCTGAAGATGTGATGGATTTGCCAAGGCGGTCGAACTCAAAGGGGGAAGGGTATGTGATTGTGGTGCCTCGCCTGCCCCGCATCTCAAACTTCGATGATCTGGACCCGCTGGCTGCGGAACCTGGCGTGGATTTACGTATCATCATGCCCGGACAGCCTTTGCCTGCGGAGGCGGACATGGTTCTTTTGGTGGGCAGCAAGGCTACAATTTCCGATCTGGCCGCTTTGCGTGCTGAGGGGTGGGATGTCGATATCGCCGGACATATCCGTCGGGGCGGACGTGTGTTGGGCCTGTGCGGTGGGTATCAGATGCTGGGAAACACCATCGCTGATCCCCATGGCATTGAGGGAATGCCGCAGACCGTGAACGGGTTGGGTTACCTTGACGTCGAAACGGTAATGGCGCCAATCAAACATCTGTCGCGCAAGACCGGGCGACATCTGCAAAGTGGCTCCCCCCTGTCTGGTTACGAAATTCACATCGGTGAAACTTCTGGCCCTGACATCGCCAATGCATGGTTAGAATTTGACGGCCATCCCGAAGGGGCCGCGGGGGCGGATGGATTGGTGCAGGGATGCTATGTCCATGGTCTGTTCGACGATGACGATTTTCGTGCGGCATATCTTGACGGTCTTGGTGCCCGATCAGATTTGCGGTTTTCAACAGGTGTCGAGGCGACGCTGGACGCGCTTGCTAAGCATGTTGAACAATACATGGATATCGATCAATTGCTTGAGATGGCGCAAGAGATCTAGCGGGCCTCTTATTCCAGTTCCTGCGCAGTCAAGGCACGATGGATTTCCCGCCGCACCAGTTTGCGCACATTTCGAGTGATACGTTCGCCCAATGCCCCCTGCAGTTCAGCACGTACAATGTCGCTTACCAGGTCGCGCAGAGCGTCTTCATCCAGCAGTTGTTCGTCATCCCCAAAGCCCATTGCCGCCGCCTCTGGTTCCGGAGACGGCGTCTCGGATACGGGTTCTTGTTCGCGATTTTGCGCCTCGGCGGGCTGTTCGTGAGCAGGCTGTTCGTGGGCGGGTTGTGCGTGGGCTGGCTCTAGGATTTGCTCGAATGTCTGGTCAACGCTGGCAAACGCAGTGGTGTTATCTGGTTCTTGCGACGTTTCATCGTCTTGCCATTCCATCGCTTCGGGCTCGCTGCCCGCGTTATCGCCTTCACCAGCATCATCCGGCTCCCAAGCCTCAGCGATATTTCCGATTGCTGTTTCCAATGCCGCGATCTTGGCACTGAGGGTCGCAGCTTTGACTTCTGCCTGTATGTCCGCCGGGGAGGGTTGATCCACCTGAACAGAAGCTGTAGCGGGTTCTGGATCAATCGAGGCGTCATTCGCCTGATCAATGCGCATTTCGGTGTCATGGCCCGTGTCCGGCTTCGCCCATTCTTCGGACAGATGACCCTCTTCGGTGACAGACGCATCCGTCGTGCTGACCTCAAGGGACGCATCTACCAAAGTTTCGGTTGTCTCGCCGCTCTCGTCCCTATCATCCTCAAAATTGTATGGATCGGCTGAATAATCTTCTGCCGGGTCATCAAACAATTCTTCTGTGTCAAAATCTTCTTCGTGATCATCGCTCACGTCTTCCGTATGGGGAAACACTTCCACCACAACGTCATCCATGATCAGACCACCCAAAGAAAGCTCATCGCTGCTACCTTCAGTCTCGCTCGCATCAGAGACAGGCGCTGATTCTGAAGACGAATCCGTCGGTTTGTTTTCCACCCGCAACGCGGGTGTCAGTACCAAACGGCTGTTCTTTGGCTCTGGTTTTTGGGCCTGTAGCGGGCGTTTATCTTCGGACACAAGTCGACGTATCGAAGACAATACATCCTCTACCTCGGCGTTCGTGACGGGGTCTGACATTTTTTTATTACCACTCGTTGCTCTGCCTCAGATTATCAAGGCCGAGAGATTCCCACAATGGGGCCCGGAAAATTGTCAGTCTTTTTGCAGCGCCCGCAACACACGGTCCAATTTCTTGCCTTCTTTGGACCGCTTGGCCGGGGCATCTTTGACCAGATTGTAATACTCTGCCGGGTCGTAAAGCTGCACAGGAAGCCCCAATGACTTGGCTGTCAGCCGGCCCGTCGCACTTAATATCTGGTATGCTGCAACATAAAGCGCCGCACGGGCTGACACTTGGATCGATTGCGCATCGAGCAAGGCCTGTTCTGCATCAAGAACATCCAATGTGGTCCGCGCGCCCAACTTCGCTTCTTCCCGAATGCCACGAAAGGCGATGTCTGCTGCGCGCACCTGACGCTCAGAAGCCGCCAATTGCGCGCGCACAGTGTCCATCGTTGCAAAGGCATTGCCCACATCCTGTGACACATTGTGACGCACCGTATGCAGATTGCCGCGCTGCGCATCCGCATTCGCTTTGGAGCGGCGCGCGTTGGCGGAAAGGGCGCCACCCTGAAAGATCGTTTGCCCCGCCTCAACCCCAACGGATCCACCGCGACTATATTCATTGGCGTTCAGGTTATCTGAAACGCTCAATTGGCCCGTGATTGAAACCTGAGGCGCCATGTCGGCCTCTGATGCACGTACCAAAAGATCCGAGGCCGCCACCTGATGCTGTGCGGCCAATAACGAGGGATGGGTCCGCACCGCCAGTGCTCTGGCCCCTTCAACGCTATCCGTTATCCGTGGCGGATTAGGGGGTTGGCGCAATTGCCCCGGTACGCGCCCAATTACATTGCGGTATTCTTCAGAAGCCGCGATCAGATCACCACGGGCAGCCGCCAAACCGCTGCGGGCCTCCGCCAATTGAGCCTGCGCCAGCGAAACATCCGTCCGCGTCACTTCCCCTACTTCAAAACGGTCTTGAGCCGCACGTTCTTCTTGAAGCAAAAGCTGCACGTTATTCTCACGCAGGGCAACAAATTCAGTGGCTTCGATCACGCCCATAAAGGCCTGAACCGCGCGCAGCATCACTTGCTGTTCGATATTGATCAACGTTTCACGGGTGGCCAGAACCGATTCTTTCGCCGCTTCAAGCCGGAACCTCCGTGCTCCGCCATCGTAAATGGACAATTCCGCAATCAATGCGATGGCCGCAGTCAGATCATCATTGTCAAAACTTGTCGGCGCACCGTCTGTGCGAATGGTGCCAAAGTTCTGGGATAGGCTTGCCGACCAGCGCAACACCGGTTGCAGTGTTGATGCAGCAGTTGCAACATCTTCGTCAGCTGCGCGTAACAAGGCACGGTTTTGATCCAAAAGCCCCGAATGCGTATAAGCCCCCACTAACGCATCAGCAAGCGTTTCTGCCTGTGTTGCCACAGGGGTCGATACCCCCAATGCAACAGCACACACCCCAGCCAATTGGCGAACTCGAAGAGGGACTTTTTTCATCAACATGGGCCTTAGACCTTCTTTATGTTTCATCGACCGCCCGCAGTTGCACGGACCATCGTCACCTTTTCCGCCTCTCAGCGGGCATTGAACTCAAAGCTCAAAGGGTGCCGCATTTTTGAACCCCTCAAGCAATGGCGCCGACGCATTAAATGCCATACGCCAACTTACATCATTGTCTCTTTTATACCCAATGCGCACCTCACCCAATTCCCCAGACATAAAGAGCGCGGCTATCCGCCCACCGTCTTTGAGCTGCTCAAGGATCGGGTCGGGCACATCCGCGACACCACCTTCAATCATGATGACATCATAAGGGCCATGACCCACCGCACCGTCGACCAAAGGACCGGTATGTACAGCAACATTGTCAGCCCCTGCCGCCAACAATGCTTCTTGTGCTTCAACTGCCATCGCTTCATCTACTTCCACAGCGACCACCGCTTCTGCCATATGTGCAATCACAGCAGCGGAGTACCCCATGGCACATCCAACATCGAGCACCATTTCGCTGTTGGTGATCGCCAAAGCATCCAACATTTTCGCCAGCGTCCGAGGCTCCAAGACAACACGCCCCTGCCCCAGATCAAGGTTCTCGCCCATATAGGCAGCTTCGCGCTGCGCAGCTGGGACAAATTCTTCTCGCGGCACACTAAGCATGGCGTCAATGATCGGGAATTTCGTCACATCCGAAGGCCGAACCTGTGTATCAACCATCATTGTGCGACGGGTGGCGAAATCACTCATCTGCTAAACCCATCTGTTTAGATTCTTATTCCTAAGATGTGCCACATTGAAAGCAGGTCAGCAACGGCTTGCAACATTCTTTTGGGACTGATCCACCTTGTGAACATCAAAGTGATCAACGTCCGGGAGGCAAGTGGCTGATTTCTCACTGTAACAAGCCTCAATCGTTCTCTCAAAAGCAGTGCGAAATATACTTCGATTTTAATGGACCGCGCCTTCCCGGTCAAATCAAACGAGCCGCGATGTTCGATCCAATCCATCCGCCCATACAATCGAAAACATGGATCGCCAAATCGCCCCCAAGCCGATCTCGATGAACCTGATAACCGCCCAATCACCTGCGAAACAGGTGGTAGATTTCCGTCCCAATGTGCAACACTCGCTGCTTGCAGCAATGACAAGGGGGGCAAAACCAGCGGATGCCATTTGTTGGGTGTCATTTGCCTTGTCTAACTGTTGGTTCTCACATTTCAGATCCTAGATCCGATCACGGTCGGCAAACGTCAATCCAGCATGCGCGCTGATATCAGTCTCATTTTGCCTCACCCGGATAGGCGGGCTACCCCGACTGCATCCAACCATCTGCGAAAGCGATGGAATCGCCGCCGAACGACTCCGACATTCGCATTCATGGTCCAAAACCATACGAATGGCATAGCCAGCTCACTCCGCCGGGTATTTCTTCTTAAAGTTCTTCTTTTCCATAACCCAAACTCCATACTTCAGGATCTCCGGCGAACACCGGGCGGTTCACACCTCCAAAATTTGCCAGAATACACGAGCAAAGAAGACTGCGAAACGAACTCAAGCGCGGGAACAGAACAAAACGGAAAGCGTGTACTGATGCGTGGACAATGGGGTTGCGCATGTCGAGCGACGACTGTATCAGCCCTAAAAACCACACGGTTGGGCGAGTTGGCGGAGTGGTTACGCAGCGGATTGCAAATCCGTGTACAGGAGTTCGATTCTCCTACTCGCCTCCAATAAAATCAATAGGTTATAGATTTTTCTGCTCATTGGGTATCACCTCTGGTATCAGTTTCACGTTCTGTGCCTGTTCTGTTCGGGGTCATTTGCGCTTTGCTACCGCCTGCCGCGCCCGCATGATTTGCCGCGCCTCCCCCGCATATTTGATGATCATCTCTTTGGATGTGTGGCCGCTGTAGCTGGCGATTTCATCGTCAGTGCAGCCCGCCCACGCCAATTCCATCACGCCGCGATACCGCAAGGCGTGTTGATCATGGGCCATAAGCCCCAACCGCTTACGCTCGCGCACCATGACACGAGCCATCGCGTGATAGTCCATTTTGGAACCGTTAGCGCGCGTCAAGATGTGGCGCGATGGGTGGGGCGCTACGCCTAGATCAGCTTTCGCACCGTCCAGCGCCGCCTTGAGCGCAATCGTGCAGGGCAGTGACAGGACCGTATCTGTCTTATTCTGGCGCAGCTTGAGGGTATCGCCGTCATAGTCGCCCCATTGAAAATCCACCCAGTCACCGGGCCGTTGCACACTCCCCACACCAATCTCAAAAATCAGGCGAGGCAATTGCGCGCCCTCTTCCCGCATCTTTTCAACAGCCCAGTCGGTCCACGGCAGGTGTGGCTTCTTGCGACCTTCTGGAACTTTAAGCTGTTCTATTTCGGTTGCAGGATTGTTGGTACGCCAACGCTTTCGGATCGCCAACTTGCACAACATGCTGATCGCTGTGGGAAGGTAATTGGCAAACCTGACCCGATGGCGATTTTGGTCCATCGCTTCGTAAATATCGGCTTCGGTTAGCCGAGACACATCCATATTGCCGATTTTTTCGGTCAGATATTCGAAGGCATTCTCAAGGTCACGTCGGTAGCGGGGGGAAAACCCCGCCCACTTGTCTGTTTCTCGCATTGCCCCGATGAGCGCAGTCCATGACGTTTTCACATTAGCCTTTTTGCCACTTAAAATTTCCCAGTATTGGCGGTCGAATTCAGCCGTACCCTCTTCAGCAGTGATGCGTCCCAGATAAATCATCTTCCCGTTGACGCTCTTACGCACATACCATCGGCCAGACGGATGCCGCCAAAGGTATTTCTTGCGTCGACCTACCACTGAATTTGATCCCATAGCTCTGTCACATCCCCACCTGAAATTCGCTTGAGCGTTTCAGTATCCCAACGAACAACGCCGGGTGCAATTTCATGCCCCGGCGGTAAGTGACCTTCATCGACCAAAGCCTTGAACTCGTTTGTGCGTAAGTCCAGCAAACGCGCGGCTGTCGTCTCACTGGCCATGATGGGGGTGTGCCGAGTCATTTGTCAGCCCCCATTTCTTGGCCTGCTCTTCGCGGTGCACCCTTTTGCGCTTTGACCGTAAATTGAGAAACATACTTCTCCCAAGCGCCGCTCGGAATCTTCGGGTTACGCTGTCCAGGTGCTGTAAAAATATGGTCCAGCATATCCTCTCGGATCAGATATCGGATGTTGGTCACGGGCAGACCTACGCGCTCTGCAAGTTCCTTCGGTGTTTCGAGTGGTTTGATCACAGCTCACCTTTCCATTGGATTCCGGTTGAAAACACTGCAAGAGTGAACAGGATCGCCCAAATCACTCAATAAGTGCACATATGGGCAACATATTAACTCATAGGTGCATCGTGTCAACGGACTTGAGCGGGATTGGTCTTCGTTTGCGAGAAATTCGCAAGATAAACGATATTACTCAGCCCGTTATGGCTGCGGCCATCGATGTGTCTGATCGCGCGTATAAGAACTACGAGCAGGAAAAACGGGAATTGCCCGCGCTTACGGCTCTAAACATCAGCGAAGCGTTCAGGGTGGATCTGGAATGGCTTCTGGCGGGGCGTGGTAAGATTCATAAGAACGACGACCCCGAATTGGCTGAGGCCAGCGCCATCGCCGTATTGTCCGAAGCTGAGGATCGCGGAACAAACCTACCGATTGCCAAGCTCGGCAAGATCATCGGTTTTGTCGCCGCCCAATCTGCTCAAACAGGCGAAACACCCGCGCAGATCGCCAGCAATTATTTCGACACACTCTAAGAAGGGACAACAGACATGACTGATACATATCACCAGCCCGAAGTCGCAAAACCCGAATTGGACGCCTGCGACCAAGAGATACTCACCTTTGCGCGGCAAGTCGGCATTTCAGGCGCATTCTTGTTTTTTGGCGGTGTGATTGCTCTGATCGCCACATCAAGCCAAACCACTTGGGACATTGCACGCTCCCTTTACGTTGTCATGGTTGTTCTTGGCCCTATCGGCATTGTCGTAGCGCAAAGGCTCCTGCGCATATTGATGAAGCATCGGCGCAAAGAGCTTTCCATTTTTGATAGTCATTAAGGCAGAATGGCGGATCTACGCCGCAGACCCTGAGCACAACCGGACCGACGGGCATTCGACCCTATCTAACTCGGCAAAAACCCAAGCTCGTACACCTGTGGACGCAGCTTTGCGGATAGGTTTGCATAGGCGGCCTTGAAGGGATCGAAGTCGGTGAGTTCTGTCTCGCTATAGGCTTCAAGCGCGCGGCGGACCTGATACCAACCTGCGTCCGCGCGGCCCAGCTTGAATTCCTGCCTGATCTTGTTGGGAAAGCTGATGGCGTGAAAACACTGGAACAGCTTGCGGCCCTCATCGAGCACGGCCTGCGCTTCGGGCGAGAAGGTCATGCCCGCCATGTAGCGCACCATGAAATCGCTTTCAAACCGCGCCTTTGCGCCCACTTCGCCCTCTGTGAAGGGAATGAAGTGATTGGTCAGCGACCAATCCTGATCTTTCCATCGCAGCCCGTCGGCCCCCGCGGTCAGATTCTTTCCGGCGAACAGCATCCAGATAAGACAATCGGATTTGAATTCATCCGTAAGCGGCTGTTGGGATTGCAGAAACTGATCGTTGTGGTTCATCCAAGAATGCACAGCGAGCAATCTGACGGAAAAAACAATCGCCGCCTGCCAGAGGTTTGCGTCAGTCAGCCAAATCCCGCCGCCATTACCGCCAGTGAAGATCGATGATGCGATCAAGGTTTCCTGTCCCGCGTGCTGCATATCATTGTTGCTCGCGTAAAAATACCCCACTGCGCCGACGTATTGTTTTTTCGGCCGTGGATTACTTGAGACGGTCAGCGCGTTCGACAGTGGTAAGGCTGGACCACCCCTCGCGCTCGTTTTGGCCATCCAGACGTTAAGTAGCGCCGAGTTGGGTCGGACCTCATAAGACTTCTCGTCAATAAGCAAGCCATTGCGATCAAGTACCGTCGTTTGAATTTTTGTAAGCGGAAGCTTTAACTTCTGATTCCAGATTAAAAAGCTAATCGGAAAACTACCTGTGAGACTATCGAACGCCCTGTTGTGTACAACAAACCCGTCGAGATACTTCGCCTTCCAAAAAGTTCGGAACGCCTCAAAATTCGGCGCATTCACGTATTTCAAGGTGCTGAACATGGCGAGTGTCGCTTTTGGTAACTCGTACTGAATGCGAACCAGAAACTGCGTGAATAGCTCCTTGCTTGCGTAGCCAAGGTTCATCTCTCGCATCCAACCATTGATGCGCGTTTTTTCGACACCGATCTTGTTTTGGTCACCTTTGGCGATCCCTGCTCCGCTCTCAGCATAAGGCGGATTTATCAGCACCAAGATCGGCTTCGCGCCCTTCCTGCGCTCACGCGCATCGGCAATTGCCTGACGCAACGCCATGGGCAGCTTGCCTGACAAGGCGTAATCAACCTGCCCAAAATCATCCAAGTCGTCGTTCAAATAATCATACTGGAAAATCTCTGCTCCGGCGAAAGCAGGGTTGCTGCGCATGATCGTTACGTCCTCCTGATCCAGTGTGGACATGTAAACATTGCGCAGGTTGCTGTGCTTAGCTTCAAGATTGCCGACACCCGCGCACATATCCCATATGATATATTTCTTCTGCCAGTTCGCACCTAGCGTGGCGGTCAGCTGGTCATAGGCTTTATCGACGATGTGCAGCGGGGTGTAGAACGCGCCCTTGAACTTCTGCTCGTCCATCGGCAGCAGGCTCTCGCGCCGCGCCAGCAGATAGTTCCGATATTCCTTTTCCGGCGGGCGGTGGTAGATGTTCCAGAAGTTGCGATAGCCGCGTTCGCTGGCGAGTTCATATTGGTCGGCCCCGATAATGAATACGGGTTTATTGCCGCTGAATAAAAGGCGGGCGGGAAGGTTGCGCATCGCTTCATCGCGCCCGTCATGCATGATGTCGGCGAAGAATAGAACGGCGTAGTCTGCCTCGCGCTCCACGCCGAGTTCGACTCCGACCATCGCCACCCATTTGTCGAACACCTGCCGAAGGTTATCGGGTGTAATTGGGGTGCGGATGATCCGGCCCTCACTGACCGCGTCCTTCGTCGCTTTGATGAACTCAGCCTCGTAATCCTTGATTTCGTAGAGAACAAAGTGGGTTTCAATGGTGGGTGCGATTTTGGCTGCTAACACTTTGTCTGCCGCAGAACCGGATTTAGGCCAGACGATTGTCTTGTCGGCCAGCAGCGGCAGCGCATGCTCGGTTGCCATCAATGCCGCCTTTTCGCGGTCCATCACGCACAGAAAGCCGGGGATGGGTTCGCCCCGTTTTCGTGCGGCGCGAACGTAGACGAGCAATTGCGCGAACATCAGAAGGGGTGGGGTTGGGGCCTCTTTGGCCTCAAACCAGATTTCTAGGGTCTGGATATCGACAAGGCCCTTGTTCACTCCTTTAAGGCCAAGCGCTGCGATGTAGGCGTCCTTGACGTCTTCCTCGGTTTTTGCGCGGGTGAGTGCTGTGTGCAGGCTCATACAATTAGTTCCACTTAACGGGCTGTTTCTTCAAAGTTTTTAATGCGCTTAAAGCTATCAGGCTAGCTGTAAGTCCCACTGGCTGGCCTCAGTGACCTTATTCATCTTTGTGGGGTAGTTGCACAGTGAAAACCAAGGTCCGCAAAAGGACTTGGCCAGAGATATTCTGGTTGAGCGGGATTCTACGCCCGAAATTCTGTGTCTGGGACAATTGAAAACGCCATCCCCTCGCGCTGTTTCAACCGTGACACCATCGCCAGCAAATTGTCCGCACGCGGGTTTCCCTTGGCGCTGAGCATCCGCATCAGGCTTTTAGGGTCCTTGTCCATGTCTTGCGCCAAGGCTTCGAACCCCACAGTGGCATTCACGTAGTCGCGCAGCAGCACCTTGCCGGTCTCCAGATCATCGCTGAGCATCGCCTCAACGGCTTCGCGGAAAAGCCCCACCCGAAACTCAGGATCGCGCTCAGCGCGGGCTTTGATCGTGTCTTTGAAGTTTTTCGTCAGTGGCATGTCAGTCTCCTTTCTCTTTGCGGGCCTTGTAGTCGTCCCAATATGCTTTGGCCTGCTCGATGTCTTTCGACTGGCGTTTCTTCGTGCCGCCGCAGAGCAAGATCACAAGCGTATCGCCATCTTTACCAAAATAGACGCGGTAGCCCGGACCAAAGGTAATGCGCCGTTCAGAAACCCCTTGTCCGACTGGCTTCACGTCGCCAAGGTTTCCGGTCTCGATCCGCGCAAGGGCCGTTCTGACCTTCAGGGCAGCCGCTGTGTCGAGATCGTTGAACCAATCTTCAAACGGCGTTTTCCCCGCTTCGGTGACATAGACAACAAGCTTATTCATTAAAGGCATTGGTGACATATACGTTACCATTTGTCAATCGGTGTTGCATCATTAGTGCGTCATCCCTCGATCCATTTCTAACTCCCGCGTCTCTAGTTCTGCTTCAACTGCGTCTCGGCGGTTTTCACTAATTTCAAGCTCGTCTCTAGTTGCCTCCGCAAATTCCCGTAATTCGAGCCCTCGCTCAACAAGCCGTGCAACGCAGCCACGGACGCCGTTTGCGATTGAATGAGCACCGACACGCAGGCGGCCAATCCATCCATCTGGCTCTGCATCCTGTGCGTCGAGCGTTCCTCTAACCCGCTCAATTCCTTTGCTGAGACCTCGCAGGCCATCACCAACCGCTCCACGCAGGCGAGCAAGTCGCGTTCCAAGGCTGTCAGGGGTGTCGTCATCTAATCCTCCTCGATCTTGATGCATGTCACTGACCTGCCGCCCAGCGTGCAGGTTCTCAGGCGCGTCTTGGTCGGGTCCAGCACCAGCCATGTCGCGTCCTTCCTGTCGATCCGCGTCAGGCCCAGTTCCGTCAATTCCGAGCGCGTCAGTTGGACCGTCCAAAGCCAGCTCGCGACCATCATCAAGGCGATCCCCGTCACGATTATCCCCGTGATGATCCAAGGCGAGAACGTCATCCAATTCTTGATCAGTTCGATCCGTTCCTCGAACAAGTTCCTGTTGTGAAACAGAAAGTGCGCCGTATCGTTCTTCATTGTAGTCTGCGCGTCGTTCAACATGGTCTGCGAGGTCTGCACGAAGGCGCTCATGTGAGATGCCATCAAGTCTTCTTGTTCGGTTTGCATCCGCGCCAGTTTCATACTCAGCCGCGATTTCTGCGTGTCGGATTGTGGACCAGTTTTCATGGGTGAGAACACCTTCAAGTTTGAACGGTTTCGAGAATTCAGGATCACGAACACTGATTGATTTTGCGGCTTGGCGCGTAACCTCGAACCCTGTCTCTTCAAAGAACGCGATCATGGTCGCACGGTCGGTGATCAGGCCCGCGTCAATCTGGTCGTAGAGGGCGGCAACAATGACCTGACGGGCTTCGGCACGGTCGGCGCTCTCACGCACCAGTTTGAAGTCACGGGCAAGGTCAGGTTCCATCGGGTCGGCCCAACCATGGGTCTTGTTCAACACGTCGCGCAATGTACTGAACGCCGCCTTGTGGCCGGGTGGTGCTATGTTCAACGCCCTGCCCGTTGCAAGCTCCAAACGCGGCGAGCAGAAATGTAGCTCAACATTGCCTTCGTGGACATGGCGCACCCACAGGCAGTCGTATTGATCCGCCTCAAGCCCCGCAAAGGCCAGAGCCTCAAATAGCTCAATGGCCTCTTGCTGGGCGTCCTCGCTGGGCTGATCGCTATCCGCAAAGCTGACCACGCCAGCGGTGTAGCTCCACTTGTTTGCGCTGGCGTCGATCAAACCCCGCGTCTGGTCGGGATTGCCGTGCAGCACTTCGGGCAGCGGGTCGCGGATTTTGGTCAGCGGCTGGCCGTTGTCGTCGCGGATCAAATTGCGGTTTTCGTCGTAGGCCAAAACTTCGCTTGCGGTCAGGTAGTCAACGGGGACCGCACTCCGCCTGTACCAGACGAAAAGAACGAGATGATCATTGCTAGCTCACCGGTCGACCTTTGGGGTCGGTCACGACAGTACCATCCGTTCGCGCGAGTCCGTCGAGATGGGTCTTGAGGCGATCCGTGAGCGGGATCCACAGCGGCTTGTCGGTTTTGCCTTGAGTGAAATCGAATCCCTCATCCGAAAAGTGCGCCCACTTCATCTTCACGACATCACCAATGCGCTGACCTGTACCAACGCAAAGCTCATAGACCAGCCGCGCACGCTTTGAAGCCAGCGCTTCGAACTCTGCTCGAACATCGTCTGGCCAAGGCTCCCACCCGTCGCTCTGCTGCTTGAAGAGCGGAATGCCCTTCGCCGGATTGCCGTGCTCTTTCTTGATAAAGCCAATCAGACGGGCGTGGTTCATTAATACGACCATGACCTGGACCAGATAGTTGGCTTGCCGCCAATGATCCGCATTTGCCCGGTGCATTTCATAAATGTGGTGGGTTTCGATCCTAGCTGGGTCTTTGTTGGCCCAGATCTCGCGAATGTGGCTGATGTACCGCCGATAGCCCTCGCTTTCCTTGGCATAGGCTTTGACCGCCTGCTTCAGATCATCGGGCTTCACCCCGGCCTTCACGGCCGCTGCGATCAGGCGCAGACTGGTTCTCCGGTCCCGGATCCTGTCTTCGGGATAGGCCGCCAAGATCTTCTCAGCTTCAAGATCTTCAACCTCCTCCGCCGCCTCGCGCTTGCGCGTAGGTGGTTTATGGATGGTTTTAGGATGATTTGGGGTCCACCGTGAACCCCGTACCCCGTTCACCGTGGACCCCGTACCGGGTTCAGGCTGGACGGGGTTCACAGTGACCCCCGTCTCAATGTCGGGCTCTGCCATGGGGTCGAGCGCGGCCACGCGCTCCAAAACGATGCGGTAAATGACGGTATAGCCGTTCTTGCAGTGCCGCCGCCCTGTCTCAATCAGAATGCCTTCGCGCAGGAAGTCGATAATGGTGCGCTTCACCGTGCTCTCGCTGAGTTCAGTGTGACGCTGGATCGTCCCTTTGGAGCACCAGATGCCCGAGCCGTCATCGCTCGCCTTGTCGGCCAAAAACATGATGATCTGCTTGCGCGCGGCGCTGCCAAAGCGGCGCTCGGCGCATTCATTTGCGATGCGCCAGCTCATTGGAACACCTCATCGGTCAGAGGCCACGAAAAAGCGGAGTGAGCGTTTGCGGTGCGGCGCTGGCCTGTGCTAATGTGCTTCGAAAGCTGACAGGCTTTTTCTATTTGGCCCCGGTTCACAGTTGCCGCTGTGACGGGGCCTTTTTCGTTTTGAACCGGCGAATTTGGCTTTGAAACTTTCGCTTTTTGTTCACTTTTTGTCAGGGGGTGTTTTGCACCCTTAACCTGTTGCTTTCGCGCACTCTCTTTCTGGATTGCAAATCCGTGTACACCGGTTCGATTCCGGTACTCGCCTCCAATCATTTTTCTTGACCCGAATCCCTCAATGATTTCAATTAGCACCATGTTTTACAAGGGGTTAAAAATTCGCATGTGCGAACGGTTGTGCGAATATTTGTGCGAAAAATGACATGGTAAAGAAGATGAAATTCCTCAAGCAGAGGGGTGATTGGTATCACTTTGAGCGGGTGATCTCGAAGCCGCTGCAAGGCATAATGGGTCAAACAGGTTGGCGAGAGGCCCTCAACACTGACAGCAAAGTAGAAGCTGAAGCCAGATGTCGGCGACGCACGGTCGAAACAGATGAAGAAATTCGCAAAGCGAAAGAAGGCACCTATCGTCTTCTATCTGACACCCAAGTCGAGGATATTGCCGTTCAGTGGGGTATCGATTTTCAACTGATCAACCGTGAAAACATTGCTCGTGACGCCTTCCCCGACGTTTGGGGAAAACTTGCCCCAATCGGCGATGAAGCGCCTCGCCCCATTATTCGGAAGAAAGCCGACCTAGCCCAGTATGTAAGTGACTGGCTGCAACGGACTGAGCAGGCTGAGATCAAAATGGGCACTCCCGACTTTGATGCCCTTCTGGACGCTTGTCTGGATGAATATCTGGTCTCCAACCCTGAAATATCGAGCGGGTGGAAAGATGTTCTCGCTGAACTCAACGTGCTGCCCGAAAACCACAGAAAATCAAACCAAGGCACGTTGAAGCGCAAGAAGAAAGTTGATCCAGACCGCAAGCTTTCAGCGTTGTTCAAGAGCTATCTGGAAAATAGCCCTGACCTAGGGGAAAGTGCACGTTCAGACTTTGGTACGGCGGTTCGCCGCTTCATCGAGTTTCATGGCGACATCGATGTTGAAAAAATTGATCGCACACATGCAGAAAAATTCCGTGATGGTATGAAGCGTATGCCTGTGCGCCCGCCAAACAAAATTCGTGTTCTGACAATGCCAAAGCAGATTGCTTGGGCAGACGTTAAACCGCCGCAGCTTAGCGGCTGTCGCTTCGTCACTGCGGAAAGATCATTCGAATATGTTATCAAACTCAGATGCAGAGCCCTTGCTACGTGTTCCGACCAAAAGCTCAAAGTCGAGGCTGTAAGACTAACCTCATCCTGACAATTGCCCGATCAACCAATCGCGAAATGCCAAAGTCATAGCGGTTTCGTGTTGAAGCGACAAAAAATATCCCTCGTTGCAGGGGATTGAAGCAGGATGTGCCTGCACCAGTTGCCCCGAGCGCAACGCATGCCCTACCAGCAGCGCGCTGGCCAATGCCACCCCACTTCCATGTGCGGCCAAATGCAGTGCCATGCCATAGGAATCCACATAGGTGTCCGGCTTCAAATCCCCCCCCACCTGATCATTCCACGCACGCCAGCCATCAGATGTCCCGACTGTCTCAATCAAAGGCAAGGTCTTCAAATCACCAACCAAGGCGGGTGATTTCAAGGCAATCAGGCCCGCAGGAGCCAACCTTTCGGCCTTCTTTCCAACTTGCCTTTCGGATCCAAACCGAATTTCGACATCTGCCCGCGCATTGTGAAAATCATCCGGCCATATCGCACTTAAGAAGCGCACCCGAACATCCTGATGCGCGGCGGTGAATTCAGTGAGCCGAGGCGCAATGACCCATTGCGCCACACTGACTGAAGCGGCGATGGTGATCAGATTATCAGACGGTTCGGCATCAAACGCATCTGTTGCGGCGCCCAGGGTTTCCAACGCAGCACCGACCTGCGGTAACAATTTGCGCCCCTCATCGGTCAATGACAACCCGCGCGCATGCCGGTTAAACAAGGCGACCCGCAACCGTATCTCAAGCGATTTCACATGTTGACTGATCGCCGATTGGGTCAGCCCAACTTCTTCCGCTGCTGCGGTAAAACTCAGGTGCCGGGCAGAGGCCTCAAAGGCGCGAAACCAAGTCAAAGGAGGAAGTGCACGTGCCATTGGTCAAGCCTGCTATAAGTAGAGCTAATGGCTTAGAACATGAATTCATCATTTGTCCAAGCCCTGCAAGGATGAGATACCTTGGCCCTCAAGCAGGAGCCAACAATGCACCCCAACATTCGCAAGATTGTAACCTATGACGAAGAAGTCCTAATTGAGGGCTTCCGAGAAACCAAAACACCCTGGCGCATGTTTGCTGTTGCCGCTGTGGTCCAGAACCCGTGGGCCGGGCGATACGTCGAAGACCTCAAACCGGAAATCATGGCATATGGCCCGGTGTTAGGGGAAATGATCACCGATCGAATGATTGCCTTGGCCGGTGGCGGCGAAGCGATTGAGGCCTATGGCAAAGCAGCGGTCGTTGGCTTGGACGGCGAGATCGAACATGCCTCTGGCCTGATCCACACCCTGCGGTTTGGCAATTTCTACCGCGAGGCGGTTGGCGCGAAATCTTATCTTGCATTCACCAACACCCGTGGCGGTGCCAATGCGCCGATCATGGTCCCATTGATGGACAAGAACGACGCAGGTCGACGGTCTCATTATCTGACCCTTCAATTCGCTATTCCGGACGCGCCGCGCAACGATGAAATTGTGGTGGTTCTTGGCGCTGCGACCTCAGGACGTCCCCATCATCGCATTGGGGACCGGTATCAAGACCTTAAGGATCTGGGCCATGATGTGGACAACCCGGCAGCGGTCTGACCTTGCCCAGCTCAGAGTGATCTCAGCAGGCAGCGGTCCTGCGGTGTTGCTCATCCACGGCGTTGGCCTGTGTGCAGACACATGGAACCCCCAAATTGACGCCTTGGCAGAGGAATTTTCCGTAACGGCCGTGGACATGCCCGGTCATGGTACGTCACAAAGATTGCCACCTGACGCAGATCTGACTGCCTATACCGAAACAATTGCCGCCTGCCTGACAGACAAGACTGTGGTGGTCGGCCATTCGATGGGCGCAATGATCGCGTTGAATTTGGCGGCACGTCATCCCGACAAAATTTCGGGCGTTGCAGCGTTGAATGCGATTTTCCAACGCACGCCGGATGCCCAAACCGCCGTCAGGGCGCGTGCTCAAAGTCTTGATGGGCACAGCATGGCCGACCCTTTAGCGACCTTGTCACGCTGGTTCGGGGATGTCCCATCCCCTGCGCGTGAGGCCTGTCACAGATGGCTGACCTGCGTTGATCCTCAAGGGTACCGCACCGCTTATCGCGTCTTTGCAGATGAGGACGGCCCGACCGAGCAAACGCTAAAGACGCTCCGCTGCCCTGCCCTTTTTGTCACGGGCAGCGATGAACCAAACTCTACGCCAGCGATGTCACATGCCATGGCCAATCTCACCCCCAATGGTAGGGCTCACATCATCGAAGGGGCGGCACATATGATGCCAATGACCCACTCGGAAAAGCTAAATGCGCATTTGCTGCATTTTGCCCGGTATTGCACGCAATGACGGCCCGTTGCACCCACACCAAACTACGCTGCGCCAAACCTGTTGCAGAAAGGATCTGACCCTTGGAATTTTCACTCTTTGCTCATGTTGAGCGGCTTAACCCGAAACAGCCGCATGAGGTGCTGCACCGCGAATTCATCGACCTATGCAAAATGGCGGATGAAGGCGGCATGCGCGCGGTTTGGACGGGCGAACACCACGGGATGGAATTCACTATATCCCCGAATCCCTTCATGACATTGGTTGATCTTGCGCATCATACCAAGAATGTGAAATTGGGCACAGGCACGGTCATTGCCCCGTTCTGGCATCCCATCAAACTTGCCGGAGAAGCGGCAGCCGCGGATCTCATGACCGGCGGGCGCATCGAAGTGGGCGTGGCACGGGGCGCGTATTCCTATGAGTATGAACGGTTAATGCCCGGCATGGATGCTTGGGAAGCGGGTCAGCGGATGCGTGAGAGCACACCGCTTTTGCCCAAATTATGGGCTGGGGATTGTGCCCATTCGGGAGAGTTTTATAACTTCCCCGCCACAACCGCCGCCCCAAAACCGCTCCAAGACGGGGGCCCGCCCATTTGGATCGCGGCACGTGACCCCAACAGCCATGAATTTGGTGTACACAACGGGTTCAATATTCAGGTTACACCGCTTTGGCAGGGGATTGAGGAAATCGAAGTGCTGATGCAACGCTTCAACGACGCCTGCAGCAGCTTTGAAGGCCCGCGCCCCAAGGTGATGTTGTTGCATCATACCTACGTTGGATCAGACGCAGAGGATGTGACCCGCGCCGCGCAGGAATTGTCGCGTTTTTATTGTTACTTTGGTGCTTGGTTTCAGAACAAGCGCTCCGTGGAACAAGGGTTGATTGCAGAACTTTCCCCGGACGAGCTTGCCGCGAACAAATTGATGGCGCCCGAAAACATGCACCGCGACCTGACCATCGGCACCACACAAGAAGTCATTGACCAGATCAAAAGATACGAAGACCTTGGGTATGACGAATATTCATTCTGGATCGACAGTGGCATGCCGTTTGAGCGCAAACGTGCGTCACTGGAACGGTTCATCACCGAAGTTATGCCTGCATTTCAAGGGGGCTCCTGATGGGTCAATTGCCACATTACCAACTGTTTATTGACGGCGTCTGGACCGATGGCGCCGCAGGCCAGACGATGCGCAGTCAGAACCCGGCAACCGGTGCGGATTGGGCCACCTTCGCCTGCGCTGCCCCCGCAGACGTAGAGCGCGCCATCACCGCCGCAAGGCGCAGTCTTGATGATCCGGCATGGCGCGACATGACCCAAACTCAACGGGGCAAACTCTTGTACCGGCTGGCCGATCTGATCGCGGAAAACGCAAGCCACATCGGAGAAATTGAAACCACAGACAGCGGTAAATTACTGGCCGAAACATCAAGCCAAACAGGCTATGTTGCGGATTACTATCGGTATTACGCAGGACTTTCGGACAAGATCGAAGGCGCTGTTTTGCCGATCGACAAACCTGACATGCATGTGTTTACCCAGCGTGATCCGATCGGTGTTGTCGCGGCTATCGTGCCGTGGAATGCACAGATGTTTTTGACAGCAACCAAACTCGGCCCGGCCCTTGCTGCGGGATGCGCGGTTGTGTTGAAAGCCTCAGAGATCGCCCCTGCGCCAATGTTGGAATTTGCCAGATTGATCGAAGCTGCCGGTTTTCCGGCGGGCGTTGTTTCGGTGATCACAGGAGATGCGGAAAACTGCGCCATCCCCTTAACACGACATCCGGATGTGGACCGCATCGCCTTTACCGGAGGGCCGGAAACCGCCCGTCACGTTGTGCGCAACTCAGCTGAGAATTTTGCGGTGACCACATTGGAGTTGGGCGGGAAATCCCCAATCCTTGTGTTTGAGGATGCGGATCTTGACGGTGCTGCCAATGGTCTGATCGCGGGAAATTTTGGCGCATCAGGCCAGAGCTGCGTTGCCGGGTCGCGAGGGTTGGTACACCGCGCGATCTTTGACGATCTGGTGGCCCGTATTGCCGAAAAGGCCCAAACAATCCGCGTCGGTGATCCATTGGCAGGGGACACACATGTGGGACCGCTATGCACCCCCGCACAGGTCACACGGATTCAGGACACGCTGACCAAAGCCGTCGCCCAAGGGGCAGATATCCGATTTGGCGGCGCACCTCTGGACCAGCCCGGCAACTACATGGCGCCGACCCTTGTGGCCTGCCCCCATACGGATATCGAAACCTTGCGCATTGAGATGTTTGGACCCGTCATGTCCCTGTTGCCGTTTGACACCGAAGAAGAAGCGATCACGCTTGCAAATGCCACACCATTTGGACTTGGGTCTGGCGTGTTCACCCAAAACCTCGCGCGGGCGCACAGGGTGTCAAAGCGACTCAAGGCCGGTATATGTTGGATCAACACATACCGCGCGGTATCACCTATCGCACCTTTTGGCGGTTTCAATCAATCCGGGTACGGGCGAGAAGCTGGTATCGAGGCGATCCATGATTACACCCGGACCAAAACAACCTGGATCAGCACCTCTGAGGCACCAATGGCGAACCCGTTTGTGATGCGTTGAACTTCGCCTTGCATCCGATCTTGGGGCATGGGCGGCTACAGGCCATAAATGGCTACCCCTTTGGCACAAGCCCCGCTTGGGGTGATGCTACGGGCACAACGTAAATCTGTCGCTCTTGGGGTTTTCATTAGCTCCAAGATACCGCACCTTGGGAGTGGCAACGCTTTGCGGGCCACCATTCCCATGTGACGTGAGGGCTTTGCGATGACTGTGACACCTTTTGGGCTGGGCCCGGCGCTTTGTTTTATCGATGGAAACTGGGTACCACCAGAAGATACCAGTGGCATCCCGCTGAATAACCCTTCTGATGGGAGCCTGCTTTGTGATATTGCGCGGGGCGGCCCCGCTGACATTGACCGCGCCGTAACGGCGGCCCAATCCGCCTTTGATGGCGATTGGGGCAGGCTGACAAATTTTGAACGCGGGCGCATTTTGCACAAAATTGGCACGCTGGTGTTGGAAAATATCGACACATTGGCCGAACTTGAGGCAATGGACGTCGGCAAGCCCTTAAAGCAAGCGCGGGCCGACGTGGTTGCCCTTGCGCGGTATATGGAATTTTATGCAGGGGCAGCGGACAAAATTCATGGCACGACCATCCCTTATCTGGATGGCTACACCGTCTATACCTTGCGCGAACCGCATGGTGTCACGGGCCATATTATCCCATGGAATTACCCCATGCAGATCATCGGCAGATCGGTAGGTGCCGCGCTTGCAATGGGCAATGCCACCGTGCTCAAACCAGCCGAAGAAGCCTGTCTGACCGCGCTTGCCTTTGCGGAATTGGCGCATCGGGCGGGCCTGCCTGCGGGGGCTTTGAATGTGGTGCCGGGATTGGGCATCGAAGCGGGGGCCGCGCTCAGCGCCCATCCCGGCGTCCATCATGTGTCCTTTACCGGGTCTGTCGGGGTTGGCAAATTGATCCAGATTGCTGCTGCGCAACATGTGGTCCCGGTCACGCTCGAACTTGGTGGCAAATCACCACAGCTTGTCTTTGAAGACGCCGATGTGGAGGCCGCGCTCCCGTTTTTGACAAATGCGGGCATTCAAAACGCAGGCCAGACCTGTTCGGCATCCTCCCGTATCCTTGTGCATCGCTCGCGATATGACGAAGTGCTCAGCGGCATGGCAAAGCGCTACACGGATCTGCGGGCCGGGCCTGCATTAAATGATCTGGACGTTGGACCATTGGTATCGATGCGCCAAAAGGAAATCGTCGAAAGTTTCCTTGCCCAAGGCGCAGATCTGGAATTGGCCGCGCACGGCGAGGTGGTCGCGGATGCGCCCAGCGCAGGCGCATATGTTGCGCCAGCTCTCTTTGCGGGTGTCCCACCAGATCATGTATTGGCCCAGGATGAAATCTTTGGCCCGGTCCAGGTTGTGATCCCTTTTGACACCGAAGAAGAAGCGGTCGCAATCGCCAATGGCACCCAATTTGGGTTGGTCGCATCTATCTGGTCACGTGACGGTGCGCGGCAAATGCGGCTTGCGAAACGGTTGCGCGCGGGGCAGGTTTTTCTGAATAACTACGGCGCGGGGGGCGGTGTAGAATTGCCCTTTGGGGGTACCGGGCTTTCGGGGCATGGCCGCGAAAAAGGGTTTGAGGCGCTTTATGGTTTCTCAACTCTCAAGACCGTCGCCGCCTTACATGGATAGGATCACAACATGAGACTTGCAGGAAAAACAGCAATTGTAACCGGTGGCGCATCAGGGTTTGGCGCAGGCATCACACGCAAATTTGTGGCCGAAGGGGCCAAGGTCCTGATTGCGGATCTTAACATCGAACTGGCAAATGAGGTTGCGGCAGAATTGGGCGACAGCGTTGTCGCCACGCAGACAAATGTGGCACTGGGCAGCGATGTTGCAGCCATGACGCAGGCCGCTTTGGATGCCTTTGGTCAGATCGACATTTTGGTGAACAACGCCGGTGTGACCCACCTGCCAGCCGCAATGGAGGACGTCAGCGAAGCGGACTTTGACAAGGTGCTTGCTGTCAACACAAAGTCGGTGTTTCTGACGGCGCAATCCATCGTCCCTTTGATGAAAGCACAGGG
Organism: Sulfitobacter sp.; assembly: GCA_039986635.1. Classification (GTDB taxonomy): domain Bacteria; phylum Pseudomonadota; class Alphaproteobacteria; order Rhodobacterales; family Rhodobacteraceae; genus Sulfitobacter. The sequence goes on from JBDWQI010000024.1 coordinate 58,720, forward strand.
CTCCGGCGCAATCCTAAATGTGGCTTCGACCGCAGGGGTCAGCCCCCGCCCGCGGCTAAGCTGGTACAATGCATCCAAAGGTTGGATGAACACCGCCACAAAAGGCATGGCCGTCGAGCTTGCCCCGGCAGGTGTGCGCGTAAACGCGCTGAACCCTGTGGCTGGGGAAACCCCACTCTTGAAAAGCTTTATGGGTGAAGACACACCTGAAATTCGGGCCAAGTTCATTTCCACCATCCCGTTGGGGCGTTTTTCGACCCCCGAGGATATGGGCAACGCCGCGTGCTACCTGTGCTCTGAGGAAGCGAGCATGATCACCGGTGTCTGTATGGAAGTCGACGGCGGGCGGTGTATCTAGCACCCGGTCTTTTACTTCAAACCCTCTCATCGTCCGTCCCGGCAAACCACCAAGTGCGCCGGGGTATTGGCCCCCCTTTCGAGGCGGCTTATGCACTCAGAACAATAGCCCATTTGACCAATCAAGGAGACCCAGACATGACAGCCCGCGTAGAAACGTTGTTTCACTATCCCATCAAAGGTCTGAGCGCGCAAAAGCTGGATCAGGTCACATTACGCCCCGGCGAAGGGTTTCCATTGGATCGGGCCTTTGGGTTTGCCCGCCCGGGCAGTGGTTTCGATCCGGCCAACCCCAAACCCTTGCCAAAAGGGAAGTTCGTCGTGCTGGCCCGAGACGCCGCTTTGGCGCGACTACAGACCTTTTATGACGATCAAACCGGTATGTTGAGCATCGCGATTGGAACCCAAACAAAGCGCTTCGCCTGTGGGAACGCTGACGGAGCGGAAGCAGCCGCGGCCTTCATCGCTGAAATCTTGGACTATTCAGCGGACATGGTGCCAACTTTATGCACGGCTGCCCCGCATCGTTTTACCGATGTATCTGTTGTGTCATCCGCCATGATGAACGCCATTTCCTTGATCAACATCGACAGCGTTCAACATTTTTCTAATACCATCGGATATCCGATCAGCGCGGATCGGTTCCGGGGTAATATCTTGTTTTCCGGCATGTCCGCCTTTTCCGAACTAGACCGGATCGGTGATGAATTGCGGGTTGGAGAGGCCATTGTAAAACTGGTGAGACGCACCAAGCGTTGCCCGGCAACAGAGGTGAACCTTGAGACGGGGGAACGGGATCTGGATGTGCCAAAGCATTTACGCGACAGCTATGGGCACTCAGACATGGGCGTATATGCAGAGGTCGTTGTGGGCGGCGCAATTCAACCGGGTGACGTGATTGAGTGGCGCTGACGGGCGCAACGCGGCCCCTGTCCTTTTAAAGTGTTGGGTGCCCTGCCCTCTTGCCTGTTGATGTTGGCTTGGACCCTTGCGTTGATCATTACTCCGCAGATCGCGGCATTCTTGCCTCGGCGTAACAGGGACAAGCCGATGATCAAAACGCGGGCTTGCCAAAATCCGACTTCACTCAGGCAATCTTAGGGACAAGGGCTGCCGGCCTGACCCCATAATTCAACATTGGCGGCAAGCTCTGTTGTGCTGCCTTGTGGTTTGGAACGCCCTCCTCCGGGTGCAAAGGACCATGCCACAAAAGGCGAACTGCTGAGGTGGTCGACAAGTTCGGCAATACCCATCCCTCCCGTACGGGCGGGATCACGAAACTGGACGCACAAATCTGCGCTTTGCACCCCATGCCAAGACAACTCCACCGGCGGCAAATGCCATGCTATTTCGATCTGTGGCGCTGCATGAGGGGCAGCGTTGGCCTGTGTGCCCGTCACATGACATGTGCGGCAAGGAATGCTGTTAGCACCGATGCGGCTGTCATCTGCGCGCACCCCCATCCCGTGCGGTCTGCCCGGACCATAGCCCAATCCTTCCCACATCGGTTCTTTGCCGGGACCCACATGGCAATTGGTGCACCGTGGATGGGAAGCGACTGCATAGATGTTATCCCAAGCGGTAAGCCCCTCCTCGCGGGTGATCCCTTGGGCAAAGGCCGCAGGTGAAGTCGCGACAAAAACCAGCGACAGCAGTGTTTTTCTCATACGAAATCCACCGAATTGGCAAAGGGTAATGCGCGAATGCGCGTGCCGGTTGCTGCAAAAATAGCATTGCCAAGCGCGGGTGCCGCCGGAGGAACGCCGGGTTCGCCGATGCCTCTGATCTTGTTGCCGTTTTCCAACCCGCGCACCATAATCTCTGGAGTCTGGTAAAGCCGCATACCTTCAAACACATGATAGTTGTCTTGCTCTGCAACCCCATCCTGATAGGTAATCTCGCAGTTCATCGCATGCCCCAACCCCCAAATCACGCCACCGCTCAGCTGTGCTTCAAAGTTCACCGGGTCCAATACACGCCCAACTTCTGCTGCGACAAACACTTTGTCGATGCGAATGCCGTCTTGGGTGTTTGTGACCTCCACCACCTGAGCCGTGTGCACCCCAAAGGCCAAGGTAAAAGCAAGCCCGCGACCACGATCCGCCCCCAGGGTCGCACCCCAGTTCGACATGTCAGCGACGGCTTCCAAAACCTTGCGAGCATGGTCATGTGAACACAGCCGCAAACGTTCCTCCATTGGGTCAACACCCGCGGCATGGCAAAGTTCATCCATAAAGGTTTCGTGCAGGAACCCATTGCCAGATGCGCCCACTGAGCGCCACGAGGACACCGGAACCATTGCCGGAACCCGGTACCCTGTGACGCGGTAATTCGGGATCGCAAAGGGCTGATCCCATGCCCCGGCCACAATTGCCACATCCGGGCCCATTGCAGGTTGGCCTATCCGTTGCAACGAAGACGCGGTGACCGAGGGGGCCGATATCGACAGATCAAACGCATCGATTGCCCCATCCGTCACAGCGCCGCGCGCCCGCGCAATGGCCAGCGGGCGTGGAAAATCATGGGTCATGTCTTCTTCGCGACTCCAGACCATTTTTATTGGTGTCTCAGGCATTTGCATGGCGATTTCCACCGTTTGGCGGACATAATCATCCTCAAGCCGCCTGCCAAAGCTACCGCCGGACATCAGAACATGGATGTGGACCTGCTCTGTATCCAACCCTGCAACCTCAGCCACCGCAGCCTGCATAAACCGGGGTATCTGGGTGCCCGTCCAGACATCCAACCGCCCCGCCCCAAGCTTGACAACAACGCTCATCGGTTCAAGGGGCGCATGGGCGAGATAGGGTATGCGGTATTCCGCCTCCAGCACGTTCGTGGCGTCAGCAAGCACGTTGCTCACATCCCCTTCGTCTTTGAAACGGCTGTCCTGATGATTATCGGTAAAGGAAAGCGCGACCGCCTCGAACTGATCCGCTGTATTGCCAATATACGGCGCGGGGCCCCAGTCACATTCCACGGCCTGCGCCGCCTGAAACGCCCGCCAAGTATTGTCAGCAACCACAGCAATGCCATCGGTGATCGGCAAAACCGCCAGCACACCGCGCATCTTTTCCGCCTCCATTGCATCAAATCCATTGATCCCCCCGCCAAGTGCCGGGTTGGTGCGGGTGGTCGCAAAAACCATACCCTCCATCTGCATGTCGATGCCGTAAGTTTGTGTGCCCGTAGATTTCGGGATGACATCGGTGCGCAAATGATCTTTGCCCAAGTGCCGCCAGGTGGCCGGATCACGCAGGGTTACGTTTTCAACGGGCGTAATGCCAGCCGCTGTTGCGGCCAGCTCTGTATAGGGTAATCGTGTGCCATCTGGCAGCACAACAGCGCCCTCTGCGGTCTTGAGCGTCCCGGCGTCCACCCCAGTTTGTTGTGCAGCCGCAACAATCAATGTTTCACGCGCCACAGCCCCCGCCACCCGCAACCGATCATACATATCAGGTACCGTGCTGGACCCGCCAGTAACCTGCAGGCCGATCAATTTGCCCACGACATCCGCCGCTCCGCGCCCGGCACGGGCCATGAATGTCTCAGAGGTGGCGGCAATCGGCATGCCCTCAGCTGCGACAACACCGTTGTAATAGGCAGCAGAAGGCGGACCCGGTTCAATCCGTACAGCGGTCAAATCTACGTCCAGTTCTTCAGCTATCAAATGAGCCTGCACAGAATACGCACCTTGCCCCACATCGGCCCGCGGGGTGATCAGGGTCACGCCCTCCGCATCGATTTTGACAAATGGGTTAAAGGTTGCCGCACCGTCCTGCAAATCAGCGGCCAGCGGGTTGGCCAGCTCGCGTTTATACAAATACGTGCCAAAGGCGACGCCCCCGAGGATCGCAGCGGACCCCACCAGAAAACTGCGCCTTGCGATGGTTTTCATACGGCCCATGTCTTAGGCTCCTTTCAATCGGCTGGCGGCGGTTTTGACCGCAGCACGGATGCGCGGATAGGTGCCACAGCGACACAGGTTGCCGCTCATCGCGGCGTCAATCTGATCATCGCTCGGCTCGGGATTGAGATCGAGGAAAGACGCTGCCTGCATGATCTGTCCCGACTGACAATACCCGCATTGCGCCACCTGATGATGGACCCAAGCTTCTTGCACCACATGTAATGCCTGCGGTTGCCCCAACCCTTCGATGGTCGTGATCTCACCTTCGACATCGCCAGCCGCCAATTGACAGGACCGCACCGACATACCATCGACATGCACAGTACAAGCGCCACATTGGGCAATGCCACAGCCATATTTTGGCCCTGTGATCCCCAATTCATCCCGCAGAACCCAAAGCAGCGGCATGTCGTCCTCGACATCCACCTCATGATCTGTTCCATTAACCGTCAACTTCATTCGATCCTCCGAGAAAATCAACACGCGTTGACATATGAAATACCCCGATCTCCCAGCAAGTCAACACACGTTGACAAATTTTCTTGTTTCGGTAGTTTCACGCCGATGAACAAAGCCATCGCAACACAAGAGCGGCTATTGAGCGAGGCGCGGAACCTGTTGTGGTCACGAGGTTATGCCAATGTGTCCCTCCGAGAAATTGCACAAGGCGCAGGCGTAGATGTCGCATTGATCTCGCGGTATTTCGGCGGCAAGCGCGGCCTGTTTGATGCCACTCTTACAGACGCGTTTGAGATACCGGACATGGCAGACGAAGCGGCATTGGTTGAGACTGTCTTGCAGCTATTTTGTGATGCCCCGCGCGACGGCAATGCCGGCCCCTCAGTTTTGCAACTGATTCAGACCAACGGATCTGATCCGGAGGTGGGCGAACAGGTTCGCACCGCACATGCAGAAGGCATGCAAAACAAGCTGGAGGCCTTGCTCGATGATACTGTCCGCGCGGCGTTATTTATGAGCGTTATCATGGGTTTTGCCATGGGGGAAAAGACCCTCAAACTCAAAGGCATCGCCGACGTTGGCAGCCCCGAATTTGAAGCGCAACTGCGACATTTGATGGTTTCCGCACTGGCGTTTCGCGCGGATACAAATGTACCAGACGCAAAACAAATTTAACGCCCCCTCTCTGCCCTGCACAAGTGCCATCCTTGACCTGATTTTCGCACCTGTCGATGGGGCAAGAGAAACTCTAGGAGTTCACAAGCCGCTCCATACTTGGCTGGCTTGCTGTCGCTTACATCGCCAGCCGCGTTTGTATTCGACATATCCTTCCGGTTTACAGCGAGTCAGGAATCCTAAGGGGGCAAACCCTCCCAAAACGCCGCGCGCTGTCGAGCGTATGATTTCTTTACTTGTCATGCGTAGATAGTTGCACCATCTGTTAATATAAATCATCATTTGCTGGCAAAAATTACAATTCTCAAAATTCCGCAACGAAACCGCATCGATTATCAAAGTCAGGAACACTGCAAAATACGAAAAGGCGCCCGATGGAAAAGCAAACCCGCATCATTGCCAAAGCAATCACTTGGCAAATTTCTGGCTTTATGGTGATGACGGTGCTTGGCTATGTGACCACAGGGTCGTTTCAAGCGGCCACGGGATTGGCGGTTTCGGCCTGCGGCATTGGGCTGGTGTCCTATGTAATCCATGAACGAATTTGGGCAAAAGTCCGCTGGGGGCGCATTGATACGCCCACAAGGGCTCAGTCTTCGCAGGTGTCCGTTTCGTAAGACCAGCGTTTCCCATCATCGAGACAGCGATCAACCGCTGAGGTTTGGGTGTTTTGGACCCAATAAACCCCGATGATAAAAATCGCCCCAAGGACAAAGAACAGCCTGAGTTTTGTCATCGGCACATTGTATTCCCGGATGGTTCATAGGGCGAGGACGCAGTCACATTTGCACGCCGGTCACCCCCAACGACATAGTCTGACCGCTCTGGTTCCGCAACGCTATGGGCGGCATCCACCAAGGCCCAGACCTGCGATTTATTCGTGGTGTGGCCATACCTGCCGGAGGTAGTAAAACCAGTTTTGGTCCTACCTGCCCAGACAGTTTCAAACCCAAGAGCCACCGCCCCATTCGCATTGACCTCGAGTGTGACCAACAGGCAATCCAACCCATCGTCGTCTTGGCCGACCCGCGCAGCGGGCTTCTCGATGAAATCTTTTGACCCATCAATCCTGCGCTCCATGCCTGTCATTGCTGGGAGTATCCTTGGGTGAACTCAATCAACCAAATGCCAAAGGGTTTCTCCACTCACAAGGACAGCAACGCATGTTGCCCGGCTCCCCGGCATTCCTTCCCAACAGCTGACAAACCGCCAGCAACTACCGGCAAGGACTTTAGCGACGCCAAGTGCCGTCAATGTGAACTCTGTCAGGGGGCTCCAGATGCGAATAAATCGCAACAACCATTGACACTCTTGCGAATGACTTGCATGTAGGGGAAGCATTAACCGTTTAGAAAGAATACCCCGATGTTTCGAAGCATTGCCAAAACCACCTTTGTGGCCGCAGTTGTTGCTGCCTTGGCACCTGCGGTCTGGGCGGACGGGAAACTCAAAGTAGTGACAACCTTTACGGTCTTGGCGGATATGACAGCAAATGTGGCGGGCGATGCAGCTGATGTGGTGTCCGTGACCAAACCTGGTGCAGAGATTCATGGCTATCAACCAACACCTCGGGACATCGTACGCGCCCATGATGCCGATCTGGTGTTGTGGAATGGCATGAACCTTGAATTGTGGTTTGAGCAATTCTTTTCAAACCTCAAAGACGTGCCATCAGCCACCCTTACGGATGGCATTGAACCCATTGCCATTGCCTCCGGTAGTTATGTTGGAAAACCAAACCCGCATGCCTGGATGGGTTTGGACAACGCGTTGATCTATGTTGATAACATCGCCAAAGCGCTCTCTGAGGCGGACCCGGACAATGCCCGCGTCTATGCCGACAATGCTGCCACGTATAAGGCCAAGATCAAAGAAACCATCGCGCCACTAAGGGATGCGGTTGCACAAATCCCAGCAGAGCAACGTTGGCTGGTGACCTGTGAGGGGGCCTTTAGTTATCTGGCGCGCGACTTTGGCATGCAAGAACTGTACCTGTGGCCAATGAATGCCGATCAGGTAGGAACACCCCAGCAGGTACGCAAGGTCATCGACGGCGTGCGCGCCCACGACATCCCCGTTGTTTTCTGTGAAAGCACGGTAAACACGGCCCCAGCAAAGCAAGTCGCACGCGAAACCGGATCGGCCTATGGCGGGGCCCTCTATGTCGACAGCCTGTCTGAGGCAGACGGGCCAGTGCCTACTTATCTTGATCTGTTGCGCGTCACCGCCACCACTGTTGCGGTCGGCTTGACCGCCGCAACAAACTGAACCGGAGCTAAGGAGCAGATATGCTGCAACGCACTCCAGACTACCTTGATCAGGTTGCCGACACCGGCGGCCTGATGGCGCATGATGTCACTGTGACCTACCGCAACGGCCACACCGCGCTTTGGAACGCCAGCTTTGAAATACCACGCGGCACGGTTACGGCATTGGTAGGGATCAACGGCGCGGGCAAATCGACTTTGTTCAAGGCGATCATGGGCTTTGTGCCGACAGCCAAAGGTGACATTAAGATCCTTGGTCTGGATGTAAAAACCGCCCTGTCCCGAAATCTCGTCGCTTATGTGCCGCAATCCGAAGACGTCGATTGGGCCTTTCCAGTATTGGTTGAAGATGTGGTGATGATGGGACGTTATGGCCACATGGGGTTTTTGCGACGGGCCAAATCCGGCGATCATGCAGCGGTTGATCAAGCATTGGACCGCGTTGGCATGTCCGAATTCCGCACCCGCCAAATTGGCGAGCTGTCAGGGGGGCAACGCAAACGGGTCTTTTTAGCGCGTGCTTTGGCCCAAGACGGTCAGGTAATTTTGCTTGATGAACCCTTCACAGGTGTCGACGTCAAAACCGAAGCCCAGATCGTTTCCCTGTTGCAAGAGCTGCGCGATGAAGGCCGGGTGATGCTGGTGTCGACCCACAACCTCGGGTCTGTACCGGAGTTTTGTGACCGCAGCATTTTGGTCAAAGGCACTGTGTTGGCACATGGACCAACGGAAACCACCTTTACCCGTCAAAACCTTGAAGCTACCTTTGGCGGTGTGCTGCGCCACTTTACCCTTGGCGGGGATGCATTGCATGACGACGAAGACGCTCGTTCCGTCACGATCTTTACCGACGATGAACGGCCATTTGTGCAGTATGGCGACAAGACGCAGCGATCGGACCCAAACAGCTGATGGGCGCCCTGCTGGATCCGTTTGCCTACAGTTACATGATCAACGCGATGTGGGTTTCTGCGCTGGTGGGTGGCGTTTGTGCCTTTCTCTCCGCTTATCTGATGCTCAAAGGGTGGTCTTTGATCGGTGATGCGCTGTCCCATTCGGTGGTGCCTGGCGTGGCTGGCGCGTATCTTTTGGGTCTGCCCTTTGCATTGGGCGCCTTCATTGCCGGGGGATTGGCCGCGGGGGCCATGCTATTTTTGTCAGAACGCTCTGGGCTGAAAGTCGACGTGATCATCGGATTGATTTTCACGTCCTTCTTTGGGCTGGGCCTGTTCATTGTGTCCATCAACCCCGTCGCGATATCAATTCAGACAATCACCATGGGCAACATTTTGGCGATTACGCCAGAAGACACAGTGCAACTGGCCTTGATCGGGTTTGTGTCGCTCGCGGTATTGGTGGTCAAATGGAAAGACCTCATGGTCACATTCTTTGACGAAAGCCACGCGCGCACCATAGGCTTGCGGCCCGACCTGTTAAAGGCGGTGTTTTTCATTTTGCTATCGGCTTGCGTGGTTGCGGCGATGCAGACCGTGGGCGCGTTTTTGGTGATTGCAATGGTTGTGACACCCGGTGCGACAGCCTATCTGCTGTGTGACAGGTTTCCGCGACTGATCCTTGCATCAGTGGTCATTGGCAGCTGCACCAGCTTTTTGGGGGCTTACATCAGCTATTTTCTAGATGGCGCAACTGGCGGGATCATCGTGGTTTTGCAAACCTTGATCTTCCTTTTGGCCTTTGTCTTTGCACCCAAACACGGGGTTATGGCCGCACGACGCAAAGCGCGGATCGCAGTGATGCACGGTCCCGCAGCAGGCCTATGATGGATATCGAAACGCTCACCCTGCCCTTTCGTTTTGGGTTCATGCAAAATGCCTTTTTGATTTCGATCATCGTATCGGTGCCAACAGCGCTTTTGTCCTGCTTTTTGGTGATGAAAGGCTGGGCTTTGATGGGAGATGCGGTCAGCCATGCGGTGTTACCGGGGATTGTGCTGGCCTATATTCTGGGATTGCCTTTGATCATTGGGGCCTTTGCGGCAGGTATGACCTGTTCGGTGGCCACGGGATATCTCGCCAATAACAGCCGGGTCAAACAGGACACGGTAATGGGGGTTGTGTTCTCTGGCATGTTCGGGCTCGGCATTGTGATGTATGTATCGATTGAGACGTCGATGCATCTGGATCACATCCTGTTTGGGAACATGCTGGGCGTTGATGCAGGCGAGCTTTGGATGGCGGGTGTGATCTCGCTTGGTGTCGGTGGTGTTCTGGTGCTGAAATGGCGCGACTGGTTGCTGCACAGCTTTGACCCGGCACAGGCGCAGGCCTCTGGATTGCGTGTGGGATGGCTGCATTACGGGATGCTGGCAGCATTGTCGCTGACCATTGTCGCAACCCTTGCGGCGGCGGGGTTGATCTTGGCCATCGGGTTGCTGATCGCGCCGGGTGCAATTGCGTTCCTGTTGGTGCGCACCTTTCAACGGATGCTTTGGGTCTCCGTGATTGTCTGTATGGCCTCAATGTTGCTTGGGACCTATGCAAGTTTCTTTCTGGATTCTGCGCCTGCCCCAACAATCATTCTGATCCTGACTGCTGTGTTTATAATGGCCTTTGTGCGCAAACAGCGGATCACACGGGCGATGTCCGCAAGGCAACTCAAAGCAGAATAACCGACTGCCCCCACAGGTGGAAGTACGCGGGCAACCGGCCGACGCCCTTGATGCCACACATCCAACGATAAACACAGGTAACTTGTCCCAAAACCAATGTGACGAAACGGCACGACCTTCACCGCTCCTGATCCTACATCACAAAGAGCGGACCTTCATGCTGGCTGTCGCATCTTCAGTCTGCCCTCACAGCCGACGCGCGCGCCTTTAGGTAAATTTGCGAAACAACCGGGTGCGATCAAACATATCTTCCAACTCTTCCATTCGGTCTTTGGTCTTGTCCCAATCAAGGTTTTGCACCTCTGCAATCATTGTCTCAACCAACAGCATTGTCGTTGCTGCGCTGTCCCATGCGGACGGCACGACAATCCGGCTGGAAAAACTGTGGCTTGCAAGCTGATGCACTGGACTGCGCCATTGATCGGTAAAGAGGATAATCTCGGCCCCGCGCGCGTGAGCCATTTCCGCCAGCTTAAGCGTGTTGTTCTCATAACGGCGGACATCAAAGATCACAAAAACATCGCCTTTGCCCGCATTCAACAGGTAATGTGGCCATGAATTAGAGGTCGATTGCACATGCGTGAGGTTCGGACGGATCACCTGCATGTGCAAAAACAGATATTCCGCCAGCGTATGGGTGATGCGCCCCCCAACAATGTAGAGATGGCGTGAAGGATCACCAACCAAACCACATGCGACATCAAAAGACGCCGGATCGATCTGGCCCAAGGTGTGGCGAATGTTATCAATCACCGCATCGGTGAACCGGTTGAGCATATGACCTTCTGGCGCGGCTTCGCTCCAGGTGTCGTGTTTGGCAATTGGACCGGAGGCTTTGGCACGCAGTTCCTCGCGCAGCTCGGCCTGAAATTCCGGATATCCTTTGTAGCCAAGCTTTTGCACCATCCGCGCAACTGTCGGCACCGAAACATCCGCATCTTTGGCCAATGCTGTCAGCGGCCCCAGACCAGAAGCGGGATAGTTTTCAAGGATCGACAGCGCCAGTTGCCGTTCTGCACGGGTCAGATCATCCAGCCGCGATTGAATGCGATCAGAAATGGTGAGCAGTTCGCTTGTCATATGGTCTCTCGCTATTTGCGTAAAAATTTATCACCCCATCAAGACATGTGATAAATTTTTCACAATTGTGTTGACAGAATCCCGATTTGGCAAGAGTTTTGTCCTCAGGGGGGCCTGATGGACCACGCAGAAAACGACGCAAACAGAGATGTTTTTGAGGTGATAAACCCATCCGGGTCATCGCCAATCGTTTTGGTGTGTGAACATGCCAGCGCCTATATCCCTTTAGCGTTGAACGCCCTTGGCCTAAGCGGAGAGGTGCTAACGTCGCATGCGGCATGGGATCCCGGTGCCCTTGGCGTGGCGAAAGAACTATCAGAACGGCTTGATGCGACATTGGTGGCATCCCGGATTTCGCGACTGGTTTATGATTGCAATCGCCCTCCCGGTCATCCCAATGCAATGCCCCCTCGCAGCGAAATTTACGACATTCCGGGCAATGTGGACCTCAGCCAAGCGCAACGCCAAGCGCGCCATGATGCCTATTATGTCCCGTTTCGCGATGCGGTCGCCACAGCCATCGGTGCGGTAACGAACCCCGTGCTTGTGACCATGCATAGCTTTACGCCAGTTTATCACGGGCAGCAGCGCGACGTTGAGATTGGCATTCTTCATGAGGCGGATACCCGGGTAGCAGATGCAATGTTGGCTTGCGCCCAAACCCACACAGACCACATCGTACGGCGCAACGAACCCTACGGACCGCATGACGGCGTGACCCATACCGTGGCCGAACACGCCACCCCGCAGGGACATCCCAATGTCATGTTAGAGGTGCGTAACGATCTGATCCAAACAGCCAAGAGCCAAGACGCAATGGCCCGACAACTGGCGGGCTGGCTAACCCAAGCCACCAAAGGTGATGCATGGACAATGTAATGCGCGGCTACATTCGCGGCGTAGATGCCGTGAACCTCCGGGTCGGGCGTGTGGCAATGTACGGCATTTTCCTGCTGATGGGCATTCTGCTGTGGTCCTCCATCAGCAAGACGTTCTTTCTCCCATCGCTTTGGACCTTGGAAATGGCCCAATTTGTGATGGTTGGGTATTATGTGCTTGGCGGGCCCTATTCGATCCAACTTGGATCCAATGTGCGCATGGACTTGCTATACGGGGCCTGGAGCACGCGGCGCAAAGCGTGGTTTGACCTGCTGACCGTGTGTTTCCTGATCTTTTATCTCTGCGTCTTGCTCTATGGGGCAATCAGCTCCACAGCCTATTCGCTGGGCTACTGGAAAGACGCGCCGATCTCCTATCTGTTTGGGGTGATCACGGGTGGCGAAGAGGTTGGACGGCTGGAGCGGTCTTCTTCGGCTTGGCGTCCCTATATGTGGCCCATCAAATCCATCATGATTTTCGGCCTGTTCCTGATGCTTTTGCAATGCATGTCAGAGCTGTTCAAAGACGTATTGCGCCTGCGGGGTAAGGACATCTGATGCCTTATGAAATGATCGCGACTTTGATGTTTTCGACGATGATGCTGATGCTGCTCACCGGGCAACGGGTGTTTGGCGCGATTGGCTTTGTGGCTGTGCTGGCCGCATTGCTGCTTTGGGGGGACCGGGGCGGTTATGACATCGGTTTTGCCGCAGCGATGAAGCTGATGAAATGGTACCCGCTATTGACCCTGCCGATGTTCATTTTCATGGGTTATGTCCTGTCTGAAAGCAAAATTGCGGACGATCTGTACAAGATGTTTCACGTCTGGATGGGCGGACTACGCGGGGGGCTGGCGATTGGAACCATTGGATTGATGGTCCTGATCTCAGCGATGAATGGTTTGAGCGTCGCGGGCATGGCCATTGGTGCAACCATTGCGCTGCCGGAACTGTTGAAACGTGGCTATGACAAACGCATGGTCACGGGGGTCATTCAGGCGGGGTCATCGCTGGGCATCCTTGTGCCGCCCTCGGTCGTGTTGGTCCTTTATGCGATGATCGCGCGTCAACCTGTGGGGCAACTATGGCTTGCTGGCATTGTGCCGGGGCTGATGATGGCTGCGATGTTTGTGGCCTATATCGCCATTCGTTGCCAGATGAACCCCGATCTGGGCCCGGTGCTAAGCGCACAAGACCGCGATATGCCGCGCGCCGAAAAGCTCGCCTTGCTGCGGGCGGGGTTGCTGCCGCTGATCATCTTTGCGGTGATGATGGTGCCTTTTGTGAACGGCTGGACATCGCTGGTTGAAAGCTCTGCCATTGGTGCGCTCGCGGCCTTTTTTGCTGCGGTCCTTAAGGGGCGCATGACACGCGAGGTGTTTGAAAACTCTGTCCGAAATACGCTTGGCATCACCTGCATGTTCATGTGGATCATTCTGGCCGCCCTTGCCTTTGGGGCGGTGTTTGACGGGTTGGGTGCTGTCAAAGCCATTGAAAGCCTGTTTACAGAGCAATTGAACTTAAGCCCATGGATGATCCTGATCCTGATGCAGCTCAGCTTTATTCTGATGGGAACGTTCCTGGATGACACAGCGATGCTGGTGATTGTTGCACCGCTGTATGTTCCGCTGGTGGGTGCCTTGGGCTTTGATCTGATCTGGTATGGCATCCTGTATACGATCACCACACAGATCGCCTATATGACGCCGCCCTTTGGCTACAACCTGTTTCTGATGCGGGCCATGGCCCCCCCCGAGATCACACTGCGTGACATCTACAGCTCAATCACACCTTTTGTGCTGGTGATGGTGCTGGCCCTCAGCCTTGTGATGATCTTTCCGGGATTGGCACTGTGGTTGCCCGAAATGGTTTACGGAAAATGAAATTGACCAAATCACTAAATAAGCCGGGCTAACCGGCATTTTGAAGCAAGGAGAACGACCATGACAACAAGACGTAAGTTTATCCAAGGTGCTGCCGTTGCAGGCCCTGCGGCTCTTGCCACACCGGCATTGGCGCAAAGCACAATCAAATGGCGCATGCAGACCTATGCGGGGGCCGCTTTGGCCGCCGAGGTCATCGATCCCGCAATCAAGATGTTCAACACCATCGCAGGTGATCGAATGCAGATTGAACTGTTCTATGCGGATCAGCTGGTGCCCACGGGCGAGCTTTTTCAGGCGATGCAACGCGGCACCATTGATGCGGTGCAATCAGATGACGACAGCATGGCCTCGCCTACTGAAGTCACTGTTTTTGGTGGCTATTTCCCATTCGGTTCACGGTATTCACTGGATGTTCCGGTGCTGTTTAACCAATACGGGCTGAACGAAATCTGGGACGAAGAATATTCAAAGGTTGGCGTCAAACATATCTCGGCTGGCGCATGGGACCCCTGCCACTTTGCCACCAAAGACCCAATCAACAGCCTTGCCGATCTCAAAGGCAAACGCATCTTTACCTTCCCAACAGCCGGTCGGTTCCTCACTCAGTTTGGCGTCGTGCCCGTGAACCTGCCTTGGGAAGACATCGAAGTGGCCGTGCAAACCGGAGAGCTTGATGGGATCGCATGGTCCGGCATCACCGAAGACTATACTGTTGGCTGGGCAGATGTGACAAACTACTTCCTGACCAACAACATTTCAGGGGCTTGGGCAGGATCGTTCTTTGCCAATATGGACCGTTGGAATGAACTTCCCGAAGATCTGCAAACGTTGTTCCGCGTCTGCTGTGATCAATCACACTACTACCGTCAGTGGTGGTATTGGGGCGGTGAAGCAAACCTGCGCGTAAATGGCGACAAGATGCAGCTGACCACGATCCCGGACGATGAATGGGCGACGGTTGAGGCCGCAGCACAGGTGTTCTGGGAAGAGATCGCAGCCGAAAGCGACACCAAACGCCGGGTTGTTGATATCTTTAAGAAATACAACGCCGATATGATCAAAGCCGGCCGCCCGTACCGCTACGGTTAATACAAATCTGGGGGCGGCCTTGTCGCCGCCCCCATCCCCTAACGAAAGACACCCGACATGCCCGGCACCCTGAGCTTTGACGCCCTGAAATCACATGTAAAAGACGGTTCAATCGACACGGTTCTGGCCTGTTTTGTCGATATGCAGGGCCGCCTGATGGGCAAACGTTTCCATGCGGTGAACTTTGTTGAAACATCGTTTAAAGAAACCCATTGCTGCAACTATCTGCTGGCAACGGATCTGGAGATGGCGACACCTGCGGGCTATGCCTCGACGTCTTGGGAAACAGGGTATGGCGATTATATCATGGCGCCGGACCTGTCGACACTCCGCCTTATGCCGTGGTTGGAAGGCACAGCTATGGTGTTGTGCGATATCTTGGATCACCACAGCCACACCCCTGTCCCCCATGATCCGCGCGCGATCCTCAAAAAACAAATCAAGCGTCTTAAGGCGATGGGGTTTGACGCAATGATGGCCACTGAGCTGGAGTTCTTTTTGTTTGAAAAGAGCTTTGACGAGATTCGCAAAGGCGGGTTTCAAAATCTGACACCCATCAGCGGATACAATGAAGATTACCACATCCTGCAAACCTCCAAAGAAGAACATGTGATGCGCCCAATCCGCAACCATCTGTTTGCTGCTGGATTGCCGATTGAAAACTCCAAAGGCGAAGCCGAGGCAGGCCAGGAGGAGTTGAATATCCGATATGCGGATGCGCTAGATTGTGCCGATCACCACACAATCGCCAAACATGGGATCAAGGAAATTTCCTGGCAACAAGGCCATGCCGCATCCTTCCTGCCCAAATGGCATCAGGACAGAGTGGGCAGTTCCAGCCACGTACATCAATCATTGTGGAAAGACGGGCAACCGGTGTTCTATGATAAATCTGCTGACCTTGGCATGTCCAAGGTGATGGAACATTATATGGCTGGGCTGATCCACTTTGCGCCAGACTATACGTTTTTCCTCGCGCCCTACATCAACAGCTATAAACGGTTCGCCAAAGGCACGTTTGCACCAACCAAAACCGTCTGGTCCGTTGACAATCGCACGGCCGGGTTCCGCCTCTGTGGCGAAGGCACCAAGGGCGTACGTGTGGAATGCCGCATTGGCGGGTCCGATCTGAACCCTTATCTGGCGCAGGCTGCAATGTTGGCCGCCGGGATCAAAGGGATCGAAGACAAGATGGCCCTGTCCCCACCAACCCGCGGCGACGTCTACGAAGACGCCAAGGCCCAAGACATTCCTCAGACCCTGCGCGCTGCAACGCAAACCCTGCGCGGTTCGGCTTTCCTGCGCGCGGCAATGGGGGACGATGTGATTGATCATTACACCCGTTGCGCAGAATGGGAACAGGAAGAGTTTGACCGCATTGTCACCGATTGGGAAATCGCACGCGGATTTGAAAGAGCATGAATATGATCACCTGTGTCTCTCCGATTAACGGATCGATCTATGCGACCCGTGACACGCTTACAAAATCCGCTGCAATCGATGCGGTCACCCAAGCGAAGACAGCGCAGGCTGCCTGGGCAGCTTTGCCGCTGGATGAGCGGATTGCGCGGGTCATGGACGGCGTGGCCCGTGTGGGCCAGATGAACGACGATATCGTTCCCGAAATCGCGCATCAGATGGGTCGCCCAATCCGCTATGGCGGTGAATTCGGCGGTTTCAACGAACGCGCGTCTCATATGGCTAACATCGCCCGCGACGCGTTGGCGGATATCGAAATTGAAGACAGCCCGGCGTTCAAACGCCTGATCAAACGTGTCCCCCATGGGATCGTGTTGGTGATTGCGCCGTGGAATTATCCTTACATGACCGCAATCAATACCGTGGCCCCTGCCCTCATCGCCGGCAATGCGGTGATGCTGAAACATGCCTCACAAACACCCTTGGTCGGGGAACGTTTGGCGCAGGCCTTTCATGCCGCTGGCGTCCCACCGTCGATCTTCCAAAACGTCTTTCTGGATCATCAGACCACATCTGAATTGATCGCGGCCAAGTGTTTTGGCTTTGTGAATTTCACAGGATCAGTGCAGGGCGGCAAAGCGATTGAAATTGCTGCGGCAGGCACATTCACGGGACTGGGGCTGGAGCTTGGTGGGAAAGACCCCGGTTATGTCTGTGACGACGCTGATCTGGACGCTGCTGCTGAAACGTTGATTGACGGCGCTATGTTCAACTCCGGCCAGTGCTGTTGCGGGATTGAACGGATCTATGTCGCTGAACAGCATTTCGACACCTTTGTTAAAAAGGCCGTTGGGATTGTCAGTACATACAGACTTGGCAACCCTCTTGACCCGGAAACCACCCTTGGACCGATGGCACAGCCACGGTTTGCCGATGAGGTGCGCAAGCAAACCAAAGAGGCCCTTGCGGCGGGGGCAACCGCCCATATTGATCCCGATCTATTCCCACAAGACAGCGGTGCCTATCTGATGCCGCAAATCCTGACCGGCGTGACCCACGACATGTCCGTGATGCGCGACGAGAGCTTTGGCCCTGTTGTTGGGATCATGCCAGTCACAGACGACGCGGAGGCCGTTGCATTGATGAATGACAGCCACTTTGGCCTCACGGCTTCGGTTTGGACCGCAGACACCAGCCGGGCCATGGCCATTGCTGATCAAATTGAAACCGGCACCGTTTTCCAGAACCGGGCAGATTACCTTGACCCCGGATTATGCTGGACCGGCTGCAAAGACACCGGGCGCGGTGGTGGGTTGTCCGTGATCGGTTACCACAATCTGACGCGCCCCAAATCCTACCACCTCAAGAAAGCCTGATCCCATGACGCTAACCGCCAACTGGTCCTACCCCACCGCCATCCGTTTCGGCGCAGGCCGCATTTCGGAAATCGCGGATGCCTGTGCTGCTGCGGGGATCACAAAACCATTGCTGATCACCGATCGTGGTTTGGCAAGCATGGAAATCACCACCCGCACATTGGATCTGCTCCAAGCTGCTGGGCTTGGCCGGGCGATCTTTGCTGATGTCGATCCGAACCCGAATGAGAAAAATGCCGAAGCCGGCGTGAGAGCATTCAAAGAGGGGGGGCATGACGGGGTTGTCGCTTTTGGTGGCGGTTCTGGATTGGATCTTGGCAAGTTGGTCGCCTTTTTGGCAGGGCAAACCCGCCCCTTGTGGGACTTTGAGGATGTTGGCGATTGGTGGACGCGTGCAGACGCTGATGCAATTGCCCCTATTGTAGCGGTTCCTACAACTGCGGGAACCGGGTCAGAAGTCGGGCGGGCGTCGGTCATCAGCAATTCTGTCACCCAAGAGAAAAAGATCATATTCCACCCAAAATTCCTGCCTAGCGTTGTGATCTGTGATCCCGAACTGACCGTCGGTATGCCAGCCTTCATCACAGCGGGCACCGGTTTGGATGCGTTTGCCCATTGTGTTGAGGCGTTTTGTTCGCCCCATTACCACCCCATGTCTCAGGGCATGGCGCTTGAAGGAATGCGACTGGTCAAAGATTATTTGCCACGGGCCTATGCAGATGGCACCGACCTCGAGGCACGGGCGCATATGATGTCAGCTGCCGCGATGGGGGCGACGGCCTTTCAAAAAGGATTGGGTGCAATTCATGCCTTGTCCCACCCAATTGGCGCGATCCATCACACACACCATGGGACAACCAATGCGGTTTGCATGCCTGCGGTTTTGAAATTTAACCGGCCCGCGATCACCGAACGTTTGGATCAAGCCGCCGCCTATCTGAACATTGCAGGCGGATATGATGGGTTTTGTGCCTATGTGGACGCATTAAACGTCTCATTGGGCATCCCCAAAACGCTGACAGAATTAGGGGTGAAAGATCCGGATATTGACCGCATCGTCAATGGGGCATTGAACGATCCAAGCACCGGCGGAAATCCGGTCGAAATGACCGCCCAAAACACCCGAGAGCTGTTGTTGGCCTGCTTGTGATTGACAGCTGACACCCATCCCAGCTTTGCATGCTTTTGCTGTGCAACGCTGGGCTTTCTAACGCTTTGAATTGACCTTATTTCATCGTTTCAGAAACCGCTGGCGTGCAGGGGCAGCCCTGCCATTTCCCAAGCTTGCAAGCCCCCCCGATACCAGAACACCTGATCATATCCCGCAGCCATGGTCCGCAGGCTGGCATTATAGCTCAGCCAGCACATCGGGTCAGAACAATAGATCACAATCGGCACTTCCCACACCCCGCCTGTAATCTGTTGCAACCACACTTCGGCCTGTTGCTGCGTGCGATCGTTAAACCCGCCGGAAGCCGCCAAAGCCGGCGCGCTATAGGCTGAAGGTAGGCTGTAATCAGATCCCAGAACATCGATAATCACCATCTCCACGCCCTCATTCATGGCCTGAAGCAGCAAGTCGGTGGTCACAATAAATCCACCGGGCAATTCTGTTGGGGTTGGGCCATGAAATTGGCCTTGTCGCAATCCGCTTTGCGCAGGCACGCCAAAATCGCGCAACTCAAACGCGGTAATCTGCGGATCGATCACAGGACCGGGAGGTGTCACGACAGTTTCTTGTTCAGGAGGCGGGTCCACCTTTGCAGGGGTTCCGCCGTCAACTCCGGCGATTGTTCCACCTTGGGGAAATTCAGGGATCACGTTCCCACTGCTGGTTGGTCCGGTTTCATCATGAGGCGCAAGTTCCAGCCCGGTTCCGATGCCGCCGGGTTCAAAAGACCCCTCATCAAAGCTGCCTGAGACGCTTGGCATTTGCCCGGCAATCCCAGAATTTTCGTTGGTTTCAAAACTACCCTCACCAAAGCCTTGGGCGATGGACCATGTTGCTGAAATCGAAACCAATGCGCCTGCTATCAGAGACCTGAAAAGAAAGGAATTCATGATCTTCACCGCCCCCTTCAATTGCTTCGGATCGTCGAACCGATCCAATCAAAATAGTTGGAAACCCGCGTATAGACACCATACAGAGATGGTAAACCACAGCTTGTCTCTGCGCCCATTGGCATTTTCCCCCAGCTGACAATCCCCACCTGAATCCACCCGCCATCCGCACGGCGCATCATCAAAGGGCCCCCACTATCCCCATTACATGATGATCGTTCCCCAGAGGCGACACCGGCGCAAATCATGTTATCTGTCAACGCGTTACCGATGTTGGGAGACAGAATTGAAAACGCTTCTTCAAGCTTGTCACGGGGGATTTCGTTAGACGCACCAACCGACAACAGATAACTTCCCAGATCGCGCCGGGTCTGTTCGGCAAATCCTTCGTTGCAGGTTTGGTTGCTCACAACGTCAATGTCAGTTTCCATCAACACCGACGGGATCTCCCCACCTTCCATCAAACCCCAGCCAATCGACACCGCAGGACCCGGTTGCAACGTCGCACCATCTTGCAGCACCGGAATTGCACCAACCGGACCTGAACTGTCTGTAACGGGTTGCGACAGCTTAATTAGAGCAACGTCATTATCTGTGCGATCAGGATCGTAATCTGGATGCGGAAAGATCGCGGCAACGGGGCGGAAATCTCCGTCAAAAAGGTTCACGCTGCCGCTGCGGATCAAAATATCAGCGGTTGGCGTGATCGATTTATCCCAATCTTGCACGCAATGCGCAGCCGTCAAAACCCACTGCCGTGCGATCAAGGAACCACCGCAAAATTGCGACATGACTCGGCTTTCTGCGTCTTGGCCGACACGGGCGGCTGTGTGGAGGCTGACCTGCCAAGGCCATGCGCCCTGTTCGGCCGGACGTCCGCCGTAAATCCGGGTATCCGCGGCCTCATTCAACAGCGTCCCTGCTTGTTTTGAGGCATGCACAAAAGACATCACATCACCGCGCCCAATTGGTTGCAACACAGTGTTCAACGTGGTTTCGGCCTGAGCAGCCATACTGATGCCAATGCTTGCTGCAACAGCGCTGCTCAGACTTGTAAATGTCTTGCGTTTCTTCATTGTTCTCTCCCTATTCGTCCAAAGTCAGGCCAGCGGACGCGCGCGCGGCATGTCGCGGCAGGACCACCCAGTGAAATGTCTCGACCCAAATATGTGAGATGCCAAATCCGCCCATTCCGCCGCGTGTTGGGTCACTGCGCACAAGTGTGTTTAGAAATTCACCAACCTGTCGCAGCTGTCCTGCGGACCTTGTTGCACGGGTATCCGTGCTGCAATTGTCCAACAGCCCTTCGAGGTTTAAGGCCTCGCGGTTGTCTTCGGCTTCGCTCACAACCACAAACATCCTTTCCATACCGGCCTTTGTTTCGACCCCGGTTGGTGTTGGGCAATCTGAGCATATCGTCAACGTCCCCCCCAGAATAGCCGGTTGTGCAGTGCCCTCTACCCGCTGATATTCGGCGGATACGCAGTATTGGCTGTCGATATAGATACGGTTCACATCGCGGGCGGGGCCCTGAACCACACCTTGCGCGCCAAACGCCATCTGATCACATTGTTTGACGTTTTGTCCGGGAGGCAAATCCCCTACCACACTGGCCGAATGCAACGCTGCACGACATTCATCACGCAGATCGGCAGGGATAGAAGTGGCTAATTTTTCGACGTCCGAGACCACACGCTGCACCTCGATTTTTACCGGGCTTGGAAACAGCAAAGACGGGGTGCCTGCGACGTTGGCAAAAGTAGCAGCCATGTTTTCTGCCTTGGAGATGCGGGTCAGCACATCGGACAGCGGACCGTCAGAAGGCATCCAGCTTAATCCGATGGGTGTGGCCCCTGCTGTTAGTTTTGTGCCAAACCACAGTTTTCCTTGGGCGATCCCGCTGAGGACTGACGCATTTGGGTCAATCTGAATGTTGCTGCCAAGTTCCGCATTAACTTGAGAAACCGCGTGGATCAAAGCGCTATGCAAAGGGATATCCGCCCCGGCAACCGTGCCGGTATCCAACATCACGGGAGGGGCGATGCGCATCACCGCATCTTGGGGTTTAGCCACAAGGCGCGCAAATCTTGCCTGAGCAGGCAAGTCTCCAAGACGTTCACAGGACGCATCAACGCTTGCGACACAGGCCCCATTCACCATCACAAGCGCGGCTGAGCGCGCGTCGGTGTCTTGCAATTGCGCAAACGCCAACAAATCATCCGCCCCCGCGCTTGCATCCTGAACCAAGGCAACAACAGTGTTGTCTGAAAGACCGTGCAACAAACCGGCTTGCAGGCGGTTATCTTTCAGGGCGAATTGTCGGACCGCCACCAAATCTCCACCGCCAAAAACCGGCGCATCCACAAGGTTGCCTTCCCACAGCGGGGTCTGCAATCGCGCACCACCCGGCACCGACGCATCACCAAGATCAGACAACACCGCCTGAAATAATTGCCGATAGCTCAGCGCGGCATCCGTTTGCATCCGCGCCGCCAAACGGGAGGTAAAAAGCCCATACCATCCGTTTTCTGCCGTTTCATCCACCAGAATTTCACGTGCTAATTCAGAGGATTGCGCCGAATAGAATGCCAAATACCGGCCCGGCAGATCATCAGCGCCCGGCCCGTCCAAAACCGAGGTACTGGCGGGTTGCGGCACAGCGTTGACGTTCACGCCCAAGACAGCCGGATCGACAAAACGGGTCCGCACCCGTGGTGACCCCGCCCGCAGGCCAGACCCAGAATGACAGCTATCAAGCACAAACCAAACGTCGACGCCTTTGGCCCTAAGGGCTGCAATACGGCTGCCCAGCTCTTCATCTATGATGGCGTTGGGAATGACAGACGTTCCAGGTTCGGCACGCGCAGTATCAGCAGGAAGGAAAACCTCATCCAGACCGTCGGTTTCATCACCATCGCGGTCCGGTTGCTGTGTCCCATGACCTGACATGTGGATATAGACAAAGTCACCCGCCACAGCCGTGTCCGCAAGATCATCCAAGTGAGACAGGATCGCATGACGGGTCGGCCGGATGCCGCCCTTGACCCCATCTGCCAGCACACGAATGTCAAATTCACCACGTTCCGTTAGCACGTCCCGCAACAGACGGACATCATTGGCCGGGCCACGCAAATCTGCAAGGCCTATGGTCTCATCATAGTCCGAGACGCCAATAAGCAGGGCAAATGACTTTGCCAAAGGGGGCGTTGCGCTCAAAAAATACAGGCAAACGCAAACGGCGACGTTCAAAAAAGTCCTGAGCATATGGTACTCAATGCAATAAGTTTAAGATTAGTTTACGCAAGGTTAAAAAAAAGTCTAGGTTGTGTGCGGGATGCCCTGCCCTCGTGCCCCTCGAAACGGAGGTTACTAATGTCTGTCCGATTTCAGATTTTGGCCCTTTTACTGGTGCTGTGCTGTTGCAAATTGTCACCGGCATGGGCGCAACTGGATGCTGAATTGCTGGGTGGGAACATCGCACCTGACCGTATCGACACCCTGATCGCCCGGAACGCAGGCGACCCGGCTGTGGCATTTGATTTGCTGGGGTTAAAGGCCGAGGCGATGGCAGAAACTGGTGATCTGGAAGCCATGGCACAAGCGATGACCCTGCAGGCCGCCCTTGCAATACGACACCCCGAACTGATCACCGCTGACCTGCCTAGCTTGCATCTGGACGCAGCAGAGGCGCTGATCGCCGCTTCTGACAAGGACCGCGCGATTGACCAGTATTACGCGGCATTATCCGCGCTTCGGGATCGCGCCGCGCCTGCTACTATGTTGATCGAAGTCATGACAAAAATTGCCAAGCTGGAAGCCGCGCGGGGCAATGTGTCAACGGCTGAGGATATGAAAAAGAAATTACGTGATCTATCGCCGAAATTTAGCGCGGATCAAAACACACGCAGCACTGGCGCGGGTTTTGCCCGTGTAGAAATATATTATGCAACCGATCGCGCCTTGACCGGAAAAACCCGCCCTGCCCGGATGTTTGGCAGTGGGCGGGCCGAAGGGTTACACTACGGTACGGCCGAAGTAACGATCCCCCGCACTCATGTCCCCGGCGCTTTGGAAACGCCCTCTGTCTGGAAGCTCGAATTCTCGGCTGATCCGGCCAAACATGTGATGCTGCAATCCGTGACCCCGGTCGCACAAGACGGTTTCTTTGACAGCATGCAGAACGATGTCCGCGCCAGCGGGGCCAAGGATGCCTTTGTCTTTGTCCATGGCTATAACGTGTCCTTTGACGCCGCGGCAAAACGCACAGCGCAATTGGCGCATGACATGAACTTTCGCGGACTGCCGATCCTGTATTCCTGGCCGTCAAAGGGCGCAACGGTGGGATATATCCCGGATACAGCAGTAGTGCGATCCAGTGGGCGGCGGTTGACCCATTTTCTGGAAGATGTGGTGGCGAAATCCGGAGCAACAACGATCCATCTGATTGGCCATTCCATGGGGAACCGCGCATTGACGGATGCGCTTGAATTGATGGCGCTGCGCAAGGCACCCTTAACGGCTCCGATCTTTGAACAAGTGATATTTGCCGCGCCGGATGTCGACAAAGAGCTGTTTGCGCAGATGATGCCAACCATCCGGCCTATCGCCAAACGCCTCACGCTTTATGCCTCTGATCAGGATTGGGCACTGGAGGCATCTCGCAAGCTGCACGGGGATCAGCCGCGCGCAGGTCAGGGCGGCGATGTTGCATTGCTGAACGATCATATCGACACCATCGACATGTCCGATCTGGGAAATGATATGCTGGCCCATAGCTATGTGGCCAATGAACAATCCGCAATTCTGGACATCATCATGTTGTTCTGGCGCAATCTGGATCCGGCAAACCGATGTGGGCTGACAGGCGTAGGGTCAACAGGTAAACGGCAGGTCTGGCGATACCAGAAAGGCGCCTGCCCAGATGCAACTTTATTGCCTGTTGTTGCCTTGCTGCGCGATCAGGGGGCGGCCTCGCGTGATCAAGTCCGTGAAACATTGCGCCGGACCTATGCGGATGCCCCTGAGATCAAGACTTTGGAGCCTTTGTTGTTGGAATTTGCCCGCGACTGAGGCGAAACGGAGGCCAAAAACATGCGACAGTGGTGTTTCGCGATCTTGTTGTCGATCGTGCCCGTCATAACATTCGCGAATGTTGACCTATTGCAGCAGGCGGAGCGCGCGATCTTTGAGGAGGACTATGGCCAGGCAATTGCGTTGGCAGATGAGGTGCTGGATCAGGATCATGACACAGACAGCGCATTGCAGGCCCGCCAAATCAAGATGCTGGCAGCATTTGAGCAAGGGCGCAGTGACGCTGACTTTGCCAGAGATTTGCGCAGGCTGGATGCGGATCTGATTGCCGCATATGGCATTGACGCCGCACAACGGCTGGAAACTTTGTCCCTCTTATCTGATGTGGAATATGGGCTTGGGCAAGCCCGCAGTCGGCTCACCGATGTGCAGACAATTCGCATCGCCCGGTTGCATCCGGATCGCAGCGACGAATTGCTTTTTGCTTTGCGCAACGTTGCGGTGGATTACACCAATGGATCTGACACATTGGAAGCTGTCCAGTTTGCTGGGCTGTTCGACTTCTTTGCCACTGAACTGCGCCCATCTGAGGACCCGTTGGTGATGGAAGCCGCCGCCACGCTTTCTATCGCGTTGATCCGGGCAGACCTGGGCGTCCGAGGGGTACAGACCTTCGCCCGTTATCCGTTCGAAGATTGGGTTTCTTTCGGCTCAGGTGATCCAGAAACCGGCGCTTTGGTCGAAGAAATGTTCTCGCTTGTCGATGAGGCCTTGGCAGATGCGTCAATAGACTGGAGCCGGGAGGTAAATGACGCAACCGCGCAATGGGAAGCGCAGAATGCCAAGGCGCTTACAATGGCCGAACTCAGTGAACGGGGAGATTTTGAAGCCGCAATTGCGATGATGGACGGTTACCTGACCCAAGCTGTGCCAGAGGATGCGATGGTTGGTGTCATGTTGACCCTCATACTCAAGGAAAACCTCGCCAAGGGGCAGTTTGCACAGGCGCGCCCCTACCTTAGCGCTGTGTTGAATTTTCCTGCGGTTTATGCGGCGGCGGTGGATCTGCCGATTGCGGCAACCGCCTTGGCGGCGGCATATGAAGGCGGCGTGGAGGATGATCTTTTGGCGGCCTTTTTGCACAAGGCACTGGAGGTCGAGCAGGTTCTAAATGACCCAAATCCTGAACGGCGGATTGACCTGACCTTTCAGCTTGCGCAATTGCAAGCCAGATTGTCCCAACATCAAGCTACCTTGGCCAGCTATCAGCAAACGATCGATATCATCGCACAATCAGGTCACGAAGATGCGCTCACATATAAACTTTCTCTTGAAGGTGCTGGCACTGCACAAGCGGCTTTGGGCGACACTGAGGCCGCCTTAGAATTCTTTCTGTTGTTTGAACGCGCCGCATTGGAAAGCGGTGATCTTGAAGCGTTGTCATCCGCCTTGTTGCAACTTTCCCTTATCGAAGGCACCCGAGGCAATACCACCGCAGCCGTGGCCTATGCCCGCCAAAAACTGGCAATGGAACCGGACCGCCCTCACCATGACGCCGAAACCTTGCGTGTTGCCCAAGTCACGCTCGCCATTGCCTTGTTCAAGGACCAACCGCTGCTGACGCCCGAACTTACCGGACTCTTGCGGGCGGTGTTTGAAGGGGAAACAAAAGACCCAGAACTGCGCGCCACGCGGGTGATGTTGTTTCAGGCCGTGGTTGGGAATTTGACAAATACCGCTGAGGCGCTGCGCCAAGATCAGGTATTTGCAGAACTGCCCCCGTCTTTGCAGGCGGATATCATCGCAAGCATGGCTGAGGCCGCATTGGAAGGCGCAGACCTGACCCGGGCCGAAGCGCTAAGCGCCCTTGGATTTGAAACAGCTGTCGCGGGATCACATGAACATGCACGGCTGACGTTGACCCGTGGGCGTATCGCGCATCAGCGCGGCAATGCCAGCGCGGCTTTGCTGGATTTTCGGGCTGTCACCGCACAGCGGATACCGGTCGGGATGCGGCCAACACGAACAAGTCTGGCACATTTGCCGTATCACCTGTCTGCGGCATTTACGCTCGCTCGTGATCCCGCCACGGGTGCGGATTTGCGGTTTCACAATGAGATGTTTCAGATTGCGCAATTGGCAAGCACAACAACAGCAGGTGGGGCGTTAAACGACGCAGTGGCGCGGGGTCAGGCGGGCACCGAGGTCGGTCAGTTGTTGCGCGAAAAGCAAACACTGACGCAGGAAGTCACCACCTTATCCACCGCCCTATCGCGTGCGCGATATGACAGGAAATCGCCCATAAGCATCGAAGCACGGTTGCATAAAATTCGCGCACGGCTGTCGGATCTGGAAACACAAATCCGCCTTGCCGCCCCAACGTTGGCTTCGCTATCTGCCTTTACGCCTTTGCGAATGGAGGACGTCGCAAGATACATGCGCCCCGATGAAGTGTTGTTGATTGCCGTTTCAAGTGACGTGACCACAGCAGACGGAAAGGCCGCATCCTATCTTGTGGCTCTGAGCACGGATGCAGTCCTTGTCGAAACCCTGCCCAGCCGCGCACAGCTTATTGCGCTGTCACGTGATCTGCGCTGCGCGGCCGCCCTGACCGATCCAAATTGCGCTACCGCTGGCACAGCTCGCACACGTGGGTCATTTGATTTGACACCAAGAACGGGAACAAACGGCCCCTCTTTCGATACAACATTGGCGCAGACCGCCTATACCACGTTGTTTGAGCCACTAGGCGACATGTTAACGGCAAAAAAACGTGTGATCATCGTGGCAGATCAGGCGTTGATTTCGATGCCGTTTCACCTTGCTCTGAAAGCGCCACTTGCCCCGGCACAGCCTTTGCGGGAGGGCAAGTGGTTGATCCGAGATCACTCTATCGAAGTGGTGCCCAGTGTGCAGGGGTTTGTTGCGACCCGCAAAGGGAGCCAAGCCAAACGTGTTCCTCAACGGTTTTTGGGTGTCGGGGACCCGCTGATCGGCGAACAACGCAACGGTCCGCTTTCCATCGATTGCACCGATGCACAGGCCAATGTGCTGACAGCAGCCGTTGACATGGACGCGCTAAGCCGAGGCAGTGGCGCTGTGCGCACCCAAGCGGTGCGGGATATGGGCGCATTGCCGGAAACGCGCTGTGAGTTGCGCGAAATAGCGCAGTTGTTCGGCCCGGACAGCACCGTCATGCTGAATGCTGCGGCCTCAGAAGACGCTGTTAAGTCGCTCAGCGAGGCGGGCAGTCTACGCGATTTTTCAGTGATCAGCTTTGCCACTCATGGGTTGGTGGCCGGGGAAATTGGCGTGAACGATTCAGGTTTGGTCCTGACCCCGCCCAATTTGCCAACCGCGCGCAACGATGGCCTGCTCACCACTCAGGAGATTGCAGCATTGGATCTGGACGCCGAATTTGTGATCTTGTCGGCCTGCAATACCGCGTCGGGCAATGCACAAAATCAAGAAGGATTATCAGGCATGGCCGCCGCATTTCTGTTTGCCGGGGCGCAAAGCCTTTTGGTGTCACATTGGCCGGTCTATTCGGACGCGGCTGTTGACCTGACCACCCGTAGTTTCAAGGCCATGGACGCCGATCCCAATCTGGCCCGCGCTGATGCTCTGCGCCAAGCGATGTTGGCCGTTCTTGACAATCCCAATGCAACCGCACGGCAAAGCCACCCTGCCTATTGGGCACCGTTCATGATTGTCGGGGACGGGTTGGGTTTGTGAGCACTGGCCTTTGGCCCGTCAAAACCCAAATAGCCAAGACTGAAACAGCAATGCCCCAATGAAGGCCCATGTGCAAAAGAGGACTGCAATCCGTACCAGCGGTTTATGTGCATATCGCCGTTTTCGAAACCACGCATCGACGCTTCCTTGGTCCGCTGGAAACCGCCTGAGGTCTGCCTGCACTTCGATCACCCCCTGATACCCTTCGTGCAGGCTCGCGTAAAAAATCACTAAATTGACCGTATAAAACCCAAACACCAAAGCTCTCTGAAAAAGATAGCCGGATTGCGCCTCACCAAAAAACATCAACACCCCGACAATCGCCGCGTGCAGATACATGACACGGTGCCACGTCATCTCCACCCGCCCGATCTGTAGATGCAAGACATTCATCAGTTCTGCATAGGTCATGTGAGACACTTTTTGCGGAGCTTGGTCTGTGATCTTGTTCATGGGTTCTTATCAACTGATGTTTGCACTGCCTTCAGTTAAGTCCGAGATACAAAATTTCGCAATGTATTCCATGGTTGAGAAGAAGCCGACGTCAGCAAGCGCATTGCAATCATACAAATACTTCGCCAATCCTGACGGAAGTGATCTTCTCAAGCTCCCAGACAGCTTAATCGAGCAGTTTTCCGGTATTTCAGAAGAAAATAGGATCAATAGTTCCTAAACTCCTTTAGAGGTATGTCTGCGGTCTAACCCGAGTACGGACACTTATGACTTCTTCATCACTTCAAGTAGCGGTTTCTGTAGAGTTTGAAAGCTCGACACTCTCAAGTGGCCGGGTCTTGAACACGTGTTCGCGCGCCCTGATCTGTGGCACCTGCCAAGAATTCAGATACAGTTTCCAACCGGGTGCATCGAAAGGGGGTTTCGCATTCACCACGACCCGCCACCCCCGTACCAAAACGCGCCAAGCCCGAACGCTCGGCTCGTTTCGGAAAAGCACCGCGTCTAGATGAAACAACGTATCAAACAAAAGTATTGCCGTGACAGCATTCTGGGGCGGCGCCTCATTGTTCAAATCTTGGCGGTGAACTTGCTTTTGTCAGTTGTTGCTTCAGCTGCTCAGTTAACGACAGGTTACTTCCGTGATCGCGCACAGATATTTTCTGTGGTTGATGACGTCAGTGACAGTTTCCATTCTGGATTTGAGCGGGCGCTTTGGGAATACAATTTTGAACTGGTCGATGCCCTGATAGATGGCATCATCACTAAACCAGACGTGGAATTTGTGCGCATCAAAGATTTTCAGGGACAGGTTTCGGAAAGAGGCGTTGAATTTAGGAACATGACAACCCGAGAGGTGGTGTTCACTCATACCAAGCCAAACGGGGAAGTCTTGCCACTTGGAAACTTAACCATCGGCATTTCAACGGAACAATTGAACAAGCGCGTTTTGTCGCAACTTTGGACATTGCTGTTGTCAAATTTTGCCAAGACAATTCTCGCTTCTATTGCGATGTTGGCCCTCTTTGAAAGAAATGTTGGTCGACATCTCCGCAAACTTGCGTTGCATTTCAATCAGACACCATGGCCGCAACACGGTGAAAAGGTCAGACTTGATCGCAAAGAACCAGGCAGACCAGATGCATTGAACGACATCGTTGATGCGATCCATAAAGCAAAGCAACAATCCATCGAAGATATCCGGAAACTGAACGAAGAGATTGAAAAACGTAAGAAAGTTGAGAACCTTTTGACACTAAGGACTTCAGCCTTGGAGGATGCCAACCGAGAGCAAGCTGAATTCACCTATGCGATCTCTCATGATCTCAAATCACCAGCGAATACGGTGCGGATGCTGCTGAATGAATTCAGGATTTCTGAGATGGACAATCTGAGCAGTGATGGGCTGGAGATCCTACAGGATGCAGAACAGACAACCGCAAGAATGACTGCACTTGTCGAAGATGTGCTAAGCTATGCGCGGACGGTTGAAGACGGTATGGTTCTTGAAACTGTCGATCTGGAAATTCTCATTCAAGAGATCACCGAAGATCTGAAAGCAGATATTATTGCTGCAAACGCGGAACTGAATCACACTGGCCTAAGGAAGATCACCGGGAACAAAGCGCAAATTCGCTTGCTTCTTCAAAACCTGATTTCCAACGCCATCAAGTTTCATGCCCCCGACATCCCCCCTGTTATCACGCTGTCCGGGCGAACCATTCCGGGTTCAGGGTCCATTGAAATATCGGTTCAAGACAATGGCATCGGCATTTCCGAGGAGTACCACCAAAGGGTCTTTGGGCTATTTCAACGTCTTCATTCCTTTGAAAGCTACGAGGGATCAGGTCTTGGGCTGACGCTTTGCAAGCGGATCGTCACAAACCATGGTGGTACAATTTCTGTCTCATCAGTGATTGACGAAGGATCGCGTTTTACTGTCGTTCTGCCAACCGGTTAAGCCAAACCACCGATCCGGTTTGTTTCAACTATTCGGCCTCCCGCTTTTGCCCGGCTTTGCCCCGTTCCTGTCCGTCCAGTGTCTAGAAAAATGCCACTGCAATATGAGCGTTTTCTCAAATGAACAAAAAACCTATGCTGGTCATGAACCTTTTTGAGCTCAAGCGGCACTTAAGAGGTGAAACAGCTTGGAATGTCGCCATTGATGAGACGAACTTGTATTCCCCAATCCTTCTTGGATCAGTGATGTGAAGCAAACACATGCGGCTCCTTAAAGCGATACGTACACGGCCCGGCGCGCGCCCCCCAGACGACGCGGCGTTGATCTCTGCTGTGGCACGGAACGATTTGGATGCTTTTGAGCAATTGCATCGCAAGTATTTCCCCAAACTGATGCATTTTGCCCGGCGGATCACAAGCAACGCGGAGGCGGCGGAAGAGACCGCCAATGACACGCTGATGACAATTTGGCGCACCGCGGATCGGTTTGAAGGCCGGTCCAAACCTTCCACCTGGATATTTGGGATCGCCTATCGAAAAGCGCTTAAGCAACGGCAAAAACTGATGGTGCGGCGTGGCGATGTGGAATTAGACGAAGAAATGGTCTCCAATGATATCGACACTGCCGATGCGGTGCTGATGGCCAAAGATCTCGGCGATGCATTGGAACAACTTAGCCCAAATTTACGCGCTGTGGTCGAACTAACCTATTATAATGGCTATCTATATACTGAGATAGCTGAAATTCTCGACTGCCCTGTGGGGACAGTCAAAACCCGGATGATGACAGCAAGGAAACGCTTGCGAGCGCTGTTGTCAGATGACGCAAACCGAGGTGATCAACATGAAGTCGCATAACATCCAGACATCGGACCCAGAAGCGTGTGAAACCTCTTTTTGGGAATTGATCCCTTGGTATGTGAATGGCTCAATGCCGGCCGAGGAAGCCGAGGCTTTTGCCCAGCATCTTGAGACCTGTCCTGATTGTCATGCCGAAATCAACCGTCAGCATATGCTGGCCAAGGAGGTCGCGACAACCGACCCTTTTGAGGTTCCCCTTGCGCAGAGTTGGGAAACACTGCGCAGCCAAATCACAGCCGAGAGCAAGGCACGGACGCCGCAACGGCAAAGCCTGTGGCGGTTTTTTGAAGCGCGCAAAGGGCTTGCTGCGCTGATCGGGTCCGCCTCTCTTGCCTGTTTGGTGCTGATTGTGCAGGTGCAGAATCCTTCTGACGACGGATTTCAAACCCTCACCACGACGCCGGATTCTGATGCACCACGGATCAAGTTTCAGGTGGCCCCGGGCACCACGGACACGGCACTTGAGCAAATTTTGGCTCGCGAAGGTGTCACGCTTGCCTCTGGCCCCACAAAACAGGGTATCTATACGGCCATTGTTACCACTGATAAAAATGCCGAAGCGATTGCAGACGCATTGATGGCAACGCCCACAATCGTGTTTGCAGCAACGGAGGCCCCGTCATGACCCAGATACGTGTTTTCTTTGCTCTATTGGCGGCTTTTGTCGTTGCCGCAATGCAACCGGCCAAGGCGCAAGACTGGCGGTTGGTCGATGCGGATACCCTTTCAACAGAGACCTTTTTGATTTTGACCGTCCCCTTGGAAGATCCTCAGGCATTGAGAGCCATCGCAACTCAGATTGAAACCACCTATGGCGTGCCGCTATCCGCGGAATGGCCCTTGCAGGCCATCGCGGTGCATTGTTTGATTTTTGACGCGAGTGAAGCCGATGATGTTGATGCATTGATTGTGCGAATGCAGGCAGATTCTGCCATTCGCACAGCCCAGCGCATGCGTGGATTTGACCTGTCAGAGGCGTCCTATTCTGATCCGCTTTTCCCGCTTCAATGGTCATTGGACCAAATGAACGCGGCAGAAGCGCATGCTATCTCAACCGGATCAGGCATCAAAATCGGCGTGATCGATTCAGGGATTGACCGCCACCATCCCGATCTTACTAAGCGGGTTTTGGACGTCAAAGATTTCGTCACAGCAACGCCGGTCTACACCGCAGAAGCCCATGGGACAGCAATTGCAGGTATCATTGCCGCAGAAGCATCCAATGCAATTGGAACGGTTGGTGTGGCCCCCAAAGCTGAACTATTGGGGCTGCGCGCCTGTTGGCAAGCCACAGGAGAGGCGGGTGCGTGCAACAGTTTTTCACTGGCGCGGGCGTTGAATTTTGCCCTATTGAATAAAGTTGATGTCCTTAACCTCAGTCTCGGAGGGCCGGACGATCCCTTGTTGAGAGAATTGATAGAGGCCGCAATTGCGCAAGGCATCATTGTTGTTGCAGCCTCCGGTGAAACGGACATTCTTGCGTTTCCGGCCTCTGTTGATGGCGTGATAGCGGCGGGAGATGCACAGGGGCGGCGGGTCCCGGCGCCAATGGTGGATGTGGTGACTACTGCGCCGGGCGGGCGGCATCGCTACGTTTCGGGGTCATCGGTTGCGACGGCACATGTTTCGGGTGTAGTCGCGTTGATGTTGGCACAGGATGCGACACTGGATGCATCGCAAATTGCAACAAATCTTGCGGCGGCTGTGACCACTCCACAAACTGACCCTCTTTTGGATGCCTGTCGGGCTTTGACGCACGCTTCCTGCGGAAGCTGATCTTAATTCGGACCTTCAAAATCACCGAAAATCTGAAAGTTCCCCAAGACCAAGGAATTTTCGGTGAAGTCATCCAAATTGATATCATCAACGTATAACGTGCTATGACCATTTAAGCTGATCGTGACGCCACCACGCTCGGCATCTTCTTCTACCCGCAAATCAGATACCAACAAATCTTCTCTGCTTAGATATTCACCTTGGTCATCTTTTAACCAAATCGTTTCCACTGGGATCGCAGAGGTTTGGTCGCCGTCCACCGGCACCCCACTTGTGTCAAAGAGGTTCTCAATAATGGTTTCGGGGTCCCCATCGCTCCCAACGCTCACTTCGAAACTGTCCAACTCTGGCCCACCGGTCAATGTGTCTCCGGGTCCCCCGGCCACTACATTGGGCGGCAGCTCTTCTTCGGGTAATTCATCATCCGTAAGGTCAGCGTCTGAATTCTCTTCTTCCGCCTGTTGTTGCGCTTCAATGTCTTCGTCTTCGTGATCCATCCCCTCATCGTCATGCAGGGCTTCTTCGTCCTGAACATTGTCCTGCGGCAACACATCACTCCAAGGCGACAAATCTTGATCCGCATCACCTGTATCAACATCCTGATCTTCGGTCAGCTCATCCTCAGCTTCAGGTGCAAACGCATCATCAGACGAAGACGCCGATTCCAGAAAGGCATCAAGTCCAACAACTTCGGTTTCATCGCCGGACAAATCTCCCACGGGTTCATCTTCGCCCGCTCCTGCCTCATCAGCTGCATCGTCCTCATTGGTTTCAACAAACATTGTGAAGCTAACCCCTAAGAGAGCAAGCAAGGCGGTCGACGCGGCTAACATGAGATAAATCCTTTAGACAGGTTTAGAATACAGCGCGCACCTGCCATTTTTCTACGCATTTGACCTAATTTGGTTAACAAAGCTGCCCTTCCACATAAGCGTTGGGACCATAAAACGCCTCGGTTTCGCGCCGAAAACATCCAAACACAGGGCTTTTTGCTCTCAGAAAACAAAGTCATTTTCATCCAGCTCCTCTATGTCGGTGTTCCTGATGCGCACCGAACTTTGTGCATCCGTGGTGATGACGACATCGTTGTCTTCTTGTCTCATGGATTGTCTGAGCCCCGCGAAATCCGAAAACGCCGATATCCCACGAAAATCAATTACTTCGGCAAAGTTCGCGGCTTCAAAATCGACAATCTCATCTTGCCCATGGCCATCTGCAAAAACAAAGGTGTCTGCGTTGAAATTCCCAAACAACTCATCGTTGCCCGTTCCGCCTTCAATGGTGTCAAACCCTGCTCCGGCGAAAATGGTATCGTTTCCAGTGCCACCTTCGATGGTATCGTTGCCTGTTCCTCCCAAAATACGATCGTTTCCAGAATCTCCCAAGACAGTGTCATCGCCATGACCACCGATCACAGTGTCATTGTCCGCGCCACCATCAACATAGTCATCCTGATTGCCGGCAAATAGGTAATCCTGTCCGTTTTGTCCCAGCACAGTATCGTTGCCAGCACCCCCGGTCATTCGGTCCGCTTCGTTCCCTCCATACAGGACATCATCCCCCTCTTCCCCTTCCAGAAAGTCAAAGCCGGCACTGCCGATCAACGTGTCCTGACCTTCTCCTCCACGCAGACGGTCATTGTGTATCCCGCCATCCAAGAGATCATCGCCCGTGCCGCCGATCAGCTGATCCACTCCGGAGCCGCCATAAATCTCATCATTCCCGTTTCCGCCAGAAAGGACATCCGCCTGACCTTCGCCCAGAATGGTATCGTTGCCGTCATCCCCGTTTATGGTGTCAAAACCAGCCCCGCCCAGCGCGCGGTCATTGTCATCACCGCCAAAGATCGCGTCATTGCCGATGCCACCAAAAAGCGCATCCGTGCTGGCGCCGCCGTCCAACACATCATCACCGTCGCCCGCTTCCAATCGATCAAAACCGTCACCGCCCGAAAGCGTGTCATTCCCGGCCCCACCGATCAGATGATCGGCATTTGCGCCACCATAAAGACGATCAGCACCGATGCCGCCATTAAGCGTATCAAACCCGGCGGAACCAAGTATGACATCATCCCCATCATCACCGCGCAAATCGTCGTTGCCGACATTGCCATCGATGTAATCATTGCCCTGAAACCCATAGAGGGTGTCCTGCCCCTCTCCGCCGGTCAACGTGTCTTCACCGCCCCAACCGCTCAGGAAATCATCACCCGCATCCCCTGACCCATAATCGTTGTCAGCTCCAAGGATGATGTGATCGTTGCCGTCCCCGCCATAGACCGTATCCGCATCAATGCCGACATTCACGGTATCGTTGCCCTCTAACGCCCGGACATATTGCGCCCCTGCGTCATACGTTTGCCGATCATCAAGATTTGTCCCGACAACACTGGTCCCATTTGGGAAACCATAGGTCAATTCAATCACTTGATAGGGTTTCAGTTCAAAACTAAACGTGCCCGTCTCAGCGGCGTTGCCAATGTCCACACGATCAATCGCCGCCTGTGCGTCATGTTCATCCAGATAGTAACGTTCTCCCTCAACGATCACGTAGTCGGATTCAACAAAGCGTTCTTCTGGTTGAAACCAATGAATTCCATCCGAGCTGTCGGCGCTGTCATCATAGCCAACCAATGTGGCTGTCGATAAAACGGCGCCCTCAAAAACATCGCCCAAACTGAAAGAAATGGTCTCGACGTCTTCGGATCGCGACGCGACATAGATCGTCGCCTCATGATCATTCGCATAGGCATGAGTAGAGATATAGTCATCCGCGCCACCAACCTGCACATCAAACAGATTCTTGCCCACCAGATTGCTCGACATCAGATCATACGCCGCCCCGGTGACGGTATTTTTCACAACACCGGTATCTTCATCAACAATCACGAAATCAGAGCCTGCAAGGTCCGTCGCTGAATTGTGCTGAGGGGACCAAACGTGCATTTCATCGGCACCCAATTGGATCAGGTTTTCAAAGTGATGCAACAAACTTGAGGCCGCTTTGACCCCCAGTTGTTCTTCGTTCGACGTGCGGATGTTCCATTCTGTCAATGCCAGATCAAATTCCCGCCCGGCGTGATCCTGCCAGGTGTGGATATCGAGCCAGAGCATATTCGTCGCGTCGATTTCGTCTCCAATAAGTTGGTTGGTGTCCCGAAGGTAACTGTGCTCGACAAGTGCATCGATGGTTTCAAGCACTTCGGGGCTTAGTTGGTCGATGATGGTTTTGTTTGCTTCAATTGTCCGGTCTATCCAACCTAAACTAGGGTGTGCGTGGAAATCGCTTCCAGCGCCGCTGGCATTTGCCATTTGAACCCAAATATTGGCATCGATCCCTGTTGTTTGTATTGCGTTGTTGATCGCCAAGGCAGAGTCATTGGCAATGGTGCCATATTCCGCCTCACCTTGTTCCTGCCAATATTCATTGCCGATCTCAAAAGACCGGACCTTGTCGCCATATTGTTCGAGGACCAATTGGGCAAAGCGTTCAAGTTCGGTGGCACCGCCGTATGCCTCAAAGGTCGGCGTGACCATCACAACCTGTCCCGGCCTGTCGTCAACAGATGCAAAGAACGCATGCACGTGATCCGGCAGCTGACCGTTGATCAGTAACCCATCCGCATAAATCGCGTCAGGTTGCCCTGCGGGATACCTCAAATCTGAGATATCCAACTCATCCACAGCGTCGAGAAATGAATCCACTGCCCGGCCATCGTCCGTGTATTTGGAGGCAATGATATTGCCACCAAAGTGCCTTTCCGTAATTTCAAAACCTGTATCTTGCGCGTCCGTCAGCCGAAGATCTACCATCACCCATGCCTCGTCACGCCCCCACAGCGGTTTTGCGCCTATGACGTTAACAAGCCGCTAATTTCGAAGCAGACCCTTGATTGAAAAGATAAAATATTAAGATAAGTTAAGATCGCATTGCTCTTTTCAGAGCGGATCAGAGGCCTTCATCTTCTGTCGAATGTTCAGTTGCCAAAGCTGTTCACTTTTTGGTGTTCAAATGCCTAAAAAGTCTTAAACTACAGCTATTATTTCAGACTATTTGCTTTTTTCCGTGGGGCACGTTCACCTCTTTCGCGATCTATATTTTGATTTCATTGACATCGCCGTGCACCTGCCCCGATCTTTTTCCAAGCCTCAAATTCTGGGGGGCTGCATACATTCGAGGCTACAAATGAACGTTAAGATTGAACGGATTCTGGCTGCGGAAGCCCAGGTTATCACCATCCAATCCGATGAAACCAAGTTGCGACGCGAGTTTATGTCAGACGGCACGATTGACGCTGACGAACAATCCCAGCTCGACAAGGTCAACCGAAATATCCAAAAGCTCGAAACTTTGATCAATGATCTGCGCGAAGAAGTTGAGACAAACAGACGTATCTGGGAAGGACGTGCGCGCGATTATTCGCAGGTCCGGTCCCGGCTGGATGATCTCTTGGTCTTTGCGCACCCTGACGCCGCACCAGTTCAAAGCGAGGTGGAGGCCATTGAGCCTTTGGTTGCGGATCAATGTTGGGCAGATGCGACAACGGCGTTGGATCAGGCTGAGGTCACACTGGAACCGGTCTATGCCAATTACCTTGAGCAGATTGCAGCGCGAGACACCTATGATCCTTTGCGCGCCGATTGCGATGCGCGCCTTATAGAGGCCCGGGCAGCATCCCCGAGCAGCGATGAAGTGGCCGCGCAAATTGAACAGGTTGAAAACAGCATGGCAGCCGTGGACGGGCATGTCGAAGCGCGTGATTATTTGCAAGCTCTCCCCATGTGCGAAGAGATCGCCAATTTGCTGAACCAAATAGAAGCCGAACTGGCGCGTCTAGAACAACTCAAGGAACAATACGAACGGGAATGGGCGGCGCTCCAGCCAAGATTACAGCAAGTCGCCGTGTGCATTTACCCTGATCTGGTGCCAATGCAGGAAGACATTCTGGCGCTTTCCGACAGCATTCAAGAACACGCGGGCGCAGAAAACTACGAAGAAGCGTTGACGATGATCACCGATTTGTCGACCCGGCTGGATAGCTTTTTGACCGCCTTTGAGGAATCTGCCAGTGAGCAGGAATTATACGAATCCCGCCTGCCCAGTGTCGACGCGGAATTGGCGCAAACCCGAACCAGCGAATTTGACGAATTGGTTCCTTTGCAAAATGAGATCAACGCCACCGCCGAACGTATGCGCGGCGCTGCCAGCAATGCGGATTATGAAACGGCATTGACGGAAATGGATGCATTGGTAGCCTTGTTGGAAACCTATCTGGTTGAACTTGGCACTGCCCGTTTGCGCCGAGAATACGAAGAATTGCTGGCCGCTTTTGCACCACAGCTCGATTCCATCATGATTTCGACCTATCCCATTTTACAAGATCAGGTTCGCGCCATAGAAGCCGCGCGCGCCGCCGCTGAAACAGCAGCGGGTGCTGGTGATTATGTGCAAGCCATTGCAAAGCTTAATGAAGCGGTGCAATTGCTGGGCCAGCTTGAACAGGCAATTGCGATGCAAGACGCCGCCAGGGCAGAATATGATGGCCGTGTCGGTGATATTCTTGCCCGCTGCGATGCCATTGCAAGCTGCAGCTATCCGCAGTTGGCTGGCGATCATCAGAACCTTCTGGATGCCCGCGCCCAATTGGATGAACTGGTGGCGCAAGGCGATTATATCAGCGCGATATCTCTCCTGAACGAAATTGTAGATATGTTGCAATTCATCGAAGAAACCCGCGACAGGTTGCAACTGCTCGAGACCGAATACGAGACCCGTCTGCCAGCCATCATCACTCGGTTTGACAGCTTGATGCAGTGCGACTTTGCCGAACTCGAAACCGTGCGCCAACAATTAATGACTGACAGAACCGCGATGGAAAGTGCTGCGGGCGAACGTGATTTCGAAGCTGCGCTGGACTTGCTGAACAAGATCGAACGTGACCTAAACACGCTGGACGCACGTATTGGCGATTTAGAAGCGTTGCGGACGCAATACGAAGAATTACTGGCCTCAATCCAAGGGCAGTTAGACGATGTTGAGGCCTGTGACCATGAAGAACTGGCAACAAAGCGGTCCGAGATTTTAGCTCTCCGCGATGAAATGCTTGCAGCGGCAGAGGCCACCGACTTTGCTTTGGCCATACAAAAAGCCAATGCCTTGGTGCCTCTTTTGGCTGAATTTGCGCAACTCGAAGTGCTGTTGGCCGAATACAAACGACGTCTGCCTTTTGTAGAAACCCGGCTAGAGACGATGCGCGGGTTCACATATCTTTCGCTGGAGGACGACAAGGCCGAAATTGAATCGCTTTATACCGCCATGCAAACGGATGCAGCGGCAGCCAATCTGCGCGACGCCTTGGCAAAACTTGAGCAGATCGAAACCAAACTTACAGCCATAGAAGCATTGAACCATCAATTGATGTTGAAAGAAGCCGTCTATGAGCAACTCGCTTCTGACATGGCCGCGGAGATTGAAACCATCCGGGGCAACTCCATTGAACAAGCGCAAACTGCGGCAGACAAGGTGATCCGCGCCCATGATGAAATGGTGCGATTGGGCGAGGCCCATGAATTTGTTGATGCCGTGACCAAAGCCGAAGAGGTCAACGCATTAATCGATGTCTACCTCGCTAAGGTGGATGAGTTTGGTGACGCTGAGGAAGCATATAACATCGTGAGACCGATGGCCGAAGCCGCCCATGCTCAGGCACAAGAAAAAGCCGAGGAATTCGATGAATTGAGCGATCAGATGGAAGGTCTGGATCGGCTCAAGACTGAGATGGAGGCGGCAGCAGCAGACAACAACTTTGAAGAGGCGAAAGCCAAGGCCAATCAATTGCTGCGGGATGCGGACAGTCTGAGCAGTGCACACCGCGATTTGCTGGTGCGGCGGGAAAGCCTGCTTGCCGAGGCGCGAACGGCAATTGGTGAATTCGATGGGATTGACAGCGAAGCTGAAGACCGGGCCGCCTCTGAATTTGAGGCGGCAGAGGATGCCAAAAGCACGTTGGAAGACGCCATGGAAGACTCTGATCTGGAGGCTCTTGAGGATGCGCTCTCAGATTTCCGAGACAAGGTTCGCGCACTTGAGGACGCGCTGAAAAGCGATGAAGAACTCGAAGCGCAATATGAGGGGGTGCGTGATCAACTTCAGCGTCAAAAGCAGGCAGCCCATGGTTCCCCGCATGCCGAGGACCTTGCAGACGCGCTTGACGCCATCGATGACGCCTTTGAAACGATGGAGGGAACGGCCAACGACGACAAAGATTATCGCCGGGCCTTGCGTGAAGCAGATGCCGTTGAAACAGCCTTAACTGATTTTAACCGCGCTGAGGGGATTTTGTCAGGACAAAAAGTCCGGTTTGAAGAACGTATGAACGGGTTGGGCACGGTGTATGGCCGCGCCGCTGCCGTCACGACACCGGACGAACTTGCAGATCGCGCAGGTGATCTGCGTGACCTACATCAAGAAGCTTTGGATCTGGCGGCAGACGGAGAATATGAGGACGCCCTGAACAAGGCCACCGACGTACGCACGGAAGCGCAGGCAATTTTGGACGAACAAGAGCGTTTAGAAGACGAGGCTGCCGCTGAGACAGAGCGTGAATTGGAGGAAGAGCGAGCCCGGGAAGACGATTGTTCAGATGACGACACCGAAGGCGGAGAAGGCGGGGATTTCGTTGATGACGTTGAAGACCTTGTCCGGGATCCCACCGGCACGGTCAGTGACTGGATCGAAGGGGATCATGGTCTGGTGGGCGAGTTGCTCGAAAACGCTGCGCAAGAAGTGCTCGAACATATTCCCAATCCGCCAATAAGTGAAATAATCGATGAAGTGGCCGACATTAAGGACAAAGTGGATGAAGTAGTCGAAGGTTACGAACGGGATCAATAGAACTTTGCCTGCAGCCCCCTTCACCCGGTTGGGTGTCGGGGTCTGCAGGCAATTTCATCATGAGAAAGTCCGCATTTTTCTGAATTGCTACGTTACACGACAGCAACTTTGCGCCCCCGATCCAGAAATGCACCAAATTCCAAGGCAGACATCGGTCGCTGCAACGCATACCCCTGCAAGACATCACAATCCAGATCCCGGATCGCGGCAAGATGAAAGGCTGTTTCAACGCCTTCCACCACAATACCGGCTGATTGCAGCCGCGCAATCTTGACCAATGATTTCAGCATCATAAGCTGCTCTGGCTTACTGGAAAGCGGCGCCACGAGGCTTTGGTCAATTTTGACCTTGTCTGGTTCGATGGCCTGCAAGGCTGCGATTGAGGAATGTCCTGATCCAAAATCATCCAGCTCAATCAAGATGCCCATTTCACGCAAGGAATCCAGTTTGAAGGCAAGCAAGGTGTCTGGTCTATCCAGAAAGGCTGTTTCCAACAGCTCAAATGAAATTGAGTGGTGCGGCTCGATCACCGCCCGGGTTTTTGGCACCAGCTCTGCGTCGTTAAGCCTTTCGTGGGAGATATTCACCGAGATCCGAGGATAAGAGATGCCCATCGCGGCCCACTCGGTTTGCTGATCCAGGATATGGCGGAAGACTCTGGCATCGATTTCCGGCAATAACCCCGCCTCGATCGCTTGAGGAAGAAATTTATCCGGTCCCAATAGCCCACGGTTGGGGCATTGCCATCTCACCAGCGCCTCCGCTCCAACGACGTCTAGTGTCTTGGCGTCAAACTGAGCCTGATAATAACAAATAATTTCGTTATTTTCCAATGCGTCGATCAGGCTTTGGCGGACGTTCCCAACTTC
Organism: Sulfitobacter sp.; assembly: GCA_039986635.1. Lineage (GTDB taxonomy): Bacteria > Pseudomonadota > Alphaproteobacteria > Rhodobacterales > Rhodobacteraceae > Sulfitobacter. The sequence goes on from JBDWQI010000024.1 coordinate 101,383, forward strand.
GCTGACCTCAACTTCCAGAGCCTCTGAGTATGCCTTATAGCCACCTCGACCGGCGTGTTTTGCCGAATACAAAGCCGTATCTGCATTGATAAACACTTCCGAAGGGGTTCCCGGCGGGCCCTTACCAACAGCATAGCCAATGCTCGCCCCAATGGTGCAATCCTGCTCTTGCCAAGTCGCGGGCTCACTCAGCTTTTTGATCAATTTCTCACATAGCTCGACAAGCGCTTCATCGCTCGGCCGGGTCTCGAACAGAACGGCAAACTCATCCCCACCGACACGAAAAACGCCCCCCGTGTCTCCAATGATGGCTGACAGCTTTTGTGCAACCGAAGAGAGCACATGGTCCCCGGCAGAATGGCCCAAGCTGTCATTGACGCGTTTGAAATGGTCAAGATCGATATGCATGGCAACATATTCTTGATCTTTCGCAATGTTGTTAAAGAGCACAAACATCGTCTCATCCAGCTTGCGTCGATTGCCAAGCCCAGTCAGCGCGTCATGGCGAGAATCGTACTCCAACTTGCTGCGCGCCAATTCCAATTCTTCGGCCCGCAGATAGTCGTCTGTCACATCAAAATTCACACCGATAAGAGCGCTGTGTCCCGAAGATCTCTGAACATTGCGGGCCATCGTGCGGATATACCGAATTTTGCCAGACGGTAACACAATGCGAAAATCACATTTGAGGTCGATGTTCTTGCGGGTACATTCATCTGAGTGAGCCACGGTTCTTTCAACATCATCTGGATGAATATAGGTGGCCCAATTATCTTTTGAACGGATGGTCTCACCATCTGTGATCCCATACATTTCCAGCAGCCGCTCATCCCAATGCGCCTTCTCCCGTTCGGTATCGAATTCCCAAATACCCATGCCAGACGCTTCGACGGCCAGCTGCATTTTGCCTGATAGTTCTCGCAACTCTTCCTCTTTCCGTTTCACATCTGAAATGTCCGTGTCAGCACCAATTGCACGCAGCGGACGACCCGCTTTATCAACTTCAGTGACGCTGCCTCGACATAGGATCCACATCCAGTGCCCTTTTTTATGTCTGACGCGGTATTGAACAAGAATGCGTTGTCCAACTTTCCAACCCTTTCCCATCAGCGCCGCTTTGATGTCAGCGCGGGTGTCCTTGTGGACACGCTTCAACCAAGTGTCCTGAGAAATGTTCAGCTGAGTTTTTCCCTTAATGCCGCGCATCTGGCACCAAGCGATCGAGACCGTGAGCGTTTGTTCACGCACGTCATAGTCCCAAATGCCCAGACTTGTTTCATTCACCATATGACGCAGCACCGGGTCATGCACCATTGGTGCAGGCACAATCTGAGAGATGAACCCAACAAGTTGACCGGCATGTCGAAGCGGGATGACTTGAATAACCCGCCTTTCGCCATCAGCAACTGGGATCACAGTCTCGTAGGTTTGATTTTCCTCAGATCCAAGGTCATTTGCCGCCAAAAACTTGCTAAAGACCCGTCGATCAGCGGCCAATAACAACGCGTCAAACCGGGTGTGCCTTGCGACTTTGAGTTTTGTGTCCAATTCTGTTGTGAACTTTTCGTTAAAGTGCTCAATTGTCCCATCCACCGACAGTAGCGCAACCGGGTGAGGCATGTGTTCTAAAAGATGTTGGTAAGATCGAAGGTGATCAGAAGGATTCCCGAAATTCTCTTCTGTTACTGCCATTGCGGCCTCCCGAACTTAAAGCACTTCTAGTCGGCCGCAACCTTTAGGTCAGAGAAGTTACTATTTTCTGATGTCCGTTTTGATTGCCTCGCGGCTATCACTACTTCTGGGTCGACCACCCAGAATAGCCAGAGACGCGCCGGTCCCATTCAGGTCGGCGCGCTCCATCAAAGCACCCGTTCCATCACCGCAAAAGAATTGGTCTGATGAATACCCGGAAGTTTGTTGATCTTGTCCCCCAATACAGTTCGGAAATGCGAAATATCGCGGGTCCGCACTGTCATGAGGTAATCAAAGGACCCCGCCACCATCAGACAACTTTCAACTTCGGGAATACTTTTGACAGCTATGTTAAAGGCATCCAATGAATTATCGCCCGCAGTCGCAGTCAATGACACCTGCACAACTGTGAGGTGCCCAAGACCCAGTTGGTCCATATTCAAAACAGCGCGATACCCGTTTATGTACCCCGACCGCTCCAAACGTTTGACGCGTTCAGAACAAGGCGTGTTGGTTAAATTCACCCGGGTCGCCAGCTCCACAATGGACAAGCGTCCATCGCGTTCCAACTCCTCCAAAATGCGTCTATCGATCCTGTCAATTTCTCTTGCCATTAGTGATTTTGCCTCTAAATACGCCAATCGTTTAGGATATTACCTATATATAGCCTGAATTTATGTCCTATCTCTAGTGATTATCTCTAATACTTAACTCAGGGTAGTCAGATTCGTTTCTGATGCTCTGGGGTCTCTCTTTGGGGCGACCGGTTCAAAAAGTACAAAAAACTTAAATACACGGAGGTTAAATATGACGACTAAAATTGTCATTGGACTTGACGGGACAGACACAGGCGAACGTGCACTCGCTTTTGCAACCGACTTGGCTTCGCGGATAGAATCCTGCGAATTGCTGGCCATTTATGTGATCGAATGGTCCCCTTTCACATTTCAAACGGCAGAGGAAAACGCACAGCGACACAAACGCCGTGAAGAAGAGATTGAATTGGCCACATCGCGGATTGTCGAACCCGCAGTCAAAGCTTTGTCGGATGCCGGTTACACCGCCACTGGTCTGGTGCGACATGGAGATGTTGCGGAAACGCTCAATGCGCTCACGGTTGAACATGGCGGGTCACAGATCATTGTGGGCCGGGCATCTTCGGATGGCTTTGCAAAACGTATCTTTGGCAGTGCGACACAGAACCTTGTGATGCATGCCGATGTACCAGTTACAGTGGTGGGATAGGAACAGATCATGAATAAATTTTCTGCATTTTGGCTGACCTCAGCGGTGGCAACGATGGCGTCCAGCCCTCTTGCTGCACAAGAAGCGGTGGGCATCGATGAAAAAGTCAATCAAGCTTTTGCAAATCTAACCGGGCCTTTCGTCAGCCTCATCTTTGCGCCCTTCCCCGGGACAGACTTTCCCTGGATTGTGATGTGGCTGGTTGTGGCGGCAACCATCTTTACAGTTTACTTCGGGTTTGTTCAGTTCCGGTTCTTTAAACATGCGATCCATCTGGTCAAAGGCGATTATTCTGACCCAAATGACGCAGGCGAAGTCAGCCACTTTCAAGCGTTGGCAACGGCCCTGTCCGGCACTGTAGGACTTGGTAATATCGCAGGTGTTGCTGTCGCTGTGGGCATTGGCGGGCCGGGGGCGACCTTCTGGATGATCCTTGCGGGTCTGCTTGGCATGGCGTCAAAATTCACCGAATGCACCTTGGGTGTGAAATACCGTAACGAATATCAGGACGGCTCAGTTTCTGGTGGTCCGATGTATTACATCTCAAAGGGCTTTAACGAATTGGGCCTGCCGGGTGGTAAAATACTCGCCGTCTTGTTCTCGGTGTTTTGTATCCTTGGCGCTCTTGGCGGCGGGAACATGTTTCAGGCCAATCAGGCACATGCGCAAATCTCTGGCATTGTTGGGGATTATCCCGGCTGGATCACCGGCATCGTCTTTGCGGCTGTTGTATTTGCAGTTATTGTTGGTGGGATCAAATCCATTGCGAACGTAACCGAAAAAGTCGTGCCGTTCATGGGCATCCTTTATGTTGGTGCCGCGTTGATCATCTTGATTGTGAACTTTGATCAGATCGGTTGGGCCTTTGGTCAAATCTTTGCCGGTGCGTTCACAGGTCTAGGTGTTGCGGGCGGTATGGTTGGCGCTTTGATCCAAGGCTTCAAACGCGCGGCATTCTCGAACGAAGCGGGTGTTGGCTCTGCGGCGATTGCGCATTCTGCGGTGAAAACCAAAGAACCAATCACCGAAGGATTTGTATCCTTGCTTGAACCCCTGATCGACACTGTTGTGATCTGCACCATGACCGCTTTGGTCATCGTCATCTCGCAACAATTGATCATCGATGAAGCAACCGGCAACTACATGCTGAACGAAGCGGGCACTGCAATCGCAACCGTTGACGGCAATACTGGTGTCTCACTGACGTCTGCGGCCTTTGCGTCTGGCATCAGCTGGTTCCCGTTTGTTCTTGCCATTGCGGTCGTGTTGTTTGCGTTTTCGACAATGATCTCCTGGAGCTATTACGGCCTAAAAGCCTGGACGTACCTCTTTGGGGAAGGCCAAACATCTGAGTTGGTATTCAAGGTCATCTTCTGCATCTTCATTGTGATTGGCGCAGCAGCAAGCCTTGGTCCGGTCATTGATTTCTCGGATGCGGCGATCTTTGCCATGGCTGTGGTGAATATCTTCTGCCTGTATTTCCTGATGAAGTTGGTCAAAACGGAACTGGCGTCCTATGCCTCCCGTTTGGACAGCGGCGAAATCAAGAAGTTCTCTCATTAACAAAGCGCCCCGACGCGGTTCATCCGCGTCGGGGTATCCCGCCCAAGGGTTACGGGCCAGAATCCTTTGGTTTGCCAGATGTGATCAAGGCGCAATTGCCGATTAAGACCGCGCGTCACAACAATCGAACAAGGCAAAACTCATTGAGGTCAGACAATAAGCAGCTGACAGCGGGTTTCGAGGTCAGCAACCCGGGTCCGGCCTTTGTCATAAAACCGTTATGAATCATCGCAATAAGGGCCGTGAGCTGACCAAGACGAGGGGGCGAGCTTCATCCTCGTGTCCTCTGAACACAGCTTTGACAGGCATAATGCAATGTTATGAAATACAGGCAATTTGCTAGCTTGAATTATGCAATCGCGCATGTAACGATTTGCCTGTCTGAATCATGAAAACCGCGCGGTGCATGTGCACTGCGCACTACTCAGGCTCGGCGCAAATAGCGCTCATGGGAGGAACTTGAAAATGATGAAAAAACTTATAACCGGATTAGCCTTGTCGGGGACGTTCTTGACCCCAGTTGCCGCAATGGCGGAAACCGAAGTGCAATTCTGGCACGCCTTCACCGGGCGGCTGGGCGAATTGGTCACTGCGCAGGTTGCTGACTTTAACGCCAGCCAAAGTGACTATGTTGTCGTGGAAAATCACAAGGGCAACTACTCTGAAACATTGAATGCTGGCATCGCTGCATTTCGCGCCAGCGAACAACCACACATTCTGATGGTTTTTGAAGTCGGCACAGCAACGATGATGTCAGCGGCAGGCGCCATCAAGCCTGTCTACGAAGTCATGGCCGAAAGCGGCGCGACGTTTGATTCCGATGCCTATATTGGCGCGGTCAAAGGCTACTATACCACCACAGAAGGCGAGATGCTGTCCCTGCCCTTCAACTCTTCCACACCTGTTTTGTGGGTGAACCGCGATGCGATGAAAGCCGCGGGTGTTGACCCTGATACCGATCTGTCCACATGGCAGAACGTGGGTGCGACGCTGGACAAACTGAAAGCGGGTGGCGAGGAATGCGGGCTGGTCACAGCATGGCAAAGCTGGATCCATCTTGAAAACTTCTCGGCCTATCATGACGTGCCATTTGCCAGCCAGGACAACGGCTTTGCCGGTCTCGACACCGAACTAAAGCTAAACGGTGAAGCACAGGTTGCGCATTTGACCGCAATGGGCGAATGGGCGAAAGAAGGAAAATTCATCTATACGGGTCGTCGCAATGAAGGTGGTGCGAACTTCCGCGCTGGTGATTGTGCGCTCTTCACAGAAAGCTCAGCCGGGTATGCGGGCATCAGCTCAGAAGCTGAGTTCGACTTTGATGTGCGTCCCCTGCCTTATTGGGAAGGTGTTGGGAACTCCCCTCAGAACACCATCATCGGCGGCGCATCGCTTTGGGTCATGGAAGGGCATGAAACTGAAGAATACAAAGGTGTTGGCGAATTCCTGAGCTTCCTGTCCACCTCCGATGTTCAGGCGTCTTGGCACCAGAATACCGGGTATCTTCCCATCACCGTTGAAGCAGGTACAGCAACCCGTGCGGCTGGCTTTTACGAAGACAACCCCGGCACCGATGTCGCTGTAATCCAGATGACGGCCAAAGAACCGACGGCAAATTCCAAAGGTTTGCGTCTTGGGTCTTTTGACCAGATCCGCGGGATCATCGACGAAGAGCTTGAGGCAATCTGGTCTGGTGACAAATCCGCGCAAGACGCAATGGACAGCGCCAAAGAACGGGGCGACGCCCTGCTGCGCCGGTTCGAATCTGCTAATCGGTAAAGAAAACATCGTAGGCGGACCCAGATTGGGTCCGCCTCGTTCATTTCTGGGGGACTAATGGAAAAACGCGTCACCTTTCGCGGCTGGCTCTTGCCGCTGCTTTTGATTGCGCCGCAACTGATCATTTCAGCGGTGTTTTTCTTTTACCCCGCCGGGCAAGCGGTTTGGCAGTCATTGTTCATTCCCGATCCCTTTGGCCTGTCTTCGACCTATGTGGGTCTGGGCAACTTTGAATTCCTCTTGTCTGATAAGTTTTATCGCGCCTCCTTTTTGACCACGGCCATCTTTTCGATTTTGGTGACACTTTGTTCGATGGTGCCTGCGCTATTCCTTGCTGTTCTGGCGGATCGGTTGATCAAAGGATCAGGCGTCTACCGCACCTTGCTGATCTGGCCATATGCTGTTGCGCCGGCTGTTGCTGGGGTATTGTGGTTGTTCATGTTCAACACCCGCGTTGGCGTTGTGTCTTGGTATCTGGGTCACCTTGGATATGACTGGAACCATGTATTGAACGGGGGTGAGGCAATGGGCCTTGTTGTGGTCGCATCCGCTTGGGGGCGGATCAGCTATAACTTCTTGTTCTTCTTTGCCGCCCTTCAGGCCGTCCCGAAATCCGTGATCGAAGCGGCCGCAATTGACGGCGCGCATTTCTGGCGCAGGTTCGTGACCATTGTCTTGCCGCTGTTGTCTCCGACCACGTTTTTCTTGTTGGTGGTCAATATCGTCTACTCCTTCTTTGAAACCTTTGGCGTGATCCACACCATCACCGCTGGCGGGCCACAGCAAACCACAACGGTGCTTGTGTACAAAGTATTCTCGGACGGGTTTGTCGGGCAGGATCTCGGATCGTCCTCTGCGCAATCCGTCATATTGCTGATTGTCGTCGGGCTTCTGACGGTGGTGCAATTCAAGTTCATTGAAAAGCGGGTGCATTACTGATGGCACGAGAAACACATGGCATGGTGCAAAAACGCGGGGCAGGACTGTGGCTGACACATGTCTTTATGATCCTCGGCGTCTTGGTGGTTTTCTTTCCGATCTGGCTGGCGTTTGTTGCCTCAACCGTCACCCAACCTGAAATTGTGAAACCGCCGATGCCTCTCTGGCCCGGTGATCATTTTTGGGAAAACTATTCTTCTGCCCTGTTCTCAGGCGTTAACGTGCCGGTTGCAACGATGCTGTTTAACAGTCTGGTGATGGCGATCGGCATTGCCGTTGGCAAGATCATCATCTCCTTGCTGTCTGCCTTTGCGATTGTGTATTTCAAGTTCCCCGGACGTACGACGTTCTTTTGGCTAATCTTCCTGACACTGATGTTACCTGTTGAGGTGCGCATTGTGCCGACATTTGAGGTGGTTGCAGGGTTTGGCATGCTCAATAGCTATAGTGGCCTGATCTTGCCATTGATCGCATCCGCAACCGCAACCTTTCTGTTTCGTCAGTTTTTCCTGACCATTCCGGATGAATTGGCCGAAGCCGCCCGTGTGGATGGGGCCAGCCCGATGCGGTTTTTTTGGGATATCGTTGTCCCCATGAGCCGGACAAACGTCGCGGCCCTGTTTGTTATTCTGTTTATCTTTGGCTGGAACCAATACCTTTGGCCGCTCTTGATAACCACCGATCCCGAAATGAATACCATCGTGATGGGCATCAAACAGATGTTCCCATCCGGGGATGATGTGGCGGAATGGCCTGTGATCATGGCCACGTCAATCTTAGCAATGATCCCACCCGTGATTGTGGTCGTGTCCATGCAGCGCCTGTTCGTGCGCGGCCTTGTCGATAGTGAGAAATAACCAATGGCAACAGTAACCCTTAAAGACATCAAAAAGAGCTTTGGCCCAACAAATGTCATCCATGGCATCAACATGGACATCGCTGATGGCGAATTCATCGTGATTGTCGGCCCTTCCGGCTGTGGCAAGTCAACGCTGTTGCGCATGGTTGCAGGTCTCGAGACCATCTCCTCTGGTGAGGTATTTATTGGTGAACAGCGTGCCAATGACAAAGAACCAATGGACCGAGACATCGCGATGGTGTTCCAGAACTACGCGCTTTACCCGCATATGTCGGTGCGCCAGAACATGGGGTATGGGCTCAAGATTGCCGGGCTTTCCAAAGATGTGATCAACTCAAAAGTCGAAGAAGCGGCAAAGCTGTTACAGCTCTCTGCCTTGTTGGATCGCAAACCGCGCCAATTGTCAGGCGGGCAACGTCAACGCGTTGCGATGGGCCGGGCCATAGTCCGCGAACCGGCAGTGTTTTTGTTTGATGAACCGTTGTCGAACCTTGATGCCAAATTGCGCGTGCAAATGCGTTTGGAGATCAAGGAATTGCAATCGCGGCTTGCCGTCACGTCGCTTTATGTCACCCACGATCAGGTTGAAGCGATGACAATGGCGGACCGGATGATTGTGATGAACGGCGGTCTGGCTGAACAAATTGGCACGCCGCTGGAAGTATACGAGACCCCACGTACCCTATTTGCCGCTCAATTCATTGGCAGCCCTGCGATGAATATTGTGGATGCCGAAATCAAAGCAGGAAATGTGCTTGTCGGGGGGCAAGCCGTTGCTCAGACAAGCGCCCCTGACGGTGCTGTGAAATTTGGCGTTCGGCCAGAACATTTTGCGCTGGATGAAAACGGGCCCTTTGAAGTGCAACTGCAAATGACCGAACCTTTGGGGGCAAACACCCTGTTGCATGGACGTTTGCCTGCCAGCGGCGATAAGGTCACGATCAGCCTACCGGGGGTTCATGTCTTTGACGAATCCGGCGCGGTGCTGCGGCTCTCTGCGCAAGCGGGGCTGAGCCATGTCTTTGACGCCACAACAGGGTTACGCATCTCTGATTAAGGCTCGCCAGTCTTGGGGTTTGGAGTCTGATCGGGTGTTACATCGTCACCTTTATAGTACCCGATCATGTCACCCTCCGTGGAGCACCCTAACCCGTTAAGCAGGCGGTTAGAGTAGTTGAAATAGGCGCAGACCTGATTGACCTCCAAGATTTCACCATCCTCGCAACCCGCTATTTTCAACACCTCAAAATCGGATTTGACCATTTTACCAACATCGGTCGTCAGCTTGCCTGCGTAACGCAGCAGGGCCAGTTCTTTGCCATCAAATTCATCTTCGGGACGATGCGCCTTAAGTGCTGTAAAAATCCGATCACTACGGGGCTGATCACGCAGCAGGTTACGGACATTCATAAAATGATGCGTCAGTGAATAGGTGCAATCATTAAGGATAGACGTGTAGCTGGCGATCACTTCAAGAAACCAGAACGGCAGTTGATTGTCATCCGAATGCAGGACCGACCGGTACAATGTCACATGTCCGTTCATCGTTTCGGGGCGCAATGAATGGACACGCATGACCGTATCAACTGTGCCATGTGGCGTGCGGGCATGGTCCAGCAGTTCTTTGAGGCGGGGTTCTGCATCCGCATCTGCTATCATGTTGATCCAGGCTGACATTTCAGCTCTCCTCAGCTTCTTGTGCAATGGTTTTGGCAACACGATTGCGAAACCGCATTGCGCCGGCATCCAGCCCCAAATTCAGATATCCATCTTTGCGTTTGGCCATGCCGATCTGAACATGTTCCAACACGTCTTTGTCTTCCAGAAACGCCATTTTGGCCCCTTCAAACATCCGCTCAGACAAGGCCGTATCGCTGGCATGCATATTGCGATGCTGGAACCAAAAGTACATTGTCGTGTCCGCATCGATGGGCGTAATGAAATTATACGAGACATTGATAAAAGCGTTCTCAGACAAAGGCTTGTCCGCGCCGCCTTCGCCTGTTGGCGTGTATACCGACATATTCAGCGCTGTGGCAGGCAGTTGGCATTCATAATGCTGCTTGCGGTCACAGGTAGCACCAAAAGGCAACATATCTTTGTAATAAGGAGGCGGCGCTTCATCCAATACCCAACGCGAGACGATCACGCCATTTTCTGTTTCTTCCAGATCAAGCGGCCTGTTGTCTGTCCCGGCCCCTGCGAAAGAGGTCAAGTGCACCCAAGCGACATGGCTGGGATCAAGCAGGTTGTCGATAATATAAAGGTAATGCGCTTTCATCGACATCGCGCCTTTGGGCGTCTTTCCCCACGTGCTGTTATCGAATTCAGGGATGTCGATGATCAACTCCGGGTTCGCCTTGTCCGGGTGGCCCATCCATAGCCACAAAAACCCCCAACGATCTTCCGTAGGATAGGATTTTACCGCCGCCCGGCGGGGTGGGTTATCAAGTTGCGTTGGTGCTACCACGCATTCCCCAGTGCAATCAAAGGTCAGACCATGATAGCCACAAACAACGTGATCACCCTCAACCGTCCCTTTGGACAGCGGCAGTTTTCGGTGTGGGCAGGCATCTTCCAGCGCAATTGCTTTGCCTTTTGTATCGCGAAAAATGACGATCTCATCTTCGAGCATCACCATTGCTGTTAACGAGCGATCAAAATCCTCACTCCGCCCAGCAACATACCATGTGTTGCGGATGTATCCTTTTGTTGCGACAAGATCCGGGCGCATCTTAACTGCTTTCGCGAATAAACGTATCAAAAGCGTCAAGCGCCTTGGCGCTATAGGCATAGGATGGACCGCCGCCCATATAGGTCGCCATTGCCAAAGCTTCGCACAGCTCTTCACGTGTGCAGCCCAGCCGCACCAAAGAACGCACATGAAACCCGATGCAACTGTCACATCGTGTTGCAATTGCGATACCCAAGGCAATCAGTTCCTTGGTCTTTTCGGACAAGGCCCCATCCGCCTTGGCCGCCTGCCCCATCTGCCCAAACCCTTTGACAGTTTGCGGCACTTCTTTTGAGAAGGTCGCAATATTTGCTTCCGTCTCGGCCATAAAATTCTTCCAGTCCATGTCAGGCTCCTTAACTGCGTTCGTCTGATCCCATGCGTCGCTCAAGCCAGCGCACGCCAGCGCTGATGATCAAGACAAGCACAAGGTATTCCACAATGAGCAGACTATATAGCTCCAGCGGCCGGTATTCTGTCACCACCAGTTCATTGGCACGTCGGGTCAGCTCCTGCATCCCGATGACCGAGGCAAAGGCGCTCATTTTCACAATATAGATGAACTGGTTCGCCAAGGGCGGCAAAATGCGACGGATCGCCTGCGGCATTATCACATACCGCATCGTCTGATAATAGTTCAGTCCGATGGTCTGGGCCGCTTCCTTTTGACCTTTGGCGATAGATTGAATGCCTGACCGATAGATTTCAGCGGTAAAGGCGCTGTCTGACACTGCAAGCGTAATGATCGCACCCCAAAATGGATTAATGGGAATGTTCAGGCCCATGGATTTGAAAATAATCGGCAAGCCGTAAAACACCCAAAACAACATTGGCAACAACGGGATGGAGCGAATGAATTCGACATAAACCCGGTTCACGATACGCCAGCCGCGTTTACGGGATTGACCGGGCAAGGCAACAATCAACCCCAACACAATCGAGATCGCAGCAGCGATGACCGAAATCAGGATCGTGTCGCCCATTCCTGACAATAAAAACTTGATGTTGATCCAGCCGGTTTTGGTGGTGGGGTCAATGACATACCAACCCCAGTTTCCTGTAGAACTGCACCCCCCCAAGCCAAGCAACAGCAATAGTGCAAGAATACTCTTTTTCATTACCGCCCCTTAGTGCTGCAAAATTTGGCTGAGAAACATGCGGCATCGTTCTGTCTGTGGGCTTTCGAAAAAGGCCGTTGGCGCGGATTGTTCAACAATCTCACCTTCATCCATAAAGACCATTTTATCAGCCACTTTGCGCGCGAACCCCATTTCATGGGTGACAACAACCATCGTCATACCTTCTTGCGCCAGCTCAACCATCACATCCAGAACCTCTGATATCATTTCAGGATCAAGCGCGGATGTCGGCTCGTCAAACAGCAAAACCTTGGGTTCCATACAAAGCGACCTTGCAATCGCGACGCGCTGTTGTTGACCACCTGACAATTGGCTGGGACGTTTATCGGCCTGATCGGGAATACGCACACGATCCAAATAATGCCGCGCCTTTTCAACCGCTTCACGCCGGTCCAGCCGCCGCGCCTTCATCGGACCAAGTATGAGGTTCTCCAGCACGCTCAGGTGCGGAAACAGATTGAATTGCTGGAACACCATGCCAATCTCCCCTTGGATTGACGCGACAGAGGCCGGATCATTTGTCAGCTCAGACCCGTTAAAATTGATGGTTCCTTTTTGGTGCTCTTCCAACCTGTTGATACAGCGTACAACAGTGGATTTGCCGGACCCCGACGGACCACAGATCACCACTTTTTCACCAGCAGCGACAGTTAGGTTGATGTCTTTGAGAACATGAAAATCGCCGAACCATTTGTTCATATTGATCAGTTCGATCATTGTTTCGGGCATAGAACGTCCCTGCATTGATTGGGGAAGGAATTATTTTAACGAGTTTATTTGAATTCCGCCGCCCATCAAGCCAAGATGTCCCGAACGCAGATTTCACCAACAGGAGACGACAATGAACAAACTCATGAAAACGGCCGCTGCAGCGGTCCTTGGCCTTGCCTTAGCTGGCGCGGCGCAGGCCCAATCGGCGCTTAATGACATCTTGAATAACGGTGTGCTTAAGGTTGGCACAACCGGGGATTGGAACCCCATGACCGTCAAGGACCCTGCGACCAACAGCTACAAAGGGTTCGATATTGATATCATGGCAGAGCTTGCCAAAGATCTGGGCGTTGAGGTCGAATTTGTCGCCACCGACTGGAAAACCCTTGTGAACGGTGTGGTTGCAGGCCAATATCACATCACCGGATCCGCATCGATTTCCCCGCCCCGGATGAAAGCCGCAGGCTTCTCCGAAAGCTACATCTCGGTTGAAATCATGCCTTTCACAAGCAAAGAAAACGCTGGCAAATTCAGCAATCACGATGAGATCAACCAACCCGGCGTCAAGGTTGCCACAACCTTGGGCACCACCTTTGAAAAACTGGTGCGTGATTGGTATCCAAACGCCGACATCAAAGTTGTCGAAGCCCCCGCACGTGGCTATCAAGAAGTCTTGGCAGGCCGCGCGGATGTCTTCATCACCTCCAATATCGAAGGGTCCACCTTGGAAGAAAAGTTTGGTGTTGCCCGTGTCGAGGGTGCAGAGCCACGTTCTCCGTCCCCGATTGCGATGTTGTTGCCACAGGATGATCAGGTCTGGATCAACTATGTAAACAACTGGGTTAAGGTCAAAGAAGCCAAAGGCTTTTTTGACACCAACAAGGCGAAATGGGGCCTGTAAATTCCAATCGCGGCGGGCCGGTTTCTGGCCTGCCGCCCCCTGACGCATCAATTCATAGGTTCGCATTGACGGTTTCTGATCACCCGAGAAACGAAAACATGTGAGAACCGCCCCCCCCCTTTGAGCTAATCCAATCCCAATTTGAAAGGCGCGCTTGTGCAACTTAGTCACATGACTTGGCCGGAAGTCGATCTTGCGTTGAAATCGGGTATTTGCGCCATATTGCCAATGGGATCGATTGAACAACATGGCCCCATGGGATTGATCGGAACCGATGCGATTTGTGCCGCGGAAGTCGCGGCGCAGGCGGCTGATCTCGTGCAAGCAATTGTCGCCCCCACCATCAGCTATACCCCTGCCCCCTTTAACACCAGTTTTGCCGGAACAATTTCAATCACGGCAGAATTAACCGCACAATTGGTGCATCAGGTTTGCGCAGGTTTGTTGGATCAAGGGTTTCTCGGCGTCTTTATTGTAAACGGTCATGGCGCCAATCTGGATCCCATTGAAATGGCGAAACAATCCTTGCCCAAAGATAGTGTCGAGGTCGAAAGTTGGTGGGCGCCGCCTGCTGTGAACACGTTGCGCCAAACCTTTTATGGCGATTGGGAAGGCATGCATGCAACGCCATCAGAGGTCGCCATCACTCAGGCCCTTCACGGGGCCAAACCCGAAGGTGACGCCAGTACACCGCCAAAGCAATTGAGTGCTGAGTTCATTCGCGCGCATGGAGGGGATAAACATGGCCCCCCTGATGCCCATCGAAAGATGTTTCCAGATGGCCGCGTCGGCTCGCATTCTGCGCTTGCAACCCCTGCACATGGCTCTGAGCTGTTAGAGACAGCAAGCCGCGCCATCGCAGAGTCTTTTCAACAGTTTACGCTAAATCGGCGCGAACAGGCCTCATAGAAGCGACACAGTCACAGGCGCGCTTCATGACCAAAGCCGGCCTATGCCAATGGATCTGTCTGGGTTGGCAAAGGTACGTCCCGCACAGGGATAACGTTCTAATATTTCGCGTCCTTCCGGCAAAAGCTCGGCCTGAAAACAACCTGCTTTCCAATAGGCTACCCCATCAATCCAAATGGTTGGGTCCAACGTGTTCCACGAAATCTCACCGGGGGCATAGGCCCCACAGGTGTGAAAATGCAAAACCCGAGGGTTACCAAATGCCGCCCCGCCCCATGCCTCATAGTTTTCCGCCGCATCCCCTGTGAATCCACATCCCGGATGAATCCCCGCATGCCATGAATGCACGAAATTTCTGTCGATCCCAAACAGCGCCGAAACCCGGTCATATTGCGCATTTGCTTTTGCTACATCGGAGGCAGCGCCTTCAAACCCCACCAATCGACCATCCTTTAGAACGGCGATTGTCGCCCCCTCAAACTCAACCGTGTAGTCTTCGTAGTAATGAGAGCCGGTTCCTGTCAGAAACCCGGCCAGTGCCACCCGACCGCTGAACCCTGACGCTGGCACCGGAGAGAACACCGAAAGTGGAAACCGCCTCAGCGTCGTGTCACATGCCGGGACATGGTACAGATTGGGGCGTCCGGTGATAAAGGTGCCTTTGGGGCAGGTGATCAAAATCTCTTCAGCTTCAGCGATCAATCTATCAACCGCTGATTTAAGCTCAAGAAAAGCACCATAATGCGCCGAAGCAAAAGGCGACCCAAGCATGGTTTTATTCAGCGTATAGCTGTTCACGATGACCATATCCCGCAGCATACCTGAGAACCGCAACTGATCACCAATGCGCGCGAGAAACACCACAACATCTGCCCCATCCATGCGATCAAGCAATTCATCCGAAAACTTTGGGGACCAGCTCTCAAATCCGACATTCATCAAGTCAACGATAAAGCCGAGTTTCGTTGCTTCCTGAGCGACGCAGGTGACAACATCAGCGTCAAAGAACCCGAACTCCGGTGGTTCATAGGCGATCAATATCCGTTGCCCGGCTAAAGCCTCAGCGCAATTGTACAGCATATTGGCCACACCAATTGAAACGGACGTTTGTTCCATTGCCTCCCCACAGACAGTTCAAATTTTCGCTGGTCGTGCCGCGCGTCAATTGCGCTGACATCCGTAGCTTTGAGCAGTCCACGCAACAACTCAAGCGTTTTGTTAACCATTGCTGACAACTGATGCTGGGTTACGCTCGAAAATTTGCGTAAATGCGCCCTGTAAATGGATCATGGCGGCTGCCGATTTACGATCAAATGATCAGGCTTGATCACCTATTGCTCAATCGCCTTGCGCCTCTTGAGACCTCTGAGTGTCGGCTGGTTTTCAACGTCTCAGGCTGGCCAACAACTGATGGAATTTTTCGCCCTGAACCGCGACATGCCTGCGCAGCGCTGTGGCCGTTCTTTCGGGATCACCGTCTTTAAGAGCGGCCAAAACGTCATGGTGTTCAGCCATGGATTGCACCAACCTGCCCCGAAACCGCAATTGGGTTTTCCGATAAATCCGCAGCTTATTTTGGAGCGCTGTTGCTTGTTTTTCCAGATAACCGTTGGATGCGCCACGGTAGATAATTTGGTGAAACAACTCGTTTTCAGCATAGTAACGATCATAATCTGCGTCTTGTGTGGCCTGCTGGCATTTCCGGTTCGCTTTCTCAAGATCAGCCAAATTTTGATCAGTCATACGCGTTGCGGCCAATCTGCCGCAAACCGCTTCGAGTTCGGCCATCGTTTCGAACATCTCCAACAATTCAACAGGCCCGGGTTGGCGCACAAAAACCCCGCGTCTTGGGATTTGTTCAGCCATACCAGCAATCACCAGAACCTGTAGCGCCTCGCGGATCGGGGTTCTGGAAACATGGAATTGTTCGGCCAGCTTTAGCTCATCCAAACGATCACCGTCTTTGAATTCGCCTGCAAAAACCAGTTGCTCCAAGGTTTCCGCAATTTGATCTGCACGCCTTATGTCCATGCAAGGTTTTTATCATAAAAGGACATAAAGATGCAATATAGGAGGGATTGTATACAAGATGATTGACTTAGAATGCCGAATCTGAAACCAATTTTGAATACAGGGTGGACCCATCAGGTTCATTCACGCTCTGTGAGGAACCGATGAAATTCACAAATTCCCTGCTATTTTGGCAACCCGATGGCTTTCACCAAACGCCGGCGCACAATTCTAGACCTCGTTTCTGTCGCACGGAGCACGATCACGGTTTTGCTCTCAGGCGCGCGGATTGCCTTAGGTCTACGGGTCGTTCCGACAGGGGTCATAAAAATTTCCGATGGGAAGTGGTCAATCACTTGCCCAACACCGTCACGGGATTAGAAAAATGAGCTTTTTTGGTGATCTGATTTCAACAGTCTTTGAACGCCGTTATAGCAACGCTGTGCCTTATGATGCTGAAGGGCGGTCGATCAAGGAACTGGCCGTTGATTTGCTGGGGAGCAAAGGTGAAGTATCGGGAAGCACACTGGCGCGGCTGGTGCTTGATCAATACGCCATCATGAGCCCTGCTGACAAACATGCATTCTTTGCCTTTATGATGCAGGACCTTGAGATTGACCCGATAGAGGTTGTTGAGACCCTGAAGACCTACAAGGAAGTGCCGTCAAAACGCAGCTACCGCGCCTATGCAACCGCCTGCGAACCCAAACGCCAAGAATTACTACGCCGTCTTAACCAAGTGCCCGGCGCCACTGCACAACTGGTTTCCATGCGCAAGGATCTGCTGGGGATGATGCCCCAAGATCCAAGCCTTGCGCCGCTTGATGTGGATTTTCAGCACCTTTTTGCATCCTGGTTCAATCGCGGTTTTCTGGTTCTTCGCCCCATCAACTGGTCCAGCCCTGCTGATATTCTAGAAAAGATCATCGCTTATGAGGCCGTACATGCGATCGACAGTTGGGAAGACCTGCGCCGCCGTTTACAACCCGCGGACAGACGTTGTTTTGGCTTTTTTCATCCCGCAATGGCGGACGAACCGCTGATCTTTGTCGAAGTTGCCTTGATCAAAGGGGTTCCGCAGTCGGTTCAGGATCTATTGGCGGACGCCCGTGAACCCATTGCCGCAGATGAGGCTGACACCGCGGTTTTCTATTCAATCTCGAATTGTCAGGCTGGTCTAGCCGGGGTTTCTTTTGGTAATTCCCTGATCAAACAAGTCGCCGCTGATCTTGCCTGCGATTTGCCGTCTCTTGAGACATTTGTGACATTGTCGCCGATCCCCGGTCTGAACAGCTGGTTGAAAAAGACCGGTTTGACCGCACGAACTGAGGAAAAAACACAGGCTTTGGCCGCATATTATCTGCTGGAGGCCAAACGATCAGACGGATTGCCCGCAGATCCTGTTGCCCGGTTTCACCTTGGCAATGGTGCCATGGTTCATGCGGTCCATGCGGGCGCGGACACTTCGGAAAACGGGTTACGGCAGTCCGGTGGAGCGATGGTAAATTACCTTTACGACCTTGATGAGGTGGCCACCAATCACGAGCATTTTGTGACCGACAAAACAGTCGCGGCATCACAAGCCGTCCAAACCTTAAGCGCAACAATTGCTTCTGAAAGCTAGGTTCAGGATCTAGCGGCCTAACGCCGCCAATCGGCGTTCCTGACGCGCAATCAACCAATCCACTTCTGCGCGGCTTGCCTCTGACAATGTCGCGCCCGGTTTGCGCAAAGTGTCATGCGCAATGATACCTCTTTGGGCGAGCGTATATTTTCGGATTGCCAGCCCCAAGCCCGGCTGTTGTTCGAAACGTGCCAAAGGTAAATAGGCGTCAAATATGTCTTGAGCGCGCTCCGGGTTCCCTGTGATGTAATATGTGACCACACTGACCATCATTTCCGGATAAGCAAATCCGGTCATCGCACCATCTACGCCGCGCGCCATTTCTTCGGGCAGGAACAGCCCACCATTGCCACATAAAATCGACAAGCGCCGATCCAGCACACCCTCTTTTCGCAGATAACTGATCTTTTCCAACCCCGGCCAATCTTCATGTTTGAGGCAGACACAGGTCGGCAATGTATTGACAATTTCAGCGATCACTTTTGGTGCAATCTGGACCCCGGTCGCCAAGGGGAAATCTTGTAGCACAAAGGGCACATCCCCAATCAGTTCAGCCACTTGAGTGTAGTAGGTCAAAATCTGATCATCCGTGCGCAGGCCACTGGGCGGCGCGACCATGACGGCTGCGGCGCCAAGGGCCATCACCACATCGCTCAGTGCTTTGATCTGGGCAAACCCAGGGGCAGAGACCCCGACAACAACCGGCACACGACCCGCGACACGCGCCAAAATGCGCGCCACAACGTCTTGAGATTCTTCTGGTGTTAACTTGGGCGCCTCACCCATCATCCCGAGTACTGTCAGCCCGGTGGCCCCTGCTTCTAGATAGAAATCCACCATGCGATCACAGCTTTCCATATCGATCTGTCCGTCGGGGTGAAAAGGGGTCACTGCAATTACAAAAACGCCTGAGGCTTGCGCGTTCAATCGGTTCATGAGGTTTCCTAACTTGTCTGGTTCAATGCCACGCGCCCGATTGCCATAGCGGTGGCCGCCTGACAGGGATCAATAACCGGAAGGTCCAGATGCCCTTGCAAATCTTTGCGAAACGCCGTCATGCCAGAACATCCCAACACGATCACATCCGATTGCGCCTTATCCCGCAGGTTTTCGCCAACGGTCTTGAGGCGGGCAAATGCTCTGTCATGATCCGCAAGCTCCAGCACACCCAATTCCAAAGCTTGATCACCAGCCATTCGCTCCATCACCCCCATTGCACCAACATAGCGCCTATGACGCGGAATGCTCTTTGTCAGGATTGAGATGATCCCGAACCGTTGGCCAAGGGTCATCGCGGTTAATATCCCCGCTTCCGCTATTCCCACCACGGGTCGCGCCGATTGTGCACGCAGCGCAGCAAGCCCCGGATCAGAGAAACACGCGATGACAAAGGCGCTGGCATGGTCTTCTATGGCCGCGCAATGGGCCAGCATCGGGCTGACCACCCCGTCAATATCCGCTTGGCTTTCGATGCCCGGCGGGCCTTCTGGCAATGTCCGCGCCTCAATCGCGACCGCACAATCCGCGCGCATCGGCTCAACCGCTTGGCTGATCCCATCGGTCACATGCTGGCTGCTGTTCGGGTTGATGATATAGATCGTCATTTGCATCGCCGGTTTAGAATTCTTGTGGATCACTGGACCGGTCGACACCCAAAGTGTCAACCACCCTACCCGCTGCATTTCCTTGCATGTCTTCGTCAAAGGTGCTGCACTTCTTCTTCACATCGTGGGTACAGCACTAAAATGACGCAGACAGATTTTGACCTTATCATCCGTGGTGGCACCGCTGTCACACAAATCGGCACATCGCAGGCCGACATCGGCATCCGCTCAGGCAAAATTGCCGCAATTGCCACAAACCTGTCCGGCACAGCCCGTCAGGTATTAGATGCCAAAGACCATCTGGTTCTGCCTGGCGGTGTTGATACCCATTGCCACATTGAACAGATCTCGGGCGCGGGGCTGTTGAATGCCGATACATTTGAAACCGCCACACGTTCTGCCGCGCACGGCGGGACCACAACGGTTGTGTCCTTTGCCGCTCAGCACCCCGGTCAGCGCATGCGGGATGTGGTGCATGCATATGCAAATCTGGCAAAAGCCGGAGCTTTGATTGATTATGCATTTCACATGATTGTCTCTGACACCTCTGGAGAGACCTTACTCATCGACATTCCCACGTTGATTGCGAATGGTCACCGTTCGATCAAAATATTCACGACCTATGACAAGGTACGCCAAGACGACAAATCTATTCTGGATTTGATGACGCTGGCCAAGGAACTTGATGCTTTGATCTGCATCCATGCCGAAAACGACGGCATGATCCGCCACATGACCGAAACGCTGTTGGCTCAGGGCAAAATCGCCCCCAAATACCACGCCGTTTCTCATCCACGAGAGGCAGAGATCGAAGCCATTGACCGGATGTGCCGGTTTGCAGAGTTCACCGGCGCGCGGATCATGATTTTTCATGTTTCTACACGGGAAGGCGCGGACATTCTGCGCCAAGCCCAAGCGCGCGGTGTCCGCGTCCAGGCCGAAACGTGCCCGCATTACCTTTTGATGTCTGAGGAGATTTTAGAACAACCTGATCCGGCCCGGTTCATGTGTTCCCCGCCTCAACGCCGCTCAGATGATCAAGACGCATTATGGGACGCATTGGCAGAAGGTGTTCTTGGTCTTGTCACTTCGGATCACGCCCCCTATCGCATGGATGAAACGGGAAAGTTCGCCCATGGCAGGGACGCTCCTTTTAACCGCATTGCAAATGGGATGCCCGGACTTGAGACACGCTTACCCTTGATGTTCAACGCGATGGTGAGCCAAGGAGGTCAAGCGGTGGAAGCATTTGTGCAATTGACGTCAACGGCCCCTGCGCAAGCGTTCGGATTGCAAACAAAAGGACAAATCGCAGTTGGTTTTGACGCGGATATCGCGCTTTGGAATCCAACAATGACCAAAACATTCGGGCCTGACGATCTGCATGACAATGTGGGGTATAATCCCTATGAAGGGGTCATTGTTACTGGCTGGCCTGTCGTTGTGATTTCAGCCGGCGAAATCATCGTTCAAAACGGGATTTTCGAAGGTCACCCCGGACGGGGTAAATGGCTCAGCATGGCACCACCACAGGCTCACTCACTGATCTGATATTGCTCTGCGTTATCAAGCCACTCTGAGCAAATCTCGACACCCCAACCCGGTGCATCGGTTACTGTAGCCTGCCCATCCGATATCTCAAAAGGTGACGTCACAAAAAGCCCGTCCTGCCACGGATAGTAATTCTCCCCTTCGATGGCAAATTCCAGATACTTCCCCGCGTTCGGGATCGCCCTGAGCAAATGCATTGTGAACAAGGTCACCATTGACAGGTTCGCACAATGCGGCGTGACCGGTATTCCCGCAGCCTCAGCCAGCTTGGCCACCCGCAACGTTCGGGACATCCCGCCCAGATAACACACATCCGGCTGCACGATATCGACAACCCGATCCGTGATCATTTGACGCCAATTGGCCATCATGCAGTCTTGTTCACCGCCCGTCACATCAATGGCAAGCGCATCCGTCACCTCTTTGGTTTGGGAAAATTCCCAATAAGGACATGGCTCTTCGTAGTGGGAAACCCCATTGTCCATCAGCAACTTGCCGACCTCGATCGCCCGGGCCGGATCAAAACAGGAATTCGCATCAACAAGCAGCGCAACATCGTCCCCCATGGCTTTGTACATCGTCTTTACGATGTCCTCAGTACGGCCCGGCCATTCGTCCTGATTGCGCCCGACTTCTGCACCAACCCTGAACTTGAAAGCATCAAATCCTTTCTCATCGCGCAGCTGCATCATGCGTGTGGCCTCTTGCGCGGCGGATATGTCTCGTTTCATTGACGACGCATAGGCCCGGACCGGACCCGGCGTGCCGCCAATCAATGCGCATACCGGTTTGCCCGCCCGCTTGCCTCTGAGATCCCAGAGCGCCGTGTCCAGCCCGCCCATCGCCCGACGCAGATAAGACCCCGGGAATTTGTGTTCCCGGTCGCGGACAATATCCAACAAACCATCAATATCACCGTCGTCCTGCCCCAACACATATGGCGCGACTTGACGGTGCAGAACCTGTGCCGTGATATCAGCATAATACGGGGCCACCTGACCCCAGCCTTGTCTGCCATCTTCGCCGGTCACACGGGTGAAACAGACAAATTCGTTTGAAAACGTCTCAAGGGATTTGATCTTCATAAGGCCCCTCAAGGTGATGGCAAATCTGAACGGATTGACGATACTGCTCTTTGGATATTTATTAAGGTCCATTTAGCCACGCTTAGCAGTCCAATTTCGTTTGGAGCCTCACATGAAAAAGCAAGACGGCGCTTTACTGTCCTCAATTGAGATAGACCGAAGCAGCAAACGACGCGTTGGTGTACAGCTTTATATGTCCCTGCGAGAGATCATTCTGTCAGGTGGGTTGCGGGCCGGGGAGCGGATGCCTGCGAGCCGGACATTGGCCCGCGAAATAGGGGTTTCCCGGACAACTGTCATTGATGCCGTGGAAAAGCTGGTGGCCGAAGGTATGCTGGTGTCCCGTGTTGGTGCAGGCACGTTTGTGAGCGACATTCTGGAGCAACAACGCCCTTTGCCGGCTGATTTCAAGACACCGGTCGCCGCCGCTGCAAAGCCGCGTTTATCCCATGCGATTGAACACGCCTTTCAAGGGTACGCGCCCCGATCATGGTTGCCTCACAAGGCCCGCGCATTTGTAACCGCGCTTCCCGCAATCGACGCCTTTCCCATATCTCAATGGGCGCGCATATCGGCACGCCATCTGCGCGCAGATCGCGAAGATATCATGGGGTATGGCCATCCTCAGGGCCATCAGGGATTGCGAGATGCCATCGCCAGCCACCTGAATGCTGCCCGCGGAATCAAATGCGATCCCCAACAGATATACGTGACCTGTGGCGCACAACATGCGTTTTCCTTGATCGGGCGGATCTTTTTGAACCCCGGTGACAAGGTCTGGTACGAGAATCCGGGTGCGGCCGGGGCGCGCAATGCCTTTGTCGCCGCCGGGGCTGAGATGATCCCGGTTGAGGTTGATTCCAAAGGGTTAAATGTCGCATACGCCAAAAGTCTTGCGCCGCATTTCCGGCTCGCCTTTGTGACGCCGTCACATCAGCAACCCTTGGGCCATGTCATGACACTTGAGCGTAGGCTGGAATTGCTGGACGCTGCGGATGATGCACAGGCCCTGATCATCGAAGACGATTATGACGGTGAGTTTCATTATGGCACAGGCCATCGCCCACCGCTCAAGAGCATCGACACTCAGGGGCGGGTTATCTACGTGGGCACGTTTTCAAAAACCCTTTTCCCTTCGCTTCGCCTTGGGTTCATGTTGGTTCCAGAGCATTTGACCAAAGCGTTTGATACCTTGTTTTCCTCTTGGATCAGCACCCCGCCCACCTCGGTGCAAATGACCGTTGCAGATTTCATGGATGAGGGGCAATTTGCGACCCATATCCGGTTGATGCGGCGGCTATACAAGACGCGCTTTGACATTCTGAAACATGCCGCAGACCAACACCTGCCAAAGACGATCCGAGTACAGGAAACCACTAGCGGGTTTCATACAACTGCCTTGCTGGATGCCAACGTGGATCAAGACGCGCTGATTGCGCAAGCCGCGGAACGTGATCTCACTCTGGTTCCCATAGACCGCTATAGCCTGTCACAAAACATGCACAAAGGCTTGGTACTGGGTTTTGGAAGCATCAGCCCGTTGGACATACGGGCTGGTATTTCGACCCTAAGTAAACTGCCAGCACTTCAACCCTAAATTGGTCTGTACAAAATTCCATAATGGATATGTGGGCCAGTCCAATACTCAACTAACCTCACCAGATGCTTTTGCATGCCACCCAGCGTTTTGCCGCTGACAAGGGAGATACATGATGAAACAGAAATACTATATTGCAGGGCTTGCGATGTCCGCAGTGCTGAGCACTGCGTCCTTTGCCCAAGCCGAAACATTGCGGCTTTTGACATGGGGCTCATATGCGCCCGAAGAGCTGATCCAGAAATTTGAAGCCCAATACCCGGACATCGAAGTTGAAGTCACCTTTTCCAACAACGAAGAGATGATTGCCAAGCTGCGCGCAACCGGTGGTGCGGGTTTTGACCTTGCCCAGCCCAGCCATGACCGTATCTATGCAGCCCAGCTTGAATATGACATCTACAAGCCGCTGGATTTGTCCCAGATCGACACGTCAGTGATGGAAGCCACCCATCTGGACGGCGTTAAGGCCAACACCACCATTGAAGGCGAAGTCTATGCCGTGCCACATCAATGGGGCACATCCGGTCTGATGGCGAACAAATCCATGGCTGCTGACTTTAACGGTTGGGATGATCTGTGTGATACTCAATATGCCGGCAAAACCTCGATGCGGCTAAAGCGTACAATCCTCTTGGGCACCGCGTTTGCGATGGGTCACAACCCCTTTGACGCCTATTCCGATTTGGATAAATACCAGACTATTCTTGACGAAGTCTCAGAAGAACTGATTGCCTGTAAGAGCAACATTAAAGCGTATTGGCAGGGCGGTGATGACCTGTCTGCAATGATGTTGTCTGGCGAAATTGTTGCTTCCGAAACATGGGATTCCACTGCGTATAAACTCTTTGCTCAGAATCCCGATATCGTGTTTGTGCCGCCAGAAACCGGCGCGCTTGCATGGATCGATACCTTTGCCATCCCCCGCAAGGGTAAGGCAGATGATGCGGCCTACAAATGGATCAACTTTGTTCTGCAGCCTGAAAACGTCACCATCATGTCGGGCAGCACAGGCGCAATTGCCGCAGTTGATGGCGGGCTTGACCTGTTGCCAGCTGACAAGAAAGCCGCCGTGAACGCGGCCTTTACGGCCGCTGACATTGCTAACCTCAAGTTCTTTGCCAACATCCCTCCGGGTGTTGAGGACATGGAAGGCAAAGCGCTGGAAAAAATCAAAGCAGCCACAGGCGGCTAAATCTACAAATTGCATGTGGGGCGACGGACCGTTTGGATCGTCGCCCCTTTTGCATGAAGACCAATCCAAAAGGACCCCGCGCAATGAACGACGCAGTGCAACATGATCTGGAATGCCTTGGCTTGTCCAAACACTTTGGTTCGGTCAAGGCAGTGGATGATGTGTCTTTTGACATTCCCAAAGGGTCATTTTTTTCCATTCTGGGGCCGTCGGGTTGTGGCAAAACCACATTGATGCGGATGATCGCGGGATTTGAAACCCCAACCAGCGGCGACATTCAGATTAAAGGACGTTCAGTCCTGAACACGCCTCCCAACAAGCGTAACGTTAAGATGGTGTTTCAACACCTTGCGTTGTTCCCGATGATGAATGTCTTTGAGAACATCGCCTATGGGCTGAAATGCGCAGGCACCCCAAAAGGGGAAATCGGCAAAAAGGTCAGTGACGTGCTTGACCGGATCGCCCTGCCCGATGTCGCCAACCGCGAGGTTCACCAACTGTCGGGCGGCCAAAAGCAACGCATCGCCATTGCGCGCTGCATGGTTCTGGACCCTGATGTTTTGCTGCTGGATGAACCTCTGGGCGCATTGGATCTCAAACTGCGAGAAGCAATGAAGATTGAACTGAAACTGTTGCAACATCAGTTTAACACCACCTTTATCTACATCACCCACGACCAATCCGAAGCCCTTGTGATGTCGGATAATGTTGCTGTGATGAATGAGGGACGCTTTGAGCAGGTTGGCAAACCAGAAGAGCTTTATCACAATCCCGCATCGGCATTTGTGGCTGGATTTGTTGGGGATTCAAACCGCTGGTCCGGCACGGTTGAACAGCTCTCGGACGGGGTGGCACGGGTGGCCACAGAGGCCGGGTTGACGATGTTGTGCAAACCTCAAGCTCCGGTTCAAAGCGGCACACCTGTCACGATCTTTGTACGCCCTGAATTTATTACAGCGCACCCGGATCAAACGGCCCCTGCCCCCCCTGACGCCTATACCAACAGCTTGACTGGCAAGGTGGACTCGGTGCTCTTTAATGGGGCCAACAGCCGCATTCTTGTGCGCGGCCAGAGCGCTGAGTTGATTGAAGCAGACGTTGTGGTCACCGGCGGCACCCAAGATTTACGCCCCGGTGATCCGGTGCGCCTGCAATGGTCACATGAACAGGCAATGTGCTATGCAAAGTGATATCAAACGGCTTTCGTTGATCTTGCTGTTTGCGCCCTTTGCGCTGTGGATTGTCCTGCTGATCCTGCTGCCTCATCTTGGCATGGTGTATCTGTCCCTGCGCGAAAAGGTTGCGCCCCGGGTCTATGAATTTGGACTCGGCAATTACATCGATTTCATTCAGGAACCGATCTATTGGAACACCTTGATGCGCACCGGATCAATGTCCATTCTGGTGACTTGTCTGGCGTTGCTGATCGGCTTCCCCATCGCTTATTACATTGCCAAAATTGCCGGTAAACGGTCGCGCGGTGCTTTGTTTTTGCTGTGCCTGATCCCGTTATGGGTCAGCGACCTGATCCGCGCTTTTGGCTGGATATTGTTGCTGCGCGAGACCGGCGTTATCTCAAGTACCTTGCAATGGAGCGGCCTGATCTCTGAGCCCATAGAGTTTCTGTATAACGACGCAACTGTGGTTGTGGGGCTGGTCTATACTGTGATCCTGTTCATGATTGTGCCACTTGTCTCAACACTTGATGGCATGGACGACGCGATGGTGGAGGCCGGATATAACCTTGGCGGCAGCGGCTTTACGGTCTTGCGACGTATCATCATCCCCTATGCCATGCCCGGAATTGTGGCGGGCTGCATTGTGGTGTTCATGATGACCGCAGGGAGCTATCTGACGCCGATCTTGTTGGGTGGCAAAAACTCAAGCTGGTTCACAGAACAAATCTATGATCAGTTCATCACCCGGTTTAACTGGGAATCCGGGGCAGCCTTTGGTTTCTTGTTGCTGGCATTTACCTCGCTTGTTGTCTGGCTGGGCCTGCGCCTAACGGGTCAGAACCTTGCCAACACAGTAGCAAAGAACTGAGGCGCGGCATGGCAGTTTCCACACAAAACAAAGGGTTCTTGCTAGGGTATCGTCTCTATGTTGCGGCGTTCTTTATCTTCCTTGCCGCCCCTTTAATCGCGGCTGGCAGCTTTGCTTTCAACGACTCGTTGTTCCCGGCATTGCCATGGCAAGGGTTCACCTTTGATTGGTTCTTTAACGATACTGAGCCAAAACTGGGCATGTTCCACGATCGACGTCTGCTGCGTGGTTTGTATTATTCAGGCGTGATTGGTGTTATGGTGTCCACGCTGTCGGTCTTTGTGGGAACCTGCAATGCGTTCTTGTTTGTCCGTGGCGAATTCCCGGCCAAGAATTTCTTTTACATCCTGATGATCCTGCCATTGGTGATCCCGGGTGTGATCCTCGGGATTTCGATCCTTGTCATGGCCAGCAACATCGCCAATGGCATAGAAGACAATTTTGGCCTTGAACTAGAATTCCTCAGGCCCGGTTTGTTGCTGGTTGTACTGGGTCAGTTTTCCTTTGTGACCACCATCACCTCGCTGGTGATTTCTGCCCGGCTCAAAAAGTTTGATACCTCCATGGAAGAAGCCGCGCTGAACCTTGGGGCCAGCCGCTTGCGGGTTTTGTGCACAGTTACGTTGCCTTTCTTACGCCCGGCCATGATCGCCGCCTGGATCGTCGCGTTTTTGGTGTCTTTTGAGAACTTCAACACCACCTTGTTCCTTGTTGGATCAGAGGCCCCGCTGACCATCACTATGTTTGACAGGATGGCCAAGGTTGGATCCACCCCTGTGCTGAATGCCGTGTCGTTTTTCCTGATCATTGGTTCGGGGTTGCTGGCCTTGATCAGTGTTCTGGTGCAACGCGATCCTCCCGAAACGTAAAGGGCTGGGGATGGCGGATTTCGACTTCATCATCGTTGGCGCCGGGTCAGCGGGGTGCGTATTGGCCAATCGTTTAAGTGAAAACGGCAAACACACTGTGTTGCTGCTCGAGGCTGGCGGCAGCGACCTTCATCCTTGGGTTTGGATGCCCATCGGCTATGGCAAGGCGTTTTATCATAAAGGTCTGAACTGGCGATATCAGACCCAACCAGATCCCGCTTTGAACAACAGAGTTTCCTATTGGCCGCGTGGTCGGGTGATGGGAGGGTCCAGTTCTATCAATGCGATGGTCTATATCCGGGGGCAACATGGCGATTTCGATGACTGGGAGGCAATGGGAAACCCCGGTTGGGGCTGGCGCGATGTGCTGCCCTACTTCAAGAAATCTGAAACCAACGACCGGGGCGCGGATGCCTTTCGCGGCGGTAAGGGGCCGCTTCATGTCGCAACCATGGACCGTTTTTTGCACCCGCTTTGCCAGACGTTTATTCAGGCGGGCGAACAGGTTCAATACCACTACAACCCCGATTTTAATGGGGCCACCCAAGAAGGTGTCGGCACCTATCAAAATACCGCAAAAGACGGATTTCGCATGTCCGCGGCCCGCGCCTATATTGGCCCCGCAAAACGGCGCAGCAATCTGCGGATAGAAAAACATGCAATGGCCAACCGCGTGCTGTTTGAGGGCAATCGCGCAGCCGGTATTGAGTATGTTCAACGGGGACGTCTGAAACGGGTCAACGCCCGCTGCGAGGTGATCTTGTCCGCTGGTGCGATTAATTCACCACAGCTTTTGCAGCTGTCCGGGGTCGGCCCTGTGGAGGTGTTAAAGAAACACGGTATCCCAGTAACCCTGCCCCTGCCGGGCGTCGGGCGCAATCTGCAAGATCACGTAGCCGTCGATTTCTATTACCGCTCCATAGTGCCAACCCTGAATGATCAATTACATGCCTGGCACGGTAAGCTGTTGCATGGTCTGCGTTATGTGTTGACGCGTGGCGGGCCGTTGTCGCTCGGTGTTAATCAGGCCGGTGGCTTTGTGCGGTCGCGCAGCGGGATCGATCGGCCAAACATCCAGCTCTATTTCTCTCCGGTCAGCTACACCAAAGCGCCTCCCGGCCAACGCCCGTTAATGAACCCCGACCCTTTCTCTGGCTTCCTGACGGGCGCACAACCAACCCGACCCACCAGCCGGGGTCACCTTGAGATCACTTCATCCGATCCTAACGCGCCGCCTGCGATCCACCCAAATTACCTCAGCACCGATCTGGATGTCCGAGAAATGCTGGAAGGCGCACAGATTTTACGCAAACTGGGGGAAAGCCCCGCATTGGCACAGGTGATCGAACAAGAAACCTTGCCCGGTGTCTCGGTGCAGAGCGACGCAGAGATGCTGGCCTATATCCGCGAAACCGCCGGAACCGTTTTTCATCCTGTCAGCACCTGCAAGATGGGGCCCGACATAAGCCGGGATGTGGTGGATGCACAGTTACGTGTGCATGGGGCAGCAGGATTGCGCGTGATTGATGCCTCGGTCTTTCCAAAGGTTACATCAGGCAACACTAATGCACCTACAATCATGGTTGCAGAAAAAGGCGCTGATCTGATCCTGTCCGATCACGCGGCAGAGGAAAAAACACGCCATGTTCACGGATGATTTCAAAACGGAACCCTATTGGTGGGGCGCGGCCCCACGAGAGGCCCCGACCGCCACCGATTTGCCAGCACAGATAGATGTCTTGGTTGTTGGGTCTGGTTTTACCGGCTTGCACGCCGCCCTACGCACCGCGCGCGCCGGATGCAGGACACTTGTTCTTGAAGCGCAGACCCTCGGATTTGGCGCAAGCAGCCGCAATGGTGGACAAATCTCCACCTCGGTAAAACCGGATCACGCTACATTGACACGGAAATTTGGCGGTCAGCTGGCTGAGGGCATTCTGGCCGAAGGACAGGCGTCTCGCGACTACATTCAGACCTTTGTTGAGTCTGAGAACATCACCTGTGATTTCAAAGTACCGGGCCGCTTTCACGGCGCACATTCCAGACGTCATTATGACAAGCTTGCCAAGAGCGCCGGGGGCAATGATGCCTTTATGGTGCCACGTACAGAGCAACATCATGAACTCGGCACAGAGGCCTATTTTGGTGGGATCGTCTATCCACACCATGCAAGCATCAATCCCGGTCTGTATCACCAAGGTCTTCTTGATCGGGTGCGCCAGGCAAATGCCCAATTGGTCAGCCATTGCCCTGTGCAATCGATAGTCCCGCACAAGGACGGTCATATCGTCAGAACCAGCAGAGGGCATGTTGAGGCGAGAAAGGTGATCATAGCGACCAACGGATATACATCCCCGCTGACGCCCGCCTTGCACCGCCGTGTGATCCCGATCGGGTCTTATATCATTGCGACCCAAGAACTGCCCAAAGATCAGATGGACCGCCTGATGCCAAAGGACCGCATTCTGTCTGACACCCGCAAGCTGGTCTATTATTTCCGCCCCTCCCCAGACCGCAAACGCATCCTGTTTGGGGGGCGTGTGTCCTTAAAAGAAACAGATGCGCGGACCACCGCGCCGGTTTTGCGCGCTGAATTGGTGCGGTTATTTCCTGAATTGCATTCTGTACAAATCAGTCATTCTTGGTCCGGATTTGTTGGCTACACCTTCGATAGCCTCATGCACATCGGCCAACAGGACGGATTGTATTTCGCGATGGGGTATTGCGGCTCTGGTGTTGGGATGGCCAGTTATCTGGGGATGAAGCTGGGTCTGATGGCCGTTGATGATCCCGCAGGGGACACCGCCTTTGCCAATATTCCGTTTCAAGGTCGCCCCTACTATCGCGGCAACCCGTGGTTTTTGGCACCCTCCATTGCCGCCTATCGGTTACGAGACCGTTTGGGATGGTAGATCAAAACGTGGCTTTTGGGCAAATTGATGACCGTGCCGGTGTCTTTAGCCGCTAGATCAATTGGCGATGGCTGGACGACGACCCGGTTCCTCAAACCTTTGAGCTACTTAAGTCTTTTGGCAGAACCAGCTCTCGTACGCAGTGTTGCTTTTGATCGAAAAGGGACCCACCTCTGTCAGACGATCACACCATTCAGATCTTAGGATCAATGGAGCTCTGATCAACGAAAGAACCGTTGATTTCTATTTTTCCACAATGGTATTTTTGACAGTTTCTGATCCCGCGAAAACCGCCAGAATACGGGCTGGAACCGTGCCAGTATTTGTGCCGTTATGACGCGTCTTAAAGGCTTCGACAAAGACATCGTCCTTTTTGTAAACCTTCGTTCCATGCGGACCGTAATCCACCGTCAACTCACCCTCGAGAATTTGCGCAAAAAGCGGCACCTCGTGTTTGTGCCACCCTGTGGTTTGTTTCGGCAGCATCGTCACAATTGCGGCGGTAATTTTCGGGGTGCCTGTGGGATAGGCAATCGGTTGGTCCAAAACGGAAACCGAAGTTGAGAGCAGAACCTCAAGCGGCGGATAGCTAGATTTCGCCCCCGCGACGCCAGCTACAACTCCGACTATAAGGCAAGAAACAGCGATTATTGGACGTGAGAGTGGCATGGATTCTTCCTTCAGAAAATTTCAACTTTGGACATATCTAGAAAAGAACCACGCAATAGCTTTCCAAGCAATGAATTTTGCCTGTCCTGATCCCAAGCTCTGTCAAATCTACTGCGTCCGATGAGACTGCATCAAAAACAGCACGCAAACTCATATTTGAATTGTCTTTTTTCGGGCTGGATTGCTTATGATGTTCCTGACTGGTCATTTCTATCGAACGCCGCCAATCCGCAATCTACTCGGGTTGACCGCCAGATGATGACCACCCCAATGATTGAATGAACCCGTGCAACAGAACCAAAACAGCGCCTCGCAACCCGGCCCTCAATGGATAACAAATCAAGGTTTTTGCGCCCGATGGATGACGTTGGATGGTAGCGATATGGCGGAACTTGACATACCGATCCCACCGACATTGAAGGGCGCAGTCGCAAAGCGAAAAGGGGAATATCGGGCGGGGCGCACCTGTGCACAGGAGGCCTTGGCTGGGTTGAGTGATGATCGCACTCTATTCGAAAAGGAAGGGATCGATTGGCCCGTTATTGGCTCTGATCGCGCCCCGATCTGGCCAGCAGGAGTAACCGGGACATTGACGCACACTGATATCTGCGTGCTATGTGTCGTCGGATTTTCGGCCCAGTTTTCCGGCATTGGTGTCGATCTTGAGATACCCGCACGTGTGCAGGCGGCAAAAGGCGTCGCAGAAACCATAGGTCACCCTGAAGAATACGCTAAGATCGCCGCAACACCATGGCAGGACATAGGCGGCACCCTGTTGTTTTCGGCCAAAGAGGCGATGTTCAAAGCGATTTACCCAACCGTGCAACGGTTTGTCGGCTTCGAAGAAGTCCGGTTGCGGTCGGTTTCGGGCTCAGTCCTCACATTTGACATTCAGCCGCAACTTTGTGCTGATTTGCCTGACGTAGCCTCTCTGACTGTCTCTGCCACGAGGTGGCAGGATCAAGTACTGACCTTTTGCGCAAGACCAATCCAGAAACATGACGCCACTGCAACATCCCGCTGATTGCCAAAAAATTAATGAATTAGAAAGAAAACTGTACTTGTGTCCTCTTGCAGGCTCTCACTGACGACATGCCATCTGCGAAGAAAGCACTCGAGAGCATTCTGCAACTGCGACGAGATATTTTTAGTTGGACTTTGGCACGTTGGTGATTGATAAATATGGTGTGCTTTCAAAATTCTAAAACAGCGTATTTGCCCAAACAGAGATTTTGTCCGGTCCAGGAAAACATGAGGTGACACAATGACAACCGCAACAGCCGAAAAGAAGGAACAAGCCATGGGAGCCGCACTCGCTAGTCGGCATGAGAAGGTCGCAGATATTATTGCATCTTCGGTAAAATGGTCCGCGGCGGGTGGTGTTGTCCCGGTTCCATACCTCGACCTTCTTGCGATCGGCGCAGTTCAGGTTCAGATGGTGCGCAAGATCGCAGCTGCCTATGACATGGACGCAGATGAGCAAAATCTCAAGGCAATCATCTCCTCTTTGCTGGGGACTCTGGCGCCAGCGGCTGTCAGCACCAGCCTTCTTGGATCTTCAGTTAAATTGGTTCCAATCGGTGGCACGCTGCTGGGAAGCGCTGGCATGGCTGCTTTCGCGGCCTCCTCCACCTATGCAATTGGCAAGATCTTCGTGCGGCATTTTGAAGGCGGAGGCTCCATTGTTGATTTCAGCGCGGATGCCATCAAGAAAGACCTTCAGGCCGAGTTCGCATCTGCGAAATCAAAATAGGCTGTGTGCACCATGAACCCACTGGTTGTCATAACCTATATTGGGCTGTGCTCCATTGTGGGCCTGTTTGGTCGGGAAAGAACTCTGGGGTTTGGGGGGTCGTTTTTATGCGCGCTCATCCTGACCCCATTGATCGTCGCGATCATGCTGCTTTTGACACAGCCTAAGAACTAGTTGTCAAATACATGAACGAACAAGAGTCTCAAACAGCCAAGCCACCGGGGCTGGGTGAACGGTTATTGAGACTCATGGCCTCAAGTCCGAAAGCAGAACGCGGGCAAGGCAAATCGGGTTTGGTGCGGCTCTGGTCTTCGATTGGCAAACCGGGCCTGTTGAATCTTGCCCTTGTTGCCGTTTTGTCGGCCACCTGCGGAACGGTTGTCCTGTATCTGTTGAACGCTGAAGCGCGGGAAGTTGAATACAACGGCTATTCGCGTCTCATGGCTTTTGCCTTTCTCGCGTTGCTTGTTATCTATCGCTGGGCCCAAAATTACCTGATCCGAGAAGCCGCGCAAGCCATCGAAACCGCATTGCACGAACGGCGGTTGACCACTTCGGAAGATGTGTTGAACCTTTCTTTGGAGGACATTCAGACCGTCGGATTGCGCAATGTTATGGACGGTGTCGGCGGACATTATGCATCACTGTCGCAAACACTTGTCCCAATCATCGCCGGGGCTGACGGCGTCATTCTTCTGTTATTTATGTTCACTTATCTGGTTTTCCTGTCACCGCTTGCCGCCTTTTTGACAACCATTGTTGTTGTTCTGACGGTCGCGGGTTTTCTCAGTAGCCGAAAGTTGCTGGACGAAGACATGCGCTTGGCAACACAAGCAGAAGAAAAATTCCGCGAGATAACCGAGGGCCTGGTGGGGGGCGCAAAGGAACTCAGCCTGAACCACGCCAAGCGACAGGGGTTTTTTGAAGACATCACGAAACGATCGCACAAACTGGCAAAGGGACGCAGCAGCGCGTCGGCACATTTTGCCAGCATGTTGGCGACAGGCAACTCAGCTTCCTACCTTATGGCGGGATCTGTGGTGTTCATCATGCCGTTGATTTCAAAAGATATCTCGACGGATATATCCCGGATCATGATTGCTGTAATATTCTTGTTAGGTCCCATCAGTGCTGTGGTTCAAACCTTTCAACAAGTGACCACTGCTCAATTTGCATTGGCTGAAATTGACGCGTTTCAAACTCGGGTTGCCACGCTTGCCTCACGGCGCAAACAAAATTTCCCCGAACAAGACCCCGAACCATTTGAAGCGCTCGAGCTCAGTGATCTCAGTTACAGTCATGACGGCGAAAATGGCTTTACAATTGCGGACATAAACTTTGCCCTCGTCAAGAACGAGATTGTCTTTATGACCGGTGGCAATGGATCCGGAAAAACAACATTGCTGCGGGTTCTAACCGGCCTTTATCCCCGAAAATCAGGTGACATTCTGGTCAACGGCGCACCAACGGATCGGCACCAAAACCAAAGCTATCGGGATCAGTTTTCAACTGTTTTTGCGGATTTTCATGTCTTTCCCGAACCGTATGGCCTTAGCAAAGCGGGCATCGAACGGTTTGAACATTGGCTAAACTATCTTGATATTCGCGACAAATTTGGCCCCGACCTCAAGACAATTGATCCCACTTCCCTTTCTACCGGACAACGCAAACGCCTTGGCTTGGCCTTGGCACTTGCTGAGGATCGTCAAATTTTGATCTTGGATGAATGGGCCGCTGACCAAGATCCTGAAACACGCAAAAGGTTTTACCGCGAAATTTTGCCAAGCCTTAAGATGGCAGGGAAGACCATACTGGCCGCGACACACGACGAACAATATTTCGACTGCTGCGATCGCAGAATGCACATGGTTGCAGGTCAATTGAAGCATGAGGTGCATGATGGCTCAAGCTAACAAAAGACGCTGGCAACGCTTTTCCAATGGTCTCAGCTTTGGGATTATCGTTGCAATTTTGGCCATCATATTTTTATGGGATCTGATTGTTCATACAACGCCGGTTGGCCATGCCAGCGTGGTTTGGCACCGTTTGTCCTGGGATCCGGAAAACATATCGCAAGGCCCACTTGATGAGGGTGTCCATATTACCTCCCCATGGGACAAATTTTATACCTATGACGTCCGTTTGCAGACCTATGATCAAGTCTATGAAGTCGTATCACGAGATGGCCTGCACATGGAACTTACGCTGACCTTCCGTTGGCGTGCCATAAAGGACAACATTGTCGAGTTGAACACAAACATCGGCCCCAATTATCTTGAGACATTGCTTATCCCGATGGTTGGATCGGTCGCACGCGAAGTCATATCGCGCCATGACGCAGAAAAGCTTTATAGCGTTGATCGAGCGAAGGTGCAGTCGGAAATCTATGAGCGTATGGTGGACCACGATTACCCCAATGGTATCGGGCGGCGTGTGCGCAAGGGGCAAGACAACTTAGTGGTTCTTGAGGACACGCTTGTCAAAGCCATTCGCCTACCCAATGCGCTTCAAGTGGCCATCGAACATAAGTTGGAACAGGCCCAGCGGGTCGAAGAATACAAATTTCGCGTCGAAACTGAAAAGCTTGAGAGCGCACGCAAAAAGATCGAAGGGGAAGGTATCCGCGAATTCCAAGAGATCGTCTCGCCTGCTATTTCAGAAAGCTATCTGCGGTGGCGTGGGATCGAGGCGACCCTTGAACTTGCCAATTCCAACAACGCAAAGGTTGTCGTGATCGGGAATTCGGAAACCGGTTTGCCACTGATCCTAGACACAACGAGTCAAGAAGCGATGCTGCCTCCCCCCTCAGGCGGCGCTGCAAATCAAACGCCGCCGTTCCCCGTGGTTTTGGATACCGTCCAAAACGGCGATGGCGAAGTCGTAACTGTCCGTCCTAATCCCGAACTTAGAGAGGGGCATTTGGAAAATGGTGATCCGTCGGGGCAATCCCTGTTCAGCCCCGTCGAAGGGTCTGAAGGTGCAACCCCATCAGATGAATATGCGACGGGAAATCGGCCCGTCCTTCAATGAGCCTTGGCCAATGTCAGATGATCTGCTTGCCACATGCAGGCGGGGGCAGTGCCCTGTATCAAAGCGCAGTGCAGCGCGGCATACCGGGCCTTCAAATCAAACCCATCTGCCTGCCGGGGCGCGAAGCCCGTATTCGAGAAAAACCGCTGACGTCAATGACGTC
This sequence comes from Sulfitobacter sp., assembly GCA_039986635.1. GTDB lineage: Bacteria > Pseudomonadota > Alphaproteobacteria > Rhodobacterales > Rhodobacteraceae > Sulfitobacter. The sequence continues at coordinate 137,959 of JBDWQI010000024.1, forward strand.
TGTTCTGGATTGGCTTGATGCGCAGCTAGAGCAAACAGTGCATCAACCGCATATCCTGTTCGGCCATTCAATGGGGGGCATTGTGGGCCATGCATTGTGTTTGCGCCGCTTGGAACGTGGTTTGCCACTGCCCCAAGCTCTGATCGTTTCTGCTTGCCTCCCGCCTCCCGTGACGCGGCGAAAGGTGTTGCACAAACTGGACAAAGCATCGCTGCTGAGGGCGCTAATGTCATATGACGCTGCAAATGGCGCATTGGGCAAATACCCTGAGCTTTGGGACCTGTTAGAGCCGCCGTTGCGCGCTGATTTTACGGTGATCGAAACCTATCACCCCACCGATTTACCCCGTCTTCCGATACCCGTGATCGCCCTTTCAGGCCGCTCCGATCCGATGGTCGCGCCGGAAGATATGAAAAACTGGGCAAAGCGTGGATCCAACTTCAAACATCATGTCTTTGATGGCGGACATTTTTACCTGCGTGACGCAGTGATGGACGTCATGAGCACAGCCGCGAAGTCCGTTGTGGATTTGGTCGACTTCACAGCTTCTGCCTAGGGCCGGAAAGCCGCATGTCCACGCCCCTCACAAGCCAAGGTCCTCGGCCAGTTCATCGAGATCAAATTCGGCTGCGATCAATGGTGCAACATCACCACCGTTTTTCAGCAAACCATCTCTCAAAGCGTTCCCAAATGACACTGCATCCTCTTTGCTGATGATCGACAGATCTGCGTTCAGGGATACAAACAACCCATCCTCCGTCAAATGAGCCAAAACACTAAGCGCATGTCCGGTCCGGAAGGTCGGGTCAATGCCTTCTCCCAAACCCTCCCAATTGACTGCAAACGGTGCCGAGCTGTCTTGGGACCTTTGGAATGTGGACAAATCACCCAGGTAATTCAACGCCAATGCTGGCTGCATTTTGCGCAGCTCTTTGTGATCATCCCGCGCCCAGCTCAGCAAACCAAATCCAAGCCCACCACGTGGCAATTCAGAAAGCGGGTTTGCGTTGGTCTGGGCCGATACAACAACAGGCGTGATACGTGTGAACCACCCCACGACCCCCGATGTGTCCGGCACCTGACGCGGCAGGTCTCTTCCATGGGTTTCAAGATCGATAACAGATTTGGACCAACCCAGAACATGGGTAGCGGCATGTGCCATCGCGCTCAAAAGCACACCTTGCATATCGTCACTTCGATGTGATCCAAAATCCGCATCTTTACCAGCCACATCAAGCTGAATTTGCATCATCGTTCCAACAGCTGCCGGGGATGACAAAGACAAGGTATCGACGAGGTGCGCAATGTTATCCCAATACGGTTTTTCCGTTGTGGTGATCGGGGACGTCGCTTCTTGCGAAAGGGCCGCACATATATGAGCATAGCTGGTCGACGGTCTGGGCAAAGATACCGGCAGGTCTGACAAAAGCTGGCTCAGTTCGGACAACATTATTTGCCACGACACCAGATCCACACCCAAATGATGTGCAACCAACAGCAGGTCCTGCCGGTCAGGATATTGAAAAAGCCGCGCTGCAAAAAGGTGCCCTGTACGCGGGTTAATTTCAGCATGGGTTTGTTCCGCGATTTTTTCACGTTGTTTATCTTGAGAGGCAAGCGACAATTCTCGCAGATCCTCCCGCACAAGAAGCCGGCGTTCGGGCGCGTAGTCGGTTTCGGTTATCTTCAAATCCTTGGGGTCAAGCTTCAGGCGTAATGCCCCGTGGCGTTGCATTATCGTTTGTAACGCCACTTCAAGACGCTCCAGATCGATGTCAGTTGACAACGTCAATACCACCGATTGATGAAAGCGTTTTGTCATCTGTGGATCGCGGGCCAAATACCACGCCTGTATCGGATGCGCCCGCACTGGGCCCAAGGTTTGCAGAGGTTCTTTGGTTTCCGGAACCCGTGCAACAAGAGCCAAAGCCAGAGCACTTTGATGTTGGAGAATTTCGGCAGCATTCACTTCGATCTGTTGTGTGGCCAAAGCTCCGACAGCCCGCACCGCCAAAATTGAATCTCCTCCCAATTCAAAGAAACCAACCGACGGATCGACGCTGTCGCGGTTGAGCAATTGGGAAAAAACCTTTGCGATGCGCAAAGCCAAATCCGACGCCTCGGGATGGGACGCTTCATGCACTGGTTGATCTTGGCTTATCAAAGCAGGCAGTTCAGCTGTCGCCAATTTGCCATTGATCGTTCGTGGCAATGTCTCAATCTCGCGCAGGATGCCCGGAACAGCATAGCGCGGCAAAACATCTGACGCGTGGTGTCGCACATTCTCAAGGAAATTGTCGTTGATGATGCGAGGCTTGCCTTGTTGTTCAAACAGATGATCACTCAACGGGCTGTCACCAAAACGCTCTGACATATGGGGCACAGGCTGATGGATCGTTGCCACTTCCTTGCCCTGCCGCATGATATGACCATCAATAACAAAGTCGGGATGGCGCCCACCAACATCCAAAGTGCGCGTGATACGGCCGCGAATTTCATCACCCTGGCACAATGTCACCCCGTCAGGTCCAATCGGAACGTAGACCGGCAACCAACTTGCGGTGTCGTTGAGAACATCAATGGACCTGTTTGCGCCGACATCCATCGTCAGCCACACCACAAAACCTGTCATGCCGCCTTCGCGTTGAATATCCAACCTGATGTCATGTGTACTTTCCAGCGCCATTTCCGTTGTGAAATCCAGATCCTCAAAGACATCTGAACTGCTCAGCAGCAAATCTTGATCAAAACGCCGCAAACACAACCGCAAGTCAAAAGGACGCCCCCGCTGTTCAAAGATGCGATCCACATAATCAGCGGCCACATTCGAAAAGCCCGGTTCAATGCGCGACAGGGGGAGTTCAATTGCTGCTATTCGCGTCACACTGCGTCGTGGCAACATGTTTTCCGGTTTGGCCAATTGACCACGTACCGCATTCAGAATGGCTGCGGCCCCTTCTGACCCGCCAATGCCGCCAACGATTTCTGAGATGCACCAATCCACCTGTTCAGGCAGCACGATACTGGCCGCATCACCTGTAAGCACTGTGATACGGTCTTGCAGCCCGGCACTGGCGATACTTTCGCGCGCGCGATCTGCTATGACGGGATTGATCTCAACCGCGTAAACATGCCGCGCACCTGCTTGGATCGCCATCCGCGCCAGCACGGCATAAGGTCCGGGACCAACTTCTAGTACGGTTTGTCCGGGTAAATGACGTTCAAATCCCTCTTGGTAGCGCGCGTTACGACTGCGGTCACCGGCCATCGCCTGATACACCACATCATCATAGACAAAGAACTCCGCGACGGAGGGCCAGAGGCTGACTTGACCGGGTTTTTTCAGCAGCCAGGCGCCGAGCGTTGTGCGCCCTTCGGCCCCGGTGATCGGCGACACAATCGCCCGTGCAACATCTGGTGCATTGTTCAGACATGTTTCGACTTCCCTGATCTCAACCCGCTGGCCGGATATCTTGACCTGATCATCTCCCCTGCCCAGAAAAACCACTGCGCCATCAGCATTCAACGCGCCAATGTCTCCGGTGGCATAGGTGCGCATCCCCAGTTCGCCATCTTCGATAAACCCGGCCTCAAGCTGATCCGGGATGCCAATATAACCGCGCGCAAGCCCCATCCCGTGCAAAATGATTTGCCCCGGAACCCCCATCGGCACCACCCGGCCAGAACCGTCCTTTACCGACAGACCGGTTCCATCGATAGGGTACCCAATTGGCACAACCGGATCAGTGGCTTTTGCGTCGATCTCATAAATTGTTGAACAAACGGAGTTTTCCGCAGGTCCATAGGCGTTGAACAGGCGAATATTTGGATGCAATGCTGCCAACGTCCCCAGGCGCGCGGCCTCACCGGCTGTGATCAGCACCTCTAACGTTGGCGGTAAAAAGCCTTGAACAACATCAAGAAAACTGGGTGGGAAAGTCGCGTGAGTGACACCACACTCCGCCATCACCGATTTGAGCGCGGCTGGGTTTTCAAGCGTCTCTTGCGTTGGGACAATCAGCTGCCCACCAGCAAGCAAGGTCATAAACACCTCTGACACATGCGCATCGAAAACAGGCGCGGCGAACTGCAAAAACCGAGAGTTGGGCGTAACGTCAAAAGTGCTAATTTGCTGGTGCAGCATATTACTGACACCGCGATGTTCGATCATGACCCCCTTGGGTGTCCCTGTTGATCCAGAGGTAAACACCACATAAGCCAACCCATCTGGCAAAGCCCTATCAATCGCAATTGGGCTTGGTGCGATATCATGCACCCAGAGCGCCTCAGGCAGTTGTGGTTCTGCACCTGCATCAAGGCACAATAGAGCATCAGAGCTGTGCAACACTGTTTGCCTGCGGGCCAATGGCCACCGTTCATCCAAAGCGACCCAGGCGCCTCCTGCCTTCAGGACTCCAAGGATCGCGGCCACCCCAGCCGCTGATCGCACGCCCGAAACCGCAATGATACTGCCCGCTTTTGCGCCATGATTGATCAGTGACGCGGCAATGCCATTTGCCCAATGATCCAACGCTTCATAGCTCAAGGTCGTCTGGGCATCCTTGACAGCAACGTTTTCTGCCCCCGCCTTGACCGACTTGGCAAAAAGAGCCGTGAGTGTCGTGTCAGCCTGCCCAAATTCGGCACGGTCAAGCCCAGCCAGCAGTGCCGTTTGTGCAGGGGTATGCGGGGTAAGTGCAGCAATAGGGAGATCAACAGGATCCGCAATTTGTTCGAGGATCGTCTGAAAATGCTGTGCGATCCGTTGGATTTGATCCCGGTCAAACAGCGCTGTGTCGTGATTAAGATCAAGCACCAAAGCGCCTGTCCGGCTGTCATGTGTCACGTGGAAAACAAGGTCAAACCGGCTAAACGCCCATTCCGTATCACGCCCAAACGGCGCGATATCTAGCCCCGGAAAATTCAGCTCGGGTCTGTCCGCATCAAACAGAACAAGCATCACATTGCATATCGGATTGCGTGACAGATCGCGCGGTTCGTCTTGATCCGCAACCAGACGGTTAAAAGGCCAGTCCTGATGATCAAGTGCGGCGTGAACCAGCTGTGTCACATCCGCCAAACCTTTGGTCAGGGTCGCATCACGATCAAGCCTCACCCGCAGACACAACGTATTGGCAAAGAACCCGATTTGATCCGCCAAGTCAGGGTGGTTTCGCCCCAGCACAGGTGTTGCAATGACCATATCAGGTTGATCAGACCGTTGATCCAGCGTGATTGCCAAGCCGGTGAGCAATGTGTTGAACAGGCTGGTGTCATTCGCCTGTGCGCGCGCCATCAGATCAACACCCAATTGATCCGGCAGATCATGGCGCAGCGTCGCTCCTTTGAATTGCTGTCGTGCAGGGCGCGGATGGGCCTCGGGCAGGTCAATGCTGCGCGGCGCTCCATTCAGGTGTCGCTTCCAATAATCACTGAGACGATCAGCTTCTTGCCCGCTCAACCGGTCTGTTTGCCACGCAATGACATCGCGGTATTGCAATTCTGGTTTCGGCAACGGCGCATCACTTGCATAGGCCTCGCCCAGTAATTTCACAATGATATCAAGCGAATGACCATCGCAAACCGCGTGATGGAAGGAAATCACGAGGAATGTTGCCCCCGCATTCGCCTGTTGCGCCGCGACAACCCGGACCAGCGGCGCCAAGCTTAAATCAAAAGCCCGTTGCCGTTCTTGCCCCAACAGCCGCGCCGCCGCCTCTTCGGCGCTGAGACCATCAGGCAATTGTTGTTTTTCAATGCGAAATGCGACGTCAGCCGCAATGATCTGGCGCGGGCTGCCCTCTATGTCTTTGATCTGTGTGCGCAATATTTCATGGCTTTGGATCAGGTGGTCAAAGGCGCGTTCAAGCCGCCCCAAATCAACCTGTCCATCAGCGCGGAACCCGAAACACAGGTTGTAAACACTTGCATCGATCCCAAGCTGTTGCATCGCCCAAAGAGGTTCCTGGGCATCTGACAACGGGTCATGATCCAAAGCAGGCGCTTTGTGGATCGAGGCAACAACCGCGGTCTCTCCATCAATTTCATCAAGGATAGCCGCAATGGCCCGAATTGTTCGGGCGGCAAAGAAATCTGCAATTCGCAATTCGGTCCCAAACGCGCGGTAGATATCACCCAGCACTTTGATCGCTTTCAGTGAATCACCGCCCATGTTTGCAAAGGGTGTTTCAACCCCAATCTCGTCTATCCCCAGTATATCCCGCCAAATCGCCGCCACACGTGTCTCAGTTGGCGTTTTTGCAGGCAATGGCCCGGACGCGCCATGCACAAGAGATGCCGGTTTGGGGAGCGCGCGTTTATCAACCTTGCCGTTCATCAAAACAGGCAGCACAGGCAGCACAACGATGAACCGCGGCACCATATAACCCGGCAAGAGCATGCTCAACGCGCCCCGAATGCTGTCACTTTCCGGTTCAGTCCCATCCCCTGTGACATAGCCGATCAGGAACGGATCGGTTGGATCATCCCGATTGATGACCACAACACAATCGGTGACCGCAGCAAGCCCCCGCAAGGCTGCTTCTACTTCTGCGCCCTCAACCCGGTTACCTGCGATCTTGACCTGACTGTCACGCCGCCCAAGACATTCGATCTGACCGTCTTGCCGCAGACGCCCCATATCACCGCTTCGATACAGGATGTCATTGACCTCAACCCCAAAGGGATTGCGTTGAAAGCCCGCGCGGGTTGCCTCAATGTCATTAAGATACCCAAGCGACGGAAAACCGGTACGAATGCAAATTTCGCCAATCTCACCCGTCACAGCCAAGCGGTCAGGTTTTAGGATCAACACATCCGTATCCGGCAACGCCGTCCCGATTGGCAGCATGCCATCGGGCAGATCATGATCAAGACCGATTTGCGCAAACACTTTGGCAAGAGTTGTCTCAGATGGACCATAAAGGTTCACCACAACCGCACCTGTCCCCGCCACCGCGCGCCAGTTTTTGATATCGCGCCCCAACAGGGGTTCACCCGCCAAAAACAGATGCTGCAAGTCGGGCACCCCGGTTTGGTCGTCCGAGCCCAGCTCAGCCGTCAACAACCGCAAAACACTGGGCACACAATGAAGCAGCGTCACCTGATGTAGGCGCAACCACTGCAACAACTTTCGCGGCGCCATCAGCAAATCGGGCGGCGGCACGGTCACCACGCCGCCCAGCGCAAGCGGCAACAAGACATCGCGCAGGCTCACATCGAAGGTGACCGGAGCAAGCTGCGCACTGCGCATGCTGTGGTCCAACGCAAAGGTATCGGCCTGCCAGTTCAAAAAGTGGTTCAGGCTTTTGTAGCGCCCCAGAATGCCCTTTGGCGTGCCTGTTGAACCGGATGTGAACATGACATAGGCCGCCGCGTCAGGCCGCATTGACGATACCACCAGCGGCGCTGGATCAATGTGCTGCAATGCTGCCCGTGGCAGTTGAGGGGCAAGTTGCGAAATCAATTCGCCCTGAGCATCGTCATATAAGACCCCAACCGGCGCTGCACGTTCCAGCATTGCCTTGATCCGGGCCTGCGGCAGCTGTGGGTCGATCGGCATGAAAGCAGCACCAGCCGCCGAAACCCCAAGCATCCCGCCAATCTGGACCGCGCCAGCAGGCGCCAGCACCGCAATGATCCGCGCAGTGCCGGTACCATCTGGCAGATCAGCGACCCATTTTGCTACACCACCTGCCCGCGCGGCCAATTCCGCCCGGGTGAGCGTTGTTGTCTGATCAATAACCGCAAAGCTGTCAGGGGATTGTTGGGAAAGCGTCAGTATCGCTTGGCGATAGTCGATCATGGAATAGGCCTTGTCATTAACTTGGGTGGCAGATGGGCAGCGGCGGCATTGGATGAGGTCAGGTGGCAGACATTTCAAATGTCTCCATCAAAAGTTCGGTGGTCAGAACAATCATCAGATAATCATCCTCAAATGTCTGGCTCAAATCAAAGTCTGGTTGTTCATATTGCGCGCGCAGCCGTGCCACGGTGTCAGGGTTGAAAACCCCACGCCGCGCCACTGTTTCAGGCGCTAAAAGGTCCATGATCCAGTCCTGCCCCTTGTGCAGCAAGGATGGGCTGCCCGGAGCGACAAAGCTGAATTTGCGACGTTGCCAAAGTTGTGGTGGTAAATAGCGTGCACCAACTGCTTTGAGCATATATTTCTCTTCATTGTTGCGCAGCATCAGCGCCGGCGGAATGCGGCGTGCAACATCAATGACATCGGGGTCCAGAAACGGATAGCGCGCCTCGACACTGGCGCAATAGGCAACGCGGTCCGAATGATCCGCCAACAAATGATCTGGCAGGCGCAGCTTGAGGTCCAAATAGGATCGTTTGTGAAAATCGCTGCGTCCGTTCAACTGGGAAAGATCCACAGGAGAACCCACAATCGCAGAATTTGCCGGTCGTTGGGATATCAGCGCGTCAGAAAGCAAAGACGCTGTCAATTCCGCATTCTGCACGTATTCGCGTTCATAAAAGAATGCGCTGTCCCCCCACAATGTGCTGCGGGTTTCTTCTTCGATCATCGCTTCGATATCATCGCAAAACGCCGTCTCTCTGGTTTGGTCCAATCGATATCCGACATACCCACCAAAAAGCTCATCCGCGCCTTCCCCTGTCAGGACCACACGCATGCCCTGCGCCGCGACCAATTGGGCAAGAACCAACGTGCAGGCGTTATAGCTTTCTTTCAGCGCGGTTTCACCGGACACCACAATTTGGCGCAGATTGTCCATGATATCCTGGTCGCGAAACGCGATCTGGTGATGTACGGTCCCGATCTGATCCGCCACCATCCTCTGCCATGGGCTTTCGTCAATTTTGCGATCCGGAAAGGTGATCGAAAACGAATGACGGCTGGTATCTGGTGCTATTTGATGCGCGATTGCGGCTAATAATGCGGAATCCAACCCGCCGCTGATATAAAGCCCAACAGGCACATCAGCCACCAACCGGCGCGCCACGGCAGTCTGTAAGGATGCGTCAAGCGCATCCACCAAAGCCGCTTCATCTCCCTCTGGCAGCGCCTCCTGTTGGGGAAAGTCGAAATCCCAATAGCAGACATCGCGGGGAGACCCGTTTTCTATGACCAGCAAATGACCGGGACGCAGCGCCTGTATCCCAGCAAACATCGTACGCGGGCTGATCAACCCCGGGAATGTCAATATCTGGTCCAGCCCGGCCGGATCCAACCGCCGTTCAACGTCAGGATGCGCCAATAGTGCCTTGATCTCGGAACCAAACAGAATTCCGCCCTGCACCTCAGTCCAGAAAAGCGGCGCAATTCCGGTATGGTCCCGCCCCAGAACCAATCTGTCCCGGCGTTTGTCATAAACCGCAAAGGCAAATTGACCATTCAGGTTACGTGCCAGATCAAGATCATCGTGTTCATAAAGATGGGGAATAACTTCTACGTCGCATCGATTTTCAAAGGTGACGCCCCGCGCGGACAGGTCTTTGCGCAGTGCCAGATGGTTATAGATTTCGGCATTGGCAACGGCGGCGATGTTCCCCTGTCCGGCAAACATTGGCTGTTGTCCGCCCTTAAGGTCGATGATCGCCAATCGCCGACACCCCAAGGCGACGCGTTCATCAAAAAACGTGCCTTCCTCGTCGGGTCCGCGGTGGTGAATGGCATTCAACATGTCCGGCAAAACCCGCCGGTCTATATCTGTCAAACCCGTTGTGCGGTAAATTCCGGTAATCCCGCACATCCCTCAGAGAGCCCCCAAGAGCGGGTCATCCGCATCCAACAGGCCTTGCGCATCGTCGATCTGTGAAAGCCCAAGCACGGTGAGTGGCGTCTGATCCGGTTTGGTGACCAGCGCATCCAGAAGCGCCGCAAAATCACTCAGGAACCCCTGTATAGTGTCCGGGTTAAACAGGGTGCTGTCATACTCAAGCACCAAGTCAATTTCGCTGCGATCCTCTACCATCAGGTTCAGATCATAACGCGCTGTTCGCGTCTGGTCTGGTACAGAACGCAGGCCATGTGGGCCAAGCTGTTGGGTTGTTGCAACGTTGTTTTGCACCAAAAGCAGAATGTCAAAAACCGGGTTGTGCCCGGGGTTAACCTGCACCCCCAAAAGGTCAAGCATCTGTTCAAACGGCGCTGTCTTGTGACCCAGCATTGCCGTCGTTTCAGATGCCGATGCCTCTAGAAAATCCGCAAGCGGAATTGTTGCCTCAAGGTTCAACACATGCGGCAAGAGATTGAGGTAAAAACCAAGTTGATCTTCGGTCTCCAGCGCATCTCGGCCCGCATCTGCGGTGCCAATGACCGTCGGCCCTTCCCCCAAACCGCGCAGGCGCAACAGGATATGTAACGCCGCCGCACAGGCGGAAAACAACGTCGCACCAGCAAATTGCAAATGGTGCCGCAAGGCCGCGCTGGATTTCGCATCCAATGTGTGACGTGCCATTTGACCTGTCCCGGATTGCACAGCCGGGCGTGGCGTATCTGTCGGCAAATTCGCAATCCAATGCCCCTGCCCCAACCGGTCCTGCCAATGGTTTTGTGCCGCAGTTCTATCCGCCGCCAGGGCGTGTGCGTTCTGCCAACTTGCAAAGTCACGATACTGAATTTTTAACGGTCTGGGTAAATCTACCTTCTGTTCACCGATCCGCATTGCATAAAACGCGGAAAGGTCTGCCATCATTATTGGCACTGACCAGCCATCCGAGATGATATGATGCAGGTTCAAAACCAACAACCATTGGTCAACCCCTACACCAGCTAAACCGGCGCGCATCAACGGATCATGGGCCAAATCAAAGACATGCCTGAACTCGGGATCAAGTGCCGCTGAGATCCGCTGTGCCAATGTGCCCGCCCCAATTTGCACTTCAGAAAATGCGAAGTCATCGGACGGGGGATCAACCCGCTGGACCGGAGTACCGGCCTGCACCGCGAAACGGGTCCGCAAGATTTCATGTCGGTTTTTGAGATCGGCAAAAGCACCAGCCAATGCCTCCGTATCCACCGGCCCTTCTATAATAAATCCACCAACCATGTTGTAGGCCGAAGAGGTCGGCTGCGCGGTCTGTGTCACAAACAACCGGGTTTGCGCCGAAGATAATGGATACCAATCAGCCTCCGCTACCGGGACAATGGCCGAAGCAGGTTTCACAGCCTCATCCGAACCAAGACGCGCCAGTGCCGCGACAGTTTGCGCCGCAAAAAAGTCCCGCAAGCTTAGCGCCATGCCCAGTTGTGCACGCAACCGCAAGACTGCCTTGTTCGCCATCAAACTATGGCCGCCAAGCGCAAAAAAGCTGTCGCGGCGGGAAATATGAGGCCGATCGAGAACCTCACAAAGAATATCCGCAATGCGCCTTTCAAGCCCCGGACGGGGGGCTTCTGCATCCTGCAGAGCCTCCAATGGCGTTTGCGTTGCCCCTTGCAACGCCGCGCGGTCAATTTTGCCGTTCTGAGTTAAGGGCAAGGCATCAAGCACAAAAATTTGACGCGGGATCATATAGGCCGGCAATGTTTTGGCCAAATGGGCGTTTAACGCATCTGGATCTATGTCCTGATCAAGCGTGATCCAAACAGCAAGGATCGCATCGCTGCCGGTATCCTTTTGCAGCCCTGCCGCAGCAGAGCGAATACCGTCAAAACCACATAGCCCGCTTTCAACTTCGCCCAGTTCAATCCGAAACCCGCGCAGTTTGATTTGATCATCTGCACGTCCCAGATAGCTCACCTCGCCATTCGCATTCCGAATGCCCAGATCACCAGACCGGTAAAGCCTGCGCCCCGGTTGATACGGATCATCAACAAACCGCGCGGCGGTCTGTTCTGGATGGCCCAGATACCCGCGCGCAACGCCGGATCCGCTGACAACGATTTCACCTGGCACCCCCTGCGGCACCGGGCGCAAGGCCGGATCACGCAGTGTCAATCCATAGCTGGGCAGCGGTTTTCCAATAGGGCTATCACCGCGATCAAGGTCCGTCCGAGAAAGTGCGCAAAAGGTCGTATGCACCGTTGTTTCGGTGATGCCAAAAAGGTTGATCAGATGACAATCCGGGTATCTTTGCGACCAAGGTTTTAGCGTGCTCGGCGTCAATGCTTCCCCACCAAACCATATGGCCTTGATACTCAGCTCGGCAGTCGAACAGGCCTGTTCGACATCACTAAAAGCGCGAAACGCTGATGGTGTCAGGCTCAACTGGGTTACGTTGTGATCCGCCAGAGTGGCGCGCAATATTCCCATATCTTGACGCGCGGCATCGGGGATCACCACCACTTCACCTCCCGTTAACAATGCGCCCCACACCTCCCAAATCGAAAAGTCAAAGGCAGCGGAATGGAACCAGCTCCATCGATCTCTTTGGCAAATTGGATAGATGTCACCTTGTCCCAGCACCAAGGCCAGTAGATTGCGATGTTCCACAACAACACCTTTGGGCCGCCCCGTCGAACCGGATGTGAATATCACATAAGCTGCATCCTCCGGTGACAGTTCGGGCATTTTATGGCGTATCGCTGGTCTGTCATAGGCGATATCGACGTGCATACGGGACACATCCTTGGGCAAAATCTGCTCGGTCCTGCGCGTCACAATTGCACAACATACCTTTGCATCTTCAAGGATCAGCGCCACCCGATCTTGCGGGGCTTCGTTATCAAGTGGGACAAACACCGCGCCCGCCAAAAGGATGGCTGTCATGGCAATGATATAGTCGGTCCCCCGCGGCAACAGAACCGCGATGTGATCACCTTTGGTTACGCCTTGCGCCAACAGAATTTGACACATGATGTCGGCCTTTTCTGCCAACGCCCCATAGGTCATTTCCCGGTCATGGTCTTTCACGGCGACAGCGTCCGAAAGCTGCGTTGTAATCGCCGCAAGCGCCACTGGGACAGAAGCAAAGGCGGGCTCAGATATATCCCGCCGCGCTGCACCAGCGTCCAACAAAAGCCCGACATCTTTGTCTGAAATGAGTGTCAGAACATCAAAAGACCGCTCCGTTTCTTTTGGCATTTGGCGCAACAGATGCACCAACATTTCGCCCCAGCGATCAACAGTGTCCTGATCAAACATAAGCGCGTTAAAGGTCAGGCCCAGATCAAGCCCACCATCCCGCCGGAACAAGGGCGCCAATACCAGATCGTATTTGCCCCACCCAGTGGCACCGGGTGCGCATCGCTGGGATGGGACGGCGTTGTCACGCACCATCAGCACATCAAAGAGCGCGGTACGGCTCATGTCATTTTCGGGTTTTAGATCCAGAACAACAGTGTCGAAATCGGTCTGGCCATGGGTGTTTGCCTGCGCTGCAAGACCCGCGATATCCGCAATCATTCTCTCGCAAGGTTTGTTCGCGTCAACATCGATGCGCAGCGTCACCAGATTATCAAAAGTCCCTAGACCAGTCCCTTGCCGAGCAAATGTTTGCCCCAATACAATCGTTTGCTGCCCGCTTAGTCGATGCAACAGGGCCGCAAAAGCCGACAGCACCATATCATCTGTGGAAACGCCAATTTGATCGGCCAAATCTGCCAATGCAGCAAGTTCTGAGGAGGTTAGACCTGCACCTGTTGTCCCACGTTCATAAACATGCACCGCTGCGCGGTTCCTGTCAGTGGGCAACAAAAGCCGAGGTGGATTGGCCCCCAACATCCCGCGCCAGAACGCTAAATCTTCTGTGGTCTGGGCAGGGTCAACAGCGGGCAAACCCGCAGAATCGATCCATCCGGTGTTGATCGCTGATCCGCTCAGCACATCTGCGATTTGATCAAGCCCGTGCAGGTCTGTCACAATATGATGCGCCACCACGACCAATTGCGCAGCGCCATCCGCCAGCTGCAACCGACCAACCCGCAGCAATCCCCCTGCCGTCAAATCAAATGGCGCATCGACAAAGGCATCAAATTGATCCGGCGTGAGGTTGACGCAAGGGTCCGGCAATGCTGTTGCGGCCACGCAAACCGGTCCGTCCCCGCGAAGTTCAAAGGCCCAATTTAATGCAGGGACCTGCGCATAGAGATCACACAGCCGATCACTGATCATCTGCGCCGTTAGATCAGCGTCCAATTGGTATTGCCCGACCATATTGTAATAGGTTGGCGCAGCATCATAGAGCACAGCATTTTCAAAACGATCTACAAACCACAATCGTTTCTGCAACGCTGTGAGGTCCGGTACCTGTGCCGGGGGGGGGTGCGAAATTCCTGCATCACCAAACGGTTTTTCCCGCCTCTCCCAATCCATTTCATCGGCCAAACTTTCGGGATTTGAGCAAAGCTGCTCAAGCGCAGCAAGAAGAGTATCCAAGAGGCTCTCAACCCCTGAAGCACGATGGATATCTGTTGAATAGGTGACATCCAAGCTCAGTTCAGATCCGGTCTCGATCACATAAAACGATAGATCAAACTGCGACGTCGGCAGTTCCATTTCCGCAAATTCAAAACCCATTTCCATTGCCAATTGGGACAGGCCCCGACGGTCATCATGGGTGACGCAGATTTCGAACAATGGGTTGGCTGATCGATCAGGCTGCAGACCAAGTGCCGCAACAATTTCTTGCAAGCTCACCAGATCATGCGCTGTTGCCGCCAACAAAGAACCGCTGATGCTCGCGACCCGATCAGACCAGCTTTGATCTTCGGGCAGGGTCAGACATAAAGGCAAGGTATTGGCGAAAAACCCGATAGGTTTGTCCATGCCGGGGCGGCTGCGTCCTGAACTAACTGTCCCGATCACCAATTCGCGCCGTCCAAGTTGTGCAGCCGCAAAAGTGGCAATCGAGGCAAGGATCATTTGGAAAGGCGTGGTGTGAAGCCGCCCTGCCTGATCTCGGAGGTCCCGCAACAGCCCCGGCGGCACCCTGCGCGATGCCCGCCCACCAGCATAAGATTTCTCATCCGGTCGCGGGAAATCCCCCGGCAAAGCCGTCAATGCAGGCATTGTTCCCGCTTGTCGTGCCCAAAACGCCAGAGCCTCGCGCCGCGTGTCATCACATGAGGCCACCCAGACCGCATGATCTGGAAAATCATATGCCAAGACAGGCAACGGCGCCGCCTCCAGGGCGACCCGTTGGCAAGCATCCAACAAATCGCGCACCATGATCTCAGCGGACCAAGCGTCGCTGATGATGTGATGCAACACTAACACTATCGTACTGCCGACCGGTTGGTCCAGTATGCCGACACGCCAGCGCAGCGGGTCTTGGGCATCAAAAGGCCGTTGTGCAAAATCAGCCAATGCATCGGATGCGGATTCAGTCAGGACAAGCCGCTCTGGCGCCAAATCTTCGGGGGGATGAGGCGCGATCACCTGTTCTAGCTGATCTTCTGTCCAGAAGAATGAAGTGCGCAGGCTGGCGTGACGCTGGGCCAATTGGCTCATAGCGACGGTTAGCATGTCTTCGTCAAATTGGTGCTTAAAATCCAACCTCAGGCAAATGTTATATGCAGGGCCCGCGTCACTCACCGCTTCCAGCAATAGCAATTGCTGTTGTTGCGGCAATGCCGGAATACCCCCGGACATCAGGGAAGTCGGCATTGGCACAGTATCTTTTGGGGCGCCAAAGGCATCAATTGCCGAGGCCATATCAGATAGCCTTGGCAACCCAAACACCCATTCCAGAGTTGGTTCTATCCCAAACTTTGTTGCAATCCGGCCCTGAAGCCGAACGGCCTGAAGGCTCGCGCCTCCTAGGGTCTGAAAATCAGCGTTGCTGCCGGGTACCCGAACGCCTAGCAGTTCTTCCCATACCATCGCCAGTCTTGTCTGTGTTTGTGTCAAGAACGGTTCCGGTGCGGTTACGATGTCCTTCTTGGCTGTTGGGTTTGGCGATGGCGTGCCTTGTTGAGCCCTCGGCAATTCCTTTTGCACAATCGCAAAGGCCTGTGCGACAGTCATGTCGTCCAAGGCAAACTGATGTGTCAATTCAAGATATGCATCCATCCATGCACGCGCGCTCTGCTCAGAAAATCGATCACTGTTCCAATCGAAATCCAGCACAACCTGTTCGCCAACCCGCAATAAGTTGGCAAATAAATCCGCCCGCGCGCCCCGTATAGGCACCGGGTGCAAGGTAACGGCGGATGTCGCCTTTCCTAGATCAATGGGTCCATCAAGATTAAACATCGCGTGCCGTTCAGGCAATGTATCAAGGGGCGGGCGCGAACCGGGTTTCAGGATTTCAGCATGTAGCACACGGCCCAGTTCTGTTAGCGTCAGTTCGGGTGTGAGAGAAACCGTTATTGGTCGGACGAAACTGAAATTCCCGACCAGATCAAGCTTTCCAGACAACGCTTGACCAGCAACGGGAACGCCAATTGTAATGTCATTTTGTCCTGTGAGCCACGCCAACATCGCAACATAAGGCGCCATAAACCCAGCCAATGGCGTTATGCCCGCCGCTCCGGCCTTTTGCGAAATTTGTTTGTAAAGCGGCGCGATATCTGTGCGCGTCGCACGTTGTGCGCAAGGTGCTATCGCCCCCGGCTCAGGCCCATCTGTTGGCAACATCAAGGGCTGCACCGCAAAATCGGAACGATAATAATCGGTGGTTTCTTCCCACTCTAGATAACTTTGCACCCTGTCGCTGCCGCCCAATGTGATCCCATCAAGCGCTTGCATCAGATCACTTAGGATCAATGCAAGCGACCAACCATCAAACCCCAAATGGCTGCTGGTCAGGGCAATCGCCTGTTCGCCTGCCTCCAAAAGGGTTAGCCGCGCAGGCGCTTTGGCAAATGGAAAGACATGATCAAGAGCGGTGTTAGCCCAAAGATCCAACGCGGTTTCAATACTGTCGCTCCCACGAACCAGATCACAATGCTCCATCGGGGCAGTAGCCGCCGCACCGATGCGCCGTGTGCTGGTTGGCGTCAGGCATGCCTGCAACGCTGGATGGCGCGCGCAGACCTGCGCCCAAGCCGCACGGACCTTGTGTGGTTCGTATTTTTGGTTCCCCAAACGCAACACAACAAGATCGGTCCATGTTCCGGGCAAGACATCCGTCGCGCGACGACGCAGCGCCAAATCGGTAGCCCCACTTGGCAACAGATCGGATTCTTTCACGGCAGCACCAAACCAGCCAGCCTCTTTCATCGCCGCGACACCCTGCTGCGCCGCTTGGATGATCTGATCTATCTCCGCATCCCCATGTGCTGTGGACAGAAAACAATTGCGCTGTTCCCAGACAAACACGGAATTATTAAGCAGATGGGTGTTTAGAATCTCTGTTCCCGGTCCGAAATTGAACCGGAAAAGCGATCCGAACCATTCCATACGCACCGGTATGTTCTCGCGCTTAAACATCGCGTCCAAACGGGTGCACATATCAGCAGTGCGGCGGGCAAGAGAAGTATACATGGACCCGTCATCAGATTGAATATGGTCCAGAACACTGCGCGCCGCAGCAAGTGCAAGCGGATGGCCATTAAACGTCCCGGCGACAAATGCGGTGCGGGTGCTTGGCCCGCTGTCATCGCCGTAACACCACGCGCCCCCATCCACAGCATCCATAAACCGGGCGTTACCGGCCAGAACCCCGATTGGCTGACCATGCCCAAGGACTTTACCATAGGTGACCAGATCCGCTTGAATCCCGAAAATTTCCTGCATCCCACCGGGGGCAAACCGGAACCCAGAGATTACCTCATCAAACAACAGCGGCACGTCCTTCTCGCGCGTCAACGCCCGCAGGGCCTGTAAAAACTCTACCGGGCGATTTTCGGGATGACGGCTTTGGACCGGTTCAACCATCACAAGGGCAATGTCACCGGCCTGTCGTTTGATCACTTCCAATGCGGCCATGTCCCCATACTCAAGTGTGATCACATCATCGACCATGCCTTGTAATGTGCCATCAGTCAGAGGCGCTGATTGCGGCGTACCGTCATCCTCAATCCAGCCGGTCGCCAATATGCCGTCGAAACTGCCGTGATAGGCGCCTCGAAAGATCACGATCTTTGATCGACTGGTAACCGCGCGCGCGATACGCACCGCACACATGATGGCTTCTGTTCCGGTTGAGAAAAAGGCGCTGCGCTCCGCGCCGGTAAGAGCATGAATACGCGCGGCAACTTGTTCAGCTAGCGGGGTCGCCGGACCAATGGCTGCACTGCGATCCAGTTCTTCATGTAAGGCCTGCATAACAAAATCAGGTTTATGACCAAAGAGATAGACGCCAAACCCCATCGTCACATCGATATAGCGATTGCCATCTACATCCCAAACACACGCCCCTTGGGCACGGTCGCTCATCAGCGGGTAGGTGAGTTCTTTGAGATCAGCCGTATAGCCAAAAACCGCGCGGCTGTTGGCCACATGCGTGCGCGCCGATTGCGCAGCCGCTTTTGATCCAGCGCTCTTTGCGTTCCATTCCTCGGCCAATTCCGCCACATGGGCGCGCTGCACAGCGCTTAACCCCGAGCTATCCGCGTTCGGTTGACGGAACAGACCTTTGATTTCACCGCCCCTTTCCGGAGTTTCCGGTGCTTTCTCAAATGCTGCTTTGGGCTGATCTTGTAACGATACACCGCCTTGCATCACCGCAAGCTGGCGTTCGATCACATCCTCAACCAATTTGAGCTGCGCGCGCATGAGCTCGGCCATATTGTCGGCATCCGCGCCGTTTTGACCGCCAAAAGCTGGTGTTGCTGTGCTGAGAGGTTTTGCAGCGCTGGATGGCCTTGTCTGCTCCAACAAATCTGCCAGTTTTCGTGGCGTCTCAACCGTTTCGAACAACGCACGAAGTTCAACAACCAGTCCAAGTTTGGATGACAACGCCCGCTGAAGCTGCACCATACCAAGTGAATCGATACCCAAACTTGTCAGTGGGGCATCAGGCGCAATTGCATCTATGTCCACCCCGGATATCCGCGCAATAACTGGCAAGATTTCAGTGTTCAACACAGCGCCTTCCTGAGCCGCCTCGACCCGAACCAACGGGGCGTCTTCTGGCGCCGGCATCGCTGTCGCCTGCCGCTTTGGTGTGCCGGGCGACCAAACGGCGCGGCGCGGCATCGGTTCGTTCATCACCGGATGCCCCGGCAATTTATCTCCGGGGGCGCCGCGCGATCCAAAATAACGGGTCCAATCGACGGGGCCACCATGGGCCCAAATTGTCCCGATCGCGCTCGCCAAGGAGTGTGGCCCATCAATGCCCCGCACCCAAGTCGCGCTTGGGGCTGATGCGGCCCCCATACCAGCAACCACCCCGCCCGGCCCCATTTCCACACAAATCGTATCCCCCGGCTCCGTCGCGGCTTGGACCGCTTGGGCAAAGCGGACCGGGTCCAGCATTTGTTGTTGCCAATACGCAGGGGATGCAAAATTGTCATCACGTGCAAGCGTCCCGTAAAGGGTAGAATAAACAGGTACTTGCCCTTGCTTGATTTCCAGTTGAAATTTTTCAAAAAGACCAGCCGCCGCTTGCGCCATAGCAGGACCATGAAATGCCCGGTTGACCTGAATGGGGGCGGTCACATGACCTTCTCGTTCTGCCCGGGCAATGACCTCGTCGATCTGCGAAGGGGGGCCAGACAGGCTAAAGGCGCGTGGCCCATTGAACCCGGCAATCACGGTGTCCGGCAAAGCATCAATCAACGCATGTGCAACCTGTTCATCCGCACGCAAAGCAAGCATCGCCCCTGTTTCAGCGCGCGTTTGCATCACATGTCCACGCCGCACCGCAAGACGCATTGCCGTTTCGAGATCAAAATGCCCTGCCGCCAACGCTGCTGCAATTTCACCAACACTGTGGCCCAGCACAGCGTCAGGATATACCCCCAACGCGGCCCAAAACACCCTGAGCGCATGTCCATAAGCGACCAAAGTGGGCTGTGACAACGCGGTCTGATTGATCTGATCGCCGGTGGCTGGAGACGGTCCATAAAGCCAATCCGTCAGGGTGCGCCCCATCACCAGACCAGCGGCCTCAGAGGCTGCATCAAACGCAGCGCGGAACACCGGTTCGTTGTGGTAAAGCTGCGCTCCCATTTCGGGCGTTTGTGCCCCTTGTCCAGGGAAAACAAACACCAGTCGCGGCGCGGTCATGGCCTCTACCCATGGGGAGGAGATCAACAGATGATCAGCACGCCCAGAGCGCGGCAAAACGGTGCTGCACCGCCATTGCCCCGTCACACGACGGCTTGCTTGGCCTGCAATCAGCGCCGCACGATTGTCCGCAGTGGCATCCGCTAGTGTCTCACCCCACCTTTGAGATGCTCTCTCGCAGGCACCTTCGTTCACCACAGACAAAGGTAACACCAATTCTCGGCCCGGTGCCATTTCGGCTTGCGCATCAGCCCCGACCGTTGATCCCGACACAATTGCAAAGGCGTTTGTGCCGCTCATCCCAAAAGACGCAACACCCGCCAATTGCCGGCCAGACGCAGGCCAATCAAACGGCCGGTCAATCGGGCGCATCGCGCTTTCGGCCCAGTCAAAATGCGGATTGAGCTGTGCACATGGGGTGTCAGCGGGCACAAAGCCGTGCTCCAACGCCAATAACGCTTTGATCAGCCCTGCCATACCCGCCGCAGCCTCCAGATGGCCGATGCGGCTTTTGACTGCGCCAAGTGCGAGCGGTTTTGCGCTGTCGCGGCGTAACACATCACGCAAGGATGTCAGCTCAATCGGATCACCAAGTGCCGTACCCGTCCCGTGCGTTTCAATCCAATCAAGATCATCACCAGCAAGGTCAGCCTCTTGTAACGCCCGGCGCAGCAAGTCGCGCTGGGCCGTGCCATTCGGTGCGGTCACGCTGGCGCTTTGCCCATCATGATTAAGCACAGTTGCGCGTAGTTCGGCCCGAATGCTGTCACCATCGCGGATCGCCTGATCGCGGGTCTTGAGCACAACAAGGCCCGCTCCTTCGCCCCGCCCATACCCATCCGCCTGCGCGTCAAAGGTCTTGCACACCCCATCTGGTGACAATGCCCCCATCCTGTTCAACCCAGCATGCAAATCGGGGGATAAAATCAGGTTCGCCCCTCCCGCAATCGCCAGATCACAACGCCCCTGCCGCAACGCCTGCGCCGCCAGATCAAGTGCGACAAGCGAAGAAGAACAGGCCGTATCCACGGCAAGGGCAGGCCCTCGAAAATCAAACAAATGGGCCATGCGCCCAACCGCAATGCTGCCAGCGCTGCCAGTGACCGCATAGGCGGCCAGCGCATCTTCATCCTCGATAATCTCGCCTCGCCCCGTGGCAAGACCGGTCTCACTTAATCCTACAAAAAGCCCGACCCGTTGCCCCCGCAAAGACCCCGCATCCAGTCCCGCATGTTCCAACGCCTGCCATAAGACCTGCAACAACAGCCGATGTACCGGGCTGAGCGCTTCGGCTTCGGCTTGTGTCACCCCAAACAGCGCCGGGTCAAACCCATCAATATCAGACAGGAGTGCCGCCGGAGGCAGCGCCGCGCCATCCTGTGAGCTGTGCCAGCGATCTGACGGTATGGGTGTCGTGACCGGATGGGGGTTGTTCAAAAACTCCCAGAATTGCGCGGCTGAATCGGCCCCCGGAAAGCGGCACCCATATCCAATCACCGCAATCGCAGCCGTGTCCTGTGGTGCAATAGTGTCCTCTGCACCCGTTCCCTGAGCGCCTGCTTCATGGATCAACGCCTGTGCCAAAGCCCGGGGACTGGGATAATCAAACAACAGCGCAATCGATACTTTCCGCTCCAGGGCATTGCCCAAACGGATGCATAAGGCCAAAGCTTTTTGGGAAGACACCCCCTGGTCCATCACCCCGACATCTGCCTGAATGCGCGCACCACTTAACAGGGCCGCCTCTTGGCAAATCAACCCGGTCAGGGCAGCGACATGCCCCTCCTTTGCTGCCCTATGAATCGACACCGCCCAGTTTGGTGTGGCCTCTTCCTGCGCCACGAGCACGTCGTTGAATTCACCCTTTTCAAACGACTGGCTCAAGGCATGGCGCTGGAGCTTGCCGCTTGATGTGCGGGGCAGATCTCTGACGGTGATCACATGATCCAACGCGACACCCGTTTGCGCCACGACATGCGCAGCAACGGCATCCTGCAATGTCTCGATCTGATCTTTGGGACCGCGCCCGCGCAAAAACGCGAGTGTTTTCATCGTCGCGTCGGTCGGGTCGCGCCCTTGCACAATGGCGACCTGATGCAGTTTTGACAGCCCCGGCGCGCCAAGTGCCGCTTGTTCAAGTTCGCCGGGGTGGTAATTGCGCCCCCCCGAAATGATCACGTCTTTTGCGCGGCCCGCCATTACAAATTCGCCATTGTGCAAGAACCCAAGATCACCCGTGGCAAGCCACCCGCCATCACGCAGAGCCTGAGCACTTTGATCAGGGCGGTTGCGATACCCGTCCATAAGTGAGGGGCACCGCGCCTGAAGATGCCCCACATGATGCGCTGGCAACACCACATCAGCATCGTCGACAATCCGCAATTCAACCTGCGCCAAAGGGTGACCAAGCAATGGTAATTCTACGCCATCCACATGATCCGCAGAACAACGTTTGACAGCATCCCCAACCCCCAAAAACCGACGCGACACCACCTGTGTTTCCAGCCCGGTGCGCATTGTCAGAACCAAGGTTGCTTCGGCAAGACCGTAAGCCGGGCTTAAGGCCTTTGGCGAAAGTTGCGCCCCCTTCAACCCTTCTGCAAAAGCGCTCAATACTTGAGGGTTCAACGGCTCTGCCCCAAGCGAAATGCACCGCAGATGACTTAGATCAAACTGCACGGCCCGTTGTGGCTTCAAAAGACCTGCAACCATTTGCAAAGCCAGATTTGGCGCGCCTGAAATCGTGCCTTTGTGGTCATGCAAAATGCGCAACCACGTCAATGGCCGCCGGGAGAAGTCCTCCGTGGCCAACAACACCTGTTTAACCCCGCATAGCAGCGGCAGGATATGGAAATGGAAAAGCCCAAAGTCATGCGACATCGGCATCCAATTCACCAAGCAATCATCCTCCCTCAGCGCAAGCCTGTCCTTAAGCATCGCGGTTTGCGCCAATATCGCTTTGTGGCTCAATTCAACACCTTTTGGAGCACCCGTTGAGCCAGATGAAAACATGATTACTGCAATTGCATCCGGGTCGACATTTCGCGGGGGCGACACGGTTGATTGTTCAGGATCAACCAGACCCTCAATCGTGTTGAAACGCGCGCCCCCAAGCACATAAGCCCCCAGACAGCCGTTTGCTGAGGCCAACCTATCCCGGCTTGTTGCATCATCTGTCACAATCCACGCACGGGTCAGACAGGCCAAGGCACCAAGGGTGCGATCGATCTGAACGGCGGTGCCCATTGGCGGCATCGGCACCGCGGTAAAACCTGCTGCCTGACAGGCCCAAAACCCACAAGCAAAAGCCAACGGATCCCCCACAACCAACATAACACAATCACCAGGTTGCGCGCCGACACTGACAAGCTGCGCAGCCAGCCCATTCGCGCTTTGCGTCAGTTCAGCAGCATCAACGTGCAGTTCGTCTCCATCGCCATCCCGGCGGGTGATACATGCCTTGCCCTGTCCCACCGTCTTTTGAAATGACGACCACAAATCCACGGCTTCAACCGATCTTGGAGTTCCGGGAAGGGTGACGACATTGCTGTTGGTCAAACTTTGATCTCGCTTTTTGAGTGGAACTGTCGCGGAGGAATGGTGGATGGGGTCACCATTGCGTTTGGTTCAAACTTTCCCTGAGCCAGCCAATTGTCGATCAACTCTCGCAAAGCCGGGGTCCATTCCTGAATGTAGGGGGGGTGGAACAAGCTAAAGTGATTGGCAGCACTGGTTAGGACATGGATTTTCCCAGTGGTCAGTCTGGCAATATGGTCTTGGCGATGTTGGATCGTGGCTGCGTCATGCGCGGCCAAAATACCGATGGTATCCACCTGCCCTCCAACCGAAGGCATAAAGGCGCGTTGTTTTCGTTCTCGCTCCGCAAACTGAGCCTGAAAATCGGCCAGATGATCTTTGGGCATTGTATCCGACAGCACATTCATCACACCCGACCAATAGCGCCGCATCTCAAGCCCGTTTCCATCGTCGCAAGAGTTTTGCAAAGCTTCACCCGGCAATTGATCGATCAGAACCACCAAAGGAGCTATCCCTTGTGCGGCAAGCTGCGCCGCCGCTTCAAAGGCCAGATCAGCGCCAAATGACCATCCCAAAAGCACCCGGTATCCGCGCCCACCATCCGGGGCTTGTGCCAAAATCCAGCGTACCGTTGCGGGGATGTCCACAGCAGCATCCAAGGGCGGCAGATCATCAACACCATCAACCGACCATTTGGGAGACAGCCATTGCAGCCATTCTCGGTAAATGCTGGAACTGCCCATAAGCCCGGGAAGGCACAGCATCAAAGCTTGCGGGTCTTCTCCCCACAGCCGCATGATCGCATTGGCGGCCCCCACATCGGGGTGGGCCGCATCAACACGTGCCGCAAGATCACAAAGGACGGGCGCGTCAAAGAACCACCGCAAAGGAATGCGAAACCCGGTTTCCCGCTCCATCAGCGCGGCAATTTCGATGGCCCGCAAAGAATGCCCGCCAAGCATGAAAAAGTCGTCTTCTCGCATGATCTGGTCCGCGCCCAATATCCTGCACCAAATACCAGCAAGCGTCTTTTCCGTATCGCTCAACGGGGCAGAGGCATCCGGCGCGCGGAACGGTGTATCTGCAAGTCCGGCGATCATCGCCGCGACATCTGTCTTGCCGTTTTCGTTCATCAAAAGACGCGACAAAAACGCAAAACGTTGCGGTATCTGAACTTCGGGCAAGTGTTGGGTCAGCGCCTTGCGCAAAGCAGCGGGGCTGCGTGATCCATCGCGGGTTTGTACAAAAGCAACCATTTGCGCTTGGGTTCCCTGCCCTTGAATGGCCACCGCAGCCGCTTCAATCGACGCCAGGCGCAACAAGGCAAGTCGGGTTTCCTCTGGGTCAACACGGTGGCCGCGAATTTTCGCCATACCATCGCGACGGCCCGCGATATGCAGCATGCCATCACTTTGTATCTGGCCCAAATCGCCGGTCAAATAAAACCGCTGTCCCTCGATTTCTGTAAATCCATCATGGTCCGAAGTTTCCAGATACCCCAGAGCCAACCCAGCACCTCCGATTGCAATCTCGCCCAATATGCCCTGCGGCATCAGCTGTCCTTGGCGATCAACAATGCGCACAATCGCCCCCATAGCAGGCCAGCCCACACAGGGTGCATGTTCTTTTTGCCACTGCGTGATCTTGATGGGATGCGTCATCGCACAGCCTATCGTTGTCTCCGTCGGTCCGTAATGGCAAACCAGCTCAAGCCAAGGGCATAATTCCGCCAACCGTGCGATGTGTTTAGGGTCTGGGCTTTCTCCTCCCAAAATCAACAACCGCCAGTATTTCAGATCGGCAAATCGCGCCGGGTCCGGTGTGCTCAGCAAAAGGTGTAAGAAAGCTGGCGTCATCTTGATCACGGTGATCTGGTTGTCAGCCATGGCGCGCAGCACAAGATCAGGATCAGTTGCCGCCTCTGCTCCCACCCAATAGACCGCACCTCCCGCCGCCAACACACCAAAGGCCGTCGTATACCCCAAATCAAAGGCAGGCGACGTCACTTGAATGGCGCGATCATTCTGGCTGAACCCAAAGGTCTCGGTCACACTCTGACAATATGTCGCCAACGCTGTATGGGGTACCAAAACCCCTTTGGGCGCGCCGGTAGAACCAGAGGTAAAGACGCAATAGGCAACATCCCTGCCTTCCCCGCCGCCATCCTCTGACATTGTTGGATCCTGCGCTACCAATCCGGGCAAACCATATGCAACGCGAGGACAGGCAGAGGCCAAGACTTGTTGTTGTCGCGGCAAGGGCCAAGCAGGGTTGATCGGAACAAAAGCGGCGCCAAGCTGCCAGCATGCCAGCACCTGCACAGTGAATTCAACAGACTGGACGGCCGAAATGGCAACACGATCCCCTGCTCTCACCCCAAGATTGGAAAGGTCTTCCGCCACCTGCGCGGTTCTTATCAATAGTGCCCCCCGGTCAAGGGTCACCGTTCGATCTGCAACAACAACGGACTTGGCATCCAGATCGGCGATCTGAGATCCAACACGAGCGCAAGGGTGCACAACAGCTTGGCCTCGCACCTCTGCCCCGCCGGTCTCTGAACAGCAGATCGGGATCAGAGAGACGGCGGCTTGTGGTTCCGCCAATACCTTATCCAGTAAATTTAGGGTCAGCGTCAGCAACAGATCGACACGCTCGGCTGGCAATCGCATCACATCATGGCGCACCTCCAGATAAGGTGTCTCACCCAACGAAAAACCCATCTGGAAATCATAGTGATCCCAGCTATGCGCACTATAGTCACACAGGGTCAGCCCCGCCTGCGGAAACGACAATTCTCCTGCATCGCCCCATGCTAATGAAGCTGGTCTGCCCATCATCGTATGATCTAGTTGATCCGCACGTAATCCCCCCGCCAACAACACCTCTGCCAAAGGCAACGCCGACCATATCGGTGCATCGCGCAATTGCGCCTGCATCTGCTGACAAAGGGACGCAAAACCGATCTGTGCAGACCAGTTGACCCGCACCGGCAAAGTGGCTGCGAACAATCCTATGGCCCGTTCGATCTCCGGCAGATCGTGACTACGGTTTGCCATTACCGTTGCAAAAACAATGTCGTCCCGGTCAGACAACCGACCAAGCACGATCCCCCATACCGCATGCAAAATCGCACTGCTGGTCACCCCATGTTGGGTGGAAAACCGGATCATCCCCTCGGCGGATTCTTTTGACAACGGGCGAATAACTGCGGATTTCTTTCCCGGGGATGCCGTTTTGTCGAGCATCGGCACGCAGGCAACATCCGCCCCGTCTAGAATGGAACGCCAATAGGCTTTGCACGCATCCCCCCTGCGGTTCTTTTGGCTATCCGCTAAGGTGGTTGGCGACGTAGGCGAGGCCTTTGGGACATCCCCTGCACGGCCAAGGCCCTGTGCGTATAAAGCCATAAGTTCATCGATCAAGGTTGGTGCAGACCACGCGTCCAGAATGATGTGATGGAAGGTCACAACCATCACACATGTCCCCTCCTCCTCGGGCATCAAAACCACGCGCAGCAAGGCATCACGAGCCAGATCAAAACCCTTGGCCCGCTCTGTGCGCGCCAGCGCCGCAGATCCACCGGCGCTTTGCACATCAACCACCCGAACATCAGGATCACGCTGAGATAAAACCGCCTGCACCGCGACCCCGTTACGGTCGCGTAAGAACGCCGTCCGCAACGCTTTCTGTCGGAAAAAAAGATCCTTCCACGCCTGCGTCAAGACAGGCAGATCAACATCCCCCTTTAGGCGCATTGTGAATTGTTCAATATAGGCGGACCCAGCAGAGTCCGCTGGACGATCTGCATCAAAAGCAAAGAGCGATTCCTGCAAGCCAGTCATTGAATGGCATGATAAGAGTTTGCTCGGCACGCGTTTCCGTCCTGAAAAATTATTCGTTTTCTTCAATTCAATACACTTTGACGCTAGGTCAAATGCGAAAACTGGTAAATACTAAAACTCGACACGGGTAACCTATACGAGATTTTACACATAGTATTGGTAAGGAAGATAAAATTGTCCGCAAAAGTACGCAGCACGCTGTTGATCGCAGTCAGTTCGTTTGCTTTGCCTTTCATCGGGCACGCACAAAATCTCCCTTCGTTGTCGGGGCTGCTGGATACAACCCACGGTTCTACAGTCGAAAATTATGGTTTCTTCGGCTCCACAGCCGCCATTCAATTTGGCGATGGCAGCCGTTGGACCAATGCGACCGGGGTCACCGGACCACAAAATGCATCCCAAGGTGGGCGCGCCTTAACGGTAGATGACCGTTTTCACATCGGCAGTCAGACCAAAACATATACCGGAACCGTGGTGTTGAAATATGTCGATGACGGCATCGTCAACTTGGATGATTCGTTGCAGGACTGGTTTCTCAAAGAACCTGATGCCACAAGCGCCCTTTCGGTCATGTCCCAAGATCTGCGCGAAACCGTCACGATCCGTGACCTGTTGTCCATGCGTAGCGGCATTCCTGAATACCTCGCCGGTCCCGACCCAACTGTGGCAAATGCGACGGTTTTGGATGTCTGGAACGCAAACAATGGAAACTATGATCTGACCCGCCAGCAGCTCCTGTCGGCCAGTCTGGCCTTGGATCCCACCATGACCCCGGGTGATCAAAGTACGTTTTCTTATTCGAACGCGAATTTCATGCTGGCAGGGATCATTGCTGAGGCCGCGAGTTGCCAGGCGGGAGACTGCCGCGACATCGGGCAATTGATCACGGACCGGGTTATCACCCCGTTGGGGTTGCAAAACACGTTATACCCCACAGGAACCGAATGGGGCACAACCGAACACACAAACGGCACATGGAACTACAACGGGACGCTGACCGATTACAGCGAAACCACGCCATCGGTTCCAAATTCAGCCGGGGCGATGATCTCAAATGTCGGCGACCAATTGACTTGGCTGGTCGAAGTCACAACCAACGCCAACGGCACCCTCAGCCCCGCCACATTTGCCGAACGGCTGGTCAATACGACGGATATCAACGGGATGGTCGGGACTGTTCCGGGCGGATATGGGTTGGGCCTTTATGGACAGCAAAGCCTTGAAACCGGGGCCTTTATGTTGGGTCACGGTGGTGAACTTAGCGGCTATCAGACGTTGATGTTTCAGTACCCGGGCGATCTGTCCACGACGTTGGATGATCTGTTTATCGTCAGCAACATCAACACCTTTCTGAATGTCCCCGGTCAGCGCGAATTTTTGCCCTCGGACATCAACAACATCTATTACGACCTTCAGAAAACCGCCGTTGTCTACGATACCTTTATTGCCAATCCTGACGGATGTACGTCCGATGCTGTCGGGACGACCTGCACCGCCACCACCGCGGCCACAACAACTTTGCAGGTTTCGGATGCTTTTACCGTTCAGCCCTCTGGCAATTACTGGTTTGGGACCGAAAGGCTCTTGCCCACTTATGTCTCTTACGGCGACGACAGCATCGGAGTGGCAGCGACAGACACGTCGGTTTTGATTGAACGGGGCGGCATTCTGGCAGGGTATGGCAACGGCATGACCCTGCTGCAATTGAACGGACAGGCAAACCGCGTTGAGGTTTTTGGCGACATCGAAGTCACCGGAGCGGGTGCAACAGCCATCGACGCCAGCACCCCATCTGACGACACAATCCATGTCGCAAGAACCGGTTCAGTCATTGGTGCAATTCGCGCAGATCAAGGTGCCGATCGCCTGAACATTGAGGGGGCGGTTACAGGGGACATCACATTGGGCGCTGAAGCCCGGCTTGAGGGCGGCGGAATGGTGCAAGGTATGATCTCGGGAGACGGGACAACAGCACCGGGAACAGCCGACGGAAACGGACCATCTTCGCTGACGATTTCACGTTATGAACCGACCGGTGGCGCGCTAGAAATCAACCTCTCCAGCGCAACAAATTCAGCAACCTCTTTGATTGTTGATGTACAGACCTCAGAAGGATTTCCGGTGCCGGATACCGGGCTTGCAGTTCTCAAGGACACAACATTGCGCCTGACAGGAACGCCACTTTATGGTGATTTTCAGGTCCCGATCCTGATCACCAAGAACGGCTTGACCAACCAGTTCTCTCAGATCGTCGATGATACCGGATCATTGAACGCAACCGATTCAAGGTTGCAATACGATGTCGTCTACACCAAAGACAGCGCCTATCTAACCTCCACCAGCCCTGCCGCTTTTGATGCCGTTGCCGCCAGCAGCTATTCTGACAGTCTGACCATCTTGGATCAATCGCTGGGGCATTCTCTGGCAAACGCACGCAGAACGCTTCAAAATTCAGCCGGGTTCGCACGCAATCTGGGATCCAGTTCATCCTATTCCTCCCAGGACGGCGGCGCAGGTTTTCACATTGGCACATTGGGGCTTTTGGGGGGCTTTGGTGGGCCTTTGAGAAATGGCGGCTATTATGAGGTATCCATCGCACAAACGTCCACCGACGCATCGCTTGACCAAAACGGCGGTGACCAAGAGACCGATATGCTGTCTGCTGGGGTAAGTCTGGGGTTCGCACTTGGCCCCCTTGATACCGCGTTTTCTGTTTTCTACAGCGAAGGTGACGTTGATTATCAGCGCAATACCGGGGATGGGTTTGCGACAGGGTCAACAGAACAACAACGATGGAGCGCGATCTTGGGCATGGGCCAGTCCCGCACACGCGGGAAATGGGATACCGGGTGGCGGTCCAGTCTGGCATATTTCCGTTCCAGCGAAGATGCCTTTCAGGAAACATCATCTGGTCCAATCGCATTGGGATTCGAAGACCGTTCCTATGAACGCGCCCGCCTTGGCATCGGCATAAAATCAGAGCGAAAGCCACGCAATCTGGCATTATCACCCTGGGTCAGCGCAGATGTCTTCTATCACGCGGACTTAAGTGGCTCCGATATCCAATTTGATGCAACAGATGGCATTCGAACACTTGAGGGCCGCACTGTAGACGGTCTCGAACTCCAATTTGGCGCAGGCGCGTCCTATACGGCGCAATCTGGAGCCAGACTTTTGGCCGGTGTCACAGCCAGCAAACGGGACGAAGCAACCACATATAGATTTGATGCCAGTATTTCTTTTGATTTTTAACATGCCATGATCGTGAGAATACAACGTTCAGACTTGATGATATCTGAGGATGAGGGGCGGATGGTCCAAGGTCAAAAGATCAACAAACCCTTTTGAGAACGGCAGGAGGACGTGCTGATGCGCCAACACAATCTGATCTCTCGGCGTTTCCTGTTGGGAGGCATCGCCGCGATTGCCTTTTGTCAGGACGTGGTTGCTCAGGGCATTAAGGTGCCTGTCAACGGCGGGAACCTCACACCACCTCAAGCACATGCTTTGGCGACCTCAAACAAGATCATCTTGGTTGATGTTCGCAGACCAGACGAATGGGCGACAACTGGCAGTGGCGAAGGCGCCCATCGGCTGGACCTGCGCCGCAAAGACTTTGTAACTGCCATCGACGCGCTGGTGTCCGGTGACAAATCGGCACCAATTGCGCTTATCTGCGCGCGTGGCGTGCGGTCAAACCGGACCAGCAAACGGCTTAAAAAAGCCGGGTTCACCAACATCATTGATGTTCCAGAAGGCATGCTCGGATCTCGCTCTGGTCCCGGTTGGATCAAGCGGAATCTACCTGTTGTCAAAGGCTGACCTACCCGAGGCAGGGCGGATCTGGAGCTATTGATCCTGCACTTTCATCACCTATTGCGCTCCTTCTCAGCGGCTTGAGCCGCCTGCCCGCAGACCCATTAAGGTCGGCATGTACCAAACCACTGAAATTTTGCGAAATTGGCACCCTTCAGGTTTGACGAATTTTCCACTGAGCCACGTTACATCCGCCTGAAAAAGAACAACTATTTCTGCGCAGATGTGCTTTCTGACAGGAAAATTTGTCAAACTGACGACGCAGGATTAATGTGTCCGGACGCTAGTTACCAAGGGTTGCCCTGCCGACCTGATCAAAAACAGCGTTGCAGATGCCATCCATTTCCAGAGCAAAAAAGTTCTTGGCTGCTTTTCGATTTGGGTGATACGGATCTTTGACCATACCCCGCTTATTCAATCTAAAATAGTGTTTGTTCCCCTGGTTCGCCAAAACGGTTTCGGGCGTTGCACCGGGCACAAAGGTACATCTGCTGCCGGTCTTTTCGAATGCAGACATGAGGTTTTTCTGTGCTTTCAGCCTTAGGTCCACGATTTTCTTGGAATATGCAGGTGCAGTGGTCATGAAAATACAAGGAACATCTTTCGGCAATTGAGCCATCATTTCTTCTACATCTTTGATCGCAGCTTCTTCGCTTTTGGCCCAGCGTTTGGCAGAATTCCCCAAAAATGACATCAACAAGAGTTTGGGGTCATAATACCCCTCTCTGAACATGTGCTCAAAAGCGGACTTTTTGGGTGCACAGAACTGATATTCGCGCCCTTTACCAATCTGTACATATTTGTTGTCGGTCATGTTGATGAACCCATAGGTCCCTGCATTAACACGCCATTTTCTATCTTCTTTGCAAATCGTGTCTTTTGACCGGCCACTGCGCGCAGTCCAAGAATGGATCGAACTGGAGCGGACACCGATCACGCCAACCCGCATCTCCCCCAACCGCTTGAGCTGACGCGCCTGATCTTCGTTTGCGTGGCAGTGTCGCTTGATATCGGTAAAGAATTCCAAAAACGCAGGTCCTGATCCAAAAGAAATCTGGCTGTCACCAAGGATCAAAATTTCCGGTGAAACAAAGTCATCAGCCTGCGCCGCAGATGAAAGCGCCAAGGTCACACAGGCCGCGCTTAGAAACGATCGGAAATTCGCCAGAATGGTCATCGTGGATTCTTTCAGTAAGTGCTGTTCGAATGGTATCTTCTTGGTTCCAGACAAGTTCATGATATTCAACAAACCAATCCTGTTGTTCAAGACAAGTTGTTCGAAGAAATAGAGAATCTAGGTTACTAATGTGTAAAGCTTCACTTCCCCTGTCACCATTGCCGACATTGGCTTTATGGAATTCCTAAAGAGAATTTAGCAGGTCTTCGCCTCACGGTTTTTTACATCTGCGTGAGCTTCTTAACCAGAAACAAGCGGCCAATCTGAACCTTTTCTGCCCCCATGCCGCTCTCAAGTCCGTCAACTGTATCGTCTGGACGCCGCAACACCATCGGCGGTCTGTTCGACACACTACAAGAACGCGGGTTCATACGCATGACGCCAGCGCCCTACCTTGGCCCCTCGGTAGTCCCCCCATTTTTATGAGGGGATTACCCACCCGACTTATGGCAACTTCGCACTCGTTGCACTCTTCGCACAAAAGACCCCCGCACAAAATGCAGGACAAGGTGGCATAGCCTTTGTGACACTTGCCGATCTAACCGTCATCAAACCCGCCACACTGACACAAAACATGTGACGCACAGAACGTTACCCGCATTTGCCGCGTCACATGTTTCAGGACATATATACATCTAAGCCATGGGCTGTTCGTGGACGTTCTGACGGTGCGCTTCAAATTTCTGAATTGAGGATGCACGCGAATATTGGTTGCACGGGTTGGGATGGTCGTAGGCACCCTGGATACTCTTGCCCCCTCTTCCATCTTTGCAGTGGTTTCCTTTCAGACCTGCCCCGCCCAAGCGTGTGCGATATATCCACTTTGCAGAAGGGGGTGTGGGGATAGCAAATCCAGAACGGCCAAATTCGCGTCTTGCCTTGCAGCACAGGTCACAAAACACACAGTTCTTAGTCGGCGCGCGACGTGTGGAACAAGGCCCAACTTATTCTCAGCAATTCAACACCAGCGAAATGAGGTGGGGGACATTATGGGGGATGCGAAAAGAGCAAGACCCCCTAATTATCTGATAAAAAACAAAAATTAGGGTTTCTGGCGGACCTAGAGGGTCTGAGTTCGAACGCATTCTTTGAGGTTTTGGAAGAGTGGAACACGGTTCTGCTGGCTGAACGCTATTTGCTTGAGCAGGCCTTGGCAGCAGATGATGATCCGACCGTTGCAGAGGATCGGTTGCCCTCTGATACGTGCCGCGATGGCGCTACTCGCTCCGGTGCTGACAATTGCCTTACCACGTCACCCGCCACGCCCAAGAGCGCGGTTAAGTCCCGGGGGATGAGCCAATGAGATGGACAGGACATGAGCCGGTCATTTCATCGGCATTCAATGAAGCAGCCAACAAAAAGGCAAAGCGGCCCCATAAA
Source organism: Sulfitobacter sp. (assembly GCA_039986635.1). Lineage (GTDB taxonomy): Bacteria > Pseudomonadota > Alphaproteobacteria > Rhodobacterales > Rhodobacteraceae > Sulfitobacter. The sequence continues at coordinate 171,741 of JBDWQI010000024.1, forward strand.
CCAAAGCGCAAAGGTACGCGACGCAGTGATGTCGCGCCTGCGCAAAGGCCAGCACCAAGGGCTGATCAGCCTTGAAACGTGGAATGCCATTCAAGATCGTCTGAACGGAACAGCGCGCGCGCCTGCGCGAGCAGATATCAACGAAGATTTCCCCCTGCGCGGCTTCGTGTGCTGTGACGAATGCGGCAATCCACTGACCGCCAACTGGTCCAAAAGCAAAACAGGCAAGAAGCACCCATACTATATGTGCTTCAAGAAAGGCTGCGCGAGCTACCGCAAGTCTATCCGCCGGGATGTGCTGGAACGTGAATTCGTGGCGCTGTTGGACGATATGCAGCCCTCTCAGAGCTTTCTGACGCTTGCCAAGGCCATGTTCTCCAACGCTTGGGATCAACGCAGCACACGCGCCGGAGCGGTCTTCTCTGAGCTGAAACGCGACGTCGCCAAAATCGACAAGCAAATTGAGGGGCTGCTGGACCGTATCGTCGAGGCTAGCACGTCGTCTGTGATCTCAGCCTACGAAAAGCGAATTGCCAAAATGGAACGTGAAAGGCTGATTATCGAAGAAAAACTGGCAAATGGCCCCAAACCAAGTGCAACCTTCGATGAATTGTTCGAACTCGCTTGGGAATTCCTCTCAAACCCCTGTAAAATATGGGGTTACGGACATCTAGCCTTGCGTCGGACAGTCCTCAGACTGGCATTCACAGAGCGCCTGAACTACACCCGAAATGAAGGGTTTCGAACCCCGAATTTATCCTTACCTTTCAACATGATAGAAGGAAAATCCATGCAAAAATGTGTAATGGCGGAGACGAAGGGATTCGAACCCTCGAGACCCTTCCGGGCCTACTCCCTTAGCAGGGGAGCGCCTTCGACCACTCGGCCACGTCTCCGTTGACCGCTATACAAGGCAGGTTTGCCCTGAAACAAGAGCAAAACTGTCGAAATTGAAAAAAACAATGCAGAAGCGTTACGCGCACGTGTCTTTGTGCCGTGAAAAAGGCGACCTCATAGGAAATCATCGTCCTTGGAATGGGGAATTTGCGGGAAACTTCGTTCCAGTCGGCGTCAAATGCGCCTCCCGGTGTGCGGACAGGCCAGTTGAGAGTGTAACATCGTTCACAGCTCACAACTCGTCCAATGATTTAAGCTGGAGGTATCCATCTCACCAATACAAAGGCTGGCCGAAAACCTCCCATCCAACCGAATATCAAGGCATCCATTTAAGTTGTTGCTTTCACAAAAAATAAACAGAAATTCCCGACCCGGAATCAAAGCTATTATTGGGCATTTGTTTCGAGATTACACCGAGCGGTGATGTCGTGTGCGTTGAGCTGAGCACTCAAACTACCCACATCTATATCAACACAACGAACGATGGTTTTTACAGAAGGGAACCGACATGAAACTGATATTAGCCGCACTCTTCGCCGCCGGTCTTGCGTCTTCCGCTGTCGCGGGAAATTCGAACCGTCACAGTGGTCATAACTTTGAACGTTCTATCGTCCAACTCTTTGTCACAAAAAAGCTCCTCGCCGAAAACAACCGCTCCGATTCGCTCCGCTCCAATCGTAATTACGAATACACCAAGAAAAAGAGCCGCCCCAAACGTCAACGCCTTGCCCGTCAGAACCGCAACAGAGCAGAGCGGCTTGGCGCCAGAACGCATCGGTTTGGCCTCACGGCACATGGGTACGGTGGTAATTCACGCCGCTACAGCAACTACTGAGCGCCTCACGGCCCTCCTGCTGCGTTTCCCTGTTAGAACGCTCTGAGGAATTGATCTGCCGAGGTTGAACAACGCTCTTTGACGATCAAGTCGAAACGTCCGGGCAAACCAACCCGGGCGTTTGCCACACTAACACATGTTTGGAACGGCTCTTTTGGTTGGTTCTACCGGGTCGGTTCGCCCTGTTTAGGTGTTGAACAAAAAGTGCAGCACATCGCCATCTTTGACGGTATAGGATTTGCCTTCGGCGCGCATTTTGCCCGCCTCTTTTGCCGGGCCTTCCCCACCCAGTGTCACAAAATCATCAAAGGCGATCGTTTCAGCGCGAATAAAGCCTTTTTCGAAATCGCCGTGGATCACCCCGGCGGCTTTGGGTGCTGAGGTCCCTGATTTTATCGTCCAGGCCCGCGCTTCTTTCGGGCCAACCGTAAAATATGTCTCCAGATGTAGCAGCTCATACCCAGCACGGATCAAGCGGTCCAAACCAGCCTCCGACAATCCCATCTCATCCAGAAACATTTCCGCTTCGTCTGGTTCAAGCTGGCTGATTTCTTCTTCAATCTGGGCCGAGATGATCACATGGGCATTGCCCTGCGCCGCCGCCATTTCAGCCACCTTATCCGAAAACCCATTGCCTTTTGCGGCTTCAGATTCTCCAACGTTGCAAACATACAAAACCGGCTTTGTGGTCAGCAATTGCAACATCCGCCATGCTTTGGTGTCGTCGTCATCTACAACAACAACCCGGGCCGGTTGCCCTGCTTCCAACGCCTCAAGCGCCATTCTCATCAGGCGTTCCTGCTGAACAGCTTCTTTGTCGCCGCCCCGCACTTTGCGTACAATATTCTGCAAACGTTTTTCGATGCTTTCGATGTCCGCCAGCATCAGTTCTGTATCGATGGTTTCAGCATCCGCAACCGGGTCAACGCGCCCCTCAACATGGGTCACATCGCCATCTTCAAAACAGCGCAGCACATGTGCAATCGCGTCCACTTCGCGAATGTTGGCAAGGAACTGATTGCCCAGCCCTTCTCCCTTGGAGGCGCCCTTGACCAAACCGGCAATATCAACAAAGGTCATGCGCGTCGGAATGATTTGCTTGGATTGCGCAATTGCGGCCAATTGATCCAGCCGCGCATCAGGGACAGCGACCTCACCAACATTTGGTTCAATTGTGCAAAAAGGGAAATTAGCCGCCTGCGCTGCCGCCGTGCGGGTCAATGCGTTAAAGAGCGTCGATTTCCCGACGTTCGGCAGCCCCACGATACCCATTTTAAAACCCATTGCGGCTCTCCCATCAAATTGCTTGCCCCCCTTTAGGTAGCAAACCCCTGCCCTGCAAGCCGATCTCTTGTTATCCTATGCTAAGGAGGGTATCGATATGCAAATCACACCTTACGTGTTCTTTAACGGCAACGCCCGGGCCGCCAAGTCGTTTTATGAACGTGTTTTGGGCGCCAAGACGTTGATCCAAATGGATATGGCAGAGGCACCGCCCGAATTCTCTGTTCCCGCTGAGCGCAAAGACTGGATCATGCATTGCACGCTCGATATCGACGGCCAACATCTCATGTTATCGGATGATTTTATGGCCAATAGTCCCGATATGGCGGGATGCAGCGTGCAATTGACCTATGACACGGCCGCAGAAGGGAAAGCGATTTTTAACGCGTTGGCAACAGATGGAGAGATCGGCATGCCTTGGGCGGCGACGTTCTGGTCCGCGGGTTTTGGCAGCGTCCGGGATCAATTTGGCGTCCGCTGGATGGTCGGGTGTGACGAACAACCAACACAGTGAGGCATTGATTTTCGGGGAAAGGTTGGGCATTGCCAAAAGCAACAGAGCAATGAGGCATCCCTATGACCCGCATCGACGCAAAATTCGCAGAGCTAAAAGCGCAAAGCAAGAAAGCTTTCGTATCCTATATCATGGCAGGTGATCCTGATTATGACACCGCCCTTGAAGTGATGAAGGGCCTGCCGGGGGCAGGTGTTGATGTGATCGAACTCGGTTTGCCCTTTACGGATCCGATGGCTGATGGCCCAACAATTCAGCTTGCCGGGCAGCGCGCATTGGAAAGCGGCATGACTCTGCTCAAGACACTTGAGATGGCCGCGACCTTCCGAAAAGAAGACAATACAACGCCGATTGTCCTGATGGGCTATTACAATCCAATCTATTCCATGGGGGTTGAGACCTTTCTTACCGCCGCCAAAGAGGCAGGTATCGACGGGTTGATCGTTGTGGATCTGCCCCCAGAAGAAGACAGCGAACTTTGCCTGCCAGCCCAGGCAGCTGGGCTGAACTTCATTCGCCTCGCAACCCCTACCACAGATGACAAACGCCTGCCCCGCGTTGTGCAAAACACATCTGGTTTTGTCTATTACGTCTCAATTACAGGGATCACGGGGGCCGCAGAAGCCGACGCGGTTGATGTCGCCCCTGAGGTCACGCGGATCCAAAAATCAAGCGGACTGCCTGTGATTGTCGGGTTTGGGGTGAACACCCCTGAGAAATCTCGCGCCATTGCAGAGGTCGCTGACGGCGTTGTTGTTGGCTCTGCAATTGTGTCGCGCATTGCCAACGGAGACAGCGTCGCAGACGTGCTGGCCTTTGTGAAAACGCTCTCAGACGGGGCACATGCGGCCTAGGTCTGCGGATCATCCCGCGCTGCGTCCATGAATTCCCGCAGCGCAACCAACACCGGCAACGCATCAGACAATGCTGCAATATCAAGCGCTTGCATCATACCACTTATGGCGGGCACCAGCTTGTCAATGGTGTCTTGTCGCAACGCCCGGCCCTTGTCTGTCAACCAAACCGTTTTTGACCGCCCATCCGCGGGATTGGCGCGCAATTCGACCAAACCCTTTTCCGCCAAGCCTTTTAACGTGTGCGTCATCGAGGTCTTTGGCACCTGAAAGGCGCGCGCCATGTCGATCGGGACCGCGCCGTCACCTCGATTGATCAAATGATTCAGCACCGCAAAATGCGGCGCAATCAACCCCTCAGGCAACCGCGCCTCAAGTTGGACGCGGCTAAGTTGTTCGATGATACCGATCTCTTTGAACACCTCAAAGATCACGGCTGGATTCACCCTATCGTTCAATGAGCTTTGCCTCCAACGGCCAACGCGGGGTACGCGGGATTGTCGGACCATACCCCAGTCGTCCCAGCATTTGAACCGTATGGCCATCAGGTGCAAGAATTTGGTGCGCCTCTGCATAAAGGGCGTCCATCTCGGGATATTCCTGCAATGCCTGACTGATTGGATGCAACGACAATCCCATCTTTGTTGTTGTCAGGTTCAGCCGCAGCCAGCGGCGTCCGGCGTTGATGTGGTCCAAGCTGGTGTTGCCCGGCGTCGTCAACACGGCATAGGCTGGGGTCTTTTCCATGATCTCTTTGTAGACGTTTATACCTTCCTGAAAGCTCATTGATGTTGGATCCAAGAGCGCATCACGGGTCAGAATCCCCGCCAATATCAAACTTTCAAAAAAGGCGCCTCCCAGGTCGATCCCATCCGGTGAGGCGTTGATCTCGGCTTTGCCCAACCGCATCAGATCCACGCTTTCTTTCATTGTTCGTGGGGTTTTCGTTTCAACCATAAACGCATCAAAGCTCAGCTTGCGCAGTCTCTCCACCATCGGTTTGTCTGTATAGATATCTGCGATTGTCCCCAATTCGGTTGCGAGATTTTCGGGAACGGGCCGGTCGCTAAAGGGTTCTTTGCAAGATCGTCTGTCGAGAATGTAGGCGGCAAGCGGGTCAACCTCAGCGCCTTCAAAAAACCGCGCATGGGCGATAGCACCTTCCTCGCCTTCGGGAAACAAGGTCAACTCAACACCTTGGCCTGCTGCACTTGCCGCAATCACCATTTGCTCCAGAAAACATCCCATCCCCGCCATGATCTGCCGCCCATCCGGGTCTGTATTGGGCAGCCATCCTTTGCCATCATGCATCAAAGTCAATGCCTTCGCCCCCTCAAGCCGCACCTGCCAAGGTTGCAAATTGTGAGGGTTCGGAGCCAACAGCGCAAAACTCAGCGCATTCAGACGCGGATCGTCATAGCTGCCCGCCACCCCCCAAGGGTGTTGCGCACTTTTTGGCGTACGTGTTGTGAGAAACCCTGTCGTTGCGACGGCAGCTGCCAAAACGCTACCTCCGCCAACAAGAGCCAAAGCTTTGCGCCGCGAAATTGTCATGGTGACCTCCTTATTCGTACGATATTGCACTACTTGCTATATAGTTCGATATCGTACCATTCAAGAGAAATCTTCGAATTGACCCTCGTATTTGCAATTGGTATAGAAAACTAACCAATTTGGAGATCCGCATGCCTGTCATCACAAATATCGAAGATCTAAAACGCATTTATGAGCGCCGAGTGCCGCGGATGTTCTTTGATTATTGCGAATCCGGCAGCTGGACCGAACAGACCTTCCGCGACAATTGCTCTGATTATGAACAGTTGCGGTTGCGCCAACGCGTCGCCGTAGACATGACCGGGCGCAGCACCAAAGGTCAGATGATTGGACAGGACGTCGCGATGCCAGTCGCGCTGGCCCCGGTTGGGCTGACCGGGATGCAACACGCAGACGGAGAGATCAAAGCAGCGCTGGCAGCCAAAGCATTTGGCGTGCCTTTCACGCTTTCAACCATGTCGATCAATTCAATTGAGGACGTAGCACAGGCAACAAACGCGCCCTTCTGGTTTCAGCTTTATACAATGCGCGACACTGACTATGTCAGCCGCCTCATCCAGCGCGCCAAAGATGCGAACTGCTCGGCTTTGGTCATCACACTGGATCTGCAAATCCTCGGTCAACGTCATAAGGACCTCAAAAATGGCCTGTCCGCCCCACCAAAACTGACGCTCAAGACCATGGCGAACCTTGCCACCAAATGGGGCTGGGGCATTGGCATGCTCCAAGCCCAGCGCCGCGAATTTGGCAATATTGTCGGGCATGTTGATGGGATATCCGACGCATCCAGCCTTGGATCCTGGACCGCTGAACAATTTGATCCATCCTTGGATTGGAAAAAGATTGCCAAACTCAAGGAAGAATGGGGCGGCAAGGTGATCCTCAAAGGTATTTTGGATGCCGAAGACGCCAAAATGGCGCTAAAGGTTGGCGCAGATGCCATCATCGTCTCCAACCACGGTGGTCGCCAATTGGACGGCGCGATCAGCTCAATTGCCGCGCTGCCTTCGATATTGGATGCCGTCGGGGATCAAATTGAAGTGCATGTCGACGGTGGCATCCGCTCTGGCCAAGATGTGCTCAAGGCGCTGGCATTGGGGGCCAAAGGCACCTACATCGGGCGCGCTTTCATTTATGGTCTGGGTGCGATGGGCCAAGCCGGGGTGCAATCAGCGTTGGAGTTGATCCACCGGGAATTGGATACAACAATGGCGTTGTGCGGCGAAACAAATGTTGCGGATCTGGGGCGTCACAACCTGCTGATCCCCGAAGATTTTGGAGGCCGCTGGCAAGCGTGACAAAGGGATGCTAAGTCTTCGATCATGCTGATCTTTCTACGCCACAAGATTGCGTTTCTCGCGACTCCGAAAACCGGCACCACCGCAGTGGAGCTGGCGCTTAAGTCGCGCGCCGAAATCATCTTTGCCAAGAACCGCAAGCACACGCCCGCCGCCCGTTACGCCAATAAGGTTGCTCCGTTCCTCGAAGACACCTTTGGCGTCCGCCCGGCGTCTGTTGCTGTGATGCGCGAACCTGTGGATCAAATCCGCAGCTGGTACAAATACCGATCACAAGAGCGGCTGGACGGAACCGATGTCAGCACCAAAGGCATTTCCTTTGATCAGTTTGTACAAGAAGTCATTGCCGACAATCCCCCCAAACGGGCCCAAATCGGCCGTCAGTTTAATTTTCTGACCGATGGCCGCGAAACCGTGCTGGCGGACCACGTCTTTGCCTATGAGCACCAAGAGGCATTTCTGATGTTCCTATCAGAGCACCTGCAACACCCGATTGAATTGGGCGCCAAGAACATCTCACCGCATGTGGATGCCCCGCTAAGCGATGCGACATTGGCCCAATTGCAAGACGTGCGGGCCGAAGATTTTATGCTATATGAAATGGTGATGGCCGAGGGCGGACATCTGCACCGAGAAAATGCCTAGCTAGCTGCGGCGCGCCAGTGCAGGGATCAACACGATTGCAGTGACAACCAGCAGGGCTGCAACAGTAACAAAAGCCGCTCTAAGCCCAAACCCCTGTGCCACCAGCCCCATCAACGGGGGCCCAAAGAAAAATGCGCCATATCCAATCACCGACGCCCGGCTGATTGCCGCAAGGCGATGCGCCGGTGCCACGACTCGACCGATAAAGGCCATCGCCAAAGGCACCACTACCGAAACCCCCAATCCGGCAATGGCAAAACCCAATAACGCCAGCGAAACTGTTGGGGCAAGTCCCGCCAAAACGACACCGCTTGAAGCCACCAGACTTGCGGCCAACATCAACCAAGTGTCGCGCACAAACCGTGAAAGACCATGTCCAAACAGCCGCCCAATCCCCATCATCAAGCCTAGCAGCGCTGGTCCCAACGCCCCTTGTGCAGGCGATCCGCCCAATGTTCGCTCCAGATGCAAAGCCGACCATCCTTCGGTTGCTGCTTCCGTTAAAAACGCCGTCAACACAATCAACCCGGTCAAAATCACCAGCAGGTTGGGAAAGCCCGCAATTGATCCCGAGGTATCTTGCTCAGGGGGCGGCGCAACATCCCTCGCAGCCAGAGCAAGCAACCCAAGCAAGAAGACCAAAGCGACCATAATCAGCAATGGACCTCCGCCCGCACTACGAAAAACGCCAACAATCAAAGCGCCCCCAGCATAGGCAAAAGAATACAGAGCATGATTCAGGTTCATCAGATTGCGCCCGCTTTCGGCCTCAATCTCAGATATCCGCGCATTGATCAGCACATCGATCACTCCGGACCCTGCCGCGGCCAACATCATTGCCAGCATCAAGACCACAAGCCCCCCAGATGCGCCTGCGCAGAACATGCCAATTGCCAAAACTGCGATACCCAAAGGCACCGCATTGCCGCCTGCAAACCTGCGACACATCGGAGCCAGCCACATCGCTGCCAAAGCCCCAATTGATGAAACCAAGATGGCCACCCCATATGCGCCATCAGTGGCTCCGACCTGCGCCTTGATCACCGGCATCTGTGCAAAAAATGCAGCCCACGCCACGCCAATGGCCAAGAACCCGGCAAGCGGTTTGCGCGACAGTTTGATATCTTGAACAAAGCTCATGAAGAGCGCTTGCCACAGGGCCCCGACGGTGCCAAGCGTTCCTGCGCATATTTGCTCTTTTCATGTGGAGCAAAGCGTTCTATAGCCACCCCTTCACGCGGGACGACAGCCTTGGAGGCGTCCCGCCCTAACATATTGGAGAATACAAATGGCCGGAGAGATTCCAGATCTTGAAGCCCAGGAACGGACGGGGACAGGCAAGGGCGCCGCTCGTCAGGCACGCCGTGATGGCATGGTTCCGGGGATTGTTTTTGGTGGTGACGCGGATCCGCTACCGATCAACATCCCGTTCAACAAGCTGCTGACCATGCTGCGCAAGGGCCGGTTTAAATCCACCCTGTTCAACATGAAAGTCGAAGGCCACGATGACGTCCGGGTCATCTGCCGCGACGTCCAGCGTCACGTTGTCAAAGACCTGCCCACGCACGTCGATTTCATGCGTCTCAAGCGGACCACCAAAATCAACCTGTTCATCAACGTCGAAGTGAGCGGCGAAGATGAATGCGTCGGTCTGAAAAAAGGCGGCACGTTGAACCTTGTGCGTCCCGAAGTCGAATTGATCGTGACAGCAGCAGACATTCCTGAAAGCCTTGTCATCGACATCACCGCGCTTGAGATTGGCGACAACCTGACAATTTCCGACGTGAAATTGCCAGAGGGTGCCAAGCCAACGATCGACCGTGACTTTGTGATTGCACAGGTTTCCGCACCCTCCGGTCTTGCATCTTCTGATGATGACGACGACGGCGAAGCCGCTGAAGGTGATGCATCAGAAGCCGAAGCGGGCAGCGATTCCTAAGGGTTGTTACCATTCGATGTTTCAAAAGGGGCTGCCTGCGTGCGGCCCCTTTTTTCGTGCGGCCCTGCTGCGCGTTATCCCACGGATCGTTCCAACGCCGGATAGCGGACGCCCAATGTGATCCCCCGGACCACAAATGCGACCAACATAGCCGCCCATAATCCGTGATTGCCCAAGGCAGGCACCAGTGTCAAAATCGCCAGCACATAGATTACAAATGACACCATCATCATGTTGCGCATATCGCGTGATCGGGTGGCACCGATAAATATGCCATCCAACATAAACGCCGCGACACCCAATATCGGCACCAGCCAGATATAAGGCAAATAAAGCCGCGCATCGTTTTGAACGTCAGGGGCTTTTGTCATCATATCAATAATTGTGGGCCCTGTGCCTATGAAAACCACCGTCAGGCCCAGTGATACAACGCAGGCCCAAAAAGACGCCAAGATCGCGCCGCGCCGCACCATCGCCCGATCGCCCTGCCCCACCGCCTTGCCGACCAATGCTTCGGCTGCAAAGGCAAATCCATCCAATCCATAAGACGTGATCATCAGGAATTGCAGTAACACCTGATTGGACGCCAAAGTGACATCCCCCATGTCCGAACCGATGAACAAAAACGAAATGAACATCGCTTGCAGCAACAGCGAGCGCAGCAAGATATCGCTGTTCAACTTCATCATCCGCACCAATCGCGGCCCGTCGAAAACCCGTGCCCAATTGCGCCATTCAGGCCGCAAAAATATCGCCCGGCAGAACCACAAGCCCAAGGCGGCACCAGTCCATTCCGCAATAAAGGTCGCCAGTGCAACGCCGTCCACGCCCCACCCAAGGTCAAGCACAAACCACAAATCCAATCCGATGTTCAGCCCGTTCATCCAAAGCTGCAACACCAGCACCGCCCGGGTCCGTTCCTGTGCAATCAACCACCCCGTGATGGCGTACAAAGCAATCGCAGCGGGCGCTGACCAGATGCGAATGGTCATATACTGACGAGCCAGCGCTTCTACCTCGGCAGATGCAGGGGATATTTTGAAGGCCGCCCACATCAACGGCACCTGTAAGGCGATCACAGCCACGCCAGCAGCTGCACCAATCAGCAATCCGCGCGTCAATAGAACCGCAACTTCAGTTGCATCTGCTTCGCCCGAAGCTTGCGCGGTCAATCCAACAGTGCCCATCCGCAAAAAGCCAAAGAACCAATAGAACGCTGACAGGATGATCGCCCCGATGCCCACCGCGCCAATAGGCACGGCTGATCCCATCTGCCCGACAACGCCTGTGTCCACAGCCCCCAAAATCGGCACTGTTGCGTTGGAAATAACGATTGGAACAGCAATGTTAAGGACCCGACGATGGGTAACCTCTTGGGACGCGGACATCTTAGTCTTCACGTTGTGGCATCACAAAATGCCCTGTTGCCTGCGCATATAGACGGTCGCGATTGTCTTGCCATCCTTCTACATGAACGCTGGCATAACGCCGCCCCGCACGGGTGATCCGAGCCCGCGCATAGGCATCACGCGGCAGGCCAGCACGCAGATAATCAACGGTGAAATCAATCGTTTTGGGCAATCGCGGCAGGCTGTCCCGGTCCAGATGTTCAACATCCAGCACGCCACTTTCCATGTCCTCCCACATCACTCCCCACGACAAGGTCACAATCGCCGCGATCTCAAGAAAGGCCGCTGTCGCCCCGCCATGTAATGCGGGCAACATTGGATTGCCGATCAGATCATCACGAAAAGGCAGAACCGCCGTCAGCTCATCCCCGCGTCGTTCAAAGGCAACACCCAGATATTGGATATAGGGCACCCCTTCGACCAAGGTATGCAACACCGCGTCGCGGCGTTGCTTCACCACCTGCACCGGTTCGGGTCGTTTGATCATGCTTCAGCTCCCCACCGTAAAGGTACCAGTGGCCATCGCCACAGGACGCGTTGTGTCTTCATCGCTGGCAATCGCACGCACAAAGGCAACTGATCTGGTCACGTGATAACAGGTGGCCGTGGTGGTGATGGTTTGGCCCGGCACCGCAGAGCGCAGGTATTCGATGCGCAAATCAATGGTCGCTGTATGGGCGGGATTGCTTGGATGGCTCATCACCGCCGCGCCACATGCCGTGTCCATCAAGGCCGAAACCGCCCCGCCGTGAACCACACCTGTTTTAGGGTCTCCCACCAAATGCTCCGCATACGGCATGGATATCTTTGCTTCACCGGGTTCCAGTTTTTCCAGATGCATCCCCAAAGCCTGCGCATGCGGCAAAGCCTGAATGAACTGGCTGGCCATCTTGATCTTTTCAGCCATGGCGGCGGTCCTTTGCGAGATTTTCCTCTTTATCTGCCCGACCTTGCCAAAGGGCAAGACCACCTGTTGCGCTTGCCCGGACATCGTCCTAGCTTATGGTTTAGGGAGTGACTATTCATGGCAGAAGACCGCCTGACTTTTAAAGAAATGTGCGCAGAATTCGACGTTACACCGCGAACCTTGCGGTACTATGAATATATTGAATTGCTGCAACCCGACAGGGAAGGTCGCGCGCGGTTTTATGGCCATCGCGAACGGGGCCGCATGCTGTTGATTCTGCGCGGTCGCAAATTTGGTTTTCCGCTAGAGACCATCCGCCAATGGTTGCTGATCCGCGAGGATGAAGGCTCACAAAGCCAGATGGAAGCCTGGGTTACTCTGGCGGATGGACAATTGGCCGAACTCGCAGACCAGCGCGCCCAATTGGATGAGGCCATCAAAGAGCTGGAGCACTTGCGCAATCAAACCGCTGATTATCTGGCCAAAGCAAAAGCTTGATCCCCGCCCATGTCCCGCATTGAGCTGCATTGCTCGCTAAGACCTTCTTAATCTGACGATTGCATGAAGTGACGCTTCGGGTTGGTGACCCATTACGTGGCCGTGAAACAGTTCCGGCTGCGCTTTAACACCTGTCAACCAGTGCTCAATATGATCTCAGGCCAGCCAAGGAATGCGCTTCTCGGTTAAACGATAGGAACCTTTCAAAGGAACACAAAAACGTTGATTTTCGTTATGAGACAAAAAAATTCAGCCTTACCAAGACTCTACCTACGTCAACTATCAAAGTGACGTAACGTCCACACTACGTAAACTTAAGGTGCTATTGTATGACATGCTCAAACGTCACACATCGATCGACAAGAACAATCATTTGTGACGAGAGATGAAGAGATGACCAGTGAAATGATGACCATCCGCGAAATGTGTGACGCCTTTGATGTTACGCCGCGCACCCTGCGGTTTTACGAGGCAAAGGAATTGCTGTTCCCCAAACGTGAAGGTCAGAAACGGCTGTTCACCAAACGTGACCGGGCACGGTTAAAACTGATCCTGCGGGGCAAACGCTTTGGTTTTAGCCTTGAAGAGATTCGTCAACTTCTTGACCTTTACCATGTCGGAGATCAGCAGCAGACCCAATTTGCCCGTGCCTATGACATCGCCCGTGAACGTCTGACCGATATGGAAGCACAGCGCGACGATCTGGATCAGGCCATCACCGATCTCAAGGACCAATTGAAGTGGGGCGAGAAAATGATCGCCTCGATGAAACAAACACGGACCGCAGCCGAATAAGCGCGGACCAATCGACAAGCAGACCTCAAGGGAGAGCACCATGCCATCTTATACCCCGCCAACAAAAGACATGCAGTTTGTACTGCACGACGTTCTCAACATCAGCAAAGCTGACATTCCCGGCTACGAAGATCTTGAACCTGATTTTACGGCCGCCGTCCTTGAAGAAGCGGGCAAATTGACCTCTGAGGTGGTGGCGCCGCTCAACATCGTTGGCGACACCGAAGGTTGCCGCCTTGAAAACGGCGTTGTCCACACACCTACAGGGTTCAAAGAGGCGTTTGAGCAAGTCAAAGAAGGCGGTTGGACCGGACTTGATATGCCCGAAGAATACGGCGGCCAGAATATGCCATATGTATTGGGTACTGCGGTCGGAGAATATTTTTCATCTGCAAATCAGGCCTTTACGATGTATCAAGGCCTGACGCACGGTGCGGCATCTGCGATCCTGGCCCATGGCACCGACCAACAAAAAGATACCTTTCTGCCCAAGATGGTCTCTTGCGACTGGACTGGGACGATGAACCTGACCGAACCACATTGCGGCACAGATCTGGGTCTCATGCGCAGTAAAGCCACACCGCAGGCGGATGGCAGCTTTAAGATTTCCGGTCAAAAGATCTTCATCTCATCTGGTGAACATGACATGGCCGACAATATCATCCATCTGGTGTTGGCCAAAATTGACGGCGCCCCGGAAGGCATCAAAGGCGTTTCGCTGTTTATTGTGCCAAAGTTCCTAGTGAATGAAGATGGCTCTTTGGGCGCCCGGAATGGCGCAACTGTCGGGTCCATCGAAGAAAAGATGGGCATCCATGGCAATTCCACCTGCGTGATGAATTATGACGATGCCACCGGTTATCTGCTGGGCGAAGAACACAAAGGCATGCGCGCCATGTTCACCATGATGAACGAAGCGCGTCTGGGCGTAGGCATGCAGGGCCTTTCACAAGCCGAAGTCGCCTATCAGAACGCATTGGAATACGCCAAGGACCGTCTGCAAGGTCGCGCTGTGACCGGTGCCGAAGCCCCGGACAAACCTGCCGACCCGCTGATCGTGCACCCCGATATCCGTCGTTCCTTGATGGATCAGAAAAGCTTTGCCGAAGGTGCGCGTGCCTTTATCCTTTGGGGCGCCACAATGATCGACGCGGCCCACCGCGCTAATGACAAAGATGCGGATGGCCTCGTGTCCCTTTTGACACCGGTGATCAAAGGTTTCCTGACCGACGTCGGTTACGACATGACTGTCAAAGCACAGCAGGTCTACGGCGGCCACGGCTATGTTGAGGAATGGGGCATGTCCCAATTCACCCGCGACGCACGAATTGCCATGATCTATGAAGGTGCCAACGGTGTTCAGGCGCTTGATCTGGTGGGCCGCAAGCTTGCTCAGGACGGCGGTAAACATGTGATGGCGTTCTTTGACATGGTCAAATCCTTCATCAAGGACCATTCCGGCGCTGATGAGACCTTTGACAAAGACTTCATGGAACCGCTGAAAGCCGCCAGCAAAGACCTACAGGCAGCGGGCATGTATTTCATGCAAAACGGCATGAAAAACCCAAATCACGCGCTGGCAGGGTCCAACGACTTTATGCATATGTTTGGGCATGTGTGTCTGGGCCTGATGTGGGCCCGTATGGGGATTGCCGCCAAGGCAGCCTTGGCTGATGGCAACAGTAACGTGGCATTCTATGAGACCAAGCTGGCAACGGGGCGCTATTATATGGCCCGACAATTGCCCGCGACGGCGCTGCATCTGACACGTATTCAATCCGGTGCGGATACTGTGATGGCATTGGACGCGGCCAACTTCTAGGCCGTTGGGGGGCGCGATGAATATGCCACGTGAGCTGATCCTGATCCTGTCCACATTCTGTTGGATTGGTGCGGGCATCTGGATCGCAGTGCACATCATCGCGTCCGGCACCGCCCCCCCTGAACAGTTTGAGGCATTGAAACCGAACAAATCCTACTATGTATTCGGCATCAGCGTCATGATCTTTGTCCTGACGACATTTCTCTGGAAAAAGAAGAAAGACCAGTAATGCCAAAACGCTTTCGCCTGACCCGCCGTTTTCCCGTCGCCATGACCGAAGACGGATACCGTGTTCTAAAAAAGTTCAGCGCAGACGCAGGTCTGGACGAAGGCGAAGCCCTGTCGTTCCTGTTTGAAAACTTCAAATCCGTCATCAACGAAGAAAACCTGACGGCCCGGCTGCGGCTGTTCAATTCCGAACTTGACGAGCGCAAACGCTAACCAACCGTGGAGACCGCGATGAGAGACTTTGCATCAAAAACATCCCCTTGGATGACTGACGAACATCAGATGATCGCGGATATGGCTGCGAATTTCATCAACACCGAATGGGCGCCAAAGTTTGAAAAGTGGCGCAATCAGTCTGAGATGGACCGCGCATGTTGGAATGAGGCGGGCGAACTGGGATTGCTCTGTGCCTCCATCCCCGAAGAATATGGCGGCGCGGGCGGCGATTTCGGCCACGAAGCCGCGATCTACATCGAAGCGGCGCGTGCCAACCTGTCAAGCTGGGGCAATGGCATTCATTCGGGCATCGTGGCGCATTATGTGTTGGCTTACGGCACCGAAGAGCAAAAGAAACGCTGGTTGCCCAAGATGGTGTCGGGCGAAATGGTCGGCGCACTTGCCATGACCGAACCCTCCACCGGTTCGGACCTGCAAAACATCAAAACCAAAGCGATCAAAGACGGAAACGCATACCGCCTGTCAGGACAAAAGACCTTTATCACCAATGGTCAACACGCCGAACTGGTCATCGTTGCCGCCAAAACCGATCCCGCGCTGGGGTCCAAAGGCGTAAGCCTTGTTGTGGTTGAAACCGAAGGCACCGAAGGTTTCCAACGAGGCCGCAACCTTGAGAAAATCGGCAAACACGCCTCTGACACCTCAGAGCTGTTTTTTGACAACGTCGAAGTGCCGCCTGAAAATATCCTTGGTGGAGAAGAGGGCAAAGGGTTTTATCAAATGATGCAGCAGCTTCCTCAGGAGCGGCTGATCATCGCCTGCGAAGCGGTTGGCGCCATGGAAGGCGCTGTGGAATTGACCGTGCAATATTGCAAAGAACGCGAAGCTTTTGGCGGTCCGCTCACGCAGTTTCAAAACACCCGTTTCAAACTGGCCGAATGCAAAACCAAAACCGTCATCGCCCGTGCCTTTCTTGATCAATGTATCGCAGAACACCTGCGTGGTGAATTGACCGTCGACCGCGCCGCGATGGCCAAATACTGGCTGACCGACACCCAAGGTGAGGTGCTGGATGAATGCCTGCAATTACATGGTGGTTATGGATTTATGCAAGAATATGCCATTGGCGAAATGTGGACTGACGCGCGCGTCCAACGCATCTACGGCGGCACCAATGAGATTATGAAGGAACTCATCTCGCGCAACCTGTAATACAACACAACGAAAATTGAGACCGACCGCGCAGATCACCCTTATTAGATGTCTGATGTGAGGTTACGCTCAAATTCAGCTCTCAGTGCAAAATGACAAAAAGGACAACCCAATGACCATCAAACTCCATTGCTTCGGCGAAAGCGGCAACGCCTACAAGGCCGCGCTGGCCCTCGAACTGTCCGGGCTGGACTGGGAGCCGGTCAAAGTGGATTTCTTTGGCGGTGAGGCGCGCAGCCCCGAATACCGGGCGATCAATATCATGGGTGAAGTACCCGCAATGTTTGACGGCGACTTGTGCCTGACCCAATCTGGCGTGCTCCAAGACTACATCTCAGAGAAATCAGGCAAATTCGGCGGCAAAGACGCCACCGAGCGGCGCGAGATTTTGCGCTGGGTGCTCTGGGACAATCACAAGCTTAGTTCAGTTGTGGGGCCAACCCGTTTCTTGATGAATTTCCTGCCCGAAGACAAACGCCCGGCAGAGGTAATCGCCTTTAATCAAGGCCGCCTAACCGCCGCTTACACCGTGCTAAATGACCACCTTGATGGGCGCGATTGGATTGTGGGTGATGCGATCACCAACGCGGACCTGTCGTGCTGTGGGTATCTGTATTACCCCGAACCATTCGGGTTTGACCGCGCGCAATGGCCCAACATCGACGCATGGCTGACACGGCTGTCCGAAACACCGGGCTGGAAAGCCCCATACGATCTGATGCCCGGCAGCCCCGCTGACCGCGCCTGATATCCTAGAATTACAGGAGTATTTTCCATGACCGAAGCCTATATATATGACGCCCTGCGCACCCCGCGCGGCAAAGGCCGCAAAGACGGATCGCTGCACGAGGTGACAGCGCTGCGTCTCTCTGCTCAGACGATGAACGCCTTGAAAGAACGCAACAACCTCGAAGGTCACGCCGTTGAGGATGTCATCTGGGGCAATGTGACCCAAGTGATGGAACAAGGCGGCTGTCTGGCGCGCTCTGCGGTGCTTGCCTCTGATCTGGATGAACGCATTCCGGGTCTGGCCATCAACCGGTTCTGCGCAAGCGGTATGGAGGCCGTCAACCTTGCCGCAAATCAGGTCAAAGGCGGCGCTGGTGATGCATATATCGCTGGCGGTGTTGAGATGATGGGCCGGGTTGCCATGGGTAGCGACGGTGCCGCCATTGCCGTTGATCCGACCCTCGCAATGGAACAATACTTTGTCCCACAGGGGATCTCTGCTGATATCATCGCCACTGAATACGGTTATTCGCGTGATGACGCAGACCAACTGGCCGTTGCATCCCAACAACGCGCCCAAAAAGCATGGGAAGAACAGCGTTTCAAGAAGTCGGTCATCACCGTCAAAGATCAAAACGGCCTGACCATTCTGGATCACGACGAATACATGCGCCCACAGACAGACATGCAGTCACTGGGCAGCCTGAACCCCGCCTTTCAGCAAATGGGCGAAGTCATGCCGGGATTCGATAAAGTCGCGCTGCTGAAGTATCCGCACCTTGAACGGATAAATCACATTCACCACGCCGGAAATTCTTCGGGCATCGTGGATGGTTCCGCAGCCGTGTTGATCGGCAACAAAGAGTTCGGCGAAAAACACGGTCTCAAACCCCGCGCCCGCATTCGGGCCACCGCAAAAATCGGCACCGATCCAACGATCATGTTAACTGGACCTGTGCCTGTTACTGAAAAAATCCTTGCTGATAACGGCATGGATATCAAAGACATAGACCTTATTGAGGTGAATGAAGCTTTTGCAGCTGTTGTCATGCGCTTCATGGAAGCCTTCAACGTTGAACATGAAAAGGTCAATGTGAACGGCGGCTCCATCGCAATGGGTCACCCGTTGGGGGCAACCGGGGCTATGATCATCGGTACCTTGTTGGATGAATTGGAGCGCGCGGACAAAGAAGTTGGTCTTGCTACGCTTTGTATTGCATCCGGCATGGGAGCCGCTACGATCATCGAACGGGTTTGACCCTTGGAGAGCGGTGTTATCAAAGGACCTTATCGTGCATTCAGATCCGCGCGCGATTTATCAAGAACACCTAGACGAGGTGAACGCGGCGGTTTTGGCGCACGACCCTGCCAGTATTCTGGACAGGTTTACTTATCCGCGTTTTGTCGGTGGCCTCAACGGCGGCTATTGGCAGAACAGCGCGGAAGACGTGATGCGATGCCTGCTTTCCTATTCCCA
Organism: Sulfitobacter sp.; assembly: GCA_039986635.1. Classification (GTDB taxonomy): domain Bacteria; phylum Pseudomonadota; class Alphaproteobacteria; order Rhodobacterales; family Rhodobacteraceae; genus Sulfitobacter. The sequence continues at coordinate 190,815 of JBDWQI010000024.1, forward strand.
ACGTCTAGCGGCGCTTGGTGTGACGCGCATCGAACGGGTTTGTCTGGATGCCAAACAACCCGAGGAAAATCTGATCCTTGGATATCACGAAACCTATCTGCTTGCGGGGCTGCAACTGATCGAAGAACCTTTCATGACGGAAATCGTCATGCGTCGGGTAGATGGCCTTTGGAAGTCCTTTCGCTCCCAGAGCGCAATTTCCTCCAAAGAGCCGTTTTTCAGCAGCGAAGCGGAAGGCACCCCCGGCCCTGCGCCCCGGATCGAAGAGGCACTAGATGGTGTGTCGGCATTCGATCCCTTCTTGCCCAACCAAGACTTGGCCAGCAAGCCAATTCAACCCAAAAAATCCGCGCCTCCAACAGACGGCGCCTAGGAGAACTCTCATGACAGACTTCACCATGCAAACCGACGCCGATGGCGTCGCCATTATCACGTGGGACGTGGCCGACAAATCTATGAACGTCATGTCCGTAGAAGGGTTGTCAGAACTGGACAGCCATATCGACACCGCCCTTGCTGACGACAAAGTCAAAGGTATCGTGATCACCTCCGGCAAAGAAGGTTCTTTTGCGGGCGGCATGGATCTGAACCTGTTGGCCAAACTCAAGGAAGACGCTGGTGATGATCCTGCGCGAGGCCTGTTCGAAGGTACAATGCGCATGCACCATTTGCTGCGCAAAATTGAACGTGCCGGGATGGACCCCAAGAAACTGAAAGGCGGCAAACCAATTGCTGCGGCTCTGCCCGGCACGGCGGCAGGCATCGGCCTTGAACTGCCTTTGGCCACACACCGTATCTTTTGTGCGGACAACCCCAAGGCCCGCATTGGTTTGCCAGAAATCATGGTTGGCATCTTTCCCGGCGCGGGCGGCACCACCCGGCTCAGCTTTAAGCTCGGCGCGATGGCAGCTTCCGGCTTCTTGCTTGAAGGCAAAATGGTCGCCCCTGCCGCTGCCGCAAAGGCCGGGTTGATCGATGAAGTCGTGGATGACCCGATTGCCGCCGCCCGCGATTGGGTGTTGAACGCCAAAGATGCTGACCTTGTTAAGCCCTGGGATGCAAAAGGCTATAAAATGCCCGGCGGCGCGCCCTATCACCCGGCTGGTTTCATGACCTTTGTTGGCGCAAACGCAATGGTGCACGGCAAAACCAAAGGCGCATTCCCGGCAGCCAAAGCCTTGCTTTCCGCCGTTTACGAAGGCGCATTGGTGCCGTTCGACACTGCCCTGAAAATCGAAGCCCGATGGTTCACTTCCATTTTGATGAACCCCTCTTCCTCTGCCATGATCCGGTCGCTGTTTCTCAACAAAGAAGCGCTTGAAAAAGGGGCGGTGCGCCCCAAAGACGTCGCGGATCAGCGGGTCAAGAAACTTGGCGTTCTGGGTGCAGGTATGATGGGCGCCGGCATCGCTTTGGTCTCGGCTCAAGCGGGGATCGAAGTTGTCCTGATTGACCGGGATCAAGCTGCCGCCGACAAAGGCAAAGCCTATTCCGAGAGCTATATGGACAAAGGTATCGCCCGCAAGAAAGCTACACCCGAAAAGAAAGAAGCCCTGCTGAACCTGATCACAGCCACGCCTGATCTAGACGCACTTAAGGGATGTGATCTGATTATCGAAGCGGTGTTTGAAGACACCGAAGTCAAAGCCGAGATGACCAAGAAGGTCGAAGCCGTGATCCCCGAGGATTGCATCTTTGCCTCCAACACCTCGACCTTGCCAATCACCGATCTGGCCAAAGCGTCCTCGCGACGTGATCAGTACATCGGCATCCACTTCTTTTCTCCGGTTGAGAAAATGTTGTTGGTTGAAATCATCAAAGGCGCTGAGACTGGTGATCGCGCAGTGGCCAAGGCGCTCGATTATGTGCGTCAGATCCGCAAAACACCAATTGTGGTCAATGACGCGCGGTTCTTTTATGCCAATCGCTGCATCATCCCTTACGGCGGCGAGGCAACACGCATGGTAACCGAGGGTGTCGCCCCAGCCCTGATCGACCACGCGGCACAGATGCTGGGCTTCCCTGTGGGACCAATTCAATTGGGTGACGAAACCTCGATTGATCTGGCCACCAAGATCATGCGCGCCTCCAAGGCAGCCATGGGGAACGAATACCCCGCATCCGAAGCGGATGATCTGATCGTCTGGATGGAAGACATCGGGCGGTTGGGCCGCAAGGCAAATGCCGGGTATTTCGATTATGACGACAAGGGCAAACGCACCGGGTACTGGAAAGGTGTTCACGACAAATATCCGTTGGCAGAGGAACAACCCGACGTCCAAGAAGTGCAAGACCGGCTGATGTTCGTACAAGCGCTTGAGGCGGTGCGTGCGCTTGAAGAAGGCGTGTTGATGGACATCCGCGAAGGCGACGTTGGCGCGATCCTAGGATGGGGTTTTGCCCCATGGAGCGGCGGCCCCCTGTCATGGCTCGACATTATCGGGACACCATACGCCGCTGAACGATGTGATGCACTCGCCGCAAAATTCGGCCCCCGGTTTGAACCGCCTGCCTTGCTGCGCGAGATGGCCGCAAAAAACCAGACGTTCTATGGCCGCTTTGGTGGTGAAACTCAGGCTGTTGCCTGACCCATTTGGCTCAGTACCAATTCCTCAGGGGGGCGTTATCGCGCCCCCTTCGCATTCCAAAAACGACAAAGGCAGATCCTATAGTACGGGTTGCTTTATCGCCCGCAACGCCTCATCCAACATGCCTTTCATGAAGGTCGGGGTCACATGGGTAAAATCGCGTTGTTCTGAAAATGCTGCGTGCGCGTCAGCGGTATAGAGCTCATCTGTGATACTGTCTTCGGGTTGCTGGATCAGATGGTATCCCCGCGCCCGCATCGCAACTTGTGCCGCGCGACGGAGGCGTCTTAACCCATCAGGTGCAATGCAGGGGCGCGCCACCCGGCCTTTGGTCTTGGGCCGCTGGATTGACAAAGGGGCTGCGACAAAGGCGACATCGCCCCCATCTGCAAACAGGTAATCCATCATCGTGATGGTCCGTTTGTTCAGCCATTCCTGTGCACAAGCTGCCAAAACCGGATCAGACACAGCCCCCGAGGCAGCCGTGACATGTTCCGCCATCGGCACAATGAAATCAGTGATCCGCAGCCGCGCGCCCACCACAATCGCGGTATCAAAAGCCCCACGTTCCAGCCGCTTCAAACCGCGTCCGTTTACCATGGCAACCTGTTCCACTGCTTCGGTTGTTGTGGGCCTCACGCCATCATCCTCAAGGGTGATATTGCGAAATTCGGGGCCCGCCGCCCCCCAAAATTCAAACCGGTCTTCGGCGCCCGCGTCCCGTACCGCCAAAGCCGCAGCAGCCAAGTGGCTGTCACCAAACAACAAAATACGTTTATTACCGCGAGAAGGCATCAAGCATCGCCTCCTCACATACAACATCCTGATGAGACTTGCCGCTTGGCTTTGTTCTGTTTTTCTTTTTGGGCTGAGCCGTCTGTTTCGTGGTGGTCTTACCCACTTTCACCACAACCGGCAACGTATCCGCCGATTCACCCTGCTCACGCAACGCCCGAGCAGCACGGCGTTCTGTTCTGATTTTAAACAGTTTCTCGCGCTCTGCCGCTTGCATCTCTTCGGCAAACACCTCTGGAAATCCGCTCATCTGATCTGCAAAAAACCGCGCCATGATTTCATCCACAGCCTCAGGCCGCACAGATCTTTTGTTGTCGGCAAACGCACGCCCTTCAAACGCAGGTGATGTGACCAGTTCATAAGATGGAAAATAATCCACTTCGGGCAAAGTCATCGTTAGCTCTGATGCGACGGCTCGCAAAATCGACTTTGATTGCGTTGTTGCTGTCAACACATGCTGGCCCGTCGCGGTTGCAGTCAATGGCACCGGTGAGACCGTGAGCAAAACACGCAGTTTCCAATTGATGGTACGCATTCGACTGATCGCCCGGGTGGTTTCCTCAAGCACTTCCGCAAAACGCATGTTGTGGAACACATGGCGCCCCGCCTCAAACCTGCCACCCAATGTTCCCGGGCATGCCGCATATTCAACTTGGGTCTGGGCATCACGCCAACATTCCGTCAACCCGAGGGTAAAGACAAAAATGTCAGCCTCTTTAACAGCCTGTGCGATCGCCGCTGCGGTCGCTTGGCGGGCGGTGTAAAATTCCAATTCAGTGGCAAACCCATCCGGTTCAATCATCGGACGCATCGGGTCAACAAACCGCCCATCAGACGTGAGAAAGGGCTCTGGCCCGACATGCCCATCCAACGCCAAGTCCAACCATTGATTTAACATTCGCGGGGTATAGATGTTGCCTGTGCGAAAACTAAAGACACCGTAATTAAATTTCGCGGCCTGTGAACCTCGTAAAAACGGTGGCGCTGGTTCAAAATCGGTCCAAGCATAGTCTCGCGCACTTAACGCCCGGCCAATATGCTGGGCAAAACAGCTCCCGGCTGTTGCGATCTTGTCTGCTCGCGTCACGGGCCACTTCGGGGACCACAGCCCTGAAACCTCACCGGATAAGGGTTCTGCAACAGCAGTGCGCCAGAAGGCATCAGCGGGAAGATCGGTGTAAGGATGTGTCATAAGGGCATGTTAACAGGGTGATTCGCTCGAATCTACGCACCCGTTCTCTACCCGAATCACTTTCAGAAAAGCGCGTTGAATGAGCCACAGGTACCCCGGCCGCATTTGCCGCAATTTTGTACCTGTCATCCCCCTTTTTTCGACGCGAGTAGGCAGCACGACACCAGACATCTCAGGGCTGTTTACGGCTGAGAAACTCAGGCGATTGCCTGATTTCGGATCGCCTGACATGGTGATCAAAAAGGGGCACCTTGGCGCCCCTTTTCAGTTCATCAACATTGCCGACCCCTTAAGCAGAGCCAACCTGCATCACCAAAGTCCCGAAAGCGCATGGCGCGCTTGGGCATTGGCGAAGAATGTCAATTGCTGTGGGATGATCTGGATATCAAAAGAAATTCAGATCGAACGAGACATTATTTGAATAGTTGAGCCCACAGCTGTCATCTGCAAAATCCAACCCGGTGCCATCGTTCATGTCTGTTTCTGGCAAAGCGGGGGCGGTATCCTCAGCCATCTCAAATTCCACCACACCATTGTCAACCGTATCGCCAGCAGTCTGAAAACCGAGGCTTTCAAACATATCTTCTAACAGCTCGGAAAGCTGAGCAAGGAAGGCATCAACATCAAAAGCTTCCTGCGGGCCTTCTGCAACAGGCGTTTCGGGCGCTGGCTCAACCGGGTCAGGGCCTTCCGCAACAGGCGTCTCGGGCGCCGGCTCAACCGGGTCCAGACCTTCTGCAACAGGCGTCTCGGGCGCTGGTTCAACCGGGTCCGGACCTTCGGCAACAGGCGTCTCAGGCGCTGGTACAACCGGGTCAGGGCCTTCCGCAACAGGCGTTTCGGGCGTCGGCTCAACCGGGTCCGGACCTTCTGCAACAGGCGTTTCGGGCGCTGGCTCAACCGGGTCAGGGCCTTCTGCAACAGGCGTCTCGGGCGCCGGCTCAACCGGGTCAGGGCCTTCTGCAACAGGCGTCTCGGGCGTCGGCTCAACCGGGTCCGGACCTTCTGCAACAGGCGTCTCAGGCGCTGGTACAACGGGATCAACCGGAGGCACAGGCTCTTCTGTGACGGCATCGGTCGCCCCAAAGTTCTGAGTGATCATGACCCCATCAAAACCTTCAAAATCGCCTTGTTCGATCCCAATACCGATTTCATCGTAATTTGCGCTCAGGATGTTGGCCCGGTGGCCTGGACTGTTCATCAAACTCTCATGAATTTGGCGCACATCATCTGCAATCCCGGGCTCACCCCGCTCACTTTGCCAGCCGATGTTCTCGCCAATGGCCCAATTGCCCTCAAGCTCATAGCCCGCAGCGGTCGTCCGATCCTGGACGCTTGATCCGTTTTCTCCGGTATGGGAAAATTGATCCGTCTCCAGCATCCAATCGCTGTGGTCTTCTGCCGAGTCATTCAGAACACCGTTAAACGTTAACGGATCCAAATTGGCGTTTGCTCTTTCTTCGTTGATCAACGAAAGCATCAACGTTTCAAATTCACTCGCTTCAGACATCTCAAGTTCCTTTTTGTCTGGCCATTGGCCATTTCGGTCTATGCATCAGCCACAGGGCCAATGCCTGAACAAACCTTCCCCGGCCCCCGAAACGGCAATGCCTAAGGGGTCAGACGCCCAAGAGGGGCAATCCATTGGAAAGGTTACTTGTGCAGAGCCATCCAGCATGAAGACCACGCCATCAGGATGCCCGGCCATCTACAAAAAGGATCCGAATTCAAACAAGCTAAAGCGGGGCAAGCACAGGCAAAGCAGCACAGAGTTGCCAAATGCGCCAAATCCATCGGCAATAACCGGAGGGGTAAAAATTTCTACCGGGACGCGGATGCGATTGCTCTGCGCCCACAAGGCACATCACTCCGAAAGGAAACAGCATTATGCTGTCCGGCCTCTGGGGCGGTATGGGGTAAGGTAACGCCGCTCAGCTTGGCAACCGCATAGTGATGCTCTCACCGCCGCCCCCCAACATCGATTCTCAGGTGCATTTTCAGACACAAAAAAGGGCCACGCCTCTCACGTGACCCTTTTTACACCATGGGGAAATGTCTTTGTCGCGCCCCTGCCCAGGGGCCGCGTGATGTTAGATCAGCAGTAAACCGCCGTTTGACCATCAACCCAGCCGCCCGTGGCCAGCATCTGGTCTTCTTCCATCAGACATTCCGCTACAAACGCTGCACTCCGGGGGGACAGCAGGTCATAAGTAGCAGCCGCTGGTGTGTTCAAAAATGCATCCAACGCAACGGTTTGTGTCGGGCAATGGATCAACGCACCGCCTTCGGCATAGATCACTTGTTCTTGCGCAAAATACACTGCGTACAGGTCTATCTGACGTGCAGGAGCCTGCCGATGAATGCCACGCACTCCCTCCAATGCGAGGGCTGGCAGAACGGCAAAAGGATCACCAAAAGCATCCGCAGCCGCATCGCTTTCAACCATAACGCCTTGATCCGGCAACAATGTCAAAGTCTCACGGTTGTCCAGGGCACCGGCAGGCACAATCACCGGCCAAAGCGCCTGATCCGTTTCTGGCGCATCCGTCCAGAATGTGTGACGGCGGATTTCGGTGATCTCTTGCATGCCGTGATCAAAGGTCAGCACCTTGTCACCAACGGTCAACGCATCAATCACGCGCCACCCCAAATTTGAGGCAACTTTTGTACCAGCCATCAACCCATGCGTCTGAGCCGCGAGGCCCCCGTCATAAGCTCCTGACAATTCGATTGAACGGTGTGGCATCCCGTTCGCTTTATTCTTCCATCCAAACATATCATCCATCCCCATGGTGATGCGCCGTGGCAGGGCGCTGTTGCAGTAACAGGTATCATTTGGGGTGATTCCCATGGCCGAGGCAGGACGTGAAAGCGGCACGATTGAGGCATTAGTATGGGTATTGGCAACAATTCCTGTGGTTTTGGAAAAATTGGAGCGCGATCCGACACTAATCTTCCTCATCACCGCCGCGTCGTATTCATAATTCGCTAACCAAAAGCATATCCGAATCGCGAAATATCTTCTGCGCAGCACTCTGAAACGATGTCTCGCAAGGCCACTGAGTAGTAATCTTGGTAATGAGAACTCCGATTTGATTGGTTTTCCCGTGGCAAGACCAGTTCAAAGCCCAAATGACCCATCAACGGCGTCGCATCTTCGGCAAAATGCTCGAGCCGGATGTAACTCGAACACTGCTCTTGCCCCGTAACATCCACCATATACCGTGATGTCGGCCAACGCTTTTGCGTGGCTTGTGTGGTGTCATGTAACAAAAACCCCTCGAACGTCTTATCCTTTGCCAAGACAACAGCAGGGTGGTCAAAGCTTTGTTCGCGCAGCCAGTGGTAATAGCTGACCATCCGGTCCCACGGATTGCGCACAAGGGTAAAGGTGAACATCTGCGCGATCTCCTGCACGCTGACCAGCCCATCAATGTCGGACAACCCGCTGTGTTTCCACAAACGCCCGGAGGCTGTGACCCCTTGCATGCGGCGGCGTCGTTTTTTGGCCTTGGGTGTGTCGCCCAACATTATGTCGTCTTTCATCGCCCGATCTTCCAAGGCCAGAGCCAGCGATGTGCCTCCCGTCTTGGGGATGTGCACAAAAATATACGACCGTCCGCGGCTGATGATCATCGCCCCGCCTCTTTGCCGGTTGGCTCTGCACTGCGCACCGCAATCACCGCCCCGGCAAAGGCGATCAACACCATGCCTAACATCCCTATCACCGGCACGGTTTGCCCCCACATTATCCACGCCCAGAAACTGGCAAAGATCAAAAGCGAATATTCAAACACCGCGACATGGGTGGCTTCCCCCAAAAGGTATCCGCGAAAAATCAGGGCAATCCCTATCAATGACCCTACCGCCTGCACGGCGAACCAAAACAACATCGCCCCGTCCAGCGGCCCCCATGAGCGCAACACAAACCCCGCATGCCCCAAAGGCGCATCAGCCGTCACCGTAAATATGCCGATCACCCCAAAGACCCCCAATACACCGAAAAACCCGGCTGTCAGGGTCAACGTCGCTTCGCCCTCACACCACGCACGGGTGGCGACCGCCCCAACCGCATAAAGCGCACCTGCAACAATTGGCAAAAACGCCACCGGATCAAGATCCGCCGGGTCCGGTCGGATAACCATCACCGCCCCCACAAACCCAATGGCAACCGCCGCCCAGCGAAACATCCCCACCTGCTTGCCCTGAAACAGGATCGAAATCAAAACCACAAACAACGGCGCCGTAAACAACCCTGCCACCACCACACCAATTGGCAAAACGGACAGACAGCCGAAATAAATCAGCATTGCAGCCCCCTGAAAGACGCTTCGCCCCAAGACTGCCAATGGCCGCTTTGCCCGCAAACTGCCAAAACCCAAAGCCACCACAACACCCAATATCGCCAATACCATAAGTGAACGGACAAAATGGAACTGCCACAGCGATCCGCGCTCTGAGATATAGGGGACGAAATTATCCGTCAGCCCCAGCGTCGCCATTCCGCCCAGAATGGAAACCGCAGCCAGCCCCGGCTTTATGTCCTTGTCGTTCACGTCGTACTCCTCAGCTTCAAATTCACCCTTCCAAAGTCGCCACTCTGCCGCAATACTCTATCCTCACACTGATGCACTTAAGGGAGCTGCGGCATGGGTTGGATGGCAGATGAAAGAGGCCTTGATCGCTGCGACGCAAATTATGTGCCCCTGACACCGCTCTCACATCTGCGCCGCGCCGCATCTGTCTTTGCTGACCGCACGGCAGTTATCTATGGCGATCACCGTGTCACCTATGCCCAATACCACGCCCGCACAAGCCGTCTGGCCTCTGCCTTGGCAGCATTGGGTGTCGCCTCCGGTGATGTGGTTGCAACGGTGTTGCCCAATACCCCCGCCCAAGCAGAGGCGCATTTTGGTGTGCCCGCCTGCGGTGCGGTCCTCAATACCATCAATTGTCGGCTGGATGTGGGAACCGTGTCCTATATCTTTAGCCACGGCGGTGCCAAGGTTGTGCTGAGCGATACCGAATTTGTTGCACTCACCGAAGCCGCCATCGCGGAAATGGATGGACCTCCACCGCAGATTATCGAAGTCACCGATCCTGCCCTGCCCGCTACAGGACGCCACCAGACCTACGAAGAGCTGCTGAAAGCAGGCGATGAGGCCTTTGAGTGGCACATGCCAAGCGACGAATGGGAAAGCCTCGCTCTCAATTATACCTCAGGCACAACCGGCCGCCCCAAAGGTGTGGTGTATCATCATCGTGGTGCATACCTGATGACCATGGGAACCGTGATCTCATGGCGTATGACATTGCATCCGGTGTTCATGCAAATCGTGCCGCTGTTTCATTGCAATGGCTGGAACCACACGTGGATGATGCCGCTGATTGGTGGCACGCTGGTGTGTTGCCGCGACATCACCGCTTCTGCGATCTACACGGCCATCGCTGAGGAAGGTGTCACGCATTTTGGCGGCGCGCCCATTGTTTTGAACATGCTGGTCAATGCCCCCGAGGCCGAGCGCCGCCCCTTTGATCACATCGTCGAGGTATTCACCGCAGGCGCGCCACCGGCCCCCGCAACCCTGTCCAAGATAGAACAGCTGGGTTTTAACGTTACTCAAGTGTACGGGCTGACCGAAACCTACGGCCATGTCACTGAATGTATCTGGAAACCCGAAGACTGGGATGCGCTGGATAACGCCGCCCGCGCAGCCATCAAAGCCCGTCAAGGTGTCGCCTTTCCGATGATGGAACATATCACCGTCACTGACAGCAACATGATCGAGACCCCAAACGACAGTACAACCCAAGGCGAAATCATGATCCGCGGCAATTCGGTGATGAAGGGATATCTCAAGAACCCCAAAGCCACCCAAGAGGCCTTTGCCGGCGGTTATTTCCATTCTGGTGATTTGGCCATCCAACATCCCGATGGTTATATTCAGATCGCGGATCGCGCCAAAGACATTATCATCTCGGGGGGCGAAAACATCTCCTCCGTCGAAGTAGAAGGGGTGCTGATGGGCCACCCGGATGTGAACCTCGCTGCGGTTGTGGCAAAACCCGATGACAAATGGGGCGAAGTCCCTTGCGCTTTTGTTGAACTCAAACCCGGCGCCACAGCAACCGAAGCCGCGCTCATCGCCTTTGCCCGCGAAACGCTTGCCGGGTTCAAGGTGCCCAAACAGGTGGTCTTTCAAGAATTGCCAAAAACCTCGACCGGCAAGATCCAGAAATACGAGTTGCGAAAACAGCTGTTACCGGCCACCTGAACACGCAACAATACTGGCGTTTTATGAGTTGACCCGCTCAAGTTTTCGCCCTTGAGGTCAGACTCATTGAACCTGCACCTTTGGCGTCAAAACCGCACGTCGTCAGGTCACACGACATGCACCAGACAAAACCTATTCAGAGGCTTTGGCCGTGGATGGCAACGGCGAGTTCCTGATCCAATTGTCGGTGTGCGCGACGATCCCTTTGCTGTCGCAAAGCTGCCAAAGAGGAGGGCTTGTCCACATCTGGCACTTTCATCCCCCCGGTATTTCGGCAATCGCTCAGGGCCATTGCCCCACTGCGAACTTGTGGTATCCTAGTGCAATAACAAGCAGGCAAATCAGCGTAACATATTATGACCGCGCTCAAAAAATACGCCCGGCTCGAGGCAATGGGGCTATGGCGTGCCGCGCCCGCAGAGCAACGGCGCGAGGTGATCATCTCGATTGGCGATGCCACACTTGTGGTCACTGCCCCCAACGATCAGGCGCTTGCGCATTGGTCACTGGCTGCTGTGGAGCGGGCAAATCCCGGCCAAATTCCCGCGATTTTTCACCCCGACGGAGACATGGGTGAAACCATTGAACTGGGCGACAGCGAAACCGAAATGATCGAGGCGATCGAAACGCTGCGGCGGGCCATCGAGAAATCGCGCCCCAAACCCGGTCGCCTGCGTTGGATGGGTATGGCCACATCTTTGCTTGTTGTGGCTTGGCTCGCCCTGTTTTGGTTGCCCGGCGCGTTGCGCGATCACACATTGACGGTTGTGCCAAAGGTCAAAAGGGATGCGATTGGCGCTGCGCTTTTGAAACGGGTGGAACGGGTATCGGGCCCGGTTTGCGCTGAACCTGCGGGGTTGGCCGCGCTTGCCTTATTGTCCTCGCGTCTTGGGGCGGGTCAGATCGCTGTGCTGCCCGACATGACCCAGGAAAGCCTGCACTTGCCCGGTGGCCTAATCTTGCTGAACCGCAGCTTGATCGAAGATTTCGAAGAACCCGATGTCGTCGCCGGATACATCATTACCGAACTCACCCGTCGCGATATGGCTGACCCCCTGCACAACCTGTTGCAGGTCACCGGGCTGCGCGAAAATTTTCGCATGCTGACCACTGGTGACATGGCCGCCACCGCGTTGGATGCCTACGCCGAACACGTTCTGACGGTTCCGCCTACCGCCCCGGATACAGCCGCACAGATCGCACGGTTTGAACATGCCTCCCTGCGCAGCACCCCCTACGCCTATGCCCGGGACATCACCGGCGAAACCACCCTAAACCTGATTGAAGGGGATCCGATGAATGGAAAACTCACAGAACCGCTGATCTCTGACGCAAATTGGCTGCGCCTTCAGGACATCTGCGGCGGTTAACAGGGCCGCATCACATTCACCCGTGCTCCGCTCCTTCGGTCAAGTCACGCGATGAAACCGCACCACCGCCCCTGCATCCCCCAGAGGGTCGCGACATTCTCAACGCCCCTCCTGTTGCACAAAGCGCTGCGGATGGGGCGACATTTCACAGACAACACAAAGCAAGCCAAAGCCATCCGCGCTTTGACAGCCTGCCGCTTCTAATCGGCGCTGTTGATTATTCGGGTCAAAAGACCGGGGGCAAACGCTTGCGGATGGGGGCGTTTAGGGCCACAACAGCGGGCAGAAATAAAGGAGTTGCTGCCCATGTCCCACCCTGATGATCATCTGACCCTTGTGGATCACCCTTTGGTACAGCACAAGTTGACACTGATGCGGACCAAAGAGACACCGACTGCGGTATTTCGACAATTGTTGCGTGAAATCAGCCAGCTGCTTGCCTATGAGGTAACCCGCGGCCTGCCCATGACAACCAAGAAAATCACAACGCCAATGCAAGAGATGGATGCGCCGACGCTGGATGGCAAGAAATTGGCCCTGATCTCCATTTTGCGGGCGGGCAATGGATTGTTGGATGGCGTTTTGGAACTGATCCCATCTGCACGGGTCGGGTTTGTTGGGCTTTACCGCGATGAAGAAACGTTACAGCCCGTGCAATATTATTTCAAAGTCCCTGAGGCTTTGGAAGACCGGCTGGTCATTGCGGTTGATCCGATGTTGGCCACGGGCAATTCGTCGGTGGCGGCAATTGACCTTCTGAAGAAGGCCGGCGCAAAGAATATTCGGTTCTTGTGCTTGCTTGCTGCGCCAGAAGGAATCGCGCGGATGAAAGAGGCGCACCCAGATGTGCCGATTGTCACGGCCTCTGTTGACGATGCGCTAAATGATATCGGTTATATCGTGCCAGGGCTCGGCGATGCGGGTGATCGGATGTTTGGCACGAAATGATAGGGCAAATGGGCGCTTTGGTGGGTCACGTCTTCTAGGGTCAGGCCCCATTTATCCTGCGCAATTGGATTGACAGGTTTTTGACTCTGACAAGGCACATCCGCGCGAGAATAGTGGTTCTATTTCAAGCAGATGTAATGCAGGCAGAGGGAAAATCCGTCAAATCCGCAGGATGCTGTTTTGATTGCGTCACAGCGCCATGGCGGCCTTGCTTGTGCAATAACGATGACCTGCACCTACCAATCCCCTGTGATTTTGCAAAAACCAGCGCCAATGGGGCAGGATTAAGGGGTCCAGACCCTAGACTTGCGGTTATTACTGAGGCAAACTGACTATATATTGTGTGGGGGCATGAAATGAAGTTAACAAGAATATTGGTGATTTTGGCACTGGCAGGGAGCATCGGGACCACGATCAGCCTTGGTGGGAATGGCGCTCAGGCGCAGATCACTGAGGTACAGCCAGCGGAATTTCCGCCTGCATCCTATAAAGGCAAACAATATGTAGACAGTCAGGGCTGTGTGTTCATTCGCGCAGGCATTGACGGCAATGTCTCTTGGGTGCCGCGTGTATCACGTGACCGAAAAGCGGTTTGCGGGTTTCGCCCTAGCACAACGGCTCAGGCAACTGCCGCACCAGCAGCGGCTCCCGTAGAAGCGCCTGTTCAAATAACTCTGGACGCTCCAGCACCGGTAACAGCCGCACCCCGCGCTGCACCTGCCCGTGCTGCCGCGCCTGCTCCTCAACCGCGCCGCGCCGCGCCTGTTGTGGTTCGCCAGACCGCCCCAAAGCCAACCCCGCGTGTGGTTGCAAAGGCCCCCGTTGTTGTCACGCCCGCACCAACCCCACAACCGGTGCGCCGGACAACGCGTGTTGTGCAGGGGGCCAGCGCCTGCCCGGGTGCATCGGCATTGTCGCAGCGCTATCTACGGGGCTCTGGCGTGCGCTGTGGTCCACAAACCGAACCTATCATTAGCAGCGGTGTCGCAACCACCTCTGTGACCACCGGACAAGCAGCCCCTGTGGCGCGCAGCGTAACAGCAAACACGCGTATTGTCCCCAAACATGTGGCTCAGAACCGGGTGAACACACGCAACGTTGCAGTACCCAAAGGGTATAAGCCCGTCTGGACTGATGACCGTTTGAACCCAAACCGGGCCGAGCAATCCTTGTCAGGCCGATCGCAGATGTTGTTGGTCTGGACCCAAACTTTGCCCCGACGATTGATTGATCGCCGGACTGGCAAGGATGTGACGGCATCGGTGCCGTTGGTGTATCCCTATATTAATGAAGCGCAGCAACGCTCAGAATTGGGCGAGGTCACCATTGTTCGACGCGATGGTCAGCGGTTGAAGCGGATTGTGCGCAATCCTGGGGCAAAAAGCGTTGCACGTCAGCCTGTCCTGTCGTCACGTTCTACACCCAAAGCCGCTGACCCAAAGCAGGCAAAGCCAAGCAAAGCCTTGGCAGGCAAGAGTTTTGTGCAGGTCGGTACCTTCGGCAATCCTGCCAACGCACAGCGGGCGGCACGTAATATTGCCAAGATGGGTTTGCCTGCGCGGATCGGAAAATACCGCAAAGCTGGGAAGTCCTATTTGAATGTACAAGCAGGTCCTTTCAGTGACGCTGGGGCATTGCACACAGCGATGAAACGTCTGCAGCGCGCCGGATACAAAGACGCATTTGCGCGGTAAACACCTGAAGATCTTATCAGAATTTGGCCAGTCGGAGGTGATCCGGCTGGCCTTTTCTTTGGCCCCTTCTGGGTAAAGCGCGATTGGCCCGCGAAAACCAACACATGCCATCAGATCAGCGTCAAACGGCCCTACACCTTTCAAGCGACCTTTGGCCTCTGAAAGGCAAAAACCGTGCCTTTTGTGATCCGTGCCACATGGGCCGTCACTCTACTCTACCCGACGTAAGAATTCTCTCCTCGTGGGCCTCGCCCTCCCCCTCAACCACGCAGTTGGGGTATCACAATGCCGCCCTGAGATGCATCGATTTTGGCCAAGCCAACAACATCCGCCATACCCCGATCCACGATCATACCAAGGGTTCATCAGCGCAGTTGGACGGTCCCATCCGCGCACCACGCATCAAAAATTTCCAACGCCTTAACCGCAAAAGCAGCGTCGTTGATATGATGCGGGATGCGCTGCGCAGAAACAGTGGATGGCAAGCGCGCCTCGATTTCAGTCAAAAAAGCGGTCAGCCCCTCAGGGTTATGCAAATCGCCCCCTTCGCGGTCCCATTCACCCAACCCTTTTTCCGGCAGGATCATCGTGACAGGCGCTGTTGCCGTGGCAAGCTGTTCGCAATGCGCGCGTGCAACCTGTTCGGTTTCCGGCGCCTGTAACACAATCGACGTCAACAAACGATTATGCGCATGTGTCAAATGGTTTGCCCATTTATCATCAATGGGTTGCCACCCCACCACATCCACCAAGTCATAACACCCCGGCGCCACAATTTGCGGCGTGCCGTTGATACCAGCGTTGGTCAACCGATCCCCCCCAGCCGAGATATTTGACCCCTGAATGTGGTTGCCCAATTCCTGCGTGCAAAAATCAAAGACACAGGCGAAGGCACCCTGCCCCGCAAGGCTTTCAAAGGCGCGCCCGCCCATGCCTGTGGCATGAAAGACCGCCACCTCAAACCCCCGTGCCTCTAAGGCAGGCTTCAAAGGAACCACATATTTCAATGCCGAGGTACCCAGCGATGTCATCCCGATCAACGGTTTATCAGGGTTCGGCTTTTGCACCGCCCGCGCGGCCCCCAAAACGGCCCCTGCCGCCTGAGACAATGACGCCTTACAGATGGCGTTTAGCCCATACAAACCACCCGCCCAAAGGATCATCTGGGTATCCGGTGCCAATCTTTCAGCTGGGATCAACGGAGAGAATGAAACCGTTGAAACGATGTATTTCGGCACCCCCAAAGGCAATGCCCCCGCCACATCAAGCGCAAGATCGGTGCCCATTGTGCCACCCAAAACAATCAGTCCATCAAACGCCCCATCGGCATAGAGACGCGCAGACAAAAGGCCTGCACCTTTCGCCATGATCTGCATCGCGTGGTTTTCATCACCGCTCTCAACGGCCATTTGAATGGAACTTCCACCTTCCTCAGAGACGTCATGTTTAGAATAATCGCAAGGCTTGGATGGATCCCCCAAGACAGACACATCCATCGTGACAACATGCCCACCCTGATCGCGGATAACATCTGCCAGGAACGTCAGCTCGTCATCCTTGGTGTCATATGTCCCGATCACAAGAATGGTCTTTTCGCTCATCAATTCGCTCCTATAATTTGATCCAGGCTGTCTTTAGGTTGATGTATTTATCAATCGCATGCAGCGACTTATCCACACCATTGCCTGATTGCCCAACCCCGCCCAAAGGCACGGTACCATCCGCCCCGCCATAGGTGTTCACATGCATCACACCCGTGCGCACTCCGCGGATCATACGATGCGCGCGTCCGAGGTCCGACGTCCAGACCCCACCAGCAAGCCCATACGCCGTCGAATTGGCAAGCTGGATCGCCTCATCCTCTGAGCTGAACGGGGTCACACCCAAAACCGGCCCAAAGACCTCTTTTTGGGCTAGCGTCGCATCCTTATCCACACCGGTGACAATTGTGGGAGACATATAGAAACCACCGGTTTCTTGCAGAATTCGTGTCCCCCCGGTGACAACCTGCCCGCCTTCGGTTTTGGCCGTTTCAACAAACCCAAGGTTTGCATTCAACTGAACATCCGAATTCACAGCGCCAATATGCGTGTCCAATTTCAACGGATCGCCAACGCGCATTGCCTCAGCGGCTTTGACAACAGCCGCGACAAAATCATCATGGATCGCCGCCTCGACCAGCAAACGTGATCCTGCAACACAGACCTGCCCCGCATTGCGAAAAATACCACCTGCTGCGACCTTTGCAGCCTCATCCAAATTTGGCGTATCCGCAAAAATGATGTTGGGAGATTTGCCGCCCAGCTCCAGATAGACCCGCTTCATATTGGATTGCGCCGCGTATTCCATCAACTGACGGCCCGTCCCCCCAGAACCGGTAAATACCAACACATCCACATCCATGGACAGCCCCAGAGCTTCGCCAACAACAGCGCCCTCCCCCGTAACCGCATTCAAAACACCCGGTGGCACGCCAGCTTCAAGCGCGAGTTCGACCATCCGCATCAGAGACAAGGATGCGTTTTCCGACGGTTTCAAAACCACAGAATTGCCCATCGCAAGTGCCGGCCCCAATTTCCACGCCCCTATCATCAGTGGAAAATTCCACGGGATGATTGCGCCGACAACGCCCACGGGCTCTTTGTGGATCAAACCTAAAACATCAGATGCCGTTGGTGCGATTTCGCCATAGACCTTGTCCAGCGCTTCAGCGTAATACCGAATGCTCGCCGCCGCTGACCCCGGCTCTGCCTTGATCGCCATGCTGATTTCGGTGCCATTGTCACGCACACCCAGAACCGCCAGCTCCAAGGCGTTTGCCTCGATCAGCTCGGCCCATTTCATCATCACCTTCTTACGAGCAGCAGGCGATTGCCCGGCCCACCGGCCATCCTCAAAGGACACGCGCGCAGACGTTATCGCGCGTTCCATGTCGGCCCTGGTGCCTTTGGCAATCGTCGTCAATACCTGACCATCAATTGGCGAAATGACATCCATGGTCTGGCCATCATTGGCGGGAACTTGTTTGCCATCAATCAGGTGATTGAACGCTGGAACTGGCTGCTTGCGCAGCATATCGATTTGAATTTGGTCCATGTTATCCTACCACCGGAAAGTGTCGTAAAAAGTGTCATCAATATCGTTTGGCGCCGCCCGCCATTTTTGGATCATTCCATACATAGGCAAGCCAATCACGATGAGGATCAATTTTTGCACATGAGCCGAAAGGCAGGCCCTATCGTCACGAGGCGCTTTTGCTACGTTGATAACGCCCAAGAAAGACCCACCATCCGGCTGGCCCGCAACAATCCTACCCCGGCAGGTTTCAGGAAAACCCTCTGCGATCATCTGCGTCAGATTATTCTCAGGATCATCCGGCGGTTACCCCACGGAAAATTCAACGGGTTTTTATGGAGAGTTAGCCAACCCGACGCCAGCCATCCCCAGAGCTATTGCAGATGCACCTTGCTTTAACACCAGTATTGTACCCCTCTCAATCGGTTCACATATTAGACCAATGTTGCTAAAAATAGCTTGCGCCTTCACGAATGGTGTGTCAAATTTTTTCTCATCCAATCAAGGGCTGTTTTCCCATGTCGTCCGCATCCAAAGCACTTGGGCTTCTGTCATTGTTTTCCGAAACAAAACCGGAAATTGGCCTCT
Organism: Sulfitobacter sp.; assembly: GCA_039986635.1. Lineage (GTDB taxonomy): Bacteria > Pseudomonadota > Alphaproteobacteria > Rhodobacterales > Rhodobacteraceae > Sulfitobacter. Next base: position 209,340 of record JBDWQI010000024.1, read on the forward strand.
CCGAAATGTGCCGCCTTGCAAAACGCGACAAGGCAACGACTTACAGATATCTGCAAACTCTTGAAAAAGCTGGATTTGTTGAGCAATCCGCAACATCCAAAGCCTACCGCCTTGGGCCTGCGCTTCTTCAACTTGGCCGCATGAGGGAAGCCACAGTACCGCGCAAAGCGGGGGCAGAAACGGCCCTTGCAACGCTTGTTGAAATGACGGGCGAAACAGCCCACGTATCTGTGCTGTCTGGGTCGACAATGTTTGCATTGATGTCACGCGAGTCACCAAAACACAGCACACGCGCCGTGATCGATATCACCACTTTTCCGCTCCATGCCACCGCATCAGGCATCTGCGCAATCGCCTTTGGCCCAGACGAATTGTTCGCAGCGGCATGTGAAAATTTCCAAGCCTTCACCGACACAACCCCGATGACCGCACAGGCCATAGAAACACTTGTCTGCATGGCCCGCACATCTGGCTTGGCTCGATCCGATGGCCGTTTCGAAAAGGACATCAACAGCATGTCCGCGCCGCTTTTTGACCACACCGGCCAATTCGCAGGAGCCGTATCCGTGGCAAGTGTCGCATCACGCTTCACACCAGAGCAAGAGAACATCACCAAAGTCGCAACCATCACAGCCAGCCGCGAAATCACCAAAAGCTGGGGTGGGGCTATCCCTTCAGACATCGAAAACGCATGGGCCAACGCCCTGTCTTCACATCCAGAATTGGACACAACGTCATGAAAGAGTCGAACTTCCTGAAAGAACATAACGGCAAGCTGATGTGGCATCCAATGACCTCACCACAAGACACCATCGATCAGCCACCCAAGATCATTACCCAATCCCAAGGTGTGCATATCACCGATATTGATGGCCATACTGTTGTTGATGGCGTGGGTGGTTTGTGGAACGTTAATTTGGGTTATTCCTGCCAGCCGGTAAAAGACGCGATCGCAGCCCAGTTAAACGAGCTGCCCTATTATTCCACCTTCCGCGGCGCATCCAATGACGCGGTCATTGAGCTTTCCTACGAGCTAAACGCGTTCTTTGCGCCAGATGGTCTGGGACGTGCGTTCTTTACTTCTGGGGGATCGGATTCTGTTGAAACTGCGCTGCGTCTGGCACGGCAATATCATAAATTGCGCGGCGCGCCCGGGCGCACCAAATTCCTCAGCCTTAAAAAAGGGTACCACGGGACCCATATGGGCGGTGCATCGGTCAACGGCAACGCCAATTTCCGAACGGCATATGAACCGCTCTTGCCGGGGTGTTTTCATATCCCTGCTCCCTACACCTACCGTAACCCCTTTAACGAAGCCGACCCTGAAAAGCTGGCGCAGCTTTGTCTGCAAGCGCTTGAGGATGAAATCGCATTTCAAGGGGCCGACACCATCGCCGCCATGATCATGGAACCGATCCTTGGCGCAGGCGGTGTCATTCCACCCCATAAATCTTTCGCCCCCAAGGTTCAGGAGATCTGTAACCGCAATGGCATCCTGCTGATCAGTGACGAGGTCATCACCGCTTTTGGCCGTACCGGCGCGTGGTCCGGCGCGCGTCTTTGGGGGATCAAACCCGATATGATGGCAACCGCAAAAGCGATCACAAACGGTTATTTTCCCTTTGGTGCAGTTATGCTGGGTGATCGGATGATCGATGTGTTTGAGGGCAATCCATCGGCCAAGATTGGACATGGCTACACCTATTCCGGCCACCCGGTAGGCGCTGCGGCGGCTCTGGCCTGTTTGGCAGAAACCAAGCGATTGAATGTTGTGAAAAACGCTGCAGACCGTGGAACCCAGCTTTATGAAGGCTGTCAGGCGTTGATGGAAAAATATGACATCATTGGGGACGTCCGCGGGGGCCATGGGCTGATGACCGCCATCGAAATGGTCAGGGATCGGGAAACCAAGGCACCAATTGACGCGGCAACTGCCATGAAAGTGCAAGAGGTCGCTTATCAAAACGGCTTGATGGTCCGTGTCTCTGGTCCAAATCTCATCTTGTCTCCGCCGTTGATCCTATCCAAAACTGAGGCAACCACCATCTTGTCTGCATTGGACGCTGGTTTTGCGGCCATTTGAAAGGATTGGGGCGGTACCGGGACAAGCAGACACCCATCGCCCTGCTTGGAGCGACGGACAGAGGCCAGACTTCGTTTGTCGCGCCGTTGCAGGGTGGCGCAAAACCAGCACGCGGGCTCACTCTGCCGCAACACCCAAATGTTGCGCGATCAGAGCCGCAACATCACGGAACCCTATCAAACCCAAAGACCTCGGCGCCATTCCAGCCACCAAAACCGGAACCCTTTCGCGGGTGTGATCCGTCCCTACCCACGTCGGATCATTGCCGTGATCCGCCGTCAGCACCATGATATCTCCCGGCCTCAGCCGCTGCGTTAACAGCCCGATCTGCGCGTCAAACCATTCCAGATGCCGCGCATACCCCGACACATCACGCCGATGGCCATAAAGACTGTCGAATTCCACGAAATTCGCAAAGGTCAAAGACCCATCTTCGGCCTCATCCACCAAATCCCCCAGATGGTGCATCAACGTCGCGTCATCGCCTTTGCGCACCTCATCAATGCCCTGCATTGAAAAGATATCGCCAATCTTACCAACGCCGTAAACCCGCCGTCCCGCATCCTGCACCCAATTGCTCAGCACGCGCTCCGGCGGCGTTATCGCATAATCGCGCCGGTTCACCGTGCGCTCAAAGGCCCCGGCCTGCCCGACAAATGGCCGCGCAATCACCCGTCCAACTTTCATCTCATGTAATCGCGGCGCCACCGCTTCACACAGGTTTAACAGCCGTTCCAGACCAAAGCTTTCCTCATGCGCAGCGATCTGAAAAACGCTGTCAGCAGAGGTATAGCAAATCGGCCATCCCGTCTCCATGTGCCGCTGTCCAAGCTCCGAGATGATTGTGGTGCCGGAGGCAAAACAATCGCCGAGGATCCCCTCAACGCCCGCTTTTTCAGCAACAAATGCGCTCAAACCTGCCGGAAATGCCGGCACAGTGTTCTCAAAATAATGCCAGTCCCATGGCACCGGCAAACCCGCAAGCTCCCAATGTCCTGATGGCGTATCCTTACCTTTGGAAACTTCTGTTGCAGCCCCCCAAGCGCCATCTGCCCCGGTTGGCTCCAATGCCGTCCCAGACGCCAAGCCCATCGCATTGGCCATTCCAAGGCTGACCAAATGGGTGATCATCAACGGCCCTTGGCGTCCTTCATCGGCCTCCCCTTTCATTGTGGCCTGCGCCACATGCCCCAAGGTATTGGCCCCCGTATCCGGGACAGAACCGTTAAAATACTGATCTGCATCCGGGGCACCACCAATGCCAACCGAATCCATAACAACCAGAAAGGCGCGGGGCATTATCCCACCCTTTCAAGAATAAGCTCAGGGACTTTGGGCCGTGACCCACTTAACTTAATCGCTGCCAACACTTTTGCTGCGGCGGCATCGGCCTGATCAGAGCGCACCGCATGCACCACTGCCAAAGCCTGACCCCGTGTTACCTTTTGCCCCAGACGCATCACATCCGACAGCCCAACTGCCGGGTTAATCCGATCGCTTTCAACCATACGACCACCGCCCAACCCGACAACAGTCAAACCCAATGCTTCCCCATCGATCTTGGCAATATAGCCGTCATGCGGGGCCGTCACCTGCCGGATCACCGTTGCCTCAGGCAAGAAGCGCGACCAGTTTTCCACAAAATTGACCGGCCCGCCCAGACCAGACAGCATCCGCGCAAACCGTTCTGCCGCAAAACCATTGCGGATGGCATGCACCACCGCATCAGCGCCCTCTTGCACATCTTGTGCAAGCCCCGAATTGGCCAACAACACGCCCCCCAACGCAGCGGCAAGATCAACAATTGGTCCGCTTTTCTGCCCGGTCAGCACCTGCATCACCTCAGCCACCTCAAGCGCATTGCCAAGGCTCGGCACCAAAGGTTGGCTCATATCGCTGATGATCGCTGTGGTCCGGCACTTTGATGCATTGGCCGTACGGGTTAACGCCTCTGCAAGCGCCTGCCCCTCTTCAACCGATTTCATAAAGGCACCGCTGCCAATTTTGACATCCAGCACCAAACCATCCAATCCCGCCGCCAATTTCTTTGACAGGATCGATGCGGTGATCAGATCAAGCGAATCCACCGTAGAGGAGACATCACGCACCGCATAAAGGCGGCGATCTGCTGGCGCGATATCTGCTGTCGCCCCCACAATTGCACAGCCAACCTGCGCCACGATGCCCTTAAAATGATCCTCGCTCAGCGTTGTATTCACCCCCGGCACCGCTTCGAGCTTGTCCAGCGTCCCGCCCGTGTGGCCCAATCCACGCCCCGAAATCATCGGCACATACGCCCCGCAGGCCGCCAGCGCTGGCGCCAGAACAAGGCTCACACAATCTCCGACACCTCCGGTTGAATGTTTGTCCAGCACCGGGCCATCCAAATCCCAACTCAGCACCCGGCCCGAATCCCGCATTGCCAGCGTCAGCGCCACTCGCCCCACATCCGACAAGCCGTTCAGACAGACCCCCATCGCAAAGGCACCCGCCTGCGCATCGCTCAGACCACCATCCGCCAAGGCATGCGCCACCCAGGTCAATTCCTGCCGGGTTGGGGTCTGTCGATGCCGCAGCTTGGCCAAAATGCTCCGTGCGTTCATGTGCTACCCTTCATCCAGAAAGGCCGCATCAAAGGCCCCCGGCAACAATTCAGCCAATGTCATGGTCTGTTCATCTCCGCCGGTTGTCGCCAAGGTGACCACAACATCTCTGGCCCCAAACTCAGCCAGCTTTTGCCGGCACCCCCCACAAGGCGGTACCGGTGCTGCGCTGCCCGCCACCACATAGATTTCCTCCAACACCGTGTCCCCCGCGGCAATCATCGCGGCAATCGCCCCCGCCTCCGCACAGGTACCTTCCGGGTATGCCGCATTTTCAACATTGCATCCCACATAAACCGCACCAGAAACCGCCCGCAGCGCCGCCCCCACCTGAAACTTGGAATAAGGCGCATAGGCGTTTAACCGCACAGCAATCGCTTGCTCTCTTAATGTCATAAACCTGCACCCATCCCCAGATGTCACACAAAGTTAGGAAACTATAGGTAAATCGAACCAAAGATTCGAGGGACAAAAACACCAGTTCTTCCCCTCAACGTGATTTCCTTTTACTTTCGTGCTCAGACACATTGTCTATGGGTCTAAAACGACGCAAACAAGATCTGGTTCCTTGCATGCCAGAAAAAGTAGTTTAACATTAAACTACAATCTTAGGGAGGTTTCTACATCCATGTCTGATACGCCAAATCTGCGGCAGGCCGCGCTTGATTATCATGCGCATCCAAAACCCGGAAAACTCGAAATTCGCGCGACCAAACCTTTGGCAAACGGGCGTGATCTGGCCCGCGCCTATTCACCCGGCGTGGCCGAAGCCTGCCTTGAGATCAAGTCCGATCCCGGCACAGCAGCGCTGTACACAGCCCGGGCCAATCTTGTTGCGGTGGTGACAAATGGCACAGCTGTACTTGGACTTGGCAACATCGGTGCGCTTGCTTCCAAACCAGTGATGGAGGGCAAAGCCGTCCTGTTCAAGAAGTTCGCCAACATCGACTGTTTTGACATTGAAGTGGATGAATCCGACCCCGAAAAGCTGGCCGATATTGTCTGCTCGTTGGGCCCGACCTTTGGTGCAATCAATCTCGAAGACATCAAAGCCCCCGATTGTTTTACCGTTGAACGAATTTGCCGCGAGCGGATGAACATCCCGGTTTTTCATGATGATCAACACGGCACCGCCATCGTTGTTGGCGCGGCTGTCACCAATGCGCTGCATGTGACGGGTAAGAAATTCGAAGACATCAAGATCGTCTCAACCGGTGGCGGTGCGGCGGGCATTGCCTGCCTGAACATGTTGCTCAAACTTGGCGTCAAACGCGAGAACGTCTGGCTCTGCGACATCAACGGGGTGGTATATGAGGGCCGTGAGGTTGATATGAACCCGATCAAATCGGAATTCGCGCAACCCACGGACCTGCGTACATTGGATGATGTGATCCCGGATGCTGATCTTTTCCTTGGCCTCTCAGGCCCCGGTGTCCTGACACAGGATATGGTCAGGAAAATGGCCAAACGCCCCATCATCTTTGCGCTTGCCAATCCAACACCGGAAATCCTGCCTGATCTCGCCCGCGAGGTCGCTCCAGACGCCATCATCGCCACGGGACGCAGCGATTTCCCTAATCAGGTCAACAACGTCCTGTGTTTTCCCTTTATCTTCCGCGGCGCTCTGGACGTCGGCGCAACCACCATCAACGATGAAATGCAACTGGCCTGTATCGAAGGCATTGCCGCATTGGCGCGTGAAACCACCAGCGCCGAAGCCGCCGCCGCTTACAAAGGCGAAGAGCTGACTTTTGGGCCCGATTACCTGATCCCCAAACCCTTTGATCCACGATTGATTGGCGTTGTATCCTCAGCTGTGGCGCAGGCGGCGATGGAAACCGGGGTTGCCGCACGCCCTCTCGAAGATCTGGAAACCTACAAAGAAAAACTGGATGGGTCCGTCTTTAAATCCGCGCTGCTGATGCGCCCTGTATTTGAAGCCGCGCGCACCTCCCCTCGCAAGCTGGTCTTTGCCGAAGGCGAGGACGAACGCGTCTTGCGCGCCGCACAAGCCATCATCGAAGAGACCGTCGAAACCCCGATCCTCATTGGCCGCCCTGACGTGATACAACGGCGCATTGACGTTGCCGGGCTGACCCTGAAATTGGGGGAAAACGTAGATCTGGTGAACCCCGAAAATGACCCGCGTTACCGCGATTATTGGGAAACCTATCATCAACTTATGTGCCGTCGCGGTGTGTCGCCCGATATTGCCAAAGCGGTGATGCGCACCAATACCACCGCGATTGGCGCTGTCATGGTCCACCGAAATGAGGCCGACAGCCTGATCTGTGGCACCTTTGGTGAATTCCGTTGGCATCTGAATTACGTTGAACAGGTGCTGGGCCGCGATGGGCTACATCCGCAAGGGGCGCTCAGCATGATGATCCTCGAAGACGGGCCGTTGTTCATCGCTGACACCCAAGTGAACCTGCATCCGACTCCTGATCAGATCACCGAAATCGCGCGTGGTGCGGCACGCCATGTGCGCCGTTTTGGCATCGAACCCAAAATCGCCTTCTGTTCACAATCACAATTCGGCAATCAGGGCGATGGCACCGGTGGCCGGTTGCGCGCTGCCATTCGTCAATTGGACGAAGCGGGTGTTGATTTTTGCTATGAAGGTGAGATGAACATCGACACCGCGCTTGACCCTGAATTGCGCGCGCGCCAATTCCCCGGCAACCGGATGGAAGGCGCGGCAAACGTGCTCATCTTTGCCCATGCGGATGCGGCATCAGGCGTGCGTAACATCCTGAAAATGAAGGGAGACGGGCTTGAGGTTGGTCCCATTTTGATGGGCATGGGCAACCGGGCTCATATTGTGTCGCCTTCAATTACGGCGCGTGGATTGCTCAATGTGGGGGCCATCGCGGGCACTCCCGTCGATCAATACGGCTAAAAGTTCAATGTAAAAGTCCGGCTCAGCCCGATTGAAACGCGCAATTGATCTTCGGATCCAAAAGCCGTGATCGGGCTGTCCGCCGCAGAGTTTTGCAACCGCTCATAACTCAGCCCGCCTTCAACCGCCCATGGTCCCTTCAGCTGATAGCGGCCTTCTAGCGCTACACCAGCGCCCAACAACCCGCCATCCGCATCAAATCTGCCAATCCCCGACGTCACAGCCTCTGCTGCGTTCACCCCAAAATACGTCCCGGCAAAGTTTGCATTGCCAAAATTCAGCCGAGGTCCCACGGACACGGTCAATCGATCCGACAGGTGCATGATCACATCCGCACCGATCGTCCCGGTGACCCCGTCATGGCCGCCAAACCCTTGCCGTAGCTCCCCAAATGCCTGCCAGTATCGTTGCCGATAGGTCAGCCCAAGGCCAAGCTCCACAGCCGTATCAATATCTGCCAATCCTGCCAGTTCCGGGGCATCCGATGCATCACGCGACCCGATAACCCGAAACGCGCTCCCCCAAGACAATCTCGTCTTAGCCCCAATACCAATACCGGGCCCAAACCGGCGTCCGCCCCATGACAATGCCCCAAAGGTAAAACCAACGTCTGGTTTCACCTCCACATTGTCAGAGCCAGGAAAATCCGGTTGCGCAGAAAGACCGCTGCGCAACGCAAAGCTCAATGACCTGTCTTGGGCCGCCCCCGGCAAGGCTGACACAGCCGCAACAAAGGCTAAAACAATGGACAGTGATTTGCGCATGGCAGTGCGGCTCCTGACTAACGCCTTGCTCTTTAACGTCTCGCTTTAACTACTAGGTAATAATCAAGGTTCAGTTAACTACCCCGAACAAATCACAATGAGGTAACGAGTTGCGGCGCATTTTCCCCCGATTGGCAAAGTTTCTTGTCCCATTTGTGTGTCAAACCTCCTAACCGCTTGCCCCTGCGCGCCGCGCTGCCTAACAAAAGAACAAAGCGGAGGAGAGACGACATGGGTTACCGGGAGACATACCAAAAGTGGCAAGACGACCCCGAAGCCTATTGGATGGAACAAGCGCAGGCCATCGATTGGGTTGAGCCCCCCTCCAAGGCATTAAGCGATCACGGTGACAACCTGTTTGAATGGTATGCTGATGGGTTGGTGAATGGCTGTTATAATGCGGTGGATCGGCATGTGGACCGCGGGCGTGGCAATCAGATTGCCATCATCCATGACAGCCCCGTCACCGGCACCAAAGAAAAAATCACCTACGCAGAATTGCAGACCCGCGTTGCCTACCTTGCCGGGGCGCTTGCCGCACGCGGCGTGGACAAAGGGGACACAGTCATCATCTACATGCCCATGATCCCGCAAGCGATCGAGGCGATGCTCGCCTGTGCGCGCTTGGGCGCGATCCATTGCGTGGTCTTTGGCGGGTTTGCCGCAAATGAACTGGCTGTGCGGATCGACGATTGCAAACCCAAGGTGATCATTGCGGCCTCTTGCGGATTGGAACCGGGCCGGGTGGTTGAATATAAACCGCTCCTCGACAGCGCTTTGCAACAATCCAAACACCTGCCGGACTTCTGCCTGATCCTGCAACGCCAGGAACACCGCTGCGAAATGATCACCGGCCGTGATCTGGATTGGCACGAGGCCCAGAAAGGTTGCATGCAGGCCGCCTGCATCCCGGTTGAGGGCAATTTTCCCGCGTATATCCTCTATACCTCTGGCACCACCGGCGCGCCCAAAGGGGTTGTGCGGCCAACCGGCGGTCATCTGGTCGCGCTGAACTGGACCATGAAAAACATCTATAACGTTGACCCCGGAGACGTCTTTTGGGCAGCCTCCGATGTGGGCTGGGTCGTGGGGCATTCCTACATCTGCTATGCCCCGCTTATTGCAGGCAACACCACGATCATATTCGAAGGCAAACCCGTCGGCACCCCCGACGCTGGCACCTTCTGGCGGGTGATCCAAGAACACAACGTCAAGAGCTTTTTCACCGCCCCAACTGCGATCCGCGCCGTAAAACGCGAAGACCCCAAAGGCGAATTCATCAAGAAATACGACCTCAGCAGCCTTGGCGCGCTTTATCTTGCTGGCGAACGCGCGGACCCTGACACTATTGAATGGGCCCAAGACTTGTTGGACGTGCCGGTCTATGATCACTGGTGGCAAACCGAAACCGGCTATACCATCGCAGGAAATCCCGCCGGTCTCGAAGCGCTCCCAGTCAAAATTGGATCTCCGACAGTGCCGATGCCCGGCTATGACGTGCAAATTCTCGATGATGCAGGCCACGCGGTTGCCCCCGGCGAATTGGGTGCCATTGCCATCAAGCTCCCCCTGCCGCCCGGTACGCTTCCGACGCTCTGGAACGCAACGGACCGTTTCATCAAATCCTATCTCACCACCTTCCCCGGCTATTATGAAACCGGGGATGCAGGCATGATGGACGAAGACGGCTACCTTTATATCATGGCGCGCACCGATGACGTGATCAATGTTGCCGGGCACCGCCTGTCCACAGGTGCCATGGAAGAAGTGCTTGCCGGCCATCCGGATGTTGCAGAATGTGCCGTGATTGGCGTCAGTGATGCGCTCAAGGGCCAATCCCCCATGGGCTTCATCTGCCTGAGCAATGGCGTGGACCGCCCTCATGGCGATATCACTGCCGAATGCGTCCAACGGGTCCGCGATCAAATTGGCCCGGTCGCGGCATTCAAAACCGCGCTTGTGGTGGACCGCCTGCCCAAAACCCGATCAGGCAAAATCCTGCGGGGCACCATGGTCAAAATCGCTGATGGTGAAACCTACAAAATGCCCGCCACCATTGATGATCCCGTTATTTTGGACGAAATCAAAGCATCCTTGCAGAAAATCGGCTATGCTGGGGTCGAAACCTAAAGAACGAACCTCTCACATCGGAGCCACGCCATGGCCGCACCAGCACTCGACAACTTTGAGATGTCAGCGGCCCTGACAGACACCACTGAATGGTTGATCCAACAGGGCTTGGAAGACACCCCCGTCAATACTTGGCTTGAGGCGCTTTGTGAACGACTGGTGCGGGCCGGTATCCCCCTGCAACGGGTCAATCTTTCGATGCGGGCACATCATCCCGAAATTGGCGCTGTGGCCTTTCGCTGGCACCGCGATGATGGCAGTGAAACCTTTGCCTACCAACGCTCTAGCCAAACCCCGGATGACTATCTCCAAAGCCCGCTTTATTACCTTGTGATCAATCCAATCTCAGAGCTACGTCAGGATTTGACCACCCCAACCCCAGAGCTGGACTTCCCGGTCTTTGACGACTTGCGCGCACAGGGGGCAACCGAATATTATGCCGCCAAACGGCACTTTCTCAGCAATGATCACGCCCGGGCCGCTGATCCTGCTCAGGTCGCCGAAGGCATGACCATTTCCATGACCACAGATGCGATTGGTGGCTTTAGTGATGCGCACCTAAATGGGTTGCGTGCCCTGCTTGCGCCGCTGTGCCTGACGCTCAAATCGGGATCAAACCGCGTTATGGCCCGCGGGCCGCGATGCCAGCCAACGTGTGTTGTCCGGCGCCATTCGGCGCGGCAGCTCTGAAACGATTTCAGCGGTGATCTGGTACTTTGATCTACAGGGTTTCACCAAAATGTCCGAAGCTCTGCCCGGCCCGACAATCATTGACATGCTCAACGATTATTTTGCCGAAGCTGTTGACGTAGTTGAAAAAAACGGCGGAAATGTGCTCAAGTTCATGGGCGATGGCATGTTGGCTATCTTTGATCTTGATGCCTTGCCCGACGCCCGACGCATCGCGATTGAAGCAGCCGTAGAACTGCGTGATACTGTGATCGCCATGAATATTGAGCGCGAAAAAACGGGCGATGCGGTCACTGGCTTTACCCTTGGATTACATGCGGGAGATGTGCTTTATGGCAACATCGGCGGCAAAACCCGGCTCGATTTTACCGTGATCGGGCCGGCCGTAAATCAAACGGCACGTATCCTTGGGATGTGCGGCCCGGTGGATCAAGATATCGTGATTTCCTCTGCCGTGGCTCTGCCTATCAAAGACGAACGCCCCGATCTGGTGTCTTTGGGTCAATATAGGTTGCGCGGCGTCACTGATCGTCAGGAATTATTCACGCTCGACTGATCCAACTTTTCCTGAAAATTGTGATTTGCCAGATCCAAGTGGCACCTCCTAAACTGAACACAACGTTTCAATGGGAGAACCACATGCGCATGCTTTTGACTTTGGCCCTTGGCCTTTTGGCCGGGCCCGGCTTGGCCGCTGGGGGTGAACGCATCACCGTCACCGGAGAGATCATTGATACCTGGTGTTACTATTCCGGCGTTATGGGGGGCCCTGACAGCGTCGTCGGTTCGGCCCATCACACCTGCGCGTTGTGGTGTTCGGCATCTGGCATTCCAATTGGCCTGCTCACCGAAGACGGGACCGTCTACACCATCCTGAAACTTGGACCGCAGGACAATGCAACCGGAGGAGACACAGCGTTAAAACTGGCCTCTCATACCGTGACCGCTGATGGGATGTTTTATGCCCGCGATGGCATCAACTATATCATCGTTGAAAAAGTGGTTGAGGATTTCGGTATCGTGAATGCCACGCACGAAGATTATGACGTTGTCCCTTCCTTTGCCATTCCAAAGCCGAAAAAATGAAACATCTCCTCACCGCCGCCCTTATGTTCCTGACCACGCCACTGCTGGCTCAGGACTTCTCGGAAAACTCAAACGCCAAACCATGGAACCTCTATGCAGAGGAACCAGCGCTTTTTGACGCCCGCGTTGTTGATGTGATGTGTGAATTGACCGGCGATTGCCCTGCAAATTGTGGCAATGGCGATCGTCAATTGGCCCTTCTGCGCAGCGTTGACAATGTGCTTGTGATGGCCCTCAAAAACAATCAACCCGCCTTTACCGGCGCGGTGGTTGATCTGTTGCCCTATTGCGGTCAGGACATCACCGTGGACGGGCTGATGCTCAATGATGAGGACTTCCCGATCACCAACAGTTATCTGGTCCAACGCATCAAAACCGCTGACGCGGATTGGGTCAAGGCCAGCCAATTCACCAAAGTTTGGGCCAAAAACAATCCCGACGTCAAAGGCAAAGGCCCATGGTTCCGCCGTGACCCGCGCATCAACGCATTGATCGCACAGAATGGCTATTTGGGACTTGGATTGGAAACTGACACCGCCTTCAAAGAGTATTATTTCGAATGAAAACCGCAACATCCGCACTTCTCGCTCTCCTTCTTGGCGCTGTTCCGGCGCTAAGCCAATCTCCTCTGCCTTTTGATGTTGGGGGCGATTATGAGCTGACCAACCACCACGGCGCGCCCCATACGCAGGCCGATCCTGACGGATTGGCGCAGCTGCTGTTCTTTGGCTATGCCAATTGCCCGGGCATCTGCACTGCCGCCTTGCCCTTGATGGGTGAAGTTGTCGAAAGCCTCGCCAAACGCGATATCACCGTGCGCCCCGTGATGATCACCGTCGATCCCGCCCGCGATACCGTTGACAACATGGGCGAGGCGCTCACCTACTATCACCCCAGTTTTGTCGGATTGACCGGTGATACAGCGGCGCTTGATGTCGCCTACAAAGCCTATTCCGTTGATCATTCGCTGGCCTATGAAGACCCCGATTATGGCCCCGTCTATACCCATGGCTCATTGATTTATCTGATGGACAGCGCAGGCAAAGTGTTGACCCTGATCCCACCGGTGATGGACGCTCATACCGCGGCAAACGTAGCCCAGAAGTACCTCAAACCGGCCAGCTGAACCTTTGACCGGTATCCTGAAACAGCGTCATCGCCCTGGGTCAGGGCGTAATACAACAGGATATCGGCCATCGCTGCCCAAAGCCGCGCGCCCCAAGATCGGCACACAACATTTGCACCCTATCAATTGAAATCTATTGCCCTCAGGCAAACTGCTCCGTGATCAGCCGCTCTTCGAGACCATGACCCGGATCAAACAAAATCACATGTTCCACCGATGGTTCAGAGCGGATTTCAACACGCACCACATCCCGGTGTGATATCCCATCCGCATCTGCCATCACGGGGCGTTTTTCGGGTTCCAGCACGTCAAACTGAACATCCGCCGAATTCGGCAACAAAGCGCCGCGCCAGCGACGCGGCCGGAACGCTGCCATCGCCGTCAAGGCCAATACATCCGCTCCAATCGGCAGGATCGGCCCATGCGCCGAATAATTATAGGCCGTTGATCCCGCCGGTGTCGCCACCAAAGCCCCATCACAGACCAATTCCTCAAGCCGCAATCGCCCGTCCACCCGGATTTGCAATTTCGCCGCCTGTGGCCCTTCCCGCAACAACGCTACCTCATTGATTGCCAAGGCTTCTGAACGGCTGCCATCCATATGGGTGGCCTTCATCATCAGCGGATTAATCACCGCCCGCTCCGCTGCCTGTAACCGCGCCACAAGGTCACTTTCCCCATAAACGTTCATCAGAAACCCGATGGTTCCCCGGTTCATGCCATAAACGGGCGCAGACAAATGCTGTGTGTCATGCAAGGTCTGCAACATGAAGCCATCGCCGCCCAGCGCAACAATCACCTCTGCCTGCTCAGGTTCCACATTGCCATATCGCCCGATCAACGTGGCCCGTGCGGTCTGCGCCACCGGTGCATCACTTGCTGCAAAGGCGATTTTCATGTGCTTAGGTCCAACAGGGCCAGCGGCAGAGGATTGGGCAGGGTCATAAACAAAGTTTCCGATGGGTCGCAATTTCTCGCCAGACAACCACAATAATCCTATGGCCGCCAGCGTTGCTGCATTTATCTGGCAAAGCGTCGCATTCTCGCCTTCCAGCTTGGCAAAGTTTCCGATACGAAATCGCCAAATTCATGCCCCTGTTAGGAATCGCACCATGAAAGACTTCTTCACTGCAAAACTGGCCGACACAGATCCCGATCTGATGAATTCCATCACCGGTGAATTGGGGCGCCAGCGCAACGAGATTGAGCTGATCGCCTCCGAAAACATCGTCTCTGCTGCTGTGCTTGAGGCGCAAGGCTCTGTCATGACCAACAAATACGCCGAAGGCTATCCCGGTCGGCGTTACTATGGCGGTTGCGACTATGTGGATGTGGCCGAAAACCTCGCCATTGAACGCGCACTTGCGCTGTTTGGCTGTGGTTTCGCCAATGTGCAGCCCAACTCCGGCTCCCAAGCCAACCAAGGTGTATTTCAGGCGCTCTTGCAACCTGGTGATACAATTCTAGGCATGTCACTGGACGCAGGCGGGCACCTCACCCATGGCGCCAAACCAAACCAATCAGGCAAATGGTTCAACGCCATCCAATACGGGGTGCGCAGACAAGACAATTTGCTGGACTACGATCAGGTGCAGAAACTGGCAACCGAACATAAACCCAAGATGCTGATCGCCGGGGGCTCAGCGATCCCCCGCCAGATCGATTTTGCCCGCATGCGCGAGATTGCCGATAGCGTGGGCGCATATCTGCACGTGGATATGGCCCATTTCGCCGGTCTTGTTGCGGCAGGCGAACACCCGTCTCCTTTCCCGCATGCCCATGTCGCCACCACAACCACCCACAAAACCCTGCGCGGACCGCGCGGCGGCATGATCCTGACCAATGACGAAGCTTTGGCCAAGAAATTCAACTCCGCCATCTTCCCCGGCATTCAGGGCGGCCCCCTGATGCATGTCATCGCCGCCAAAGCTGTCGCTTTCCGCGAAGCCCTCGAACCCGAGTTCAAAACCTATATCAAACAGGTCATCACCAACGCACAGGCCTTGTCCGATCAACTGATCAAAGGCGGTTTGGATACGGTTACCCACGGCACAGACACCCATGTTGTTCTGGTCGATCTGCGCCCCAAAGGCGTCAAAGGCAATGCCACCGAAAAGGCACTGGGCCGCGCTCATATCACCTGCAACAAAAACGGTGTGCCTTTTGACCCGGAAAAACCGATGGTTACCTCCGGCATCCGCCTCGGCTCTCCGGCTGGTACAACCCGCGGCTTTGGCGAGGCCGAGTTCCGCCAGATCGCGGATTGGATCATCGAAGTGGTCGACGGGCTTGCCGCGCATGGCGAAGACGGCAACGCCGAGGTTGAAGCCAAGGTAAAGGCCGAAGTGGAAGCCATGTGCGCCCGCTTCCCGATGTACCCCAACCTCTGATCTAACGGGCGCGGATCGCCCGCTCCTTCTCAAAAACCTGCAAAAACCCTGCGCTGATGCGTGGGGTTTTTGTCATTTTGCGCTGCGCGCTCCCACTCAGCTTGCCGTCTCTCAACAGAGCTTTCAGACCCCGCGATGGCGGAACGGCACAAAATATGATACCTTTCGCCCTATTTCCACGCGGAGGACTTCATGAAAGTTAATCTTCAAATCGCTTCACCAAAGACAATTTTCTACCCGGTCAAAGGCAAAGATTATACCGAGGCCGCAACCTATTTGATCGAAAAACCCTATTCGGCTTGTTATGAAGCCAACCCAACTTACAAAACGAAATACAGCGACGGGACCACCACCGAAATCACGATCAAAGCCAAACCAACCATCACCCTGCCCAAATGGAACGGCGCAAGCAAACTCAAAGGGGATGAGAAAAAGTACTGGACCTCAATGATGACCGCTTTGAAAAAGCACGAGGCCAGACATCACAAGTACTTTGTAGATGCAGCGAAAAAGTTCAAGAAATCACGTGAATCCGATGGTGATGTTCCAAATGATGATGTCGCTAAGGTGATGAACGCCTTTTTCACCGCAGGCCAAGCAGAACAAGACGCCTATGACAACCGAACCGATCACGGTGTTTCAGAAGGTGTGGTCCTGCCGATCTAGGGTTAGCCCCCCCAGAGCACCCAAAGAACCGCGTAAGGGGGACGTCCCGTCCACCCTGTTTTGCCGCCTCAATACTGGAGCCCCTAGTCTGGTAAGGGGGGCATTCTGCCCACCCCCGTTGGCGATTACTTCACCTGCATGTCTTGGACCATTTTCAACACCCAGCGGCGCGGCAACACGGGGATCACCCAATTCACCAACACCCCCAATCCGCGCTCATTCACCGTCACCAGATCGCCCCGCATCATCGCCTCATAGCCATGTTTGGCCACCGCTTCAGGCGATTTACCACCACGAGCCACCAGCTTGGTCCCCTCAAGCTCGGCACGCGCTGCAAATTCCGTCTTCACATATCCAGGCGCCAGCACCGTCACCGTCACACCGGTGCCCGTCAATTCCTGCGCCAATGCCTCAGAAAACGACTTCACAAAGGCTTTTGTCGCAAAATAGATCGCCTGATAGGGCCCCGGCATAAAACCAGCGGTGGACCCAACATTCAAAATCCTGCCTGCCCCGCGCGCCGCCATGTCGCGCGCCACCAGATGGCACAGCGTCACCAAAGCTTTAACGTTCAGGTCAATCATCGCCAGTTCATCTGCCAAAGGACGGTCCACATGCCTGCCTTGCCCGCCAAAACCCGCGTTGTTGATCAACACATCTACCGTCAATCCTGCTGCGCTAATCTGATCAAAGAGCTGCTGCGCCGCACCCTCTGCCCCCAGATCAAGCGCGAAAACATGCGCTGTGATCCCATGTGCCGCCTCAACTTCAGCCTTAAGCGCCGCCAGTGTTTCAGCCCGGCGCGCTGTCAAGATCAGATCGCCGCCCTTGCTGGCGTGATAACGTGCGAACGCCATGCCAATGCCTGCTGAGGCGCCGCTCACCAATGCTGTATTACCCATGCCAAACTCCCTTTCGATTTCTTCTAACTGATGTAGGCTGCGCCGTAAATTCATCCCGCCCCGCGCGGCCAAAAGGACATTGCCCATGATCATTCACCGCGCAGGCTCGCGCCCCTCAACCCGGCCCAGCGCCGATTATTTCACAGGTATCGTTCGGATGGAGCCGCTGATTTCAGCGCCCGATCACCCCTCCTTGCGCGGCGTCACTGTCACCTTTGAACCCGGCGCACGCACCAATTGGCATACCCATCCACAGGGTCAAACCCTGATTGTCACAGCAGGCGCCGGTCTTGCCCAAACCAAAGACGGCCCCCTGCAACAGATTTACCCCGGCGATGTTATCCATTTCCCCGCTGGCGAAAAACACTGGCACGGCGCGACCCCCACCACCGCTATGACACATATCGCCCTGCAACAAGAACAAGAGGGCAGCACCGCCACCTGGTTAGAACCCGTCACAGACACACAATACAACGATACCTAGCGCCCTCGATCGCCACACAGACATGCATGCATTTGGATGTAAAACAGCATCCCGCCAATGCCTTGCACGCTGCTATGACCGGTACGGGTGGCGCCCGGATGTGAAAACGCCAAAGGGCCACCGCTCCCACGCGATGGCCCTGATCTTTCCAGCAATCAAAAATTGAAACTAGCGGTTTTCGTCGCTCACAAAATCCTCAAGGATTTTTTCGTTCTTTGCCTCTTCAATCCGCCTGATACGATCCTCACTGGAGCGCTCTTCGAAACGGTATTTCACCACATTGATCAAGCTCAGCGTCAGCAGGACAATCCCCATGCCCCAATAGCCTTTGGTGGCCAAAGGCACATCCGTACTTAGCCAAAGCGATACGGCCAACAGCCCATAGGCCAAGACCACACCAACAGCATTCAAAAACAGGATCAGGCCGTTATCATTACGTTCGTTTGTCATTGTCTTTTCTCCAAAATATCAAATTAAAAGCTGCGCGCCCCCACGCGTCGTTCCGTCCATGGCAGGCATTATGCCGCCGTGTCATCTTTCAAACGTGCCAATACATCACTGGCTGTTGAGCGGCCCTTCGGGCCAAATCCGGCATCCGACATCCGCTCCGCGATGCCGCTATGGGATATCTCCGCGTCTATCTCATTCAGGATTTGGCCCTGCTCAAACGGGTCATCCTGACCCAATACACCAGCAATCAGCGTATCCGCCTCATCCATCGCACTTTGCCCGCCGACATGGCGTTGCAAGCGTTTCTGAATCCCCTGCTCGCGCCGCACTGCCCGCGCCTGAACAGCCCCCTGTTTAAGGTCAACAATTCGGCGGTTCGACGTTTCAACCGATTGACGCAACTGCATAATGCGTGTCTCAAGCCGATCCAGCGTTTCCTGCCGCCGACCCTGTTCGTTTTCCATATCTGCAATGGCTTGCGCTGCCTGAGTGGCCATATCTTCGCGCCCCCCCGCCATCGCCGCACGGGCCCGTTCGGTCAGTTCCGTGATCCTGTCAGCAATCGCATCCATCTGGCGCCGCTCTGATCGCTCTCTCTGGATCAGGCTCGCCAATCCAACCTTGGCCGCTTTCAGATTGGCCTCAGCCTCGCGGATTTTCTGATCAATCAACTCAATCGAATAGTGATCCCGTACCTGTTCTTCCGCCCGCGCCGAGGCACCAGCAAACAAAGTTTTCATCGTAGCAAACATCGTCTCTCCCTTTCGTGAACATCGTTCACAAACGAGATAGGCGATTCGTGAACGTTGTTCAAGTATTTTCTTGAACGTCGTTCAAATTAATTTCCGATCTGCTCCAACAATTGGGACAACATCACACGAATATAATCTTGCGGCACAGCAGAAATACGTCGCTCCAACCCCAACAACACAATCCCATGCACAGAGGAAAACAGCGCCCGCACCATCAGATCCCGTTCTTTGGGGTCCATCTGTGGAAATATTTCCTTCAATGGCGCGGCGATCAATGCAAAGACTGCACGCAATTCCGCCAGATACCACTCAGGCACCTGCGCATCGACAGACATCTCCAAATCAAACAATGCGCGCCACAGATGTGTATGCGCCACTGCAAACTCCAGATAGCCATGCGCCATCACGATCATCTGTGCGTTAGGGGTTGGTGGCCCAGACGCCTCTTCTCGCTGCTGCGCGACTTTTCCGCTGACAAATGCCCCTAACCTGCGAAACGTGCGCGCATTCACCGCCATCACCAAGGCGTTCAGATCATCAAATATGTTGTATATCGCCCCAACAGAACATCCCGCCTGCTGCGCCAACCCGCGCGCTTTCAACGAAGCCGCGCCCGCCGCTTCAATCTGCGCTTCAGCTGCATCAATCAGCCCTTCGCGCAACTTCGCTTTGCGTTCTTCAACCTTGCCCGCCATTGCCGCCCCACCTCTACGTCATGAACCGCGTTCATGTTCGTCTAAGCCGCCGCCACACAGCATTCAACTCAATTGTATGGAGGCAGGCCCGTCTCCTGCTTGTGCTCACACATATCCAGTCCACCACAACCAGATCACAAAGGCAGCACAGACAAATAGAATATAAAACGCCATCAACCCGGCAAACCGCAACACCCTACCTTTGCGCTGCTCTGCCACATCAATGGCTTCCAGATGGGTCCGTAACGCGTCATACGCCTGCGCCACCGCGCCGTGATCCAATTGCCGTGCCAACTTAGGATGCCCCGCCAACTGCTCGGCTTTGACCAAAACCATCACACGGGCATGCATCCGCTTGGGCAATCGCCGCCCTATCTTTTTCAGCATCCGTAACGTGTCACGCCGCCGCACGCCAAATTTGGCCGACAACAACTGCTGTACAACATCCAACTTGCCTACAATATCGCGTGCATCGCTCATGCGCCCTTCTAATCGCACTGGCCCCCGCCCCGCAATGGCGCTAGGCCTTGGCTATGCTAAATTACATCGAATATGGCACCGCGACCCCGGCACGCCCCCTGATCATCGCACATGGCCTCTACGGCTCTGGACGCAACTGGGGTGTGATCGCCAAACGCCTTGCTGATACCCGCCATGTCATAACCCCAGACATGCGCAACCACGGCCACAGCCTGCGCCACAAAGACCACAGCTACCCCGCCCTCGCCAACGACCTTGGCGAACTGGCAACACATCTGGGTGCCCCAGTAGACCTGTGCGGCCACTCCATGGGCGGCAAGGCCGCAATGGCACTTGCCCTGACCCAACCCGACCTGATCGGCAAACTCATCATCGCTGATATCGCTCCCGTCGCCTATACCCACTCCCAACAACCCATGATCGACGCCATGCGCAGCGTCGATCTGACCACCCTCACCCGCCGGTCTGACGCCACCACACAACTGGCCGCCGCGGGCATTGACCCCGCCCTGCAAAGCTTTTTTACGCAATCACTCGATGTGGCCTCTAAATCCTGGCGCCTGAACCTCGACGCCCTCCAAGACCAGATGCCCCAGATCATGGGCTGGCCCGCATCCCTCTCCACCCCCTTTAGCGGCCCCACCTTATTTCTGTCAGGCGCCCGCTCTGATTACGTCCTGCCGGAACACCGCTCCCACATCAAAACCCTCTTCCCCAACGCCCGGTTTGCCAAAATCCCAAACACAGGCCACTGGCTTCATGCCGAACAACCCCGCCACTTCGAAGCCGCCCTACGCCGTTTCCTTGACGCCTGACCCAATCTCCCTTCAACTTTCTTTTTGGCCAAAAATACCGCAGAGCGCGAGACAGCGTCTCGCCCCCGTTTCAGCTACGCTGAAACAATAAAATCATATGCGGGCCTGCCCGCCCCGGAATTGCATGCCGCTCTAACCTCACCCAATCATCAATCCCCCCTTGCACCTGCGCGCTCCATCCCTATAACCCGCAACAATTTGGCGCGCCGCCACACGCGCACATCATACATAGGGGGCAGTTTCATGCCAAAACGTACCGACATCCAGTCGATCATGATCATTGGTGCAGGCCCTATTGTCATCGGCCAAGCCTGCGAGTTCGACTATTCCGGCGCCCAGGCCTGCAAAGCACTCAAAGAGGAAGGCTACCGTGTCATCCTCGTCAACTCCAACCCCGCCACCATCATGACCGACCCCGGGCTGGCCGATGCCACCTACATCGAACCCATCACCCCGGAAACCGTCGCCAAGATCATCGAAAAAGAACGCCCCGACGCGCTTTTGCCCACCATGGGCGGCCAAACCGGGCTCAACACCTCCCTCGCCCTCGAAGAAATGGGCGTCCTGGACAAATTCAATGTCGAAATGATCGGCGCCAAACGCGACGCCATCGAAATGGCCGAAGACCGCAAACTCTTCCGCGACGCCATGGACCGCCTCGGCATCGAAAACCCCAAAGCCACCATCTGCACCGCCCCCAAAGGCCCAGATGGCAAAAAAGACCTTGCCGCAGGTGTTGCCCTCGCCCTTCAAGACCTCGAAGAAATCGGCCTGCCCGCCATCATCCGCCCCGCTTTCACCATGGGCGGGACCGGCGGCGGCGTGGCCTATAACCGCGAAGACTACGAATTCTTCTGCCGCTCCGGCATGGATGCCTCCCCCGTTGGCCAAATCCTGATCGACGAATCCCTGCTCGGCTGGAAAGAGTTCGAAATGGAAGTGGTGCGCGACACCGCTGACAATGCCATCATCGTCTGCTCAATCGAAAATGTGGACCCCATGGGCGTGCATACAGGGGACAGCATCACAGTGGCCCCCGCCCTGACCCTCACCGACAAAGAATACCAGATCATGCGCAACCATTCGATCGCAGTACTGCGCGAGATCGGCGTTGAAACTGGCGGCTCCAACGTTCAATGGGCCGTCAACCCCGCAGATGGCCGCATGGTTGTGATCGAAATGAACCCACGTGTCTCACGCTCTTCGGCCCTGGCCTCCAAAGCCACCGGGTTCCCCATCGCCAAAATCGCCGCCAAACTTGCCGTCGGCTTCACATTGGACGAATTGGACAACGACATCACCGGTGTCACCCCGGCCAGCTTTGAACCCGCCATCGACTATATCGTCACTAAAATCCCGAAATTCGCCTTTGAAAAGTTCCCGGGCTCCGAACCCTACCTCACCACAGCGATGAAATCCGTCGGCGAAGCCATGTCAATCGGGCGCACCATCCACGAAAGCCTGCAAAAGGCACTTACATCCATGGAATCAGGACTGACCGGTTTTGATGACATCGACATCCCCGGCGCGCCTGATACCGCCGCCATCGTTGCAGCAATCAGCAAACAAACCCCTGACCGTATGCGTACCATTGCTCAGGCGATGCGCCACGGCATGTCCAATCAGGATATCCATGCCCACACCATGTTCGACCCTTGGTTTCTGGACCGCATCCTCGAGATTGTCGAAACCGAAGAGAGCCTGAAGACCGCAGGTCTTCCAAGCGATGAGGCAGGCCTGCGTCACCTCAAAATGATGGGTTTCACCGATGCCCGCCTCGCCACGCTCACCTCCTTGAGCGAAGACGAGGTGCGCCGCGCCCGCATCGAACGGGGCGTGACGGCCGTTTTCAAGCGCATCGATACCTGTGCCGCTGAATTTGAAGCCCAAACCCCCTATATGTATTCCACCTACGAAGCCCCGATGATGGGTGACGTAGAATGCGAGGCCCGCCCCTCTGATCGCCAAAAGGTTGTGATCCTCGGCGGTGGCCCCAACCGCATCGGTCAGGGGATCGAATTTGACTATTGCTGCTGTCACGCCTGCTATGCCCTGACAGAGGCTGGTTTTGAAACGATCATGGTCAACTGCAATCCCGAAACCGTCTCAACTGATTATGACACGTCGGATCGGCTGTATTTCGAACCCTTGACCTTCGAACACGTCATGGAAATCCTGCGGGTCGAACAGGAAAACGGCACCCTGCACGGTGTCATCGTTCAATTTGGCGGGCAGACCCCGCTCAAACTCGCCAATGCCCTTGAACAGGCCGGCATTCCGATCCTTGGCACAACACCCGACGCCATCGATCTGGCCGAAGACCGCGAACGTTTTCAGCAACTTGTCCAGAACCTTGGTCTCAAACAACCCAAGAATGGCATCGCCAGCACAGACCAAGAGGCCCTGAATATCGCCGGGGAAATTGGCTTCCCGCTGGTCATTCGCCCCTCCTATGTTTTGGGGGGCCGTGCCATGGAAATCGTGCGCGACATGGGGCAGCTTGAACGCTATATCACCTCCGCAGTTGTCGTGTCAGGAGACAGCCCCGTACTGCTTGACAGCTATCTCTCAGGCGCTGTTGAACTGGACGTGGATGCGCTATGTGATGGCAAAGATGTGCACGTCGCTGGCATCATGCAACACATCGAAGAAGCGGGTGTGCATTCAGGGGACAGCGCCTGCTCATTGCCGCCCTATTCCTTACCCGATGACATCATCGCCGAAGTAACCCGCCAAACCAAAGCCTTGGCGCTTGCTCTTAATGTCGTTGGTTTGATGAACATCCAATTTGCCGTCAAAGACGGCGAGGTTTATCTGATCGAAGTCAATCCACGGGCCTCGCGCACAGTGCCTTTTGTTGCCAAAGCCACCGATTCCGCAATTGCCAGCATCGCAGCGCGTATCATGGCCGGCGAACCCCTGAGCAACTTCCCGCAACGTCCTGCATATCCAGAACAATCTGCCTATGCCGACACCTTGCCACTTGGGGATCCGATGACGCTTGCAGACCCAAATATGCCTTGGTTCTCCGTAAAAGAAGCCGTATTGCCCTTTGCCCGTTTTCCCGGTGTCGACACGTTGCTCGGGCCGGAAATGCGCTCCACGGGCGAAGTTATGGGGTGGGATCGCGATTTCCCTCGCGCCTTTCTCAAGGCACAATTGGGGGCCGGCACCACCTTACCCACAACCGGGACAGCGTTTTTGTCGATCAAGGACATGGACAAAACCGATGAGATGTTGACAGCTGCCCACATCCTTATTGGGCAAACTTTCACAATTGTCGCAACACGCGGCACGGCGGCTTGGCTTGTGGATAACGGTATTCCCGCCACATCTGTTAACAAAGTCTACGAGGGCCGCCCCGACATCACCGACATGATGAAGGACGGTGACATCCATTTGGTCCTCAACACCACCGAGGGCACTCAGGCCGTCGAAGACAGTAAATCCATCCGCTCCATCGCGCTCTTTGACAAGATTCCCTACTACACAACTGCCGCAGGAGCCTATGCTGCGGCTTTGGCGATCAAAGCACAGGCCGAAGATGAAATCGGAGTCAAAGCCTTGCAAGGCTAAGCCACAGATCTCCTGCGAACTTCCCCGCGCAACACGGCTCAGCTAAACAATAAATTCCAATAGCTCCGGATCAGAACGCCATCTGACCCGGGCTTTAAAACACAAATGTCCGCACAAAAGGTGTACGGGAGGTGCACAGGGGGTGTACGCTTGGTGCACACCCGTCCCCCTGCGGCGGTTTCGGGGTTTTTGGAAAATATCCACAGGCATCAACCCAGCCAAACGGCTGATAAGATTGAAGGAACAGAGATGTACACACCCGCCATCACAGGAACCGGCATCTTCACACCCGATCAAGTCATCACCAACGCCGAGTTGGTCACCGCCTTCAACACTTATGTTGATCTATATAATGCAGAAAACGCCGCTGCGATTGCCGCTGGAGATATGCCTGAAAAGGCCCATTCCTCAGAAGAATTCGTGTTCAAGGCAAGTGGCATTGAACGGCGGTATGTAATTGATAAATCGGGTATTCTTGATCCTGCCATTATGCATCCTCTCTTGCGGCAACGTGATGACGACGAACCCAGCTTAATGGCGGAAATGGCGTTGAAAGCCGCTCACAAGGCGCTTGCGCAGGCAGGCAAAACAACTGCCGATGTGGACGCGGTGATCTGTGCGGCGTCTAACCTCGAACGCGCCTATCCCGCTGTCGCCATCGAAATACAGGAACTCTTAAATATCAATGGTTTCGCCTTCGATATGAACGTCGCCTGTTCCTCTGCCACCTTTGGCATTCAGGCCGCCGCCGACATGGTCCGCAGCGGCTCCATCCGCAGTGCCCTTGTCGTGAACCCAGAGATCTGCTCTGCCCATCTTGAATGGCGCGATCGGGATTGCCATTTCATTTTTGGCGACGTCGCAACCGCCACATTGATAGAACGCTCCCAAGATGCCGCAGCTGGCTTTTTTGAAATAAAATCAACCCGCTGCGCAACGCAGTTCTCAAACAATATTCGCAACAACAATGGTTTTCTGCGTCGCTCTCGCCCGGATGGCCTCGCGGATCGGCGCGACATGCAATTCATGCAAAATGGGCGCAAGGTATTCAAAGAAGTTGTGCCAATGGTTTCAAACCATATCTTTGAGCATATGCAGGCGGAGAACGTGCAAGCGACTGATCTCAAACGGCTTTGGTTGCATCAGGCCAATAAATCCATGAACGACTTTATTGGTCGCAAAGTCTTGGGACGCGCCCCTGAACCGCATGAACAACCGAATATTCTACAGGATTACGCAAATACGTCATCCGCAGGGTCAATCGTCGCCTTTTCCAAATATTCCGGGGACTTAACAGACGGAGACACAGGTCTCATCTGTTCATTTGGCGCCGGGTATTCCGTGGGATCGGTCATCGTTCAAAAACATGGCTAACGGCACATTAAACGTCTTTTAACGAAACCCGTTTATGAACCTCGGCAACGCTTTCTACACGTTCCGAATATCGATCAACCATGTACTCCGCCCGCCCCCGAACCAACCAGGTGAACTTAACCAATTCTTCCATCACATCCACGATCCGTCGGTAAAACGGCCCGTCTGGCAGACGCCCCTGAGCGTCAAATTCCAACCATGCTTTTGGGATTGATGACTGATTGGGGATCGTCACCATCCGCATCCAGCGCCCCAATATCCGCATCTGGTTCACGGCATTAAAGGATTGTGATCCACCGCTCACCTGCATCACGGCGAGCGTTTTTCCCTGCGTCGGTCGTATCCCCCCTTGCAGAGACAGCGGCAACCAATCGATTTGCGACTTCATGATGCCGGTCATCGCCCCGTGCCGCTCTGGACTTGACCAGACCATGCCCTCGGACCAGACCGCCAATTCACGCAGCTCTGCCACTTTGGGATGATCTGGGTCCGCCCCATCCGGTTGTGGTAGGTCCTTGGGGTCGAACATTCGCGTTTCGCATCCCAGATATTCCAGAATGCGGGCTGATTCTTCAGCTGCACGGCGCGAATAACTTTGCGGTCGCAACGATCCATAAAGCAGCAAAATCAGAGGCTTATGCCCCGGATCATCTGCTGCCTTCAACCCATCCCCATCAATTGCTGGCAATGAACTCGCCTGCAAATTGGGCAAGTCGTCAGTCACCCTCTTCTTCCAAATTCAGCTTCATATCTACCAAGACCTGCTGCAACATTGTTGTCTCGCGCAACAGCCGCTTGGCCTCATTAACGCTGATCACTCCGTCTTCCATGGATTCCTGATACTCGGCCATCAACATCGCGAACCGTTGACTAAGCGCAATAACATCAGAATTCACGCCGCCTTTGCGTTCGGTATTGTTGCGCCGTTCTTCGAAGTTCAGCGAAATCCCTTTCAACTCAGCAAGGGCAGCCGTGACATGTGGATAGCTTGCCACTTCTTCTAACTGCGCCACTGCGTCGATCGGCATATAGCGGTCCGCGTGTTCGTCATTGTCCGAATAATACCGCCCCAACGTCGCCTTGGATTTACCTGTTACGGTGCAGGCAGGTTCAATGCCGACGTCTTTCACCAAAGCTTCCGTATGCTTTTTCAAATAACTGCCAATCAAGGCCATGTTGCTAGTCCCCAAAAACGATGTCCAATCCCCCCGCGCACATCGGGGAAAGGTATTAGACTTTTCCCATTAATTCGCGCCCACGTAAATGGCATTTAAATCTCAGCCTTACCACGTTGGTAGGTGTTATGAGTTCCCTTACTCTTGGGTGGGGGTGTTTAGGGCTCGCACGCCCCCCCGCGCTCCGTGATGCCGCACACATCAACGAGGCAAAAGGGGACGTGCGAGTTTTGCTCTTTGTACATTCAGCATTCCGCAGATGGTCTGTGGCCAGTGCCACCACCGTCCAACACCACCGAAAAGCGCACTCGATGCAAGCTGACGCACACCGAGTGTCATTGGCTTACATGTCAACAGAAAGGGTCGGATGTCGGGAATGAGGCCAAAGTGCCGCTGGTTCAGTTTAGGCAGCTGCCTCTCTCAACTCGAACACCGGCGATTTTACCATCAAGCATGTACGCTATCTGTAGCCCAATTGCGTTTCGGCGCACGTTCCAAGTGGGTCGCCATGGCGCACCAATAAAGATTGGAGCAACAAACATTGAATAGATCGAGCATGATCGCCGAACGTATTCCGAGAATGATCCACTTATCGTCCTAGAGGTTAATGGTGGTTTTTGAGTTTCAGAGATCGTGAAGGCATAAATCGCCATGCCTTGGGCACGAAACCAATCCTCGACCCTTTCAGAGTTGTCCAGGATGTCCGCGATGTAGAAAAAGCAAAGTCTCACCTCGTTGTCGTTTTTGAATTCATCCCATCTCAAATCCAGTAAATTTAAGGGGGTATCGTTAGCCTCAACGAGGGCAAGACATGTGGTTAAGTCAGGAAACCTCCCGTGAGCATCTTTGATAGAGACGTGGTCAAACTTCATTTGTCTTCCATTGGACATGAAAGGAGACGGGTTTTTGACTTTGGGATGGGCCGCTGGAATCAGGAAGCTGCTCCGCACTGCATTGTCGACCGATAGAGGCTCGGCATTGGATGAAGAAATTCCATAAGGCTGATTAGTACTTCGGACAATGTCAAACGCTGTAACAAGAACGGTTAGTACTAGAACAAGAGCAATGCCGGTTCCAAAAAATCGTCTCATTGAAGGCTCCATGTTGAGGTTTCAGTGATCTACTATCGATTTTGGACAATACCAAGGCGGTAGGTCACTTTGCCCCCGCACACCCGACCTTTACTTTCCCAACTGGACTACCGTCTATTTTGGTCCCAAAAGCCGCCAGTCAAATCAAAAGTCTACAAGGCGAATATCGAACAAGTTCAACGGGGACAGTCCCCCAAGACTCCCTTGTCGCAGGTTTCCCTCCTATCCGTTGCTGCCTCTTTCTTTTTGGCGCTGTTTATCTTGAAAACATGCAAGGCTCTGGCGTAACAGACGGCATGGCAAAGCTCTATTTTCACTACT
The DNA here is from genome assembly GCA_039986635.1 of Sulfitobacter sp. GTDB lineage: Bacteria > Pseudomonadota > Alphaproteobacteria > Rhodobacterales > Rhodobacteraceae > Sulfitobacter. Next base: position 237,895 of record JBDWQI010000024.1, read on the forward strand.
CCACGATGAACGCAGGCAAATCGACTGTGTTGTTGCAGGCCGCTCATAACTACGAAGAACGTGGCATGGTCCCTTATCTGCTCACTGCGCAGTTTGATGGCCGCGCGGGCCAGGGGCGTATCGGATCACGTATCGGGATCGGCAAAGATGCCGACACCTACACCGCTGGAGAAGATCTTTTTGCCAAATTAGAGGCGCGGTTTGCCGCAGGAGACTGCGCTTGTGTCTTTATAGATGAAGCGCAATTCCTTGAAGCCGAGCAGGTTTGGCAACTGGCCCGCGCAGTTGATGATTTGGGTGTCCCGGTGATGTGCTTTGGACTTCGGGTTGATTTCCAAGGGCAACTTTTTCCCGGTTCTGCAACTCTGCTGGCATTGGCTGATGAGATGCGTGAGGTGCGCACGATTTGCCATTGCGGTAAGAAAGCCACGATGGTCGTGCGCACTGATGAAAGCGGTGAGGTTCTCAAAGATGGCGCGCAAGTGCAGGTCGGTGGCAATGAAACCTATGTTTCCTTGTGTCGGCGACATTGGCGAAAAGCGGTCGAAGGTTAGTGCATCCGCCCGCCAGCCGGCACTTTTTGATCAGGCGAGAGCAGGACAATGGCCCCCACTTCGTCTGAGACGCCCAACACCAACACCTCTGACATAAAGGGGCCGATCTGTCGCGGTGGGAAATTCACCACCCCCATCACCTGACGGCCAACCAAAGTTTCCGGGTTGTAATGCACGGTAATCTGGGCTGATGTCTTGCGCTCTCCGATCTCAGGACCAAAGTCGATCCACATCTTGATGGCGGGTTTCCGGGCTTCGGGAAAAGGTTCCGCGCGGATCACTGTTCCCACACGGATGTCGACATTCAGAAAGTCATCAAAAGTGATCTCAGCCACGAGCAAGCTCCCTTGAGCGGTCTGTTGCAGCCTTGACCGCCCGAGCCATCAGCTTGGGAAAGCCGTCTGTTTCATTCATCAACACCTCAAGCGCTGCCTGTGTGGTGCCATTCGGCGATGTGACATTGACGCGTAATTGTGATGGCGTTTCAACCGCTTGGGAGGCAAGCGCCCCGGCTCCGGCAACGGTTGCCTTGGCCAGCTGCATCGAAAGAGCTTCGGGCAAGCCTTGCGCCACGCCTGCTGCGGCCAGTGTTTCAATCATATGAAACACATAGGCTGGCCCCGAACCACTGACGCCCGTTACCGCGTCAATCTGCGCCTCGTGCTCAAGCCGAACAACCTGTCCCACAGCGCTCAATAACACCTCGGCCTCATCCAGCGCTGACACGCCCGCCGCTGCATTGGCAACAATCGCCGTTATACCTTGGGAAATCGCAGCTGGCGTGTTTGGCATTGCCCGCACGATAGGCGTTTCAGCCCCCAACGTTTGTTCAAAATATCCAATGGTCGTTCCCGCCGCCACGCTCACAAAAAGCGTCTGCCCATTGCCCATCGCCTTCAGGGTTGGCAAGGCATCCGCCATCATCTGCGGTTTCACCGCGACCAATACGATTGCAGGTGTTGCGGGCAGATCGCCGTTCAGATGCACGCCCGTACCTTGCAGCCATTCTGACGGAAACGGATCCACCACCCAAACAGAGGCAGGTGGCAATCCACGCGCCAGCCATCCTGCTAACATCGCTGATCCCATTTTGCCGCAGCCCAAAAGCACGAGGCCCTGCGCGGCGATGCGACTATCCTTCATGTTACCCCCATTGTGTTTGGGGGTAAGTGTTACGCCCGCCCGTAGGCCTCTGCAATGGCCACTTGCAGCGCCTGTTCAGGCGTTTTGTCACCCCAGACCTGCAATTGCAGCGCGGGGTAGTAGCGCTCAGCCGACATCACAGCCGCCCCGATCATGGTATCAATCTGTTCCGCGCTTGCATCTTGGCCACCTGCGCACACCAGACCGTATCGGTACACCATCAACTTCTGTTCCGCCCAATAGGTAAACGATCCGGCCCAACATTGGTCATTTACGTGGTTAAGGAGTTCAAACAATCCCGGCAGTTTTTCCTTGGGCGGGTCCAATTCGAAGGTACAGATAAGCCGCAGCGTTTCATCAAATGCCGACCATGCCAGCGTAATGGAATAGGTGCGCCACTGCCCCTCGACAGACATCGCAATCTGCTCGTCTGAGATACGATCAAAATCCCATTCGTGATATGCCGCCAGTGTTTCGACAATATCGATTGGGTGAATTTCTTCTTCAAAGTACTGCTCTGATAGGGCCATTTCGACACCTCTTTTTTAAGTCCATCTCCAAATAGCGAAGCGCCACAAGAAATGGATACCTGTACAATAAGAGGTTAGCCGCTCAACCTCTTATACAAGATATGGTGGGGCCAAAGAGGGGCATCTGGCAACCCCTTTTGTTGGGGATAACAACAATTGGTCGGGGATAACTACGATATATTGGGGATGGAGCCGCAAAAATACCTATCTAGGGTCCATTCGATAGGCTGGCAAAGCGTTCCCGTAAGATCAGCCGCTTAGGTTTCGCCTGCTGGATAGGGCAAGCTGTCAAGCGCCACATTCACAAAATCATGCGGCGGGGTCACATCAAACCGCACCACCCGGATGTCCGGCTTGTTCTGAATAAGAGATTTAACAACCCGGTGCATGCCATCCATCAGACGCCCCTGCGCGCACAAGATTATCGGGTATTGTAAATCCGCCTCAAGCACCAAACGCATGTGTGCAGCAATTGCTTTGGGCGTCGGTATCATCTGGTCGTCTTGATACCACCAATTTTCATTGATCTCAGCCACATCAGTGACCGGCACCCTGCGCACCTCAAGTGAGGCTGCGGCAGTAACCAGTTTATCGACATCCCAGATATAGGTGTCCGACCCCACAGACCGCGAGTGGTATTGTTTCCTCATCTTTGGTTTTTGAGGGGGGCCAACCAGCTATTTTGTCTCCAGCGCGTCCAGCCGCGCTTTCAGCGCTTCGTTCTCTTCCCGGGCTTTTTGCGCCATGGCACGTACCGCGTCGAATTCTTCACGGGTCACAAAGTCGCGATCAGCCAACCAGCGATCCATCATGCCTTTCATGGCATTTTCGGCCTCATCCTTGGCCCCTTGGGCCACGCCCATGGCGTTTGTCATCATTTGGGAAACGTCATCGAAAAATTTGTTGCGGGTCTGCATAGCGGCCTCCGGTCGTTGCTTGACCTCTATATGGGCACTGTCACGCCGACAGGCAAGGTTGACTTCTTTGCGCAACCCGGCTCAATCAGCGCCATGATCGCAATGCTTCCCTTTCCCGACATTTCACCCGATATTTTTTCGGTCACCTTGTTTGGCATGCACCTTGCCCTGCGATGGTACGCCATGGCCTATATCGTTGGCATTTTGATCGGCTGGCGATTGGCGGTTATGGCCGTGCGCGCGCCGCGATTATGGTTGAATGAGCAACCAGTGATGCGGCCCGGTCAGATCGAAGATCTGCTGTTTTGGGTAATATTAGGTGTCATATTGGGCGGGCGGCTGGGCTATGTGCTGTTTTATCAAGCGGGGTTTTACCTGTCGAACCCGCAGGAAATCCTGCAAATATGGAAAGGCGGCATGTCTTTTCATGGCGGCGCGATCGGGGTCATTTTGGCTGCGTTCTTTTTCACCAAACGTCACAAAATCCCCACTCTATCAGCGGGGGATTTGGTCGCGCTCGGTTTGGCGCCGGGCCTGTTTTTGGGGCGGCTCGCGAATTTTATCAATGCAGAGCTTTGGGGCAGACCCACAGAATTGCCATGGGGCGTCGTATTTCCCACGCAAGCCGCGCAATATTGCCCCGAAGTGATCGGAGCCTGCGCGCGCCACCCCTCGCAACTTTATGAAGCCCTGCTGGAGGGGTTGATCCTTGGTGGTGTTTTGCTCTGGATGGCCTGGCGGCGTGGGGCCTTTCAATACCGGGGTCGGATGATGGGCACATTTTTGGCTGGATATGGCATTGCACGTTTTATTGTAGAGTTCTTCCGTCAACCCGATGCGCAGTTCATCACAGAAGGCAATCCACTTGGGCTTGCTTTACATGTCAGTGGCATTGGCCTGACGATGGGACAATTGTTGTGCATTCCTATGATGTTGATCGGTCTGTTTTTTGTTCTGCGGTCCCGCCGCGCCTGATGAGCCTTTTGGCGCATATCACGTCCCGCATTGCGGCTCATGGGCCGATGAGGCTGGACGAATATATGACAACCTGTCTGCTGCATCCGTCTCTTGGCTATTACACAACGCGTGATCCATTGGGCGGAAAAGGTGATTTTGTCACCGCCCCCGAGATCAGCCAGATGTTTGGCGAACTTGTCGGGCTTAGCTTTGCGCAAAGCTGGTTGGATCAGGGGGCGCCGGCCTGTTTCACGCTCGCTGAGTTGGGCCCGGGGCGTGGCACATTGATGGCAGATGCATTGCGGGCTGTAGAAAATGTGCCGGGGTTTATCAAAGCCGCACAAATCACATTGATCGAAGCATCCCCAACATTGCGCGCGATACAGGAACAGACCCTCGCGGGGCATGACGTTACTTGGGTGCAGGACACCAGTGCCCTGCCGGACCAACCGTTGTTCCTGATCGCCAATGAATTCTTTGATGCGCTCCCCATCCGCCAATTTGTCCGAGAATCCAACCAATGGCGCGAACGACAGGTGGGGTTGAAAGGCGACGCCTTGGTGATGGGGCTTGGCCCGGCGCAACCACAACCCATGTTAGAGGGGCGGTTGAAAGATACCCAAGACGGCGAGTTGGTGGAAAGTTGTGCGGCTGCGACACCAATCATGGATAGCATCGCGACAAGAATTGCCAAATGGGGGGGCGCTGCCTTGATCATCGATTATGGCGATTGGCGCACAAAAGGGGACACATTACAGGCCGTCAAAGCCCATTGCAAAGTTGGCCCGCTCGACACACCCGGAGACGCTGATCTGACTGCGCATGTTGATTTTGAAGCCCTTGCCATGGCGGCCCAAGGTTGCGTGGCGTCTCAGCTCACCGCCCAAGGTATTTTTCTGGAACGCCTTGGCATCACGCAACGGGCCCAAACATTGGCCAAAAAACTGGTTGGCCCAGCATTGGATACGCATATCGCCGCGCATCGACGGTTGACGCATCCCTCAGAAATGGGAAACCTGTTCAAAGTGATGGCGCTCTGCGCAAATGAGTGCCCTCCCCCCGCAGGATTGGAATCATGACGTTAGAGATACTCACATCTGACAGCCTTGCCCGTCTGCGCCACGGATTTTTTACCCGTCATGGCGGCGCGTCATCGGGGGTTTATGCCGGGCTGAACTGCGGATTTGGCAGCACGGATCAATCTGAAGTCGTGCGCATCAATCGCGCCCGTGTGGCAGATGCAATGGGGGTGCCAGACTCGGCGTTGGTTGGTGTCCGTCAGGTTCATTCAACGGATGTGGTTACTGTTCGCAAACCCACCTCAGACAGGCCCAAGGCAGATGCGCTTGTGACATCCACCGCTGGCATTGCACTTTCTGTTTTGACGGCAGATTGCCAGCCCGTCCTTTTTGCCGATCCAATCGCCGGGGTGATTGGGGCCGCACATGCAGGTTGGCGCGGAGCATTGGATGGCGTGTTGGAAGCCACGGTTGAGTCAATGGAGGCACTTGGTGCTGCGCGCGAACAAATCACGGCCGTCATTGGCCCCTGCATCAGCCAGCAGGCCTATGAGGTAGGGCCGGAATTTTTTGAAGAATTTGTCGCGGCCGACCCAACTTTTGATCGTTTCTTTGCAGCAGGCAAAGCTGACAGGATGTTATTCGACCTGCCGGGCTTTGGCCTCAGCCGTCTGCGCAACGCGGGCGTTGGTCAAGCAGAATGGACGCGCCACTGCACATATAACGATGCTGATCGATTCTACTCTTACCGGCGCGCCACCCATGCAAAAGAAGCCGATTATGGTCGCCTGATCTCGGCCATCACTCTTTGATCAGGGCAAGATTGGGGCGAAATCTGCCGTGAAGCTGCCTCAAATCTTACTATGAAAATGGAAACAATCCGGTGGATTTGCTGGCATTGATCACGAAACACCATTTCTTAACCATAAAAACAAGGGGCCTGCGCAATTGGGGCGCTCCAGCCACAAATCGGCGGTTAATAGGTAGGAAAAAATTTAAGAAACTTCTTGGTTGCCAAAAACCAGCCAAATTGGGTCGTCATATTCATCCTCAAGCAAGGGCATACCGCCCAAAACAAATAAAACCGAGGATCAGAGCCATGAAAACCAACACACGTTTCATCAAAGGTGTCATCGCAGCAGCCGCCAAAGAAGACACAGTGATGCCATGGGCCCGCGGCGCACGTCGCACCGCCTTTATCGCAAAACGGACCGCGACAGAAAAGCCTCGCAAGTCGGCCTGATCCCCCATCCCCCCTAAGAACGTTAACGCGTTTTCTTCAGAAGGACGAACCCCGCCCTTTTGTGAAAAGCAAAGTCTTGTAGCCCCGGCGCGATTCGCGTTCGGGGCTCTTTGATTTGCAAAGAATGTGGCAGCACTTTCGCAAAATAAGGAAACAGAAAGGCAAATTTTTCGGAAATTGGCTCTAAATTAGGCGCTAATGTTGTTCAATCTTTGACAATCACTCGCAGTTCAGGCGATTTAGTCTTCATCAAAAACATGAAATGACATCTCGTTATTTCCGTGCTTGTCGGTGGGGGCCGACACGGATGTGACCAACCTAACAAAGGTGATCGCATGACACTGACTGCTACAGCGGGTTCGCGCCCGACCACAACAACGTCCTCTTTGCGCGGATTCACACCTTCTGCGCCAACGCCGAAAGCACTCATGGCCAATAAACAGGTCCCGATGCGCAGTTACGAGATTGCCGCTTTGCGCAGTGATGACTCCTTGTACATCGGGCAAGATAAAGCGCCTGCCATCCCCTTGTTCGAGAACGCGTTTTCTGCGTTTGCGCGGGGCACGCTGATCGCCACACCACAGGGCGATATGGCCGTTGAGGACCTGCAGCCCGGCGACATGGTCAACACCTCAACGGGTGAAGCCGCCAAACTGATCTGGATTGGCGCAAGCAGCTTTGTTCCTGCGGATGCAGGCCGTCGCACCCCGTTGCTGCGGATCATGGCTGATACGTTTGGTCAAGGTCGCCCCAATTCGTTCCTCACAGTCGGCCCGGCCGCACGCATCTTGCATACGCCGCATCACTTGCGCTCTGAGGCGGGTGAGAAACGCATGCTGACGCCGGTCCGTGAATTTATCGATGGGGTGAATGTGATTGAGGTCGTGCCCCCGACACCTGTGCGCCTGTTCCACATTTGTCTGGACCGTCACGCAGCAATTTGGGCAGGCGGTGTGGAAATGGAAACCTTCCATCCGGGTTCAGCAGGCACACGCAGTGTGTCACATGGGCTGCGGGATCGGTTTTTGGGGATGTTCCCTCAGATCAGCCACATCACAGACTTTGGTCCGCTTGCGCACCCCCGTGCCCCTGAACGCAACACCGAAATTGACTCGATCTAACCCGACCGACGGCGTGTGATTTGATAGCCCATGCGCCACCCGGGGTTCTGCGACATCAATTTCCGGTGTTCAGATCGCCCCAGCGTCCCCCTGGCCCTGCTCGTCAGGGGGACACTTCCAATCGTTTTTCCAAAACATCAAAAGGCACGCCCGGTTCATCCTTGGCGCCTCGTATCACGAGGCTTGTCTTCACACTTTCCACATTTGGCGTGGTTAATAATTCCCCGGTCAGAAAGCTTTGAAAACTGGACAGGTCGGGGGCCACGCATTTAAGCACAAAATCCACTTCGCCATTCAACATGTGACATTCGCGAACCAAGGGCCATGCGCGGCACTTTTGCTCGAATATGCTCAGATCTGCTTCGGCCTGTGACGCAAGTCCGACCATCGCAAACACCTGCACTTCAAAACCCAGTTCTCGGGCGTTGACGTCAGCATGATAGCCGTGGATATAGCCTTGTTCTTCAAGGGTGCGCACGCGGCGCAAACAGGGCGGTGCGGAAATTCCTACCCGCCTGGCAAGTTCCACGTTGGTCATACGCCCATCTGCTTGCAGCTCAGCCAAAATTTTCCGATCAATCGGATCAAGCCGTGTACCCGCCATTGAATATCCCCTTCAATTTGCGATTCTTATAGCAGCAGGGATAATGATCGCAATAATGTTTCACCACTGCGCAATAATATTTCCAAAATGAAAAATAGGATAGGCATGGCCTTGTCCCAAACCTGCGTGACAGGGGTTTAAGTGCCGCGGGACGGCAGCTATATCGGGCAAGCTGTAACCATGCCACCCCGGGAGATTCCACATGGCCGAGACACGTAAAACCAAGGTTCTGATTATCGGCTCCGGCCCTGCGGGCTATACGGCTGGCGTTTATGCCAGCCGCGCAATGTTGGAGCCTCTTTTGGTGCAAGGGATTGAACCGGGCGGTCAGTTGACCACCACAACCGAGGTGGAAAATTGGCCCGGTGACACAGAAGTGCAAGGCCCCGATCTGATGGTGCGCATGGAAGCCCATGCCAAAGCAATGGGCACTGAGATTATTGGCGACATTATCTCCGATCTGGACCTGTCAAACCGTCCCTTTCACGCGAAAGGCGACAGTGGCACGACATATATCACCGATGCGGTGATCCTTGCTACAGGTGCGCGAGCCAAGTGGTTGGGATTGGAAAGCGAAGAGAAATTTAAGGGCTTTGGTGTGTCCGCCTGTGCCACCTGCGATGGATTTTTCTATCGTGGGCAGGAAATTGTCGTGATTGGTGGCGGCAACACTGCTGTGGAAGAAGCGCTGTTCCTGACCAACTTTGCCTCCAAGGTGACTTTGATTCACCGGCGCGACGAATTGCGTGCTGAGAAAATATTGATCAACCGACTGATGAAGAACCCCAAGATCGAACCGCTTTGGTTCCATGAGCTGGATGAGGTGTACGGCACCGATAGCCCGCTTGGCGTAGAAGGCGTCAAGGTCAAACACACCAAAACCGGCGAGATCACAGATATCCCTTGCAAAGGTGTTTTTGTGGCGATTGGACATGCCCCTGCCAATGAACTGGTCGCAGACACGCTTGAGACCCATATGGGCGGGTACGTCGTAACCAAACCAGATAGCACTGAAACCTCCATCCCCGGTGTTTTTGCCGCAGGTGATTTGACCGATCACAAATACCGCCAAGCGGTGACAAGCGCCGGGATGGGGTGCATGGCGGCATTGGAGGCCGAACGGTTTCTGGCCGAGGTTGAGGAAGACTAAAACGCCCAGCTTTCGAGACTGCGCCATCCTCTACAACGCCAGTGCCCCGAAAGTACGGCGTGCATCAGGAATTGACGATGAACGTTAACGCCCTGTTGTTTTGCAAGTGTATCATCAGCCCCTAACGCGGAATCTCCCGCGTTAGGCTAATTACTAAAATCAAACCATTATGAAATTTTGGCTCTGAAGTTGGTATCATCAGCGTTGGTTGATTGGATCCTGATCCTTGCCCACCTTTACAGCATTGCTCTGGTCAAGACCGCCTGGCGGTTGACGCCCCTTCCCTGACCAAGCACAGTTAACAGGAATATAGGGGCATTGGCATGAAAGATCTTTGGCGCGGGGGGCTTTCCACAAGGTTGCGTATCGCAAGTGGTCTGGTCCTATTTGCCTATGCGCTGACCCATTTTCTGAACATCGGGATGGGAATGATATCCGTTGACCTGATGGATCGCACCCAAGAATTACGCCAAACCGTGACCCGTAGCCTCTTGGGAACCGTCATCCTTTATGGGGCGTTTGTGGTGCATATGGTGTTGGCCCTGACCCGTCTGACACGGATAGGCACGTTACGCATGCCGATCTCAGAGGCCATCCAGATCGCACTGGGGATGATCATCCCGATCTTATTGGTCGCACATTTGATCCACACCCGTACAGCCCACGAAATCTATAACGTGAACGATGAAATGGGCTATATCATGGTGCTGATCTACAATACCGCTGATGGCTGGAAACAGTCGGCGTTATTACTGATCGTCTGGGTTCATGGCTGTGTTGGGTTGCATTTCTGGCTACGGGTAAAGGCCTGGTGGCGCAGAGCGGTACCCACATTGATGGGCCTGGCTGTGTTGGTACCGGCCTTTGCATTGGCGGGTTTCCTAGTCGAGGGACGCCGGGTTTCCCGGCTTTTTGCAGACCCCGACCAACGTTCCATCATGTTTGAGAGATACAATTTTCCTTACCGTGAGACCTTTGAAGAATTGGTCGATATCACCACGATGATCCTGTGGAGCTTTGGTGGCTTGCTGGTGCTGATCGGTTTGGCCTTCCTCATCCGCCATATGATTTCGCGCAAACGATCCGTGCGGATCAGGTATGTTGGGGGGCCAGAAGTGAATGTCCCCAAAGGTCTGACCTTGCTGGAGATGTCGCGCCTGCGCGGGGTGCCTCATGCGTCGCTATGCGGGGGGCGTGGGCGTTGCACCACCTGCCGCGTGGTGATCGAAGAAGGTGCCCATTTGTTGCATCCGCCCCGCCCGGCCGAAGCAAAAAGCCTGCGTGCGGTTGATGCCGGCCCGAACACCCGGCTTGCCTGTCAGATCAAACCGATCGAACCGACAACTGTCTTTCGGGTGTTTCAATCTGACGGTCGCAGCATGAACCGTAATCACGCCAGTCAGGGTGAAGAGCGCGAACTGGCCTTGTTATTTTTGGACATGCGAGGTTTTACCGCGCGTACCACCGGACAACTGCCCTATGATGTTGTGTTCCTGTTGAACCGGTTTTTTGATGCCATCGTCCCGCCGATCAATGAACAGGGCGGCACGATAGACAAATATCTGGGCGATGGTTTTCTGGCCGTGTTTGAAACAGCCGATGAACAAAGTTCCGCCCGTGCGGCGTTGCGCGCCATCGAGGGGATTGCGCAGGCTCTGCAACAGTTCAATGCCATCCTGCATTCTGAAGGGCAGAACCCTGTTGCGATCGGGATAGGGGCGCATTTAGGGGGTGTTGTCTTGGGGGAAATCGGCGCCGCAGGTCAGGCGCCGCGCACGTTGATTGGCGACACGGTCAACACCGCGTCACGGATAGAAGGCGCAACAAAAGAATTCAAAGTGCAGGCCTTTGTCTCAGAACCATTGTTGATTGCCGCAGGTCACAACATCCCACCAACCAAGATGACCGCCTTGGATCTGCGCGGCCTCAGCACTCCGCTGAACGCTTGGCCAATCAAAGAAGCCAGCGATTTGGCAACGCAATTGCAAGACATGAAAACGCCCGAACCAGCCTAAATGATCTTTGGCACGCTAAACCAGCACAATCAGCATCACTTTTTTCGCAAAAAGCGGCCAATCGCTAGACTTTTGCCGCAATAGGTGACCATAGGGCGGTAATATGGGCGACACCAGCCTGAGACAATAGACGAGATGAATATGACAATGCTGAGTAACCTTGCTCCGATCCCGGAACTCTTTGTATCTTACGATTCCGCGCAAAAGTTGAAACTAGAGGCTGCCGATCTGGTCAGCCTTGATCTAACGCCGCGCCAGATCTGCGATATGGAATTGTTGATGAACGGTGGGTTTAACCCGCTCAAAGGGTTCCTGTCTGAGGCCGATTACAACGGTGTCGTCGACAACATGCGGTTAAGTGATGGCTCGCTTTGGCCAATGCCGATTACGCTGGATGTCTCAGAGGACTTTGCCAAAAGCTTGGAACTGGGTCAGGACATTGCGCTGCGCGACCAAGAAGGTGTGATCCTTGGGACCATGACGGTGACCGATCGCTGGACGCCAAACAAGGCTCATGAGGCCGAACAGGTGTTTGGCGCTGATGATGATGCCCACCCGGCGGTGAATTACTTGCACAATCAAGCAGGCGCTGTTTATCTTGGCGGTCCAATCACCGGTATTCAGCAACCTGTGCATTACGATTTCCGCGCACGTCGTGACACGCCCAACGAATTGCGTGCCTATTTTCGCAAGCTGGGGTGGCGCAAGGTTGTTGCCTTTCAAACCCGCAACCCGCTGCACCGCGCGCATCAGGAACTGACCTTCCGCGCGGCCCGCGAGGCCCAAGCCAACCTGTTGATCCATCCCGTTGTCGGCATGACCAAACCCGGCGATGTTGATCACTTTACGCGGGTGCGCTGTTATGAGGCCGTGCTGGATAAATATCCTGCCGCGACCACCAACATGAGCCTTCTCAATCTGGCGATGCGGATGGCTGGCCCCCGCGAGGCTGTTTGGCACGGGTTGATCCGTAAGAACCACGGCTGCACCCACTTCATTGTTGGCCGCGATCATGCGGGCCCCGGCAAAAACTCTGCTGGTGAAGATTTTTATGGCCCTTATGACGCCCAAGACCTGTTCCGCGAGCATCAGGAAGAAATGGGCATCGAAATGGTCGACTTCAAGCATATGGTCTATGTGCAAGAGCGTGCGCAGTACGAGCCTGCCGATGAGATCGAAGACAAAGAAAACGTGACGATCCTGAACATCTCGGGTACCGAACTGAGACGCCGTTTGCAGGAAGGTTTGGACATCCCTGAATGGTTTTCCTTTCCCGAAGTTGTCAAAGAATTGCGCCGCACCCGCCCGCCACGCTCTCAGCAGGGGTTCACCGTATTCTTCACGGGGTTCTCAGGTTCGGGCAAATCCACCATCGCCAATGCGCTGATGGTCAAATTAATGGAAATGGGTGGACGTCCGGTGACCTTGCTTGACGGCGATATCGTGCGCAAAAACCTCAGCTCCGAATTGGGTTTCTCAAAAGAACACCGCGATTTGAACATCCGGCGCATCGGATATGTGGCCAGCGAAATCACCAAAAACGGTGGCATCGCGATCTGCGCGCCCATTGCGCCTTATGCGACAACGCGCCGTGCTGTTCGCGAGGATGTGGAGAGTTTTGGTGCCTTTGTTGAGGTCCATGTGGCCACAAGCATTGAGGAATGCGAACGCCGCGACCGCAAGGGGCTTTATAAGCTGGCGCGAGAAGGGAAAATCAAGGAGTTCACTGGTATTTCAGACCCTTACGATGTTCCAGCAGATCCCGAATTGGCGGTTGAAACTGAGAATGTCGAGGTGGACAATTGCGCCCATCAGGTACTTCTCAAGCTTGAGAGCATGGGGTTGATCGCGGGATAACGCGACCCTCTATCAATTTGAACAATAGAACAGGCGGCTTTGGATCAAGACCAAGGTCGCCTGTTCCACTTGAGACACTTATTATCTACGCAGAGGCGTCACCCATCAAAGTAGGCCGTGCCGGACATCACCACAACGCCCTGCCCCGTCACCAACACGCCAGTGATCTCATCAGCGGTTCCCAGCACCTCAACCTGAGCCTGTCCCGGTCGGCCCATCGTATGCCCTTGCTGGGCGACATAGATTGGGCTTTTGATCAATCCATGGTGCCACAAGTAACTTGCCGCGGCCCCCGTTGCTGACCCGGTAAAGGCATCCTCAGCTGGACTTGGTGGCGCAAGCAAAAGTCGTGCAAAAGTATCCCCGACCTCTGTCGCCCCTTCTAAAGTGATCCAATAAGGTTCCATCATGTCGCTATCTGCCCCCAGATGCCTGCAATAAGCGTCAAATGCAGTTGTATCGAACCGCAGTTTTTCCAAAATCGATTTGTCCCGAACAACCGTTATGCAAAACGGCAATCCGGTGGATACGATCTGTGGTGGGGCAATGATGTCTGCGCTGGTGATGCCACCAACGGATGCCACCAGCCCGACGGGGACCTGTTGCCCAAAGGAAGGGGCAATTTGACGCATCGTAATCTGCCCGTCAGCAACCTCAACAGGGACAATGCCCGCCCCGGTTTCAAGCGTCAGCTTGCCTTCGCCGATCTTACCGCGATGCAATAGCGCAGCAACCGTCGCAATTGTGGGATGCCCGGCAAAGGGGATTTCGCGACTGGCGAGAAAGTACTTTACCTTAAAATCAGCAATATCGGAGGGACCCGTAAATGTGCATTCCACCAATGAGGTTTCCCGCACATAGGCCATGCAGGTCTCATCGCTAAGCTCTGCCCCCTCATGCACAACGGCACATCCATTTCCACCAAATGGCTTGTCTGAAAATGCGTCGACCCAATCAAAGTCAAATTCCATTTCTTCCCCCTGCTTTTAGCGTCAATATCCATTGATCCTATGCAAAAGGCCGCAGAAATATCTGCGGCCAGTGCACGTTGTTACATCGTTTCGATATTGGTCAGTGCACCATCACCGGCGCGTAATCATGTTGACGTGCAAGCGAAAACGCTAATTTGCGGTCACCGACCAGTGCCAATTGTTGTCCTTGGGCGTCGTGAACCGCATAAAGCTGTTCAAGTCCTGCAGCCTGATCACGCATCTCGCGTGGGAGATCAGTAACCGCGATCATCTTGACATAGACCGTCCGGTCATTGGTTTGGGTTTCCATGTTATGCATTTTGTTACCCTTTCTTGATCTTGATGGTCTGCACAATCGTCTCAGGCTTGGAGCGGGTCAGATCCACATGCAGCAGACCATTTTCCATCTGGGCTTCGCCTACGTCCACGCCATCCGCGAGCACAAAGGATCGTTGAAATTGTCGAGAGGCGATGCCGCGATGCAAAAATACGCGGTCCGCATCGTCCTCGCTTTGGCGCCCCCGGATCACCAACTGGCCATCTTCAACGGTAATGGACAAATCATCTTCTCCAAAACCGGCCACGGCCAGCGTGATGCGATAGCTATAATCAGAGGTTTGTTCGATATTGAATGGCGGATAGCCTTCGTTCCCGGACTTGGCCGTGCGCTGTAGCACGCGCTCAAGCTGTTCAAATCCCAACATATGGGGATATGAGGCTAACGTCAGTTTCGTCATGCGACACGTCCTTATTATCTCAAGCGACAGTCAGTTCAGGGTCCCGGTTTGGCAACCCGCTCATTCAAATATGGGGATCAGATCGCATCCGCGCAAGGGCTATGCCTATTCCCATTGAACACGTATATTACATCAGAAGCTTTAACGGAATCAGACAATAATGAATGCGCCTACCGATCTTTCTATGAAAACTGACGAGGTGCTGCGAGTCGAGTTAGAAGTTTTTCGAGGTGAACACCGTGATTTGGATGCTGCAATCGCCGCTTTGGGGGACCGGGCGGGCGCGGATCAGCTCACCTTGCAGCGGTTAAAAAAGCGGAAATTGCGTCTGAAAGACCTGATTGCGCAAATCGAAGACCGTTTGACCCCTGATATCATTGCCTGAGACGGCCTGATGCGTTGCCCTGCTTGCGCAGGTGGCTATAGTGCGCGCTCCGATCCCTTCCTGAAGGCAAAATATTATGACTACCGCTCCTGTTGGAATAATCATGGGGTCCCAATCTGATTGGGCCACCATGCGCAATGCGGCGACGCTGCTGAAAGAATTGGGCATCGACTATGAAAGCCGAATCGTTTCCGCACATCGGACGCCTGATCGGCTATGGGATTATGGCAAGACCGCCGTTGAGCGCGGCTTGCAAGTGATCATTGCAGGTGCTGGTGGTGCTGCGCATCTCCCCGGTATGATGGCATCAAAAACGCGGGTGCCTGTGATCGGTGTGCCGGTTCAGACACGGGCGTTGTCGGGTGTGGATTCGCTTTATTCTATTTTGCAAATGCCGCGCGGTTTCCCGGTGGCGACCATGGCGATTGGGGCACCGGGTGCGGCGAATGCAGCCCTCATGGCGGCTGGTATCTTGGCTTTGCAAGACGCTGGTATTGCCCAACGCCTTGACGCATGGCGCGCAGCGTTAAGCGCCTCAATCCCAGAGGAGCCGCTAGATGAATGAGCATGAAGCCCTGAAACAAGGCAGTACAATCGGTATTCTGGGCGGCGGCCAACTGGGCCGTATGCTGTCTGTCGCGGCCGCGCGCTTAGGCATGCAAACCCATATCTTTGAACCCGGTGCCAACCCACCCGCAGGACATGTCGCAGATGCCGTGACAACGGCACCCTATGAAGATGAAGACGCCCTGCGCGCATTTGCTGCGGCCTGTGACGTCGTGACATTTGAATTTGAAAATGTCCCCACCGCTGCGCTTGATCTGATTGAGGCACAGGTGCCGATCAGACCGGGTCGCGAAGCTTTGCGCATCTCGCAAGATCGCTTGACCGAAAAGACCTTTTTGCAGGACCTCGGGCTAAGGGTTGCGCCGTTTGCAGACATAGCTGATGCGGATATGCTCGGCAGCGCTGTCGTGCAGATTGGCGTGCCCTCGATCCTAAAGACCCGGCGCTTTGGCTATGATGGCAAAGGACAGGCACGGATCAATGATGTGACCGATGCCGCCGTAGCCTACAGCGGCATGAAAGGCGCACCTGCCATTTTGGAAGGGTTTGTGGAGTTCAGCCATGAGGTGTCGGTGATCGCCGCGCGCAGCCCGTCAGGCGAAGTAGCTTGTTTTGATCCCGGCGAGAACATCCACCGAGACGGCATTTTGCACAGCACCACAGTGCCTGCCCGGCTCAGTGCTGCGCAACGAACTGACGCGGTCTTGATGGCCGCCAAGATATTGAATGCGCTGGATTATGTTGGCGTTTTGGGGGTCGAACTATTTGTGACCCCGCAAGGGATGATCGTGAATGAAATCGCACCACGTGTGCATAATTCAGGTCATTGGACGCAAAACGGCTGTACCATTGATCAGTTTGAACAACACATCCGCGCCATTGCGGGGTGGCCCTTAGGTGATGGGTCGCGATATGCTGATGTCGTGATGGAAAATTTGATTGGTGATGCAATGGACAAAGTGCCGCAACTTGCCAAAGAGACAAACGCCGCATTGCATCTTTATGGCAAGGCCGAAGTGAAACTCGGGCGTAAAATGGGGCATGTAAATCGGATCATCCGACAGTCATAAACCGTTCAGCGATTTCCCCAGACAGGTAGGACACGCGGCCTTTCACCAGCGTCGCGGCCACCCTTTGGGTTGTTTCATCCAGAATGACCATATCGGCACGTTTTCCGGGAATAAGGACACCCCGATCGTGTAATCCCAACACCGCAGCAGGACCTGACGATACCAAGGCCCACGCCCTTGGCAAATCGCACAAACCCGTATCTGCCAACATCAACGCTGCCCGACGCGGCGATGGGTAGTGGTAGTCAGAGGCAAGCGCATCACAATACCCCATGGCAACCAGATCAATCGCAGAGAGGTTGCCGTTGTGCGAGCCGCCCCGCACCACGTTTGGCGCCCCCATCAAAACAGCGTCCCCTGCCCCATGCGCGGCTTCTGCTGCGGCAAGTGTCTCGGGAAACTCGGCTATCTTAACGCCCCGATGGCGCCAAAGCACCCGGTCTTGTGCCGAAGTGTCATCATGGCTGCCCATCCGTACCCCTTGCGCAGCCAGGATTGGGCAAAGCGCGTCCAAAGCGGCAGGCACCTCTGCTCTCAAGCCGTGCAATTCACTCATATAGGCATGGTGTTTCTCAGGGCTACGCCCCGCCTTGAGCGCCTGCCCATTCAAGCGACGCGGTAATTTGCCCGCATCCAAACGGTCGTGCGGCAGGTGGTCGTTAAAGACCAGATAATTGACGCCCCAATCGATCAACTTTTCTGGCAGGGTGCTGTAGAGTTCCAGCAGATGCGTCTCAAACCGCAATTGCGCATGGAGGTCAGTCACAAGCGACGCACGGGTATCCCGGATGCCCGCAAACACCTGTTGTGCAAAATCAAGCCCGCGCATGCCGCCTTCCCAGCTGACAAATTGTGCCAAAACAGCCGTTGTGATCCCATTGGCGGCAAGCTCTGCTTCGCAGGCCACCAACCCCGCATCCATCTGCTTCATTGCGCCGCGTCGTTGTGCCAGATGACGTTCAAAGCCATCGCCGTGCAAATCTACAATTCCCGGCAACACCATAAAACCAGACAGATCAATTCTGCGCCCCACTGGCATTTCGACAATTTCACCGTCTGAAATCGATAAAGGCGCAGGTGACAGCCCCTCGGGGCGCAACACTGATGCACCGGTCAGGTCAAGGTTTGGCATCTTTGTTCCCTTGTCCGGTCACACATTCCCCTTCCGGACAGCCCAAGGATTCCAAAACACCGTCAATCCAGGTCATTGTTTGGTCAAATTGACCGTCACGTAAGAACGCCATTGTCTGTGCGATCACTTGCGGATTGTTCATCATAAACGTGTGGGTAACAGGCAAAACAAGGTGATCTTGCATGCCCTCCACACGGGTTGAAACAACCGATACTTTACCATCATCGCGCCCCGGCAAAATAGACGAGAAGTATGGGTTCAGAGATTGCGACCCAGCGATAACCCCTAATTCGAATGTCACAGCAGGCAATTTTAAAGGCAAAGAGGTAGGCCCGGTCCCCATCTGCCTGCCAGCCGGACCATTGATCCAATCGAAAGCAGGAATATCGCCCAGTCCGTCGACGACTTCACTGCCCTGATTTGGCGGGCCTAACATAACAACCCGTCCGACGCGGCCCGCGCCGACCTCAGCCACCCATTGCCGCACCAGAATACCTCCCATCGAATGCGTCACGAAATCAACCTTGTTGGTGCCGCAGGCCGCAACCGCATCGGGGATTGTTTCTCGTGTCAGCTGTTCTATCGGCGCCTCGGTTGAGGGGTATCCGGGACGGACAACAAGGTATCCTTCATTCTCAAGAGCCGCTTCCATCAGGGCAAAAGACGTCTCAGTCCGGGCCAACCCATGTAGCAAGATCGCACAGCGTCCCTCCGCCTGCGATTGACAGGCGGTCAGTGCAACAAATAGCCCAAGAAAAATAGATCGCAGGTTCATAGCCGTCCAGATAAACTGATTTTCGGGTCTGTGAAATGCTCTGATTGATGTCTTTTGAGGAAAATGACGTGATGCGCGCAAAATCTCCGCGACTGGCTGTGCGGGCCATATTGGTTCATGATGACCGATTGCTGCTGGTTAACGCCTATCCAGATGGAAAAAGTGACCTTTTGTGCGCCCCTGGTGGCGGTGTTGAGGTCGGGTCTTCGTTGCCAGATAATTTGCAACGTGAAGTGTTTGAGGAAACCGGGCTGGAGATTGATGTTGACGCGCCCTGTCTCGTGAACGAATTTCACGATCCTCAAAGTGGATTTCATCAGGTTGATGTCTATTTCAGATGCTCTTTGCGCGGTGCGCCCACAATTGACCCGACTTGGCAGGATGTCGACAAGGTTGTATCGCAGTGGCATTGGGTTACGGAAACTGAATTGTCCCAGATCCGTCACAAGCCCGACAGCCTTGGGGCTGTTGCTTTTGATGGGCCGGATTCTGTTAGCTACGATCCTTTGGAATTGATCGTCCGGTAACCGACCAACCAATGCCGCCAACCACCATGGCTGTCGACAGTATGATCGCTATGCCGATACCTTCGCCTAAGAATAGTGCACCCGCAATAATTGCAATGACCGGGACACTAAGCTGAACAACCGCAGCAACTGCGCCCTCCAACTGGGGCAGAACCCAATACCAAAGCGCATAGCCAAGACCTGAGGTCAGCCCCCCACAAAGCGTGCCGAGAGCGACTCCGGTAACGCTGAATTGCAATCCGGTACCGGTCAGAAGTACGAGGAATATCGGCACACATAACAAGAAATTAGCAGCAGTCGCAGCCAATGGGTCAGAGGCCGACCGGCCGATGATACTGTAGGCCGCCCACCCAAAACCAGCGAAAACCATCAAAGCCGCGCCCATCAGATCAGTGGTGCCACCCGGGCCCGGCCACAAGACAATCAACAATCCGGCAAAAGCGATCATGCCACCCATCAATTGTCGACTTGTTGGGCTGGCCCCTGTCAACGCACCATGGGCAAACATGGTAATCTGCACAACGCCAAACAAGATTAAGGCGCCCAACCCAGCATCAAGGGTCAGATATGCAAGAGAAAAACCGATAAGATAAACCGCAAGGCTAACGGCCCCCGGTATCCGGTTGCGACGCAAAAGCGGCAGCCCGCCGCCGCGCAGGGTGATCAGCATACCCAAAACCAACGCCCCCGACACAACACGGACAAGGGCAAAACCTGAGGGATCAATATGCCCTCCAACTACGCCCATTCGCGTCAAAAGCGAATTGGAAGCGAAGGCAATCATTGTGATGGCAACAGCAAGTATTAGACGCATATCTTGGTCTAACCTCTGTGCGAAACAAGGCCAAGAGTATACGTCGCTTATGCCGATGACCTTTTTGCGATGAACCACCGGCCACTTGGTATGGGATGTTATGATTTGGGGTTATGCTGCGGTCGCAAAGGTCATTCAGAAATGCGTCGTTTTAGGCATCGCTCTGTGCCAGATTGAATCGCTGGCGTACATAGACCCACAGAAAAGCCTGACGTTTGGTCCCTTGCACCTTTGTTTTTCGATACCGGCGTGCCGGTGGCATCATGTCCAAGACCATCCGACCTTGGACATGTAATGCCATTCCTTCGCCGCAAGCTGTGCTTTTGCGACCTCGGCAATGAAAGGCGATTGGCTAAAGGACAAACCCGTTAGTGAAAAATGAAATCGTCCTCGTCTCCAAGTGAGGCCAATATCGTTTCCAGATCGTCACTATTCATATCGCCTTGGCGGAACCTTGAATTTCTTTCTGCATCTTTCACATGTTGGCGGACAAGTGAGACCACATTACCCTGCACATGGTCATCTTGCATCGCTGCGATCAACCCACGTTTGATAATCTCATCTTGAATGTCGGACTGAACTTGCAATTGCTGATGATGCTGCACTGCCTGAAGCGCGTTGACCATCGCACTGCGCAAGGCCGCCACATCCATTTCTTCCTTGCTCAGAAAATCGTGACAGCCCCCGCGCATGGCGTCGATAGCAATCTGCTGCGCGCCATCACCGGTAATCATGATTTTGCCAGCCCCTCTGTTCTGAGCGTTTTGCTGGATGTAATCCAATGCTTCGATCCCATCACCGACGGGCAGGCGGTAATCAATAAGGATCAGGTCATAGATTTCGTTGGACACCGCGTCAGACATCTGCGCGATACTTTCAACTTCATCCAACTGAATCGCAAGATTTGTGCGATTGCTGAGCCGACGAATACGCGCCCTATCAAAATTGCTATCATCAAGTAGGAGCGCCCGAATTTCGCGAGGCAAAGGCATAGGCACTGTAAATGAAGATGGGTTCGGGTTTGCCTGTATCATTCTCTTCATCCTTCAGTTTCAAAGCATCGCCAAGATTGCCAAATTTCCTTGATCATTCCTTAACACCGCGTCCTAAAGCCCAAGAAAGAAACAGTCGAATTTAACGATTGCCATAATTCCGCTGAACCCTTCTTTTTCTCAAGGCACTTGGCGCACTGAACTCCCTCGCAAAGGGCGTTGAAAATGCGTTTTTGACAACACCGGTAGCCAAATCCAAACTCACTGGCTCAAAGCCAGCCGAACTTCCACCAGGTTACCTCTTCCATAGGGTGAATCCCGAACGATTGCTTTGCCGCCATATAGGGTCGCGATTTTTCGAACATTGGCCAACCCCATACCGCTGCCTTCTACTTCGTCTCTGGGGCGCAAGGTCGACATCGCGCCAAATACTCTTTCTCGAAACTCCTCAGGAATGCCCGGCCCATCATCAGCCACACTTAGAACAACTTCGTCCTCTTCACGTTCACAGGTGACAATGATCCGCCCCTTGTTCTTGTCATGATGTTTGATCGCATTCAGGATCATTGCCCCCAGCAAGGTCAGGATGTCCCGGTCGCCCATTTCAAGGGTCGAACAACCCAGGTCGCGAATCACATCAAACCCGGCAGGTACCTGCATTTCCTCAAGAACTTCATCCAACGCTTGAGAAATGTCATTTTGGCACATCTGTTGCATCCGGCCGACCCTAGAATAGGTCAGCAGATCCACCAACATCCGGTCCAGCCTGCTAGTGTGTCGGTTCATCATCTCAATGGATGTTCCAACAGCTCCTTCAACTGGGAAACCTGCCTCTTCTAGGTCCTCCGCAATCCATTGTGGAAGCTCTATGAGCGCCCGAACTGAACTGCGGACGTCATGACTAATGAGATAAATGAAATCTTCTATATCTTTGGAATTGCCTTCATTGGGCGTCGGCAGCGCCTGCACAGATTCCATTGGCGGATGGCTTTCGGTTTGCATGATACCCCTCAGCAAAAACTGCCTGCAAAATAGCAGTGCGGGATTTCGTTTCCGTTAATCCAAAGGAATCAAAGCTGATCGTATGATTGCACATAGAAAAAGGGCCCGCCCAAAGGCGCGCCCTTAAAGTTGGTATGGGAAGATGCCCCAGACAGCAAAGCTGTCTGATTACATCATGCCGCCCATGCCGCCCATGTCTGGCATGCCGCCACCTGGCATGCCACCAGCACCTTCTTTGGAAGGCTTGTCGGCAACCATTGCTTCGGTCGTGATCAGCAGGGCCGCAACAGAGGCCGCGTCCTGCAATGCTGTACGCACAACTTTCGCAGGGTCGATCACACCAAATTTGAACATGTCGCCATATTCCTCGGTTTGAGCGTTGAACCCAAAGGTCAGGTCGTCGCTTTCGCGGATTTTGCCGGCAACGACTGCACCGTCAACACCAGCGTTCTCAGCGATTTGACGCAGAGGGGCTTCGATCGCTTTACGCACGATGGAAATCCCAACGTTCTGATCGTTGTTCACACCTTCGACGCCATCAAGCTTTTTGCCAGCCTGAACCAGCGCAACACCACCACCAACAACGATACCTTCTTGTACCGCTGCACGTGTCGCGTTCAACGCATCGTCAACACGGTCTTTGCGTTCTTTCACTTCGACCTCTGTCATGCCGCCAACGCGGATAACAGCAACACCACCAGCAAGTTTTGCAACACGCTCTTGCAGCTTTTCACGGTCGTAGTCAGATGTGGTTTCTTCGATCTGCGTCCGGATCTGGGAAACACGCGCTTCGATCTCGGCTTTCTCACCGATGCCGTCCACAACAGTGGTTTCGTCTTTGGTGATGGAAACTTTCTTGGCGGAACCCAGCATGTCCATTGTGACGGACTCAAGCTTCATGCCCAGATCTTCGGAGATCACCTGACCCCCTGTGAGGATCGCAAGATCCTGCAACATTGCTTTGCGACGATCGCCAAAACCAGGTGCTTTCACAGCGGCGATTTTCAGACCACCGCGCAGCTTGTTCACAACCAAAGTTGCAAGCGCTTCGCCTTCGACATCTTCTGCGATGATCAGCAGAGGTTTCTGAGACTGGATAACCTGCTCAAGCAGAGGCACCATTGGCTGCAAAGAAGACAGTTTCTTTTCGTGCAGCAGGATGATCGCATCTTCCAGTTCAACGGTCATCTTGTCAGAATTGGTAACAAAGTAAGGGGACAAGTAACCGCGGTCGAACTGCATGCCTTCGACAACGTCTGTCTCTGTTTCCAGACCTTTGTTCTCTTCGACAGTGATCACACCTTCGTTGCCAACTTTCTGCATCGCACCTGCGATTTGCTGACCGATGTCCGCTTCGCCGTTGGCTGAGATTGTACCAACCTGCGCAACTTCGTCGCTGTCAGAAACTTCACGTGCTGCCGCTTTGATGGCTTCAACAACGGTAAGCGTGGCCAAATCAATACCGCGCTTGAGGTCCATTGGGTTCATGCCAGCTGCAACAGATTTCATGCCTTCTTTGACAATCGCCTGCGCCAGAACTGTGGCTGTTGTTGTGCCGTCACCGGCTTCGTCATTGGTGCGGGAAGCAACTTCCTTGACCATCTGCGCGCCCATGTTCTCGAACTTGTCTTCAAGTTCGATCTCTTTGGCCACGGATACACCGTCTTTGGTGATGCGTGGTGCGCCGAAGGATTTGTCCAGAACCACGTTACGGCCTTTTGGGCCCAGCGTGACTTTAACCGCGTCTGCGAGGATGTTTACACCGCTCAGCATCCGGTTCCGTGCATCGGTGTCAAATTTGACGTCCTTAGCTGCCATTTATCTTCTCCATATTTCTTTGAATTAAGCGTCTATCTTTAGGGTGGGGTTACCCCCGCCATTCCCGGATCAAATCAGGAAATGATCCCCATGATGTCGCTCTCTTTCATCATCAGCATCTCTTCACCGTCGACGGTGACTTCGGTGCCGGACCACTTGCCAAACAGGATTTTGTCACCTGCTTTTACGGCTGGAGCGATCAACTCGCCGCTGTCTTTGCGGGCGCCTTCGCCAACAGAAACAACTTCGCCCTCAGAGGGCTTTTCCTTGGCGGATTCAGGAATGATCAACCCGCCGGCTGTTTTTTCTTCGCTTTCGGTGCGCTTTACAAGCACGCGGTCATGAAGCGGTTTCAATGCCATCTTTGTAGCTCCTTAAGGCTCAAAGTTTTCTCCCAGCCTGCCGTTCTTTGATGAGCGGATCAGACATTAGCACTCAATCAATTCGAGTGCTAACGGCGCATAGGTAAGGACGCGATTTAGACGAGTCAAGAACCAGATTTAGAAAAATTGTTTTGAGTTCGGCCAGCCAGGACACTGCGCCTTTAACCCATATCTAAAGATTTAGTGACCAATTGCCACGGCAACCTCAAATGGGAATGTCCAAAACATGGCAACGATTGATGGCACCGCTGGCGACGACACCCTTAACGGCACAATCGATGCGGATACAATAACAGGACAAGCCGGTGATGACAGCATTGACGGTGGAGCTGGTGGCGATTCAATTGATGGTGGCGCCGGTGCCGATACAATCGAAGGCGGCAGCGGCAACGACACCATCACCGGGGGTAGCGAAACGATAAATCCGGCCGGAGGAATCGATATCCTTAGTGGCGGGGATGATGCTGATACATTCCTTGTCTTTGAAAACTTTGGGAATGATACGATCATCGGCGGTGAAGGGGGCGATGATCATGATACCATTGACCTAAGCAACCTCACCGGTCCCGTAACCGTCATCTATGACGATACCGCAAGCGGTACGATCACTGACGGCACCTTTACGATCACCTTTTCCCAAATTGAACATCTCATTCTCACCGACCACGATGACAGCGTTGACGCTTCACTGGACAATGACGGCCTTTTTGGCGACCAGCCAGGCGTCATCATTGATGCAGGTGACGGGAATGACACAATCACCGGTGGTCGGGGCGGCGACACCATTGATGGTGGAGCGGGTGATGATGTCATTGATGCAGGATACGGTGACGATAGCGTTGATGGGGGGACCGGCGAAAATACACTTGCAGCCAACCTTGGCGATGACACGCTTGGAAACGACACAATGGTCGGCGGCGATGGGAATGACTACATTGATGGCGGCATAGAAGCAGATACGCTTATTGGTAATGCTGGCTTGGACACCATTAAGGGCGGCGAAGGCGACGATGAGCTTTATGGTGGTGAGGGAGCCGACAGCCTTTCTGGTGAGGATGACGCTGATACATTCTTCATTTCAGATAACTTTGGAAATGATACGATCATTGGCGGCGAAGGGGGTGATGATCTTGACACCATCAACCTCGAAGGCCTGTCTGGTTCCGTTACTGTAAATTATGATGGAACATCATCAGGGACGATTACGGATGGCACGCACACCATAACCTTCTCCGAAATTGAGGCATTCATCTTACCAGATTGGGCTGACATCTTTGATGCTTCACTGGACAACAGCGCGAGCCCTGACGGCATTTACGTTGACGTCGGTGCTCAAGATGATTCTGTCATTGGCGGCACCGGGGATGATACGGTTCTTGGAGGCACCGGGAATGACACAATTATTGCTGGAGACGGGGATGACAGTCTGCTCGCAGGAAGCGGCAGTGACAGTGTTGAAGGCGGCGATGGGGATGACTTCATTGATGGTGTCTCTGGTGCCAACACACTTTCGGGCGGGGCTGGGCATGACACCATCGAAGGGGGCCAAGATTCAGAAACGATATTTGGCGGCACGGGCGACGATTCAATTTCCGCAGATCGCGGTGCGGATGTGTTGGATGGCGGCATCGGGAACGATTCCATTTTCGGGGAAATGGGCAACGACAGCATCGATGGGGGCGACGGCGACGACTCCCTTTCCGGCGGCATAGGTGCCGACTCAATCGAAGGAGGGGACGGCAATGACACGATTGATGGCGATTCAGGATCTGACACCATCTTTGGCGGTGCTGGCGAAGATATCCTGTCCGGCGGTTCCGGCAATGACAGCCTAAGCGGTGGGGACGATTACGACTCCATTGAAGGTGGATCAGGTTCGGACACGATTGATGCAGGCGAGGGAAACGACGACGCCTTTGGAGGCGACGGCGATGACAGCATATTTGGCGGAATAGGTCATGATCTTGTTGTTGGCGACGAAGGCGATGATACCCTTCATGGCGATGACGGGGATGACATTGTTTCAGGTCACGAAGGCGATGACGCGCTTCATGGCGGTGCAGGCTCCGACAACCTTTTTGGGGGCTCAGGTGAAGACTATTTTGATGGCGGAACTGACGATGATTTCTATCATCTAGACCGCAACGATGGCGGCGGTGACAATGATCTCAGCCAAAGTGATCGGGATGTTGTGCGATTTGAACCCGGCATGGACCATGACACCGCATTTGACTTTCATGGCGAAGCAGACTTCATCTACATTGGTTCCACGCCCAAAAGTGACATTAACTTTACGCAGTTGGATGCAGACACATGGGTCCTGACAATTGATGGCTTTCCCAACGATTCCCTAACCATCCATTTTGTCCTAGGCACGCAACCCGACAGCGCGGGAGATTTGAGCAATCAACTGGTAACGGACAGCGAATACACGCCCCCTTCCAATGGGAATCCTGCCATTTGGTCCATGACGTGTTTCACTGCCAAAGCGCGGATTCTCACACCGTTGGGCATGTGCCCTATTGGGAAACTGAAGAAAGGGGATATGGTGATCACGGCTGATCGTGGATCTCAGCCAGTGCTTGATATCCTCAAAACGCGGATTTCCCCGACATTGCTCGTTCAACAACCTGCTCTGCGCCCTATTGTAATAGACGCAGGCGCCTTTGGAACTGACCTGCCTCAGCAGCGCATGCATGTATCGCGACAACATGCCTTTGCGGTTTTTGGAGGAAAGGCCCTGGTGCGTGCGGTGCATTTGGCAGACGACAAGTCCCTTGCTCGGGTGCAAAAGAACCGCCCCAATGCCATCACGTATCTGCACCTGTTGCTGCCCCATCACGAATTGGTGCAAGTCGACGGAGTATGGACCGAAAGCTACTTTTTAAATCCAAAAAATTGCAACGATCTTGCCCCTGAAACCGACTTTTCCAAACCCAACATTTTTGTGCATGACAAAAGGTGCCGTCCCCTATTGTCACGCGCGGACCTGCGTTCGATCCAATTGCGCAACACGGATATTGGTCGGTTGAACACCCAAACAAACCATTTGGCGCAAACAGAACCGGATGATCAATCTGCGCCCAATATTCTGCCCGCATTAGCAACCGCATCCGCACCTGTCGGAGTGAGCCCGTAGACACCTTTTTCCACTTTCTCAAACCAGCCATAGTGGTTGTCTCGCATCATCGTTGTTGCGCGCGCAATTGTTGTTTCCCGCGCGACATCAGCGCCTTTTGAAGCGCCTGCTTCGAATAAATAGACCGCAAGTTTCAACGCATCCTGTCGATAGGCTGTAACCAAACCAACCCGTGTTTGGCCCCCGTCATTTGGATCACCCTGCCGCCGTGCAAATTCGCGCAGTAATTGCGCCTGCTTTTTGGAGGACTTGCGCGGGGCATAAGGCCCCGGATCGCAATGCACCTCAACCAGACCGTCCTTGAGGCGTACCGTGATCAACCCAAGCCCCAAGCGTCGCGCCATCGCAGTGTTCTCTTTGACAGCTTTGGCAAATCGTTTGCCCGGTTGACGGGCAACTGCCATGTAAACCTCGTCCGTGACCTTAAGGCGGGTGATGCATTGGTGAAACAGGGCCAACGAAAATCCCAGCTTCAACTCCACAACAACCGCTGGCTCCTCTCCTCGCACCGCCACAACATCCGCAGCACCAACTTCGGATTTCACCACATATCCGTGATCCTCCAGAAAGGACTTGATCGGCGGGTAAAGGTCCGTTTCACGGGGTTTGGTCATGTCTTTATCTTTGCCCTATTTGCGGCGCTGCTCCAAGTAGATAGAATGACCTAATGGATCGCGACCAACTCAATACATTTTGCGCTGCTCAACCTGGTGCCACTCATGTGGTGCAATGGGGCAATGCGGATGTCTACAAAATAGGTGGCAAGGTATTTGCCATCATTGGCATGGCCAACACAGGCGCAACAGTCAGTTTCAAAACCTCGCTGATGGCATTTGAAATTCTATCCGACAGTCCGGGCCTGCGCCCTGCCCCTTATATGGCGTCCCGTGGTTTGAAATGGATTCAACACTTCGAAGCGCCCGGATTATCAGACGAAAGCCTGCGTGATCACATTCGCGCTTCTTACGATATGGTCCTGACAGGTCTGACGCGCAAAAAGCGCACTGAACTCGGTCTCTGAACGCGATGGGTGACATCGGCGAAGCCCCCCCCTATAAGGCCCGCAAAATGTTACTCCCCACGCAAGGACCCGTTCCATGACAACCCTCGTTTTTGGCCACAAATCCCCCGACACTGATAGCACCGGCAGCCCGATTATCTGGGCGTGGTACTTGAATGAGATCAAAGGGGTAGCGGCCAAACCTGTCCTTTTGGGTGAACCCAACACTGAGGCATTGTTCGTGCTGGAACACTGGAATCTCGACAAACCAGAAATCCTCGATGATCTGGCTGCGGACACCGATGTGGTAATCGTGGACACCAACAACCCCGCAGAATTGCCCGCCAACATCAACGACGCAAACATTACCGGCATCATCGATCATCATCGTCTTGTGGCAGGTTTGGAAACCCGTGGTCCGATTGAGATTAACATTCAACCACTGGCTTGCACCGCCACAATCATGTGGAAGATGATCGGCAAAGACTGGGAAAAAGCCCCGCGTGAGATCAAAGGCGCTGCATTGTCTTGTATTTTGTCAGACACATTGGAGTTCCGCAGCCCTACGACAACCCAAGAAGACAAGGCCGTCGCCTATTCGATCGCCGGGGAACTTGGCGTGGACATGCCTGTCTTTGCGGTCGAAATGTTTGCTGCGAAGTCCGACGTATCGGCCTTTTCAGAAGCTGAACTCCTGCGTATGGACAGCAAAGAGTTTGACCTAGACGGCACTGCTTTGCGGGTGAGTGTCCTTGAGACAACTTCCCCTGCATCGCTCATGGCGCGCAAAGACGCTTTGATGGCCGCAATGCCAGGTGTTGCGTCCGAAGACGGCGCGGCCGAAGTTCTATTGTTCATCATTGATATCTTGAATGAGGAAGCAACATTGCTGGTGCCAAATGACACGGTCAAATCGATTGCGCAGAACAGCTTTGGCGCGACCGTTGAAGGTGACCAAGTTGTGCTTCCCGGTGTCATGAGCCGCAAAAAGCAGATCATCCCCAATCTTAAGATGTAGCAATAAGTGCGCGTAAGGACCCCATGTCTGCCTTTCGCGCTAAAATCGATCAGTGGAGTGGCGAACAAAAGTTCGACACTCTACAGCAGTCCCACCAAAGAGCAAAAGCCAGACGCGCGAAGCTCTCTGCTTTCTCAATCCGCTGTCTTCATTTGAATTTGGTCCGGGCGGACATCACTGTCCCAAAGGTAAAAATTGCATACCCCAATAGCTCAAGCCCCTCTTGGATCGCGCCTTTCATCACTGGTGCATAATTTTCCGCCATCGCAGGCCGCCACAACTGGCCCGACCCGAACATCCTGCTGAAAATTATCGTTAAAAAGAGCCCTAGAAAAACCAAGGTGCCTTGCCGGGTGGCAAAATGGACCACGAACCCAGATCCGAGTGTCTTGCGATTCTTCCAAACAACTGTGCCCCCGATAAGAATACAAACAAGCGCAGGGTACACCCAAAAACCATGTGTTATCTGATCCAGAACGCTGTCGCTTTCGCGAATAAACATCAACACTGACAGGGTTGCCATCGCGGCGAGATACCCTTTTGCGTCTGATAGACGGAATGCTCCCGCAGCAAAAATCCCGCCACTCACCGCCAGAAACACCTGTTGACCAGCTTCGGTCAAAGACCGTTCGCCCACTTCTCCGAAAAAGACCACCAGATCCAAGTAGACCACAACAGGAACAAAAACCCCTAGCAAGGTCATCACGATCATTTCAAGCCAGACCTGTTTTCCACTGGGCAAAGGTTGAATGCTTCGGCGGTCGGCCCCGCCGGTTTCATAGATGTCATTTTCACGCGGGGTTGAAATATCCAGCTCCTTTTCAAAGGAATTATGTTAGCTCAGCACCGCCTATTTCTTCAAAGACCAGTGACATTGCAACCCGCGCTTTCAGCAGGCAACAACATTGCAGATGCGAGTGACGATGAGTGCTCCGGATGCGGATCGTTTCAACTGCCCGATTTATAAGCCGTTTTTACAACGCCTCGCCCTTTTTGCGCAACTCATTGAGCAGATCGAGGTAAATTTGGTTGCTATCTCCGCCGCCGAAAATCGCACCACCGCCAGTATAGGCCGACCCATAGGTCTGCGCGACTGTAATGGTCTGCACCAAACCGGACAGAAATTGGTCTTTCTCCAACGGCGATAGCGGGTGAATATACACACCCCAAAGCCGCCCGTTTGCCACCGCATAACGTGCATCAAGCGTGGCATCAAAATTCGCCTGCATCATTCTGGCCAGATCGTCCTTGGACAACCCCTCTGCACTTGCGATTGGCACCATAGCCCGCATTCGATCCGCACTGGCATCTGCAATCAAAACCACTGGAATATCATTCAGCGTGAATTCCAAAGTTGGCCCTCTTGCAATCGCATCGGGATCAAGTGCCTGCACAATCTGCGCCAAACGGGCCATGGTCATAGGTGGTTCGGCCACTAAATTTTCAGTCTCGGGAGGCGGCTCCGGTGTGGGGGTGGTCGTATCCTGAGCAAAAGCAAATGTGGCTAAGGCTCCGCAAAGGACGTAGAGAGACACTTTCTTCATTGCAAAACCTTTCGCGTTTGAACTACTCACAAAGTAACCCCGTAAGGACGTGGCGTCACTCAAACTTTGGTGATGCACATGTTACACCACTATTGTGCTAGAACGCGCAACTGTAAGCGCAAGGATCGAAATGGAACCTCTTCTTAATTCATCATTCTCTATTGGTGGTCTTGTCGAACACCTTTCGTATTTGTTGTTGGTTGTGGCCATGATGATGCGCAACATGATGTCACTAAGGTTGGTCGTCATTGCCGCCGCTATCGTTGGCTGCGCCTTTGCTCTGATTTGGGCGAAAAACAACGTGATGGTCTTTTGGCATGTTGTTCTTGTTATGGCTAACGTTCTGCAATTGATGCGTGAATGGTTAACCAATAGACGGGCACGTTTCTCAAGCGAAGAACAGAATTTCATTGATGGGAAGCTCTATGCGCTCGACCCCGGCGAGGCCCGGTTTGTCCTAAACCTTGGGGTCTGGGCTGATGGGTCACAAGGCACTCAACTAACAACACAGGGTAAACCTGTTGAAAATCTGGTTTATTTGGCTTCGGGCGAGGTTGATATCCGCTTTGATGGGGCCACTGTGGGGGCCTGTCTGCCCGGGAATTATATCGGCGAAATGTCGGTGTTGAACGCCGGGCCTGCTTCTGCCACCGCAATCGTCTCAGAAGCGTCGCGGTATTGGATGATCTCAGGCACACAATTGCGTAAGCTTCACAGCGAAGCACCCAATATTGCCGCCGCATTTGAGCTTGGTATCGCTCAGGACCTACGTCACAAAATCATGGCCGCTAACGAAAGTTACCTGTCCGCTGAACCTGGCAAATAGCGCATCGGCTTGTTCGGATTTGGCTGCTGATCAGTTAAAGCTGAAACAAGGATAGAGACGGTTTATGCGCTATCAGCCTCTGCGAAACTCAATCACCCACCCTATCGCGCAGCGTTAATCAGTTTGATTGCACGCGCCACGGCGTCCTTGATGGCCAAATCCGTGGTATCAATCTCAATTGCATCTGAGGCAGGTTTCAGAGGGGCGTCCGCCCGCCCCATATCACGGGCATCTCGCGCCTGCACATCTGCAAGAACCTCATCGTAAGTGGTCACAAGACCTTTTCCGGTAAGCTCCCCGTACCGCCGCCGCGCCCGTACAACCGCGTCCGCAATCACAAATAACTTCACCTGAGCGCTTGGGCAGATCACCGTGCCGATATCGCGCCCATCCAGCACTGCCCCCCCTGCCCGTGCAGCGAAACTGCGCTGAAAATCAGTCAAAGCGGCCCGTACATCAGGAAGCGCTGCGACCTTACTGGCTTCTTGTGCCACAGCCGGTGTGCGCAAGGCATCACTTTCCAGATCACCCGGGACCAATGCAATTGCAGCGTCTATCGGTGTCACTCCCATCAAGACTTTCGCCCCAACAGCGCGGTACAACAATCCGGTATCCAAATGCGCAAAACCAAAATGTGCCGCCACAGCTTTGGATATTGTCCCTTTACCAGAGGCCGCAGGCCCGTCGATCGCGACTGTGAACCCCTGAGTGGTCTTTTCCACGTTCATGCGTTGTCGCGCACGACCTGCGCCCCAAGCTCCTGCATAAGGGGCTCAAATATTGGAAATGACGTCGCTATCGGACCACCATCATCAACCCGAACAGGTTTTTGACTGGCCATGCCCAAAATAAGAAAGGACATCGCAATCCGGTGATCCAATTGGCTGGCACAGATTGCACCACCCGGCACTTCACCATGACCGCGCCCTGTAACAGTCCACCAATCTGGCCCCTCATCAACGTCGATCCCATTCGCCCGCAACCCTTTGGCCATCGCATCGATCCGGTCGCTTTCCTTAACTCGAAGCTCCTTAACGCCCCGCATCACTGTTTGCCCCTGCGCAAAAGACGCGACAACGGACAACACCGGATATTCGTCAATCATCGATGCAGCCCGGGCGGGCGGCACCTCAATACCTTTCAGGTCAGGCGAGAACTTAGCCCGCAGATCAGCCACAGGCTCGCCCCCTTCCACGCGTTCGTTTTCATAGCTCAGGTCCGCGCCCATTTCCCGCAATGTGGTGAACAAACCCGCACGTGTCGGATTCAGACCAATGCCCGGCACCAAAACATCCGATCTGGGCACGACCAGCGCCGCACAGACAGGAAAGGCCGCTGACGAGGGATCCCGTGGGACATCGATGTGCTGTGGTTTCAGCTCAGGCTGCCCGGTCAAAGTAATCACGCGGCCTTCCTCGGTTTCCTCAACACGAACCTCAGCACCAAATCCCGCAAGCATGCGTTCCGTGTGATCCCGGGTGGCCTCTTTTTCGATCACCACAGTTTGCCCCGGCGCATTTAACCCTGCAAGTAACACCGCTGATTTCACCTGTGCTGATGGCATCGGCACCACATAGCGCACCGGTACCGGGTCAACAGCCCCGACCAATGTCATTGGCAACCGCCCGCCCTTGCGACCAACCGATTGACACCCAAACAAGGCCAACGGGTCAGTCACCCGCGCCATGGGACGACCATTCAAACTGGCATCGCCCGAAAAGGTTGCTACAATCGGCGATGTCGCCATTGCCCCCATAATCAGCCGAACACCCGTGCCTGAATTACCGCAATCGATCACCCCTTCCGGCTCGGCGAAACCGCCGACCCCGACACCCTGAACAGACCACCGGCCACCACCATGATCCGTAACCTTGGCCCCCAAGGCCTGCATGGCGCGGCCGGTGTCCAACACATCCTGCCCCTCCAACAACCCGTCAATTGTTGTCTCTCCAACAGCCATCGCGCCAAGGATCAATGATCGATGCGAAATCGATTTGTCTCCAGGCACGTCTGCACGGCCGATAAGCGGCCCGCAGGCCGTAGATGTCATTGGAATGGGATCACCGTGGCCCGACATGTTAGCGCCCTCGCATAAATTCAGGAGCTTCTCTAGCCCAACCCAACAACACCGTCCATGCCAAGTCGTCCCTCAGCCAATCTCTTTTTGGCAAAAAATACCGCAGAGCGCGAGACAGCGTCTCGCTCAAATTCAGCTTTGCTGAATAAATCAAATCGAATGCGGGCTTGCCCGCTCAATCTAACGTCGTTCGGCGAAACGTCAGGTAATGTGGCACCCGGCCTTCACGCAACGCTTTTTGTTCATACCGCGTCGACACCCAATCCTCCCAAGGTTTTCGCCAGTCTTCAGGGGATTGCGCCAACCATTCAAAGCCAAAACGTGGTATTTCTTCCAAAGCCTGACGCACGTAACCTTCTATATCTGTTGCCACCCTGAACATGGAACCCGGCTTCAAAACCCGCGCTAAAGGCACCAAATGTTCTTCTGTTACAAACCGCCGTCGATGATGGCGTGCCTTTGGCCATGGGTCCGGATAAAGCAGAAAAGCCCGATCAAGAGATGCCTCAGGAAGCACATCTAGCAAATCACGGGCATCACCAGGATGCACAGCGACATTATCGACATTTGCCCGGCGTATTTTTCCAAGCAACATCGCAACACCATTGATATAGGGCTCTGCCCCGATGATACCAACATCCGGGTTCTGCCCGGCTTGATGCACCAAATGTTCCCCCCCGCCAAAACCAACTTCCAGCCAAACAGGACGTCCACCAAAAAGCGTCTCCAGATCCAGGTCAGTGCGATCGGGATTTTCATCCCAACTTACTGGCCCGGGTGACAGCTCGGCCAGATCTTCGTTCAGATATCCACGTTGAGACTGCTTGAGGGTTTTACCTTTCAAGCGGCCATAGAAGTTGCGGTGCGGGCGTTGTGGGTGCGACATAAGCCGGGCTTTACCGCGCGAACGGCCCTGCCGCAATGGAATCCTGATGTTAAGGCCTGATTAAGAACCTCTCGCTACTGTCAGGCTATGCGATGTTAAAGGACCATTTTATGCCGCACGTTTCACCGAATCTGACCAACCTGCCTACACGGCCCGGAAAAGCATCCGCACTCAACGTACTCATCCTCGACGATGAACGATTTGACCGACACCGTCTCGCAAGACTGTGTTCTGGCCTTGAATTCCCGTGTATCATCAGCAATGCGAAATCGCTCCACGAATTTTCAGAACTCCTTGAATCTGACACCTTTGGGTTGATCCTGTTAGATTACGTTTTGCCAGATGGCACGGGGTTAGAAGCCCTGGAAATGGTTCGGTTAAGTCCTCGCAATCTGAATACCGCGATGGTGATGATTTCTGGCCAAGAACAAAATCTCGTCGCCCAACAGGCTGCGACGATGGGCTGCGCTGCTTACCTTGCCAAAACCGATCTCACACCTGACGGTTTTATCACAGCTGTACAGACAGCCTTGCGTACAACATCTGATACCCAACTGCAGGCCAAACCAAGTTATTCTGCAGCAGAGGTCGAGCAGTTGATAAGCCTTTGCACTGCCCGGTGCGCCAAAGACGTTAAGCCAATGGTCAGCAGAATGATGCGCCAGTTGCGCGACATCCGCACCCGCAAAGAAGCAGATCATTCTCACGTCCTTGGCGCTATTGAACAAAATTGCATGAGCCTTTGGGCCTTCTTGGTCGAAACCGAACGCGAAGACGGCGCAGTCTTGCTCTCTGAACTCATCCACGCAGAATCGCCTTTAGGGAAAACAGATATGGATGTCAGACCGTTACGTCGTCCCCCATCGCCTTTTTCACGGCGGCCACATTAAAGCAATTTTTTGCATGCCGATGATGAGGATGGGTGAGAAACGACGCGAGGCTATTGGTTGAGCAACACCCCAGATTGATCAGGTTGCATATTGGTCATGCCCCTTTTGGGGTATACGCCAGACGCTCCAAGACCTGCGTGTTCGGGATGATTTTTATCGGTTTCAAACCCTTTTCGCACAAAAGGTCGATTACATCGTCAGGATGTTTAACGCCCTCAAATCCAGAAGATTGGGTAACCGCACGTTTAGCTCTGTTTCGCGAATGTTTGGGATAGAAATTTCAATATCGGTAGCAGAAACGCCGATTTTTATAACTCACCAACCGATGCCATAGGGCTAAGCCATCGAGCTTATGGATGAACTAAGCCTCCGTGCGACATGTCAAACAGGGTTTTTACATCTCCAAAAGGCGCATGTACCGCATCTCATTGGTCTAGATATTCACCGCCAACCGTCGCTACAGCTTACAGATCAAAGTCCCTGCCTGCTACTGTCCTTAAATGATGTAAGGCAAGCCACCCAAGGGGGAAGGGTCAAGCCCTCCCCGATGCCTCGCCTCATTTTTTCAAACCTCAGCCTTTAACTTGTCTGCAAGGTCGGTCTTTTCCCAGCTGAATCCACCGTCCGCATCTGGTGCGCGGCCAAAGTGGCCATAGGCGGCTGTCCGTTGGTAGATGGGTTTGTTCAATTGCAAATGTTCGCGAATGCCCCGAGGGGTCAGGCTCATTACAGCGCGGATCGCATTTTCAATCTGTTCATCCGCAACATCACCGGTACCAAACGTATCACAATAGATCGACAAAGGTTCACTGACCCCAATTGCATAGCTCAATTGAATAGTGCACCGTTTTGCCATCCCGGCGGCCACAACGTTCTTTGCCAAATAACGTGCTGCATAAGCCGCTGAACGATCCACTTTGGTCGGGTCCTTACCCGAGAACGCGCCACCGCCATGTGGCGCTGCACCGCCATAGGTATCAACGATAATTTTGCGCCCTGTCAGACCGGCATCCCCGTCTGGGCCGCCAATTACAAAAACCCCTGTTGGGTTCACATGCCACTGAGTGTCACTATCAATCCATCCATCAGGCAATTCTTGGCGGATATAGGGTTCTACAATAGCGCGGATATCATCGCTGGTTTGATCTTCGCTTTCGTGCTGCGTGCTGAGAACAATTGAAGATACCCCCACCGGAACGCCATTTTCATATCGCACGGAAAGTTGGCTTTTGGCATCAGGTCGCAATGTCGGTTCAGTGCCATCTTTGCGAACTTCTGCCAAACGCCGGAGAATCGCATGGGCATAATGGATCGGTGCAGGCATCCGATGCTCGGTTTCATCTGTAGCATAACCAAACATGATGCCCTGATCGCCGGCCCCTTCATCCTTGTTCTCCGCCGCATCGACACCCTGCGCGATATGCGCAGATTGTTCGTGCAACAAATTTGTGATTTTGCAGGTGGCATGGTGAAATTTGTCCTGCTCGTATCCGATGTCTTTGATACAGGCGCGGGCGATGTCTTCGATTTTGTCCATATACTCAGACAATTTGGCCTGATCGCTCAAGCCAACTTCGCCTCCAATCAC
Organism: Sulfitobacter sp.; assembly: GCA_039986635.1. Taxonomy (GTDB): domain Bacteria; phylum Pseudomonadota; class Alphaproteobacteria; order Rhodobacterales; family Rhodobacteraceae; genus Sulfitobacter. The sequence goes on from JBDWQI010000024.1 coordinate 275,146, forward strand.
AACTCTATTGGTTGTGGCAAAGGTTTCTGCGGCAACACGTGCCTCAGGTTCTTCGGATAAAAACGCGTCCAATACTGCATCCGAAATTCGGTCACAAACTTTATCAGGGTGACCTTCGGACACGGATTCTGAGGTGAAAGTGTAGTTCTGACGGGACATATCTGCTCCAATAAAAGTGACATGCCACGTCAGGAAGCCGTTGTGGCATGATTTCAACCGGCTTAACCGTCGTCCTGTATAGCGGTCAATCGCTAAACCTTTCTTGACCTGATTGCACAAAATGCGAGTCCAACGAGCAACAGAACAGAAATCGGCACATCTCCGGTCCTGCTGTAGAGCGTTGGCGCCAAAGCAACAGGCAATAGCGCATCAACAAATCCCGCCTCATTCAAAGGCAATGCAGCTAGAATTCGACCGTAGGGATCAATCATGGCGGAAATACCGGTGTTCGCTGACCGAGCAAGTGGCAGCCCTTGTTCAATTGCACGCATTCTGGCTTGTGCCAGGTGCTGGCGCGGACCAGCTCCTTTGCCGAACCATGCGTCATTGGTGATCTGAATAAGGAAATCCGGACGCGTCGGAGCTGCATTTACGTCATGAGAAAAGACAGCCTCATAACAGATCAGAGGAAGGGCGCGCCCCAAAGGTCCAAAATCCATCAATTCAGCACCGGGTCCCGTCGCATACCCAAAATTCGCGCGGGCCGCGATGCCGTAGATATCGAACCGCGACAACAGATCGCCAAATGGCATGTACTCCCCAAACGGGACCAAATGATGTTTGTCGTAGGTCTGCGCAACATCCCCAGCCGGATCCAACGCCACCATTGAATTGTAATATCCCCCCTCATCACGGCGTTGCACCCCCAGAGCCACCTGAGCATCGGCACCCGCTAGGGCAATCTGATCAAGTGCTGCGTCGGCCCTGTCAAGCACCCACGGAATGGCGGTTTCCGACCACAACACCAGATCAGGTCGGGGGCCCTCATCCAACGCGGGCGCAGCCGTAAGCTGTAATTGTCTGTCGAAAAAGATCGGGATTTGTTCAGGGTCCCATTTGTCCCGCTGCGCGGCGTTGGGCTGAATAAGGCGGATGGTATGATCCGTTAAGGCAGACGTTGGCGCGACCGGCCCCAGGATTTGAAACACAAGCAAATAGACAAGCGTGATCGATCCACCAAATGCCAGTTGCCGAAATGGATTTCCCCGCGCAATCAACAACATCCCGGCAGCAACCAACAGGACATTCACACCGTGAGGTCCCACTACAGCCAACAGAGGGGCCATTGGGGTATCAATGATCGTTTGGGCATACATCGCCCAGGGAAAGCCGGTAAACACATAGGCGCGCAGCAATTCAACTGCTGGCAGGGTCAACAACAAAGGCCAAACACCCCGGGAAGACAAGACTCGGGCCGCCCAAAATGCCAGCGCCCAAAATAGCGCCAGCCCGGCGGCGAGGAAGAGAACCGCAAATGGCGCCATCCAGCCATGTCGCGCCACATCGACCATAAAGGGCGAAACGATCCATTGCAGGGCATGCGCGAAATATCCGATGCCAAAGGCCCAGCCAAACAACGCCGCCTGACGTTTCGTAATCTGGGTGCGGAAAAAATGAAACGTGAGGGCCAGAGACAGTATCAATAGCTGTGGGAGATCATAGGGAGCTTGGCCAAAGGCTGCTATCGCGCCAAGGGCCGCGGCGGTCCCTCCCCGCTGCCACGCGGCATGTCGCGATGTCACCCGCTGGTCCCCGTGGTGCGCACACGCAATCGTTTGACCCGGCGTGGATCCGCGTCGATCACCTCGAACTCCGGCCCATCGGGATGCAGGACAACTTCACCTCGGGTCGGAACCCTGCCTGACAACATAAACACTAAACCACCAAGCGTTTCGATTTCTTCTTCGTCCACGTCTTCGTGGGCGGTGAGAGAATAGCCAATTTCAGCTTCGAATGCCTCCAGCGGTGTTTTCGCAAGAGCTAGGTAGGTTCCGGGTTTTTCTTCATTCCAGAATGTGCCTTCGTCTTGATCGTGTTCATCCTCAATCTCACCAATAACCTGTTCAATCAGATCTTCGATCGTCACCAGCCCATCGACACCGCCATATTCATCAATGACCAACGCCATATGTCGCCGTTCGGCCTGCATCTTGGTGAGCAAGACACCAATTGTCATGCTGGGCGGGACAAAAAGAAGCGGGCGGACAAGGCTGTTCAGGTCAAATTGCGCGGGTTTGCCGTTAAAGCCATATTGCAACGCGAGGTCTTTGAGGTGGGCCATTCCGACAGGTGTATCGAGTGTGCCATCATAGACAGGCAATCGAGTCAGGCCGCTCTCTTTGAATATTGCAACAAGTTCATCCAAATCGGCCGTTGAAGCTACAGCCACGATGTCTGCTTTGGGAATGGCAACATCATCGACACGCATTCGACGCAGGTTCATCATACCGCGCGCAGAAAGCCTATCCACCGGTGGTGGCACCAGTTCGTCAGTTGTTTCAGTGTCAGAGGGGCTTAACGCGCCGATCACACGAGAAAAAAAGCTGCCCGTTTTTGCGGCTTCGGTTTGATCTTCGGTCTGTTCATCCAATTGCGCGCAACGCGCCGCTGCAGATGATCCGTCTTTGTCGTCCATTAGGTCCTGTTTTTGTGTTACCGGCGGCATTTTTGCCTATGTCTTTCTATATGGGTCATCCAGACCCAGATTGCCAAGTATTTTGACCTCTAACCCCTCCATAAGGGCGGCATCTGGCTCAGTTTCGTGATCAAAACCTAACAAATGCAAGGTTCCGTGGACAATCAAATGTGTGACATGAGCATCCAAAGACAGCGAGCCCGCTCGGGCTTCGGCGGCACATGTATCATAGCTGATGGCGATATCGCCCAATTCGATCAATCCGTCCGGACCCGGATTTGGCGGGATAGGCATGCCCCCCGGGCTCATCGCTGCGCGCTCTTCGCTTGGCCAGCTGAGAACATTGGTGGGGGTTTCTTTGGCGCGGAATTCGGTGTTAAGGGCCGCGATACGCAGGTCATCACAAGCCAGTATGCTAATCTCTGCAGTTTCTTGGTTAATGCCAAAGTTCAGCAAAGTTGCCGAGATAGCTTGTGACGCTAATGTCGACAAAGAGAGGCTTTCCCAGCGCGCGTCTTCGATAGAGATGTCAGATATATCCATAGGTTTGTACACCTTCGGAGGCTCTGCCTCCGGACCTCCGCGGTATTTTGAGCCAAAAAGAGCACTGCGCGTTAGCTGCGCGCACTCTCTGCTTCGTAGGCTTCAATGATAGCGGCAACCAGGGGGTGGCGCACCACATCCTTGGATGTGAAATAATTAAAGCTGATTTTGGGAATTTTGTTCAGAAGGCGTTCTGCATCTGCAAGCCCCGATGGCACCCCCCGAGGCAAGTCAATTTGAGTACGATCTCCGGTTATGACCATGCGCGAACCTTCACCCAAGCGGGTCAAGAACATCTTCATTTGCATCGAGGTTGCATTTTGCGCCTCATCGAGGACGACAAAAGCATTGGCCAAAGTACGACCGCGCATAAAGGCCAAGGGTGCGATTTCTATACGTTTTTCCTCGATCAGTTTTGCCAGTTGTTTGCCCGGCAAAAAGTCGTTCAACGCATCATACAGGGGCTGCATGTAGGGATCGACCTTGTCCTTCATATCGCCAGGCAAATAGCCCAGCTTTTCGCCAGCTTCTACTGCAGGGCGGGAGAGGATAATTCTGTCAACATGTCCGCCGATAAACATCGCTACACCTACAGCAACCGCAAGATAGGTCTTACCGGTGCCGGCGGGGCCGATGCCAAAGGCCAATTCGTTGTCAAACAGTGATTTAACATAGGCTTTTTGCGCTTCGGTTCGAGGTTCAACCCGCTTCTTACGTGTATGAATTTCAAGAGAGTCACCAAGGGGCATTTTGATCTGATCGCTAGGTCCTGCACCTGTGTCAGGTTCTTTGCCCCCCATGCGCAGCAAGCTGTCCACCTCAGCTTGCGCCACGGTACGCCCCCCTTCGAGGCGGGCATAAAGCGTTTTGAGCGTGGCCGCGGCATGGTTGGCTGCATCCGGTTCACCCATGATGCTAAGATGGTTGCCACGGCGCATTATCTGAACCTCAAGCGCCTTTTCGATGGCGGCGAGATGCGCGTCATAGGCGCCGCAAAGATCGATCAGGAGCCGGTTATCTGGGAATTCGAGCACAATCGGGTCGGTCACTGGGGCGGTGGGCATCAGGTCGCTTGGTGGCAAGGGAGGCTCCTTGAAGGGTTAAGTGCTGGTGTAGAGATAAGCAGGCATTGGGCGAAATACACCCCGAAGATGCAAAAAGGGCCGGAGCGTGAAATACTCCGGCCCAATTATGAGGATGTGTTCACCCAAAATCAGTTTGGATCCGGAATGGAAGATCCGCCTTTGAAGTCGCCGACAGTATGCGTAGGTGCTGCCACACCGGAGCACACCGGTTTCCCGTATTTATCAAGACGGGCGGACAGATAACCTTCAACGCCGTCGTCGATAATCCAGTGGTCACACCCATTTGGGTCCACCCAGATGCCCGCCTGAAGCGTGCTGAGGTGGTGGGCATTGATACCACGATCGATCGTTTTATCAGACGGCAGTCCACGGAATGGCAAAATTGTTTCGGGATCGCTACAGGCGGACAGGCCAACTGCGCAGGCAATACCGAGTATAATTTTAGATTTGATCACGGTTCAGTCCCCTTAGCGAATGCAGATAATTTCGACGCGACGGTTTTTCGCCATGCCCCTTGCGGTGTTGTTCGGTGCTGCTGGCAGGCGTTCACCGTAGCCCCTGACATCCGCAACGCGCCCGCCATTTGCAGCCGCGATTTTTGCAACCGCGGTAGCTCGGTTAAAGCTCAGGCGCATGTTATATTCATCAGATGCCCGGCTGTCCGTATGGCCGGTAATGATATAGGAAACCGCACCCGTGGTTTGGAAGAAATTGGCCAAACGCGCCTTGCCTGCTTTGTGAATACGGTGGCTATCGGTTGCAAAGAACTGATCCGAGCTCATCACGCCGCAAACGTTTCCACGGCGACAGACCGGAATGCCCTGACGGTTGGTGTGTGGTGTCATATACCCTTCGGCACCATCATCCATTACCCAGTGTTCGCACCCATCCGGGTCAACCCAGATCGTTGGAGTGTACACGCCTCTGTCACGCCCGCCTTGTGAGCGTGTCTGAGCGTCTGCCGATGTTGCCGCAATAGTCGCTGGCAGTGCGATCGCAGCAGCGAGTGACAGGCTCGCCACCGCGCGGATCGCTTTGGAGATTGTGTTCACCACAGCATTATTCCTTTTTTAATTCCCCCAGAAAGGGCGGCAATGTTACGCTCATTGCGCCCCAGTATCTGCGTCTACGTTAGGTAAGTTTTTCAAGGCTGTGAAGCACTGATATCTACATTTAGTGTTTAAATAAGATATGCAAACAAGGAAATACATCGATGTGTGGCGAAGGCGCATCAGTTCCCGGTTATTATCCTTTTCCAAAAGAGGATTACAAAAGGCGCGCGCTTAGTGAATTGGTCTTCGAATCCTCGACCCTGACCTTCGCAATTTCACCAACCTGAAGCGTACAATCCTCGATATGGACAGCATGCAAATATTCAGATTTTCCCAGCATCTGACCTGACTGGCGCCCGGCGCGTTCAACCAGGACCGAAACGTCGCGCCCAACCATGTTTTCTTGTATTTCTTTCTGATGCTGAGTGATCAAAGCCTGCAACCGTTGCAGGCGATTGTCCGCAACCTCCGGGTCGATCAGTTTACGCTCTGCTGCAGGAGTGCCAGGCCGGGTCGAATATTTGAACGAATAGGCATAGCCATATTTGACTTCGCGAACCAAATCCATGGTGGCCTCGAAATCGGCATCCGTTTCTTCAGGAAAGCCAACGATGAAATCGCCAGACATCAAAATGTCCGGGCGGGCCTCGCGGATACGTTCAATGAGGCGCAGATAGCTTTCTGCTGTATGGCTGCGATTCATGCGTTTGAGAATGTGATCCGAACCAGACTGGACTGGCAGATGGAGGTAGGGCATCAATTGTGGAACATCAGCGTGTGCAGCAATCAGATCATCGTCCATGTCGTTGGGATGGCTGGTTGTATAGCGGATACGCTCCAGCCCATCCACCTTGGCCAAGGCCCGGATCAGATTGGCAAGGGTCATTTCGCCTGATGGCCCTGCCCCGTGATACGCATTTACGTTCTGCCCCAAAAGCGTGACCTCGCGCACACCGCGCTCCACAAGATCCCGAGCTTCGCTCAGAACCCGCTCTGCGGGTCGGCTGACCTCTGCACCGCGCGTGTAGGGGACAACACAAAAGGCGCAAAATTTGTCACAACCTTCTTGCACCGTCAAAAACGCAGCGGGCGCACGTTTGGCTTTGGGCCGCGCTTTGAGATGTTCAAATTTATCTTCTTCTGGGAAATCGGTATCCAGTGCGGTTTGTCCGGCTCTGACGCGCGCTTCCATTTCTGGCAGGCGATGATAACTTTGTGGTCCCACAACCAGATCAACAGCAGGTTGGCGACGCATGATCTCTTCGCCTTCGGCCTGTGCAACGCACCCCGCCACACCGATCTTCAGATCAGGATTGCCATTCTTAAATCGCTTCAGTCGACCAAGCTCGGAATAGACCTTTTCGGCGGCTTTCTCGCGGATGTGGCAAGTGTTGAGCAAGATCATATCCGCTTCGCTTGCCTCTTGCGTTTCCACATAGCCCTTATCGCTCAAGGCTTCGGCCATGCGCTCGCTGTCATAGACATTCATTTGACAACCATATGTCTTGATAAAGAGCTTTTTTGGCGCTGACATTGTGGGATTCCGGTACTGCGGGCAGATGCGCGGGGTCTAGCAGGGCATCGGCATGCTTGCAATGCACCGCGATTTAACCGATTCTGTGTCAAAACAAGCCCGAACCGAGGGACCATGCAGTATTCAAATTTGATCCAGATGATGGCCGCCGAGACAAAAGCCCTTTCAAAAGGGCCCGTCGCAATTGTGATGGTTGAGGACGATGTGGAAGTTGCGACCACCCTGCGCCATCACCAACAGATGGGTTTCAAGACAATCATCTGCCTGATGCCTGCTGTGTTTGAGTTACCTCGTGACCTGTCAGAAACGGTGATCCGGGTGGATTACAACATGTCCGCAGACACCGCGATGGAAACTGCGTTGAACACTCTGATTGATCAGATGAGCGGGCAATGGGTCTATTATTGTTACAACGCCGAATATCTATTCTATCCGTTTAGCGAAACCCGCAATATTGTTGAAATGCTTGCTTTCCACAACGAAGAGCGGCGCGACGCGATGTTGGCCTATGTCATTGATCTTTATGCAGATGATCTACACCAATTCCCCAAGGCCGTGTCATTGGATCAGGCGCATATTGACCGATCGGGATATTATGCATTGGCCCGCCCGGACCCTGCCAATCACAACCACCCCAAAGAACGGCAGCTTGATTTTTTTGGCGGCTTGCGCTGGCGTTACGAAGAACATGTGCCGCAGTTGCGTCGAAAGATTGACCGTATTCCAATTTTTCGCGCCAAAAAGGGCTTGCGCATCCGTTGGGACCACACCTTTGACGATGAAGAATATAACACCTACGCCTGCCCGTGGCACCACAACATCACGGCTGCCGTCTGTTCTTTCCGCACCGCCAAAGCTTTGAAAACCAATCCGGGCAGCAAGTTTGAGATCGACAGCTTCAAATGGCACAATTCAGCGCCATTTGAATGGCATTCGCGGCAATTGCTTGATCTGGGGCTGATGGAGCCCGGACAGTGGTTCTGACGATTTTGCGCCACGGCAAGGGGCAGCGCCGCATCCGAACACACTTTTGACGTCAATTCAAATTACTCTGCCTCACGTTCGGCCGCCTCGACGTCATCCTCAAAACCATCAACCAAGGCGCTGTATTTCTTGCTGTTAACCGCAACAATTTTTATCAATTTCAAAATCTCTTGGCTGTCATTGGCCGTCTTAAGTTCCTTTTTCATCTTACCAGTCACAACTTTGGCTTCTTTTTCAAACTTTTCAAAGACCTCGAAGGCGCTCGTTACCGAGGTCACGATATTGGCAGCTTTCTTGAGGTCGCCTTCCTCCAGCTTTTTTCGGCCTTCTTTGATCAATCCTTCAATCGTGCGAATGGTCCGTTTGATGGTTTTTGCGGTCTTGGCCCGGTTCTCCGCTTTGTAAGGTTCGGGGAATTCTTTGGGGTCAACCTCGGCCAAAGCGTTCTTCACGATCCCATCAACCGCGCGTTGCATGTTCATCCCGTACATCACAACATGACCCTGCAATGTCCCAAAAACCCCACTGGCCTTTTTCAAAACAGGGATTGCGGCTTTGGCTTCTTTCAGCGCTGCCATCAACGGTTTGTCAGCATTGCCGCCCGTCTTTTTTATCTCTTTTTCAACCTCAGCCACCCGTTTCGTCAATTCAGTCTCAAGCTTTTTAGCGTCTTGATGAAAGCTATCCAGCTTACCCAATTCAGAAGTGTGGATCTTGAGCGCGGCCTGCCAGGTTTTCATCGGCCCCGAGACCTCACCTTCTTTAATAAAATCAGCCGATTTCTTGCTCGCCAATCCAGCAAGCCGTACTTTCTTAACGGCTTCTTTCATCACGTCTTCTGCCGCCCAAGTTTTGTCGAGGTTAGAAATCAGCCCTTTTTTCATCTTTTCACCCGCCGCCGGTGAAAGATTTTTGAGCTGGGCCTTAATAACTTTGAAGTCTTTTAAAAATTTATCTGTGATTTTGGACATAATATCGCTCCTGCAAGGGCCCCGAAATTGAACCCGTATCAGGAGCGTAAAGTGGCACCCCCCGCAAGTGCAAGCGCTTTGCACTCAAGCGCCAGTCTTAACCGCCAGTTAACTTGGCACGCCCTAGTTCGATGCGGTCTTCTTGCTCGCTGATGGCAGAACTTCATGCAACTCCGCCCCGGAATGCGTTATCCGAACTACACGTCTGCGACCACTGGGGGACAGACGGATCATAAACGCTTCTTTTTCATCCATAAAAAGCGTCGACATCGTGTCTTTAAAAACTTGCTTAATCATGCCCCCGCCAGCAACCACATTCAAAAGCCACAGCTGATCACCACTGCGCCAGGAATCGTAGTCCCGCAGATATCCGTATCTCTGATAATATAGCTTATTTTCTTCGTCCAAATGCGCCCAAAGCAGACCAGCTGTGGGCTTTCCTTCTGCATCTTCATAAAGACAATAGGTTTTTTGTTTGAGCGACGCATGGATCATCGACAACCCCATATCCATGGGGATTTTTGCAAAGCTGGGCGTGGTTCCGATCAACAAAGCCAACTTTCCCATTTGGTTGAAATAGGCCTGTGTGTCATTTGTTACATCAACACTCTTGTGTTCCAACTTCATTCGTTCTGCCTCGTTTCAATGCGCGTTTTGCGGTTGCAGTGCTGGTTTGACACGGCTGAACACAATGTTCAAATGGCGTCTCAACAGGTCCAACAAAAAGGGGCGCCACAGGCACCCCAAATCACTCTTTTCTGAAGTTTCGCGACCTCAACCTGACAACGTAACCACCAGTTAAGGCTATAAGCTATTCTTGTCTCAGGTCAAAAGGCCAATGGTTTTATGTGGCCAGCACACGGGCTGAGGCACGTTGGCCCAGCATTTCGCCCAACTCATCAGATAGATTTTTTCTTGATGGAGTGATATCTTCTGAATCAAGCCCTTTTGTGATATACTGGCCAAGCTCTCCTTTGAAGCCACCGAGATCGACTGATTGGCTGATGATATCTGGTTGGTTCATGATCTTACCCTATTTCTATTGTTTGACTTCAAGAAGGACACTGAAAAGCGTCTAAAGCAGAATGACACGCTATTCTAGAAAGGCGACCCATTTACACAAGGATAACGATTAAAAATTTAGAGGTTTTGTCTTTTTGGGTTTCAGGAAGACGGTTGAAAACGTTAACGAAATTGCGGCCAAATCACCGGAAACCAATCTGTTCGCAGCTTTTGTCCTGCTTCCATGTTATGCCCCGGAAATGGGGGCGATGTTGGCCCGGGTCGATCAACATACCGGGCGTCATCCCCCACCAATCGGAGCGAAAACGCCCGCCTGCGCATATCAGAAGAATTGCCCCGCGCGCCGTGCAGGGTGCCAAAGTGGAACGCCACCGCATCCCCCGGCGCCATGTCCCATTCACGGATGTCCATCGCTTCGGCATCCGGATCGGGGACCGGCATATAGGGCGCAGGATCAAAAAACGCATCCCCCTTGGCCCAGCGCGTTGGCAGCACCGGTTTTTCCCACAGATGCGATCCGGCGACACATCGCAATGTTGCTTGAGTGACCGGATCGAGGGGGGACCAAAAACTAACGGTCTGCCTGCCCTCGACAAAATAATAAGGTCCATCCTGATGCCACGGAGTGGCCATAGATGTCCCCGGCTCTTTGACCAAAACATGATCATGAAAAAGCTGTGCCGTTTGGCTTTGCATCAACGCCGCCCCAACCTGCGCGACGTCTGATCCATAGATAACATCCCGAAATGGTTTTAGGCGTTCCCAATTACAATAATCGTCAAAGAACAACCCAGTCTCGCCGGCCTTGTGATTGCTGGAGGCGTAAGGCCCGGGGTCGGCCAAGTTTTGCGCGACACCTTCTCGCAAAGCATCAACATGTTGCGCAAACAGCCCCTTGATCAGGACGGCACCGTCCTTTTGATAGCTGTCAATGTGGTCTTGGGTGATGAGCGTCTTTGGCATGCAAGCCACGCGCGTCAGCCCGCCTCAGCCTTGCGGCGCAGACGGATGACAACATCGACACTGGCGATCTCAGCGCCTTCGGGTGCATCAGGCAATCCCGCTATGATCAATTGTTCTGACGGCGCATCCGTCAACTTGCCGCCATCTTCCCAATAAAAATGCGGGTGATCATGCGTGTTGGTATCAAAATAGCTTTTTGACCCATCCACTGTCACTTCTTGCAGCAGGCCCGCCTCACAGAAAGCACGCAGCGTATTATAGACCGTCGCCAGAGAAACCGCATCGCCCTGACCTTTTGCGGCCTCGAACAAGCTTTCGGCAGTGACATGTCGATGCTGACCGTCACCGATCAACAGACTTGCCAACGTCACCCGTTGACGAGTCGGCCGCACGCCTGCTTTTTCAAGCCAGCGAGTCCCATTTTCGATTTTGGTCTGCAACATTGTCGGCTCCACTGCCTCACTAGCTTCAATATATGGGCAATTGCGAATGGTTTTCAATTCGAAATTCTCAAACGTGCATTTGAATGCAATATTTTGGGTAAACAGGGCACAAACTGCCGCACCAGAGGCCCATCTACCTCCCCTTGCGATGGTGGCGCGTGCAGGATAGACCGCTGTCGAAGATGATTACCTGAGCAGGAGAGCCCAGTATGGCCAACTACCCAACAAGTTTTGACAAAGAAGGTCTTCTGCAATGCGCCCGTGGCGAACTTTTTGGCCCCGGTAATGCACAGCTTCCTGCGCCTCCAATGTTGATGATGGACCGGATCACCGATGTATCAAGTGATGGTGGCGCCAATGGTAAAGGGCATATTGTCGCAGAATTTGATATCACGCCCGATTTATGGTTTTTTGACTGCCACTTTCCCGGCAATCCAATCATGCCGGGATGTCTGGGGTTGGACGGGTTGTGGCAGCTGACAGGCTTTAATCTTGGCTGGCGCGGGTGGCAGGGCCGCGGATATGCGCTCGGCGTTGGTGAGGTGAAACTGCGCGGAATGGTGCGACCGGACCGCAAAATGCTCACTTACAAGATCGATTTCACAAAAGCGATCCAGACACGCAGGCTGACCATGGGTGTGGCCAATGGCATTGTCGAAGCAGACGGTGAAGTCATTTATGATGTGAAAGAGATGCGAGTCGCTTTGAGTGAAAGCTAAAGACATTTGACCCAACCATCCTTAGGGATGTGTTGATCACACGCCATGTTACGCAGATGATTTGTGAAAATTGGATCTTTTCTGTTGCCACAGGAAATTCTCAACCTTATTCCCGGTCAACGTGCATTTTGTTAACTCTCTCATGCTCTGTTAACACTTCGTTAACCATCCCATCCTAGTGATCGGTTGGTAAACTGAATGCCATATTTTGAACTAGTTTGGCTGGGCTGATTGGCGCAACTATGATGCAAGAAAATTACCTCGAAGCGGAACTCAAAACACTACTGAAGACGGATATTTCTGCATGGAATTTTCTTCAGGGTGGTTCGCTTGATGGGGTTTGGTATTGGGATTTGCTAAATCTGGATAATGAATGGATGAGCCCGGAATTCTGGCGCACATTCGGTTTTGACCCTGCTACCAAACGCGCCAGCCCTACAGAATGGCAAGAAATCATATTCGAAGACGATCTTGCCCTGTCGCTTGAGAATTTCGCGGCTCATGTCGCTGATCCCGATCATCCTTATGATCAAATCGTGCGATACCGCCACGCCGATGGGTCAATTGTCTGGATCAGATGCCGCGGCATTGCGATACGTGATGCTGACGGCAAACCAACACGCATGTTGGGTGCTCACACTGACATAACCCCGATCAAGAAATCCGAAATGAAGGCGCGCGCGGGGTGGCGCGCAGCCGAACTTGCCAACGAAGAGCTCAGATCCTTCGCCTATTCAGTTTCTCATGACATGAAAGCCCCCGCGAACACTTTGGGCTTATTGCTCAACGAATTGAAGGTACAATCCGAAGGCAAGCTGGATGACGATGCCACAGAGCTTTTGGCGATGTGTTCAACAACAGTGGATCGGATGAAAAGCCTTGTTGAATATGTATTAGATTACACCCGGATCGTCACCCTAGCCACTGATAAAGCCGAGATATCACTCAATCAAGTTGTAGCGAGTGCAATGAAAAAGTTGCAGCCTGAAATTACCGCCAGAAATGCAGAAGTTTCCATCGGACAACTGCCGAATATCTTGGCAATTCCTCAGCAAATGGAGATATTCATGCAATGTCTCTTGAGCAACGCGATCAAATACTGCCCCATAGAACGCATACCAGAAATACAGATATTTGCAGAGATCAAACCAGAAAGAGACCTGTGTAGCATTACAGTCAAAGACAATGGAATTGGGATAGCCCCGATAAACCACGACCGGATTTTCACGCTTTTTCAAAGATTGCATGGCCATAATGAAATTCAAGGCAGCGGTATCGGTTTGACCATGTGTAAACGCATTGCTCTTAATCACGAGGGCCAGATTGATTTGGTCTCAAGTCCCGGGATGGGGGCAGCATTTACCCTTTGCCTTCCAATGCGTGTTCTGCAAGGGTCAGAATGATGACCAACAAGCCAATCAAGAACGCAATGATTATCGATGACGAAGTCTTCGATCAGCGGATTTACAAACGTATCATTGCGCGCTCGGGTCTGGTTGAGAATTTGCACAGCTTTTTGGCGGCCGATCTGGCGCTCGACTATCTAAGCGGGCACCCCGATATGGTTGTTGACGCCATTTTCCTAGATATCAACATGCCGCGTATGAATGGGTTTGAGTTTTTGGATCAAGCCACAGCCATGTTGGGCCCCAACTTTGCAAAAGTATGTATCGTTATGCTGACGACGTCGCTTGATCCAAAGGACATGCAACGTGCAAAGGAATTTGAAGTGGTCAAAGAATTTCTCAACAAGCCGTTGACAACAGACCACGTTGCGCATGTCGCTGACCTTGTAAGTCAGGCCAACGATCAAGCCTGATCAGCGGCGTCTTTGGCGCACAAAGACGCATCAAGCGTCTATCCGCTTGCGCCACAACGCCCTGCTGTCCTAAATAGACTTGGTATATCAAAGGAGTGTCGCCCATGCGCCGCGTCGTCGTCACCGGACTTGGCATTGTTTCATCAATCGGAAACAACGCAGAAGAAGTCACCGCATCGCTTAAGGCGGGCAAAAGTGGGATTGAAGCCAGTGAGCAAATGGCCGAGCACGGCTTTCGCAGCCAGATTGCAGGCACGCTCAAGATCGACGTGTCAGAGCATATCGACAAGCGCACCTTGCGTTTCATGGGGCCTGGCGCGGGCTATGCATATCTTGCGATGCAACAGGCGATCGCCGACGCGGGTCTGGGAGATCACATTGTCAGCAACCCTCGTACCGGGCTGATTGCGGGTTCAGGTGGCCCCTCAACATCCGCGATGAAAGTTGCACATGACGTTGTAGGCAAGACCGGCGCCACCAAACGCATTGGGCCCTTTGCTGTGCCCAAATGCATGTCCTCAACCATCAGCGCCAACCTATCCACGGCCTATAAAATCAAGGGTATCAACTATTCCATCACTTCGGCCTGTTCGACCTCGCTGCACTGCATTGGATCAGCCGCGGAACAGATCATGCTCGGCAAACAGGACGTGATGTTTGCCGGTGGCGGTGAAGAACTGGACTGGACCTTGTCCTGCCTTTTTGACGCCATGGGCGCGATGAGCAGCAAGTATAACGATGCTCCTGAGACCGCTTCGCGGGCCTTTGACGCAAACCGCGACGGGTTTGTCATTACCGGTGGTGGCGGGATTGTTGTGCTGGAGGACTTGGAACATGCCTTGGCGCGCGGCGCAGAAATTTACGCTGAGGTGACTGGTTTTGCCGCAACTTCTGATGGCCATGACATGGTTGCCCCATCCGGCGAAGGTGGCACCCGCGCCATGCAACTGGCTTTGGAAACGCTCCCTCAGGGCCGCAAGATCAGCTATATCAACGCGCATGGCACATCGACACCCGTTGGCGATGTCGGCGAAATTGAAGCCGTGCGCCGGGTGTTCGGCCAAGGCACGACGCCGCCTGTCAGTTCCACCAAAAGCATGACCGGCCATGGACAGGGCGCAGCCGGTGCGATGGAGGCCATCTTTTGTCTGTTGATGCTCAAGGGTGACTTCATTACGCCGTCCATCAACGTAGAAACTCTCGACCCCGCACTTGATCCGTCAGAAATCGCAACCAAACTGGTTGAGAATGCCGGCCTCGATTCCGTCATGACAAACTCATTCGGGTTTGGCGGCACCAATGGATCCATGATCCTGTCAAAGTACCAAGGATAATGATCTGCTATGTCTGATTTACTCAAGGGAAAACGCGGCCTGATCATGGGTGTCGCTAACGAACGTTCTATTGCTTGGGGTATTGCCAAAGCCATGGCAGAGGCCGGGGCGCAGCTTGCCTTCACCTATCAGGGGGAGGCCTTTGGCAGCCGTCTGAAACCATTGGCCGAAAGCGTCGGCTCTGACTTTATGGTCGATGTGGATGTCACCGATGACGCCTCTCTTGATGCGGCATTTGATGCGCTCAGCGGCCGTTGGCCAACAATCGATTTCGTCGTCCACGCAATTGCTTTTTCAGACAAATCTGAACTCACGGGACGGTTCCTCAACACCAGTCGCGCAAATTTCAAACATTCCATGGACATCTCCGCCTATAGCTTCATCGAAGTGGCCCGCCGCGCTCATCCATTGATGACGGAAAAGGGAGGCACCTTGATGACATTGACCTATCAAGGGTCCAACCGGGTTGTGCCAAACTACAATGTAATGGGCGTTGCCAAGGCCGCGTTGGAATCAGCGACCCGATATTTGGCCAATGATCTGGGTCCCGAAGGCATCCGCGTAAATGCGATTTCTCCCGGTCCTATGAAAACCCTGGCCGGTGCGGCAATTGGCGGGGCGCGCAAGACCTATAAACACACCGATCTCAATGCGCCTCTGCGCTCCAACGCAACGCTTGCTGCTGTTGGCGGCACGGCTGTGTATCTGGCCTCCGACGCTGGCGCTTGCACAACCGGTGAAGTCATCCGCGTTGATGGCGGGTTTCACGTGCTCGGCATGCCGCAGCAGGAACATTTGTGAGGGCAGCGTAAGGGGGGCATGCTGCCCACCTTCAAAGGTCTATTTCAAGACAACAGTCTGCCACAGCCAGACCTTCATGCCTCCATGCGCCACCGATGGCCCCAATGGTTTCCATGGCAATCCTGTGGCTTTGGCCAACGCAGGCTCTGACGTGACAAGCCCAATACGCCATCCTTTGAAATGGCTTTTCATTGTCTGACCAAATGATCCGTAAAGCGCATAAAGCAGATTTTTATTTCCGATCCGCCCCCCGTAAGGCGGGTTTACCATCACCAACCCCGGCTGGCCCTCAGGCGGCCTGACTTCGGCAGCTCCATGGCAGGTGAACTGCGTCCAGCCCGCCACATCGGCGCGGGCTGCATTTGCCCCGGCGTTACGGATCGCACCGGAATCGCGATCAGAGCCAAAGAATTGCACCTGCGGCGTGCCTTGCCCCCCTGCCCGCCGCATCTCTTCAAACCTTTCAGGCTCAAAATTAGCCAGTTCTTGAAATGCAAACTCCCGGCTGCGGCCCGGTTGTAGCTTGCGCGCAATCTCCGCCGCCTCGATCAGAAACGTGCCAGAACCACACATCGGATCAACAACCCTTTGACTGCCATCAAAGCCACATTGTCTCAGAAACAACGCTGCCATATTTTCGCGCAGAGGCGCTTTGCCAACCGCTTCTTTGTGGCCGCGCTGATGAAGCGGGGCTCCGCTGGTATCCAGGCTGATCGTCACCTGATTGTCAAAAATACGGACTTTCACCCCCATCTCGGCATCATTTGAAACCGTGATTCCATGACTTTCACGCAATGCGGTCTCAATCCGTTGTGTTGCCGCCTTGGCATGGTAAATCTTGGACGCCTTACAGGTCACCTGCACCTTTACCGGCACCTCAGATCGCAACACCGCACCCCAGTCAAACTTGCGGGCGCGTTTATCAAGTTGCGCCAAATGAAACGCCATAAAGGACCCGATCCGCGCCAGCACCCGGACCGCGCCGCGCAGCTCAAGATTCGCGCGCCAGACGTCCGGCCAATGGCCTTTTATAGTCACACCGCCCGGGACCTGCTGAGGATCATGGAATCCCAGTTCCATCGCTTCTTCACACAAAAGAACTTCGAGGCCGGGTGCGCAAACAAGGAAAATTTCAAAGGGGTCAATATCTTGCATGGCACGTTCATAATTGGATTTGTCGCCCACTGCGAGCGCGAACACTCTCATCCTTTGGCGATCCAGCTGACTTTCTGAATTTTCTCACGTCATGGTCATGATCTTGCCGCCTTTGCCCCTTAAGCGTGTGGGCATGACACATGCAAAGCCTCATACACCCGACCCATCCAAAATGCGTGGACGCCCGCCCAAGAAATCTCGTTGGTTTGCAAAACTGCTCACCCTTGCTTTAATTGGCACGGTATTTGTCGTGATGCGGACCGAACCGGAAGAACGCATGGCCTTTATTTATGGCAATGCGAACAAGGCGTTTATCATCGCGGGCCGCGAACCGATCTTTGATGTACCTGTGGCCGGTGATCACGCAAAACGTGTGGCTGAATATACAAAGGCCTACAAACCAGATGACCGTCCCCGCGCAGGCTTGACCAGTGCGGTCAAAGTGAACCGCTTTAGACATGAAACCGGTAATGCCGCGGGCATTTCAAACATGTTGACCGGCGGGGCCAGCGGAGAAAAAGCAAGCAGCAAAGGCCGCGGTGATTGGATTGGCGACACCAAGTCACAAGCCGCAGATATCGGCAGCGCGATGGAAAATTTCAAAGTCGGCCAGTAGCCGAAATCATCAGCCGATTTTGACCAACTCAATGTCGAATTGCAGGTCTTTCCCGGCCAAGGGATGATTGGCGTCCAACGTTACGGTCGCCTCATCCACGTCCACAATCATCACGGGCATCGATTGCCCATCCGGCGTCTGCATCTGCAATGCAGTCCCAACCTCAAGCGTCAGATCATCAGGTATGCCTTCTCTGGGAACCGCCTGCCGCATCTCAGGGTTGATTGGCCCATATGCATCCTTACAGGCGATCTTGACGGTCTTTTTTTCGCCAACGATCATACCGGGCAATGCCACATCCAATCCTGGTATGATATGGCCTGAACCCACCTCAAACTCCAAAGGATCGCGCCCTTCTGAGCTGTCAAAAGTGCTGCCATCCAGCAATGTTCCGGTATAGTGAATGGCAACTTTGTCGCCTGAGGTGACCTTTGTCATCGTAAACTCCGATGGCTCTGGAAAAACAGGAGGCCACGAACAAGCGCAGGGGCTCCGATACGCCGTGCACAGTGTCAAAGCAGCTGGATGATGTAAACCCTGCGAAATTGGTACAATTTCTGACCTTTTCCACCAGACGGCACCGTGACACTCTAGTGACAACAAAGGGAGATTAACATGCCTGTCACCACCTGTGTTTTTGACGCATATGGCACATTGTTTGACGTTGCAGCTGCGGCGCGACAAGCGGCCGCTGAACCTGATTTTACCGCCATCAAAGACGATTGGATGGTGCTGGCGGAACATTGGCGCCTCAAGCAATTACAATATACTTGGCTACGCGCTGTTGCTGATGCGCATACCGATTTCTGGGAGGTCACACAGAATGGGCTGGATTGGGCATTGGAAAAAACCGGCCACGGCGGTGACCCGGCCCTGCGTGAGCGGCTATTGGCGCTATATTGGGAATTACAGGCCTATCCAGAGGTCCCCGAGATGTTGGCCCGTCTAAAGGCCGCAGGGATGAATACAGCCATCCTTTCAAACGGATCACCCGATATGTTGCAGGGCGCAATCAATTCCGCAGGCATTGACGATCTGTTGGATACCTCGCTTTCTGTTCAAAGCGTAGGTATCTTCAAGCCGGACTCGCGGGTCTATGACCTTGTCGGCCAGCATTTTGGATGTGCAAATTCAGAGGTCTTATTTGTCTCGTCCAACGGATGGGATGCGGCAGCGGCAACCGGATATGGGTTCCAGACCGCTTGGGTCAACAGAGGCGGCGAACCAATGGATCGCCTGCCTTGGACACCTGCACATACGTTGCAGGATTTAATCGGCATTCCGCAGCTGGCTGGCCTTTGATGCCGCATTTCACAACATCCGATGGGCTTGAGCTGTTTTACGAAGACAGCGGCGAAGGGTTGCCAATCCTGTGCTTGCCCGGGCTGACCCGGACAACTGCTGATTTTGAGTATGTAACACCGCATCTTGCCGGTAACAGGCTGATCAAATTGGATTATCGCGGCCGTGGTCAATCAGCTTTTGATCCTATCTGGCAAAACTACACCATCGCAGTTGAAAGCCGCGACGTGTTGGAACTTTTGGCACATCTGAGTGTGTCCAAAACAGCGATCCTTGGCACCTCGCGGGGTGGGATGATCGCGATGGGGCTGGCTGCTATGGCCAAAGAAGTCTTGTTGGGGGTCGCCCTAAATGACATCGGACCTGAGCTTGATCCCAAAGGGCTGGAGTTCATCATGGTCTATCTGGGCCGCAATCCCGCAGCCAAGACCCATGCGGAGGCTGCAGGCGCACTCAAACACGTCTTTGCCGAATTCAAAGGCGTCCCCGATGCCCGCTGGCTGCGCGAAGCAGAAAAGAATTTCACACAGACCCCCCAAGGGCTGCAGATCACCTATGATCCCAAACTGAGGGATGCGGTTGAGCTGGGCCGCGATCAGCCCCTTCCTGATCTGTGGCCTTTCTTTGATGCCCTGTCAGGCCTGCCATTGGCGACACTCCGGGGCGCAAACTCCGGGCTGTTGACGGCTGACACTCTGACTGAAATGCAAAAACGGCGCCCTGATATGATCACAGGCATTATACCTGATCGGGGGCATGTCCCTTTTTTGGACGAAGCAGAGGCCATCGAAACGCTTCAAACTTGGGTGGAGAAAATGCAATGAATATCGAGATGATCCGGGCCGCAAATGAACGGCTGGAGGGGCATGTGCGGCGCACACCGCTGCTTAACTCTCCGTTTCTGGATGAAATCGCGGGGCGACGTGTCTGGCTCAAGGCGGAATGCCTGCAACAAACCGGCAGTTTCAAATTTCGCGGCGGATGGTCCGCGTTGTCAGCACTTGATCCTGATCTCCGGGCCAAAGGTGTGATCGCGTTTTCCAGTGGCAACCATGCACAGGGTGTTGCACTTGCCGCGCGTGAACATGGCGTGCCTGCGGTCATAATTATGCCTGCCGACAGCCCTCAACAAAAGCTCGATAATACCCGCGCTTACGGCGCAGAAGTCATCACCTACGAACGTGGAGCCGAAGACCGCGATCTCATTGGTGCACGATTGAGCGAAGAAAGAGGTTTGACCCTGATCAAACCTTTTGATGAGCCGCTGGTGATTGCCGGGCAAGGCACCTGTGGTCTGGAAATCGCCGCGCAAACCAAGGCCCTCGGGATTGAAACAGCTGACGTTATTGTCTGTTGTGGTGGCGGCGGGTTGACCTCTGGGATCGCCCTCTCCTGTGAAGCAGACGCCCCCGGCCTTCGTGTCCGCCCCGCCGAACCCGAAGGTTTTGACGACGTCGCTCGTTCCTTGCGCTCTGGCAAAATTGAAAAAAACAGCCGCGCTTCGGGCAATATCTGCGACGCCATCATTACCCCGCAACCCGGTGAACTGACTTTTCCCATTCTCAACCGGCTTTGCGGTCCCGGGCTGGTCATCTCGGAGGATGAAGCCTTGCAGGCCATGGCCTATGCCTTCAGCCGTCTGAAACTTGTCGTTGAACCCGGCGGTGCCGCCGCCCTTGCCGCAGCATTGTTCCGCTCTGATGATATATCAGGAGAAGACGTTATCGTGACCTTATCAGGGGGCAATGTCGACGCCCCCATGTTCGCCCGCGCATTGGAGACCTTTTCATGACCGAATTCACCATCGCCAGCTTTAACGTCAAAAATTTGATCGGTCCCGATCAGGAATATTACAAATTTCAATCCTACACCCCCGAAGAATATGCCTGGAAAGAGGATTGGCTTGCTGATCAATTGGTCGCGATGAACGCCGATATCGTCGGTTTCCAGGAAATTTTTGAAAAAGATGCCTTGGATCACACCATCGCCCGCGCTGATAGGATCGGTGCTCAAAGCAATGCGCAGGCGATACCGGGACCAGACAAACGCTACCGCAAACGCGCAATATTTAAACATCTGCAATACCGCGATTATGCCAATGCGGCAGTGGCCTTTGCCCCCAACATCCATGACGGGGCGCCGGGGCATCGTCGGCCCGGTGTGGCGATCTTGTCGCGTTTGGGTTTTGTCGGTAGCCCTGAGATCATTCAAGATCTTGGCGCCCCTTTTGACATCCCATTTCAAACTTTTGATGGGGATGAGGGGGGGCATTTTCGCATCCGCAAACTCAGCCGTCCAATCCTCAAGGTACGTGTTCCGGTCGGCGATCAGGTGATTACCGTTTTCAATTGCCACTTAAAATCGAAACTTGGCGAATTCATCCGCCCCGAGGATGCAGATTTTGCCCCCGAGGTGGATCTAACAGAATACGACCCTGTGGGGCGCGCGTTGGGGGCCGCCCGTTCCGCAATGCGCCGGATGGCCGAAGCATGGGTCTTGCGCGGGGCGATTGTCGCGGAATTGCGCCAAGGTCACCCTGTGATGGTCTTGGGCGATTTCAACGACAACCAACATGCTGTCAGCTCAGAAATCATCACTGGCGAAGTTCCGTTTAAGAACTACGCGTGGATGCTGCGCCATAATGCGAAACATCGCGGTGATCGGTATTCAGACGCCGAAAACGGCCAGATCACCGAAGACATCGAAGCGGTCCGTCTACACGCCGCAGAAAAGATGTTTGTCCGCAAATCCTCCCGGGACATGATCTATACAGCCGCGTTTGGCGGACATTACGAAAGCATCGATCAAATTCTAATGTCACGTCACTTTACCCCTGAATGGGAGGGCGCAATTGGTGAGATGTCCTATTTCAGCGTCCTGAATGACCACCTAACAGACGGCAGCCACCCAGAAGCACCCTATAATAAACTGGCATCAGACCATGGACAGATCATGGCAACGATCCAACTGAATGGAGACCACAAATGAAGATATTCGACACCGGAGGCGCGCACCTTCACTATCGCATAGATGGACCGGAGGATGGCCCGACAGTGGTGTTTTCCAACTCCCTTGGCACTGATTTGCGCCTGTGGGATCCAATCTTGCCGCTGCTGCCAAAAGACTTGCGGATTATTCGATATGACAAACGTGGCCATGGGTTAAGCTCATGTCCGACAGGCCCCTACACCATGGGCGCTCTGGTCACCGACACGGAACGTTTGCTGGACCATCTCAAGGTCAAAGACTGCGTGTTCGTGGGGTTGTCGATTGGCGGGATGATTGCGCAAGGGCTTGCTGTCAAACGCCTTGATCAGATCCGCGCGATGGTGATCTCAAACACCGCAGCCAAGATCGGCACAAAACAAACCTGGGACGAACGCATTGCCTCCGTAAACCAAGGCGGGATCGAAAGCCTCGCGGATGCGGTTATGGAACGGTGGTTCTCGGCTGCGTTTCGCCAATCCCCCGAGCTGGGGCTTTGGCGCAATATGTTGGTGCGTACAGAAGCTGAGGGATACGTCGGATGTTCTGCCGCGATATCTGGTACAGATTTTCTCAGCCCCACCAGCGGGCTGCGTTTGCCCACCTTGGGGATTGCTGGCGCTGAAGACGGTGCGACGCCGCCCGATCTGGTCCGTGAAACCGTTGATTTGATCCCCGGTTCGAAATTCCATCTGATCCGCAAGGCAGGTCATCTCCCCTGCGTGGAACAACCCGAGGAATATGCACAGATCCTGACCGATTTCCTGAAGAGTGTCGGACATGTCTGACCCCTGCGCCAAACACCCGCTGCCCATTTTCCGCCCACGGAAGGTGGCCGCATAGATGGCTGCCAGCGTCTTTGATAGCCCGCTTTATGCCCAGCTTTTTGCAACTGGCGAAACAGGCCGGTTGTTTTCGGATTCTGCGGCTGTGCGCGCGATGCTGTTGGTTGAAGGTGCCTTGGCCAAGGTGCAGGGGCAATTAGGTGTGATCCCTGAAATATCAGCTGCAGCGATCCATCGGGCGAGCCTTGAAATTGCCATTGATCCCGGCGCCCTAGCCCAAACAACCGGCGAAAACGGAGTGAGCGTTCCGGGTTTGGTGGCCGCATTTCGCACAGAGATGAATGCCCCAGAACATGCGCAATATATCCACTGGGGGGCAACGTCTCAGGACATCATCGATACCGGCTTGATGCTGCGTCTTCGACAAGCTTTGGTGCTGGCAGAAACAGATCTACGTGAAATTTTGAATGCGCTAGGTACAAAAGCCCAAGAACACGCGCAATTGCCAATGGCCGCACGGACCTACGGTCAGCACGCGACCCCTACATCATGGGGTGCCGTATTGGCAGGTTTCGGAACGCCCATGCTTGATGCGTTACAGGCGCTTGAAGCATTGCGGGCAACGTCGCTTTTGGTGTCGCTGTCTGGCGCTTCGGGAACCGGAGCTGCCCTTGGTCCCCAAGCAAACGAGACCCGAGCGCAATTGGCCAAAGCGTTAGGTCTCACCGATCCCGGGCGCACCTGGCACACAGACCGCGGGCCCGTTTTGCGGTTGTTGGACTGGCAAGGCCAAGTGATGGCCGCCCTCTCCCATATGGCGCAGACAACCATCGGATTGACCACCACCGAAGCTGCAGAAATTTCATTGGGGGCAAATGGCGCATCCTCTACGATGCCGCAAAAACAAAACCCTGTGGGACCGGCCGCGATGATTGCCTTGCACCATCAATTCACGGGGTTACGCAGCAGCTTGCAAACAGCAGCAGTGCATCAACATCAACGCGATGGTGCGGCATGGTTCACCGAATGGATGGTGGTGCCACAACTGACCCTTTGCCTTGCCTCCTCCCTGTCTCATGCCAAAAATCTCTGCGCTGGTTTGATGCCACACCCGGTTCAGATGCAGGCAGCCCTAGACGGGTCTTTGGGTCTGATCCACGCCGAAGCACTGAGCTTCGCGCTTGCCCAATTGATGCCGCGCCCCCAAGCGCAGGCCAAGACCAAAGCGCTTTGCCTTGACGCCCGCGACAAACGTATCCCTTTGAAAGATCTGGTCTTGTCCGACTACCCCGAAATACCTGCATCGGTGTTTGACCCAGCAACAAGCATGGGCCACGGACCAGATGAGGCACTGGCGTTTTCAGCCCGCGTCAAAGGACTTTGATCCTTGCGCCCTGCCTTTGTGTTTTTGATGCTAACGGTCATGATCGATGCCATGGGCGTTGGTTTGATGATCCCTGTGATGCCCGCCCTGATCCGCGAGGTGAATGGCGGCGCGCTGAGTGAGGCGGCGATCTGGGGCGGTGTGCTGACCACAACATTTGCGGTGATGCAATTCTTGTTTGGTCCAGCGGTAGGCGGTCTGTCGGATCGTTTTGGCCGTCGTCCCGTCTTGCTCATCTCGCTTGTTGTGATGGCTGCCGATTATGTCGTGATGGCATTGGCAAGCAGCATTTGGTTGTTGTTTCTGGGCCGTGTTATTGGTGGGATCACGGCTGCAACACAATCAACGGCCTCTGCCTATATGGCGGACATTTCCTCGGCACAAGAACGCACCAAGAACTTTGGGTTGATCGGTGCAGCCTTTGGCATGGGGTTTGTTCTTGGCCCTATGATTGGCGGGGTGCTGGCAGAATACGGCACCCGTGCCCCGTTTTGGGGAGCCGCATTTTTGGCAACAAGCAATGCAGCGTTGGGTTGGGTGGTGCTGAAAGAAACGATCACCCCTGAAAAACGCCGCACCTTTGACTGGCGCCGTGCCAACCCTTTTGGCGTGATCAAACATCTGGGAAAACTCCCCGGGGTCCGGCGGTTGTTGTTGGTCTTTTTTCTGTATCACGTGGGCTTTGCTGTCTATCCGTCCGTCTGGCCCTATTTCACCCAAGAGCGTTTCAACTGGTCGCCGGTAATGATTGGTCTTTCCTTGGGATTGTTCGGCATTAACATGGTGTTGGTACAGGCTGGCGCGATCCGCATGTCCCTGCGCTGGTTTGGCGAGCGCGGTACAGTTGTTGCCGGACATCTGTGCGCTTTGGTGGGCTATGGCAGTCTCGCCTTTATCACATCCGGAACTGTTGCATTGATCCTGACACCGCTGGCCTCATTGGCGGGGGTGATCCCGGCGGCGCTGACTGGTCTAATGTCCGCACGTGTTGCAAACAATGCGCAAGGAGAGCTGCAAGGCGCTCTGACAGCGCTTCCTCACTAGCTATGATCCTATCACCATTGATCATGACAAATACCTTTGCGCGTTTCACACAAGCCGGCACATCACTCTATCTCCCCGGTGCGCCGTTTTTGCTTGCCATGGTGTTAAGCAGTCTGGCGTTGGTAACTTTTTGGTGGCGCCCTCAAAAATCGGACGTTGCGTAAAGACGTCACATCAGCGTCGCTTCTGTGCTTGCACGTTTATCGAATTGCGGTTCAGCTAAGGTTATCAGGCACGAGAAAGGACTCTCCTTGCAACATATCAAAGCCGCAGTCGCTCATGAATTTGGAAAGCCTCTCGTGATCGAAGACGTTAGATTACGCGCACCAGAAGGCAGCGAGGTTGAAGTAACACTGGATGCTGTCGCTGTCTGTCATTCCGATATCTCATTTGCAGAAGGCGCTTGGGGGGGGGCATTACCAGCGGTTTTTGGACATGAGGCGGCGGGAAAAATCACGGCTGTGGGGCCAAACACCCGCGGATTAGAACCCGGAGACAGCGTTGTTGTCACATTGATACGCGCCTGTGGCACTTGTGTGGCCTGTGCCGGCGGTAAACCAACAGTTTGTGAAACACCCGTCGATGGTACCCTCGGCCCGTTGAAAACAGCTGACGGTGGCCCCCTAAATCAGGCAATGGCCTCGGGTGCTTTTGCTGAAAAAGTCGTGGTTGAACAGGCCCAAGTGGTAAAGATCAGCGACGATATTCCAAAAGACGCAGCTGCATTGATCGCTTGCGGTGTCATCACTGGTGTGGGCGCAGTGGTCAACGCGGCGGAATTGCGGGCGGGTCAGGATGTTGTCGTGATCGGCGCAGGTGGCGTGGGCCTGAACGCAATACAAGGTGCGCGCATCGCCGGAGCCCGGCGCATCGTCGCTGTTGACATGAGCGAGGAAAAGCTCGCCGTTGCCAAAGAGTTTGGCGCAACAGATGGCGTTTTGGCCTCAGGTGCAAAACCGTGGCGCGATGCGCACAAAGCGATGGGGCGCGGGGCGGATGCTGTGATCGTTACTGTCGGCGCAATTCCTGCTTATGATCAGGCGCCACGTTATCTTGCGATGGGCGGCAAAGTCATCATGGTCGGCATGCCCCATTCGGGCGACATGTCTACTTATGAGCCGGTGATGATGGCCGCTACAGGTCAAGGCATGATCGGATCGAAAATGGGTGATGTCGTCATACAACGCGACATCCCATGGATGGTGGACCTGTACTTGCAAGGACGGCTAAAGCTGGATGAATTGATTTCGGGACGGTGGTCGCTGGATCAGATCAACGAAGCAATTGCCGATACCAAGACAGGTGCAGCGCGACGCAATGTGATCATGTTTGACCGCTGAGATCGGACAACCAGACGCGATGCCGAATTGGTGGCATCGACAGGTCACCTTAACCTGAAAGAAAGACGAAACATGAAGTTGCAAGATCTTGATGTGATTGTCACAGCACCACCTGCTCCGGGATGGGGGGGGCGGTATTGGATATTGGTCAAAGTGACCACGGACACTGGTGTCACGGGGTGGGGCGAATGTTATGCGTCCTCCGTCGGACCAGAGGCGATGGCCCATGTAATCCGGGATGTTTTTGAACGGCATATGGCAGGGGAAAATCCCGAAAACATAGAGCTTATGTTTCGCCGCGCCTATTCGTCTGGTTTTACCCAACGTCCCGACCTGACCGTGATGGGCGCATTTTCGGGGCTGGAAATTGCGTGCTGGGATATTCTGGGCAAAGATCGGGATCGTCCGGTCTATGCATTGCTGGGCGGCAAAATGAACAACCGCATTCGGGCCTATACCTATCTATATCCGCTGCCCCATCACGATCTTTCGGCTTTCTGGACATCGCCTGATATGGCCGCCGAAAGTGCCGCGGCCTGCGTTGCGCGCGGCTTTACGGCAGTAAAATTTGATCCCGCAGGCCCCTACACTTTGCGCGGCGGGCATATGCCGGCAATGTCCGACATCACCCAATCAGTGGCGTTCTGCAAAGCCATACGCGAGGCGGTGGGGGACAAGGCAGATCTGCTTTTTGGAACACATGGACAATTTTCAACGGCCGGTGCAATCCGTTTGGGACAGGCGATAGAGCCCTATTCCCCGCTGTGGTACGAAGAACCAATTCCCCCGGATAATGTAGGTGAGATGGCCAAAGTTGCCAACAGCCTGCACATCCCAATTGCCACGGGAGAACGGTTGACGACCAAAGCCGAATTTGCACCTATCTTGCGCTCTGGTGCCGCTACGATCCTGCAACCCGCTCTTGGTCGTGCCGGTGGCATTTGGGAAATGAAAAAAGTCGCCGCGATGGCCGAGGTCTATAATGCACAAATGGCGCCTCACCTATACGCAGGCCCCGTTGAATGGGCGGCGAACATTCATTTTGGCGTCAGCATCCCAAATCTGTTGATGGCCGAAACAATCGAAACCCCGTTTCATGACCAGTTGATCAAAAGCAGCATTCGGGTTGAAAACGGCTTCATTTCTGCGCCAACGGCTCCCGGTCTTGGCATTGACGTAGACGAAGCCTTGGCACGGGCGCATCCCTACTCCGCTAAGGGACTCCATCTGGAGATGCAGGAACAGCCCTGTGATTACATCAACGGAAACGCATTTGAAGGTGGGGCGCCGGCGCTAAAAGATTAATTGTCAGGATAAGGATGCCTCACTTGTGATGATCGGCGCATTTGTTTCCTGTTCCGCTGGTGCTGCTTATGGCAAAGTGATGCTTGCTTCACCCCAATTGCCGACTGAGAAAATCAAGCCAGTTTTCATGGGCCAGCTTGGCTATCAAAGCATCACCATAGCCGTGGTTCTTCATCGCCTTGATCAGCTCTGGCAGGTCACCAGCATGCGCAATCCCATTGGGAAGTGGCGCGCCGTCAAAATCCGAACCCAGCCCAACATTGTCCTCACCTGCTATTGCAATCATATGATCTAGCTGGCGCAAACACGCCTCAATCCCAGCTTGGCCGGTCTGCCATCCCGCATCGCTCAAAAACACCGTGGCAAAGTTCAATCCAACCATGCCACCGGTCTCACCTATACTGCGCAATTGCGCATCCGTCAGATTACGGGCGTTATTGGCAACCCCGCAGGCATTGGAATGGGTTGCAACCATCGGCGCACCCGCTTCCGCGACGTCCCCAAAGCCCTTCATCGTCAAATGGCTGGTATCAATGATCAGCCCCATCTCAAGACAGCGTGCGACCAAACGTTTGCCATCTGACGTCAACCCCGGGCCGGTATCGCCATCACTGTTGTGGCGAAATGGCACGCCATGTCCAAAGATCGTTGGCCGTGACCAAACAAGTCCCAATGAGCGCATGCCCAATGCATAAAGTGTATCAAGCGCCAATAGGTCCGGCCCGATGCAATCCGCTCCCTCAAGATGCAACACACATGCGATCGGATCCGCGACAAATGCCCGTGCAAGGCTTTGCGCATCCGTGCAAATCTCAATCAGCCCCGCTTTTTGGAGCTGATGTGCGATGCCCGCCTGCCCCATTGCGGCAATCAAGGCGGACCCCTCATCCAACATACTGGGCAACGGGATGTCGAGATCCGCAATTGTGAAAGCGCTGAAATCAAACGGGGCCCGGTTCTGAGGCGAGAACATCGCGAAAAAGCCGCCAGCAAAGCCGCCTGCCCGTGCCTGCGGTGTATTGATGTGACCAATAGGTTGAGCAAAATCCACCACCGGATCTGTGCACGCACACCAAAGCCGGCCTAACGCATCGTTATGTCCGTCAAATACCAATGTCATTTGCTCTTCCCAGTTCCTTCCGCAATGCGGCAACCTCTTCCTCAAGAGCTGCATTTCGCGCCTCAAGCCGTTGGATTTCGGGCCCAACAAGGGCAGACACTTCCCGTGCGTCAAATCGAGGCGTGATAAATTGCGGGCAATTCCAATCCCATGCGGTGATGCGGATTGTCATCACCCGCTGCACACGACCTTCCCCTTGGGTGGCCAATTTCTGCACCAGATCAGGCGCATCCTCCGCATTTTGTAACCTTGCGTGCCCCTGCAATTTCAGCCGGGCAGAACGCGCATAATCCATCGCGAATATCGACATTCTGTCGTCCGTGTTCAAATTCCCTTTGGTGATCAATTGCCGGTTGCCAAGATAGTCAGCAAATCCGATAGTGTAGGCATCAAGTATCTTTAAAAAGCCTTGCGGCCCGCCCCTGTGTTGGACGTAGGGCCAGCCCAGACTGTTTACGGATGCCAAATAGAGTGTTGTACGAGAGGTTAGGAATGCTTGCTCATCCGGCCCCAACGGTTCGTCAGTCTTGGCCGCATAACGATCTTTATACAGGCCTTTGCTCCCGACGTAGGATTGTTCTTCCTCTACTTCTGGGGTGAACATGATATCAGCGTAAGACGTCATTCTTTTTCCTTTTAGCAGGCTCATCAAGGCGCTGCCTTTCTTCGCGAAGAAGCGGCGCAAGCCGTCTGATGAGACTCGTCCTTATGTGATAATATCCACTTTCATGGCGACCCTAAAGTTGCTTTCATCTCAGCACAAAGGGGCATTCACTAGTGCCAATGCCTCAGCGACAATCCCATCACGCGATGGCAGCGTTGCCCCATATGCTGGACCAGTTGCAATAAAGCTATCCTCTGCTGTCAGTCGTGCAAATTGCGCTATACCGCGTTCTGCCATCAAGGCCATCAAAGCTTCGGACTGCCCTCCCGTACGGCGACATTCATCAACGATCAACACCCGACGTGACCCGATCGCAGCCAACAAGGCCTTCTCTGGCAATGGCGCCAACCACCGCAAATCGATCACACGGGCCGCGACACCTTGATCAGACAAGTCCGATTGGGCCTGCCGGCTCAGGTAATACCCATTTCCATAGGTCACAATGGCAAGGTCCATACCATCACCGTGGATTCCGACGCTATCAAGAGAAATAAGGGTGCCCGGATCTGGATAAGTACGCATCCAACCGCCATCGCCCGGTTCCAACAGGTCTCGCATTGGATAAAGCGCTATGGGTTCAACAAAGATCACTACCCGCTGTTCCTCGTGGGCCAGTCGATGACATTCGCGCAACATCATCGCCGCCTCATCACCGGTGGACGGGCAGGCAATGATCAAACCCGGAATATCACGCAAAACAGCCAAAGAGTTATCGTTGTGGAAATGCCCGCCAAACCCCTTCTGGTACCCCAGCGCCGAAATTCGCACGACCATTGGGTTGCTCCATTGCCCTTGGCTGAAGAATGGCAAGGTGGCTGCTTCTCCACGCAGCTGATCCTCTGCATTATGGAGATAGGCAAGAAATTGAATTTCGGGCATCGGGACAAACCCGTTGTGGGCCAGACCAATCGCCAAACCAAGGATACTTTGTTCATCCAACAGGGTGTCGATCACGCGCGCCGGGCCAAATCGCGCGTGTAACTTTTGGGTCACCCCGTAGTTGCCGCCTTTGCGGCCCACATCCTCGCCCATGATCAAGGTTTCTTTGTGATCAAGCATCAGGTCATGCAGCGCCCAGTTAATCAGACGGGACATCGGCTGAGGATGGTGCATTTGCGCAAGGTCAGGTCCAAAAAGTTTGGCGCGTTGATCCGTAGTTGGACCATTGCTCCCTAAGATATGCCGGGAGGGCGGGATAAGGCTCTGCATCACTTCGGCTGAAGTGGACAGGCGACGGGTTTGCGAAATCTCTTCAGCGGCTTGCGCCACTTCATCGAGACACTTGACGTATTCCCACACGATCTCTGAGGGGGCATAACCAAGTCCTGCAAGGCCGCGCGCGGTATAGAGCAGCGGATCATGTGCCTCGTCGTCTTCGACTTCTGCTTTGGTGAGATAGGAGGTCACGACATCCGGTCCGGCATGACCGTAAAGCCGAACGGTTTGCAGGTGCAAAAAGGCGGGTTTGCGGTGCGTTCGCACCCAATCAACAGCGCTTTGCACGGTGCTCAAGGCGGCAAATAGGTCACGTCCATCTGCTGCAAAGTACTTTAGCCCTGGACGGGCAGACATTGACGATTGCACCCACCCTGAGGGGGTCTTGGTGGAAATTCCGATGCCGTTGTCTTCGCACACAAACAACAATGGCAGCGGGACGCCTTGCACCGCAGTCCAGCAAGCCGCGTTGATCGCACCCTGGGCCGTTGAGTGGTTGAGCGATGCGTCCCCAAAGCTGCACATCACTATGCCATCCTGAGACAGGATCGCATGTTCTGGCCGGTTCCGTTTTGCCAGTGTGATGGAATGTGCTGCGCCAAGTGCTTTGGGGAGATGGCTGGCAATGGTGGAAGTTTGCGGCGGGATCATAAGGGGGCGTGATCCCAGCACTTTGTGACGTCCTCCGCTTGTCGGGTCATCCACGGAGCAAGCAAAGCTCAGCAACATGTCACGCATCATGTTGTGTTGGCCGGCCTTTTCAGCGCGTGCGATTTGAAAGGCTGCATCGCGGTAATGCAAAAAGGAGATGTCATCGATGCGCATAGAATGGCCCAGCGCCGCCATGCCTTCATGACCTGAGGACCCGATGGTATAAAATCCCTGCCCCGCCTTTTGCATGGCCCGGCTTTGGAGGTCGAGTGCGCGTGACAGGACCTGCGATTGATAAAGGCTCCAGGCCTGTTGCCTATTGAGACCATCAGCGGATGATGTGCCAACAGGAAAATCCTGCGCCGCAACGCGACGCAGGAAATTATCATGAACGATAGATACGCGATCCAATTTTAACAGCGCTCCAAAAGAGATTAATGCCTTCGGCGACGGTATTTAGGGCCAAAAAGAGACAGTCCCAGTGACGCTATCTGCGATTTAGACATCTCTTGTTTCAGGTTCAGAAAAACGCTTGCAGACCGGTTTGCGCCCGACCAAGGATCAACGCATGCACATCATGGGTGCCTTCATAGGTGTTCACGGTTTCCAGATTCATCATGTGGCGGATCACCTGAAACTCACCTGAAATCCCGTTGCCGCCATGCATATCGCGGGCGTTGCGGGCCACGTCCAGCGCTTTGCCGCAATTGTTGCGTTTGACGATGGATACCATTTCCGGTGCTGCATTGGCAGCATCCATCAAGCGCCCGACTTGCAGGGACCCTTGCAGACCCAAGGAAATTTCGGTCATCATGTCAGCGAGTTTTTTCTGAAAGAGCTGTGTTTGGGCCAGAGGTTTGCCAAATTGCTTGCGGTCCAAACCGTATTGACGCGCCGCATGCCAGCAAAATTCTGCCGCCCCCATCGCGCCCCAAGAGATACCGTAACGTGCTCTGTTCAGACAGCCAAACGGCCCTTTTAGCCCCGACACATGCGGCAGTAATGCCTCGTCACTGACCTCAACGCCGTCCATCACGATTTCACCGGTGATCGAGGCACGCAGGCTGAGTTTGTTTCCTACCTTGGGAGCGCTGAGGCCTTTCATGCCTTTTTCCAGCACAAAACCGCGTATCTTGCCGCCATGTTCTTCGGATTTGGCCCAGACAACAAACACATCCGCGATTGGGGCGTTAGAGATCCACATCTTGGATCCCGTGATCTTGTAGCCTGTCGCTGTTTTTTCTGCGCGTGTTTTCATGCCCGCGGGATCAGAACCCGCATCAGGTTCGGTCAGGCCAAAACACCCGATCCATTCACCTGAGCACAATTTGGGCAGGTATTTCTTGCGTTGCGCCTCTGATCCATAGGCATAAATCGGATACATGACCAAGCTCGCCTGTACCGACATCATAGAGCGGTAACCGCTGTCGACACGTTCGACTTCACGCGCGACAAGCCCATAAGAAACATAACCGCCGCCCAATCCGCCGTATTCCTCGGGGATGGTGACGCCCAGCAGACCCATATCGCCCATTTCCTTAAAGATCGACGGGTCTGTTGTTTCCTTTTCAAAGGCATCGATGACCCTAGGTTGCAGTTTTTCCTGAGCATAGGCATGGGCGCTATCCCGGATCATGCGTTCGTCTTCGGTCAATTGGCTGTCCAGTCGGAATGGGTCCGCCCAATCAAAGCTCCCCAGATCGGGAACATCTTTGGCGCGTAGGATGGGAGCTTCGGCATTCATGGCAATTCCTTTCGGCAGGACAAGTTGTTGCACATCTTATTGCAAGATCATCGTCAAAATACTATCGCTGCTTTGTTCTGAATACATGAGAAAAAGTCATATGATTGCCCCACGACGTTTCCTGCCTTCTATCTCGGCCTTGTTGGCGTTTGAGGCCGTCGCACGTTTGGGCAGCGCCACTGCGGCTGCAAGTGAGTTGACCTTGACCCAAAGCGCGATAAGTCGGCAGCTCAAAACGCTCGAAGAGCAGTTGGGGATTGCGTTGATCACCAGACAAGGACGACAGCTGGGCTTAACTGTCGCTGGCCAATCCTATGTTGTTGAGGTGCGCGAAATACTGAATAGATTGGCGCAGGCATCCGTGTCCGCGCGCGCCAATCCAACAGGCGGTGCCCTGAACCTTGCTATTCTGCCCGCTTTTGGGATGCACTGGCTGGCTCCCCGCCTGAGGGACTTTGCGCGCGCCCACCCGGAAGTCACAGTCAACCTCAGCACCCGGCTCAAGCCATTTGCCATTCAAGAAAGCCATTTTGATGCGGCGATCCATTTTGGTCATGAAGATTGGCACGGTGTTCGCTACCTCCCCTTGATGCCGGAAACGGTTGTGCCGGTCTGCGCACCTGATTTGTTGCCAGTGCATCTGGAGGACCCAAATCAGATGTTAAAACAGCCGCTCTTGCATCTTGAAACGCGGCCGCGTGGTTGGGCGCGCTGGCTCTCAGCGCTTGGCGTTACCGCGGAACCGCCAATTGGTATGACTTTCGATCAATTTTCCACCATGGCCCAAGCCGCCATTCATGGGCTGGGCATCGCGCTTTTGCCCACCTTTTTCGCAGATCCCTATTTGCGGGATGGGCAGCTTGTATTGGCGTCGGGGCAGACGACCCAAAGCATTGGGAATTATTATCTTGTTTGGCCGGAACATCGTGCTGATGGGGCGGCTCTTTGTTCGTTTCGGGACTGGCTGACCACCCAAACAGATCAGGCCGACATCCCCTAGCACCTGTTTTTGGCCCCGGGCACCCTTTCTTCGAAAAATGCGAGAGCTGCCAAATTTTCGCCCCATTTACCCTTTAAAGAAAATTGTCTGTGACCGGGTGGGGCCGTTACAAGGAGCATTTCAATGCTAATTTCATCTCGCAAAGGCGCTTGCGTCCTTGCTGCTGCCCTTTCCCTGATGGGGGGTGCGGCGCATGCTAACGTTCACACTGTCACAATCGTTGACGGTGGTTACCTGCCTGTTGTTACTTACGCTGCTGAAGGTGACGCCATCATTTTTGAAAACGACAGTGAAGCAGCACATACGGTCAATGGTGCCGGCGGAACTTGGACCTCTGGCTCGATTGGCTTGCAGGGCACATTTATGCTAGAGATCGAAGAAGAAACACCGCTGACATTCAGTGGCACGGGTGTCGATGGCATCGAGTTCACTGGCGAGATCAGCTATGATGAACCACCTCTGGCAGACTAACCACAGTTGAGAATCACAAGCCGCACTGACACCCCAGAACAGCAGAACGATTTTGGGGATCGTCAGTTCACGTGATTTTCAACGCGATCTGTGATGGCCGCCTACTCCGGCTCTCCTTTGGCAGTGGCTGCCAAAGGCAGGATCAGGTCTGCTCCAGTGGCCCGATTGGAATTCACTGCGCGTGGGACGCGGTGCCATCGCAGCAGGTCATCTGCGGCGGGACGCATTGCTGTTGCTGCGCCGTGGCCCTCTTCGCCAAGCCATAATGCCCAGTCTTGCGCATCCAAAATGACAGGCATCCTGTGATGGATGGCTTGCATTGGGGCATTTGCAGCAATGGTGACGATGGCACAGGTCGCGGCGATGTCCCCTTCAGGGGATGCCCAATCCTGCCAGACAGCAGCAAAGGCGAGCGGCCCACCGTCTACTCGAGAAATATACCACGGATCGCGCCCTCCCTCAGCATCTTTGGTCCACTCATAAAACCCGGTTGCTATGATCACCCCTCGCCTGCTGCGCGCCGCAGCGCGAAAGGCCGGTTTTTCCGCAAGTGTTTCGGCACGGGCGTTGATCAGCAATGGTCCGCCAGACGGTTTCTTGTACCACCGCGGAATGAACCCCCACCGCATCGCGCTCAACCGGCGTTGGTTCGTCGCAGGGTCGCTTGTGATGATGTGCACAGCTGTAGTTGGGCAAACATTAAAATTCGGCACTGTCGGCAGATCATTCGCCGGCGCTGCCGCAAAAAGCTGAGCCATGGCATCAGGCGGCAAAGTGACAGCCATTCGTCCGCACATTTCTGCCCCTCCGGTTTGTGACTTGTGATCGGGTAAACGTACTGATCATTGCCAGATATGGCAAAGGATTGATCGATTGTTGGCGGCATTGTTGCGCTGAAAGCCAGCGAGACCTATCGATCCGCTGGCATTCGTTTTGACGTTATTTTTGCGTTGGCTCAGAACCTTAGTCAAAGGCATTCAGAACAGCATCGACAATGAGCGCATGATCATCAGCGCGTACGGCGCCACCGTCTTTGCAAATGATCTCATCTCCCGGCTCTTCTTGCGCAAGAATTTCGATCGCGCCGGGTTTGCATTCGCTTAAGAAATCAAAATGCGACAGGCTTTCGGGTTCGAGATAGGTGACATTGGATTGCGGCAAGGCATCGACCAACGCACGGGATTCGATGTCCAGATCAAGCCCCGAGATATCCAAAGGCGCCCCCATCACCAACATTGGCGAGTTGATCAATGCAAGGCTGGCTTTGGAGAACGTCTGAGTGCCGCCAAGATCAAATACTGCAAATCCTTTGATCCGGTCATCAGATACATCCGCTTGCATCGATAGGATGTCTTCGGGTGTTTTGGCGATCTGCCAATCGTCAAATATTCCGCACACCAATTCACGGTCTGTCCGGGCGGCGCAGAAGGCTTCAAAACCAGCGGCGTCATACCGGCCACCCGCCAAAGCTACAGCAGTATATCCACCCAAAGAATGCCCCGCCATAAAGATACGATCAGGGTCGATCAGGTCTTTCCAAGCGGGATCATCCAAAGCGTGATCTATCACGCGGCTGATGTCGTTTGGACGGTCCCACATTTGGCGCGCCTGAGCTGGGTCACGTGCCCAGGTCGACGTACCCGGGTGATTGATCGCGGCAACGATATACCCTTTGGCCACCAAAGCATCGGCCAGCCATGTCTGGTTCATCGCATTGCCATACATGCCGTGTGACAAAACAACCAAAGGATATTTTCCCGGTGCCGGAACGGCGCCCTCAACGGCTGTGATACCCTTCCAAACCGGATTGGTATGATGCACAGCAGCACCATCCGTTGCCGCAGTCGGGTACCAAATGAACCCTTCCAATGGACGATCGGTCCGCGTGTCGTTGATGGCAAGTTTTGCAAGTCCGGTTGCGTCTTCTGCGGCGTAGGCGGCGCTGGTGGTGATGGCAATGCTAAGGGCCGTGATATGGATGATGTTTTTCATGTCCCGTCTCCGTTTTGGGGTGTCGATGACATTTAGATTGCTGGTGAAATCAAACAAAACAATGGGTTGAGCGGTCAATCCCTGTCCTCTATCACGATCTAGGACAAGGACTGCGAGAAAGAGGACAGATGTGCAGGGCAACATGATGTCAATTCCGCTGCCGATCCTCGCGGCGGCTCTATGTGTTGTGATCGCTCCGCTGATGTTGCGGCTTGATTTGGGGCGGCGCGCGGCGGCCGTCATGTTTGCGCTGCTGTTTATCGATTTCGGTATTCAATCGCTCCTTGTCGGGGTTCGCTTTGGGTACGGAATTGAACACTTCATCACCTTTCAACGTGTGTTGCCCCTTACCGTTGGGCCGCTGCTTTTTCTGGGATTTAGTTGCCTGACCGTCCCAAAAGACATCTTTGCCCGGCAAGTGCTTTTACATCTGGGTTCAGCGGTCTTAATCGCAATCGGGCTTAGTCTTTTTGCGGATATCTATCGCGAATTCGATGTGGTGATCAGCGTCAGCTATCTGCTCTACATCGGCCTTTTGGTTCGGCTGTGGCGCAAGGGGCAAGATCACCTGATCTATGCCAAGTTGGATGTATCTGGATCAACCTCGCGCTGGATGTTGTCTGCGGTCGCGTTGCTCCTGTTGC
This sequence comes from Sulfitobacter sp., assembly GCA_039986635.1. Lineage (GTDB taxonomy): Bacteria > Pseudomonadota > Alphaproteobacteria > Rhodobacterales > Rhodobacteraceae > Sulfitobacter. The sequence goes on from JBDWQI010000024.1 coordinate 312,469, forward strand.
TCTTGGCACTGGATACAGCAATCGCGCTGAGCTTTGTGTTGTTTGAAGGGACACAGGCGCCCGCCCTGGTGACGTTTGGATCAGCGTTGTTAATCGGCAGTTTGATTTTCATTCTGACCAAAATGCCCCACCCCACGGCACCCAAAACGGATGGCATCGCCATAAGCACAGCACCGGACTCAGAAACATCCCTTGAACACTCCGCCCGCGAGGTTTTGGAACGCAGCAAACTTTATCTTGATCCTGATCTCAGCGTGCAACGATTGGCCCGCAGGCTCAGCGTTCCCGAACGCACCCTGTCTGCCGCGATAAATCAAAGTCAGGGCATGAACGTTTCGCAGTATGTAAACGGGTTCAGGTTAAGACATGCCGCTGATCTTTTGCGCACCACAAGTGACCCTGTCAGCAAAGTAATGGCCCAATCCGGATTTTTGACCCGGTCCAACTTTTACCGTGAATTTCAGCGGGTTTATGGCCAATCGCCGGCCCAGTTCCGAAAGGAACCAATCCGGGAATGATTGCAGATCATTCACGCTAAAAGAGTGTGGATTTACATGCCATTGCGCGTAATTATAGTGGACAAATGCAACCAATAGGCAGCTGGAGAAAATGCAACCAGATTTCCGAAAAATCAATAACGAGTGAAAACCATACGCATAGTTCAATCTGTGCAAAATAACATCGACAGCGTTTCTAGGTCATCACACAGCTCCGCTTGGGCATAATAGCCAAGGTTGGATCAAGCGGAGTGGTATGAACAAGTGATGCCCGATGTGACGAAAACGCGCGCGTAAGGAAGCCAAATGGCCGATTGGAAAAGTTCAGCTAAAGTCATCTACCTTGTTAAAAGTGGCAAGGTGAATCAAAGCCTCAAATCGAAGGTAATCCCGCATAAGGATTCAAAAGCCTCCAAGGCTGCCGCTCATAGCACAATGAGCGATCAGATGAGAGCAGGCTGGAAAGCCAAGGAAAAAGACCAGGGGGATTACGCACTTCAGCTGAATGTCACCTTCAAGTCCCAACAAAAGGTCAAAGACATCCCCAAAAAACCGCTTCCGGCTGACTGTAAAATGGACTCCGTTGTCGAATTCACCGAAATTCAGGTTTTTGCCGACAAATTAAAGATGCCCAGTATGCATACAATGGAAGTAACTGTTATCCAGACTGGCATGACCAATTATGGTTCAAAGGTAGATCCAATGCCCGAAGCCCATTTCGAAGTGAACATCAAGACCGGGCACATGATCACTGGGAAATGGAAGGATCACAAAAAGCGGTTCTCCATCAAGGGATGGAGTAAGAACACGCTCAAACTTTGATCTTTGTTATTTCTCAGGCTCAGGACCCCTTAATCCTGCTCCTAAATCAAGAATTGGAAAAGGCGCGTCCACTGGGAACGCGCCTTTGTTTTTGATATCTTCAGACGACGTTACTTCGTTGTAATGCGGCCATCTGTGTATGGCTTGTACGGGGCTTTCTGGGCCAGATATTCTGCTGTTACGTCAGCAAGGTCAGGGCCAAAATCATAGGCATTATCTGCGGTTTTGAACATCGCATACCCATCGCCGCCATTACGCACGTAGTTGTTGGACACCACGCCATAAACCTTTGCCAAATCAATGGGCGCTCCGCCAACCATCACATCACTGATACGCGCACCGGCTTCTGCCTTTCCGTCATACGCATAGGTCATGCCTGCAACCTGTGGGAACCGGCCCGCACCTTCTTCGACTTGTGATACGCCGTTCTCAAGTGCTTCGACCAATGTTGCGCCAGACACTTCAAAGGTAGACAAGGTGTTCTGGAACGGCAGCACTGTCAGCACTTCGCCCATTGTCACCTCGCCTGCATCAATGGATGCGCGGATGCCACCGCCGTTCTGAAGCGCCACCTGAATACCTTGATCCTTTACACGGTCCAGCATCGCATCGGCAATCAGGTTGCCCATTGTGCATTCCATCGCACGGCACACTTCACGATCACCGCCCAATGGCTCGTCGATGGATGTGACCACTTTGTTGCGCAGCTCTTCCAACGGTTTGGCCAATTCGGCAACCCGCGCAACAGCGGCGCCATCTTCGGCAATTGACGCATCCAACAATACCGGTTCACCCGCGATTTCAGTAATCGCACCCGCATCATCAAAGGTTACGTTCAGCTCGCCCAGATATTTACCGTAAGCATAAGCTTGTACAATCGGCACACCGTTCACTTCGGTTGGATAAGCGCCCGCAGCGCGATCATTGGTATTGCTCAACAACGTATGCGAATGCCCCCCGATAATCAGGTCCACATCCTTTAGCTGAGCGGCCAATTCTTTGTCCTTGGACAGGCCTACGTGGGTGAGCAAGATAATCTTGTTAACCCCATCCGCCGTCAACGCATCAACCTCGGCTTGCGCGGCATCAACTGAAGAGGAAAAAATCACACTCGCACCGGGCGATGACGTCTCGGCCGTGTCTTCGGCCAAAACCGACACAACACCAATACGCTCACCACCCACTTCCAGAACCGTGGATTTTTGCACTTTACCCGCCAGCAGGTTGTTTCCGCTCACGTCAATATTGGCCGACAAGACCGGAAAACTCACCAAATCGAGGAACGTGGCAAGCCCTTCGGGGCCGTCGTCAAACTCGTGATTACCAACCGCCATCGCGTCGTAATCCAGTTGCTTCATAAACTCAGCAGCCATTTCACCGCCGTATTGCGTATAGAACAACGATCCTTGGAATTGATCACCGGCATCGAGCAAAACCTGGTTTTCGCCACCACGTGCACGAGCCTCATCAATTGCGGTGATCATACGTCCGATACCGCCAAAACACTTGCCCTCGGTATTGTCTTCAGCAGAGCACGGTCCATCATATTTGCTGATCGGCTCAAACCGGTCATGGAAATCATTGGTATGCAGAATTGTCAGTTTGTAGTCAGCCGCAGCAGCACCCGCCATCAGGCTCAAGGCGGCAACACTTGTCAGGAATCGTTTCATTGGTTTTCCCCCAATTGGAATCTATGTCTGTATGGTGGCCCGCCGTTTCGCGGCTGTCAAAGAGGTTGTCGCATCTGTTCCCCTGCGTCACATCAACACTAGCCTGTCTGCCTATAGTTGCATCACTGCCAAAGGCGGCTTGACCCGCCAGACTGAGCCGGGCATCACACCACGCATGCTAATATTCAAAATTTTCCAAACCGACGAATGGGCCGATCTCCGCAAAAACGGCGAAACCGCAGGCGCGCCGATTGATCTGGCTGATGGCTACGTGCATTTTTCAACAGCATCGCAAGCGGCAGAAACCGCTGCAAAACACTTCAAAGGGGCCGAAGGTCTGTTCTTGATCGCCGTTGATGCAGAGGCTGCGGGTGAGGCGCTTAGGTGGGAAGTGTCGCGCGGGGATGCATTGTTCCCGCATCTGTATCGCAAAATGACCTTGGATGATGTGGTTTGGGCGCAGCCACTTCCTTTGGTCGATGGCGTCCATGTGTTCCCCGCCGGGCTAGAGGAGGCCAGCCAATGACACACTTTATCGATCCTGATCACGCACAATTTGAAGCCTTCAAAGCGCTTGACCGCGACACAGAGCTGAACATGCTCAATTTGGTCAAGTTCAACGATTTGGCGAATTACCCCGGCGATCATCCGATGGCCCGAGACGGGATGACAGGTGCGCAGGCCTATGCTGTTTATGGCGAAAAAACCGGCCCGATCCTTGAAAAGGTCGGCGGAACTATTGTCTGGCGCGGGCAATTTGAACTGACCTTCATCGGACCATCGGACGAAGAGTGGGATGCCATGTTCATCGTGCGATATGCCAACGCCAAGGCCTTTTTGGCAATGGTCACAGACCCCGAATACCAAAAAGCCGTGGTTCACCGTCAGGCCGCAGTCAAAACATCACGTCTGATCCGCACTCAGAATGCAGGTGGCGGGGATCAATTTGCATGAATGCGGTGTTGGAACGGTTAGGTTTATCGGTCCTGCACCGTTTCGACCCTGAAACGGCCCATGGGCTAGCCATTCGCGCCTTGCAAACAGGGCTTGCACCTGCGCCCGGCATTGTGACCTCCGCGCGGTTGAAAACAACTCTTGCCGGGATCGACCTGCCGAACCCTGTTGGGCTTGCGGCTGGATTTGACAAAAACGCTACAGCCCTTGCGCCGTTGTCGCGCAGCGGTTTTGGTTTTGTTGAGGTTGGGGCTGCAACACCTTTGCCGCAACCGGGCAATCCTCGACCCCGGTTGTTTCGATTGACCCAAGATCAGGCAGCAATCAACCGGTTTGGTTTTAACAATGACGGCGCTGACGCGATTTGTGCCCGATTGGCCAAACGTTCAAATGATGTACCCGTTGGCCTGAACCTTGGCGCAAATAAAACCAGCACGGATCGCGCCGCAGATTTTGCCAAGGTGATGCACGCCGCGCGAGACCATGTCGATTTCGCCACCGTCAATGTGTCCTCTCCCAACACTGAGAAACTGCGGGATTTGCAAGGCAAGGCCGCGTTGGCCGGCCTGTTGGAGGGCGTCATGGAAGTGCGCGGCACAACGCCTGTTTTCCTTAAAATAGCACCCGATCTGACAAACACGGAAATCGGCGATGTTGCAGAAGTGGCTCAGACCGCTGGTGTCGCAGCCATCATCGCAACCAACACAACTTTGGACCGCAATGGGCTGAGCAGTGCACAGGCCAACGAAGCCGGGGGGCTTTCCGGTGCGCCCTTGTTTAACAAATCCACCCGCGTTTTGGCCCAGCTATCAACATTGACGGACGTGCCAATAATTGGTGTAGGTGGCGTCAATTCCGCGGATCAAGCCTATGCAAAAATTTGCGCGGGAGCATCCGCTGTCCAATTTTATACGGCTTTGGTCTTTGGTGGGATGTCATTGGTCGGCGACATCATCCGAGGGCTGGATCATTTGCTAGAACGGGATGGCTTTGCAAATGTGTCCGAAGCGGTCGGGAGCAACCGCGACAATTGGCTTTGATCCAACTTGGTCATTCTGTGACGTCAAAAACAACCGAAACTATTCAATAGGTTTTGGCGCAAATTTCAGACGGGCCCTGTTTCAGACCCGAAGATATCTTGCACCCACATCCTCGCACGCATCCATTGGTTCAGGCCCGCTTTACCCTGCCCTTAGGCTTCTGAATGGGTCCGCCAGTGCGTTTTCATCAACAACAATACAAGACCCGAGGCCAAGGAGCCTGACCTTGGTGCGCTCAACTCAGCTGATCTAAGAGGCAGGGATTTAGGTCTTTTCGCAACCCTGATAAGATGCGCCTTCAAAGACGAGGAGCAGTGCCATGAAATTGATCGTAGGGTTAGGTAATCCGGGCGCAAAATACGCGCGCAACAGGCATAACATTGGCTTTATGGCGCTGGATCAGATCGCATCAGATCATGGATTTGGGCCGTGGAAATCCAAACATCAGGGGGCGGTCAGTGAAGGTCGATTTGGCTCAGACCGTGCGATTTTGTTAAAGCCCGAAACCTTTATGAACAATTCGGGCCAATCCGTGCAGGCCGCTATGCGGTTTTACAAATTGACCCCCGCAGACGTTGTCGTGCTTCATGATGAAATCGATCTGGCCCCCGCCAAGGTCAAATGCAAATCCGGCGGCGGGCATGCTGGCCATAACGGGTTACGATCTATCCATGCGCATATTGGCCCTGATTACGACCGTGTGCGGCTGGGTGTTGGCCATCCGGGACATAAAGACGCCGTACCCGGTTACGTTCTGCGCGACTTTCCCAAGGCGGACGACAATTGGCTGGACGATGTCCTGCGCGGTATCGGCGATGGAGCCCCTTTTCTTGCCACTGGTGACACGGCCAAATTCATGAACGCCGTTGCTCTGCGTGTGAACCCGCCTCGTTCTGGCACCGGTACCAAAAATCCGAAAACAAAAACCACCCCCGCAGAGGAGACACCTCCAACTGAACCCCCGCAATCGCCCTTGCAAAAATTGATGGAACGGTTCCGATGAGCCTCTCAGCAGCCTTTGAAGAGCAGGCAAACTCGTGTAGTCGAATGGGATCGCCCTTTATGGGGCAATTGATGTCTATTCTCGCCAAACATTGGCCAGAAGACAGCGATCTTGGCCGTAAATTCGCGCGCTTCCAAGGTGATGTTGGCCCTGCGGGTCACTCCTTGCCTTTGCGCATCGCGGGTGGCCTTCATGCCCTTGTCCTAAAAGGGGTAGCGCCCGAATTGGCCGCTGTTTACCCACCAAAATCTGTCTCTGATGAGACCTTACGCGATGCTGTTCTGGCGGCTATTGAAACGCATGAAACCTTCCTGATCGACTGGACAAGTAACGCACCACAAACGAATGAAGTGCGTCGCTCTGCAGCATTAATTGCTGGTGCGCATGTGGCTCTGCAACATTTTGCGCTGCCAATTCACCTGTCCGAACTTGGCGCCAGCGGCGGGTTGAACCTGATGTGGGATTATTACGGGCTTGAGGTCGAAAAAACGCACTTCGGACCCTCTGTCCCAACTGTTTTGTTCACACCAGAGTGGGCTGGCCCTAAACCCCCTTTAGCAGATATCGTTATCGCAGATCGGGCCGGTGTGGATCTTAACCCGCTAGACCCAACCCGCGCGGATCATTTGCTGCGGCTCACCGCTTATCTATGGCCTGACCAACCTGAACGGCTGACGATGACCCGGGCCGCGGCCTCCGTCGCCACCACAACACCTCAGCAAGGCGATGCGATTGAGTGGCTCGCCCCACGACTGGCCAGTGCACCCGAAGGTCATTTACACCTGATCCAGCACACCGTTGCTTGGCAATACTTCCCCCCAGACGTTCAGTCCCGTGGTCAAACGCTGATCCAAGCCGCGGGCAAACAAGCCACTGCGCACCGCCCCTTGGCATGGCTTGCGATGGAAACCGATGGCGATACTACCGCAAAGATTGGGGCTGCTCTTACCTTGAGGTTATGGCCCGGCGACATCACTCTTGATCTGGGTCGTGTGGACTTTCATGGCAGATGGATCAAATGGGCATACAAAGAATAAATCACAGCATGCTGGCCTCTTTTTAGGGGCTGTGTTTGAGTGACCGTGATCAACAGGGAAACGCAATGCGTACAATTGGAAAATGGCTTGGCCGGATTTTGCTGACACTGGTGCTGGCGGCAGTGGTAATCGGCATATGGAAACGAGAAGAAATCGCCCGGCTCTTGGCTGTGCGCACCCTGTTTAGCGAAGACAACATTGTGCACAACTTCAGCAACATGAGCACCGCCTTTCTGACCGTGCCCGTCTCGCGCGGGGATGGCCCAACAAGTGATCTGCCTTACGGCCCTGAAACCACCTTGCCGCCCGAAGTAGACACCTGGGTCACAGACCGCTCCGTGACGGCATTGGTGGTCCTCAAGGATGCGAAAATTGTATTTGAGGATTATTACCAAGGCACCTCTGCTGATGATTTGCGCATCAGTTGGTCCGTCGCCAAAAGTTATCTGTCAGCGCTGGTTGGGATATTGTTGGAAGAAGGACAGATCGCCTCCATCGACGATCAAGTCACACAATATGCGCCAATGCTCAAAGGCGGCGCTTATGACGGTGCCACGCTGCGGCAGGTGTTGAATATGGCAAGCGGTGTGGTCTTTGATGAGGACTATCTCGACCAGAATTCAGACATCAACCGCATGGGGCGCGTACTTGCACTTGGGGGCAAGATGGATGAATTCGCCGCCACCCTTACCGAAACCGATTCAGCACCAGGGCAAACCTGGAAATACGTCTCCATCGACACGCATGTGGTGGGCATGGTGGTACGCGGTGCAACCGGACGCTCGGTTCCCGATCTGCTGAGCGAAAAAGTAATCGCACCGCTCGGCCTTGAATATGAACCGGTCTATTTGACCGATGGCGTTGGCACAGCGTTTGTCCTTGGTGGGCTAAATATGACCACACGAGACTATGCGCGAATGGGCCAAATGTTTGCACAAAAAGGCACATGGCAGGGCAAGCAAATTGTGCCAGCCCATTGGGTTGAGACCTCAACAAGTCCAAACGCGCCAACGCAAGAAGGCAACATTGGGTATGGGTATCAATGGTGGATTCCGGTTGGCGCTACGCCGGGCGAATACACGGCCCGCGGCATCTATGGACAATATGTTTATGTCGATACTGCAAGAGGCGTGGTTATCGCCACCAATGCCGCCGACCGCAACTTCCGAGACCCCGGCGTCGCCGAACAAAACATCGAAATATTCCGAAAAATAGCGCGGAGCCTGTGACCGATAATGCAACCGGATAAAAGCATCAACGTATTGGACGGACCGTTGGTCATCTGCGGCACTGACCCGGTCACCGGTTTCTTTCGCGATGGCCATTGCAATACCTGTGACGCAGACCAAGGCAGCCATACGGTTTGCGCCGTCATGAACGCTGAATTCCTCGCTTATTCAAAATACGTGGGCAATGATCTCAGCACCGCTCGCCCCGAATTCGGCTTTGCCGGATTGGCCCCCGGCGACCCTTGGTGCCTGTGTGCCAATCGTTTCTTGCAAGCCGCCGAAGAAGGGTGTGCCCCTCAAGTCCGCCTCGAATCTACTCACAAAAGAGCGTTGGACATCGTCCCGCTTGAGGTCTTGCAACAACACGCAATTCCCAGCGCCTGATGCGCTGCGGTCAAGGTTGCAGCACCTTCCGCCCCTCTTTTTGGCCTTATATACCGTAACGCCACAGCTACACCGCGCGTAACGGCAAAGTTCAATCCGACCGCCTTAGCCATCATAGCAAAGGATCAGGCGAACTCCCCCATCTCAAACCCAAGCGCTTTTGCGACAGTAAAGATATCCTTGTCGCCGCGCCCGCACATATTCATGCAGATGATGTGGTCTTTTGGCAGATCGGGTGCAATCTTCATCACATGGGCAAGCGCATGCGATGGCTCAAGCGCGGGGATGATCCCCTCAAGTTCACAACAAACCTGAAACGCCGCCAATGCTTCTCGGTCGGTGATCGAAACATATTGCGCCCGTCCGATTTCATGTAGCCACGCATGTTCTGGCCCAATTCCAGGGTAATCGAGACCGGCAGAAATACTGAATCCTTCCAAAATCTGGCCATCATCGTCCTGCAACAGGTATGTACGGTTGCCATGCAACACACCGGGACGTCCGCCTGTCAAAGACGCACAATGTTCCATCTTTTCGTTCACACCTTTACCACCGGCCTCAACGCCGATGATTCCTACCTCTTTGTCATCAAGGAACGGAAAGAAAAGGCCCATCGCATTGGACCCCCCACCAATCGCCGCGATAACCGTGTCGGGAAAACGCCCTTCGGCGGCTGTCATCTGTTCGCGAACTTCCTTGCCAATGATACTTTGAAAGTCGCGCACCATCGCGGGATAAGGATGCGGGCCAGCAACGGTCCCGATACAGTAAAAGGTGTCACGTACATTTGTCACCCAATCGCGCAATGCATCGTTCATTGCGTCCTTCAACGTCCCGCGCCCCGAGGTCACAGGCACAATTTCCGCCCCCAAAAGCCGCATCCGGAAGACATTGGGCGCTTGCCGTTCAACATCATGCGCGCCCATATAGACGACGCATTTCAAACCAAATTTCGCGCACACCGTCGCTGTGGCCACCCCGTGCTGACCGGCACCGGTTTCCGCAATGATCCGCTTTTTGCCCATACGCCGCGCCAGAATGATCTGTCCCAGCACATTGTTGATCTTATGGGCACCGGTGTGGTTCAGCTCATCGCGTTTCATGTAAACTTTGGCACCGCCCAAATGCGCCGTCAGTCGGTCAGCAAAATAGAGCGGGCTGGGGCGCCCAACGTAATGGGTCCACAGATCATCCATCTCAGCCCAAAAACTATCATCTGTTTTTGCGCGTTCATATTCCTCTTCCAATTCCAGAATGAGAGGCATCAACGTCTCAGAGACAAAGCGCCCGCCAAAGTCACCAAAGCGACCTTGTTCGTCCGGACCGGTCATAAAACTGTTGAAAAGATCATTGGCCATGCGCCGTCTCCCGCAAAATGTTCAGATCAGACGTGTAACGCAGCAATGCGCCACGCGAAACCCGGACTTTACAAAAAGTCCGGACCGTTGTCCGCAGAATGATCTTTGCTGGACAACATCGTCGCCCCCGCTCACGACGTCTTCCCGAACTTTGGTTCAGGACCCCTCAATCTTACCCCTAAGAGAGGCTCTTCACCAAAAACGACGTGTCCTCAGATGCTTCAATCAAACAGGCGCAGCAACTCACCTTTCAATTTGTCTTCGAGCGTGTCTTTGACTGCGTCCTCAACGGATTGCCCGTCCTGACGTACAACCCCTAATTCTTCTTCGAGCTTTTGTTCAACCTTTTGCTTAGCCCGATCTTCCACTTGCTTGACCTCTTCTTTGAAATTCAGGTCCACAGCCGCTTTGAGGTCAGGTTTGATGCCGGGGTCGCTCCAAGGGCCAACAATCCGCACCGGTACCGCCAGACCACGTCCTTCATTCAACCGAAGCGCCTTTGGCGTTACAGTATAATCAATTGTTTGCGCCCCAAGCCCCACCTGCCCGGAGCCGCTGGTTTCAAAGTTCGGCAATAGCATCGACAGATCTGAATTGCGCAACACACCTTTGTCAATCTGATAGCTGGCCGTCAGGGAATCAAAAACGGTTGTGCCGCCTTTCACATCAAACGAACCCAAAAGTGCGTCCAAATCGATCCCCTCGATCGACCCGCGTCCCACATTCACAGCCCCTTTGCCGGACAAGGACCGCATGATCGTGTCAACGGTCTCTCCCACTCCCAAAAACGATATTTCTGCGTTCCCCTGCCCGGTGAATCGCGTCAATTCCGCCAGATCGCTTAGCAATGGTTTCATCTGAACACCATCCGCGCGCAGCTTTCCACCAACGGACAGGCCATCGCGGTTGTTCATCACAAATTCACCAGTAAAAGCGCCGCCATAGGCCGACACGTCTCGCAATTCAAAGACCATACGAGATCGGTCATTGGTCAATAATGCCCGCGTCGCACCAAGCTGCAGACTGCCCAGATCAATGCTTGCCGCCCGCAGCGAAATCGCGCCGTTAAAAGCCGATAATCCAGAAGCGTCGATGCGGTCTTTTGGCCAGCCGGACGCCGCAGTGGCGCTTGTATCCCCATCATTTTCGGAGCTGCTTAACATGCTAAGATCCAGCGCTGCGGCATTCAATTGCGCGTTCACATTCGGAATACCGTTGAGGTCAATATCCGCCGCGCCGGTCACCCGATTGCCGCCAAGATCGACGCTCATGTCCCGCAAAGACAATCGCCTGTCCGGGGTCAGGGTCAACGCTGATTGCAGATCAACACTGCGCCCCAACCCTTGCGGCAACTCCACCGCCGCAAGACCAAGCGCACCCAAAAAAGCGCTTGTATTGCTAAGCTTAAGGTCAAACTGGCCCGCCACGGCGCCCTGTAGGGACGCGCGACCGTCAAGATCCATGCGCCCTCCTTCTGTGTTGATTGTCACGTCAACCGGTTGCACATCTCCGGCCAGGAAGCCCGAAAAACCATCAATTGTTGCAGCCAATGTCACTTTTTGACTTGCCGGACTGAGAGCCGCTTTGATGTCCGCCGCCCCTGTCGGGTCAGGCCAGTTCAATGTCAGATCAACCCCAGAATAAGATACAAGGTCAGCCCCCTCAGCATCATAGATCAATGTCGCATCTGTGATTTCCAGTTTTTCGATGGTGATCTGACGCGGGGCCACATCAGGCGACGTTTCCGTTTCAATCTCAGCACCGCCAGCGCCATCGGTAAATTCCCAGCTGGCGCGGCCATCCGCGCGGCTTTCCAACCGGATCATCGGGCTGCGCGCTTCGATATTGGTGATCCTGATTTCCCCCCGCAACAACGCGCTGGCGTCTACGCCTATTGCCGCTTGGGCGGTGCTCAGCATCGCACCTTCCTTCGCCCAAGAGGCATTGCCGACTTCAAGCCCTTCTGCATTGACCCCCAGAACAGGCCAAAACGTCATGCCGACATCACCGCTGATGCTGACATTACGACCTGTCGCTTTGCTTAACTGGTCTGTCGCAATTTTGGCAATCCGGTCCGCGGGCAACATCAAGACCCCGACGACAACGATCACAACGACCAATGCCAGCAGGCCAATCAACCGAACAATCCACTTCATACCGCTCTCCTTTTCCTGTCGGGCTTTCACAGCCGCTTTGCATGCACTATAGCCCAAGCATGAGCACAAACCCACCAAATCTGCGTCCCGACCTTGCCCCCAAGGCCAAAATCAATGATCCGTCCCGCCCGGGCCAGCCGACAGTCGGCATGGTCTCTTTGGGATGCCCAAAAGCGTTGGTCGACAGCGAACGGATTTTGACGCGCCTGAGGGCCGAAGGCTATGGGGTGTCGCCCGATTATGCCGGGGCAGATGCGGTGATCGTGAACACCTGTGGGTTTCTGGATTCAGCCAAGGCAGAATCGCTTGATGCGATTGGCGAGGCTTTGAGCGAAAATGGCCGCGTGATTGTGACAGGGTGCTTAGGGGCGGAGCCCGATTACATCCGCGAACATCATCCCCGGATTCTGGCGGTCACCGGGCCGCACCAATATGAACAAGTGCTTGACGCCGTCCACAATGCAGTCCCGCCTGCCCCTGATCCCTTTGTAGATCTGCTTCCTGCACAGCAGGTTTCACTGACTCCGCGCCATTACAGTTATCTAAAGATTTCAGAAGGCTGCAATCACAAATGCAAGTTCTGTATCATACCTGACATGCGGGGCCGCCTTCAGTCCCGGCCCGCTCATGCCGTGATGCGGGAAGCCGAACGGTTGGTGCAAAATGGTGTGAAAGAGCTTCTGGTGATCTCTCAGGACACATCCGCATATGGCGTCGATATCAAACACGCCGAGGACCGAGGTCATCGCGCCCATATCACCGATCTGGCACGGGATTTGGGATCTTTGGGGGCTTGGGTGCGCTTGCACTATGTGTACCCTTATCCACATGTGCGCCAGTTGATCCCCTTGATGGCTGACGGTCTGGTGCTGCCTTACCTCGATATTCCGTTTCAACATGCCCATCCTGATGTGTTAAAACGCATGGCCCGCCCAGCGGCGGCGGCACGCACGTTGGATGAAATTGCCGCCTGGCGGGACATCTGCCCGGAGCTAACCCTGCGTTCCACTTTTATCGTTGGATACCCCGGCGAGACCGAGGCCGAGTTCCAGACGTTGCTGGATTGGCTAGATGAGGCGCAATTGGATCGTGTTGGATGTTTTCAATATGAAAACGTCGAAGGCGCACGCTCTAACGCCTTGCCGGATCATGTCGATGCGGAGATCAAGCAGGACCGCTGGGAACGGTTTATGGCCAAGTCCCAAGCGATTTCAGAAGCAAAGCTCGCTGGGAAAGTTGGCACTCAGCTGCAAGTGATTGTGGATGAGGTTGATCAGGATGCCGCGACCTGCCGCACGATGGCGGATGCGCCAGAGATCGACGGGAACCTGTTTATCGACGAGAATTTTGAAGGTGTTTCAGTTGGAGATGTTCTGACGGTCGAGGTTGAGGAAGCCGGCGAATATGACCTTTGGGGACGTGTCATATCGTCCTGATGTGATCTCTTTCGACCTTGTCTTTGTGGGCCTTTCGCCGGGTCAGCGGCCAAGAGATTTGCCCCCCTCTTGAAAATGTTCTCTAAATGTTCTATTTCTTAACCATCTGTTAAGAAAGGAACGCCATATGTCCTTCCAACCAACCTTTCCCGGTCTCTTCGGCCCTGCCAAAGTGTCAAAAGCTTTGCCGAATGCCCCAACCCAAACACAACCCGCCACGCAAAAACAGATAGCCTATGCCATGACATTGGCACTGCGCCACAAAGCGAAACTGCCCGACGGGATCACTGCGGATCGTGCTGCATTGTCCAAGTGGATCGATGCGAATAAGGCCCCAGTACCAAAAGGAAAGTTTGGCAATTATCCGTCTTCCAAACAGGTGGCTTTTGCCGAAAGGATCGCGACATTGAAACGCAATCCGGTACCACCGGAGTGTTTTCAGGATCGCACGCTTATGTCACGTTGGATCGACAGCAACAAACCCCGGTAACACAGCAAAGTCTTGGTGAAGCCATCAAATGTTAATATCCAAATGTTAACAGTATGGGATGGCCTATCCGTATTCAAAATCTGAAACGATTGCAGATGCTGCTGTGCATGCAACTGGACTGATCATGGCGGTGCCCGGGGTTGCCCTTCTGATGGCTTACGCCGCGCAAACTTCCAGCGCGGCACTTGGCGCAACAACGCTATACGCCATCTGTCTTTTGGTCGCGCTGACGGCGTCGGCCGCTTATCATATGTGCCCTTTTGACCGCCTTCGCCCAATGCTCCACCGGATCGATCACGCTGCAATCTATTTCAAAATCGCAGGCAGTTACACGCCTTTTGCCGCAGTTTTAGACACCACGCTCGCTTACACTGTCCTTGCTCTTGTCTGGGTACTTGCCTGTGTTGGAGCAGTGGCAAAACTATCGTTCTGGCGCACAGATGCAAAAGGGTCGCTTGCGCTTTATCTCGGTATGGGGTGGCTGTCCGCTCTTTTGATTTGGCCCATGTGGTTGCATCTGTCCGGCGCTGTGGTCTGGTTGGTTGTTGCCGGAGGGTTGATCTATTCTGTCGGCACCAAAGTCTATGCGCATCCCGGAATGCGCTATCAGAACGCAATCTGGCACAGTTTCGTGCTGACGGCCTCGACCTGTCTATTCGCGGCTGTTGCGATGAGCGTCTAGATAGGCGGACACACACGTCTGGACATGGCGAAACCGATCCCCCCCTAGATGTTTACCGCCGTACCAGCGGGTTACGATAAGCACATGACCTTGCAGTCCTTCGCGTTCCAACATCCGTAAAATCACCATACCAGCGCCGGATTCACCATCATCGCTTTTGAGAGGGATGCCACCGGGGAGGATCACGCCCCATGTATTATGCGTGGCCTTGGCATAGGCTTTTTCACGTTTCAGCGTTTTCAGCACGGTCTCGACGGACGCCCGGTCCTGCGCCACAGCCCCAGAGACCGCGTATTTGGATCCCCGATCGCTCAGGATCACCCCTAGTTTGGCAATGCCTGTCGCCACGCTTTACTGACGCACCAGCCGCTCAAGCGCCGTGCCATTTTCCCAGGTTCCATAAAGGTCACCATTCGACATCACCACGTAAATGACCGGCGCCGGTTGCCCCCAGTTGATCACGACAACCTGACCGTCCCGTCTGCCATTGCCGGCATATTGCTGAGACCCGACAGTCCAATTGACCTGCACATTGCCATTGATTTCAGATACAATAGCGCTGCCCGCATAGGCGGAACCATCCGGGTTGCGCCCCTGTGCCTGATAGCTCCCGTTGATATCAACATGTTGCGCCATAGCAGGCACCGCAAAAGCAGCGCCGCAGAGCAATCCCAAAAGGTACCTTCTATTCATCACAATGGCTTCCTTGTTTTTTGGCCGCTGTCATTGCAGCCGCCTCAAAGGCCCGCGACTGTCTTGCGCACAACCTCAATCCGTGACGCATTTGGCGGATGTGTCCCCAAGAATTTGTCACCCGGATCAGGGATACGCGTAAAAAACTCTGCGCCCCGCAACGGATCATACCCAGCGCGCGCAGTGATCACAGTGCCCAGCGCATCTGCTTCGAGTTCAAAATCTTTGGAATAGCTGCGCGCGCCCACTTGGGCTCCCAATTGCTGGGCGGTGCGCACAGCTTGAGCACCACCACCCGACAGGGTTGCAAGCCCAGCAAAGATTACAGCGCCCGCCGCTGCATTCTGTTGCTGCCGGGCGATATGCCCGCCAATGTGGTGCGCCGCTTCATGCCCCAACACAAAGGCCAGTTCATCCTCGTTTCGCGCATCCGCAATCAACGCCAGTGTGAATGCGACAACCGGGCGACCGTTTTTATCCAATGTCTGAAATGCATTGGCCGGTTGGCCCGGGCGATCATCGACGACGATGTTAAAATCGCAATTCACCCCTTGTGTACGCGCGCGGCATTCACGTTCCGCAACGGGTTCGACCGTTCGCACCACCTGCACAAAACTGCGTGCAGCCTTGTTTGCCGATAAAATCGTCGCGTTTGTATCTGGAGAGGTGGGGGAGGTCGTACCCGGTGATTGCGGCCCTGTGGTCACATCACAGGCGGCCAGAACGACCAGCATCCCAAAGGCAGAGGCGATTTTCTTGATCATGTAAGCTGTCCTTTTGAGGTACTGCTGTAACAGGTATTTTAGCAGGACTATGCGCGGGGGCCAGCCCGAAGCGTGAGAAATGGCAAACTGTTGATCACACTCTTGCAAAGATCTGCCGAAACACCGAAGGTCCCAATATGTTTACGATTGAACACGAATTCGACGCCTCTGTAATTACCCTTGTCGATGAGGGGGAAGCACCTTTGCGTGAAGATGTGACCGTTCAGGCGTTTGATACCCAAATCACCTTTGAACAATGGGATCCCCGCACCGATAAGGTTTCGACGATCACGCTTTCACCAGAACAATTGCGCGATCTGACAGCGGCGTTAAACCTGCCCGAAGGCATCTATCGCAGCCCCTCCACCTAAGGAACCTCTTATGGCAACCGGAACCAACATCAAAACCTATTGCGATGGCGCATGGCATGATGGTGACAAGATGATCATGAACGCTGCGGATCATGGTGCATGGCTGGGTACAACCGTGTTTGATGGCGCGCGCCTGTTTGATGGCTTGTCGCCTGATCTGGAAAAACACTGCGCCCGGGTCAATCGGTCGGCTGAGGCCTTGATGATCACGCCGACAGTTCAGACAGATGATATGGTGGCGATGATCCGCGAAGGTCTGGCCAGCTATGCACGTGACCAACCCGTTTACATTCGCCCGATGTATTGGGCTTTGGCAGGTGATGAGCTGGGGATTGTCCCACGTGCAGATGCCACCGGATTTGCCATCAGCCTTGAGGAAATCCCCATGGCCCCGCCTGAAGCAGCGACAACCTTGACCCGAACGCGGTTTCGTCGGCCGGTGCTGGAAGACAATGTCGTGAATGCAAAGGCCGGCTGCCTGTACCCAAACAACGCACGCATGATGGTTGAGGCCCGCGCCAAGGGGTTTGGCAATGCCTTGGTCGCTGACGCGATAGGGAATGTTGCCGAAACAGCGTCAGCCAATGTATTTATGGTCAAGGACGGAGAGGTGTTCACCCCTGTGCCCAACGGCACCTTTCTGGCCGGGATTACCCGCGAAAGGCATATGATCAATATGGCGGCTGAGGGCCTAAAGGTACATGAATGCATCCTCTCTTTCGAAGATTTCCACTCTGCTGACGAGGTTTTTCTCTCTGGAAATATGATGAAAGTAACACCCGTATCTGCCTTTGATGACACCTCATACGAGATCGGGCCAAATGCCAATCCCGTGACCCGCAGGGTGCGGGAAATGTATTGGGATTGGGCGGCATCTGAAAGGTAGCTGCACGCCTATCCCATAAAGACAGCGCGCCATTTGTCCGATCTCCATCCCCGCTAAATAGGCGTATAGCGGTACCGGGTGCCACAACAGACTGCCACCTACCGCGATCAATCCGCGTCAAAACATCTGCGCGCATCTATCAGTTTACGATTGCGTGCGCATCCGCCAAGGGCCATGATTGCCGCCCATAAGGAGATCAATGATGCGCAAGTTCCTTGTTGTACTGGATGACAGCACAGAATGCCTGAACGCGATGCGTTTCGCTGCGTTGCGGGCCAATCACACTGGTGGTGGCGTCGAAGTATTGGCCATTATCCCGCCAGATGAATTCAACCATTGGATAGGTGTCGGCGATATCATGCGCGAAGAGGCCAAAGAGCGCATCGAAGTGCATTTTGAAGTCTTCGCAAAATGGATGCGCGACAAACAGGGGGTCGATCCGGAGCTGGTGATCCGGGAAGGTGTGCCGGCAGATGAAATCATAGCCCAGATTGCGGATGATGGCGAAATCGGGGTCCTGGTTCTGGGGGCCTCCGCTGACGCAAAGAAGGGGCCCGGCCCATTGGTCACACAAATGACCCGTTCCTCTGGTTCTTTGCCGGTTCCGATCACTATTGTACCCGGTGATCTGAGCAAAGAACGCCTTGAGGCCATCACCTAACAGAAGGGCAGTTCCAATTTTCAATGCTGGACCTGATGCGCTTCTGCGTTTAGAATGATTCCAAGACTTGAATTTCAGGCATCCGAGTTGCATATCTGCCTGATCCAACCAAAGGACGCGCTGATGTTTATCCAGACCGAATCTACTCCTAATCCCGCGACACTCAAGTTTCTGCCGGGCCAATCGGTCTTGGACATGGGTACGGCGGACTTTCCAACACCTGATAATGCGGGCAGTTCGCCACTCGCTACGCGATTGTTTGCTGTGGACGGTGTCACGGGTGTATTCTTTGGAACCGACTTTGTTACAGTAACCAAAGCAGACGCTGTTGAATGGGACCACATCAAACCGGCCCTTCTTGGCGCGATTATGGAACATTATCAGTCCGGCCAACCTGTTATGGGCGCGGATCATCAGGCGTCTTCCGGCCACGCCGATCATGATGGCGAAGACACGGAAGTTGTCGGCCAAATCAAAGAACTTCTTGACAGCCGGGTGCGTCCGGCCGTGGCACAGGATGGGGGCGACATCACCTTTCACGGGTTTGATCGCGGCGTTGTTTACCTGCACATGCAGGGTGCCTGCGCGGGATGTCCTTCCTCTACGTTGACGTTGAAAATGGGTATCGAAAACCTGCTTCGCCACTATATTCCTGAAGTCACAGAAGTGCGCCCGGTCGCCTAAAATACGCCATCTATGGAAGCGTGTTCTCTTGCACGAGACCACGGCGACAAACTGCATTGCCACACATGAAACTGCTGAAGTTCAATTGATATGATTCTGGCCTTTGATACCTCTGCCAGTCATTGTGCCGCTGCAGTCATCAGGGGCGATGATGTGCTGGCAAGCGCAGAAGAGCCGATGTCGAAAGGCCAAGCCGAGCGGCTCCTCGGCCTTTGCCAAGACCTCCTCGCGCAAAGCGGGGTGGCTTACGGCGATTTGGTCGCAATTGGCGTTGGCATTGGTCCCGGCAACTTCACCGGCATTCGTATTTCGGTTTCAGCAGCGCGTGGTCTTGCCCTTGGTCTGCACATCCCTGCCGTTGGGGTGAGCGCTTTTGACGCGCTTGCCTATGGACAGCAAGGGCCGTGCGCCTGCACGGTTGATGCCCGTCGTGAACAAGTGTTTTTACAAACCTTTGCTCAAGAAACGAACATTTCGCCAACATTGACGGATCTGGCTTCGCTTCCAGCCTTCAACGGCCCCTTGATCGGCCACACCGGTCAAGCGCCTGCCAAACCTGCCGCGGTTGCCATCGCTCACATCGCCCAAATGCGCTTTCAAACTGAAACCACCCGTCCGGCTCCGCTTTACCTTCGTCCAGCCGACGCAGCCCCTGCCCGCGATACAGCACCCGTTTTGACGTCGTGACACCTGAAGAGTGCGCCACGCTCCATCAAGCGGCCTTTCGGACTGAACGCCCCTGGCAAGTGGAAGAGTTCACAACCCTTATCGCCCAACGTTTCGTTTCAATGATCGAACACCCACATGGGTTTGCCCTGACCCGGACCGTGGCACGGGAAAGTGAACTTTTGACGCTTGCGGTTGATCCCCTGCATCACGGACGTGGAATAGGAACCGAGATTTTGCGACGCTGGCTTGATTCTTTAGCAAAGACAGCTGACACCGCGTTTCTTGAGGTTGCTGATGACAATCACGCCGCCAAACACTTGTATGCACGATTGGGTTTTAGCCAGATTGCCCGTCGCAAAGGGTATTATGCCCGCACTGACGCGGCGTCAGTAGATGCAATTGTTATGCGTTTGCCTGTCTCAGACGCTCCGTAGGTCGTTTCCTCCCCCTCTAGTTCAGAAAGCGGTTGACCCTCCCCCCCCGCTTCCCCCTAAATTAACAATGATCACTAGATCGTGGGTAAGGTGCCGACGGCCCCGCCCCAATATTTAAAAACCTGGGAGACACAATATGACCCTAATGACCAAAATGATGAGCGCCGCAACAGCCCTCGCGCTGAGCGCTGGCGCTGCTTTGGCCGAACCTGCTTTGATCTTTGATCTTGGCGGCAAGTTCGACAAGTCCTTTAACGAAGCAGCTTATAATGGCGCAAAACGTTGGGCTGACGAAACCGGCGGATCCTACCGGGAAATCGAACTGCAGTCAGAAGCGCAGCGTGAGCAGGCCCTGCGCCGCTTTGCCGAAGCGGGTTCTAACCCAATCGTGACGATGGGCTTTGCCATGGCAACCCCAGTGGAATCTGTTGCAGCCGACTACCCCGACACCAAGTTCGTGAACATCGACGGCTTCCTGCCAGAGATTCCCGGAAACGTAAAAATGATCTCCTTCCAGGAGCACGAAGGCTCCTACCTCGCCGGGATGATGGCGGCCATGAAATCCGAAAGCGGTACAATTGGCTTTATCGGCGGCATGGACATCCCATTGATCCGCCACTTTGGCTGTGGCTATGCACAAGGCGCCAAGGCTGTGAACCCTGATGTGAAGGTGATTGCCAACATGACGGGCACCACGCCCGCTGCTTGGAATGACCCGGTAAAAGGTTCTGAATTGACCAAAGCGCAGATCAGCCAAGGCGCTGACATCGTTTATGCTGCTGCGGGCGGAACCGGCGTCGGGGTCCTGCAGACTGCGGCGGACGAAGGCATCCTTTCTATCGGTGTTGATAGCAATCAGAACCACCTGCACCCGGGCAAAGTCCTGACGTCGATGCTCAAGCGTGTCGATGTTGCGGTGTATAACTCCATGAAGGCAGGGACTGGTATTGAAACTGGCCTTGGCGAAGTGCTCGGCTTGGCAGAAGACGGGGTTGGCGTTGCGTTTGACGACAACAACGCGCCACTGGTCGATGCGGAAATGAAAGCCGCAATTGAAAGCGCGCGCTCCGGGATCATCGGTGGTGATCTGGAAGTCGTCAGCTATTACGCCAACGACAGCTGCCCAGCGCTGGACTTTTAAGTGAGCGACGAAACGACATTGGAGCGGCAGGCAACTGCCGCTCCGGATGCCCCTGCGATTGAACTTAAGGGGATTTCCAAAGCTTTTGGCCCTGTTCAGGCGAACAAGAACATTTCGATTCGTGTCATGCCCGGCACGATCCACGGGATCATCGGGGAAAATGGTGCAGGCAAATCGACTCTTATGTCGATCCTTTATGGGTTCTACAAAGCGGACGCAGGAGAGATTTTTATCAGCGGCCAAAAGGCCCAGATTACCGACAGTCAGGCCGCAATTGCGGCGGGCATCGGGATGGTGTTCCAGCACTTTAAACTGGTTGAAAATTTTACGGTACTTGAGAATATCATTCTGGGTGCCGAAGACGGTCGAATGCTGCGCCCTTCGCTTGCCAAGGCAAGACGAACGTTGATCGAGCTGGCCGAAGACTATGGCTTGAACGTCAACCCGGATGCCTTGGTCCAAGACATCGGCGTCGGCATGCAACAGCGGGTTGAGATCCTCAAAGCGCTGTACCGGCAAGCAGACATCCTGATCCTTGACGAACCAACTGGTGTCTTGACCCCTGCCGAAGCCGATCAGTTGTTCCGCATTTTGGCGCGCCTGAGGTCTGAGGGTAAGACAATTATCCTGATCACCCATAAACTGCGCGAAATCATGGAAATCACGGACACTGTCAGCGTGATGCGACGGGGTGAAATGACCGCAACCGTCAAGACAGTCGACACATCACCTCCAGAATTGGCGGAATTGATGGTCGGGCGTAAGGTCTTGTTACGGGTCGATAAAACGCCTGCCACTCCGGGCGAGGTTGTGCTTGATATCAAAGACCTGCGGGTTATCGACGAAAAAGGTGTTGAGCGGTTGCGCGGCATTGATCTGCAGGTGCGCGCCGGGGAAGTCTTGGGCATTGCTGGTGTTGCCGGCAACGGCCAGTCTGAGCTGCTTGAGGTGTTGGGCGGTTACAAAGACGGCACTGGCGCGGTCAGCATGAGCGGTGAACCACTGGACCTGACGGGACGGCTGTCGGACGGGCAATCACGCCGCACTCATGGCATAGCCCATGTCCCAGAAGACCGTCAGCGCGAAGGTTTGATCATGGAGTATCAAGCCTGGGAAAACACCGCGTTTGGATACCATCACGATCCGGAATATCGATCAGGGTTGTTGATGAACAACGCAGCCATTCGCAAAGATACCGCGGAAAAGATGGAGCGGTTCGACGTCCGCCCGCCCAACCCAAAGTTAGCCGCCAAGAACTTTTCCGGTGGCAACCAGCAAAAGGTCGTGTTGGCCCGCGAGATCGAACGCAATCCAACCCTTCTGCTGATCGGACAACCAACACGCGGTGTCGATATCGGCGCGATTGAGTTCATTCACCAGCAAATCATCGCCCTGCGCGATCAGGGCAAGGCGATTTTGCTGGTCTCTGTTGAGTTGGAAGAAATTCTGGCGCTTTCGGATCGGGTTGCCGTGATGTTTGATGGTCAGGTCATGGGGGAACGTCTGCCTGATCAGACCGACGAAAAGGAACTGGGGTTGTTGATGGCCGGTATCACGGACACTGAGGCATCTGCCTCAGCCAACGCCGACACAGCGGTCTGAGGTGGAAGCCGTGACCATCACGCAAATTAAGGATACACAATGGACGTGATCCCCAAATGGGCCGAGGTGATCCTTGTCCCGCTTATTTCTTTGCTGCTTGCCGCAGTCATCTCAGCTTTGGTCATCCTTGGCATCGGCGAAGATCCGATCGCTGCGGTCAAACTCATGGTCACTGGCGCGCTCGGCTCCACCTATGGCTGGGGGTATACTCTTTATTACGCGACGAACTTCATGTTCACTGGCCTGGCTGTTGCAATCGCTTTTCACGCGCGAATGTTCAATATCGGCGGCGAAGGTCAGGCGATGCTGGGAGGATTGGGGGTGGCCCTGGCTTGTCTCTACATCCCTTGGCCACATTGGTCACTGGCCTTGGTTGGCGCTGCGGTGATGGCGGGATTGTTTGGTGCTTTTTGGGCCGCCGTTCCAGCATGGCTTCAGGCGAAACGCGGCAGCCATATCGTGATCACCACAATCATGTTCAACTTTATTGCCGCAGCGCTGTTGAACTATATTTTGGTCAATGTCCTACGCCCCAAAGGTCAGATGGACCCGGCCACAGCAAAATTTGCTGAAACCACGCATTTGCCAACCCTACATGACATTCTGGCCCCCTTTGGCATCGCATTTTCCAAAGCCGCACCAGCGAATGTGTCCTTCCTCGTGGCAGTCATTGCCTGCTTTGTCCTGTGGGTGCTGATCTGGCGCACACGGTTAGGATATGAAATTCGCGCTTATGGCCATTCGGAATCCGCAGCAAAGTACGCGGGCATTTCGCCGGTCAAGATTACAATGGTCGCTATGATCATCTCGGGGACTTTAGCGGGCATGATGGCCATCAACAACGTGATGGGAGAAGCCGAACGTCTTGTACTGAATGCCACCGAAGGCGCCGGATTTATTGGCATCGCTGTGGCCTTGATGGGTCGGTCGCATCCTTTAGGCGTGTTTATTGCGGCGATCCTATTCGGGTTTCTCTACCAAGGCGGGGCAGAGCTTGCCCTTTGGACGTCGATCCCGCGTGAGCTGATCGTGGTCATTCAAGCGCTGGTGATCCTCTTTACCGGTGCTTTGGATAATATGGTGCGGATGCCGCTTGAGCGGATCTTTCTGGCAATACGGCGTTCACGTGATACAGGGCCAGCTGCGTAATGGATTATCTTACTCTCATCCAACTGCTCGATTCGACTGTTCGCCTTGCCACACCTTTGTTGCTGGCCTGTCTTGCCGGGCTCTTTAGTGAACGCGCTGGTATCTTTGATATCGGTCTCGAAGGCAAAATGCTGGCAGCGGCGTTTTTCTCAGCTGCGATTGCGTCGCTGACAGGATCGGTTTGGGTCGGCCTAATGGCCGGCATCGGCGCTTCGGTGGCGTTGAGCGCATTGCACGGCGTCGCCTCTATCACCTTTCGTGGCAATCAACTTATCTCTGGGGTCGCGATTAACTTTCTGGCAGCGGGCATGACTGTTTTGATTGCGCAAGATTGGTTTCAACAAGGCGGCCGTACCCCTTCATTGGTGGGGGGCGCCCGGTTCGAAGGGATCACATTGCCCGGTGCGAATGCCATTGCCGACGTGCCATTCATTGGACCGCTCTATTCAGAGTTAATTTCCGGCCATTCCATCCTTGTCTATTTGGCCTTGGCGGCGGTGCCTTTGACGTGGTGGCTATTGTATCGCACTCGGTTTGGCCTTCGCCTGCGTGCAGTAGGCGAAAACCCCGCAGCTGTTGACACCGCTGGTGTGTCCGTCGTTGGCATGCGGTATGCTGCTGTGGCAATTTGTGGTGTCCTATGCGGCATTGCAGGGGCATATCTAAGCACCGCATTGCAGGCCGGGTTTGTCAAAGACATGTCCGCAGGTCGCGGGTTTATCGCATTGGCCGCACTTATCTTTGCAAAGTGGCGTCCCTGGTATGCGCTTTGGGCCACGTTGTTGTTTGGACTGTTCGGCGCGGTTGAAACCCGGCCCGATGTGATTGAAGCCATCATGGGGCTCAAGGTGCAAGGACAGCTTTTGGGAGCGTTGCCTTACCTGATGACCGTGATCATTCTGGCGGGGTTTGTGGGCAAGGCCATTCCCCCAAGGGCGGGCGGTGAACCTTATGTCAAGGAACGATAAACCGCCTAAAATAAGTCCAGTTTTCAAAAGCTGATCAGTCCTCCATGCTGCAAAGCCGCATGGACCGTTGATTTGACCTCTCCTTCACGCTAAGGGAGCCCATGCAAATCTACCTTCCTATCGCCGAAGTATCGGTCAATGCCTTTCTTTTGTTAGGCCTTGGCGGGATGGTTGGTGTGCTTTCGGGTATGTTCGGCGTTGGCGGCGGCTTCTTGATGACACCCCTGCTGTTCTTTATCGGCATTCCCCCTGCTGTGGCTGTCGCGACCGAAGCAAACCAGATTGTCGCCTCCTCATTCTCGGGGGTTCTGGCCCATTTTAAAAGAAAGACGGTGGATCTCAGGATGGGCACCGTGTTGCTCATTGGTGGGCTTGTGGGCGCGGGATTAGGGGTTTTTGTCTTTAACTACCTCAAGTCACAGGGTCAGGTCGATCTGCTGGTCAAGCTTTGCTATGTTGTCTTCCTTGGCATCATCGGGGGGCTGATGTTCATGGAATCGCTGCGCGCGATACGGAATACCAAAAACGGAAAGCCGCCCACACGTAAGAAACACAATTGGATTCACGGCTTGCCCTTCAAAATGCGGTTTCGGGTGTCCGGTCTTTATATTTCGGTCATCCCGCCGCTTGTCGTGGGTGTTTGCGTCGGTATCCTTGCGGCAATCATGGGTGTTGGCGGCGGCTTTATCATGGTGCCGGCGATGATCTATCTGCTTGGCATGCCAACCAAAGTGGTTGTCGGCACATCGCTGTTTCAAATCATCTTTGTGACCGCGTTTACAACCATGTTGCACGCGACGACGAACTTTACAGTAGATATTGTATTGGCGGTGCTCTTGCTTGTCGGGGGCGTTATTGGGGCGCAGATCGGGACACGCATCGGCGTCAAGATGAAAGCAGAACAATTGCGCATATTGCTTGCGGTCATGGTGCTTGCTGTTTGTGGCAAACTGGCACTTGATCTGCTTTTGCAACCTTCTGAATTGTATACACTTGGCACGGATGGTGGCCATTGATGCGATTGCTGGTCTGCACATTGGCATTCCTGACAGCCCTGCCCCTTTGGGCCGAAGAAGTCGTTTTGGGATTTAGCAGCGATCAGGTGTCAATCAATACCAATTTCGATGGCTCCGAGATTCTGATCTTTGGCGCGGTCAAACGCCAAGAACCCATCCCAGATGATCCACCCCTTCAGGTCATCGTGACCGTGGCCGGACCGTCCGAACCAGTTACCGTGCGGCGTAAAGAAAAACGGTTTGGGATTTGGATCAACACAGATGCCGTCGAAGTGGACAGCGCGCCCAGCTTTTACGCTGTTTCCAGCAGTACATCGCTGGCCATGTCGCTTACCGAAACAGAAGATCAGCGCCATCGCATTTCTATCCCGCGCGCCATCCGATCCGTGGGCGCGCCGATGAACATTACCGACAGCAGCAGCTTTACCGACGCCTTGATCCGTATCAAATCACGGGCGAACCAATATCAGTTGAACGAAGGCACAGTCAGCGTTGATGAACAAACCTTGTTCCGCACAGCTATCGAATTACCTGCCGCCCTTACCGAAGGCGACTATGACACACATATTTATTTGACCCGTGGTGGTCAGGTTGTGTCGAAATATGAGACAAGCATCTTTGTTCGAAAGGTGGGCATGGAAAGATGGTTGTTTACCCTCTCGCGTGAGAACGCGTTTTTGTACGGGTTGATGTCACTGGCCATCGCCATTGCCGCCGGTTGGAGCGCATCAGCCGTGTTTTCAGCTTTCCGCCGCTAAAGACCGCGTGGTCTGCGCCCAATGCCAGAACGGGCACTGGTGATCGGAACGGATGTGGTCATAACTCCTCCGTCGTTGGATCAAGCGTTAGGGGGGCGGCAGGTGTGGCACGCAGATCATCAACCACAAGCGGTCCGGAGGGTTTGGACAAGCGGTTACGCACCACCCAGATCAGCCGCTCCTGTGCCCGCGTAATCGCGACATAAGCCAGACGTTTCCACAAAGGTTGCCCCGCTTCCATGCGCCCCATCCGGGCTGCGGCATAAAGGTCTGGCGCAAAAACCTGTACCGTCTGCCATTGCGATCCCTGCGCCTTGTGGATTGTCACAGCAGCACCATGCAAAAACGTCGCCCCCATGCGGGCCGCAAATGGGATGAAGGGTTCTTCTTCATCGGGTTTTTCGATTTTGACAATGGAGGCAGCAGATACTTGCGGATCTTCGGCCCCCATCACATGTAAACGGCTGAAGCCCGGTTTGCGCCCCTCACCCAGAAAGATCACTTGCGCTCCCTTGATCAATCCACGTGCCTCAAGGTCGAGCCGTTTTTTGCGATGCTTAAGAGGCAATTCGATACCATCGCAGATCAAGGGTTCTCCGGCCAACAGCGCATCTTCGGGCGCACCATGTACCGAGCGAAACGCGTTAATGAGCCGGATTCGGGTGGCGTTGCGCCAAACCAGCACCGGGGAACGGGCCATCAGGTCCACTTCTACACGCCCCCCCCAGACAACACGGTCATCTTGCCGGGCCTTGTCTTCGATCATGCGTTCAAACTGTTCAAACCCCAAATCAGGGTCCGCCAGCGCATGCGCCAGATCAAGGATTGGGTTGTCTGCTTCTTGTCGGAAAATACGGTTAAGGTTCATTACCCGCGCTTCGGGCAATTTCTCAAATACCATCGTGCCCGATTGGTTCACAGGAGCCAGCTGTGCCGGATCGCCAAACAACAGCAATGTTGGAAAAATCTCTTTTAGATCTCCAAATTGTTTATCATCCAGCATTGAGGCCTCATCGACAAACCCAATATCCAAAGGATCTTCGCGTCGTTTCCAGCCCGTAATAAAATCTGACCCACGCAGCCCGGCAGCAGCAAGTGCGCCGGGAATGGATTTATTCCCGGCGTAAAAAGCTGCGGCGCGTTCCAGTGCCTGATCCGTCAGCCCTTCAATTTCAGGTCGTTCGCCATTGCCTGCCAACCATTCGGCAATACGTTCGTATTCGGGGTCATAAACCGGCGTATAAAGTATGCGGTGTATGGTTGTTGCAGGTACCCCGCGCAGACGTAGAACGCTTGCCGCCTTGTTGGTTGGTGCAAGGATCGCCAGCGTACGCTTTTCTTTCCGCTTACGGCTCTCATAATCGCCCGAGACAACCTCGACCCCTGCCTCTTCCAATGCCTTGTAAAGCTCCGCCAACAACAACGTTTTTCCAGAACCCGCTTTGCCCGTAACTGCCATCACCTGATCCGCCCCACCTGCTGGCGGCATCAGGAGGCTGTCTGACAGGTCAATCCCGGCACCGCGCAGCATCTCGGCCACCGCATCATGTGCTGCGGCTTGATCGTCAGAAAAAGTAAGAGCTGTTTCCATGTCCCCTACCTACGGAACTGGCCCCGTCAGGGCCAGTACCATTGCACACCCTCAAGCCGATTTCGCCCAAGGTTGCCCCTGTGTCGCGCCCATTGCCTGATCAAACCAGAACCGCGATTGCTCAGCTGTGATCCCGGCTCTGGCCGCGACCTGCGCTTGCGCTTCTGGTGTAAAGTCCCACAAACCAACTGAGACTTTTTCCCGCCCGGTGCCTTCGCACCCCAGCACTTCAGGTGACGACCCAATCATCCGGTAGATCCGCACCATACGTGCATCAAAGACACCAACAAAGTGTTTGACCCCAAACCCTTGCATTAACTCTCCACCGCCCAGCATCAAAGCAGCCGCCACATGGGCGCCCGCCTTGCGTTTGAGACAAAACCGTGTGCATTCCCAAATAAGCGGACTACACAATGGTCCGTCAATCAAATGGCCAAAGTAATCATTCACCATGACAGGGCCCGTTGTGGGCAGGAACCGCATTGATCCACCATGGCTGCCATCCGCTTCTTCCCAGATGACATAAAGAGGGTTCATCGCGTCATAGTTGTCGCGTTCTTCGCCCTGTGCCGTGACAGAGACGTCCCATCCCAACCGGGTCTTGAATTGGTCGGCTCGGTCGCGAAACATCCCTGTGGCAAGTTTGGGGTGGCGGTGTAATTGATCGGCGTAAAGGTAGCGCAGCATGCGGAACTCCGGCTTGTTTGAGGTGTGACTAAAGAGTTACCTCGCCGCGCTTTAAGACATTCGTAGCGAACAGAACGTTGCCAGATTCAACCGGGCAACGCGCGCTTGGGTTGCAACTCTGCCCCATAGGTTGCACCAGCTAAATGTTAATGCAAATCACGCTTATACGACGATTAGGCCTCGGCTTAGCGCCCGTGCTACCGCATGAGTTGTGTTCAATGCACCTAATTTGAACCGTGCACTTTCGATATACACCCGCAATGTATGTTCCGAAATTGACAGGTTGTCGGCGACCTGAGCCCGGCTGTAGCCGATCGCCAGCAGCGTCATGGCATCCACCTCGCGGGGTGATAACCCTTGTGTAGGTTCGGGCGTTCGATCCGGTTCAAACTCCAGCGCCCGTTCATTCAGATAATGCGCAATCAACACCAGATTATGGCGGTGGGTTTCGGTGAAAGTCGCCCATGTCGTGTCATCGCAAGTGTGGTTGACCGTGAAAAGTGCAAATTGCCCCGCAGGCCCCCGCACCGGGATCGAAAACCCCTGATTGCCAAGCCCATAGGCAAACGCCTCGGCTTGAAACACCCGCACCGCTTTTGCCGACCAATCCAACTGCTTCCAGTCAACAGGATGAAACCGTTGAAAACACCCAATAACTACGGGATCAATGCGTTGGTAGTTTTGCTCAATATAGCGTTCCTGCCATTCTATTGAGTAGGTTCCGCAGCCATATTGGTCACCTGCAGAATCCACCCAATGGTAGGCAACGTGGTCAATTTGATAGTGATCGCGCAACGTTTCACTGGCGCTTTGCAGGCGCTCAAGCGTATCAGCTTGCTCCAAGCTCTCCAGAATGATTTCCAGCTGCCTCACTTTGCTCATATGCTTGCGTTCGCGTCCTTTCTTCACGGGACGCGATTTCGGCCAAGGCAACAATCGCTGTATCGTCCAACTGCTCCGCTAATGCGGGCATGTCGCTCGATAAGGCAAATGTCCTGAGATCAGCCAGTACGTCCAATATCCAGTCACTTCGCATAGCAGCCTCGCCCTCAAATGGTTAACGGTTCATTAACACAACTATAGCATGCAACAATTTAGCCCGAAATTCACTGGTTTCCCCTCCCCAGAAATAGTGAGGCGGGATTTTGTAAGCCATTGTTCTGCTTTGATCCATGTTTCTGCCATCAAAAACCCCGCAAATCTGGGGTGATTCGCGGGGGCATTTATACAGGACGGGACGCTGAAGAAGTTACCGTCGCGCATCCAGTGCGTCTTCCAAAGTGCGCAACCCCGTTGCTGGGGATTGAACCAAAACCGACATGTTGCCCGGTTTATGCTCATTTCTCAGCATCTTCATATGCGCTTCGGGTAAATCATTCCATGCAAAGACCTCAGACATGCAGGGGTCAAGACGGCGTTCCAACATCAGCTTATTCGCAGATGAAGCCTGCTTGAGATGTGCAAAGTGGCTCCCTTGCAGGCGTTTCTGATGCATCCACATGTAACGCACATCAAACGTCAGGTTAAAACCTGAGGTCCCTGCACAGATCACAACCATCCCCCCCTTTTTCACAACAAAGGTAGAGACCGGGAACGTCGCCTCGCCCGGATGTTCGAACACCATGTCGACATTCACACCCTTACCCGTGATGTCCCAGATGGCTTTGCCGAATTTGCGGGCTTCCTTAAACCACTCGGCATATTCCGGGGTGTTCACCGTCGGAAGCTGTCCCCAACAATTGAAATCTTTGCGATTCAGGACGCCCTTTGCACCAAGATCCATGACAAAGTCACGTTTGCTTTCATCTGAAATCACACCAATTGCATTTCCGCCCGCTGTATTGATCAGCTGAATCGCATAAGAACCCAATCCCCCAGATGCCCCCCAAACCAACACATTCTGTCCGGGTTTGAGATCATGTGGTTCGTGGCCAAACAACATGCGGTAAGCCGTCGCCAGCGTCAGAGTATAACATGCCGCCTCTTCCCACGTCAGATGCTTGGGGCGCGGCATTAGCTGTTGGGATTGCACACATGTGAACTGGCTAAACGATCCATCGGGCGTTTCGTATCCCCATATCCTCTGAGACGCAGAATACATCGGATCCCCGCCGTTGCATTCTTCGTCATCGCCGTTGTCTTGGTTGCAGTGGATCACAACTTCGTCGCCGACTTTCCAACGGGTTACCTTTTCACCCACCGCCCAAACAATGCCAGCCGCATCAGACCCCGCAATGTGATAGGGTTGTTTGTGGCCGTCAAAGGGGCTGATTGGTTGGCCGAGGGCCGCCCAGACACCATTGTAATTCACCCCAGCGGCCATCACCAAAACCAACACATCCTGGCTGTCTAGCTGTGGGACGTCCACGATTTCTTCCAGCATCGCAGTGTCAGGGTTTCCATGCCGTTCACGGCGGATTGTCCATGCATACATTTGTTGAGGAACATGTCCCATAGGAGGGATTTCACCAACTTCATACAGGTCTTTTTGGGGTGCATCATACTGTGCGATGGATGAATCGAGTGCCATGCAGGCCTCCTGTGACTGGAAATACTGGTTGCCGCAACGCAGAATCGCGCGGTTGTCACATAGGGATAGGATTGGCGACGAAATAATGCAACACCAATGCATCTATTTTTGTAATTTTATGACCCCGCAATCGCAGAAAGTTACTTCGCTCCCGCAGCATCACCTTCAAAAAGATGCCCAATTGAGTTTGCATAAAATTGCAAGACAGCCTCTCGGCCTGTCACAACGCGCCACTGGTCTCCTTGCTTCTGGATCAATTTGCGGTCTTCCAAACCAACAAGCGCACGGTTCATTTCTGCTTCGAGTTCCGAAGCCAAAACGGTCCGATTTTCTTGCGGGACAACCTCAAATATTGCCTTTACCCGGCTAAGCAGCTCCGCTTGACCGATCTTTGGTGCTTCTAGCAATGCTTGTGCCAACACCGGCACCACGGGCACTGGCATCACATCAGCAATGCGTTCCATCAAAGTATCCAGAACACTTTCGACTGGCCCTTCTTGCCCAGAATCCCGCATCGAAAGAGGCGTACCAAAAGCGACAGCGGCGACACCGAAACGGGTGTCTTGCCACGTTAATCGCTGCCATAGCTTGTAGAGGATGAAACGGACAACAACAGTGATCCGTGCGCCAAACCGACGGTCGCCGCGCTGATCTGCTGCAACCAAGACTGTATCCTCCAAGACCCGGTCATAATTGATCGCCACCGGGACAAAGACAACATCGCGCTCGCCCTTTGGGTCAAATCCATCGATCAAATAGGACATCAGTCCCAGCTTCGGTTTCTGCAACTTTCCGTTCAAGCTCAGCCCACCTTCAGGGTAAAACGCCTGATTTACCCCACCAGCTGTTGCCATTTGAACATAACGGGCCAAAACCTTGCGATACAGCGCGCCCCGCGAACGGCGCCGGATGAAATACGCACCCAAAGACTTGATCAACCAGCTTAACGGCCACACCCGGGCCCATTCCCCCACCGCATAAGACAACGCACTGTCCCGCGCTGCCAGATAGGTCACCAAGACATAATCCATGTTTGATCGGTGGTTCATCACAAAGACCACTGTCGCGTTCTCTGGTATCGCATCAAAGGTGGCATTGTTGCTGGGCGCCGTCTCAATTCGATAGACCGATTTCGCAAGCAAACGCGCCAACCTGATCCCAAAGCTAAAATAGGCAAACGCCGAAAAGCTGGGAACGATTTCGCGCGCATAAAGCCGTGCTTTTTCAAATGCGACGTTCTCTGGCACTTTGTTTTGACGGGCATAGTTTACGATCTCTTCGGTCACTTCCGGATCGTAAATAAGGCGTTGGATCATGTCATATCGCCGCGCCAGCTTAAACGGCTCAATCGGACGCTTGAGACGTGTGTTAAGATGTTTAACCGCCCGCTCCAACCGACGGCGAAAGAACCAACGCACAGAAGGTAGTAGGAAATGACTAAGCGCTGTGACAGCTGCAAACAGCATGATCAGCACAAAAAGCCAAAGCGGGAGGGAAACAGTTTGCGTCATCACTCGTAGCCTTGACGCTTAGGGATGGCGCCCGTCAAGCACAATGTCAGAGGGAGAGGTCAAGCGTTGCATGACCAACATCACCCTGACAATCCGGTCGTCCAATACTGGCGCTCAGCAAATTTGAGATCTTTGATAGCGCCAAAAACAGATCCTTGACCTTTGTCTGCCACAGGATGGGGGTATCGAGGTCATGAAATGCCGCACCGCGGCGAATTGACAAGGGTATAAAATTACACATATGTATCAAAAAACGAAACATTATGTCTGATCGATCAGGAGCTATTCATGTCCGAACACAGCAAAGACCGCCCATGGCTTATCAGGACATATGCCGGTCATTCCACGGCTCACGCCTCCAACGCGCTATACCGCTCAAATCTTGCCAAAGGGCAGACCGGTCTATCCGTTGCTTTCGATTTACCAACGCAAACGGGATACGACAGCGATCATGTCTTGGCGCGCGGTGAGGTCGGCAAGGTTGGCGTGCCCGTCAGCCATCTGGGGGATATGCGCGCATTGTTCAAAGACATTCCACTAGAACAAATGAACACCTCCATGACAATTAACGCAACTGCGCCTTGGCTATTGTCGCTTTATATCGCAGTGGCGGAGGAGCAAGGTGCAGATATTTCCAAATTGCAAGGCACCGTTCAGAACGACCTGATTAAGGAATATCTATCGCGGGGCACCTATATCTGTCCGCCTGCCCCGTCGCTCAAGATGATCGCGGATGTCGCAGAATATTGTTATACATCTGTCCCAAAATGGAACCCGATGAATGTCTGTTCCTATCACCTGCAAGAAGCAGGAGCGACGCCTCAACAAGAATTGGCTTTTGCCTTAGCGACGGCAACAGCCGTTCTTGATCAATTGCGCCCGCGAGTGAAGGACACGGATTTCCCAGCATTGGTTGGTCGTATTTCGTTCTTTGTTAACGCAGGCATTCGGTTTGTCACAGAGATGTGCAAAATGCGCGCCTTTGTCGATATGTGGGATGAAATTTGCGAAAAGCGATATGGTGTGACGGACCCAAAATACCGTCGTTTCCGATATGGTGTGCAGGTCAATTCGCTTGGTCTGACAGAGCAGCAACCAGAAAATAACGTTTATCGCATTTTGCTTGAAATGTTGGCGGTCACCCTTTCCAAAAACGCCCGTGCCCGCGCGGTGCAATTGCCAGCATGGAACGAAGCATTGGGGCTACCGCGTCCCTGGGATCAACAATGGTCTATGCGCATGCAACAAATCTTGGCTTTCGAAACAGACCTATTGGAATTTGATGATCTATTCGATGGCAACCCAGCTGTTGATGCCAAGGTTGAAGAGCTGAAAACAGGTGCACGCGCTGAATTGGCGTTATTAGATGATATGGGTGGGGCTATTTCGGCCATTGATTACATGAAAGGTCGTTTGGTTGAGAGCAACTCAGATCGGCTTGGCCGCATAGAAGCGGGCGAAACAACCGTTGTCGGCGTAAACAAATGGCAAGAAGGGGAACCATCACCACTGATGACCGACGATGGCGGCATCATGGTTGTGGATCCTTCAGTAGAAGCAGAACAGATCGCCAGCTTGGAGAAATGGCGGGCCACCCGCGACAATGCAGCTGTCCAATCCGCTTTGGCAGATTTGCGCACCGCCGCCGCAGAGGGACGCAATATTATGCCCACTTCCATTGCGGCAGCCAAGGTCGGCGTAACAACCGGTGAATGGGCTGCTCAGATGCGGGCGGTGCACGGCGAATACCGCGGACCAACTGGTGTGGGGCGCGGGATTTCCAACAGGACCGAAGGCCTTGATGATTTGCGAAATGCTGTAGATGCAGTCAGCGACAAATTGGGACAAAGATTAAAGTTCCTTGTTGGCAAACCCGGATTAGATGGTCACTCAAACGGCGCTGAACAAATTGCAGTACGTGCCCGCGATTGCGGCATGGATATTGCATATCAAGGTATCCGCCTAACTCCGTCGGAGATTGTTCAAGCCGCGCAAAAAGATAAGGCGCATGTTGTTGGTTTATCGATCCTTTCCGGGTCTCATATTCCGCTGCTCAAAGACCTGATGGCGCAAATGGAAGAAGCAGGACTGGGGCATATACCCGTCATCGTCGGCGGCATCATTCCTGAGGATGACGCAATACGCCTTAGAGCAATGGGCGTTGCGCGCGTTTATACTCCCAAAGATTTCGAGTTGAATACCATCATGACCGACATCGTGTCGCTCGCAGACCCAGAGAGAGTTGCAGCGGAATAAGCTGACACAAAATTGACCCTTATTTTTCAATAGTTTTTCATTAACCCCAATTGTGTAAATCTATGGAAAAGAGGTTACTCTATGACAACTGATCTAAAACAAATGTCTCGAAAGCAGCTGGAGAAACATCTTAAGGATGTGCAAAAAGCGCTGCAAAATGTCCAAGCCAGAGATCGCCGTCAGGCGAAAAAAGCCGCTGAAAAAGCTGCCGCTGAATTCGGGTTCTCTCTGGATGATTTGTCTGATCGCGCCCCAGCCCCCACTAAGGCGCGAAAAACAAAGGTGAAATCGCCAAAGACGAAATCTGTGCCCAAATTCGCCAACCCTAATGATCCAAAACAAACATGGACAGGCAAAGGGCGTCGACCTGATTGGTATCGCGATGCGGTTGATCAGGGCATATCACCCGAAGCGATGGCAATTTAACCTGCGTTCTACAGAGGGTTGTGCACCTAACCTTCTGTAGAGCAACACTTTTCCACTTAACCGGGCGTACATTCGACAAATTTGATTCGATTGTCGTCTTCTGTCGTTTTCAACGCACCTACTCTTGGCAGTGTGCGCAATAATTGTTGCACTTTTGGGTTGACTGGCCGTGTATGGCCAATCTGATTTCTTTCTTGTTTCCACACCCTGCTTCAGGCAATTCTCTTTCAAAAGGAGCAACCGTAATGACCGTACATATTGGTGCAGAACCCGGCAAAATTGCCGAAACAGTCTTGATGCCCGGTGATCCGTATCGCGCAAAATGGGCCGCTGAAACGTTTCTCGAAGGCGCCGAACTGGTGAATGAAGTGCGGGGTATGCTGGGCTTCACTGGCACATGGCGCGGCAACCGGGTGACAATCCAAGGTTCAGGAATGGGGATGCCATCTCTTTCCATTTACGCCAATGAATTGATCAGCAGTTTTGATGTCCAAACATTGATCCGCATTGGCTCCTGTGGCGGTATGCAACCGCATGTGAATATCCGTGACGTGATCATCGCCATGTCTGCCACCACCATTAACTCTCCATCATCGGGGATTTTCAAAGAAGTCAACTTTGCACCAACGGCGGATTGGGGTTTGTTACGTGCGGCGGTTGCTGCCGCAGAAACACGCGGCAGCACAACGCATGTTGGCGGGATCTATTCCTCTGATGTGTTTTATGCTGAACGCCCCGATTTGGATGAACAGATGGTGCGTCACGGCATATTGGGTGTCGAGATGGAGGCTGCAGAATTATACACTTTGGCCGCGCGTCATAATCGGCGGGCCTTGGCGGTGCTAACGGTCTCGGACCACTTACAAACAGGTGAGGCATTGCCCTCTTCGGACCGCGAAAAGACATTTGGCGACATGGTTGAAATCGCGTTGGAGGCCGCGTTTGCATAGGATCGGGACGCCCCAAAATTGCGCCATCATCGGTAATCTTGCGAAAGATCGGTGGTGGCCGCGATGGCGACCGTCGTTATTTTCGGCCAAACAGCTATAGCTCCCAAAAAGGGTGTGAAACCACCACCCTTCCTTTGCGGGCAAGCGCATGTAAAACATGCTGCCCTGAGAGGGCTGGCAGAGTTCCCCCGGGTGTTCAGCTCATCTAATTGAATAAGAACCACTAATCTTGCATCGGTGTTTCGTGTCAAAGCGAGGAATTGACAGGCTGACGAAACAACATGCGCGAATCCCCCCCCTCACGCAATGGAAATTGGTTAGGTACCGTGGCTCTGGTCATATCCGTTTGGCGGATTTGGCTTACGAAGGGACAGGACATCCATCTGCGGCGCGAAAACTTCGACCAACAATGGATAACAGTCGGCCACATCTGATGAGTGCTCCGCTGAACAATCCCCACCTGGACAAGCACTAAGCCCCCCCAAAAGGTCAATCTCGGCGAAAAACTCCAGGTAATCACCCGGTCGGACCGGGCTCGCCTTCATGAAATATTGCCCCGTATCGCGGGTAAATCCCGTACACATGAAAACATTCAACACATCGTGGACGTGTCTCTCAGCCTCTTGCAGTGGGATCCCAAGATGTTCGGCCAAGGCACGTGTTAAATTGGAGTGACAGCAATGGTGGTACTGCCCCCCTGCCAACAAATTATGTGTGTAGGGATCGCAGCGGGTGCCAATCACATCATGAACAGATCCGCCAAAGGCGTCGATGCCATACCACCCTAATGTGTCATGTGTGATCGTAGCCATCGGCCGCATCCCGGGAAAAGACGACCACATCTGCTCCCCGGTTGTGAGGTGAGTGCCGTGCAACGCACGGGTTTTCCCTGAATAAAACCTTTCATTCAGATCGCTTTGGTTCCAAAGATTGAAGTCTCCAACCTGCGCCCCTTCGATTGAAACAATACGAAAGAAGTGGCCCGCAGGAATAGGAAACATCCGTGCATCTCGTGCTGGCACGACAACTTCATCAACCTTGGTCAAAGTTTCACGGGCCTTTTGGTAGAGCGCCATATCAGGGGCGGGCAAACCTTGGGTCGGGTAACAAATCACCGGAGGAATGTCGCGACGCGACGCTGCGTCCATTGGAATTTCAGTCATGCATTTTGCCCCGCGATACGTCCCGAGAACAAACATCCACCAAGGAATGTCCCTTCAAGCGCATTATACCCATGATACCCTCCGCCGCCAAAGCCACAAACCTCACCAGCAGCAAACAAACCCGGTAATACATCCCCACCAGGCGTAAGTACACGTCCAAAAATATCAGTGTGAAGCCCGCCAAGGGATTTTCGCGTCAGCACATTGAGCCGCACAGCAATCAATGGGCCATTTTCAGGGTCAAGAATACGGTGAGGTTTTGCCGTACGGATCAAACGATCCCCTTTATAGCTTCGCGCGCCGTTGATCGCAGTGATCTGCGCATCCTTGCAAAATGGATTGTCAATTTGTTGATCGCGGGCTTCAATCTGAGCCCGAATGTGATCCAGCCCGATCGGTGCATTTGGCGTTATCTTGTTCATTCCGACGACCAAGTCCGCAAGGTTTTCCGCAACAACAAAATCTTCGCCATGTTCTTTGAATGCCTCGACCGCGGGCGTAGCCCCCTTACCAAGCCGTGCTTTCAAAACATCCAACCACCCTCCCTCAGTCAGATCAGGGTTCTGTTCTGATCCGGAAAGGGCAAACTCCTTTTCGATGATCTTTTGCGTCAGAATGAACCAACTGTGTTCCCCGACCGACAGGATGCGTTTCAGCGTTCCCAACGTATCAAATCCCGGCAGATTTGGGGCTTCCATCCGATCCCCCCGCGCATCAAACCACATGGATGAGGGACCGGGCAGAATACGAATGCCGTGATTGGGCCATATCGCATTCCAATTTTGCACGCCCTCACAATAATGCCACATCCGATCTTCATTGATCAGGCCCGCCCCGGCCTTCGCTGCAATGCCCTGCATCTTGCCATCAACATAATCGGGCACCCCCGCCACCATGCGCGCAGGCGGTTTGCCAAGTCGGCCCTCGGGCCAATGCTCGCGCACAACATCGTGGTTCCCGCCAATGCCCCCGGTGGTCAGAACCACCGCTTCGGCGTGATGTTCAAATGTATCGATCACCACCCGCGACGTGCTTTCCCCCCGCAAAGCAAGACTGTTTTCAAGCACATCACCTTGCACCCCACTGACACTGCCATTTGTAGTAATCAGTTTTGTTGCGCGATGACGGAACGCCAACCTTATTTTTCCAGCCGCAGCATATTCTGTCATGAGTTTGGTGAATGGGGCAACAACACCCGTTCCTGTCCCCCAAGTGATATGAAATCGTGGGACAGAATTGCCATGCCCGTTTGCTTGCCCACCCCCCCGTTCGGCCCAGCCCACCACCGGGAACCAACGCATGCCTATCTCAGCGCACCAATCGCGCATTCCGTCAGCGGCCCAGTCGATAAACTGCTCTGCATAGAGGCGAGGGTTGGCATCTTCAGGTCGGTCAAATTGTGCTGACCCCATCCAATCGTTTAGCGCCAACTCACGACTGTCTTTGATGCCAAGACGGCGTTGCTCAGGCGTGTCGACCATAAACAAACCACCAAGAGACCAAAACGCCTGTCCCCCAAGCGATTGCGGCGCTTCTTGATCCAGCACTAGGACTTTGCGCCCCCGCAAAACGGCTTCGTGCGTGGCAACCATCCCGGACAGCCCCGCCCCCACAACAATCACATCTGGCTTAAAATCTGTCATACCACCCCCATCATTCAGGCAAGGGTATCGTTCGCCGGGGCGAATTGTCGAGCACAACCCAACCTAAATTACCGCAGCTATCGCTCATCCGACCATCGGCCGTCTTCGCACCTTGGGAGCGATGACCAGCCGAAGGCACAGGAAGAGCGGTCAGACAGTGCGTTCCACCATCAACTTTTTGATCTTGGCAATTGCTGCTGCAGGGTTCAGCCCTTTAGGGCAGGTCTTTGCGCAGTTCATGATCGTGTGGCAGCGATAAAGTTTGAACGGATCTTCAAGGTCGTCCAACCGCTCCCCCGTCGCTTCGTCCCGGCTATCGATGATCCAGCGGTACGCATGTAACAAGGCCGCAGGCCCAAGGTAGCGATCACCATTCCACCAATAGCTTGGGCAGGAAGTCGAACAACAGGCACACATGATGCATTCATAAAGACCGTCAAGTTTCTCCCGGTCATCAATGGATTGCTTCCATTCTTTTGCAGGCTCAGGGGTCTGTGTATCCAACCAAGGCTGAATTGACGCATGTTGTGCGTAGAAATGGGTCAAATCCGGGATCAAATCTTTGACCACCGGCATGTGAGGCAGGGGGTATACTTTGACCGTGCCTTTCACTTCGGCCACACCATAGGTGCAGGCCAATGTA
Source organism: Sulfitobacter sp. (assembly GCA_039986635.1). Taxonomy (GTDB): domain Bacteria; phylum Pseudomonadota; class Alphaproteobacteria; order Rhodobacterales; family Rhodobacteraceae; genus Sulfitobacter. The sequence continues at coordinate 352,423 of JBDWQI010000024.1, forward strand.
TTGATCCCGTCAATGTTCATTGCGCAGGAGCCACAAATGCCTTCTCGGCAGGAGCGGCGGAAAGTAAGCGTTGGGTCAATCTCGTTCTTGATCTTGATCAGTGCGTCCAAAATCATCGGGCCGCAGGCATCGAGATCAACAAAATAGGTGTCGACCGCAGGGTTCTTACCGTCATCCGGGTTCCAGCGATAAATGTGGAACTCTTTCACATTTGTTGCGCCTGCTGGTCGCGGCCATGTTTTACCGCTGGTCATGCGGGAGTTCTTGGGGAGTGTCAGCTGAACCATGTCGCGTCTCCATTAGGGTGGCAATTGCTTGCCCGTTTCATTCTCTGCGCCAATGAGCGCACGTTCATCAAGCTGCGTCCTGACGGACAAACAACGTGTTCTGTTCGGCTTCAAGAGTCACCTTGAAACCTGCGTCTTTAATCAGGCGAACCAGATCAGTATCCCAATCTGCGTGGTGATCGGTTTCCACCAACATCGCATCAGGCAACCAACCAGCCGCATCCAATACAGGTTTCAAAACAGCAACTTCGGCACCTTCAACGTCAATCTTGAGGATGCAGATGTCATGCCCTTCAGCTTCGCCAACAAAATCAAGCAAAGGCCGGACCGGAACCAAAGTGCCGCCATCCCGTATCCCCGGCCTGATCGGCATCAATGACGCCTGACCAAAGTTTCGTGTGCGAAAGTTCAATGTCGCTTCGCCCGCAGCAGCGCCCAAAGCGCATCCTTCGATCCGCACGACATCCCCTAAATCGTTCAGTCGTATATTTTGACCCAACCGCCCGATCATCGTAGGGTTCGGTTCAAAGGCGATAACCCGGCTGCCCGGCCCGGCGGCAACGGCCAATGGCACGGCAAAAGCCCCAGAATTCGCGCCAATGTCCAGTACAAAGGCGTTCCGCCCTTCCACCAGTTCGGTAAGCGCCATCAGGGATTCAATTTCGGGCGGTTGCCCATCACGCCAGATCATGCGATCCGTGTAATTATCGCGCGGGTCGACATACATTTGAATCCCGGCAAATTCGATCACTTCAGGTGGCAGGATGGGCACCAATTTCTGCCGCGCGGCCTTATCCGCCGTGCGAAACACCGCACGCAAAGCCTGCGCGGTGGCTGGGTCAGCAATTGGATGAGGAAGAGCAGAATTCATTCTTCAGAACAGCCCAGTACTTAATGCACTTGTTTGAAGACATTGAACCGTCTCAGGACGCGCCAAAACTGCTTTGACCGTCGCAACCGTGCCATCATCGACACCAACAATTGCGGCTTTGGCAAATTCGCGGATTTCCAAGGCGGACGAGTTATCGATGATACAATCAGTGAACGGCGTAATCAGTTGCTTGGGCACCTGAGGGAACCGGGTCGCAAGCGTTTCTGTCACCACAGATTTGGCGCCTTGACGTGCAGTATTGTCCACAGCTTCCTGCACAGGGGCACAGGCCATGGCAAACAATAAAAGCGCGGCGGCAAGCGTTCTCATATCAGCGATTGCCGTTCATCAGTACATCGGCTTTCCGTCACGGCAATATAATCCGCCCCGGAACATTCCGTTAAAGCCAGCCGGGCAACCGGGCACTGTCCATACCCGCAGATGTTTCGGCGTTGTGCTAAACGTGCCAAAGGTTCGGCCCGGAACATGTTCTTTGACGGCGACCTGCCGCGTCTGCGGGGCTACCGTATCAGCCACATAGCCTTTGTCACCGACAAATCCCTTGGATCCGTCAAACTCTGCAGAAGCATTCTCATTCTGGGCAGTTGCGGTTGACCCCATGGCAAAAACAAGAGCAACGGCTACATATATGTTGGACATTGGACGCATTAATAAACCCTCGCTTTTGGTGCGATTTTCTTAAGGTCGATCCCGCCCTCGTTGTGGCTGGTCAGCGGTTCAAGATGGACACCCCGGAAATCCAAGGTTGCCTCCTTGCCTTTGAACCAGATCAAGCTGTGCTTGCGCCAGTTCTTATCATCCCGGTCCGGATAATCTTCATGAGCATGCGCACCCCGGCTTTCCTTGCGCGCCGCAGCGGCAGTGATCGTTGCCACGGCATTTGGCATCAAATTGGTCAGCTCCAGAGTTTCCATCAGATCGGAGTTCCAAACCAAAGATGTATCGGTGACCTTAAGATCATCCAACTTACCGGCAACGCCGACCATCTTTTCTTCACCCTCAGCCAATGTTTTGTCCGTCCGGAACACGGCGGCGTCCGCCTGCATGGTTTTTTGCATCTCAAGACGCAGTTCGGCGGTTGGCATATGGCCTTTGGTATAACGCAGTCCGTCGAAACGGTTGAACGCCGCCTCAATAGATTTCTTGTTTGGAGTTGGGTTTGCAGCATTGGCATCAACAACTTTGCTCGCGCGGATTGCTGCTGCTCGGCCAAAGACCACAAGGTCAATCAAGCTGTTGGATCCCAGACGGTTGGCACCATGCACCGAAGCACAGCCCGCCTCCCCCACAGCCATCAAACCGGGGGACACATTGTCCGGGTTATCCTTTGTTGGGGATAACACTTCACCCCAGTAATTTGTCGGAATGCCACCCATGTTATAGTGCACTGTCGGCAGAACCGGGATCGGCTCTTTGGTCAGATCGACACCCGCAAAGATGCGCGCACTTTCGGAAATGCCGGGCAGTCGAAGATCCAACGTTTCTTTGGGCAGGTGGTTGAGGTGCAGGTGAATGTGATCATTCTGATCTCCGACACCGCGCCCTTCACGGATTTCCATCGTCATACATCGGCTGACGACATCGCGGGAGGCCAGGTCTTTGTAGGTCGGCGCATAACGTTCCATAAACCGTTCGCCTTCGGAATTGGTAAGATAGCCGCCCTCGCCCCGCGCCCCTTCTGTGATCAATGTACCAGCGCCATAGATCCCTGTGGGATGGAATTGTACAAATTCCATATCTTGCAATGGCAGCCCCGCCCGCGCGGTCATCCCACCGCCGTCACCGGTGCAGGTGTGTGCGGATGTCGCCGAGAAATAGGCACGACCATATCCACCTGTCGCCAAAACAACCATTTTTGCCGAAAACAGATGCATTGTCCCATCATCAAGCTTCCAACACAGCACGCCCTGACACACGCCATCATCTGACATGATCAAATCAATCGCAAAATATTCGATATAGAATTCCGCGTTATGCTTTAGGCTTTGACCATATAGCGTGTGCAAAATCGCGTGACCTGTCCGGTCAGCCGCGGCACAGGTTCTTTGCACAGGCGGGCCTTCACCAAACTCGGTTGTGTGTCCGCCAAAAGGACGTTGATAAATCTTGCCCTCTTCGGTGCGTGAAAATGGCACGCCATAGTGTTCAAGCTCATAGACAGCCTTTGGCGCCTCTCGGGCCAAATACTCCATAGCATCCGTATCACCAAGCCAATCAGAGCCTTTGACGGTATCGTACATGTGCCATTGCCAGTTGTCCGGCCCCATGTTGCTCAGCGATGCCGCGATACCACCTTGCGCAGCCACAGTGTGCGACCGCGTCGGAAAAACTTTGGAAATGCAGGCCGTTTTCAGCCCCTGCTCAGCCATACCAAGCGTCGCGCGCAGCCCTGCACCACCCGCGCCCACGACAACCACGTCATACTCGTGCGTTTCATATTCATATGCGGCCATTATCGGTCTCCCTTCGGGAAAAAATTTATCAACTCGAGCAGTCTTACAGTGCCAGACGTGCGATGGCGAAAACACCAACCGCTGCGGCCCCATAGCTCAGACATGTGATCAGGATGATCGTGATTTTTTGCGCGGTACCATGCACATAATCCTCAATCAGGGTCTGACACCCGTCGTTGAAGTGTTTGAAGCCGACCAACAACGTCAGCGCTGCGATGATCGCAGGACCCGGGCGGCTGTAATATGCGATAATTTCCTCATAGGTGCCGCCAAGAGCTGCGCCAAATGTAAAGACAAACAAAGGGATCAGGATCAGCAGCGCCACGGCACTGACCTTCATCGACCAGAAATGCGCGGTCCCCGACTTTGCGGATCCCAGCCCCATGGCACGTTTACGGTCTGTCAAAAAAGCCATATCAGTCTCCCTATGCTACGATCACTGCAGTGATCAGCGTCAAGACGACCGATCCGCCAATGCACGCCCAACCCATTTTTTCCGCAGTTGGAATATCCAACCCAACGCCATTGTCCCAGATCAGGTGCCGCACACCAGCAAGTGTATGGTACCAAAGCCCCAAGAGAGAGAAAAACATCACCAAATCGCCAAACCAACTGGTGATAAAACCATTCGCTATTGCAAAATACTCTGGCGAGCTGGCCGCAGCCAGAAACCACCACACAATCAGCAAGGCCGCGACCAACATCGCGTTGCCAGTGATCCGTGTCAAAATTGACGTCATCGACGTAAGTTGCGGTCGATAGATCGTCAGGTGAGGCGAAAGGGGACGATTGCCCCGGTTTACATCGGCCATGGCAGGATCCTTTGGCAGTGGCTAAGCGTGCAAGTATTGGCTGTGCATAGTCATACCAAACTTTACGGGAGTGTCACGGGGTTCAACCCAATTGCTAAGACCTTTTAGAGCCAATCCAATCAAAAAGCCCTTTAGCTGGGCTACCTCTCTCATTTTGTGATCACAGGGAAACATCACGTGATCACAAATTTTTACTTTTTTTTCAAGCGACTCAATTGTTTGGTAGTTTCACGTTGCAGTTTGCGGCGGATTTGTTCCGGGTAGTCCTCAAAACCGTTGGCGGTGATCACAAATGCGCCATCACCCACAATCAAGTTCTCAAAGAAATAGGCCGTGAGGTCGGTTTCATCGGTTTCAATTGCAAGGGCATTGATTGTAATACCTGCCGCGCGCATTGCACCCAATTGGTCTGCCGGTGTTTCCCCTTCATTGGATACCCCATCCCCCGACACATCGATGACTTTCCGGCGGCATCCCGGAACCTGATCAAACAAGGCAGCTGAGACAGTTATCGCCTCTCCAATTGCAGTTGAGAAATTTCGCCACCGTCGTTGATCGTTATCAATGGCACTTGCCAGCGCTTGGACATCTTCAGGCGTTTGTAATCGCGTCCACGGGATGGTCTGTCGTTGCCGCGATGTCCCAGTCCATTGCACCACTGTCACCATTGCCTGAGCGTCAAGCAATGCATCTTCAACGATGCTGTCACGCAGTGTTGCGCCAAGACCCTGCATCTGAATTTGATATTCTCGATTGTCGACCGATCCCGACACATCAACCGCCAGAACCAAGGCCAGCTCACAGCCAAAAGCGAGGCGTGGCAAAAACAACAAAAGGATGAATAGCAACCGCATAGCCGTAGCCTAACGTGCAACCTTGGCCGAGGCATATCACTTTTTTGCTGAACACCTGACAGGCAAAACCGCAATAGCGGCGTTGCGCGTCAAATGATGCGCGTCAAATACTGGTATCCAAAGAAAAAGCGCGCCTCAATAAGAGACGCGCCTGCACAATCGTTCTTGAACCAGTTTATGCCAAGGAACCGTCGATGCCTTTACAGGCCTCAACCAAGCCCTTTACGGCGGTAACTGAGTTATCGAACATCGTCTGTTCGTCTTTGTTCATGGAAATTTCCACAACCCGTTCAACGCCCCCGGCACCAATGACGGTCGGGACGCCAACATAAAAGCCATCCAAACCATAGGCCCCATCAACAAAAGCAGCACAAGGCAAGACACGTTTTTGGTCTTTCAGATAGCTTTCCGCCATTTCAATGGCCGATGTTGCAGGGGCATAAAATGCTGACCCGGTCTTAAGCAACCCAACGATTTCCGCGCCACCATCACGGGTCCGCTGCACAATTGCGTCCAGCTTTTCTTGGGTGGTCCAGCCCATTTTGACCAGATCAGGCAGAGGGATGCCCGCCACAGTGGAATAGCGTACCAGCGGCACCATAGTGTCACCATGCCCGCCAAGCACAAATGCAGTGACGTCTTTCATGGATACGTCAAATTCAGATGCCAGGAAGTGGCGGAAGCGCGCCGAATCAAGCACACCCGCCATGCCACAGACTTTTTCATGAGGAAGGCCTGAAAATTCGCGCAACGCCCATACCATCGCATCCAGCGGGTTGGTGATGCAGATCACAAATGCATCCGGCGCATGTGCAGCGATGCCTTCACCAACGGATTTCATCACTTTGAGGTTGATCCCCAACAGATCATCACGGCTCATCCCCGGTTTACGTGCGACGCCAGCCGTTACAATGCAAACATCCGCGCCTGCAATATCCGCATAATCCTGTGTACCAGACATCGTTGCGTCAAATTTTGCGGATGGCCCAGATTCGGCAATATCAAGAGCTTTGCCTTCTGGTGTGCCTTCAGCAATGTCGAACAAAATGACATCACCGAGCTCTTTGAGGGCAGCAAGATGGGCGAGCGTTCCGCCGATTTGCCCTGCACCGATCAGCGCGATTTTGGGTCTGGCCATGAGATATCTCCGAGTGGGTTACGTTGACGCGGGAATAACGAAATGCGCGACGGCCCGCAAGCGGACGCACGGGATTGCAACAATTCCAGCCTTCAGAACGCAGGTTTGGCCGTGGACAGCGGAATGGTTTTGCTATGAAATGCAAAGACATAGACGAAGTGATCAAACATTATGCTGATACTTGATATCAATTTTTTTATGATCGCCGGTCCAGCAGTCCTATTTGCAGGGGTATCAAAAGGCGGCTTCGGATCCGGCGCTTCGTTTGCTGCGGCCGCGGTCTTGGCGCTTGTCGTGGACCCTGGGCTGGCACTTGGTGTGCTCTTGCCCCTGTTGATGGTCATCGATGCTTTTGCGCTCAAACCCTATTGGGGAAAATGGAGCTTGCCAGACGCCAAATTGTTGGTTTTGGGAGGGCTGCCGGGGGTATTGTGCGGGGCGCTGTTGTTTCAGGTCACCTCGGATGATGGGATGCGCCTGCTCATCGGTGCTGTCGCGGTTGGGTTTGTTCTGTGGCAAGTTTCGCGCGGGACTTGGTTGTCGCGTTTTGCAAGCAGACGCATGCCAGATTGGTCCGGAATTTTCTGGGGCATGGTGGCCGGGTTTACAACCTTCGTTAGCCATGCCGGTGGCCCCCCGGCAGCGGTTTTTCTGCTCAGCCGGGGTTTGAACAAAACCGAATATCAAGCCACGACGGTTTTAGTGTTTTGGGTCCTGAACATCGCAAAGTTCGTTCCTTATGCAATGTTGGGTATGTTCACCGCTCAGACCTTCTTGGCAAATGCGGTGCTTGCCCCCTTTGCAATTGTTGGGACATTGATAGGTGTCAAAGCGAACCGCATCATATCTGAGCGGTTTTTCTTTGGCGTGACCTATGTCTTGTTATTGATCACAGGAACCAAGCTGATCTGGGACGGGATGTTCTGAACGTGGTTACAACGGCCTGATTTGAGGCGCCAAATCGCGCCCCGGCGGGACGGCCCTACAACCCGCTATTGATCAAGCATCGCTGCCTTTTGCGGGCAATGCTTCTGCAACCGTTTCAAAAGATTGCCCAGAGGCGACAAGACACGTCAGCCCACCCGGTGCGGTCACTGTAATGGTCCAGCTCCCGGTTTCCTCTGAGGCGAACAGCTCAACAACCGCATTGTTGGAGCCAAGCCCAATGGACTTGCGTGTTTCACCATAACTGTCCGCAAGCCGCTCTATCACTGCTTCACGGGGCGCGCAGTTGCGTGCATTTTGGGCCGCAACATCTGTTGTGCCCATCAAATAAAGCGCCGCCGCAGCTGTTAACGCGCCAAGTTTGAGAACTTTCCCAATTCTATTCATCCTATGTGCCTTCATTCGAAAGGCGTCACGCAGTGTCCTCGGACCAACTCCGGGTTTTCCCGGCGGGACCCTGGGTGTGCCAGGTTATGACTTGTGGCTACATATCCCTTCCCGCTATTTTCGACGGCCTTGCCGAAACGGCTCTCCCCACGGGATGCAACATGGGACACTCTGCGGATAAGGACTGAAACAATAGTTAACGCGGCGCCCGGAGACGTGTCGCATTTGAATTTCTCTGCGCCGCGGCGAAATGGGGTTGAACTAATCCTAAAAAAATGCGCCATTACGCGCAATAAAATGACTCACAAGATCACAGCTTGTTGCTGCACACCCCTCAACGGAAACCACCCCAATGCCAAAAACATCCCGCCCTTTACGTTCTGCTCTCTATATTCCGGGTTCCAAACCGCGCGCGCTGGAAAAGGCACGAAACTTGCCGTGCGATGCCGTGATTTTCGATTTAGAAGACGCTGTCACCCCAGACGAAAAGGGACAAGCCCGCACAACATTGGCGGGCGCATTGTCGCAAGATGGATATGGGTACCGATTCAAGGTGATCCGGATCAACGGGCTGGACACGCCATGGGGTGTCGATGATGCCAAGGCCGCAGCCCAAATGAAGGCAGATGCTATTCTGTTGCCCAAGGTCGGCAGTCCTGGCGATTTGGACGCCCTTGTTGCATTGGTGGGCGACAAACCTCTTTGGGCCATGATGGAGACCCCCGGCGGGATGTTGAACGCAGCTGCCATTGGCGCGCACCCGCAACTGCAAGCGATGGTCCTGGGGACCAATGATCTGGCCAAAGATCTTCAAACCCGGTTCCGCCCTGATCGACTGCCTTTGATTTCAGCGCTCGGCTTGTGCGTCCTTGCTGCCAAAGCACATGAATGCGCAATCCTCGACGGCGTTTATAACGCGTTCAAAGATGACGACGGGTTAAGACGCGAATGTGACCAAGGGCGCGATATGGGCTTTGACGGCAAAACACTGATTCACCCTGCTCAACTAGAGGTCGCAAACACTGCGTTTTCTCCAACTGAAGCAGAAGTCGACCTTGCGCGCCGTCAGATCGCCGCCTTCGAGGACGTCGAAGCGGCTGGTCAAGGGGTTGCGGTGGTTGATGGCAAAATCGTTGAGAACCTTCATGTTGCCACCGCCCATGAAACACTGGCAAAACTGGAAGCAATAGCAACCCTTAGCAAAGGATAGCGACATGTTTCTTTTATTCATCGGATTGGCCCTCTGGATCGCCGCCCATTTCTTTAAACGCCTTGCTCCTGACGCGCGGGCCAAATTGGGCGAACCGGGCAAAGGCATTGTTACGGTGATGATTGTCGCCTCCTTGGCCTTTATGATCATCGGTTACCGCGCTGCGGATTTCATCCCTGTTTGGACACCGCCATCTTTCCTGACACCTTTAAATAACCTTGTAATGTTGTTTGCCCTTTGGGTTTTTGGCTCTTCGGCGGCAAAAGGCGCAAAGGCGTGGCCTGCATACAAGACCCGTCACCCGCAACTTTTGGCGGTCAAGATTTGGGCCGCGGCCCACCTTCTTGTTAATGGTGATCTGGCATCGATTTTTCTGTTCGGCGGAATGTTCGCTTGGGCAATCGGTTCTGTGATCCTGATCAATCGCGCCGAACCTGACTGGACCGCGCCGCCAAGTGCGACACGTCCAACCTACATTCGATTGGCTGTTATCGCGGCTGTCATGTTCACCATCATCGCAGCCGTGCATCTGTTGCTCGGCGTCTCCCCATTCTAAGCCCAAGGATATCACCATGAGACTTTATCGTTTTCTATCAGAAGAAGACACGTCCGCTTTTTGCCACAAGGTCACCGAAGCCTTGAATAAAGGTTGGGAACTTTACGGCTCGCCCACACAAACCTGGGATCAGGCCACAGGCCTCATGCGTTGCGGGCAAGCTGTCGTGAAGGAGGTCGAAGGGACTTATACGGCCAAAACCAAATTGGGTGCCCAGTAATGGCGAAAACCAATGCCGGGCGGTTTTTCGAAGACTACGTGATCGGTGAAACGATCCAACATGCGGTACCGCGCACCGTCAAAATGGGAGAACGCGCCCTCTATCACATGCTCTATCCGGCGCGCCATGCTCTTTATTCCTCGGACCAGTTTGCGCAAAGCTGCGGCCTGCCGTTCAGCCCATTGGATGACATGATCGCCTTTCACATCATCTTTGGCAAAACGGTCCCCGATGTCTCCTTGAATGCGGTTGCAAACCTTGGCTATGCACAGGGGCGTTGGTTGACCCCGGTCTGGCCCGGCGACACGCTGCGCAGCCAATCTGAGGTGATCGGGCTCAAGCAGAACTCTAACGGTCGAACCGGCGTGGTCTATGTGCGAACGACAGGGCTGAACCAACATGACGAAGCAGTGCTTGAATATGTGCGCTGGGTCATGGTGCGCAAACGTGACCTGAATGCCCCTGCCCCGCAAACGATCCTACCGGACTTGCCTGCCGCTTTGGACGCGGCGGATCTTGTTGTCCCCAAAGGACTTGATTTCAGCACCTACAACTTTGCACTTGCAGGAGAGCCGCATCGCTGGGGCGATTATGACATCGGTGAACAGATCGACCACGTCGATGGGGTGACCATTGAACAGGCCGAACATATGATGGCCACGCGTTTGTGGCAAAACACAGCCAAAGTGCATTTTGACACTTCTGCACGCCCGGATGGGACCCGTCTGATCTATGGCGGGCATGTGATTTCAATGGCGCGTGCCCTCTCATTTAATGGATTAGCAAACGCGCAGATGGTTGTGGGGTTAAACAGCGGCGCACATGCCAACCCTTGCCTTGCCGGAGACACGATCCGCGCATGGTCCGAAGTCTTAGATAAAGCTGAAACACCCGCGCCCGGTATCGGTGCTCTGCGCATGCGGTTGGTGGCGACAAAAGGCGGCGATCCGTTTGACTTGCGCGACAGCGAGGGAAAGTACCTTCCAGATGTCTTGTTGGATCTGGACTACTGGACTCTGATCCCACTTTGACCAGCCAAGTTCGGGCTCAAAGACCCGCATTGACCTCCTGCGCTCTGTTCCTGTCTGTCAAAAAGAGGCGGTCTCGTCTCAATTTCGAGACTTAGATCACCATATTATCTTACCAAATTATTGATTTTGATCCTTTTGTGATCACACGTTTTTCAAGTGTGATCACAAATGTCACTTTCCTGTGGTAATGGTTCTGAAACTACGAAAGGCTAACAGCGAACCATAAGACTCATAGGGCAGCCATCCTGTGACTTGAACCAACATTACGGGACCGTTTTTATGAACATCCACGAATATCAGGCGAAAGCCCTCCTGCGCAGCTACGGTGCACCAGTTTCCGATGGCCGCGTTGTACTCAAAGCAGAAGACGCCAAAAGTGCCGCAGGTGAGATGGACGGCCCCCTCTGGGTTGTCAAAGCTCAGATCCACGCAGGTGGCCGGGGCAAAGGTAAGTTCAAGGAAGCGGACGCAGGTGATGCGGGTGGTGTGCGATTGGCGAAATCGGTCGAAGACGCCGCCGAACAAGCCAAGAAAATGTTGGGCCGCACCTTGGTCACCCATCAAACCGGCCCCGCAGGTAAACAAGTAAACCGCATCTACATCGAAGACGGTTCTGGTATTGAAACCGAACTTTATCTGGCACTGTTGGTAGATCGTCAGACCTCCCGCGTGTCCTTTGTCTGCTCCACCGAAGGGGGCATGGACATCGAAGAGGTTGCGGCCGCAACACCTGAGAAAATCCTGAGCTTCTCAGTGGATCCTGCCACTGGATATCAACCCTTCCATGGCCGCCGCATCGCCTTCTCGCTTGGATTGGTTGGAAAACAGGTCAAACAATGCGTCGCCCTTATGGGTGTGTTGTACAAGGCGTTCATGGAAAAAGACATGGAGATGCTGGAAATCAACCCGTTGATCGTCACGGACGGCGGGGACATGAAAGTGCTGGACGCCAAAGTTTCTTTCGACGGCAATGCGATCTATCGCCACGCCGATATTGCGGAATTGCGCGACACCACCGAAGAAGATCCAAAAGAATTGGAAGCTTCAAAATATGACCTGAATTACATCGCACTTGATGGTGAGATCGGGTGTATGGTCAACGGTGCTGGGCTGGCGATGGCCACAATGGACATCATCAAACTTTATGGAGCAGAACCAGCCAATTTCTTGGACGTTGGCGGTGGCGCAACCAAGGAAAAGGTGACCGAAGCCTTCAAAATCATCACGTCTGACCCACAGGTAAAAGGCATCCTTGTAAACATCTTTGGCGGCATCATGCGCTGCGATGTAATTGCTGAGGGTGTTGTCGCCGCTGTGAAAGAAGTTGGTTTGAAAGTGCCCTTGGTTGTCCGCCTTGAGGGGACAAATGTGCAACAGGGCAAAGACATCATCAACAATTCTGACGTCGATGTAATTGCAGCCGACGACCTCAAAGACGGGGCACAAAAAATCGTCAAAGCCGTCAAAGGTTGAGATCGGAACAGGGAATACCCCGATGCAATCGACCCAATCCGCAGCACATGTGCTAAGCCTGACCGCCCTTATCGGGGTGGCGGGCAACGCTGTGGCGGACCCGGCCGATGAGGCGATCTCTGCCTTCAACACTTGGTGTTTCAAAGCGGGGCAAACCGAAGCTGATGCCAGACGCAACATGAAAGCCGATGAGGCTGATTTTGTGCTGACCTTTTGGGATGACAGCCTTGCACCGCGCCCAGCAAATGCGCCCGTCGGTGTAGAGCGGCGCTGCATGGTGACCTTTGATGGTGATCATACGGACACGGCAATCGCCGCATTGCGCAAGCAAATGCAAACGCCTCCTGTATTTGGCACCCCTATCCCCCTGCCCAAGACGCATACCGCTGATGAATTCACCGCGCTGATCGAAGGGCGTGAACTTTTGCGCGGCCGGGTTGCAGTGGTGGAGGTTGGCGCGCAGCCATCACCCAACCAAGTGCACACCTTTATGGCCGTGGACCGCCTTTATGACGGACTGGGGCGGGCGCCCGCAGATAAGCAATAAAACCAATGAAACAAATCCAACAGAATGAGGGAACTAAAATGAGCCAGACAAAAATTCTGACCGCAACACTTCTTCTTTCCGCACTCGCTGCCTGTGGTGGCAATGATCTCACTGTACGCGACGGCCCTCAGGCTGTGCACCCAAGTACCTCTTTCCTTGCCAACGGCACATTTGTTCCTGTTGAGGGGCAAACTGTCGCGGCGACAGGAACGCCATGCAGCTACCATGACCATCATCAGTGCAATCAAACCCATGGACATGGCGGGCATGGGCATGACGGCTCAACGCCAATTATAGATTAACGCGTGTGCGCCTGCGGGCGCGCGCAGTAACAAGAACCGACCGACCTTCAAAGGAGACGCCGCAATGGCCGTACTCGTAGACGAAAACACCAAAGTTATCTGTCAGGGCCTCACGGGATCCCAAGGCACTTTTCACACCGAACAAGCAATGGCCTATGGCACCAAGATGGTTGGCGGTGTGACCCCCGGCAAAGGCGGGCAGACCCATCTGGACCTTCCGGTGTTCAACTCTGTCCACGAGGCCAAACATGTGACAGAGGCCAACGCCTCCGTGATCTATGTACCGCCCCCTTTCGCAGCGGATTCGATCCTCGAAGCGATTGATGCTGAAATGGAACTGATTGTCTGCATCACCGAAGGTATTCCAGTGCTCGACATGATGCGTGTCCAGCGTAGCCTCGAAGGGTCCAAATCACGACTGATCGGCCCCAATTGTCCCGGCGTGATCACCCCGGACGCCTGCAAGATCGGCATCATGCCCGGCCACATCCATCAACGCGGCTCTTGCGGTGTGGTTTCACGGTCCGGCACGCTGACCTATGAGGCGGTGAAACAGACATCTGATTTGGGCTATGGCCAATCCTCAGCGGTCGGCATCGGCGGCGACCCTATCAAAGGCACAGAACATATCGACGTGCTGGAAATGTTCCTTGCTGATGATGAGACTCAATCCATCATCATGATTGGTGAGATTGGTGGATCAGCCGAAGAAGAAGCCGCACAGTTCCTCGCGGATGAAAAGAAAAAGGGCCGCTGGAAACCAACAGCTGGTTTCATTGCCGGCCGTACGGCCCCTCCCGGACGCCGCATGGGTCATGCCGGTGCGATTGTTGCAGGCGGCAAAGGCGGCGCCGAAGACAAGATCGAAGCCATGAAAGCTGCGGGCATCGTTGTGGCAGACAGCCCTGCGACACTGGGTGAAGCGGTCAAGGAAGCGATTGAGAAAGGGTGAAATGGAGCGCGACCGAACAAGACAATCCCTGTTCCTTAAACGGCAAAAACCCGTGACGTTTAAGCGAACAGACTACGTCAGCAGACGTGTTTTGGAATACGTCTTGTTCGGGTGTTCGTTTGTTGTCGCCGTTGCGATGCAACATGCTCCGGCCCAAGCAGAAAGATCTTGTGTAACAGCATTGGGCTGGCAGTTCCCGGACCAAATCCTGCGCCTGAAGGATTGTTCAATTCGACCAATCGAACAGCTTGATGGGGTCTCCCCTATCAGCTTCAGCGCCAGCCCACGTTATGCCTATAAACTTGATGTCAAACGGACCATGCACGAACATCAGATCTTTGCATACCTAGGACGCTTTTGCGAAGTGATCGGCGCAAAATCAACAATTGCCCGTGTTCATCAACCCCGCAGGACAGCACGACGCCGCGTCCATTTCTCTTGCGAAAACTCTTCCCTCTGAGGTGACGATATGACCGAACAACCTGATAACAATCACTTCCACGCCTCCTCCTTTATGGAGGGTGACAACGCCGCATACCTCGAACAGATGTATGCCCGTTTCGCGGCAGACCCGTCGTCAGTTGATGAAGCCTGGCACGTGTTTTTCAACGCCATGGGCGATGCCCGCAAAGAGGTCGAGGCCGAAGCTGCCGGCCCTTCCTGGGCGCGAGGCGATTGGCCACCTGCCCCTGCAGGTGATGTGATGGGCGCATTGACAGGTGTTTGGCCAGAAGCGGACGAAGCAAAAGCCGCAGGTGATAAGATCAAGGTGAAAGCCTCGGAAAAAGGTGTCTCCGTCAGCGATGAGCAAATCAAGACCGCGGTGCTTGATAGTATTCGCGCGCTTATGCTGATCCGGGCATATCGTATCCGTGGGCATTTGGCCGCCGACCTCGATCCGCTGGAAATGCGAAATATGGGGGATCATCCTGAACTTGACCCACGGTCCTATGGTTTTACCGATGCTGACATGGATCGGCCGATCTTTATCGACAATGTACTTGGGCTTGAAGTCGCAACTCTTAAACAGATCGTCGACATCGTCAAACGAACCTATTGCGGCACCTTCGCGCTGCAATACATGCACATCTCGAACCCTGAAGAAGCAGGATGGCTCAAAGAGCGTATTGAGGGGTATGGCAAAGAGATCGCATTTACCAAGAATGGCCGCAAAGCCATCCTGAGTAAATTGGTCGAAGCCGAGGGTTTTGAAAAATTCCTGCACGTCAAATACATGGGTACAAAGCGATTTGGCCTTGATGGCGGCGAAAGCCTTGTGCCTGCGATGGAGCAGATCATCAAACGCGGCGGGCAATTGGGCGTCAAGGAAATCGTGATCGGCATGCCCCACCGGGGTCGCCTGTCGGTCCTTGCCAATGTGATGCAAAAACCCTACCGCGCAATCTTCAACGAATTTCAGGGCGGCAGTTTCAAACCAGAAGATGTCGATGGTTCAGGTGATGTGAAATACCATCTTGGTGCTTCTTCGGATCGAGAATTTGACGACAACACCGTGCATCTTAGTCTCACGGCCAACCCATCTCACCTTGAGGCGGTGAACCCGGTTGTCATCGGCAAAGTGCGTGCAAAACAGGATCAGCTGAATGACCCTGAACGCATCACTGTTATGCCGATATTGCTGCACGGCGATGCGGCCTTTGCTGGACAGGGTGTTGTAGCTGAATGTTTTGCGCTTTCTGGTCTGCGTGGGCACAAAACCGGCGGAACCATGCATATCGTGGTCAATAACCAGATTGGTTTCACTACGGCTCCGCACTTTTCGCGTTCCTCTCCTTACCCAACCGACAACGCGCTCGTGGTTGAGGCCCCAATTTTCCACGTGAACGGCGATGACCCCGAGGCGGTTGTGCATGCCGCCCGTGTTGCCACCGAATTCCGCCAGAAATTCCACAAAGACGTGGTGATTGATATCATTTGCTACCGCCGATTTGGTCATAACGAAGGCGATGAGCCGATGTTCACCAACCCGGTGATGTACAAAAAGATCAAAGGCCACAAAACCACCCTAAGCCTCTATTCTGAACGCCTTGTACGGGATGGTCTGGTCCCTGAGGGCGAGATTGAGGACATGAAGGCGGACTTCCAAAAACGCATGAACGATGAGTTTGAAGCTGGTAAAGAATTCCGTCCAAACAAAGCTGACTGGCTCGATGGTAAATGGTCCGGTATCGATAAACGCGGTGAAAAGTACCAGCGCGGCAAAACAGCAATCGCACCGGAGACGATGGCAGAGGTTGGCAAATCCTTGACCACGGCACCTGAAAATTTCCCCATGCACAAAACCGTTGGACGGCTTTTGGATGCAAAAGCGGAAATGTTTAAATCCGGCAAAGGATTTGACTGGGCCACCGCTGAAGCTTTGGCTTTTGGCTCCCTCCTGACAGAGGGTTACAAGGTGCGGCTTGCCGGTCAGGACAGCACGCGCGGCACCTTTAGCCAACGTCATTCTGGTCTGATCAATCAAGAAACCGAAGAACGCTATTTCCCGCTGAACCACATCCGTGAAGGGCAGGCAGAATACGAAGTCATTGATTCCATGCTCTCTGAATACGCGGTGCTCGGTTTTGAATACGGCTATTCTCTGGCCGAACCCAATGCCCTGACACTTTGGGAGGCTCAATTTGGTGACTTCGCCAATGGCGCGCAGATCATGTTTGATCAATTCATCAGTTCTGGTGAAAGCAAATGGTTGCGCATGTCAGGGCTGGTCTGCCTGATGCCCCACGGGTTTGAAGGCCAGGGGCCCGAACACTCTTCCGCCCGGTTGGAGCGTTTCTTGACAATGTGCGGCGGCGACAACTGGATTGTGGCCAATTGCACAACGCCGGCGAACTACTTCCATATCTTGCGCAGACAACTTCACCGTAGCTATCGTAAACCGCTGATGCTGATGACCCCGAAATCTCTGCTGCGGAACAAAATGGCCGTGAGCCAAGCTGAGGAATTCACTACCGGGTCCAGCTTTCACCGCATGATGTGGGACGATGCTCAGCAGGGCAATTCGGACACCGAACTCGTCGCAGATGATAAAATCAAACGCGTGGTGATGTGTTCTGGTAAGGTTTACTATGACCTGCTCGAAGAACGCGACGCACGAGGCATCAACGACATATATCTGATGCGCTTCGAACAATTCTATCCCTTCCCCGCGCAATCAGCGGTCAAGGAACTGGAACGTTTCAAGAATGCCGAAATGATCTGGTGTCAGGAAGAACCGAAAAATCAGGGCGCATGGTCATTCATTGAACCCAACCTCGAATGGGTTTTGACCCGTATCAAATCAAAACACACGCGTCCAACCTACGCTGGTCGCCCCGCAGCAGCGTCGCCCGCCACCGGCCTCGCTTCAGCCCACAAAGCACAACAAGCCGCCCTCGTGAATGAGGCGCTGACACTTGAAGGATCGAAAAAATGACCGAAGTACGCGTACCCACATTGGGCGAATCCGTGACCGAGGCAACTGTGGCCACATGGTTCAAGAAACCTGGCGATGCTGTCGCAGTAGATGAAATGCTCTGTGAACTTGAGACAGATAAAGTGACTGTCGAAGTCCCAAGCCCTGTTGCAGGGACATTGTCCGATATCGTTGCCGCCGAAGGGGAGACCGTTGGCGTCGACGCATTGCTTGCCAATATCTCCGAAGGTGCGAGCGCTGCGGCACCTGCCGAAAAAGCAGCGCCAGCTGCTGCTGAGGCGCCCTCGGCAGCGTCAGGCGGCGCATCCATTGATGTGATGGTCCCCACTTTGGGGGAAAGCGTGACCGAAGCAACCGTCTCGACCTGGTTCAAGAAAGTCGGTGATGCGGTCGCTCAGGATGAAATGCTCTGTGAATTGGAAACCGACAAGGTCAGCGTTGAGGTTCCTGCCCCAACAGCGGGCACATTGACCGAAATTATCGCCCCCGAAGGCAGCACCGTGGAAGCAAACGGCAAACTGGCGGTACTGGCTTCCGGTGCGGGTGCTGCAACAGCAGCCCCTGCTGCCAGCGCGGCCCCTGCCTCTGCGGCCGCATCTTCCAGTGGTAGCAAAGACATCGAAGACGCTCCATCCGCCAAGAAAGCCATGGCCGAAGCAGGTCTGAACCGCGATGCAGTTACTGGATCAGGCCGTGATGGCCGCGTGATGAAAGAAGACGTCGCAAAAGCGCTCGCTGCCGGGACCACACCCTCAACAACTTCTGCACCCGCCGCCCCGCGGGCCCCTTCAGCCGCTGATGACGCCGCGCGCGAAGAACGTGTTCGCATGACTCGCCTCAAACAGACAATGGCCCGCCGCCTCAAAGAAGCGCAAAACACCGCCGCGATCCTCACCACCTTTAACGAAGTCGATATGACCGAGGTCATGGCGATCCGTAACACCTACAAAGCCGATTTTGAGAAAAAGCACGGCGTGCGGATGGGGTTCATGTCCTTTTTCACCAAAGCTTGTTGTCATGCTTTGAAAGAAATCCCAGAGGTAAATGCCGAAATTGACGGCACCGATGTGATCTACAAAAACTATGTGCATATGGGCGTCGCGGCGGGTACGCCAACAGGCCTCGTCGTGCCAGTGATCCGTGACGTCGATACAATGTCCTTTGCCGGTATTGAAAAGGCCATCAACGTCATGGGCAAGAAAGCCCGTGACGGCAAGTTGACGATGGGCGACATGACCGGGGGCACTTTCACCATTTCGAACGGTGGTGTGTATGGCTCCCTGATGACCGCCCCCATTCTGAATCCACCACAATCCGGCATCCTTGGCATGGCAAAAATTCAGGACCGCGCAATGGTCATCGGCGGAGAGATCGTGATCCGCCCAATGATGTACATCTCGCTCAGCTATGACCACCGCATCATAGACGGCAAAGGCGCGGTTACCTTCCTGGTCCGTGTGAAAGAAATGCTTGAAGATCCGCGACGCTTGTTGATGGACATTTAAGTTGGAAAAAGCACAAGGGGTGTCGGCTGCGTCGGCGCCCCCATGTCTGGTCAGATCGTTGATTGAGATTGACAGATTTATCAACGGTCAAAATAGCCGGTCGGCACTTGCAGTCCTCGATGAGGAGCAGCAGATGATCACAATGTGCGTCGACGTCCAACAGAAACAAAGCGAAACGTTTGGCCCGCGTCTTTGCTATGACCTCCCAAAGTTTAAACGGTCCAAACAAATTTCCCGCCAAAGTACACTCAACAGGACAACAGCCCAGAACAGATGACACCAGAACTCACAGTCCTTACGCTCGCAGCCCTGCTCCAAGTTGTGCAATTTGTGCTCTTTGCGGTTCCGGCCAACCGCGAGCTTGGCCCCGGCTACACCATGTCCCCCCGGGACCGAGAGCCGAGCAAACAAATGTCTGTTCGCGCCGCCCGTCTTGGACGTGCCTTTGACAATCATGCACAGAACCTGATCCTCTTCGCAATCGCCGTCGGGGTCATCCAGATGTCCGCTCAAAACAGCGCGCTCACCGCCACCTGGGCGTGGATTTACCTCATTGCGCGTATTCTCTACATCCCGGCCTATGCCTTTGGCCTTAGCCCTGCCCGCTCTTTCATTTGGTTCGCAGGATTCCTTGCCACCACTGTTATGCTGCTTTCAGCACTTGTCTAATCCCCAAAAGGAGACCCCCCATGTCCAGCTATGATGTCATCGTGATCGGATCCGGCCCCGGCGGCTATGTCGCGGCCATTCGCTGTGCCCAGTTGGGGCTGAAAACGGCCTGTGTTGAAGGCCGTGAAACCCTTGGCGGCACCTGCCTCAATGTTGGCTGCATCCCTTCCAAAGCATTATTGCATGCCTCCCATATGCTTCATGAAGCGGAACATAATTTTGCTGAGATGGGCCTAAAGGGTAAATCCCCTTCCGTCGATTGGAAGCAAATGTTGGCCTATAAATCCTCCACAATTGATACCAATACCAAAGGTATCGAATTCCTGTTCAAAAAGAACAAGATTGATTGGCTCAAAGGCTGGGGAAGCATCCCTGAGGCGGGCAAGGTCAAGGTTGGCGATGACGTCCATGAGGCCAAGAACATCATCATCGCAACAGGGTCCGAACCCGCATCCCTGCCCGGTGTTGAGGTCGACGAAAAGGTTGTTGTCACATCAACTGGCGCGCTGGAACTCGGCAAAATTCCCAAGAAAATGGTTGTTATCGGTGCTGGTGTAATCGGGTTGGAGCTCGGCAGCGTCTATTCCCGGCTTGGTTCCGAGGTAACGGTTGTGGAATTCCTTGATGTGGTCACGCCGGGCATGGACCCTGAGGTGCAAAAAACATTTCAGCGCACGCTCAAGAAACAGG
This sequence comes from Sulfitobacter sp., assembly GCA_039986635.1. Lineage (GTDB taxonomy): Bacteria > Pseudomonadota > Alphaproteobacteria > Rhodobacterales > Rhodobacteraceae > Sulfitobacter. Next base: position 372,782 of record JBDWQI010000024.1, read on the forward strand.
GCCTCAAATTCATCATGGGGGCTGCTGTGCAAAAAACGGAGGCCAGCAAAACAAAGGCCAAGGTCCACTACAAGTTGCGCAAGGATGACAGCGAGCATGTTCTTGACGCTGACGTCGTGCTGATCGCAACCGGGCGTAAACCATATCATGACGGTCTGGGGCTGAGCATGGATATGACCCCGCGCGGGCAGATTGCTGTAAATGCAAAATGGGAAACCTCCGTAAAAGGTGTGTATGCGATTGGCGATGTCATCGATGGGCCTATGCTGGCTCACAAAGCCGAAGACGAAGCCATGGCTGCGGCTGAGGTGATCGCGGGCAAGCATGGCCATGTGAATTACGGTGTCATCCCCGGGGTGATCTATACCCACCCCGAGGTCGCAAATGTAGGTGAGACCGAAGCAAGCCTGAAAGAAGCAGGGCGCGCCTATAAGGTTGGGAAATTCAGTTTCATGGGGAATGCACGGGCCAAGGCGAACTTCTCTGGCGATGGGTTTGTCAAAATCCTTGCTGACAAAGAGACAGACCGCATTCTTGGCGCGCATATTATTGGCCCATCAGCGGGTGATCTGATTCATGAGGTCTGTGTGGCAATGGAATTTGGTGCGTCAGCGCAAGACTTGGCGATGACCTGCCACGCGCACCCAACCTATTCCGAAGCTGTACGTGAGGCCGCACTGGCTTGTGGTGATGGGGCCATTCACATGTAATTGGGGGAGCATTCTCCCCTTTTGTCTACCCTCCTTCAAAGGCGATGACGTAGCAGGCCTGTCTACGTCATCCCTATCCTTTTCTATCGGGGCCGCCCGCAGAAATAAGGGGACCCCTTACCACATGGTCTCAGTTGCGCGCGCCCCCCAAGCGTCATCGTATGGCGCTCCGCCTTCTTTGCCGCTGGTCATTTCGGCCAAAATGTCACCGACGGACGGCAGGCCCCCGCTTTCATCTATGCCAGCCCAAGTGCCCGCTCGCATCATTGCGCGGGCGCATTGCGTATAAATTTCGCCGATTTCTAAGACAATCACTGTGGCAGGCTGACGGCCCTTCTTTTCAAACCGCGCGCGCATGTCAGTGTCATCAGTCAGGAAAGCCTGCCCATTCACGCGCACCACGTTGTTTGAGCCGGGCACAAAAAACATCAGAGAAACGCGACCATCCACAACGATATTCCGCAGAGAATCCAACCTGTTGTTGCCACGCCAGTCAGGCAACGCCAACCTGTGTTCATCCAATTCAAGTACAACCGGGCCATCATCTCCTCGCGGGCTGCCATCTGTGCCATTTGGGCCAACGGTGCTCAGAACACATAGTTTAGACGCCATGATCCATTTGCGATAAAGCGGGGTCATCTGGTTCGCGACCTTGCGCAAAGCTGGAGCACCGGGAACGCCATAGAGCGCTTCAAGACTTCCGATATCGTCAATTTTCCGCATCATTTATCCCATCCGGCCTCTATCAACAGTTGATTAGAGGCCGTTTCAACTTTGTCCTGCAATTGTGCCATGAACACCTCCTTGGTCAATCCAGGATCAACGGGGGCCAAAAACTCAACCACAGCCAAACCCGACCGCCGGTAGAGCCCACGACGCGGCCAAAAGTACCCTGCATTTGTCGCAACCGGTACGCACGACTGCCCCAGTTGATCGTAGAGTACCGCCGTTCCCACCTTGTAAGGCGCTGTCGTACCCGGTGCAACGCGTGTGCCCTGTGGATAGATCACGATTTGCCCCGGCTCGATCCGACCTGCATTTACGTCTTCCATCATTTTGGAAATCGCTTTGCCACGTTTGCCCCGATCAACCGCGATCATCTGCATGCGTTTGGTGTATTGTCCAATGACCGGGGTCCAGAGGATTTCTCGTTTCATTATGAACTTAGCACGTGGAAGCGCATGAAAAATCATCATGATATCAAGAAATGACTGATGTTTAGCAGCAACCAGAACCTCACCTTGCGGGACATCCCCACGCACTTCGCAGCGCAAACCAATCAACCAACGGGCACTCCACATGCACCAGCCAGCATAGGTTTTGCAGGCTGCATAAGCACCGGTTTTTGAAAACATTGCCCAAGGCGCGAACAGCAAACCAATGATCGGCATCGCAAGTGTAGCTTGGACAATGAAAATAATGGACCGAACCCATTGCAGCATCAAGTCAACTCCCTCAGCGTGCGTCGCGCAGCAGCACCAGTGGCGCTAAAGGCAACAACCCCAACCAGCGGCGGGATCAACACAGGCCAAAACCAATGCCCCCCCTGAAATCCAAGCCCCGTCAGAAACCCACCAGCATCAGAGGCTGACGGGAGTAACAGGACCGCACAAAGCGCAAGAACCGTTCCAATTGCCGCTCCAGCCAAGGCGCGCAGCGTAAAGCGGCGAATAAAGGCGCGCGCAATATAATCGTCTGTCGCCCCGACCAGCCGCAAAACAGCAATCACTTGAGCGTTTGCCGCCAAAGCTGCATTTGCAGCCAAAGTAATCATCGCGGCAACAGCCGCTGCAATCAAAAGGATTGACGTCCAGCCCAGCAACCGCAACCGCGATGCCGCCTGTACCAATGGCGCGCGCCAGCGGCTATGATCATCCAGCACAGCCCCCGGCACCTCAGCAGCAAGACGGAGCCGCAACCCCGCAGGATCCATCCCGTCTTGGTTCTCAATCACCTCAATCAATCGCGGCACCGGTAAGCTGTCCAAGGCCAATTCCGGCCCAAACCATGGGGCAAGCAGCGCTTGTTGTTCCTCGTCAGAGAATGCCCGGGCGCTCGCAACACCTTTAGTGGTTTCCAAGATACGCAAAGCCGCCTCGGTCTGAAGCGCGCGTTGATCCAGCGGAGAAACAATGCGGATTGTCGCGGAACGGGCCAGTTCTTCGCCCCAACGGTCCGCCAACCGCCCTGCCGCCAACGAAAGCGCCAGCGCAAAGACCGCCAGAAACGCCATGGCCGCCGCAGCAAACAGCGTCAGCTGTGCGGTAAAGCCTGACGGGGGAACCACACGGTCTGCCTGCCGGTCACCAACCAAATAGGCTTGAACAATCGCCAGATCAAACTTCACAAGTCCGCTCCAGCCAATTGTATCCGCCGGTTGGCGATCCTCAACACTCGGGCTTGGACATGCGCTTTGGTCGCACGGATCAGGCTAAGATCATGGGTGGCGATCAGAACTGTCTTACCCATCTTATTCAATTCGATCAAAAGCCGGAGCAAACGCTGCGACATATCCCAATCCACATTCCCGGTTGGTTCATCCGCCAACACCACATCTGGCGACATGATTACCGCCCGAGCCAAAGCAGCACGTTGGCGTTCCCCTCCAGATAATTCGGGCGGATAAGCCGTTGAGCGGTTTGTCAAACCAACCCATGACATCAATTCTTCCAAATCCGCGCCACCTGCTTCTGCATGACGGCCCGAAACCGTCAGCGGCAAAGCGATGTTATCGACCACATCAATGTGATTGAGAAATTGAACATCTTGGTGCACAACCCCCACTCGGCGACGCACCACTGCGATGTCGTCCCGGTTCAATCCACGCACATCAGCGCCAAACAACCGGATATGACCCGCCGTAGGCAGCAAGGCACCATAGCAAAGTTTCATCAACGTTGTCTTGCCTGCACCAGAAGGCCCCGTCAAAAAGTGGAACGAACCCGGCGCAAGTTTCAGCGAAATGTCGGAGAGCAATTCGCCCCCGCCATAGCTGTAGGCCACATTTTCCAGCTCGATCACACGCTCACCCCACCTCAACGCGTCTGTTGTGCCTCAGCACCGCTGGGGATTCAATGCAGCACTTCTTGAGAATGGCAACAGTTATGGCTTTTCCTAGCCAATCGTTGATCATATGCTACCCATACGTGCCTAGGTGTTGTTATAGATGAGTGTCGATATACCAGATGAGGCTGAATTGCCCAAATTGTGACGCCCAGTATGAGGTGCCCGACGAAGTCGTGCCAACCTCAGGGCGAGATGTGCAATGTTCCAATTGTGGACAAACTTGGTTTCAAAACCATCCCGACCACATGCCGGTGGAGGATGAAACCGAGATTGTCGTGGATGGTCCTGCGCCTGACGAAGAAGTATCGCCCCCCCCTCCGCCGCCACCGCCGAACAAGGAACCTGAGCGCAAACAACTAGACCCCGCCGTCGCCGATATCCTGCGCCAAGAGGCAGAGGCGGAGTTCGAAGCCCGCCAAAAACGCCAAAGTGGGACGCTCGAAAGTCAACCAGATCTGGGGCTTGCGGAAACCACAGAACGTGCTCCTGCTCTCTCTGTCGAGGATGAAGCAGACCGCCGTGCGCAAGATGCAAAGAATCGCATGGCCCGCCTTCGTGGAGAACCCGAACACGCCACAGAAGCTGCGGCAGCAGCTGCGGCGATTTCATCGCGCCGGGAATTGCTGCCAGATATCGAAGAAATCAATTCGACCCTGCGCAATGACGCCGCAGCCAATGGCGTTGATGCCGAAACCCGCGAGGAGATTGGCGCAGGTGGGCAACGCAAACGGCGAAGCGGTTTCAAAACCGGTTTCTACGGGGTCGTTATCCTCGCGATTGTTTTGGCTCTGGTTTACCTCTTCGCACCGCAAATCGCCGAAGCAGTTCCAGCAGTTGATCCGGTGTTAAACGCTTATGTTGCTTGGGTTGATCAAATGCGTCTGATTTTTGACGGTCAGATCCGCGACATGCTCAGCTGGCTGGACAAGCAGGCGGCTGGCTCGGGAAATTAATGGTCGAATGGGCCTTGTCCCCACCCTATTAAGGGCGTGTCATCTTGCCAAAGATCATCCCATCCGCGCCAACGGGCTTAGGGACATGACCCATTCGTCCTGACCCGAGGTTAACTTACCCGCTGTTCAGAAACGGTCCAACAACCGGTTAAGGTAGTCTCGTTCCAGCTCTGAGCGTTCGGTCTCGGCTGATCGGCGGCGGATTTCATCCATCAGGTCGCGGGCACGCCCCATATTACTTTCTCCCAACGCCAATGGCCCATCTGGATTCGCGGTTCCATTGCTGCCTTGCTCACGGTTCAGTGGGTCACGGTTGTCAGCACGGCGGTCTGATTCAGCGTCACCTTGCCCGGGTTGTTGGTTTTGTTGTTCCTGCGCCATCGCTTCGCCCAATGATCGCATCCCATCGCGGAGCGCTTCCATCGCTTGCGCTTGATTATCGATGGCCTCAGACAAGTCGCGGTTGCGTAACGCCTCTTCGGCACGGTCCATCGCGTCGCCAGCACGCCCTAACGCATCCCGCGCCGCATCGCCTTCTGGTGATCCTTGCCCAGGTAAGCGGCCCTGCTGGCGGTTCAATTCATCTCGCAAGGCCTGTTGTCGGTCAGCTAGACTTTGTGCGCCGTCTTCGCCCCCCTGCCCTTGCTGGCCTTCGCCCTGCTGTTCGCCGCTGCCCTCACCTTGACCGTTCTGGCCTTCGTGGCTTTGCCCGCGCCCCTGACCACCATTGCGGCCTTCGTTTCCTTGGCTTTCTCCTGCTTCGGCGCCTTGCCCCGGCATTTCTTCTTGCAAGTCCCGGAACGCCTGATCCGAAAGTCCTTGCTGTTCACCCAGCAAATCGCCCAGTTCGCCCATCGCCTGCTCACCCGGTGATTGCTGTCCTTCCCCTTGCTGACCTTGGGTGACGCGCATGTTTTCCATCATTTCCTGCAACTGCTGAAGCGCTTCCGCAGCCTCGGCCATCCGGCCTTCTTCCATCAGTTCCTGTATGCGATCCATCATGCGTTGCAGGTCATCCTGCGTCATTTGCAGAGTATCACCTTGTTGTTGCTGCTGCGGACTGCCATCTTGGTTTTCCTGCGCCTGCTGGCGTTGCAATTGCTGCATGTATTCTTCTGTTGCGCGACGCAACTCGTCCATCAACTCGGCGATTTCCTCGTCAGAGGCGCCGTTTTTCATCGCCTCTTCAAGACGTTCCTGAGCCCGACGCAGGCGCTCCAATGCATCCGCAAGAACCCCTTCTTCCAGCTCAATCGCAAGCCCCCAGAGGTCCTCTGCGATCTCGTTCTGTACCTCTTCGTCAAGGCCATAGCGGGTGCGCAGTTCCAAACGCTCAATCAACCGACGAACGCGCAGTGCCGTTGTTGCAGATCGCAACACATCGTCCGAACGATAAGATACCGCACGCAATACCTGTGCCATTCGAGGCGCATTGCCCTTGGCCCACAACAAATCGCGACGCATTTCTATCATTGCGGCCGCCGCCGGATGAAAGAAACGCCTGCCCGGTAAGATCATATCCTGTGGTTCTGTTTCGTAGCTTTGCTCAGCTGCATCCAGCACGCTCAAGCTAAGTTTGACAGGCAGATTGGCCCAAGGATGTTTTGAGAAATTCTCAATCATATTTTCTTCAAAGGACGCTCGATTTCCCGCAATTGGTGTGGGCAAGGACACCACAATGCCCGCACGCGGATCAGGATCCAGCGTCAAACCGTACCGCCGGTCTATCTCGGTCAGGTCCAGCACGATGCGCGCTTCACCCGCTTCAACGCCATAATCATCACGCGCTGCAAAAGGCAGACGCATCTCGCCCAATGCCGACACTTCCGGGGGCCCCAGAACCTCAACCTCAGGGGCTGTGTCAGGACGGATTGCAATATCCCAAACCCGTCCTCCGGGCCCTTCAATCGCGATAGAACCCGCCTGTACCACAGCAAAATCTTGCGCAGGATCAGACGAGGCAGGTAAATCCAAACTGCGTCCTGATACCGTTTCGGCAAGGGTCAGCGCACCGACTTCTCCGTAGAACCGTAATGTGATCAACGTGCCCTGGGGCAATTCAAACGGCCCTTCGGCCAAATCATTAAGGTATAATGTCGGCTTGCCTGTATAGCGCGGTGGCTCTGCCCAACCTTCCCAAACGGGACCATCAGCAAGCCCGGCAATGCCCGGCGCCATACCAACCACGGTGCCAACCCGCCAGATTGATCCAAAAACCATCGCCACCATAAAGGCAAGCACGCCAACAAAGCGTAACGCATAGGGATCCCGGCGTGAAACTCTCAGGTCCGCGGGCACTGGCTTAGCATTAGCAGCGCGAGCCGCCATGCGTGCTTTATGTGCCCGCCACACCGCCATGGAGGCATCATCTTGGGCACCGATGGCCGCCTCGTCCAACAACGCATTGATCGGCCTGCCCGGCAGGCTGGCATCTAACCGTTCCAAAGCCGCAAAGTGTGATGGAACCCGAAACCGTCGCGCGGCATAGACAAGCGCCCAAAGCGCCGCGCCCGCAGCAACAATTGACGCCGCCCAGACAATTTCAACGATGACCTGATCCTGAAGTCCCAGCATCAGAGTAGCCAGAATAACCAACACCACTGTCAACAAGGGCCAAAACGCCTGCACCAACCGTTCGGCCAACATGCCCGCCCAAGTGAACCGAATGGGCCAACGCAATGCGGCCATGCCTTTGCGTTGATCGTTTGGTGTAAACGTGCTCATACGTCGTGCTCCCTGACATGGAGAGAGTACGATACCCTCACAGCCATTCAGGAATGGTATCTCGTTTTATCATTTCGTCAAAGGTGGGTCGTTGGCGGATAACCGCGAATTGATCGTCTTTCACCAAAACTTCGGGGATAAGTGGTCTTGAGTTATATTCGCTGCTCATTACAGCGCCATACGCCCCCGCCGACCGAAACGCCACCAAATCCCCCGCACTCAAAGGGGGCATTGGTCGCTGTTTGGCAAATGTGTCTCCAGATTCGCAAACCGGACCGACAATATCCATTGGCATCAATTCGGTCCCCGCCACGGGCTCAACAACAGGTATGATGTCATGATGCGCCTCATACATCGCTGGACGGATCAAATCATTCATCGCACCATCTAAGATCAGAAAATCACGCCCCTCGCCCGATTTGACATAGATCACTTCGCTGACCATCAAACCAGCGTTCCCAGCAATCAACCGCCCCGGTTCAATCTCAATCTCACATCCCAAATGCCCCAATGTCCGCTTCACCAGCGCGCCATAATCGGATGGCAACGGCGGGTCGGCATTTGACCGCTCATACGGAATACCAAGCCCACCCCCAAGATCAAGCCGCCTGATCTGATGCCCATCGGTCCGCAGAACCTCAGTGAGTTCTGCGACCTTTTGATAGGCCAGCTCATAAGGGGCCAGATCGGTCAACTGTGACCCGATATGCACATCAATCCCAATCACATCCAATCCCGGCATCGCGGCCGCCATGGCATAAACCTCTCGGGATCGCGCGATTGGAATGCCAAATTTGTTCTCGGACTTACCCGTTGCGATCTTTGCATGAGTCTTCGCATCTACATCCGGGTTCACCCGAATTGTGATTGGTGCAACAACGCCCAACTCTCGCGCTGTTGCATCCAAAACAGCCATCTCCGGTTCGCTCTCGACGTTAAATTGGCGAATACCACCTTCCAGCGCCAGCCGTATTTCATCACGGGTTTTGCCAACCCCAGAAAAAACGATCCGCTCTCCGGGCACGCCCGCCGCCCGTGCCCGGCGGTATTCCCCACCAGAAACCACATCCATACCCGCTCCGGCCTGCGCCAACGTTTGCAACACTGCCTGATTGGAATTGGCTTTCATCGCATAACAGACAAGGTGTTCCATGCCGTCCAATGCTTCATCAAACAGCCGAAAATGCCGAAGCAATGTTGCTGTGGAATACACATAAAACGGTGTGCCCACAGCTGTTGCAATCTCAGAAATAGCAACGTCTTCGGCGAAAAGCGCGCCGTCGCGATACAGGAAATGGTCCATTCTCTTTTTGGCCTTATATACCGTGCAGAACTTTAGCGGACAGGTGCCGTCCTCAAGAAAAGGTACAACGGTAGGCCACAAGATACTCCAATACAGAAGGTGGCGGGAATGGCAATCAATGCCAGCCAATTCCGCCGTACACCAACCTCAGCAATAATCCAAACGGTCAAGGTGAGTGCCGCAATTGTCAAATCCCAGACCAGACCGCTCGCGGCGGCATTCACATGCCAGGCTTCGACCATCGCCCCGATATCAAAGCCATTTTCGTTAAACCAACTGACAAAATAGTACATCGGGTGCACCGCGCCCCAAATCGCCAGTATCAGAAAAACCATCCGCAGTCGGGACATCTTAGAATCTCCGTGAAACACCAATTTGGGCATAACCGGAAAGACTGATCCCCGGCTCTATCGCCCGTGAATCGTCGCGCACATTAGAAGGCGGCGTATTGCCATCCCCCTCCGCAGCCCCACAACCGGTCAGCACCACCAGCAAAAGCACCGCGACCCTCACACGCCCAATCCAAGTGATACAGAGATAGGGCCTTGGTTCAGCCCAAGACGTGCCCCGCCCGAGATGCCGTTTTCTGTGATCAGAATTGACGCAGCCCGCGTTGGTTGAACAGGTTCTCCATCAGCACCGCACCCGGCCATGCCTGTTAGAACCAACAATCCGAAAACCCATTTCATGCCAGCAAATCCTTCCACCGTTCAATCTGCGCACGCACCTGCGCGGGGGCTGTGCCTCCATAAGACATGCGCGAGTTTACCGAATTTTCGACGCCCAGTACATCAAAGACACTTTCGGTGATATCAGCATGGACCGCCTGCATCTGCGCGATTGTTAAATCAGGCAGATCACATCCCTGCCCCTCGGCCAATGCCACCAGCGAACCGGTGATGTGATGTGCATCACGAAACGGCAATCCCAATACCCGCACCAACCAATCCGCCAGATCTGTCGCGGTAGAAAAACCAGACCCCGCCGCCGCTGCCAAGTTCTCGCGCTGTCCCGTCATGTCACGCACCATGCCTTCCATCGCAGCCAAGGCCAGCATCAGGTTGTCCGCCGCGTCAAAGACCTGTTCTTTATCTTCCTGCATGTCCTTCGAATAGGTCAAGGGCAGCCCCTTCATCACCATCATCAAAGCTGTGTTTGCCCCAAAGATCCGCCCCACTTTTGCGCGAATCAATTCAGCCGCATCAGGGTTTTTCTTTTGCGGCATGATGCTAGATCCCGTAGAAAACCGATCCGACAATGCGACAAAGCGGAATTGGGCAGATGACCAGATCACCAGCTCTTCAGCAAATCGGCTGAGGTGCATGGCGCAAATGCTGGCCGCCCCCAAAAATTCCAACGCAAAATCGCGGTCACTGACCGCATCCAGCGAATTTGCCGCAGGCCGGTCAAATCCCAATGCCTGCGCCGTCATATCGCGATCAATTGGAAAGGACGTACCCGCCAGGGCGGCCGCCCCCAATGGGCTTTCATTCATCCGCGCCCGTGCATCGCGCACCCGGCTCAAATCACGCCCGAACATTTCAACATAGGCCATCATGTGATGGCCCCAGGTTACCGGCTGTGCCGTTTGCAAATGCGTGAACCCCGGCATCGTCCAATCAGCCCCCGCCTCGGCCTGCCCGAGAAGCGCGCGCAGCAAAGCGACGAGGCCCCCCTCAAACGCATCCAATTGGTCCCGCACCCAAAGCTTGAAATCCGTCGCAACCTGATCATTGCGCGACCGTCCTGTATGCAATCGCCCGGCTGGTTCACCGATAACCTCTTTCAGCCGTGCTTCCACATTCATGTGGATATCTTCCAGCGCTGTCGAATATGCAAATGTGCCGCCTTCTATCTCTGACAAGATCGTGAGCAGCCCTTCCCCGATCGCCTCCGCATCTTTATCACTAATGATACCTGTTGCGGCCAACATCGCGGCATGGGCCCGACTGCCTGCGATATCTTGCGCGGCCATGCGCTTGTCAAAGCTAATGGATGCGTTAATCGCTTCCATAATGGCATCAGGACCAGCGGCAAAGCGGCCGCCCCACATTTTGTTGGACGTATGTTCAGTCATAATTAGACCCTCGGAGGGATAGGATGAGAAAATTTGTACTTGGCTTGATGTATACGGCCCTACTGGCAGGTGCAAATGTTGCAGCTGCAGCAGATCCTGACATTGTCTCATTGCGCACCGGTGACATGAAAAAACTGGTCGTACATAGCACGCCAGAAGCTGTCTCAAATGCAGCGTTTGAGCTGGCCGATGGTGCAGGCAAAACAACGTTGGGCGATTTCAAAGACAAATATGTTTTGGTGAATTTCTGGGCCACATGGTGTGCGCCCTGCCGCAAAGAAATGCCTCAGCTGAATGCCCTGCAAAAGGAGTTCGGAGGCGACGATTTTGAAGTGCTGACCATAGCAACAGGTCGCAATTCTCCTCAGGGCATTCTCAAGTTCTTTGATGAAGCCAATATCGACAGCCTGCCCCGCCATCAGGACCCAAAACAGGCGCTGGCAGCACAAATGGGTATTTTCGGGCTTCCTATTTCAGTCTTGCTCGATCCCGAAGGCCGTGAAATCGCGCGGTTGCGCGGCGATGCGGTTTGGGACAGCGACAGCGCAAAAGCCATTGTCAAAGCTCTGATCGACAGCCGAAGCAGCAGCTGAACCGCAGCTCCTGGATTTCAATGCGTTACGCCGGGCTTGCATAAGTCCGGCGTTGTTTTTCTAGGCATAAGAAACGTCTATTGGGGGCAAGCCCCATTGATCCTACCGTTAGGCCGCGTGACTCAAAATCGCGGCCTCGGATGCCGACAGGTTTCGACGTGCAAAACTGCCGTAAGTATGTGGATCATATTCCAACTCTGGATGGCTGGCCAATAACCTCGCCCGGTCGGCATCGCTTAATGTGCTAAGCGCAGCAGAAGCCGGATGAAAGCTCTCCGTCTCCACCCCGTTTGCCCACATAACCTGATGACGGTCCAGCAGCAGATGGATATAGGTCACTTCTCGCAACTTCATATCCACGGTCACCGACGCTCCGTTAATCAGGTCTTTTGCCGCCACCAAAACTTCAGGTGTGTTGAACAAATCCTGCGCCACAGCCCCTTTGACCAAAACCCGATGTTCAGGAGATACGATCAAATCCTCGTCAGGGTGATCTTCTGAGAATGCCCCCGCATTGATCCGAATAGGGCGCAGTTTCGGCATCGCAAACAACCGGGCACCGGTCATCCGCCGACTTCCAATCCAACGGATCGGTTGCGCACCATTGTCCTTGGTTTGCACCAAATCACCTTCCTGCATCTCTTCGATCCGCATGAGCCCCTCAGGGGTCATAATCCGCGTGCCCGGCGTGAAACATATCACCCCGCCACTGCCCGGCGCATGCGCGTCATTTGGGCCAGAGCCCAATGTGTGATGTACAATCCAAAGTTCGCTATTGCGTGGCGGAATTTCATTCAGAAACATCAACAAAGGTTGGCTGCCGCCCCCCACCTCGATCAACGTCACGGTGTAGCTTTTGCCGCCATCTGTCACGACAAAACTGTTATCCATCAAGGGCGTGTGTTCCAGCGCCTCTTTGTCCGGCCCAGAAATCGTTGGCGGTTCTTTTTCCAGCGCGGTCCCGACCAATCGGTGCACCATTCGCGCCGCTCGTTTTCGTAAATTTTCTGCCCCGTCTGCCTGATCCAGTCGCAACACATCATTCGGTCCATCCACCCGGATAGCATCCCCGCGCCACGCCCAAGCTGCCCCTACTTTGAGGGATTGCACCGGCGCGGCTTCAAGACCGTCTATTTCTGTTTGCGACCAGCTAACAACAAACGTGCCCCGAAAGCCCGTTTTCATTACTCGTACTGCCTCAGTTTTTAATTTTTATTAATGAAAAGTTAACAAAGCGGCTTCTTTGTGGGAAGCGCAAATTTGTGTCAGTTTAGAAGAGCTTACAAATTTTACTTCATGTGGGATTATCGCCACAGAAGGTCTCAATGAAATCGGCGGCCAAACTTAGCACTTTGCATCCTACAAACTTGCATTTCGCTCGTAATTTGTTAGCGTTTCTCAGCATAAACAGGAGCAAATCGATGTCTAAAAAGCCAAAACCTCTGCCTGATCGGCGTATCGTTTCGTCTCGCCACTTAGCCGAAGGAGATGGCTGGGAAGCATCAGAGCTCGAATACGGCATGATCATTGCCTACAACGCGTTCGCCCGCTGGATGGCCCGCTGCATGGCCGCGGCTGGCAATGCAGACCTTACACCGCTGGAAATTCTTGTTTTGCACAACACCACCCATCGTGGCCGCGATAAACGCCTGACAGACATTTGTTTTCTGTTGAACATCGAAGACACTCATACCGTCAATTATGCGCTGAAAAAGCTGTTGAAATCTAACTTGCTTGAGGCGGACAAACGCGGAAAAGAGGTGTTTTATCGCACCTCAGATGCAGGCGCCAAACTGTGCGACGACTACCGCGCCGTTCGCAAATCATGTTTTTTGGATGGCCTTGCCCGGGTTGACGTAGGCGGTGATGATTTGCGCGAAATTGCGGCTGGCTTGCGCGCGATGTCGGGGCAATATGATCAAGCCAGCCGCGCCGCCGCATCACTGTGAGAGAACCTGTGAATTTTGTCGACAATGGGCTGTCCAAGCAGGCGTACCACGTCTAATAGTACCCCCATGAAAAACCTAGACGATAAAGTACTTGTCGCCGCCGATGGTGGGGGCACCGGGTGCCGCGCTGCTGCGGGGACCTTTGGCAATGGCATCATGGCGCGATCCGCTGGTGGTCCGGGCAACGTGCATAGTGACTTTGATGAAGCGATCCTCAATCTGGTCACCGCAATCGATGCGGCCCTGCAAGACGCCGGGCTTGGCGATACGCCGCGCGATCAGATCACAGCACATCTAGGTGTTGCGGGGGCCCATTCCGACGTCGAGATGGCTGCTGTTGAGCGGGCATTGCCGTATGGCAAATGCCGTGTAACGGGTGACCGCGCAACCTCCCTTCGCGGGGCGTTGGGGGATTCTGACGGCTACGTCGTCGCCCTAGGCACGGGGACCATTGTTGCACGGCAAAACGCGCTTGAGATGACCACGATTGGCGGTTGGGGCTTTGATCTGTCGGACCACGCATCCGGGTCTTGGTTGGGGCACCGGCTTTTGCGTGAGGTCCTGCTTGCCGAAGAAGGACTGATCGCACACACTCCTCTGACACGCAAAGCCATCCAGGACAAAGGTGGGCTTCTTGCCGTTGTGTATTTCAGCATGGATGCCGCACCAGGTGATTACGCCCCACTGGCGCGCGACGTGGTCGCTGCCGCTGCCCAAGACGATCCGATCGCGTTGCAATTGATGCGCGACGGAGCAGAGTTTCTGGAGCTTGGATTGCGCACATTGGGACATAAAGCAGGCGATAAGCTTGTGCTGACTGGTGGATTGGGACCGCATTATGCCCCCTATCTGGCTCAACATTTGACCGATTGTCTAATCCCACCCAAAGGCACCGCTTTGGAAGGTGCATTTGCCTTGGCACAACAGGCCGCCAAAACGACGGTGTGAGGCTATTCTAAAAAAAGCGCAACTGAACCGCCGCTCCTTGAAAGAGATCCGCAGACAAAATCAGGGGTCGGCGACTTTTACGGTTGAGTTTTGATTGCCTTTGTCGGGCTGCTCGCGGCAAGGTGGTCACAATATCCATGCCCATTTGGATACCCCTTTTAAATGTTCCTTCGCTTCGCACAAATGACAGATGATCGTTAAGGCGTCGCGCAATCTTTTCAGGAGGCAATTATGAGCCACGTTTTGCGCCGTTCCTTGACCGCTGACCAACCTATGATCGTAAAAGGCGAAGGCGCTTACCTTGTTGACAACAAAGGGAAGCGTTATCTGGATGCCTGCGGTGGCGCTGCGGTTTCCAGCCTGGGACACGACAATGCCCGCGTCCGCACGGCAGTTGCCCGTCAGATGGAAACGCTCAGCTTTGCGCATACCGGGCTCTTCACAAACCAACCTGCAGAAGACCTTGCCGATTACCTGATTTCACGCGCCCCCAAGGGCACAGGAGATGGGCGTGTCATGTATCTGGGCAGTGGTTCCGAAGCGATGGAAGCCGCCTTAAAGCTTGCCCGCCAATACCATTTGGAAAACAATCAGCCAGAGCGTAAGCAGATCATTGCCCGCAAACCAAGCTACCATGGCAATACCCTTGGAGCGCTTGCCGTTAGCGGCCATGATGGCCGCCGCGCCCCCTTTGCCCCGCTCTTGATTGATGTTGAACATATCGATGCAGCCTACGCCTATCGGTTCCAGCACAAAGATGAAGCCGAAGCAGATTTTGCAAACCGGATGGCGCAGCAGTTAGAAGACCGCATTCAAGCGCTTGGACCACAGACAGTCGCCGCATTTGTTGCAGAACCCGTGGTGGGCGCGTCCCTTGGATCGCAACCTGCCCCTGCCGGATATTTCAAACGCATTCGCGAAATTTGCGACACGCATGGCGTTCTATATATTTCAGACGAAGTCATGTGCGGCATGGGCCGAACCGGTAGCCTTTTTGCGCTTGAACAAGAAGGCATCGCCGCGGACATTACGACCATGGCCAAGGGGTTGGGTGCCGGTTACCAACCTATCGCTGCCGTGATGGCCGCCGAAAAGGTGGTGAATGCGCTGCTCGCGGGGTCGGGAAAGCTGTGGAATGGACATACTTACATGAGCCATGCTGTGGCAACAGCCGGGGCCATGGCCGTAATGCAGGAAATCGACGATCGCAAGCTGCTGGCCGAAGTGCGTCGGCTAGGGGCGCGGCTGGAGGCCGGGTTGCGCGACCAATTGGGTCATCACGAACACGTCGGCGACATTCGCGGGCGCGGGCTTTTCTGGACGGTTGAAATTGTTGCAGATCGGGACAGCAAGGTACCCTTTGACGTCGATTTAAACATTGCAGGACGTATCTTGAATGCAGCGAAAGATGCCGGAGTTATTTGTTATCCATCCCAAGGCTGTGCAGATGGAACGGCGGGGGATCACATCCTGCTTGCTCCTTGTTTCACATCAACAGACGAAGAGATTGACATAATTGTCGATGTGATCGCCAGCACCGTTGCTGCCGTGACAACGTCTTGTGCCGCCTGAAACGTTCGCCGGCTGCCCTCAGTGGATAAGGGCATCCCTTGATTATCGTCAGATGCCGTTGAAAAATCCGTCGATTGGTTGGTCTGGCGCTGGTTCACTCGAAGTGAGAGGGGAGGTGCTGCGCTGATGCGGCTTTTAATGCCCCGCCCCTAAATATTATCCGGGCAAGGTGGCCCTCACAATGGGCCGATCATTAGCCGCAAAACCTAAGTATCAAACGCTGATCTCTGTAGAGCCCTTCAGCGTTCAGGCTGCCAATCTGGTTGGGTTGCGAAGGACACAACGTCTTCCCCAAGCCGATCCCAATGAGGTTTATCGCGTTCAAAAATGACAACTTCAATATCAAGGCCTCGCGCATCATCCATAGAGCCAAGAGACAGCGTTAGATGATCAGGCAATCGCGAGTTCTTACCATAGATTGGACTGCTGCAGCTCTTACAAAAAGCCTTAGTAACCATAGAGCCGTTCTTAGAAGTGTAGTTGAATTCACCTAATTTTCCACTCACGGTGACTGCATCTGAAGCGAACATTGCCCCTACGGTGTGACCTGTCCCACTTAATCGGCGACACTCTTCGCAATGGCATTGGGCAACCACAAGAGGCGCCCCGGTCGCCACATACGTAACCTCACCGCAAAGGCATCTTCCTGAATACTTTTGTGTCATCCAAAAATCTTACCGTTTTGCCCTGACAAGCGCAACTTCAAATCATGCTCAAGACGAACTGCTCGCCTCATCCGCCTCTGCCAAATAACAGGCTTGCGTTGTGATTGCAGTCCCTCGCGCGTCCCGCAGCAATTGGTACCATCGGTTCTCTTCTTTCGCCGCACGCCGGTCGAAGGTCAATTTTCCCGATTTTTTGAATTTGGGTCAGTCTTGTGATCTGAAAGTCAAAGGAAGCTGACGTAGAGGTCACAGCGCGGAGAATGAGAAAATTATGCGCTCGCCGAACGGGGAGAGAGAGACTCTCAATATGTCTTTCCCCCCCCTGTCGGGCAGCATTGATTCATCCTCGGTTCATATAATGACTTTTGAAAACCCGCACGAAGGTCAAATAAAATGACTAATTTCATCCCTAAACAGTGAAACTTTGATGAAAATCGCCATTCATCTGATCTAAATTTTCTGTGCAACTACACAAGAGTCCAAGATGAATGCCTTTCAGAGAAATTTGACGAACCTACGCAGGTCCTTTCATCGCGATCCGGAAATCGGCTTTGACGAGGTCAGGACCATGGCCAAGGTGGTTCATTGCTTACGTGCGCTCAATATTGAGGTTCACGAAGGCATTGGTGTTATCGGCGTTCTTCGGTCCGGTGGCAGCAACCGCACAATTGGGCTTCGGGCAGATATGGATGCGCTACCGATCCATGAAAAAAGCACGCATGATTACGTCTCGCAAAATCAGGGTGTTATGCATGCCTGCGGTCATGATGGGCATATGGCAATGCTTCTTGGAGCCGCAGAGCTCTTGGCCCAGACGCCCGATTTTGATGGTCAGGTTGTGTTCATCTTTCAACCGAATGAAGAGCATGGGTTGGGGGCCCGGGCGATGATCGATGACGGCATCCTTGATCAGTTCCCGCTGGATGAAGTGTATGCCATCCACAATCTGCCTAACGCGCCATTGGGCGAGGTATCAACCCGAGTGGGTCAGATTTGCGCCAGCGAGAGCCTGTTCGAGATCGCAATTACGGGTCAAGGAGGTCACGCGTCCATGCCCCATGTCGGCGTCGATGCCATCACCATCGGTGCAGAAATCGTGCAAGCATTACAAACTATCGTATCACGGAAACTGGCGCCGGGTGCTGGGGCCGTCGTGTCTGTGACAGAGTTCCTGACAGACGGGCAACGCAATATCCTGCCCGGTACGGCAACGTTAAAAGGGGATGTGCGCACGCGAATTCCACAGGACAGGGCCGACGTCGAAGGCTTCATGCGCCAAATTGTTAATGGGATTGCGGTAGCACATGCCGCCCGCGCGGATGTCACTTTTAACACTGAATTTATCGAAACCATAAATGCGCAAGAACCGACCGACGCCGTGATTCAAGCCGCAAAAAACAGCGGGCTCAAAGTGATCGGAGATCGCCCTTCCATGAGTTTTTCAGAAGACTTCGCCCATTTCTGCGCGGCGGTGCCCGGATGTTTTATGCTTCTTGGAAATGGCACAAGCCCCCCCTTTAACCAACCCCTGCATTCTGCAGATTATGATTTCAACGATGAACTCTTACCAATTGGGGCCGCTCTCTGGGCGCAACTTGTAAGAGATCGCCTGCCAATACAAAGGAAAACCTGATGACCACCCTCCTTCCCAAAGCGCATATCGGGCATGTCGCCGCGACCATCGTCAAAGGCGATGCGGCCCACATTGTCATGACCCCCGACGATTTTGACGCGGCATTTCAAGAAATCACGGCATGGGCTGGCTATGCACCTACCCCTCTGGTTTCCTTTGCCACGACAGCGGCCACGATTGGGGTCAGCGAGGTTTTATACAAGGATGAAGGCCCTCGTTTTGGACTTGGGAGTTTCAAGGCATTGGGCGGGGCCTATGCGGCGCTCCGGGTTCTTCAGCGCGAAATTTCCAGACGTCTGGACAAGAGCATTTCCCTCGCGGACATCAGAAGCGGATCACATGCAGATATCTGTGCTGCAATAACGCTTGTCTCCGCCACAGACGGAAACCATGGTCGTTCCCTTGCCTGGGGATGTAAACGCTTTGGTGTTCCTTGCCGCATCTATATTCACGCCGAAGTCAGTGAAGGGCGCGCCAGTGCGATGCGTGATCTGGGTGCCGAGGTTGTGCGGATCGCCGGAGATTATGACGAGTCGGTCAGGCTTGCAAAGAAAGAAGCCGAAGAAAATGGCTGGTTTGTGGTCTCTGACACATCCTGGCCCGGCTATTCATTTCCACCCCGGGATGTGATGTGCGGCTATGGCGTCATGGTGCAAGAAATCTGCGATACCTTGGATCAGCCCCCTACTCATGTCTTTTTGCAAGGTGGTGTCGGTGGGTTGGCGGCCGGTGTAATTGCAAGGTTGCGCCAGAATTGGAAGGATGCCTCACCACGGCCAATTATCGTCGAACCGGAGCTTGCGTCCTGCTTGTTTGAGAGCGCAAAAAAAGGTGTCGCGACAACAGTCGACATTACAGAAGAAACATTGATGGCTGGCTTGTCATGCGGCGAACCTTCGGAACTTGCATGGGAAATCCTTTCGGAGGAAGTAACCGACTTTCTGACGATCCCGGACAGCTTGGTTGCCCCGACAGTTCGGCTTTTGGCCCAACCGCACGGCGGTGATCGCGCAATCAACGCTGGCGAAAGTGCCGTTGCAGGATTGGCCGCCTTGATCTCGGCAATGGCGGATCCATCGCTTGCTGAAAAGCTTGGCCTGACATCGGCATCCCGTGTCTTGTTGATTGGTTCAGAAGGAGTGACTGATCAGGCGATTTTTGATGCGATCATGGAAGGGCACTAAAACGCCTGTCATATTTCACCCTGGCCGCGACCAAAGCGCGCCGTCGGCAGTACGATCAAAGAGCGATTGATCACCATTGACGACGGCGTGGCTTGTCTCCTCCAATGAAGAGACGATTAACCTCAGACGACGGACATGTCAGAAATGCAGGCCGGACCTAGGTTGGGTTTGCCTCTCGACGAAAAGTCCACGTTACCAGTGCATCAGTAGAGATTTCATCAAGATTGCGACCCTTTGCGATCAATGGTGTTGCGAAATTATGAAAAGCTGATCTAAATCAACACATGGATGACAAAGATCTCGAAATTCTTAAGCTTGTTCAAAGCGATACCCGCTTAACCGCCGAAGCTCTGGGTTTTGAGATCGGGTTGTCACCTCCCGCGGTCCAAAAGCGCCTGAAGAAATTGCGCGAAACCGGCGTGATAGAGCGAGAGATTGCAGTTCTTTCTTCAACCAGTTTAGGGCGGGGCATGACCGTGATTGTCCAGGTCATGCTCGAACGCGAAAGCCGCAGGCATTTGGATGACTTCAAACGCCGCATGCGAACCGCCCCTGTTGTCCAGCAATGCTATTATGCGACGGGAGAGGCCGATTTCATCCTGGTTGTGATCGTACGCGACATCGCCGAATACGAGGAATTTACCCAAGAGTATTTTTTCGACGAGTCTAACGTCAGTAAGTTCACATCTTCGATCGTCATGGATCGCGTAAAGGTGTCATTGGACATCATCTGACACTGCGCTCATGTCGTGGAGAATTTGCCAAACGGCTTAAAGAATCTGATTTCGTTCATCAATCGCGAACAATCGTCAGATGAGCTTTCCTGATCGCGTTACAGATGTACTTGGTGACGACGTATCAATCTGGGACATTTCCAGTGTTCCACAAGCTCATGGTGTGATCCGCCACAAAAGTGATCTAATACTAAATTTGAAAGTACTTCAAGCGTCCGATCTGGTTATGATTTCGCTATCAGAGTGCCGCTTGGAAATTTGCGATTATCGTTTTTATAGCAGATGATGTGGCTCGGAAATGCAGTCGCCTGCCATCCGGTGGGTAAAGACTTAACGCATAGATCGACCATCTGACGTGTCGTCATACCAGCTGCTGGCACCGTAACGCTTGACGTTAGAAAGTCAGGGGCGAACGATTTTTTGGAATTCGGGTTTGGTCGTTCAAACCGCAATAGGAATGGTAACCCATCCTTCAATCTCTGCATAACCTCGGCAACAGTATATATCCCAGGCGTGATCGGAACAAAGATTGTATCCAAACGAATTGGGTGCGCAGTGTCAAAGTGATCAATCTTATATTTAGTAGTGTCACGCTCTTTTCCAGGATCATTGGAGCCGAATCCGGAATGGTTCCATGGGACCTTTTTTGTTCCACCGTAGAAAGCGATTAGTGTCGCTTCAAGATCCAACGCAGCGAAGACAAAAACTCGAATTGACTTGAAGCGTACGTCAGATGGCATGATGTGATGACGACCGCCGATTTTCCGCATATGTCTCGTGAGACGGTTATGCAGCCCCTTCTTGCTTTCAGCTTTACCGATATAAAGCAGATCCCCAGTAGACTTCGAATAAAGAGCGTAAACACCTGGCTCTTCCTCGACCCGTTTTAGATTATTTGCAGTCAGATCAGCCGGCGCCATGTTGTCAAACATCTCGACGATAGCTCGAAGCAGAGCGCCTGGAAGGTCAAATTCCAGTTCGGCGTAGCCAGGTTTCATGCCGCCTCAGACTCATCCAAGCGCGCTGCAACGCTTTCGCCAACAACACGTGCAAGACCAGCAGGGACTGCATTCCCAAGCTGGCGCATGCATTCAGTCCATGCTCCGTGGAATTTGTAATCGTCTGGGAATGTCTGGATCCTGGCACCCTCTCGGACTGTGAAGTAACGAACGGAGCCGTCAGCACGTCGGAGCATGTTCTCGCCGCCTGGAACGCCGTGCACACCTGCTTTGAGCGTTTTCGAGGACTCATCGAGATAGCTGCCAGTGTGGCCGGGGTAGGACTTGGCGTTCGGCTGAAAGCGATGATCTGGGATCAGCTCCGTCGCTTTTTCTGGGTCTGGAAGATCCCCTATGGCATCGCGGGTCGTGACCCACGGCAGAGCGTCTGGTTTCTCTTCCCTCGACAGTTTTTTGGACATCTGAGCCGATCGGCCTTCAAGGATCCGATCTTTCTTCACGACATTATGGCGGTCCCAGTAATCTCCAAAGAGTTGATCCCATACGAGGGCTTCCTGAGTGAATTTTCCCGGCCCAAAAGACCAACGTGCATCTACGTCGTCGCGAAAGCCGACGAAGAGGACGCGCTCTCGCCGTTGAGGAACACCATAGTTAGCTGAATTAAGCAACTTTGTGACAACTTGGTAGTGGAGATCAGGGCGCTTCGATGAAGTATGGTGTTGCTCCAACCTTACAAGATGATCTTGCCAATCTTCATTCTCCCGAGCGGTCATTTCGGGATGTTCCAATTGCAGCTTAACATATTCGAAATATGGCAAGAATGACGAGCGCGTGAGACCTTTGACGTTCTCGAACACAAAAGCTTTGGGTTTCGCTTCGCGAACAGCCCGTACGGCCTCCGGAAACATATCGCGCGCGTCATCGTATGCACGATGGCAACCACCAAGGGAGAAGGGCTGGCAAGGAGGGCCGCCACTTATAAGATCGAGTTTGCCGTCGTAATCCATGAAGCCAACCTTGCGAACATCCCCCTCGACAACACGCCACGGTACTTTGGCATCGACCTTTCCCAAGACATTGTGGTTCTCACGAAGCGTATCGCAGCACCACTTGTTGTATTCGACGACCATTTCAGGAACAAAACCGGCCTGCGCGAGTCCGATCCCGAGCCCGCCAGCACCTGCAAAAAGTTCAATAGATTTCCGAGTCAATTGCTTGACAGCTTGCTTGCCCGACACGCTGTTTCTCCTGCATGGATTTTCAACAAATAGACCAGATGGGATACAAATTTTCAAGAACATACTGACAACATCTGGGTCGCGTGAAATGTAACGGCAGGGGCTCCCTGAGATAACAGGCTCCCATTTTCGGCCCACAGGTTTCGGACGAGCGTGCACACTTCAGGTAATCTTGGCAGAAGCATTACGGCATAAATGGAAATCCGCGTCGCGGCCGCTTCGGGAACGATTCATTAGAAATGATACGATGAATGGCGGCTGAGCGCGGAAAGAAAGATTTGCACAGCTGACGAGTTTAGAGGTCGAAGTGGCTTTGTTGCACAAATAGGCTGATGGGATTCACTGTATGAATCCAGCGTGATAGCTGAAGGGATGAGCAGCTGGGCACCTACCAAATATAAGACCAAGAATTGGTCGTCTTACAATGACAGTTTGAAGCGGCGCGGATCGTTGTTGGTCTGGTTTGATCCAGAGATGGTGTGGACGCCGCCGCCAAACGGCAAACGCGGTCGGCAACAGCAATTCAGTGACGCCGCTATTCAAACGTGTCTGACGCTGAAGGTCCTTTTCGGCATGCCGCTCCGCCAGACAACCGGGTTCGTTCAAAGCTTGCTGCAGTTGGTTGGGCTTAATTGGTCAGTGCCGGATTTCAGCACTCTTTGCCGCCGCCAGAAAGCGCTGAACGTGAGCCTGCCCTATCGTGGCGGTGCTGGCCCGTTGAATTTTCTTATCCCCTCTCGTTGCTGCAAGCAGCAACTGCCGGGCAGTGGACAGCACGGGGATCAAGGCCGAGGGTGCTGCTTGTGGGCTATTGCTTCGGTATTCGGTCTGAACGTCGCCTTTTTGAAGAGGTGCATCTGAACCTCGCATATCGCTGGTTTTGTCGCCTCGATCTGTCTGATCCAGTACCAAATCATTCGACCTTCTCAAAGAACCGGCACGGGCGTTTCCGGGAAAGCGCGTTGCTCAGGCATCTGTTCGAGAAGACTGTCGCACGGTGCATCTCGGATGGCTTGGTGAGCGGGCAACGCTTGGCAGCAGACGCTAGCTTGATCGAGGCTGATGCTAACAAACAAAACTC
>JBDWQI010000025.1:0-3029 GCA_039986635.1 Sulfitobacter sp.
GGGTCGGAGTGCGGCAAACAATATGCTAGGGACGGCATGGTGAATGTCCTCAGAAAGTGGTTTTACATTATTCCTGCACGAAGTCACCGAAGTTCAATGCCGAAGGCTGCAAGACGGTGCCATACCGCAAACAACACGCTGAAGACGCTATGATATATGCGTCCAGTAAACGTTGCCCAAAGGCCGCATGCACAAGTATTCCGGTTTTCGATGTTGAGGCCTGCAATATGACTGAGTATTGTGTTGAACACCCGGAGAATGTGATGGTGGATGTCCTTAAAGGACGACGTCCCGACAGACCTAGCACCAAGCAAGGGAACAACTCGTGAGCAGGTGCGAAGTAGGGCGCCTCGCATCGCCTTGCCAGACCCTTGCTAACTCCGGCGGCAAAAATAACAGTTGACGTTTCTTACACTCGCTCTACTTTGACTCTCGCACCACATGGCAGGATCAAGTGGCACATCACCCGGCGAACGAGTTATCCCCATACCAAGAGACAGACATGCAATCCCGAGCACCGGCATCCGGTGGATATTGTAGGCAGGCTTTGCCCTAATACGTCATGTATCGGGCCATTAAGCTGGGGTCACTAACCAAAGATGCTGCCACTATTTGCGGCTACCACTAGTGATGTCGTGAACATGGTCTAGATAAGAAGCAGCCTACCCACTGCTCAGATCACGGCCACGTCAGGACTGTTACGCTCGTACTGTTGATACAAGAAGAGTTCGCAGCTTGGCAGTATATTTTGCCTTATCATGCTGTCCCTCGAGCAGCCTCTTGTCTCAAATGAAAGCTGAGTGCCCCTACACAACGCGTCCGTAGTGGACATGATATGTATGTTGCTCCTGTTTATCGTGTTTGTTGGACGTAGGCTGTTCTGCCGTGGTGTGCTGTTATGGTGCTGTTTGAGAGTTTGCTAGAAAATTAGCTAGGAGGTACCACGCACCACAGCCACGTTTCACGCCCCACCGTGGCGGTAGTGTGGCGCTCCTATGCAGGTGGCATGAAATGGAGTTCAGGGAGAGCATGCCAAGTTGGTTTGGTCGGGTCCGAAAGATGTGGCGTGCGTAGATAATTTGGCGATGACAGATAACGTACTTGTCGTGTCTGATCAGAAGCTTCTAACACACACACAGGAGAGTACTGCAGTAGACGACCTTTCGAGGGTGCCCGTAATGTTGCATTGCACGCGTTGCACCTTACGAGTGTGGAAGGAAGGGAAATTCGGATAATAGTTCAGTTTCGATCGCGAACGTCAATACCGGGGCTGGAGGCTAGTGTTCTGAACTGCGGATGGAAAACCAACCGTACACTGATGTAGTTGATTGCAGTTTGCAAAAAAAAGAAGTACCGCCCGAGATCAATTCCGTAAACGTCCTTTGTGGCTTACGTAGTCATAATCGAAACAATCGCAGATTCGACTTCGGTGGACGTATGCATTGTCCTGTGGTAGCAACCATGATCGAAATAAAGATGACGGAGGTCCCCCTGCAAGAGGTCGAACTCATTCCGCCGCAGACAGATGGTGGGCGATTGTTGCTCCAACTACTTCAGCATGCGATATGCACGCCCTGCGCGCCCCCTCACCCTCCATTCGATACATCTTCGCCATTGCTGGGTGCTTTGCGTTTAGCAGTCGATAGTGTTGATGCACAAACTAGTGCCATATGATATTTACTGAGCGTTAAGAAGACACGCCGCAAGACAATGTTAATGGTGCTAGACAGCTAGGTGGGTGATCAAAACAGCTGCTGCAATATATGTTGTTTCCCTCGAAGGTCATGACTGTCGGACGCCCTGAAATGGCTATTCCAGATCTATGGTGGCCGACCCATTCCCGTGAAAAAATATCACACACTTTCGCAATGATTCTCTCGTTGACACTCGCCGAATGGGGTGGATCGTCCACGATATCACGATCACGTGAACGACGCGCACGTGGGTTTTCTGATCGAAAACATCAATGCAGAGGTGTTGATATTTCTTTTCATCACAGGAGCGTCCGTTGTGGGAAGGACGGCTAAGGGGCGTGCTTGTCTTGGGTCCAAGCTCCCTGGCCAGGGTTCGCCCCTCCCAACAGATAGGCCGGCTTCGTCTTGACTATTCCTCACACACCGTTATGTTGCACCTATACCTTCGTTGGTGCTCACCTTGCTCGAAAACTTGGCAAACCATACTGATAGAGTACGTGTACACCGAGAGAGTACAGCTATAATCAGCATTCGCAGTAGAAACAGCAGCATAAACAGCAGCAGCAGAAGGAGCAGCAGAGGCAGTAGCAGCGGCAAGAAGTCAGACAGTTCGCATCCTTGGGCAGGCGCAGGTTACACCCAGGTACTACAATGCACTGGTGCGTGTATGCATCAGCAGCAAGTTACAGAAGCAGCGCCGGGAAGCGTCCCTAGCAGACAATTTCACATCAATGAGCCTGTCTCCTGCTTTGGGTAATGGAGGAGCAGAAGCAGTTCGTCCGCAGCGAAACAAATATTTTACTTTGGGTGAACAGCCGCGTAGCATGAAGTAGAGTTATTCGATACCCTTTCAGCACGCACAATAAAGTCCCCCGAGTATTCGTACGCACTTCTGCTGTATGTAGTCATAATGCATATACAGTTACGGGTGGTACGTCATGTTCATGTAATATGCCTATAATACGTACCTATAGTTTGCACCAGGTACAAGCGTGAGTACATACCAGGTAGTACCAACGTAGAATACGCAAGATTACAGGCACACTCCGTCCGGATATTTCCGGGCCTATTTTCTTCAGCATTTAGGCAACCCACACAATTAAAGGATGCAGTCTTAGAAATACCTTGTCGAGGTCGTTCTGTTGCTTTATCGCTCGTCGTTTGTCCTCGCTACGACAAGATCCTCCGGTGCATCACACTAATGAATAGAAAGGAGGCAGTGGGAGACGAAAGTAGGAAGGAAACGGCAAACGGGGTAGCAAGGCACCAGGCCGACCAGTAGGTGCAACTTGTCTTTGCGTGCTATTCGTACAGACAACTGCTGCAGCTGGTTCG
>JBDWQI010000026.1:0-4902 GCA_039986635.1 Sulfitobacter sp.
CCGCTGGTACCGTACATATAATATCAGCATATTATTCGTAACAACGCAGTTTTCAAAGCGGTACTATCACTGCTGGAAGAATGCGCGGTTGTGACGTTCGGATTTGCTTGCTACAGTATGTCCCACGTTCCGGAGCGACCTCATTTGTCACCTTTGCTGGGCGTTGGCCGTTGGTTCTGGTTCTCAGTCCGAAACGGTTTTTTTACACCCGATTTAGTATTGTCACAGAAAGTTTAATTGACGGTTGTGCTCTGTAGGATACGTGCATAACCATATCCGGGTGTACCCGTAACGAGACTTCTCTAAGTTCTGTAAAGTTGGGCAGAGCACCAGTACCAGCGACTACCACCTATTTCAATCCCTGATACCATAGGGACTCGCGAGGACTCATTCATTTCAGCTTTTGGTTTCCTGGCGATTCTCGAGAACTCAGTCATTTCAGCTTTAGGCACCCTTTTTCAGCTTCTCCTACACTGGGGACTCGCGAGGACTCGGTCTCTTCAGCGTCGCGTACCCTGGAGACATGGGAGGACTCAACCAGTTCCGCTTCTGGTACCCTGGCGGCTCAGTACTTCACAATGATTCGGACTAGTGAGTTAATGACTGAGCCCCAATGGCTAGCACTGGTATTCTGGAGGCCTTGCGCGTTATCTTCTTGAAGGTAAAATAAAAAACGTGTTTTCTTTCGTTTTTGCTCTTCAGCTCGGTACTCGCGAGGACTCAGTTACTTCAACTTTTGATACCTTCGGGACTCGCAAGAACTCAGTTATTTCAGCGTCAGCTACCCTGGACTCGCGACGACTCAGTCAGCTCGGTTTGTTGTACCCCCGTGGTACAATCATTCAAAATGATTCGGACTCGCGAGTGAATGACTGAGTCCCGAGAAATGGCACTGGGACTTTCACCACATTTTATGTTTTGTACGCCCGTGGCACAATACCCGCGGTACGGGTATTCCTTCAATAAAACACACGGGTGCGGGTAAGGGTTCGTGCACGAGTATCTTTGCAGAACTTCTGGGAGTTCTACAAGACTTCCATACCCTTTGCTTGAATCCACAAAACCTACAGAACACGACCTTGATAATATTGACCGTTTCACTCTTGACACAATGTGCGAGCGCGTACCCTGTACTCTGTATGATACGTTGGAAAAACCGACAGGCGCCGTTTTCAGTTCAGCTTACCGCTTAGTCGAGAAACTGTTTGGCGTACACTCGGTGTTGTTCAACGGAAACGAAACATGGCTCGGTCGATTATTTGTTTTTTACCGAAACTTCGATCGGTTTCGGTCATGGTTTTAATGCAAACCGAATCCAAAAATGCCAAGGAAACCGGGGGAACCGAGCAAACTAACATAACATCGAAGGCATCCGTCGGTTAGGTCGGTGTTCGCAAATTTAACCAATAAAAAAAATAAAAAAAAACAGTTTTTGGTCTGGACAAATCGAAACAAAAGACCGAAAAAATGACTTTTCGGGTTTAGGTTCGCAACACTAGCTACAGTTACTGCTGCCGTGGGCGAGACACCGGAGAAACACTCTACCCACTACTCAATGGTTGATTGAATCTAATTGGCTACTTTCGTCTCTTTGACCTGATAGCTGATGATGCGCGTGTTTTCGAGTTTTACGTGGCTGTGGGTCGCAGTTAGGGGAAGAGTTCGGAGTTATGATTTAAGTGTTGCTGGGGACGTCAAGTTTCCATCTCGTTCAGAACAGCGCTCCTCGATTGGAAACTTATTCTCATTGACACGACACCCGGACTATGGGCATGCCACGAAAACAAAGACGAAAGGACGGAGCAGCTGTGGCGGCCACGGTTGCGAAAGCAACGACTCGATAAAAAACGCTTCACTCCTTCGATGCGCGACATGGCCAACAAAATGTTCACGATTTATCGCCCACGAATCTGTCCGAGCCGGAATTGCAAGCCACACCAGAAGGAGGCAGTAACGCACAAAGAAGACAGCCATTGGCGGCTGTCGAGAAGAGGCTAGGTCTCCAGTCCCCACCTGAAGACGAGTAGCGCTCCTCAATCAAAAACGACTACACACAGCGAACTCAGTTTTTACACGATCATTCTTACAGGGGGTGGTCCACAGCGTCGCCTGCGAGTCCCCGATGTTTAGTCTTTAGCATTGGCCCCAGCCAATCAGGAATCAACTAGTGATATTTGGGTTTCCACACCGTGACGGGCGGTTTTGACACGGGGATATCTGTTTTTTTCCCTGTTGTGTTGGAATCGTACATGTATGGAAAATTTTCTGATCCGGCAAGGAGATATTTCACACCCCCGTTGGCGCGCTGTTACCATAACAGTCCATTAGCAGCCAGCCCGGGGGGTTGGAGTTTCCCCACTGTGCAGGGTGGTATCCATCCGGGAGATCGTCGGTGTCCGTGCCTGTTCGTTGAAGTTATGAGTGTTTTATGGAACATTTTGTTCGCCTATCCTCCCCGGGTGCAGTGGGACCTCTACGTTCCCCCTAGGGGCAACTCACAACGCGTGCCCCACGCTCCGTCATTGACCGAGGACGGGCTGGGAAGGGGGCTCGACCCTCGACCAATGGGGTAGGGGCTCGGAAAGCTCAGTGAAAGCCTGTCAACAATTATTCAAGCTAAAAACACCCGTGCTTCGCGTGACAAATTGTTTCCGATTGGGCTGTGCCACGCGAAGATACTAGATGGTGATCCATGTGACATGTGCAGCCACATCACAATTCATAATAGGTCTACTACATGGGGGCTACTGAATTTGTAAAATGCTCTTGCCCCCATTGATGGGGACCGCCGGCTTAAAAACTCCTAGCCCTCAAACCGAGCAGCCGGCCTGTATCGGCAAGGGGAGCCACCGCTTTCACTCAAGGGTTGTTGGATTTATGGTTGTGTGGACGGAGTTCTGACCCAAGGATGTTACACTACTATCTCCAGGTGGCGCTGGCTTACAAACCCAAACCAAATCAGCGATCAGCCAGCGGTATTAAAGTTTCCATATCGAGCGGAGGGGTGTCGGCCTGGGAGACAACCCCTTTTGGCCCTCGGTTGTTGGGGTCGTAGATATATGGAAGGAGTTATGATCCAGGGGTGTCACCCTGTCCTCCGAGGTTGCGGCTGGTTCTATGAACTTCGGCCAATCAGCGATCAACCGGTACGGTTGGGATTTCCACACCATGCGGGGGTATTGACCCAGGGGATCAACGTTATCATCCCCCGATTGTCGGAGTTGTAGATGTATGGAAGGAATTATATTCCGGAGATGTTACCCGATTCAACCTACAGGACAGGATAGAGGTCGATGTGGCGCGTCGGCAGTGCTGCACCCAACACGTTGGAAGTAAGGCAAGGCCACAGCAGGAGAAATGATAGATGGTTAAAAACTGCTCCCTAAAAAATAAGGAGGGCCCGAAAAATGCGGCGAGTTAATCAAGTGGTACGAAGAGCCGCTCGATTGAAGACATGAGAGGGAAAATTGGCCGTCAGCCCATCCAACACCCGCGCTCTGGCCGCCAACGGCGAGAACGTTCTTGGCCATGCCGAGGAGATCATTAAGGTCTGCAGGCAAGTCCAATGTGCTATTATTGGATTGCAGGAAACGAGACGGAATGGGCACGACGGGTTCACAACAAAGGGTCTCACTGTGTACGGATCGGAGCTGACGGAAGTGGTACTGGGGGCAAGGGTCAATACGGAAGATGCCGGGAAGGATGGACTGGCTGTGGAGCACATTAGTGCTGGACTCGTTAAGGTGCGATTAAACGAGAAGGAGAAATCTAATGGGATTTCCTTTGTGGGTGCATAGGCTCCGACAGATAGTCACAAATCAGTCCGTGACAAGACGTGGTGTGGGCAACACTAAGCAGCACAGTTACTGAAATGCCTGAAAGAGCGCACTTACTCGTTATGACGAATTCTACCGATCGCGCTGGGGCACGTGGGGAAGGTTGCATCGATGACAAGGTGCTGTATGTATACGGGTGGGATACGCCGAACGACATCACGTGGCATGTGCTGTCATTCTCAGCAGAAACCTAGCTTGCACGTGTCAATACGCTTGTCGGCGCACCCAAGCGTGCAATCTTGTTTACCCCTCAAATTTATAATCGAATGAAAGGTCGTTACCACCTGGAGTTTGTCCTCATACGGCGACCAGACAGACGACTGGTACGAAATCTGACTGTGCGTCGACCCCCTCTAGTGAAACCTCAATCAGATCGCTACCTGGTCAAGGCAGACATCCGGCTGCCTGGGCGCTTTGCCCCATACCGCTGCAAGCGCGAGATGAAGGATAGACGGGCGATCGACCTCCAACACCTGATGTCAAACCTGCAACTGCGAAGAGCTTTTACTGTGAAATTTACACTCCTACCCCCTGACACGGATGTGGATGGTCTGATAACGATGTTCGCTGAATCGATGCTAACCACTGCCGTTAACTTCGCGCCACGTGCAAAGCACAGTCAAAGACGGGCGGGGCGGTATGCTAGCGAAAAAACCAAGGCGGAAATGATGGTGGCGTGGCAAAAGGGGAAAGCCGTGAGAGAGCTATTGCACACGGATCTAGGGAACATCAACCTCAGGGAGTCCCTGAAATCAGTTGGAAAACGCGTTTAGCGCGTGGAGATGAAGGCTCTGCAGATATTTTTCAAGCAGTTCGTCAGTCAACTAAAGGTGCTAATCAAAGATGGCGTTCGTAGAGTCCAAGCCTCGATGCCCTGACCACAACGTGGTCTGATTTGATTCTCTGGTAGTCGTTGTAATAGAGGACGGAGGAGGAGAGAGAGAGCGGAGCCTATCTCGTAGCTCGGTGCGGAGAATGAAGTGATCCAACTCTCCTCATGAACACACGGCATAATTCATAATAACGCCTGCGGAGATATACGCAACCCCCTACAACTTGTAACCGT
>JBDWQI010000027.1:0-4618 GCA_039986635.1 Sulfitobacter sp.
GGCGTTTATAGGTATGAGGGGTGTCACAGCGCCTCCACGTCTGTCTCCCATAATATCACGCTACAGGGGAGTGGGTCACCAGCCTCGCACCTTCGTTGTTTTCTTCGCTTCAGCAGTTCCGGCAGGGGTCGTTCCTTACTAGCAGCACTCACTCTCGTACCATTGTTTTATTTTCTGGGTTCGATAGTTCAGGCAGCGTCGCGCCTGCGGGGGCGATGTTTAGCGTGCAGGTGTCGTCGGACATTACATATGCATGCTAGATTTAACGGTTTGGCTTCATCTTTGAATTGGTCCTCCATGGTCAGGGTTTACTGAGGCGGGTTTGCAAGCAGGACATCCTTCACGTCCCTCCGGGTTGTTGCTTCATTCGTTTCCTAAATGTTTTCAGACATTACGCATTGTTTCGAAATTCTGGAGATTTGTGAGGTGGATTAGGTTTTGTGTTTGTGAAGTACACGAGGGCAGGAGCCGCCTGTTCGCGGTCGCAACCGAGGAGAGTCCGTAGAAATGACTCGCGGTGAGCTTCCGTGAAGGTCCTAGTATAAAGACGGCTCCCCGTTCACCGCCTTAGTGAGCGTGCTGGGCAGGGGTTTTCTCAACGGAAAAGGCCAGGTTTTGTTGGGATGTTGAATCTCGTTTTGATGGGCGATGACAGTACAAAAACGTCTGGGCCGTAACTTGTGCCTGAAGGATGACTTTGTTTTCCGCAATACTGTTCAGGTTTCGTTGATAGGCTGGGTAATCCATCTATCTGCTACCCCCACAATAGCTCAGCAGGTGTCATCGCCTTCACAGCCGTACGTGTGTACGAATGAAAGTAGGAGTACACATATGTCTTGAAATAAATCAGCTATTATTACTGTACGTGCCTCCTCAAACAGTAATTGCGGCTAATATGTATGATGGTAATATTCTTGTTCGTCCATTATACCTAATAATCCCAGATATGCCTGATAGTTCCCTGCGGTTGGGTAGGTGGTCCGCGCCTGCTTAAGTAAGATCATTGTCGTGGGTTCGAGTCTTGCGGATCGCATAATCGCACGACGTCTTTTTGCATTAAAATTGATATACTTGACGAAATCGCGATAGCTTGAGTGGGCAACATCAAATTAACTCAACGATAATCAATCGAAGAGCAGAGGGAACATACCGGGGGAGAGGAAGGACACCCCTTGTTACCACAGCCGGTCCTAAACGATCGCTGTTTAGAACCTCCTTCAAGTTCAGCTAGAAAGAAAAAGTGACGAACAAAAATTTAAAAACAAATGTTATTACGGAGGACCATAGTAAGTTGGAAAACATACCAGGTATTGTTAGCAAGAAACGTGAATACATAGGTTTTTGTTGCCATAGGTCCTATCTATTATGGTCCCCCGAAATATCTACAATATATGTATCAGGTTGGAAATAGACTGATGGCCAAAATCGTGAATACCCCATACGTTGGTGGCCAAAATCGGGTACCTTTCATTTCAATGACCGCAACGGCCCCTGGACGCCATCTTATTAACCAACACCGGCGACCACCAGATGCCAGCCGAATTTGCGCCAGGCATATCTGATATTGGCTACATATTTACGCCCAAAGACGTACCCCTCCTGTGTACCACCCTAACTCCTACCCGGAAATAACCAGATTATTCTACCACAATGACCAACGACTACCTCGGGGTAGGCCCTGGCGTTTAAAGCATAGCTGAAAGAAGGCATGGATAACCTTTTCTGAAACAGCGTGCCTGAATGCCCATTGTGTGCCCCTTTTTTACCTATCTTCTAGGAGGAAGGCAAGGCGTGTCAACACGACAAAATATGCGCTCAAAAGAACGCCGTTCGGTGGGAACTCATAAATTTTTGGGAATAGGGATGTGGTTTGCGGTCTACAGCCCGCAGACAACAGACCCACAGCGTACAGGCCTAGTGCTAACCCGGCCTTGGAGATTGACAACATATCGGGAAGTAGATGCATTGAGGACAGCGAGTCCGACGACGATCAATCGAAATCGACAACGAATATGCCTGAAAAATACGTTCGGTAGGTTGCGGTAAAGGAGACAGCGGTCAAAACCAATGAATGATTAATCGTGTTGTGCCGTGGAGTGATTGAGCATTGGTAGACGCAGGACAACCCTCTCGCTCTGATTGATGCACAGACCCATATTTCCGGCACGATGTGGGCTAGGCAACGGGCTTTCAACGTTTCGGGTGATGCTTGGTTGTGGTTTAGTGTCCGATGATTTGATCGATGATATCGTTGAAGGGTGGTGGGGCAGAACCCAACGCTGAGGCATGACAATTTGCTCTCCCACGCCTCCACGAAAGTGCAAGTTGGATTTTAGGTTGTCAACAGTGCGAATCAAAGCTCGTTTTGTTCTATATATACTACACCAGGTACCAGGTACGTGTTTTCAGAGAGCGTCTGCTGCTCCTTGTGTACGGCACTAGCATAACACAAAAAGCTTGTGCTGTATGAAATGTATGCTTTTTCAACTCGTAATCGATGATCATTAACGGTGTGCGGAATGAAATGCGCGTTTTTCAAGACGTGTAGGACGATGACGAATGGTGGAATATACGTACGATGATGCTCGTTGAACGAGTACAGAATGAGGTAAATCCTGCCAGACTGCCAGGATACGCACACGCGGTAGCGTGGTCGTCGAGGTTCGATGAAAATTGCATAGTTCCGTACACTATTCTGGTACATACTGGTTAAGTAGATAGTTCGCATAAAACACTTCTATATATATCCTCTATCTGTCTGCTGTTGTGTATTTCTACGAGGTATGGCAATTTGTCGCTCCTGTGATGGTATTAACCTATTGAGCAATAGGGGTAAAAGATCGACCGATTCCCCAGCCCAGGGTAATCCATATATACCATAACACTCTCCTCCCCAAACGGCTGATCTTTTGTGGCGTATGTATCGTATTCGGCCGCACGCTGACATACCCGCTTCGTTTCAGTTCCAGGGGAACCAGGGAGATATGTTTTCAGGGACGCACGCGGAAACGTTTCTGCAAAGAAGACGGTCGAAGTGAGGAAAATACCTTGTGGGCTACGGGTGTAGAAGACCGACCGATTACCCAGCACAGGGTAAACTATAACACTCTTCCCCCCTCTGAACATGGGAATCTTCAGGACATCGTCATCCTTTACGGTCGTATGCTGACCTACCCGCTTCGTTTCAATACCTGGGGAACCAGGGATGTACTGACATGTTTTTAGGGACGCACGCATGGGCGTTTCAATAAAAAAAGGATCGTTCGAAGTGAGATTCGAACGCGCGTCTTCGACCATCCCAAATGTGAAGGTATTACCAACCGAGCTAAGATTTATTTAGGTGTAAAAGATCGAATGATTACTCAGCCAATGTGATCTCTTTAGCACTCACAACCTAAAAGCAAGTACCAGGTGGATGCGTAGTGTGTAGTTTGTCCCCAAAAATGAAGCTGTGACGTTCCAGAGGGAAAAACAGACTGACTTCACGTCTGTCGTCAAGTTAGTCGCCTCCAACAAAGTGCGTGCAGTTCTAAACACGCTACAGGCAAGCATCCGTTGGGCGAGACGTTGGGCGAGATGGGCATCAATGTCTGAAACCCTCAACATGAAATTAGCGAGGGATAAGCCTTGTCGGGCTCATCAGGGTCAAGGTACGTTCCAGGCGATTTTTTTAATGCTTCTGCCATAAAGTAAATAGGCATGTTTCACGCACGTTTGCGCTTTCATGCAGCTGCCTGATACGGTGTCAACCGTATCTCACATATATTTCAACCTGCGGCGTGCCTATTTTTATGTGCCTGGGTCCCTTTTTGGCTTGCCTAAAAAAGCCAGGGCCTACGTCAGGGTTCATTAGTCCATGCCTCTGACCTTTCTGATATTTACGAAGATAGGCAAAAACCATCCGCTTGATGTC
The DNA here is from genome assembly GCA_039986635.1 of Sulfitobacter sp. Classification (GTDB taxonomy): domain Bacteria; phylum Pseudomonadota; class Alphaproteobacteria; order Rhodobacterales; family Rhodobacteraceae; genus Sulfitobacter. The sequence goes on from JBDWQI010000027.1 coordinate 3,914, forward strand.
CATGACTAGGTTTATTAGCTCTCTCTCTTCTACAGACAGTATGGGTCCGCCGACAAGAAACAGCTAGTTTGGGCAAGCCTGAGATTCTAAGTAGGGCGCCATCTTCAAACAACCTTCAGAACAGGCTACTACATAGCAAATAGTGTATTGTTCACCGCTGAGCCGTTTTTCTTAACTCAATTTTCTTTGTGTTCTCCAAAATGAACACTATGTTCTTATTGGTTACATTCTTGCTGGCGGGCCTATACTCTGCTGCTGTATTAACCACACACATACCACCGCTCTTCCTCCCTCTAATCTCCCTCTCCCAGACAAAAGTTAGCGCAGCATTCTCTCGATCCCCTCTTCTCCAGGATGAAACGTAATCTCAATACGGCAGCAGTAGTTGTGACGGATGGTGCGCGACGCTGCCAACGTCGTGACAAAAAGTGATATTCAGACTTGATCCAGACATGAAGAGTAGGCGTTGCTGTAGAACATCTCTTATTTCGGGCAGGCTGGGATTATTCAATTCTTATTCAAGACAGGGTTTCCGGCACTCTGTTATCAGTACAAAATATGGCACCATGTTCTTGTTTTCGTCCAAACCTCGAACCCGAAAATCTAAAGAGTCTCAAAATTCGTATATGCAAGTGGTGTGGCGTACTGTTGTCGTCACATCGTAGTCAATGAAGTACTGCTGTACTCATCAAGTCGCACACTACT
>JBDWQI010000028.1:0-6870 GCA_039986635.1 Sulfitobacter sp.
CCCGGATTCCACACCCGATGCTATGTCGAGTGGGAAGAATACCCGCGCAGTCGGATCATCGCGGCGCAGCGCGCTGGATACTTTGCACCCGCTCCCATCTGGGACGATGTTACCACCTTTGACGCCAAGCCCCTCGCAGGAGCGATCGACACCCTCATCGGGGGATATCCCTGCCAAGGGGAAAGTCTCGCCGGGAAGCGGCTTGGCGTCAATGGCGAAAGATGGCTCTGGGATGACTTTGCCCGGATCATCGGGGAACTTGGATCAACGCTGCAGTGGTGTTTCTTTGAAAACGTCAGGGGCCATCTCTCATCCGGCCTACAGACCGTGTTGCGAAGCCTTCGAGGTTTGGGCTTCTCGACTAGCGTTGGCATATTCTCAGCGGGTGAAACAGGCGCGTCGCATGAACGGCAGCGTGTCTTCATCGTGGCCTACCGCAACCGTCAAGACGGGCAGTCAGACCAACGAAAAAAGAACCCCAGCACAGACTGGCGGGACGTCGCTTTCTGGCGAGGCGGAGCGGAATTGGCCGACACCCCAAGCGCGCGATCTGCGCAGCGGAGACCACCCGGACAGTCCACGCCAGCAACGCAAAGCGGATCAGGGGTGGTCTCTGAATCTGAACGACCTGGCAGAGGGGATGTGGGGCACCCCACGGGCATCGGACGCGACCAAAGGCAGCCCGAACCAAGCATTCGGAGCAGGGGGAATTCCACTGCCTGCACAGGCGGCCAATTGGACAACGCCCAGTGCGACGGACGGCACGAGAGGGGGTGCCGGGATAACGGAGGCAATGTCGGGATCAAGTCTGCCGCAGCTGGTGGCGACTTGGCCGACACCAGCGGCTCACGAATCAAGGCTGGGGGTTCAGAACAGGACGCCGGGAACCAAGGGATCGCAGATCAGCTTATCCACCATCGCAGACCGCTTTTCCCACCCGGACCTGCCGCAGCCTCAGAATGGTCCGACATCATCACAGGTTCGCCAGACCTCGCGCCGGCTATTTCGCTCGGCTGTATCAAACGTGCCTGCGACAACTTTGCGGCGTTGGTTGAAACCGGGCAGCTGGCGGAAACGCAGGCTGAACGTCGCCTTTGTGGAATGGCTGATGAACTGGCCACGCGGACACGCGGTCTCAAATTGCTCGGAAACGGCGTTTTCCCACTGGCAGCAGGACATGCGTGGCGCACTCTCAGCCCTGCCTTTGGCCTACGGCCCATGGATTTGGGAGCCGCCTCAGGACACCCCACCACAGGCTCAGCAATTGGACATGTTCGGGGAGGGGGTTGAATGAGCGCGCCGTCAGCAAAGGCGCTGTTTCGCGCCACAAAGCCAAAGAGAAAGCCACATCCGGCTCAACTTCTTATGGGAGACCTCCCCGAACAAAGGAAGCCCGAGGAGGGCAGGGACCCGCTTGATTATGATCCAACCCCAATTGACGCCACAATGGCGTTTCTGGCGAAGGAAGACCAATACATCCGCGCACATGGTAACGAGGTATGGGAAAACGCAGTGGGTGGCGGCCACATGGCTCGCGCACTTGAACATGCTGGCTTCAAGGTGTTCGGTTCTGATCTGGTGGATAGAGGCCATCCCGGCACACTGCTGCGTAGCTTTTATGAGTTTGACACCGCGCCGCTCCCTGTCTGTATCAGCAACCCACCGTATTGCGAGATTAATGCGCGTGACGGGCATGGACGCTGGCTGAAGCACCTCCTGACACTGAATGTCCCGTATTTCGCGCTACTGCTGAACGCCGACTGGCCCGCGGCTCGGATCAACGGGATGGATGTGATCTTTGAGAACAATCCCCCAACCCTCGAATACCTTTGCTGCTGGAAGATCGACTTCCGAGGCGGGGGCTCACCGCCTCAGCGCAACTCATGGTTTGTCTGGGACCGGAATCGGCCAGCGCTTGGGCCAAACAGATGGGAGAGGACACGCCTCTATAGGGATGCGCACAGCACGCAGGAGGCGTTCCTGTGACCCATCCAATTCAACAGAGTTTGTCGGAAGGGCTGGTGATTAGACATGGCTGAGTTCAACGCAAAGCAAGCCCGTGCAAAGCGCCCATGCCCCCTGTGGGTCGACGCATTTCAGCGCGACACGCAACACCTTCAGGCTGACGAAGTCGGGGCCTACATGCTCATTTTGATGGCTATGTGGACACGGGAAACTTGTGACTTTCCTGATGATGATAGCCGCTTGGCTCGTATATCCCGCGTCTCTGTCCGCCTTTGGAAAAGCCGTATCGGGCCCATTATCCGGGAGTTCTTGCAGGCCGCTGATGGCGCGATTTTTTCCAAGAGGTTACGAGAAGAAGCCACTTACGTTGAACGTCACTGCAAGGAACAATCAAACCGTAAAAACGGCAAGAAATCGCGTAAGCCGTTGAAAACAAACAAACCGGGTGTATCCACGGATATGACCACGGATGATACGGCGGATATACCCCCGGACAAACCTACCCAACAACCCAACAACCCAACAATAGAAGAGAAAGATAAATCTTCCTCTTCTATGGCAAAGGCGGTCTTGACCTATCAGGATTATTTGGATGCTCATCCCAATCCGGTGGAAAGCCCATTTGGCGAGGTCGCCTTTGACGATCTCGTCAAGGCTGGCACAGACCCGGCCCAGATTGTTGCCGCTGCAAATTCCTATGCCAACAAAGTTAGGTCGTTCAGCAATCCAGATTTTATCCAGCAGTCGGACAATTTTTTAGATCCGGAACGGGGCAAGTGGCGTCAGCACGTATCGAAGCCAAACGAGCCAACGGCAACAATCGCAGAGCAAAAAATTTACTGGGCCAGCCAAATAAAGGCGGGAAAGGGGTTCGGGCTTGAAAAGCAGATGGCCCAAACGCTGGTCGCCGGAGGCCACGTCACCGAGCAGGAACTTGCCGCAGCAGCGGGGTACAACGGATGACCCGAAGTGGCTCAATTAGCAGCATCTACCGCATGGGGCAGGCAGAAACACCAGCGCCTGAGGCCCAACGTCAGCAGGCCGAACAGGCAAAGCGGGATGCATGGCACAAGCATGGGTTGTTGATGATAAATCCGCAGGATGTGAACGACGATTGGGAGCGGCAGTTCCTGATCAACACGGCAGAAAAAAACTATGGCAAGAGGGTAGGGCGATGGGCAAAAAAAAACGATTGAAGCGCGGCACGCGGGTTAGGGCGGTAAAGCACGTCAGCATCGCCCCCGCGCCATGGAATGGCGACCACGGGACGGGTACAGAAGCGGCAAACGCAAACACAGAGATTGTCGAGGTAAAGACCGAAGATGGGCGCAATCCAAACAGGATGGCAATGCGTCGCCGGGTCAACGTGATCGACACGCTCAAAAGCCTGACGATGAGGCAAGTACAGGCGGCGAAGGAAATCCAGAACGCTTACGGCAAGGTGGACAGCCTATCCAGTGGTGGGCCGCTCAAAGAACAGGTGCAGTCATCGCCAAAGCCTGACGCGGTGGTTGCCTCTCAGGTGGACGCGCAAAGCAGATTGGCCCGCGCAATGAAGGGCGTTCACAGATCAGAGCGCGCAATCGTAGAGTGCATATGCTGGCATAACCGCATGCCGCAAACACTGACGGCGACGGACAGACGGCGTTGGTTAGCACGCTTCACCGCATCGATGGATCGTGTGGCAGATCATCTGCGGTATTGACCGTTGCAACGAAAATCTTTATCCACATACTTATCGCAAGAGGCGCGCCCGGAGACATCCGTGGCGCGTTTTTCGTTTTATCTCACAGGCCACACCATGAACCTCACCCCCATGCAATGGGTCCGACGGCGCTGGCCAATGCACAGGCTGAGGGGCTTACCCTTGATGACGTCGGACCCATTGCAGAACACGCCAGAACGACAGAGCGCTTTGATATGGCGGTGAATGAGCTTGTCCGCGCAAAGGTGGGGTAAGGATTGATATGCCCACATTGAATAACTCTAAATGGGAGGTCTTCGCGCAAGAGTACCTTGTTGATCTCAATGCAACCCAAGCGGCCATCCGGGCCGGGTACAGCCAGAAGACGGCCAAGTCTCAGGGTCAACGGTTGTTGACAAATGTTGACCTTCAAAACCGTATTTCGGAATTGATGGAAATCCGCTCAGAACAGACGGAAATCAATGCGGTCGCAGTCCTGAAGCGCTGGACAGAACTGGCGATGGCGGACCCAAACGAATTGACCTCAGTTATCGTGGGCTCTTGCCGTTTCTGTCATGGGACAGACCACTTGTACCAATGGCGGGATGAGGGCGAATTCGAGGAAGCGCAAGAGGCGCACTTCGATCTGCCCGACAAGGAACGTGAGAAGCGCATACCGCCCGTCATCGGTGGCGGATTCGGATACAAGTGGCGAAAATCGCCACACGAGCACTGCCCACGATGTGACGGTTTTGGTTTCAGCCGAACAGTGATCCGTGACACCACCAACCTATCTCCCGGCGGGCAAGCGCTGTTCGCTGGTGTGAAGGAAACGCAGCACGGTCTTGAGATCAAGATGCACGATCAGATGGCGGCGCTGACCAATGTGGCAAAGCATCTCGGGATGTTCGTGGAGAAGGTAGAAGTTAGCGGTGGCATAAACCTCGTAGTCACGCAAGAGGACGCAGAGCTTTGACCTATGGTCGCAGCCCTCACCCCCAAACAGAGGGAGGCTAATCGGCTTCTCGGAAGCGCTGCCCGCAATGTTATGCTGCGCGGCGGTTCACGTTCCGGTAAGACGTTCATCCTCGTTCGGGCGCTCATACAGAGAGCCTTGAACGCTCCGGGTTCACGGCATGTGATTTTCCGATTTAGATTCAACCACGCTAAAACCTCTGTGTGGTCGGATACGATACCCAAGGTTCTAAAGCTCTGCTTCCCGGACCTTCGAGTTCGGTTCGACAAGACTGATTTTTACGTGGAACTGTCCAATGGTTCTCAGATTTGGATCGCGGGGCTAGACGACAAAGAGCGTGTTGAGAAGATCCTCGGGCAAGAATACGCCACCCTGTACTTCAATGAGAGCAGCCAAATCCCCTGGGGCTCAGTTGAGACGGCCATGTCTCGTTTGGCTCAGAAGTGTGAGTTGGCATCGGAGATCGCGAAGGCGACAGGCAGAATATTCCTAGCCCTTAAGGCGTACTTCGACTGCAACCCGCCTTCGAAACTTCATTGGTCTTACAGCCTTTTCAAGGCGAAGCTGAAACCGGGCACGAAAGAAGCCCTCCCGAACCCCGATGACTATGTCGAGATGCGGGTTAACCCGTCGGACAACACTGACAATCTACCGGAAGAGTACTTTGACGTTTTGGCCAGCATGTCCGCAGCCAAGCGGTTGCGCTTTGAGGCCGGGGAGTGGGCAAGCGAGATAAACGGAGCCCTTTGGGCCCTTGAGGATCGTAAGGCTTCGGACGGCAAAGTGATGCCGGGGATAGATAAGCACAGGGTGTCCGAGGCACCTGAGATGCAAAGGATCGTGGTCGTAGTTGATCCTTCAGGGACGCGTGGCGATGACACTGGTGACGACATCGGGATCGTGGTCGCCGGACTTGGGGTCGATGGCCGGGGGTATGTTCTTGAGGACGGAACCTGTCAAATGTCCCCAGAAGGGTGGGGGCGCCGTGCAGTTGATCTCTACCACCATTGGGAAGCCGACCGGATCATCGGAGAACGCAACTATGGCGGCGATATGGTTCGGTTTACTGTGGCGACTGCCGACAAGTTGGCATCGTTCAAAGAAGTCGTCGCATCCCGGGGTAAGGCGGTTCGCGCTGAGCCGGTATCCGCAATCTATGAACAAGGTAAGGTAAGCCACGTGGGTGTATTTGCTGATCTTGAAGACCAGATGTGCAATTTTACGGCATCGGGCTACGTGGGCGAAGGCTCACCTGACCGGGCGGATGCGCTGGTTTGGGCTATGACTGAACTGATGCTCGATAAAAAGCCAACCGCACAGGTCTTTCTATGACAGCATTCAGCATCCGTGAGTTCTTTGCGAAGACGTTCGCATTGAGCGCGAAACATGATCACTATACGGATTTCGGATACCCCAAGATTGTTTCGTTCGAACTTCTTCACAAGATGTATGAGCGCAACGATTTGGCGAAAGCGGCTGTCCGAAAGACCACGGAAAAAACTTTCCAGAATCTGCCAGAGATTAAGGCGGGTGATACAAAGATAGAAGAGTTATCAGACGCCTTTATACGCCTGGGCTTTTGGGACAAAATCGCCGATGTCGATGAGTGGGCTCAAGTAAGCGGTTACGCTGGTTTTGTCCTGCGTGTCGCTGATGGAAAACGGTTTAACGAACCGGTTGAGGCATACACACTTGACGATCTGGTCGAGGTTATACCAGCTTGGTCTGAGCAATTGAAGGTGTCAGAATGGCACTTGGACGAGACTGACCCGGATACCTACGGGAAGCCGAAGACGTTCACGTTCAACGAGTCTGCGGTCACGCAGGGAAGTGCAAACCGGTCGGTAGTTGTTCACCCGGATCGCGTGTTCATTTGGTCGTCAGATGGGACCGTATACGCGCCGTCATCATTGCTGTCGGGGTACAACAACCTATTGGACATGGAGAAGATTAGCGGCGCGGGCGGCGAAGGCTTTTGGAAAACCGCTGCGGCTCGCCTTAACATCGAAATCGACAGAGAAACCGATTTCAACGCCTTTAAGAAATCGGTCGAAGATCAAACCGGCAAGACTTTTCAGGAAGCCTTGGACGAAAAGACAAAGAAGCTAGGCTCAGGACCCATTAATCTGGTTGATGCTGTCACGGCTGCATGATTCAAACCCGCAAACTGCAGGGGGTTTCATGAGTAATCTTTTTTGGCTGAGCGAAGAGCAAATGGTGCGGCTACGACCGTACTTTCCCAAAA
>JBDWQI010000029.1:0-3398 GCA_039986635.1 Sulfitobacter sp.
TTGTTTTCCCGGTCTTGGGGGGGGGTGACTGCTCTCACAGTTCGTCATGATCCGTGTAGTCGGTGTCATTTTGCATGCTAAACCTCTGGAGGGAAATATTACCATACCCCAGGAAAAGCATATCGTACTTCAGGGATTTAACGATACTAAAAGGCCCTGTTAAGAACTGATTTGAGTGCCGGTCACGTATAACCCACCAATACACATTTTTATGTAGATCATGCAGGGGTGAAGTGGATGGATTCATCGCTCGAGCTATGAGTATAGTAGTCTGAGTTTTTTCCTTTTAAATAAAGCAGATATTATGTACACCCCCCATACCCCCAACACACAGTTATCAAGAGATTCGTCTCATCATACATGGCGGCCGATGCCGTCGTCGAAGGTGCTCCCGTCGATCAAGGAGTAAGAAGACTGCTGTGCGATGATGTTTTCGTCGTGGATGGTCAAGGAAACCGCGGCGGCGTCCACGGCGTCGTCGAGGGCGGAGCACGTAATCTCCCCCAGTTCTACTGCCCCCACGACTGTGATGGGGCGCACAAACAAAAAGTAAAAAGACAAAAGACGTTTACGTAGTGGTTGACAGCGAGCGGGACAGGGGGAGTTGGGCTTCGTTGGCTACGCACGATCGTGTGCAAGGCAATGACAGCAGATATCCTAAAGTAGATCGTCTCGACCTGGGCAGAAAAAAGAATAGAACGGGTGGGGTGTTACGGACTGGACACCTTAGATTTCGTGCACTGGTTTGTTTCTGTGTGAAGTTATTCTCATTCTTTATTACTCTATTTGCAGCGGGTTCCAAATGATTGAAGTAAACAATTATACTACTGCACTGTACAGACGCCTAAATCTGAGTACATTTTGAAGTGCTTTCTCAATACAACAGAAGTGCCCAACTGAGGAGGTTGATTATCATGCTGCCCATGTATCGGGTGGGGAAATGACGCAAGCCCTTCCTACAGAATTGAAACAGTGAAGTTCTCCTTGACGACTGGAAAGTGTCTAAGTTGAGTGTAGCATATTATCCACAGCATGACAATGCATATTGCACTGTTCTGCGATGGTGAGTCCATACATTTCGGCGAGAACAGAGGTATATACAGCGTGTGGGTGAGCTATACAAGTTCTAAACCATATAGTGACACCCTCTTTGAGCAGCTTTCAATATAGATTCAGACATGATAGTCGTATTTTCCGGGAATACACAGGGCAGTCAGAATGCGATCAAGACTATTTGTTCCGTTATGTCAGGGTTCTCCAGAGCATGGGCCTAGGGGTTAACATTCGGAAGTTTATCGTTTGTGAGCCTTTACTGCACAAACTACAATAGACATTCGTAGGTACTCTTGGGGGACAAACCAAAAGCGAACCAACCGTCTTCACACTCTATTCCAGACCCGGATAGTACTGGTCCTAGGATATATTGTGTGACTGACCGGTAACCTGGGTGTCTTTTTCGAGCGCCTCAACGAGCTGGTCCGCCGAACTGGCCGTGGTATCTTCGTCGCCAATCGCTTCAGCGCCGGAGGGCAGTACGGCGAAGTCAAGCTGTAAGTCGACGGTAGTTTGCAGCAGCCTTTCGCAGGACACCCCACCGACAAGCGCAGCGGCTAAGCAGAGAGTAGACGCGTTCTTCATCCTCTTCAATCACGTTTAAAGAAGGCCGAGGTACCGTCTGCTCGCGCGAACAAAGCGCGGGAACACGGAGGGAGAGCCAGGGCGCACGGAAATATAATACGTATGACACGAGGTTGACATATTTTGCCAGAGTCGGTCCACGAACAAGCGTCCGGCCAGCGGTAGAAAAGTCTGCTGGAAAGACCCTCGGAGCAAAGGGGAATACAAAAAAGAAGCAGGCGGACGCCCACTCAAATAGGAGAAGCATATCTTCATTATGTCGGGTAGCAATTCTGAAAGCCCACCACCGAAGCTTAGCCCGGATTGGAAAGTCGAGTATCGATCTACAGTAGATTGCCGGAAGAACTTGTGATCACGCAGTTTCAAACGTTGATGGCCGACCTATTTGTAGTCGCCGAAGACAACTCTCAGCTGGGCGTACCAGCTATTGTCAACAATAGACGAGGCATACAAATAAAGGAAAAACTGGCGTGTAGACGCGAGGTCGAAGGACAGTCGATCGGAAAAGGCAACGTTTTCCATCAGGCATCCAGTGCGTTTGGCGTTCCATTGTCTGATTCCAGACACGTGGTTGGTGGTTACAATATTATCGGTATACAGTGGGATGAATGCCAGCGTGGACACTCGATTTCTTCGATACCAAAAACGAAAACACACAGCATACATGCTCTCTCTGCCACAAATGGCTTCAGGGAGGAACCAACTGTAACCCTTGCGGAGTCATTAATTGCTTGTACGATGCCTGCTGTATAGTACAGCATGCGTCGAAACATCAAAGCTATGAATAGCGTACAACCCATGTTTTCGTGGTTGCTGGAAGCGTGCGATATATCGAAGGCACCTGTCCCTCGCTGCCGTGTACTGCCATGGTGGTATGACACTCAAATGCTGTCTAGCCAACCACCTGCGCGGAGAGGTGTGTCGACACTGGCCCAGCTTGGAGGAGAGGTGTATCGACACTGGCCGAGTTTGGAGGAGAAGTTCGGCTGGATTTACTTGTGTTTGTACTGCAACTGTTGGTGCGGGATGCGGGATTTCGGCTGTGTGCAAACAGATATCAGGCTCGTCGTATCACATACCAAGTACCAGGTAGCTCAACCGCATCGGTGTACCACGAAAGCCAACGCAGTCGTCGTTTGCTTGTAGTACGCGAAAGTGTGTACTCTATCGAAGCCCACTCTGTCCATGGGCCCTCCCGCTACGGTGCTGGGTACGTACATAATATCGTCTCTAAGGCAACTTGGAGGCCGAAACGTGCCTGTGAGTGATAATATTTGTTCGCCATTTCTGTGTGTGGGTGTCAGTATCAGCAGATCCTCCAGTTACGTTGCTTCTGCTGTTGCCGTAGATGTGGTATCTACACGGTATTATTGGTGTTTGATGCAGTAAGTACCTGGTACTTTCGTGGCCGTGAGAATTTTATGAGAACTAAAAAGTAGGAATTTGAACACAATTATTTTTCTATTTGATTCTTGAGTGTTTGCGCAAGTTGTTGCAAATATCGGTCTGCTGTAGCTGCTGTCCCTGAAAATCAAGATAATATCTAGTACCCGAAAGATACCAGTCGCGGTCGCAACTGACTGGACCATGCCTGTGCCAAGTGTCGTATATTTGTGTACCGCGAGAAACTGGCTCGTGTTGTGGGGCAGCCTCACTATTTTTCTCGGCCTGCCTGGTACATGTGATAAGCAATATTATGCTCGAAGGAGTATTGTACGACTTGGTACTCGTGTGAATCGACGCTGTAACACTCTGTCCCT
>JBDWQI010000030.1:0-8769 GCA_039986635.1 Sulfitobacter sp.
TCAGGTACATTCTGAAACCAAGTAAAAATCGCGCGCCACGAGCGGTGTGATGTCCATGACAATCCGGTAAAACAAGATTGCGCCTAAAAGAATTAAGCGTGCTACATGGCCTCCAAAATCTGAATTATTTTGTTTTCTTCGAGGTATCGGTACCACGCACTCCACTTGGACCTGCAAAGAGTCACTTTTAATATGCTTCGTTTGTTTCGCCACGGCGGGAGCGCCAAGAGTATTTACTCTGTCTGGCGCCCCTCCCCCCGTTGACAGCTTTAAAGATTCCAGACCGTCCTCGCGGAACCGCCTGCTCGGCACGAAATTATCTTGCCGTACCAAACCTGAAACCACCTCAAGGCCGGGTGGTGCAGACGAAACGCCGTGTGTCCATGGTGCTGTATTAAAGACTGCTGTGAACAAAGAAAACAACAGAGCACACACAACTCATTTATAGGTAACTCAAGCACATCGCACACCCCAATGGATAAAAAATGAAACCAGCGTACGCACCAATGCATGTGTATATACGTAATTTTACGTACGACGTATGAGTACAGAGATATGAGTCAATACAGAAGAATTTCAACCGAGGGAGGCCAGACGCATACGGAGAGAAAACACAAGTGTACGTATGTGTGTGTGTGTTCTTCACATTAAACCATTCTTCTACTCGTCGACATCCAGCAAGCCCAGTGTCCGTGCTGATTCTCCACCCTAGAAAGATACGAGCTCTGTGGTCACAGACTACGACACAGAGATAGCACACCGTAACGTATGGCCTCACTGATGGGGTCAAAGTTGGCCAAATCGGTTGAAACCTAAACAAAGTAGGAAAAATCAGGTGTACCCTGGCCTTTTCGTGCCAAAATCAGTTGCAATGTCAGCTTGGCCAATAGCAGGGCTCCTGGTGTGTGTATCGTACTTGATTTCAGTATGTATCTGTTTTTGGCACAAAAGTGGCCAGGTATACCTGATTTTGGCAAAAACTCATTTTTTATTTTTGGTCTTCCTCTCTGTCTCAGTCTGCGACCACGGAATCAGTATCTCTCTAGGATAAGTAATCAGGACGGACACAGGGTGTACTGATGAAGCTGGGAAGAAAGGACGATTTAATGCGAAGACAACAACAACAACTTGTACCTTATAAAGGCATTCAACCTTTTTTTTTAGAACTGCAGTCTCGTTCGGGAATTTACAAGTTGAAAGTTCTGATGATTTGTCTCCTGAACGGGACTGCAGTACTAAAAGGGTTGGTTTGTCGCCGAAACGGAACTGCAAACATAGACACGGGTTAGCCCTTTTGTGACAACAACGAACGTACCGAGTTATTTATCGGAACATAGTTGTTCCATCATATTATTACGGGGGTCCATAGTTAGCGGGACCAAATTTTGTTAGTAAAAACAGGTAAATATATATTTTTTTATGTATACCATAGGTCCTATTAACTATGTACCCCCGTAATAGCTCGCGAATATAACGTGCATGCGTAGGTAGGGTTGATTATCCAGTGTGTAACACGCCGACCGTAACGCACAGCCTTGACCCTTCCTGCCTTCAGTATCATCATCCAAGAGAAATTCCAGACCAACACGCTTCTGCTGTTCTTTGGGTTGCCTCATCCAGTGTTCGTGGCATACCTGGAATCCAAAAACCTTGTGCACCAGGTGAAACGCCCGTGCCTCAGACTGAATATTGGCTGTGATTATCTCTGGATCACCCCGGCCTTCATATCCCTGGTTCACCCCGGCCTTCGGAGTTCCTGTCTTTTAGGTGAGAAGGCAACACGCGTAAACTACAAGGGAGGCCGGAGAACATGTAAGAATAGTAGAACGCTTCACCCGTGTGGGTGTGGTATTAACAGACGTCGAAGGGTAGGGGCAGGGGTTCACTATCAAGAACACATAGATACCCGTGCTGCTGTGAGTACTGTTGTGGGCATGTGTGAGGTGCCTGTCACATGTTCTGTCCTGTACGATGACATGTCGATGGAATGGCCATCGCTTGACTTCTTCGCAACGCTACTCACTTTGCCGCTGATCAAGGTCTTACTGAATGATATGTGTCATGTTTCGTGATGTAAAGAGAGTTTATAGAGCGCGCGCTGTCATTAGATGCGCAAAACAATTTTGATTTGTTTACGGTATACTACGTCCTCTTGTACACGATCATGTACAGGCACGAAAATCAAATGAGCTTCTTTGTTTTACAAGCAGTTGTGTGGAGGGTGTGGTGTTTGGGGTATATTTTCAAGCCTATCTTGCTCTAACTTTCGGTCTTCAAGTCCGTCCACTTCTTGTTGTCGTTTTTGCCCGACGTTGAGGTCACAGCAGCAGTATGAAGTGTTGTTCTCAGAACGAACATGCAAAGTATTACCGCAGTTATTCTTCAAGTTTCCTCTTTTTTCTCGCGAAACGCAGAGAGAGGAACTTCTTGACACAAACAGAACGACATATTGTCTCGTGTATATGTTAAGTCATCATGCCTAAAACACCAGGACGGTGGTCACACGACAGGCTCCATACTCATACGACTGCCTGTGGCGGAAGAATATCACTTGAAGAAAAAAAACATACCAGGTATTGACAGAAATATATGTATTTTGAAAAACATCCAGGCACACATGATCGCTGAAACACATGACGCGTTGTACGAAAATTGAGGTACCAATAGTGCAGTCCGGCTAAACAGTTTTCTGAATGACGAGGTTCCTTAGCTGCAAGTCCTCAGAATGTCAATCTAGTTTCGAAAAATTACGTATATGATACGATTGGGGCAAGGGATTATTCATCGGGATGTAGTTTGGCTTGTACTCATGTCAGTTGTCGGGTATTTATATGCAGCCTCAGAAAAATTAGGGTGAACCTTTAGTGTAGAAAGCCTCACGTCCTATATCTCAGGACCTCCCGCAAGATTTATCCCCTGGATCGTGGCATCGAGGTGAACCAAACATACATAGCAGAGTGACGAATGAAGAGTGAAAAATGACAAAGCACGTTTTTCAATCAAAATCCCGCGGTAAACATTCCGTCGTCATATCGCACGTCCTACCTGGTACTTCGTAAAAAAAAGAGAAACACCGCTATTCAGTTCGCCATGATTTTGCCTCTATTTTTGTCTTTGTTTCACGTTTTGTCATTGTTTACTCCTGATGCTTCAATCTGTTACGGTTCATTCATCGTGATTGCTCGGTCCCCGGGGATCAATCCCGGGGAAGACCCTGGTAACCCCCAACCAGGAAAAAGTCAACTCCTTGAACGAGTTGGAAGCAACCTAATCAACTCGAGCCGCATACGAAAACCAAAAGAAATAAAATGAAACTGAACAAATGTCAACTCAGTGTCAGCCTTGTTTTTGAGTGTTACTGAAAAATAGTAAACTGTGATTTCGAATCGATAGGGACAGAACTTGGTGAACAGCATGCTTTTCGCCATGATATGAGAATAGCGTAATTTATTGAAGAAATCAATTGACACCAAAGAGTCGGTGGACACCTGATTGCCAACAACGAGGCGAATGGCGGCCCGCGTCTCTCCCGTGGCACTATGGCCAAGAGTTGAATCGTTGTACGGAACAGTCGAACACGCTATCGTTCCTGAGTGTTCTTGGGCAGCTGGCGCAGCTAGTGCACCTCGCGTAGCTGGCGCAGCCCAGAAACCCCACTCAGTCTGAGTCAGAAGTGGATGGGATAAATCGATCGGACTTATCGGCAAAGACGTGACCTTATCACATGGTCGATATTGGCATTATTTGGCCTTCTCCCGCATTACGGGGGGCAGCCTTTTTTTTTTTTTTGTCAATCATCACTTTTAATTTCCAGCCCACTCGTAGGAGGTTTTACCCTCGACGATCTTCTGGACAAGCCGCGGTCACAGGTGTCGTCCCTTCTCCCCCCCGGTACGTGCCTTTTAGTTTTTATCACGCATAGGGTTCAGCATTCCCACCGCTCGTCGATTTTCATCGAATGTACAGCTAACTCACGCTCTCGCGCTTTCCGCTAATCAATTTTGTGCAAGAAAAAGTCCCTATGAGCATCCACTCGGTGAAACTCGAACTCACGAAATTGATCTTGACAGGCTCGCGGACCACATACCAAGCCACCGGGGACGCCGGCTTAGCCTGTGGGCCTACATGGCTGTACGCAAACACCTTCCTTCTTCGGTAGCTCTCGGGTGTGTGTTCTTCACATTATACCGTTCATTCTATCCGTCGGCATCCAGCACAACCAGTGTCCGTGCCGAATTTTCAATCCTAGAGATATACAAGTTCTATGGTCACGAAACGTCACAGATTTAATACGTTGTTACGTACCAGGTACGCAGTACTCAATGTAACAATGCCATGTCACCGTACTGGATATAACAGACACGACATACCTATTTTATACAAGGGAGAAAACGAAAGAATGCAAAAGAACACCATTCGAAAGAGAGAGGACAAAAAACTCTACAACAGGGCAAACCTTCAATTCCAGTGAGCCGATGAAACCGCAATCCCAGCGACTCAGTGTGGGCGACAGTGGTCTGCGTTCCTCCCACTCAATCGTTCTCTTACCCACCCGTCAACACTCAGCACATCCAGTGTTCGATTTTTTATCCCTAGAGAGATGCACGTTTATTTTTCGAACACAAAACTACAGAACGTAGAGATACTTCATCGTGTGCAGCAAGTAGAGTAGAAAATGCACTGCTGTCATCTCATTTTGGATGCGACAGGCACGACATTCGCATGTACGTTAGTTAATGAAAGCGAAAAAATCAAACTATGAAAATATCAAATATAAAGCCGTCTTTCCCCCCCCCGCAGGGTATGCTGACCGACCCTTCCCTGTGTGTTTTCTTCTAAACAAACCGTTTTTTCTGCCTGTCGACATCCAGCACAACCAGTCACTGCTGTCCGTGCCGATGTTTCAGTTTTGAAGAAATCTACGTTCTGTGGGCACAAAAATACACCACTTTTTTTTTTTTTTTTTTTTTTTTTTCATCACTTTTACTTTCCAGCCCGCTTGTAGGAGGTTTTACCCTCGACGATCTTCTGGACAAACAAGGATGATGCACAAGCACGTTGATATACGCCAACAAACGTCGACGGGCCAAAAAAACGATTCAATGTAACGAACACACAAACGGTAGTAGACAATGCAATGCTGCAATCATGGCAATGCCATGCCATCGTGCCGGATACCACGGGACCACATGTATGAACACATTCTATGCTTCTGACGAGTGTGGCTCTCCGTGTAGCAGCCCAGTACGAGCCTTGGTTTCCGTGGACATGGTGCTGCTGTCCCAGCCAATAATGACACTCTCATTTCTGTCGTGTATGCGTACCCGCGCTGTAACCAGCCTCTTCACTCCCCAGGCTGCCAGTCAACGTGGATCTTCTGGTTGGGGTGGAATACCTGCCGCCTGAGAGATGAAATCCTTGGCGTAGGCGTTAGGTAGAAAAACCATTACGACGACCCCACGCGGTTTCGCCAGTGAGCAGGCCACCAGGTAGACCGCACATGGTTTCCTCTCTACCCAGCCCGAAGGTCTATTCCCTTGTGACTGCTGGTGGACATCCTCGGCCCACCCTCAAAACGTGGCCGGCCGAATGAGGGAGGCACAAAGAGTAATGTAAAAGGAGCTGCAAAACAATACCACTACATATAAACAGAACAAGACTACAGTAAGAACCAAGGGAAAGGACAGGCCAACCGAGGCACGACAGTAAGGGACTGGGACGATGTCGTCGAATACATGCCTATTATAATTATGAACGATTCTATTTTTATTCGATTCATGCTGACGTTACGTCGGAGCGAGCGACCCAGCGGGCGACGGCGGCCGATCGACGACTGTTATTCATATTCATGCAACTTTCTCGATGGACCGTCGACCGTGTTGGTCGATCGCCCGATATCGCCCTCGCTACTACTAATAGTTATGGTGTTGTACTGTCCTTTTAAAAATAAAGCAGCGGCCAACATAGAGTCTGTATGGCATGTAATACAACCAGGGTTTGGCGGGGCGGGTTCGTACCTTTTGTCCCAAGTTTCACGGTTTCCTGGACTTTGGTGTCCCCTTGGTCATCCTTCCGACGTCGCCCGCTCGATCAGTTCCATGGCGACATCGATAGCTGACGATTTTGACTAAGATATTCCCAACACGTCATAAATGAAGTCAGGTATCCATCTCCGACTATTGCCAGATTTTCGTCTCTGTTCGTGGCACCAGTCGCTCAATCCACAAGAGTGTATCAAATTAACGGATATTCCACGGCGGTCGGGAGGTTCGGTTTCATTCAACTTAGAACCCCCTCCACTCCCCAGAGGGAACGAAGCCAACATTTATTTGTATATAATATCCTTTTCGTTGTGACTGTAATCGGTGTAGTGTGTGTCATTTGTTTGACAGTACTCGAGAGGCGTACAGCAACCTCACATTGAGGAAAATAGATGACGGTAGGATCACATCACGTACTGCAGTATACCTGCTGTATCGTGTTATTGTTCTGCTTCGCTGCTTGGTTGTATATGATTCTAGCATGTACTTGTAATCTAATACGGGGGTCCATAGTTAACGAGACCAAATTTTGTTAATTTAAATAGGTAAACATATAGGTTTTTGTCTACACCATAGGTCCTATTAACTATGGGCCCCCGTAATAGCGTTATATTTCCGTCAAATGGCTTGGCCAGGCAATCCATCATGTGGTGTGTGAGTGACAAATACATGCAGTTCGCGTTTTTTTCAGTAGTGGCGTACGGGACATGTATAGAAGCTGCTCTTGTAGGCAAACAGACAAGGCATCAATGGTACTACGTGCAGTGTCAATGGCACCACGTGGGGTAGGTAATAATAGTAATCTTAGCCTGCTCGAAACACTAGAAAATGCTGTTTTAGTGAAAATGTTTATCTACAGTACGTACGAGCAAGGATGCTGCTGCAGCTCGTTAGTGAGACAAGCCAAGAGTTGTAACAGGTATAATAGGTGTGAGTATGATGCCAGACATCAGCGAATACTAGGCAGTCGTGCCACGTAGACAGGATGCATGCACGTTCTAGTGCACAGGGTCTAAATACCGCAGTGATCACCGTCACGACACAGCTAGCATACGGTGAGGGTTTATGCTAGATCGCCGTCCCGTAGTAGTCTAGTACATACCAGGCATATGACACAATTATGGAAGGCTTTGTATTGTCGGGGAGGGAAGGGCGACTCTCTACCGTACTCTGTATATAGTTCGATACCTGATCAAACCTCGTATCGGGACGTTGTTGGGGCGTAAAAGGAGAGGACGTTATCGGATCGGTCGGAGTTGCAAATTTTAAGGTGAGGTCTCGAACAACACGAGCACCTGTCCTTCGTACGTGTAAATCTAATAGAGACACAGGCCTATTGTTCATCCTCTCAGTGAGCTCCCACTTTTAAAACGCATTCCTTCCTGCGTTTTCTTCGTCCTCTATAATTTTTCTTGCATTAGGTTATCCCTCAAGTTTACTGTTCCAAGATATCAAGGTATATGTACATCGTGTCCGGGTTACACGATGCTACTTTCTATTTGCCTCTCCAGATGTATTCCAGGGGACAAGAAGAGTGTATTCGGTAGCATACCTCCCAGATAAGGTATCACAAAATATATGTCCCAAGCACTTTCCACGGAACAATCTGGTATGTATATCGGTATAATGTCGACCACCACTCTGCATGGTTGGTGCGTTCATCATCGAAAGTAGCCGTGAACGTATCTTTTGAATTCCGACGACTTTCAACGCTACGTCGGTCTCTGTATATATTTACTTCAATTTCGTTATTTTTTTGCTTCTGTGCTCGAGACGTCCGTATATTATTATGCTCCAGGTAGTTTCTGCGTGTTTGGTTTGTGCTCGACACTTTTATGAGTGCATCCTTTTCTGTCGACAAACCACTACTTATAGAATTAGAAGTAATAGTTAGTTGTCTCCCCAGACGCAGACGGGGCTGCAGTCCGGAAGGGGTTATTATGTATCAGGTTGTAGACGTACCTCCAACATACGCAATCATAAATTTTTGAGCTATGAATAACTGTTTTCGTTGTATCGTACCACAGGTCAACACCTGCACCACGAAAACGCAGCCCAAACACAGAGAAAAATCACTTATTATTATATTAGTGCGGGTTAGATGACGACAACACAACGGAGCTTCGTGTTCCCGAGAGGCAGCATCATCGATCGGCTGACAAATAGCGCCTTTTATCTAACTCTAGTATTTTTTTACTACATGTTCCATATTTTATTTATTTTATTCGCCCACTCAATGTTCTTCTAGTTTTCCAGATCTGCCTCGTTTTTTGTCTCACATATATATGTGTGGAATACAACTTTGCTGATATTTTGTTAAGAAAGTTTTCGCAAATATATTGTTACACAACGACTCCGTATCTTAGTACAAATTTGCAGAAAACCCAAACCATTTGATGTTCAGGGCACTACAAATTTGCAGAATACCCAAACCATTTGATGTTCAGGGCAAAAGGTCTCCGATCAGAATGGCCCTGAAACGACGTATCATACCAGGTACCCTTGTTTGCATACAATATTTATATGATTACAGGTGGGTATGCTATATTTGACTATTAATATTAAGGTGACCATAGTGAATGGGACCAAATATTCCTCCTAAAAAAAAGTAAATATATAGATGTACGCTATGAGTCCTGTTACGTATTGTTGTTGTTGTTGTTGTTGTTGTTGTTGTTGTTGTTGTTGTTGTTGTTGTTTTCTTCACATTAAACGTTCTTTCTACGCG
>JBDWQI010000031.1:0-68650 GCA_039986635.1 Sulfitobacter sp.
GGTCGTGTCAGTCCACTAGTCGTTGCGATGCGCACTGCATCACGGCGAAACTCGTCTGTGTATCTCGTTGCCATTCTCAATCTCCTTCATAGCAAACATTGCTCGAAAGAGACCGGAACTAAACCCCGACAAGACCAACCAGCCTAAACACCGACTTCTTCAACAGTATCCGGACAAAGTTAGCTTTCGCTGCGGCTGCGCCAATGGCCGCTTCTGGAATTCGCTCGGAACTTCAAAGCGTATCCGTAAGCAAGTCGTTAAGCTGAACGTCGAGGTCTGGACTATGCACAGGCGATCCATGGCAGGATAGCAGAATGGTCGGGTGATCAGTGGAAAGCTGTTTGTTGGCCCAATCTTTAAAAACTGAGGCGTCTTTGACACCGTAGCGTGGAAAAGTGCCACGCATATTGGGAGCCTCCGCACAAACGCCCGGCGAATGTAACTTGGCACTGAAGGCATCGGTGACAATCCAAGCAATCTCTGACTGAGTTCTTACTTCAACCCAAACCTCCCCTGTCTTGAGGCCTTCTGGTTCGAGTATTCTCTGGTTGTCCGCCAACTGCGACTTGAGGATATCAATTGGATCAAACGCCAGTCCGGTGATCTTTTTCAGACGCGGTTCTGCACCTTTTGAACAGATCAATGATGCGTTGGGATAAGCGTTAGCATGCCCTGTCAGACCTTTGTTGTGATAGTGATTTGGTGCGAGTATCATCGACACGCCGCCCAGTTTAGCAAGGCTGTCACGTCCGGACGTCTCAAGTCCTGCGACGGGGCTATAAAGGCAAATACTCTCGTCCCGAAGACGGAACGCGATGCAATTCAGCTTTCCAGCGCGACCAATAACGACGCCATCGAGTCCACCTATTGGGGAGAAGGGTTGGATCGTCATGATGGTCGATACCCGCTTAGAACTGAGCATATAAGATCGACGAGAGGGCGACCCGCCGTCTGATCACGCTGTGACCTGTTTTGTGCATGAATGCCCATCACTGCCGGAACCAGCGACGCTGACAAGCGATGAGGTGTGAATGTCGCCGCTTTGCCTTGCGCAGCTTGCTCGTTCTCTAGGGCGATCAGAAAGTGGTCTTCTAGAGTATTCCAGTATGAGCGCACCACATTTTCAAGCCGTGGGCTTTGGATGCGGGCGTTTTCAATGCCGGTGTTTACGATCAAACACCCATAATCACTGGATGTCATGGAACCCGGTGTGACCAAGCCCTTAAAGAAATTGGCGATTTCAGGAATACTGCCTTGTTTCATTGGAGCCATTTCCGCAGTGATTGCGGCGTCACAGTAGTATTCCAAAGTTTCAAGGTAGAGGCCTTCCTTGCCGCCAAACTCCGAACGAATGGCGAATTGGTTGAGGCCAGTCAGTCGTCCAAGCTCACGCACGCCGAGGCTCTGAAACCCATGTTCCCAGAACACGTTGCACGCTTTTGCGATGGCATCTTGGCGATCATATGATTTTGGGCGTGGCATTGTTCATTCCATTTGACTATTTCAATACACTCGCTAACCTACGGTTTCAATGCAACCGTATAGAAAGGAAAACGAAGATGCGGGACGTGATTTTTCCAAGCGATCAAAAAGCGAACTACTACGAGGCCTACGGATACTCAGCGGCGGTGAGAAGTGGCGGGTTCCTGTTCATTTCAGGACAGGTAGGCGTCGATGTGTCGGGCAGCTCGATCGAAGATCCGGCAGCGCAGTTCCAATTGGCTTTTGCCAACCTAGGTGACGTGTTAGAGGCGGCAGGATGTGGATTTGACGATATCGTCGATGTCACAACCTTCCACGTAAACATGTACGATCATTTCGAAGCATTTGCAGCAGCGAAGAAGAACGTCTTTCCAAATCCACCGTTTCCAAATTGGACAGCCATTGGAGTTGTCAACTTGGCTGATCCTGATCTTTTGTTGGAGATCAAGGTTATTGCAAAGCTCGAATAGATTATTCGATTGCTCAAGTAGCTTCCGTTTGAGACGTTCGCAGCATCGGTTGAAATGGGCTCAAACCAGTCATCTGACAGTTTTGGTCAAGATCGGATGGCGCTGATCGTTCTTCAAGGTCGGCTGTGCGGGTGGTTTCAACGGATCGACGCAACACTTTAACCGGCAATTGCAGCTAATCGATTTGGTCGAGTGTTTGCATTGCTGAATGCGTGAGCCTGGGCCAGACTAGCAGGTCGCCAGGAAATGGCTTCTCATGTGGATGCAAAATCGGGTCGGTTGCGGAAATCCGTCCATCATATGCTATCGGACCAATTGAATCGAAATTTCGCCCCCCCATCAAACGCAAAAGCTCTTCGTGCTGCTTTGGTTGGATCGGTTCATTCAATCCGAAACGCCGAGCATCACAACGTGACGTTGCCATAACGCTGCATCTTTCGATGTCTGTGATGTCCGCCCATCCCCGGACCAGCGCTGGTTCTGCGAGACGTATGTTAGGATCGAAACTCTGACCATTGTTCGGAACCGCGCAATCAAACCAGTGCCAAAGACCAGTGCCGGATATGCGGAGCTCCCCAGCATCACAGGTAACCCAAAGCTGCATATGATCAATTATTCCGACGCGTCCCTTGGTCACGCGCAGCGGAACTGGCGCATCTTTGGGCAAATCGGGAAGGTCCATGATGGGCGCATGAGACAATTCCAGGACAGCGTCATTGGCACCAAGGCGCTGCATCAATTGCTGTAGCGATGAGGCAAAGGGGAAATACCCGTCGATAATATCTTCAAACGCGCAAAACCGATTTGGATACACAACAAATGCTGGCTGCTCTGTCACTTAGAAAAGCCCGAAATATTCTTGTTGTTCCCATTCGGAGACCGTCATCAGATAGCGGTTCCATTCTGCATGTTTTAATGTCGCAAGATACGATTGGAATCCCTTGCCAAAACTGGAGCAGATGAACGCACTTTGCTCAAACGCAGTGATCGCAGCCAGCATGCTTTGTGGCAGCATCTGATCACCTTCATAAGGCTTTTCAGCAGGTGGGGGCGCTTTCTTGGCTGATGTTAAACCGTCAAGTCCCGCGAATATCTGTGCGGCCAACGCAAAATGCGGATTCGCAGTGGTATCCGCGACACGGTTCTCCACCCGTGCAGCCGGATCACCAGGATTGAGCAAAGCACGCACCATCGCCCCGCGGTTGTCACGCGCCCATTGAATGCGGTTAGGTGCCAATTGGAACGGAGTAAAGCGCTTGTAACTGTTTACGGTCGGGTTGGTCAGCAAACAACACGCTTCGGCATGTTCGAGAAGCCCCGAAATCCAGTGGCTAGCTGCGGCAGACAGCTCTCCATCATCTGTGGTGAAAACCGGGCTTCCGGTCTTGGCGTCGACAAGAGATTGATGGATGTGCCATCCGTTCGCCGCTGCGTTTGGCAGGTTAGGCTTTGCCATAAAACTCGCATGTAGGCCGCGTCTTTGGCAAATTTCTTTGACCATGGTCCGAAACAACACAAAGCGATCAGCCTGCGTCTGCGGATCAGACGGGGCAAAGGTGAATTCAAATTGACTTGGCCCCATCTCAATTTCCATCGAACGAGGTTCAAGCCCAAGTGCATCAGCCGTTCGCCGCAGCTCATCAAGCAGTTCTTCGACCTCTCCATATCGGGTCTCGGTCAGATATTGATGGCCTTGGGTAAGGTTCTGCGTGCGCACGGGAGCGGGCGGCATTGTGGCTTGGGCATGGTCTTGGCCTGCATCGACAACGCGAAAGATTTGAAATTCTACCTCCAGCCCAAAAACTGCATGGTAGCCCTTTGCTGCCAAGGCATCTACCGCATCAGACAACACCGCACCTGACGAAAAAGGTATCGGCATGCCAGAACGATCTTCGACATCTGACAAAATTATTGCTGAATGCGGTGACCAAGGGAGCGGGTAAAAACGTTGTGGGTCGGGCTTGAGGACAACGTCCCCAGCCCCCGCCATTGGCAAATCAGCGATCTCGACATCCGCCTCCCAGACCGGGAAAACTGTACGGTGAGACGTGTCTTTCAACAAAAGTGTCGACGGGATTCCGATACCGTTTTCAAAAGCGGATTTCATAGTCGAGGCGACAATGGTCTTGCCGCGCAAGATGCCGTGTTGATCTACGAAAACAACCCGAACGGTTTCGAGATTATTGGAATCGATATGCGTTAAAACATCGTTGGCATCTACGCTTTTGACAGCCATCCGAACTACACCCGTGCGTCCCACGGACATTCCGCCCGCCGTTCTAAATCAGCGGCATGACTTGCGTGCTGCCAATCGTCGGTCGCTGCTATCGCGTCATTGGACAAAGGCCCGATCACGTTCACCGGATCAACCCGGCCCCACATGGGCAAAGCATCGATCTTGTTCTCTGCTACATTCCTGATCGCTTGGCGCAACATACGTCGATACCGAATGATTGCCACGTCACTGCGACCCAAATGTTCCCGCGTGCGATCCTGAATAGCCCCCATACCTTCGACTGCCCACTGATCATGAACGTTAATATCCATGCCCATGCCCGTATAGGTCTGTGTCGCCTGTTCAGTCGGGTCATAATGGTAATTGTTGTCGCGGTTTTTCAAAGGCGCATAATCCGGAAGGCGATGCTCTTTCAGACGTTGCGCGCGCATCAAATCCTTATCGACCGGGTTCTTGAAGCTGGTAAAAATCGTGTACCAATAGCAGGTCTCGTCATCAACCGGGACATGCCACTGTGTAATCGTCATCTCCCGCGACATTGGGATGCAAATCGCCTCAGGGAATACCTGATTGGTGATCCGTACATGGGTTAGATCATTGTCCATGTGGCGCAGCGCTGTAATTTTCAGCCCGTAGTCGGTTTCGTCTACTTTGATCTCTGGACGCGGATAGTCGCGCAACACCTGGGTCATCGGCATATCTGTATGTGCTGCTTTGTCGCGGAATTGCTTGCCATAGCCATCCTCGGGGTCCTCATCTTCCAAGAACCTATGCAAGAAAGATGCATGCGCGGGATCAATGCCAATCTCTAAGGCCTGTAACCAATTGCAATTCCACAGGCCTTTGAACGCAAAGACATGGCTGTCAGGGGCACGAAAACAGTCCAGATTTGGGAAAGCGGGTGGTGTGCCGGGCCCAAGAAACGCAAAGATTACACCTTTCGTTTCGTGAACCGGATAACTTGCACCGTCAGGCGAAATCTCGATATCTGAGCTTGCAGGGCAAAAGGCTGCCGGTTCATCAGGTGCCGCAACTCTTGTTTTCAGTACGAGAGTCCCAGTATCTGAGCGCAACAGGGCCAATCGTTCGCCCAGCAAGTTGACAGGCAATGGCAGGTCATCCGTCAACTCATCTGACAAAGCTGCCGGTTGCCAGTAATATCGCAGTACTGCACCGGCTTCGGTGTGGGGACCAATGCGTGTTATCTTGTCGTTCAATTGTTGATTGATCATGACTGCGCCTCGTTTGTTTTAACCAAAGCATATATTGCCTGATCGGTTTCTTTCACAGGAACCATCGGAACTTTGATCTGAGTGTACATCTTCGATCCTTCCGGTTCAGCGGGTTGTTCGACGCATTGACCTGTTCGGTCAAAATGCCAGCCGTGAAACGGGCAACGAAGGCCATTGTCTTCAAGTCGACCAAAACACAAATCTGCTCCACGGTGTGGGCAGTTGCGACCAATGAGACCAAGCTGCCCTTCCTCGTCGCGAAATAGGACATATCGCGCGCCGTTCAATTCAATTGGCAAAAGTGGGCGCGGGACAGCTAGGTCCGCGATTTCAGCAATTTGAACCCATGTTCCTGAGAGCTCTCTATTGGTATCCACACCAGATGTCCTTATCGCGGAAAAGAGATTGAAATGTGCGATATTAGCACTACAATGCGATAATTGAACGGTAGCGCTCAAAAAGGATGTCGTCAACATGAGCCCTCGAGACAGCGCATCGACATTCGCAAAAGGTCTCGCGGTTCTGGACTGCTTTGAAAGCGGTCGCAACGACTTGACCATGGCGGACGTGGCAAGATTGACCGGCTTTGATCGCGCAACAGCCCGTAGATTGTGTTTGACGCTTGTAAGTGCCGGATACCTGACCAAGCACGAGAAATTTCTGCAACTCACGCCCAAAGTTGTGTCTATTGCAGGAGGCTATTTTTCTTCCCAGAATATTGGTCGATCTGTTCAACCCGTTCTGAACCAATTTGCCGAAGAACTGGAAGGCGAGATTTCACTGGCTATCCGGGACGGAACTCGGGCGATCTATATCGCACGCTCCGCCGTTTCGTCAGCGCGGTTGTCTCTTGGTTTATCTGTAGGCAGTACTTTACCGCTTTTACCGACGGCTGTTGGGCGGATGTTGTTGGCCCGGTGCACTCCAGATCTTCGGGCCGAATTGATAGGCGCATGTCGTTTGGAAAAACTTACAGAGATGACGAATATGGACATTGAAGTCATTCAGGAAATTATTCTGAATAGCGCCTCGCAAGGGTATTCTTACGTCGTCAGCGAATTCGAACTCGGTGCGGCGGGGGTGGCTGTTCCAATTCCTGATATGTCTGAAACGCAAGCGGTTCTGGCAACAACTGCCTCGTCCAACCAGTTTGCGCGCGATGGCGAACTTGATCGTATCTTGGATATCTTGCGTCGCGCGGCGATGAGCCTTCGACCCTGACGAAACCAGCCTTTGGCTTTTCTTGACGCGGATCATGGGTCTCTGATTTCCCGAATTATTTATGATCAAAAAGTGCTGTTACCGCGCAACTCGACTGGGAGAATATGATGTTTGGATTTCGAACAGCGACCATTGCCGCCCTAGCGCTACCGACGCGGCGCTTCCTGCGCCTGTGCTGCTCGCGCAGCCGACGAAAACTGCCGGATGTCCGAAGCGAGCCCAATTAAAGCGATGCTGCGAGTTCGACCTGTGGCAGCTTAAACGGTCAAGCACAAATGAACCTGCTGCATTGGCGCAGCAGGTTCACAGATCAAATTCAACTGTCGTCCTAACTTATTACAGCCCTGCGTAGACCGCCCGCTCAAAAGCGTCATATGTGTCCATAAAGGGTTTCTCAACAAATGGTAGGGATTGGGTCATGATGACGGCTGCCACTCCTTTGGCAGGGTCGACCCAATAATGGGAATTGCAGACCCCCGCCCAGCTTTGCGCACCTGCCGATCGTTTGCCGGGTATTTCCTGCCGGTTCGTGACCGCAATAAAGCTGTGAACCGGATCGCCTTCAAGCACCACATCCGCTGTCAGCGGCGATACCGAGCGCATGGTGTCAAAAGTCAGCCCCTGCATCTGATCTTTGGTCATTTCCGCAACAGAGGCCTCAGAGAGGATGCGCTTTCCATCAAGTTGGCCTTTCCCCAGGATCATCCGCAGGAAACGCAAATAGTCCGGTGCTGTCGAGTACATCGCATGACCCATCCCATAGAATTCTGGCTGCGGTGGTGGCGCGAGCTCCATACCAACAAATTTGCCATCCTCGCCACGGATCGAGACGCCGCTAAGGCGGTCTTCTAATCCATCCGGTTCAAATGCAGAACTTGCCATGCCAAGAGGTTCAAAAATTTCCTCGCGGCAGAATTGATCGATCCGGCGCCCATCAACAGCCTCAACAACCCCGCCCAGCCAATCGATGCTCGGTCCATACCCCCAACGCGTGCCGGGATCGGTTGTCAGCGGGTAGTGCATGGCAACATTCAACCCTGACAAAATCGTCGGATGTCCTGTCACCTCCATGAACTTTGGCACATCCGCGTTCCAGAATTCGTATTCCATGCCGCTTGTATGTGTCGCCAGATGCCGAACGGTTGCAACCGTTTTGGGCGTACGCAGGATCGGACCCGCATCATTGAAACCGTCAAGAACCTGCAAGGTGTTCCACTCCGGTAGAATATCACCGACGGGCGTGTCCATGCTCAGCTTGCCGCGGTCGATCAAAATCATCGCGGCGACGCTGCCAACGGCCTTTGTCATCGAAAAAATTCGAAAGACGGTGTCCTCTGCTGCGGCACGACCCTCCGCCGCATCGCCTGAAGCGCCGCTAAAGGTGACACCCTCTGCATTGGCGGTCATCGCAACCACAAACGGTACATTATGATCTTCAACCGCAGTATCTAAAACCGTGCGCATATCACCCATCGAATATTCCTCCATGTTGTCCCTGTGCGCACCCCCCAAAGGTGCCAAAGGTATTTTATGTATGAGGAAGCTATCGATGTTGTGAGGTTTCAAAAAGAAGAAACGCACCACCGACATCAGACTTGCGAAACCAAAGTGTGAACGGCAGCAAAGTCCGGCAGTTTCAATGGATCAACGCAGCACTTTAGGGGGCTGGCCCTAGTGGTGGTGCGGATCGTCGTCCAAAGACCCGTGGATCGCGAATTGCTCCAGCCCGGCGTCTTGTGACTCGATGATACGAAATCCCTCTTTGACACCCGCGTCGGTCAGTTCACGCATCACAGTCAACAAGGTATTGGGGGGCTGATCATCACATAAATCAGCCATATGGCGTATTTCGTCCTCAGCCACCTGTGTCGCTGCCTCAATGGAGGGCGCACCATACATCTGGACAAAATGGGCAGCCAATGTATTGGTTAAACTTGCAAATTCAGGCGGCTCTATCTGTGTTACGGCCACAAATGTGACCCGGCCAAATGTCTCTATGCCCAACCAGCCGTTGGTGAAGGCCTGCCGGGCTTTGCCTGTCAAATCCGCATCCGACCAATTGGAAAACTCGAAGCCGCCCGAGATGCACCATTCGCCAGTACGAGCAGGGGAGTGAAAGACGTTTCGGTCACTCTCGTCAAAGTGGATGGCGCGCGCGAGCATCATGTCAGCTGTTCTCCAGCAGGTGGGTGAGAGGGATCAGGTGGGTGGTGTCAGCATCTCGCAGCAACAGGCCGAAATGTTCATCAACACCAAGAAAGGTGCCGGATTGGCCGTTAATGCTGATGTCTTCCCCCATGCCATGGGCCAAAGCGCGCCAATCTTTGTGTAAGGGGGCGGCACCTTCGTCTTGCCAAGTATTGATGCCGACCAACGTATGTTTGATCCAAGCTTCCAACAACGCGTCCGCTTGTACATCTGCGCAACCTTCGGAATAGAGCGCGGTTTGGTCAGGTGTCGCACCGGGGGCATCATTTTCGGGCCATAGCGTCAAGGAAAGCCCGATCACCAGCCAATCGGGTTCGGCCTCGGGAGCTTCTCCAGAAGCGGCGACCCTAAGGTGCCCACAGGTCGCGCCATTGACGCGTATGCCCCCGGGCCACTCCAAATGCACCGCGACTTCGGGCGGGGCAAGCGCGCCCAAAGCGTTCTGGAACCCAACACCGCATAATGGAAACATCACCATCGCTTGGGACAATGGCACGTCCGGTGCCAAGATCAAAGCGGCCTGCAAATTGTTTGCGCCAAGGTTATGAACCACAAGACCTGCATCACAGCCGCGCGCCGCCTCTGCACAGGCTTTGTCAAATGGATCCGTCTGGCCCTCAACCGCCAGACCGCTAAAAAGAGGAGGAAAATTGGGACCGTTCATACGTGTCCGGCCTCAATCAATGCGGTCGCGAGATTGCGAAACCCCTGTGCCTGCGCGGTGTCAGGTTTGGAAACCACAATCGGCGCGCCGCCATCTGCGGCCAGTCGAATATCCAGATGCAAGGGGATTTCAGCCAGCAAGGGTACGCCTAGTTTGTCCGCTTCGGTTGCCACACCGCCATGCCCAAAGACATGTTCTTCGTGGCCGCAGTTGGAGCAGATATGGGTGCTCATGTTCTCGATCATCCCCAAGATCGGCGTGCCCATCTGCTTGAACATGTCGATGCCTTTGCGTGCATCCAAAAGTGCAACATCTTGCGGGGTCGAAACGATGACCGCGCCGTCCAGATGGGCCTTTTGAGCCAGGGTCATCTGGACATCACCTGTGCCGGGCGGCAGGTCGACAATCAGCACATCCAACGCGCCCCACTGCACTTGCGTCAACATTTGTTGCAACGCGCCCATCAACATCGGTCCGCGCCAGACAACAGCCTGATCCTCGTTTGTCATCAGACCGATGGACATCATGGTGACGCCGTAATTGCGCAACGGCAGGATCAGTTTTCCATCAGGGCTTTGGGGTCTGCCCGACACGCCCAGCATGCGGGGTTGGGAGGGGCCATAGACATCCGCATCCAACATCCCAACGCGGCGCCCCTCTGCGGCCAATGCGCAGGCCAGATTGGCGGCAACCGTGGATTTGCCCACGCCCCCTTTGCCAGAGGCCACTGCAATGATGCGCGCGACGCCGGGTATCTTTTCAGGGCCGGAAGGAGCGGATTGGGTGTTGGATTTCAGATCGGGGGGCGGTGTGGGTTTGGCGTGCGCCGTCATCACAATGGAGACGGACGTTACCCCAAGGGCAGTCAATTTTGCTTCGGCTTCCGCTTTTGCGGCCATATAGGGATCAGGGCTGTCGACTTCCATGACAAAGCGCACCTTGTCCGCATCGACATTCAATGCGCGCACCAAACCCGCCTCGACCAAATCGACACCTGAGGGGGCCGAAATTTGTTTGAGGCAGGCCAGAACGTCGTCTCGGGAAATCGCCATCTATGCGCCTTCGATCTTGCCGGTAACGACATGCTCAAGTGCGATGCCCTCAATGCTCAGTACCATCTTGGCTTCAAAGCTCTTGCCAGATGTGTCGCCCGCGTTGCGCATGGCTTCCTCGATCGCTTGCTGGGATGTCACTCCCACCTGCTTGAGGAACTTGCGCATCGACATATTGAAGTCTTCGCTCATGGTTTGGCTTCTCCGGGTTTTCTAAAAAGTTGACGCTTTGACCCTAGCGCTCTTAGGCTGACATGCAACCTGACCAAGGACACAGGAGCGGATAGTATGTGGAAATATCTGATCACGGCGGCCTGTTTGATGGGGGTGCCAGCCGCAGCGCAGGATCGCACGTTCGACCTGCATGTGCCCGAAACGCTGATGGAGACCGGGTTCATGAAACATCTGCTGCCGCGGTTTTCGCTGAAAACCAGCATTCGCATCACAGCTGTGACCGGGCCGGGGGACGCGGCGTTTGGCGCTGAGGGGACGCCGGTTTTTCGTCAGGCGGATCAATTGTGGCATCTGACCAAAACCGACGGCCCCTATACCGACGCCTTTGAGGATTGGCTGGTGTCGGAGGTCGGCAAACGCACGATCGAAGCTTTTGCGCCGCAGGGGGAGGCGGTGTTCAGTGCGGATGTCACTGTGAGAGCCGCCGTTCAAACCACAGCCCTGAGCGGGGATGTCGCCTTGGGAGAAACTGTGAGTTTGCGCAAATGCGGGCGGTGTCATGTGGTGAATGAAAAGAACCGCATGAATGCCATTGGTTCCACGCCGTCTTTTCGTCTCATGCGGAATTTCGCGGATTGGCAAGACAGGTTCGAAAGTTTTTTTATCCTCAGACCACATGGCGCTTTTACACAGGTTGAGGGCGTGACCGAACCTTTTGCAGAACATCTGCCATCGCCCATTGCGCCCATCGAAGTCACACTGGACGAAATCGATGCGATCACAGCCTTTGTCGGCTCTTTGGTACCGGCCGATTTGGGCGCGCCGATCCAAAGTCAATGATCCTTGCGTTTGGTGAAGTAATCTTCGCTGGTGCGTACGCGCGGCCGTTCGTTGCCTTGAAACGGGTTGTCGCTGGAGTGAAACTGCGCCTGCACTCGGCAGTTTTCGCACATCTGGATCATCTTAGCCGCATCGGAGGTTGCGAACATAGGGTGATTGCCTGCTAACTTTTCGCTGATTTTCGCGATTGTTGATTTTGATCCAAACAGAGATCCGCATTCGATACAGGCAAAAGGCTCTTCTTCGTTCAGAACCTGTTGGGACAATGCCGTATCAGACAGGTCTATTTGCGGCTGCAAGCGGATTGCATTTTCAGGACAAAGGTTGCTGCACAGACCACATTGCAGGCAGGCGTCTTCTTGAAATCTGAGCTGGGGCAGGTCGGGGTTGTCGCCCAAAGCCCCGGACGGGCACAGCGATACGCAAGACAGGCATAGGGTGCAGGCATCGGTGTCGACCACAATGGCACCATATGGCGCGCCTTGGGGCAGGTCCAATACCTCTGCCTCAGGCTGAAGCGCCTTGGCGGCGAGGCGTGTGACCTGACGTCTGCTGCCCAATGGCAAAATTGGGTCGCACGTCAAAGTGGTAAATGCGTCTTTGTGCAACCCTTCTGCCAAGGCGTCTGGATCGGCAGGCTCCAACAGGGTTATGGCCTGTTCGTTCCCAGCGAGGGCCAGAGCCAACTCATGTTGTTGCTCGATAACGTCACGTTCGGTCTTGGGGGACATCAGCATGTGGATATGACCAAATCCGCATGCAAGGGCGGCCATCATTTCGGCATGGCCAAAACCGGAAAGGGCGTCGACTTCCAGTGGGATAACATCTGAGGGCAGGCCGCGGCCAAACCGAGCACTCAGAGCGATCATTTCGCGGCCATGGGGCGCGTCATGAACCAGCAATCGCGGCGCTTTTCCACCCGCTTTGAGGTAGACGGAGGCGAGCGTTTGAACCCTGCGGAAAACACTCTCAACAGGGGGGGCGTCATAACTGATCGCGCCAGAGGGGCAGACGGCCGAACAAGACCCGCAGCCAGCGCAGATCATTGGGTCAATTGCCACGTGTTCGCCAGCGGAAGTGATGGCCCCGGTGGGGCAGACATTCAGGCAATTGGAACAGGCTGGTTGTTCTGCACGGCTGTGCGCGCACATGCTCGCCTCCAGCCGCACGTACAACGGTTTTTCAAAGGTGCCGACCATCTGTGAAGCGTCCAGAATGGCCTTTGCGATCGAAGGCGGATGGCGCGGGTCGGCGCGCACATATCCTTCGCGTTTTTCAGGGGCCGGAAACATCGCAACCCCACCGCTTAGATCCAGTATGATGTCGCACTCCGAGAGGGCACCCTCCATCGGATCTCCAAGTGAAAACGCACCTCGTCCACCGGGTATAACCTGTTGTAACGATTTGAATTTCACTGAAAACCCGCCCAAGGCGCCAGTAGCGTGTTGGATCGTGCCAATGACGCTGTCAAAGCGGCGCTCAACAGGCACCAGTGCTGCATCCTCAAGCAAGACCGTCACAGCCAAAACGTCGCACAGATCAGCAGCCGCCAAAAGCGCTGCATCTCCCCCAATAATCAGGCAAGTGCCTTCGGAAATCACATCAACTGATTTACCCATCTCCAGCGGCAGTGTGGCCTCTGCTGCCAAGGCGGCCATCTTAGGTCCGGCTGGTTCTTCTCCCCATCCGGCACGGTCACGCAAATCTACAAAACCGGGGGAGGGCGCGTCGATTTCAATCGCCAGCTCTTCAAAACATTGCCGTTCCTGTTGGCAGGCGATGATCGCGTCATTCTCAGAGAGTTCTTTTGCCGCTTGATCAAGCTGGTCCGTACAGAGGGCGCGATAGACCCGGGAACAGGCCAATCCGCTGGCGTTGGACAAGGCCTCCGCATCAATTGCCTGTGAGCCAAGACAGTCGCACAGGATGAGCTTTTTGGTCATTTGAAATTCCTCTTTGCGCGCATACGGAACGATACCGCGCCCGGCAGGCTAGTCGTGATTCTCAGGGAGCGTAAACCTCAATTTGTGAAATTGTGCAGAATACTGCAAATGCTGCAGTCGCATAATTCTGGTGTGGAAATTTTGCGTATTGGGCTGGTTTAATTCAACCATTGGTGTTTTTCGACAAGAATATTTGTTTCCTGCTTTGCTGCAGCGCAGCAGGGCGCCGAGGGGGGACGAAAGTACACAAGAAAATACTTTGAGAAACGCCTAGGGTCATCCAAACTTTGGTTAAGAACGGCGAAACACGGGAGAAGACGAATTTTCAGCACCACACATTCTATCTCGATGCCGCTAGGGATTGTTGTCCGCCGTGTGCCCGGTGTGACGCGCTGGGCCACCCATGTTTGGCAGGCGGTAGCGGTATTGCCGGGGGCTAGCGATGTTCGTTGGAAAGAACTGCGCCGAGAGGGGGAGAGTGTCGAGTTTCAAGCGGGCACAACACCGCTAGAATTGTTTCGAACAGACACCGAAGCTTACATGCACGGTCTTTCAGCAAAAATACCGTCAATTTATGTGGTCTTGCGCGAAAGCGAGGGTGATGATCCACTGGATATCGTTTTGGCGACAGCCTCTCCTTATGAGGCACAAGATTATGCCGATACGGGTGAGGAACTGGTTGAAAAAGTGCCGATGCCTGACGGTTTGATCGCGTGGATACGCGATTATTGCGAAATGCATCATGAACACGAAGTTTTTGTAAAACGTCGCCGCAACAAGACCCGCGTGGACCTCAAGGAAGACGGCATCGGGGATGCACGTATCCGTCAGGTGTCAGACGTTTATCGCGCCCCCTCTGGCAAGGAGACGGTGCATTGAGTGAACCGCGTAATTTCTGGGCCAGCCGCAAAGCCGGGATCGCCGCCGAGGCAGAGGCCGAGATCGCGGCCCTTGAGGCGCAGACGCTGGCCGAAGAACAACGCCAATTTGAAGATAAGAGCGACGCTGAGATATTGGCGGAGCTTGATCTGCCTGATCCTGATGCCATGGTGATGGGGGATGACTTTGCTGTTTTCATGTCCAAAGCCGTGCCCGACCGTATTCGCCGCCGGGCGTTGCGGACTTTGTGGCGTTCTAATCCGGTATTGGCCAATGTGGATATGTTGGTGGACTACGGCGAGGACTTTACCGACAAAGCCACGGTCATAGAAAACATGCAAACTGCCTATCAGGTCGGCAAAGGCATGTTGAAGCACATCGAAGAAATGGCACGTCAAGCTGAGGAAAAAGAAAACCCAGCAGTTGCTGAAGAGATCAACGAAGAAGATGACGCACAGGATGCCTTGGTTGCCACACAAGAACAGGAGATGTCTTCTGATGATGTGGGGGAGCCGATGCACGACCCTGAACCAATAGAAGATCAGGACCTTGAAATCGCGATGGTGCCCGCCCCGCGTCGGATGAAATTCAGAACACAGGAGCGCGCCGCGTGAGCGCCGCAGAAGATACCAAAGTTGCAAATGAGGACCGTCTTCGTGCGGATCTTTACAATTTCTTGGGGCTTATCCTGTCTGGACCACCGGATCAGATGTTGCTTGACCAATGTGCGGGTCTTTCTGGTGACGATAGTGATCTTGGCAAGGCGATTGCCGCATTGGCGCGTGTAGCCAAAGTGACCAAACCGAAAAAGGTAGAGAGCGAATTCAACGCACTTTTTGTTGGGTTGGGACGGGGTGAGCTGCTGCCTTATGCGAGCTATTACCTCACCGGGTTTTTGAATGAAAAACCTCTGGCAACCTTGCGGTCTGATATGTCCGCCCAAGGTATGACACGGGCGCAAAATGTCTTTGAACCAGAGGATAACATTGCCTCTTTGATGGAGATGATGGGGGGCATGGCTGTCGGGCGGTTTGGCCCGGCTGCGACCCTTGATCAACAAAAGACGTTCTTTAACAAACACATCGCCCCCTGGGCGGGGCATTTCTTTGCCGATCTGGAGGGGGCCAAGAACTCTGTTCTATATGCGTCTGTAGGCAGTGTGGGCAAAGCTTTTGTGGAGATTGAGCGCGAAGCGTTCAGAATGATTGCGGCGTAACGCGTCGCGACTAACCGGCGGGGATGCTCGCCATAACCGAGGAGGGAGACATCCCGATGACCAAAAAGACCGAAGACGGCACAAGTCGGCGCGATTTTTTGAAGTTGGCAGGCAGCACAGCACCGGTTGCTGCGGTTGCTCTGGCTGCTGGTACCAACACGGCCGAAGCCAAGCCTGTTGATCTGACATCAGAGAAAATGCAGGACACCGCGCACACCCGCGCCTATCTTGACAGCGCCCGCTTTTAGGACGCTGCCCCAGACGACCCGCTGACGACTGGTTGCGTGACGCCCGACTGTCAGTGGTTTCAATTAAAACCAAGCAAGCAAGGGGATCGCCCCGAGCAAGCAAGGGAGGAACTACAATGCTAAGGAAAAAGACCAACGGGGTTGCGCGACGCCCCCAGCGGACCGGTATCCTGTCTGACATCGCGGAGAAATCCGTAGACCGCCGCGCGTTTCTGCGGGGCAGCGGTCTGGCCATCGGGGGGCTTGCTGCCATTTCGGCAACAGGCGGCGCGGTGACCCAAGCCACCGCTGCAACAGCGGCCACAGGCGCAGT
The DNA here is from genome assembly GCA_039986635.1 of Sulfitobacter sp. Lineage (GTDB taxonomy): Bacteria > Pseudomonadota > Alphaproteobacteria > Rhodobacterales > Rhodobacteraceae > Sulfitobacter. Next base: position 16,179 of record JBDWQI010000031.1, read on the forward strand.
TGATCTGGTAAAATCTGTCTGCACCCACTGCTCGGTTGGCTGTACTGTTGTAGCAGAAGTCAGCAATGGCGTCTGGACCGGCCAAGAACCCGGTTGGGACAGCCCGTTCAATCTTGGGGCGCATTGTGCCAAAGGTGCCGCGGTGCGCGAACATGCACATGGGGAACGCCGCCTGAAATACCCGATGAAAAAAGAGGGTGGAGAATGGAAGCGCATCAGCTGGGAACAAGCGATCGACGAGATCGGCGACGGCATGATGAACATCCGCGAAGAAAGTGGCCCGGATTCAGTCTATTGGCTGGGATCGGCCAAACATAACAACGAACAGGCCTATCTGTTCCGCAAATTTGCCGCCTATTGGGGCACAAACAACGTGGATCATCAGGCACGGATCTGTCACTCAACGACCGTTGCCGGAGTTGCAAATACATGGGGCTACGGCGCCATGACCAACAGCTACAACGACATCCACAATTCCAAAGCGATCTTTATCATTGGGGGCAACCCTGCTGAGGCGCATCCGGTTTCTTTGCTGCACTTGCTGCGCGCCAAAGAACAAAACAACGCGCCAGTGATCGTATGTGATCCACGCTTTACCCGCACGGCGGCCCATGCTGACGAATATGTGCGTTTCCGCCCCGGTACCGATGTGGCGCTGGTTTGGGGGATCTTGTGGCATATCTTTGAAAACGGTTGGGAAGACAAAGAGTTCATCCGCACCCGTGTTTGGGGCATGGACCAGATCAAAGAAGAAGTGGCCCGCTGGACACCAGAAGAAGTGGAACGTGTCACGGGTGCGCCGGGCTCACAGCTCAAGCGCGTGGCGCGCACCATGGCCAACAACCGCCCCGGCACAGTGATCTGGTGCATGGGCGGCACGCAGCACACCAATGGCAACAACAATACACGTGCGTATTGTGTGTTGCAGTTGGCGCTGGGCAACATGGGCACGTCGGGTGGCGGAACCAACATCTTCCGTGGCCACGACAACGTTCAGGGCGCAACGGACCTCGGTGTTCTAAGCCACACATTGCCGGGCTATTATGGCCTGTCCGCTGGATCATGGGCACATTGGGCCCGTGTCTGGGGCGAGGACAACGATTGGTTGAAAAACCAGTTCGCCATGACCAAAGACGCTGAAGGCAAGGACAAATCGTTGCAGCAATTGACGGGTATTCCTGTCTCACGCTGGATTGATGGTGTGCTCGAAGATCCTGATAACATGGACAACCCGAATAAGGTGCGTGCCATGGTGCTTTGGGGCCATGCGCCGAACTCTCAGACCCGGATGAAGGAAATGAAAACCGCGATGGAGCAGCTTGATATGCTTGTCGTAGTCGATCCTTACCCAACGGTGTCAGCAGTGCTGCATGACCGGACGGATGGTGTTTACTTGCTGCCGGCCTGTACGCAGTTTGAAACACGTGGCTCTGTCACCGCGTCAAACCGCAGTTTCCAGTGGCGCGACAAGGTGGTTGATCCATTGTTTGAATCGCTCCCGGATGAGGTCATCATGGCCAAGTTCGCCAATAAGTTTGGCTGGGCGGACCGGTTCTTCCGCAACATTGAAATGGAAGACGATGAAACACCTGTGGTGGAAAGCATCACCCGTGAGTTCAACAAGGGTATGTGGACCATTGGCTATACCGGACAGGACCCTGACCGGATCAAAAAGCACATGGCCAATCAGCATACCTTTGACCGCACAACTTTGCGGGCGGTAGGTGGCCCGGCGGATGGCGATTACTACGGTTTGCCATGGCCCAGCTGGGGCACAGCCGAGATGAACCACCCTGGAACGCCAAACCTTTATGACATGTCCAAACGTGTTTCTGAGGGAGGGCTGACATTCCGGGCGCGCTTTGGCGTGGAGCGGGATGGCGACAACCTGTTGGCCGAAGGCGTCTATTCTGTTGGGTCTGATATTCAGGATGGTTATCCTGAATTCACCATGCAGATGCTGATGGATCTGGGCTGGGATTCTGAACTGACAGCGGAAGAACGTGCTGTCATTGATGGCATCGCAGGCCCCAAGACCAACTGGAAAACCGACCTGTCAGGCGGTATTCAACGGGTCGCAATTGCACATGAATGTGCGCCATTTGGCAATGCCAAAGCCCGTGCCGTTGTCTGGACCTTCCCTGATCCAGTGCCGGTTCACCGAGAACCGCTTTATACCAACCGCCGCGATTTGGTTGAGGATTATCCAACATATGAGGACCGCAAATTCTATCGTTTGCCGACCATGTATGCCTCGATCCAGAAACAGGACTTCTCAAAGGATTATCCGATGATCCTGACGTCCGGGCGACTGGTTGAATACGAAGGGGGCGGGGACGAGAGCCGGTCCAATCCATGGTTGGCCGAACTTCAGCAGGACATGTTTGTTGAGATCAACACACGGGATGCCAACAATCTGGGTGTCAGAGACGGCGAACAGGTTTGGGTTGAGGGTGCCGAAGGCGCCAAGGTCAAGGTGATGGCCATGGTGACAGAACGGGTAGGTGAAGGCGTTGCCTTTATGCCGTTCCACTTTGGTGGCCATTTTGAAGGCGAGGACCTGAGGGGCAAATACCCTGACGGTGCGGATCCTTATGTGTTGGGCGAAAGTTCGAACACGGCTCAGACCTATGGCTATGATTCAGTAACCCAGATGCAAGAGACCAAAGCGACTCTCTGCAAAATCTCAGCAGCATAAGGAGGACGACACATGGCTAGAGCAAAGTTTCTCGTAGACGCAGAACGCTGCATTGAATGCAACGCCTGCGTCACTGCCTGCAAAAACGAACATGAAGTGCCTTGGGGGATCAACCGGCGCAAGGTTGTCACGATCAACGACGGCTCACCGGGGGAACGATCGATCTCTGTGGCATGTATGCATTGTTCGGATGCACCCTGTATGGCGGTCTGCCCTGTTGACTGCTTTTACCAGAATGAGGAAGGGGTGGTGCTCCACTCCAAAGACCTCTGCATCGGTTGTGGTTACTGTTTTTATGCGTGCCCCTTTGGCGCGCCGCAGTTCCCGCAGGCAGGCAACTTTGGGTCGCGCGGCAAGATGGACAAATGTACCTTCTGTGCCGGTGGACCTGAGGAAAACCATTCCACCGCTGAGTTCGCCAAATATGGACGCAACCGCATCGCAGAAGGCAAATTGCCGATCTGTGCGGAAATGTGTGCAACCAAGGCGCTTTTGGCGGGGGACGGTGACGTCGTTTCAGGCATCTACCGCGAACGAGTTGTGGCACGTGGTTTCGGTTCCGGCGCCTGGGGCTGGGGATCGGCCTATGGTCAGCGCGACGGCTGATCAGCCCTGACACCACCATTGATCAGGGCGGCCCTCATGCGGGTCGCCCTTTTTTACTCATAGGAAACAAGAGGAAGACCCCATGTTTCGCATCCTGATGGCACTGCTGTTTTCGATTTCCTTTGTCACCCTGTCCGAGGCGCAAGAAAATGCACCTGACCGCTCTGCAACGGGTGGGGCACAAACTGTCGAAGACATTATGGCCCGTCAACGGGGCGAAACAGTGGACGATAGTTTCCGGCGCAATGCCACGGGTGATCCGAATAGCGCGGCAGGGGTGGCCAGCCAGCTCGGCACTTTGGGAGGGACGTCTGATCCGGAATTGTGGCGCGCTTTGCGGTATGGCTCTGCTGACATCACCGCGTCAAACAACGGCCCGGCTGCCACGACATTGGTTCAGGATGGCGGTATGAAATGGCTGATGTTCCGGCAGGGGCCGCTTGCGACTTATGGCGCATATTTGTTGGGTGGGACGCTGCTGTTGTTGGTGCTGTTCTATCTAATCCGCGGTCGCATTCGCATTGATGGCGACAAGACCGGTCGCAAGATTGAACGTTTCAAAGGGATTGAACGATTTGCCCATTGGATGCTGGCAGGTTCGTTCATCCTGCTTGGGATCACCGGGCTGATATCTTTGTTTGGACGCAAAGTGTTGATCCCTGCATTTGGGCATGATGCCTTCGCTGTCCTCGCTGTTGCCTCCAAGTGGGTGCACAACAATGTCTCTTGGGCATTTATGCTGGCGCTGATTATGATCTTTGTGATGTGGGTTGTGCATAATTTGCCTGACCGGACGGACATCAATTGGCTGCTTAAGGGGGGCGGTATTTTCTCATCCGGGCATCCCCCTGCTAAGAAATTTAACGCGGGGCAAAAACTTATCTTTTGGTCGGTGATTATTCTGGGTACTTCCATTTCGGTTTCTGGTTTGGCTCTGTTGTTTCCGTTTGAGATCAACATGTTTGCGCTCACTTTTGCCAAGCTCAATAGCCTGGGAATATCGGAGGCTATAGGCCTAGGGGAGCTGCGCACAACGCTCGCACCGCATGAGGAAATGCAATATGCGCAACTTTGGCATGCCATGGTCAGTTTTGTGCTCATGGCGATCATCTTTGCTCATATCTATATCGGGTCCGTTGGAATGGAAGGCGCTTATGATGCGATGGGAACTGGCGAGGTTGAGGAACAATGGGCGCGCGAGCACCATTCGCTTTGGGTGGATGAGGTGAAGGCCAAAGAAGCCGCCGCCCCCAAGAGTGCCACACCCGCTGAATAGATGCTGCGCGCATTGGCCATACCGCTGCTCTTGGCAAACTCTGCGGTTGCACAGGAGTTTTTCACGCTCAAGGGCCACGGCGGGCCGATTATGGCGATCACGGTGTCTGATGCAGATCAGATTGCAACGGCAAGTTTTGACAATTCAGTTGGGTTTTGGGAGGGGGCTGTCCCGCATTGGCGCGACGGACATCGGGCGGCGGTGAATGCTGTGACTTTCGGACCGGACGGTCAGCTGATTTCTGGAGGGGATGACAATACCGTCCGGTTTTGGCCAACAGGCGGCGCGGGCGTGATCATGGGCACGCACCAAGCAAAGATCACCGATGTTGCATGGTCACAAAGCGCTGAGTTGATCGCGTCATCAAGTTGGGATCACACCATTGGACTTTGGCAGCTGAAAGCGGATGCAGGGCCTGCGCCTTTCCCGCCGCCAAAGGATCCCGGGCGTTTCCTGAAGGGGCACCGCAAAGGGGTCAACGATATTGCGTTCACCCAAGACGGCTCACAGCTTTACTCTGCCTCAGTAGATGGGACGATCAAGCATTGGGATGTATCAGATGGGGAGTTCCTGCGGGGGGTGGTGGATCATGGGTTCGGGATCAACACATTGATCCTGAACGAAGATGCCGGATGGATCGCATATGGCGGCCAAGATGGTGCGACCCGGATTGTTGATATCGAGAGCGGCACACAGATTGCTGATTTCACTCTGGATCGCCGCCCGGTCTTGGCAATGTCCTTTGACGTCAACAGTGGCCAGCTCGCGGTTGGAGATGGTCAAGGATATATCATGATCATCGATACACAGGCGATGAAGATCACCCGCGATTTCCGGGCCACCCGAAATGGGCCGATCTGGGCGTTGGCGTTTTCAAAAAACGGGGAAAACCTTCATGCGGGCGGGGTAGAGGACATTGTTTATTCCTGGCCCGTCGCGACGATGGACGCCCATGGCAGGATGTCCGGAACACCCCGTAGTTTCCTTGAAAATCCACAGGGCCTTCCCAACGGCGAGCGGCAGTTTAAACGCAAATGTTCTGTCTGCCATACGGTGACCAACGGCAGTGCACGCAAGGCGGGGCCAAGCCTGTATCAGGTTTTTGGACGTAAAGCCGGGAGCGTGACCGATTATTCCTATTCTGATACGTTGAATGGGTCCGAAATTGTCTGGTCAGCAGAGACGATCAATGCTTTGTTTGACCTTGGTCCTGATCACTTTATTCCGGGCACCAAAATGCCAATGCAGCGGATTGTGGAACAAAGCGACCGGGACGATCTGATTGAATATCTGCGCAGCGCGACAGCGCAGGAGGGGGATTAATATGAAAGCCATGTTTGTAGCCTTTGTGGCCATTGCTGTCATTGCCGTTGGGTCGAATATGATCCTTGGTCAGGCGGGGTTTTCCAGTCAGGACCGGGCAGTTGGCGATGCAGTGCGTCTTGATAACTGACCGCGCGATCCTGGTTCGGATACACTTGGTATGAACGATATTTGGGCCGGTGTGCTGGCGGCCTTCCGGCTTATTTTGTCCTTTGATGCAGATCTGGTTGAGATCACCCTGCGCTCGTTGCAGGTCAGCCTGTCGGCGTTGTTTTTTGCATCGGTGATTGCATTGCCTTTTGGAACGTGGCTGGCGATCAGACGATTTCGGTTTCGCCGTTTGACCATAGCAACATTGAATGCACTGATGGGGCTTCCGCCGGTGGTGGTTGGGTTGATTGTCTATTTGTTGTTGTCCCGTTCCGGCCCTTTTGGGGTGCTTGGCCTGTTATTCACACCAACAGCGATGATCATCGCACAGGTCATTATCATCACGCCGTTGATTGCATCGATCACCCATCAAGCGATGCGAGAGCTTTGGGCGGAATACCACGATTTACTGATTTCTTTGAACACCACCAAACGGCAGCGTATTGTGACGTTGATCTGGGATGGCAGGCGCACATTGTTAACGGCGGCCTTGGCTGGATTTGGACGAGCCATTGGCGAAGTTGGTGCAATCATGATTGTGGGGGGGAACATTGATCATGTGACGCGGGTGTTGACCACTGCGATTGCTCTTGAAACCGGCAAGGGCGACTTTGCCTTGGCGCTTGGTCTTGGATTTGTGTTGATCACTTTGGCTTTGTTGGTCAATTTCGGCATCCACGTGTTGTCGCGCACCGAACGGGAGGGCAGATGGTGAGTGAACCAATGTCCGCGCGCCTTGATGCTGTGGTGGTGAAACGTCGAGGCAAGGCGGTATTGGGGCCACTTGATCTGACGTTGAGCGCAAAAGGGTTTAGTATCGTTCTGGGCCCGAATGGCGCGGGCAAAACAACATTGCTGAAAGTGTTGCATGGGGTTGAGCGGATTTCCAGCGGTGCCGTGACTTGGTCCATGCCCGACGCGCAGGCGCGGGCGGCTCAGGCCTATGTCTTTCAACGTCCCATCATGTTGCGTCGGAGTGTGCGACAGAACCTTGCCTTTCCTTTGCAACTGCTAGGGGCCCAAAAGGCGGATATCGCAGAGCGTGTCATGACTTGGGCCAAACGAATTGACCTCACAGATGCATTGGATCGCCCCGCGACACGGCTTTCTGGGGGGGAGCAACAGAAATTGGCGCTTGGACGCGCGCTTATTCGTGAGCCGCAGGTTCTGTTCTTGGATGAACCCTGCGCAAACCTTGATGGGCGGTCGACTCGCGAAATCGAAAGCCTGCTTATTGAGGCGTCACAGGCCGGGACACGTATTATTATGACAACGCATAACATTGGTCAGGCGCGCAGACTTGCCACTGACGTTGTGTTCCTTTTGAATGGTGCCTTGCATACGCAGGCCCCGGCGGAAGATTTTTTCTCCAAACCGGCAACGCCGGAAGCTGACGCATTCTTAAAAGGAGATATTTTGGAATGATCCGCGTCCTTGTTGTTTTTCTGACCCTATTTTGCCTACCAGCCCACGCAGAGACCCTCAGGATGGCTGTCACAACCAGCTTTCATAACTCTGGCTTGTCGGAGGTTCTTTTGCCGGCAATCAAGGAAGACACAGGGATTGACGTACAATTGTTGGTGGTTGGGACCGGACAGGCGTTACGCCTTGGTGAAGCGGGGGATGTCGATGCGATATTGGTGCATTCCAAAACCGCAGAAGAAGCGTTTGTAGCTGCCGGATACGGCACTCACAGAACGGAAATCATGTACAATGATTTTGTCTTTATCGGCCCTGAGACCGATCCTGCAACGATTCAACAGGCGACAAGCGCGCGTGATGCCATTGACCGGCTGGCGAAGCACCAATCCGCATTTGTCAGCCGGGGCGATGACAGCGGCACCTACAAAAAAGAGCTTTCGTTGTGGATTTCAGCCGGGCTCACCCCTGACAGTTTCGGAGCGTGGTATTTTGAGGTCGGAGCAGGCATGGGGGCGAGCCTGAATACGGCCTCTGGCTTAAACGCCTATATCCTTTCTGACCGGGCGAGTTGGTTGAACTTTGGCAATAAAGGCGCGCTGAAACTGCTGTATTCTGGGGATCAGGCCTTGTTCAATCAATATGCGTTCATCCCGGTAAATCCTGACCGTCATACCCATGTTAAAGCTGACCTCGTTGGTCATTTGGAGACATGGCTGGTGTCAGATTCTGCGCAACAACTCATTGATGAATATCAGATTGAAGGTGAGTCTTTGTTTGTGTTCAATGCCGCGCAAAGGTGAAGTTTGGAACTCAAACTAACCTTAAAGATTAGTCGTTTGAGTTGAGGTGATACATCAATTTTACCAATTAAATAATTGATAATTAATTGGAAAAATTTTCCAATAGATTTAATTATACTCGCTCGGCAGCTCTCCAAATTGCGGGTTCAAAAAAAGTTGATCAGATGGTGAGTTTTGGACTAGGCTGCATCCATTCAAATTGAAATTTTTCAAAAAATTTTACATGCCAATAGTCATTGTGTTGAGGGGATCAAACGCATGCCACCACCTGTTTCAGGCTCTCCAGAAGAGCTGCAGTCCCGTGTTGAAGCTTTTCGCAAGAAAAAAGACGAACTGATCCAGACGCTGTTTCCGGATGGCGACTTTTCGCCGGAAGAACGTGAAATTCTAGATCGGATTGATGAAAAACTCAGAGAGCTGGAAGCCCGTGTCGCAGAGGGTGCGGTGACGGGGACGTCCATTTCTGCCCCCGTTGGGCAGGGAGGCAAGAATGTAGCTGATGATGTTCAGATCGTTCAGCAATTGCTGAACGATGCAGGTGCAAGTCTTGCTGTGGACGGGTTGTGTGGCCCCAAAACCATTGGCGCGATCAACGCCTATCAACAAAAGACATTTGGCTGGAACGATGGGTTGGTTGAGCCGGGTCGCGAGACGATTACCGCCCTGACAGGTGGCGGCGTGCCGCGCGCAACGGATGCTGCTGGCACAGGCGAGGGCAGTGAAACGTCCGAGGGCGGTGGCTCTGAAGAGGGGCGCGCGTCCTCCTCCTCGACTGATGGTGGGTCCAGCCAAGATATGCCCCAGCCAGAAGAAGTGCCGGGCATTGAGATGCAATCCGAGAATTTAGGTGAATGCATCCAGACAGATGATGACCCAGCAGACCCAGACGTTGCGGATCGGATGATAGAAGAGCAGCTTGAATGTTTGCCAGATGCTGAGAACACATTCGATTTTACAGATGAGAATGGCGATGTCTTGTCGTTTGTGGAGTTTCCGTTTCTGTTCAATCAAACGATCAGTTTCCGTGTCAAAATTGGCAGTGCAGATGGCACGTTGCGAGTGACATTCAACGACCAAGGGCAAGTTGCCTCGATGGGGTTCGAGATGCAGGCCTTGCCTGTCGTGGCGCTTGGCGCGGGGTATTATGGGGTGATGGCGCGTGGCGCCTTAAAACCGCTGTCGTGTGAGTTCAAACTCAAGAAGAAAGACGGCGCACTTGCTGTTGATCTGATTGTTTCTTCCAGCGGTGCAATGATTGTTGGGCTTGGAGTGGCAAAAGGCCCAAGTTGGGCAGGTCTTGGTATCGAAGTGTCCCTCCGGCTTGAGCGCACCGAAAAAGTCACAGCAGAGTTGGCGCTCGATTTGATTGAGCAGACCATTCTTAACATGGGTCCGGGTGCCAGCATGGCGCTGAACTTTAATTTGCCAGCGGTGATGGTGTTCCGCGGCGCGCAAAGTTTGATTTTAGGCGGCAACCTTGGCAGTGAAGGCGGGGCGGGTGGTGTTGCGTCGCGCATCACGCTCAAAGAATACAACCCGATGATCACGGTTGAGGTGCGCGCGGACGAGGTTATCGTCACGTCTTATGAGGGCCTCGAAGAAATGATCAAAGATCATATGCGGGCCACCTTCCCAATGCTGGATAGAATGCTGGACATCTATGAGCTGGGGAGCGAAATTCTCGAGTTTCTGGAGGATCCAGAAGCCTACAGTGAAGAAAGATTGCGCGAAGCGGAAGAGTTCATGCGCCGGGCACGTGAATTCCCGGGTGATATGCGTGATTTGATTCAACGCGAAATCGATAAGCTGAACAATTTTGAAAGTGAAGTGCGTCGCCAGATCGACGAATGGACCGAGGATGCCAATGAAGCCATAGATGACCTTAGATCTGGTGCATCTGACATGGTAGACGGTGCCGTCGAAGAAATTCTGGAACGTGGTGAGGAACTGGGTGATCTTGTTGGCGATGCCGCCGAAGATTTGCTGGACGCAGCCGAGGACGCCAGAGAGCGGGCACAAGAGGTCTTTGACGAAGCTTTGGAGCGGGCTCAGGCGGCCCGGGAGCGGGCGGAGCAGATCGCACGTGACGTGGAAGAAACAGCCGAGGAGGCGGGTGAACGGGCTGAAGAGCTTCTGGAAGAAGGTCTTGAACAAGCCCGCGAAGCCGCCGAGGAGGCCACTCGTGCCGTTCAAGAAGCTTTGGATGCGGCTCAGGATTTGGCAGAAGAGGCCCGTTCTGCTGGAGAACGCGCAGCGGAGCAGGTCCGCGATGGCGCACGCGCGGCCAAAGAAACCGCAGAACGTGTTGTTCGGGAAGGCATGGATGCGATCAATGCTGCCCGCGAAGCTGCCGAGCGGTTGGTAAACGAAGCCTTGGAGCGGGCGCAGGCCGCACGAGATCAAGCCGAGGAAATCGCCCAAGCCGCGCAGGAGGCGGCTGAGGACGCGGTTGAGGGTGTTGCGGAGCAAGTGCGCGAGCTTGCAGAGACCGCACGTGAGGCGGCATTGGAGGCTGCCCGCGCCGCACAAGAAGCAATAGACGCTGGCCAAGATGCGGCAAAAGACGTGCTCAAGGCGGCGCGGCGGGCGGCCCAGGACGCGATGGAACGGGCGCAATCCGCCCGGGAAACCGCTGAGCAAATCGCGCGCGATGCTATGCAGGCACTCAAGGATGCGGCCTCCGGCGCGGGTGAGGTTGCCGAAGATGTCGCAGATGCTGCGCAAGAGGCGGCCCAATGGTTGGTCCAAGAGGCACAACGACGCGCAGAAGACGCCCGAGACACCGCAGAAGATATGGCGCGCAGGGCGAGCGATGCTGCCAAAGATGTCGCTGAGGGGGTTGCCGAACAGGTGCAAGAACATGCTGATGCAGCCCGCGAAGCGGCCGAAGAAGCGGCGCAGGCGGCGCGTGAGGCTGTAGAAGCGGCCAAAGATCTCGCTGAGGAGGCGCAGGCCGAGGCAGAGCAGCTTGCAGAAGAGGCAGGCCAACGGGCGCAAGAAGCCCGTGACACGGCCGAACGTTTGGCGCGGGATGCCTTTGTGGCGATCAATAGCGTGCGTGAGGCAGCGGAAAGCCTTGTAAATCAAGCGATTGAACGGGCCGAGGCCGCGCGGGAAAATGCCGAAGAAATGGCCCGTGAGGCCGCAAGGGCAGCAGAAGAGCTTGCTGAGGGGGCTGTTGAAGATGTTGCTGATCTGGTGCGCGAGCATGCAGATTCAGTGCGTTTGGCTGCAGAAGAAGTGGTCCACGCAACGCAAGAGGCGCTCCGCTCTGCGCAAGACGCTGCAGAAGATGTGCGCAACGCTGCAGAACGTGCGGCCCAAGACGCAGTGGAGCGGGCAGAAGCGGCCAGAGATGCCGCTGAAGAACTGGCGCGGGACGCAGCGGATGCCATTCAGGACGCGGCGAGCGAGGCTCAGGACGTTGCCGAGGATGTTGCTGAGGGGGCACAGGAGGCCGCAGAACGTGCCATGAACGAAGCGCTTGAACGGGCAGAAGCCGCTCGGGAAGTTGCAGAACAGATGGCACGCGACGCGCAGACCGCCGCAGAAGATGTGGCGGAAGGCGTGGTGGATGAGGTTATGGAGCGCGCTCAAGCGGCACGAAGGGCGGCCGAGGATGTTGCCCGCGCGGCCCAGGAAGCCCGCGATGCCGCACAAGATGTTGCGCAAGACGCCCGTGCGGCTGCTGAACGGATGGCAGAGGAAGCGATGGAACGTGCGCAGGCTGCGCGCGAAACGGCGGAAGGCCTTGCACGGGACGCGCAACGAGAAGCAAGCCGATTGGAAGAAGCTGCCAGAGACACCGCCGAAGCCGCGCGTGACGCCGCGCAAGATGCGATGGAACAGGCGCAAGACGCTGCTGAACAAGCCGCCGAGGACCTCATGGAGAGCGCGCAAGACGCGATGGAAAGCGCTCAGGAGGTGGTTGGAAATGCCGCTGATGACGTTTTGGAAGGTACAGCCGATGTCTTAGAGGACGCCGCAGATGTGTTGGACAATGTAGCGGACCGTCTGCGTAACCCCTTTGGGTAACGTGGTAAATCGGGCGTAATAAGAGGAGTGGGTCAGCTTTGTGTTGATCCACTCATTTTGGGCTTAACCTGTCCACTTTAGATGCCTGTGGGCGGGCGGAATTCCCTGCAACCAGACTTTAGGATTTGGCCGCTATGGTGCCCGTGACCCAGCGGGAGAGCCCTATGCAATTTGATTTTCGCATTTCAATTTATGTCTTGGCGGCAGCCGCGTCCATTGTCTATGCGGTGTCTTGGATGCCAAGCCTGACCAACGGCGGCAATGCGGGATCAGGGGGGATCAGCGAAGCTGAGTTTGAAACCTTGATGATTGATGAACAAGCGTATTGTGAAAGAATGCCCCAGAGCATCAATTGCGAATGTTTTGCCAAGCGTTCCAGTCTTATTCAGTCACATCGACCGCCAAGAGTGCCAACCGCAACCTATGCAAACCCCCAAGACCTTGCCCGGGGGCAGGCAGAACAAGCATGTTAGGGGCAGGACCTTGAGGTTCTTGTGAAACCCAATAGGCGATAAAGCCTGCCCCCTAACCAATTACAGAGATCCAAAACCACACCGTGAACACCGAACTGCCGGTTGCGATCAGAACGGCGGAGGCCGCAACCCGGCGTGCCCGCCCATACATATTGGCAAAGATATAGGCATTGACCCCCGGTGCCATAGCGGAGGTCATGACTGCTGAGCGAAAGAAATCCTGATCCAATTCCATGGCTGATCCCAGACCAAATGTAAGCGCGGGATGAACCATTAAACTGATCAGGCAAACCATCGCGATTGCTTTCATATCACCTTCGGGTTTGTATTGGATCAACACGCCGCCCAAGGCAAACAACGCAGCCGGGAGCGCCGCGCGCACCATCAGGGACAATGCGTCCTCAACAAAAGTCGGGAGTGTCAGACCACTTAGGTTTACCGCAAATCCTGCAAGGATGGCCAAGACCAACGCATTGCGAAACATCGCCCGACCAACAGCCTGAAGCAGGACCAAAAAGGACTGTCCTTTGTTGCGAACCACTTCCATTACTGTGATGCCCAACCCATAACAAAACGGGGAATTATAGGCGATGATCGCATAATTCCCAGTCAAGGCTTCAGGGCCAAAGGCGCGTTCCGTGATCGGCAATCCCATCAGGACGGAGTTTGAAAACAAACAGCAAAAGCCAATCGCGACGCAGTCTTCCCAATCCCTTTTGAACAAGACACGGGCCCCAAGGATACCCAAACCAAAGCAAATCGAAGCCCCTCCATAAAAGCTGATCAGCAGGGGCGCGTTGAACGCCGCATTCAAATCAATTTTCGAGATGGCCTGAAAAAGCAGGCAGGGAATGGCAAAGCTCTGGGTGAACTTCATCACACCATCAATGCCCGAAACCGGAAAATAGCCCCGCCAAACAGAGACATAGCCAAACCCGATCACCAAAAAGACGGGTAAAATGACGTCAAGAAGGACTTGCAAGGTGGGCCTTTGGGTTTACCGCAACTGCGGGAGGGTCAGAAAAGAGGAAAGTTCAAAATCATGCCGTCATAGGCCGGATCAATATGACTTGGGGTTTCACCGGCCAGGGTCTGATAATCTAGGTCGTTGTGCAGATTGGTTAGAACGGCGGTCTTTGGGGACATCTTGGCGATCCAGCTTAAGGTTTGATCCAGATGGCTGTGCGTTGGATGTGGGTCGCGGCGCAGAGCATCCACGATCCAACAATCAAGCCCCTCCAGATGTGGCCAGATGTTATCGGGAATTTTTGCAACATCAGGGAGATACGCAACATCATTTACCCGAAATCCCAGCGCGTCCATGCCACCGTGGTTCACCAAAAACGGGGTAAAGGTCAGCGCACCTCCGGGACCTTCAATTGCAACGTCACCCATGATTTCATTCAGCTCAAGGATGGGGGGATACATCGATCCCGGGGGTTGCTCAAAAGCATACCGGAAACGTTCTGTCAGCGCAGCCTTGGTCGGTGCATCCGCCCAAACAGCCAAGCGCGCGCGCATGTTAATCACAATCATTCGCAGATCATCCAACCCATGCACGTGATCCGCATGCGCATGTGTATAAAGCACAGCATCCAAACGGCCTGTTCCTGACGCCAGCAACTGATTACGCATGTCAGGGGAGGTGTCGATCAGAACCGAGGTGGTCCCTTCTTCGTTGAGACGTTCCACCAGAATAGAACATCTTTGACGGCGGTTCTTGGGCTCTTGTGGGTCGCAGGCGCCCCAATGCCCCCCAAGCCGAGGCACACCACCAGAAGACCCGCAGCCCAATATGGTGATGCGCATCTCAGCCATCAGTCAGCGGCCTGAAACTGTGCCGCTTTGGTAAACAACCGGTCGAAATTTGCCTGCGTTTGCAGTGCAAATTCGGCATAATCAACGCCAAAGGTTTCCGCGGCCCGTCGCGCGGTGTGGGCGGTAAACGCGGGTTCATTGGGTTTGCCCCGGTGCGGAGGGGGGGCAAGATACGGGGCATCCGTTTCGACCAAAATCCGGTCCAAAGGCGATGCGGCAAAGATGTCGCGCAGATCTGAGGATTTTGGGAAAGCAGTGATGCCCGACATGCTGAGGTAAAATCCAAGGTCCAATGCCGCACGTCCCAACTCAGGTGAAGAAGAAAAGCAATGCATCACACAGCTGTAGGCGCCATTCGCAAATTCTTCGCGCAGAATTTGTATCATATCATCATCAGCGTCGCGGGCATGGATGATCAGCGGCAGTCCGGTCTGGCGCGCTGCTGCGATATGAATGCGCAGGGAGGTTTTTTGGATCTCGGCGCTTTCTGCGGTGTAATGATAATCTAGCCCGGTTTCACCGATCCCCACCATCTTGGGATGAGCGGTCAAGGCGATCAATTCATCCACGCTTACCAAAGGTTCTGAGGCAACAGACATCGGATGAGTGCCTGCCGCAAAGAACACCGGTGCATGGGTTTCTGCAATGGCCTGAACGCCGGGCAATGCACGGAGTTTTGTGCAGATCGTGACCATGCGTGTGACGCCGGCTTCTGCCGCGCGCGCGATCACGTCGGGTAATTTGCCATCGAAATCAGGAAAATCGAGATGGCAGTGGCTATCTGTAATCTGGGGTGCGTCAGTCATGCCTGTGCTCTGGTTAGCGTGGCGCGCATTCGGCCATCTTTTGCAGGGTATCTAGGACCAGCGCGGCAGGGTCAAGGTTCACTGCCAAGCCATGTTGGGCACGGGCGGAAACCTCTTGGGCCAGATCAGCCCATTTGCGCCCTTGGTAGGGGGTTGCTGACAGCCGTGCGAGAATTTCTGCTTCTTGCGGTGCAGCCTGTACATCCGGTGGCGTGCCTGTTGCGCCGGTGCGGGCAAGTCGGCTGAGCAGAAGGTCAACAAGGGTGAACAGCAAGTTCAGCTTTTCCTCTGCGCCTCGGGTCGCCGCAGCTTCGGCAAGCTTGATGGCACGGGCGCGGTCCATTCGGGGCAGGGTGGCCATCAGGGCCACCAGTTCAGCGTAAATTGTCAGCCCCCTCATCAAAGACAGACGCAACGCCCCGCCCACTGAACCGCCCGACAGTGTCGCCAAGGCAGCAGGATCACCGTCTACCGCAACGCCGGATGCGCCAAGCGCCTGTGACATTTGGTCAGGGTTCAAAGTGCCCAACCGTAACGTCCGGCAACGCGAGCGGATGGTTGGTAAAAGGCTTGAGGGTTGATGGCTCAACAGCAGCAAAATGGCGCGTTCGGGCGGTTCTTCAAGCATCTTTAGCAAGGCATTGGCCGCGTTGACGTTCATTTCGTCAGCGTCGTCAACGATCACAACCCGCCGCCCACCATCCGCTGCCGACATCTGAAAGAACCCGTTCAGTGCCCGGATGTCGTCTACAACAATTTGTTTGCGCATGCGTTTGGTGTCTGGATTGATGGACCGGGTCACAGCCTTGAGCGCGCCTTCACCACCCGAAGCGATCCGGCGTGCAACAGGGTGGTCGGGGTCGATGTCCAAGGTGGTGGGGGTTGGGGCTGCAAACATGCCACCTTCATCGCTCGGTGTGGCAAGCAGGAAACGCGCAATGCGCCAGGCCAAGGTGGATTTTCCAACCCCACGCGGCCCGGTCAAGAGCCAGGCATGGTGCAATTTCCCTGCGTTGAACGCATCAAGGAATGCAGCCTGAGCCGTGTCCTGCCCAATAAGGTCAGCAGTGTCGCGGGGGTGCAGAGCACCGTCAACGCGGTCAGGTTGGGGGGCGTCATCACTCATAAAGCGGGTGTAGCATGTTTGGGCCGCAAGGAAAGCCGGCTCACCCGGGCAGTTGCGCGGATACGGCGGCCTGTACGTCACGGGCCACGTCTGTAATCGCGCGCGCCCCGTCGATAACGACAAACCGGTCTGCGTATTCCTGTGCCAAAGCCAAAAAACCGGCGCGCATATCACGTTGCAGGTCTTCGCCAAAATCTTCGAAGCGTTCTTCGACGGTTTGCCGGGATAAGGCGCGCGACAGACCCTGAGTTGGATCCATGTCGATCAAGAGGGTCAGATCGGGCTCAACCCCGATGATCAGATCGTGCAATTGATCTACTGTGCCCCGCAGATTTCCGCGTGAAAGCCCCTGATACATACGTGTGGAATCAGCAAAGCGATCACAAATCACAACCTTGCCAGCGGCAAGCGCAGGGCGGATTGTGCGCTCCAGATGATCACGCCGTGCTGCTGTAAAAAGCAATAGTTCGGTTTCTGCTGACCATCGGTCAGGTTCTCCCTGCAAGACCAATGCACGAATTTCCTCAGCCCCGGCTGAACCGCCCGGCTCACGTGTCAGCACAACATCGCGACCCAACGCAGTCAGGTGTTCGGATAGCAAGCGGGCCTGCGTTGATTTGCCGGACCCGTCGATACCTTCGAAACTGATGAACAGCCCTTGTGCGCTCACGAAGCGTCCTGTGGTCCGGCGTTCAGCCGCGCCATCAAATGGCGCGCTGCTGCCGCGATCTTGACCATAAAACCACCGGCCTCCACGGTTTCAGACGCAACCAAGGGCACACGCACCTCGGGCATCCCTTCGCGGTTCAGCACCAGTTCCGCGATTTCATCCCCTTTGATGATAGGCGCACGGACCGGGCCAGTGTAGATCACTTCGCCATCGAGATTTGGCTTCACGATTGAGATGGGGGCAAGCACCGAAAGATCTTCTGCCAATTCAAGGCCAACCAAGGGCTGTGTGCCCAAGGCCACATCCGCCTGTGCGATTTGTGTACCTGCTGTGCCGACTTCACGTTGCGAGAACTGGCGAAAGGCCCAGTTCACAATCGATTCACTTTCCCGGGCGCGCGCCGCCGAGCTTTCCAAGCCCGAGATCACAAAAATCACCCGCCGCTCGCCCTGTTTTGCACTGCCCACAAGCCCATAACCAGCTTCCTGAGTATGCCCGGTCTTGAGCCCATCAGCACCAATGTCCAACGCCAGCAAGGGGTTGCGATTGAACCGATTTGAGCTTTCATTTTCGTCGAACAGGAATTCACGTTCGGCAAACATCGGATAGAACTGAGGGAAATCAGTGATCAACCGATTGGCCAACAACCCCAGATCACGCATCGACATACGGTGACCGGGTTTTGGCCAGCCATTGGAATTCATAAAGGTCGAATTGGTCATCCCCATTTGCTGGGCGCGGATGGTCATGTCGCGGGCAAAACGGCCTTCTGTACCGGACAGAGCTTCGGCGATGACCACGCAGGCGTCATTGCCTGACAGCACGATGATGCCGCGCAACAAATCCTCGACAGAGACCCGTTCGCCTTCTTGCAAGAACATGGTGGATCCGCCGTATCGGGCCGCGTCCGCTGAAACCAATAATTGTTGATCAAGATCAAGCCGCCCGGATGCTATCGCTTCAAACGCCATATAAAGCGTCATCAATTTGGACATCGACGCAGGAGGCAGCGGTTCGTCCGCGTTTTTGGCCAACAACACTGTGCTGGTCGTTTGATCGATGACATAGGCGCTCTTGGCCTTTGTCTCAAACGCATGAGCGCTTAGCGTTGTAAGGATCAGCGCCAGGCCGGCAGCAAGGAGGCGGATCATGATTTATGTATTCTCCTGTGAGGGTCAGTTGGTGACGGCATATGCGTCAGAGAACCCTTCAGCCTTGATCGATTGGATCAGGTTATTGAGTTCCGATTTGGTGGCCGCTGGCCCTACGACGACACGCCAAAAGGACTTACCGTTGGTGGCTGATTTCTTGATCGTTGGCACAATGCCGGCGCCGCGCATTTGCTTGGCAACCCGGTTTGCATTGGCCTCTACGCTGAAAATGCCGACCTGAACAAAGGGTTTAGGAAGATTTGACGTCACTTGTGGCGCGGCAGGTGCAGCAGCCGGGGTTGCTGGGGCGGCTTCAATTGCAGCGCCTGCGGCGGCAATCGGGTCAAGCGTGGTTTCTGTAACATCCGTTGGGGCCAACACGGCGGCGGTTTCGGCATCTGTTGGGGCTGCTTCTTCGGTTTCTTCGCGGCGCAACGCCGTGACGTTCAACGGGGCAGGGGCGCCCGCCAATATACCAAGCGCGGCTGCTGCGTCCGAAGAAATTTGCAGCTTTGGTCCCGGCAGGTCGCGTTCTTTGCGGAACAAGGCGCCGATTACAAATTTGCTATTGGCCTCATTTCGAATGATGACCCGCTCTGGCTCTGTCACATCAGGGTGTGCAACCCAAACACCTCCAAGCGACGGACGCCCGTCCCAAAGACCTTGATCCGTTGCTGAAAAGACGCCCGGCGCTTCGACGTCACGTTCCACCAGCTTGGTTGATCCGGTTCTGCCTGCGCTGCTGGCCTGCGCGCCCCCTTGTGCAAAGGGCAGGCCAAATTGCCCATTTTCATCGCACCCCGCAAGAAGGCCAATTGCCAAAACCCCTCCGCCAAGCAATTTGAAGGACCGGCGGAATTTGCCGGGGTTGGGTTGGTTTGCACTGTCCATGGGCCTGCTCGTCATAGGTCCGTCCTTGCCTGCGGGGCCGTTGCGGCCCTCATTTGGTCGAATTTTTCGACACACCAATAGGTCCCCTCAAGGGGATCTTGCGTGTACTCTAGCCTGCAAAACGGCACCTGAAAAGGCCAGCAACGTGTGATCGGCAAATTTCCCCAAGTTGAGGTTTTTCTGAGAAATGAAACACATGTGCATTTCGGTGTTTGCCGAATCAAACAGAGGTGATTAGGAGGGGCGTATTGCGGAGGTTTGGCAGAGTGGTCGAATGCACCGGTCTTGAAAACCGGCGGGCGTGAGAGCGTCCCCAGGGTTCGAATCCCTGAGCCTCCGCCATTACACATTTTTACATGTAATTTCCTTCTATCGTGTTGAATAGTAAGGATTATTTGGAATTAAAGGCCCTGCATTCCGGGTGAAGTTCAGGCGTTCTGTGGATGCCAGTCTGAGGATTGTCCGGTGTAGTGCTAGATGTCCCTGACCCCATATTCTACAGGGGTTTGAGAAGGTTTTCCAAGCGAATTTGATCAATTCGTCAAAGCTAGCCTTCAGCTTGGGGGGCAACTGCACCCTATTAAGAGTAACCGGAAAGAAAGGTTTTTCTCAACGTCAGGACTTCTGCGCCATTCATAACGGCCACCAAAGCCATTGTATTGAGGTTGTCCCATGTGGCCCATGCGTCTAGGGGCAGGATGAATGGGTCCTGACCCTTAATAAATAGGTGTGATTTGTATACCCGCGACGCGCAGGCTGTTTGTGCAGACAGGGGAGGTTTTATCGCTCATGCGGGGTTCAAAACAACGTCGAGTTGGCGCACGGATGTAAATAAGGGTGAATAGCTAAAGCCTGTGTTTTCGAGCTTCAGATTGGGATGTCTGCGTGCGAGCAGGGTTATGACCTCCTCAACCTCCATCGTCACGGCAAACCGGCCCACGCATGAGAAAATACCGCC
The DNA here is from genome assembly GCA_039986635.1 of Sulfitobacter sp. Taxonomy (GTDB): domain Bacteria; phylum Pseudomonadota; class Alphaproteobacteria; order Rhodobacterales; family Rhodobacteraceae; genus Sulfitobacter. Next base: position 36,382 of record JBDWQI010000031.1, read on the forward strand.
ACCAAAATTGAGATGCGGGGGTTGTGCGCTCCGATCGATATCGAAGTCTTCGGGTTTAGGGTAATGACGGGCATCCCAATGGGCTGCGCCGATGTTGGCAAAGACGGGCGTACCTTTGGGCAGGGCTGTGCCTTCGATCTCCATATCTTCCATGACCTCGCGAGAGGTGGAAATGGACCGGGGATGAAACCGCATCACCTCGCGGACGGCCGCGGGAACCAGCGATGGATCTTTGGCCAGTCGCGCCCAAACGTTTGGGCGTGATGCCAGTTCGATCAATGTAATGGCGATCTGGTGTGACGAATTATCTGTGTTGGCCTCAGCCAGCTTGACCACCCAGTTTCGTAAATCAGAGTCAGACAATTGCCCTGCGTCGGTTGCGCGTATCAGGTCGGACAAAAGGTCGTCCCCCATATCCGCGCGCCGCTCTCGAATCCTTTCATCCACGTAATCAAGCAGGCTTTCGAATGCTCTTACGATGTCTGTGGTATGCTCTGGGTTTCGTGTGTGAACTTGTTGCACGGTATGTGATGTGCGCGCGACATAGGCCGCATCTTCAAACGGGGCGCCCATCCAATAGCAATAAACAGCGGAAGGAATCGGATCACAAAGTGTGGTAAGCAGGTCGACCGATGTTTCGGTAGGGAGTGCATCAACGACACGGGTAATCACATGTCTGATGTCGTTGCGAAAACGTTCTGAGGCTTGGGGGCCCATCAATTTGGTCACTGGCAAGCGTAGATCGCGCCGACGAGGCCCCCGGTTATGACAGGAAATGGAGGCGCGCTTGTAATCAAGTGCACGCCCTTCGGGCAAGCCGAGCACATCCATCAGTTTTGGGTGACCTGTCCCCAATCGACGGTCCACAATGGCTTCACGGCATAGATCATAATCAAGAAGCTCAACCCCTCGCACGGAGCGAGCGATTTTCCAACGACGCGCGCATTCCGAAAGCATCTCAAATGGTTTTTCCTGATATTCAGGGACCGTAAAGTCGATCTCCGGTAAATCTGCGACTTGGCGCATGGGGTCTATCCTTTTGATGCGTAACAGGTCCCAAAGGTAGGATCGTTTGGGGAAGGTTCATAAAGCAGAAGACATACTTGTTTTTGCGCGTGTCAAACAGCCGATGTTTGTTATTCCAGATCACAAGAACATGACCATTGGATTGATCTTGGAGGCAGGGTTAGAAAATTCTGACCCTTGTAACAGTATTTGACATGGTGGCATTTGTTATCGGCGCGGATCATTGGCCAGCTTGAATGGAGGTTAGGTTTTGATTTGGACCATACCTTCAACCACGCGCGTTTCATACGTCATCATTGGTTGGGTGGCCGGAGCGGAGACTGGGAGGCCGTTTCGGACATCAAACGCCCCTTGGTGCAATGGGCATTCAATGATGTGCCCGTCGAAATACCCATCACAAAGGTCGGCCCCGCCATGGTTACAAAGCGCAAATGACGCGAAAACGCCGCTTGGTGTATCATAGATTGCCAATTTGCGATTGCCCAGATCGACCCGTGTCACCCAGTTGCTTTCCAGTTGGCTGAGTGCAACAACATCCTGCCATGTTTTTTCGCGCGCCATCTTTATGCGCCAGCCTTAGATTTTTTATGTGTTTGGATCTGACGTATAATATCAATATGCGCTCCGATGTATCCGCCCTTTTCTACGTGGATATGGCCCTTTAGTTTTTCATGCAATTTGGGCAATCCATGGAAGGGGACCGAGGACACATAATGATGTTCAGCGTGATAATTCATGTTCCAGCCCAAGAAACGCCAAGGCCATGACACCAGATTTGTGCGGGTGTTTTCATGCATCTGCGCGACCGTTGGACGGCCCACATGTTCGGTCATCCGAATAAAGCGCATCACAGGTTCCCCCAGTATAATTGGCACGATCCAAAACCAAATCAGCCCCCACCAACCCGTTGCGGCCATACCGGCAATCAAAATTGCATAGACGCCAAGCATCAGTCTTGCGTCCCGAAACACAGCGGCATGTTCTTCTTTTGGGATGAAGCCAAGTTCCACAGCGCTCAACTGTCCTCGGGCGTGGCGAAATACTTCGGTGAATTTATTGCGCCAATAGGGAACCGCCGAGAGGTAAAACAGATATTCTGAGTAGGTTTTCGGTGTTGGTATCTGTTCAGGGTCTTCGCCTGTGATTTGTGTGAAAGTGTGGTGGTCACAATGTTCATACCGAAAGAACCGATGCGGCAGCATGATGATGAAACCGCAGATTTGACCGGCGATGTCATTATACTTTCTGGTGCGGAAAACGGTGTAGTGGACACATTCATGTTGCAACGCAAAATGATGCACCATGACAACGCCATGGACGAACATCGCAGGCCAGATCAACCATGAATTCCAGGAAAACCCCACCAAAGTTGTCGTCGCCATCAGGACCAAAACCCAGATCGCCAGATATCGAAAAGCAGGCGCATCAGAGCGTTGCATAAGCTCTTTCAATTCCGCCCGTGATAGCTTGCCCTCGGCAAGTGCTTGGGTCAGAGGGGTTACAATCGGATCTGGCACATTTTCTCCCTCAGATCAGGTACTCTCCTCAGAGGCACTTGGCCTGCGCTGATGAGTAGGAAAAGTTGATGATACAAGTGGTGCATGGCAGATTATTTCTCCAAACGGCGAAACAGCATGGATAACCCAAAACAAATGATAAAATAGAAGGCGGCTGCGGTCAGCCATGCTTCGAATATCAACCGGGTTGAGGCAACAAGTTCGACGGTTTTGAAGGTCAGGTCAGGGACCGAAATCAGGGATACAAGCGAGCTGTCTTTGATCAGGTTGATGAATTGATTGGCCATCGGTGGCACGACTTTGCGCAATGCCTGAGGCAGAACGATATAGCGCATCTCTTGGAACCGGCTCATTCCGATAGAGCGCGCAGCCTCGCGTTGGCCTTTGTCGACGGATTGGATGCCCGCGCGTACGATCTCGCCCACAAATGCGCTTTCGAACAGGGCCAACACAACAACGCCCGAGATCAGCGCCGGAAAGCGACGCATGTCACCAAAAAAGAAGGACCAAACCGCGTTGTCGTCACTGCGCGCAATATCACGCGCCCAACGTTCCAGATTAAGCGCTGAGATCAGTTGTTCAGACAGAAAAAAGAAGAAGATAAAAATGATAACGACGGGTGGGACATTGCGCAAAAATTCGAGGTAGGTGCGCGCTAGCATGCGGATCGTAAGGTTGGCAGAGCAGCGCGCGACGCCCAATATAACGCCAAAGATGAGCGCAAGTACACTTGAGTAAAGCGCTATTCGGATCGTTGCATACAGCCCTTGAACCAACAGGTTTGCGACCCAGGCCCCTTCGCTTTCTTTATAGCGGAAGAGGTAATTCGGGATTTTCTCCCACCGCCAATTGTAATTCAACGCGTCGCCAAAGCGTGCTGCAACAAATGCAGCGAACCCAAGCAGGACAAGCAAGAGCAGATAGTCCAACCAGTGCAGGCGTTTAAAGAACTTTGGCATGGGGCGTTTCCAGCGGTTGAGTAAGGCGGACCGGGGATGGCCCGCCTATTGCGTGCTTATTCAGCGACGCTGTCTTTCCAATCGTCGCCACGGAACCAGTAGTCGTGACGCTCTTGCATCCAACCAGTGCGGGTCTTGATCCCGATCCAGTTGTTAAAGAAGTTTTCGGCGTCCGGATCACCCTTGCGAAAGGCAAAACCTTCACCAGCAGCTTGGAACGCTTGATTAAAAGGCACGTTGACGATGTCAGGGTAGTTACGTGCATATTCTGATGGGGAAGGTTCTGCGCCCATGGTTGCATGCGCATTGCCGTTCAAAACCTCTTGGTCCGCCGCGCCATCTTCGTCAAACAACAACAACTCTGCTTCGGGGAACATTTCGGCAATGACTGTGGCCGGTGTTGCGCCGCGGCGCGCCGTAAAGGTGACGTCAGCGCTGTTATAATCCTCAAGCGCAAAGCCTTCGGTCAATGCGTTGTTGGCCAAAATGGTCAGGCCGGAATAGGCGTATGGTTCTGAAAAGGCGACTGTCAGATTTCGCTGAGGCGTGATTGTCATGCCTGAGATAATGACGTCGAACTTGCCAGAAACGAGGGCTGGGATAATGCCATCCCATGAAGTTGGGACAAACTCCACCTCAACGCCCATGTCTTTGGCCAATTCCCGGCCCACATCCAATTCAAAGCCGACCAATTCGCCGTCAAGGTCGCGCATGGACCACGGGCGGAAAATGGACAGACCAATCCGGATAACACCATCTTGCTTGATGGTTTCGATCACCGAACTGGCCGCCAATGCCTGGCTGGCATTCTGTGCGGATGCGGGCAATGCCAATGCCACTGCGGCGGCAGCTGCAAGGGCGACCCCTGTCATGCGTCTTGTTAACTTCATTATTTCTCTCCTTGGTGAGCTTCTAAGTGTGAACTGCGTATTTCTTTTCGAGCTGCGATACAGCGATGGACAGCATCAGGGTCAGGATCAGGTAAACAGCGGCGATGGTGAACCATATCTCGAAACTCATGTAGGTATCGGAGATCAGGTTGCGACCAATCGTAGTGAGTTCGACCACGGCAATCACGCTGACGATTGCCGAGCTTTTGATCAGATGGACCATTTCGCCCGTCATTGGAGGTAACATGAATTTCACTGATTGCGGCAGGATGATGTAGCGATAGGCCTGAACCTTTGACATGCCAATCGACGTTGCGCCTTCCCATTGCCCTTTGGGGATGGAGTTAATGCCTGCGCGAAAAATTTCGGAAATCAACGCGGCATGGAAAACGGCAAGGCACATGATGCTGGCGGTATAGCGGTCAAGATCAAAAACCGGTCCAAGCACATAGTAAAACAGGTACAACAAGACGAGGATTGGCATGTTCCGCACGAACTCAAGAAAAACCACCGCAACAGCTGTGCCGACAACCAGACCGGACAGGCGCAGCAGCGCAATCAAAAGACCAAGACCCGTTGCAAAGAGGAATGCGGTGCCTGCCAGTTGGATCGTTTTGACCAGCCCGATCATGATTTCACCCCACTGAAATCCATCATCCGTCAGCGTGTAAAAATACTGTGGCATCCGGTACCATTGCCAGTTGTACCCCATGGCCTGTGCACCGGAATAGGCCAGCCAAAAGATCCCGAAAACGACAAGCAGATACAGGGCAACGGCCACCGGAACGGCGTTAACAAAAGCCTTGAGTGTTTTGCGATGCTTCATTGGCATCTAATGCTCCAAGATTTGGCTTAGGAACATTTTACAGCGTTCGCTGTCTGGATTTGTGAAAAATTTCTTGGGCGGGGCAATTTCGAGAATGCGACCGGCCTCCATAAAAACCATCCGGTCCGCAACTTTGCGCGCAAACCCCATCTCATGGGTGACACAGACCATCGTTATGCCAGTATCCGCCAATTCAACCATCACATCGAGAACTTCATTGATCATTTCCGGATCAAGGGCTGACGTGGGTTCATCAAACAGCATAATCCGCGTTTCCATGCACAAAGATCGGGCAATCGCGACACGCTGCTGTTGCCCCCCGGACAATTGGGCGGGGTATTTGTCAGCCTGTTCTGGGATATGCACCCGTTCCAGATATTTGCGCGCGCGTTCTTCAGCCATGGCCTTGCTGATTTTTTGAACTTTCATTGGGCCGATTGTCAGGTTTTCGAGAATGGTCAGATGAGGAAAAAGGTTAAATTGCTGGAACACCATGCCAATCTCTTGGCGGAGGCGGCGCAGGTCTTTGCTGTCTTCTTCTACATCTATGCCATCAATCTGGATAGCGCCGGCATCGTGAAACTCCAATCCGTTGAAGCATCGGATTAGCGTTGATTTCCCTGAGCCAGACGGCCCGCAAATCACTACCCGCTCACCTTTCTTGACGCTTAGGTTCACATCATTCAGCGCCTGGAACTTGCCAAAGAATTTGTCCACGCCGATGACCGAGATCATTTCTTCATCCGTGCTCATATCGCGCACCCGACATCAATATATACAAACTTGGATTGTGGGAGTGGAAACTGGTGTTAAGCAACAAATCTCTGGTTCCGTTGGATAGTTGCTAGACAACGCGCAGGCTATTGATGCGGTTATCTTGTGACCCCCATCAGCGCGCAACGAACCTATCATTCATAGGCAGAGGTGCAACCTGCAAGATGTACACGTTTTTGCGATCACATGAATTGATCTGTGGTGAAACGTTACTTTCTACACGCGCAGAACAGGCCAAAGCATCTGGTTCAGCGCCCTGGAGATGAGCCCCCCAAGGGGCAGGGGGAGCAACTCGATGCCTTACCTTTATGCCTCGGAATTTGGCTGCAATAACGCGTTGACGCTTTCGTACCCGACAGTTTCAAAAATCTCGGTTGTGGAAAGCGATCTCCCAATCGCTTCTTCCACAGCAAGAACCACCCGAAAATGGGCAAGGCTATCCCAACCTTCTGTGGTCTCAAGCCCGGTCTCATTGGTAATTTCAGCAGGTGCCATACCCAGCGCTTCGGCCAAAAGGGCAGCGGTTTTAGGATCGACTGTCATAGCTTTTCCAACTGCCGGTGCGCACGCCAATCTTCTGCAAGGTATTCAAATTGCATGCAATCCATATGTTCCCCGGTTGTCGGTGATAACCATACTTTCGTTTCGTGTCCAATCAGCCGAAAGCCGAGTTTCTTGTAGTTATAAACGGAACTGAAATTTCGCGAAAGCGCGCGACCATAGAACCGCATGACCTTTGGGGATTGGCTGAAATGATCCATCAAACCAGCTCGAGCTTCTTCAAATGCCCCTTTCCCCCACCACGCCTTGTCAGTCAATCCGATTGACAAAATCGCTGTGCCAGAGCGGTTTAGCTTGATTTGATGCAAGCCAATAACCTTGTTTTCATCTCGGGCGACAATCGCATGATAAAAAAGATTGCGCCCATTAGGGATACGAAAACTCAACGCCCAGCGGAGCCGGGAAAACTGCATTCTTGTATACATCAACGAATGTAGGACGTCGGGGTCTTCGGACCATGGGCGCGTTATTTTGCCCGTTTCCCGCCAATTGCTGATCACCAGATCAAATCGTTCTGTTTTAACGGTTTTAGTGAGGTAGGGGTCGCCTTTTTTGCGGTTCTTGGATTTCAGAGCCATTTGCGTATCATTTCTTCTTGAATAGCCTTGCGGGCCAGCTTGCCCCGGTCTGTTTTTGCGATTTCATCGACAAGAGCGAGACGGCTTGGCACCGCTTCGGCGCGGGCATGGGCACGGCACCATGTGATCAGCGCTGGAACATCTGCTTTCGCACCAGCATTTAACCTGACAACGGCCCCCACCAATTCTCCGGCGATTTCTTCGGGAATGCCAAAGGCGCAGGCTTCGGCAACGTCGGGATGACGTTCCAATAACATGTCCACTTCTTCGGCCAGTACTTTTATGCCGCCGCGATTGATTTCATTCTTGGTCCGCCCGACCAATCGCAGAGCCTGATCCGCGTCAAGTTCTCCGATGTCACCGGTCATAAAGTGACCTTCCATGATATCCGAAGAATGCGCGCCCCCCCACAGGCCCAGCATCAGCGAAGGGGACAGCAACGCAACTTCACCACGCCCATGGTTTTGGAGTTTCCCGTCACGCAAAACGCGAAAGGTGCCCCCCCAAGGTTTTCCGACATAGCCATCCGCGTCCTGTTGGGGGCGGGAACCACCGGAAATCCAATTAGCGGTTTCGGTCATGCCATAGGTGTTCAAAACTTCTTTGGTGCCGCACCATTCTTCGATTTCTGCCCAAAGAGCATCAGGCATAGGTGCAGATCCAACATGCACGCGCAGCGGTGAATGAGTAGGGGGCGGGGACATCCGCAATACCATGCGCCACATTGAAGGTACGGAACTTAGGAACGAAATTTCAAACCGATCAAGCATTGCGCCAAATTCGGCGTATTCCTTTAGCCCCGGCGCATCAAGGATATGCAGATTTTGCCCGGCATACAGTGCTGTCAGGCAATTGCCGATCAGGCCGTGGCCAAAAAACAGGGGCAGGGGGCACAGCGTGTGGGCAAGAGCCTTTGTACCAATCTCAGCGACATTCAGTTTTAGACGCGCCTCAAGAGTGGCCAGACTATGGGTCACGCCTTTGGGGTCCCCGGTTGTTCCTGACGTCATCAGGATCAAGGCGGCATCTGGGAAAAGGGACGTTTCTGGCCTGACGTCTTTGATCATCTGAGGCCCGCCATCATCCACCCAGACACTGGGAGTTACTTTGGCAATGACACGGTTCTTTTCGTCCGCGGCCAGCTTGGGGTTTACCAGCACCGCGCAGTGGCCAGCCACCCATGTTGCAAACAAGGTGATCAATCCGGCCACAGGGTCCGACGTGGCAATCACCACCCGTCCGGTTGTATCGGGCAGCTGTGGTGCCAGAATGTCAATTTCAGCCGCCACACGCCGCTCAATTTCGGCGTAATCCAATACTTCATCCCGGCGCACCGACTTAAGGGTGATGCTTTGGGGTAAAGAGCGCAGCAATTCAGTGGTTTGAAGAACATCTGTGGAAGATAGGGTTTTCAATGTGGCAGGCCCGATTTTAGTTGATCTGACTGGTCATGGCAGCGCCTAACCCTTGGTGGAATATCCATAGGATTGCGGGCCAAGTGTCAATAACCCAGCGCAAATGATTTGCTGAACATCACTGTCCGAAGCAAAACCCTTGGCCGATGACCGTCCGCGAGGCTAAATCGCCATTAATTCGTGCTTCTTAGGTCAAATGTGGCCTTTGGAGACCGCGCCTTGCCCGTTGCTGTGCAACGCATCAAATTCGTCGGCCGTGATTGGCTTTTGCGCAGGTCGGATGATGAATGATCGAGAACAAGCGTCTCCTGTCCCGCAATCAGTGACCTGTTAGGCCATTAGCTCACCATTCGGGGATAAACCCTAGATCGTCACCCAACCTGCGGGGGGTTCTTTGCCCGGATGCAGGGTTTGGCAGTTCGGGCAGGTCCGCTTTTCCTCAGAGGCATAGAAATCTGCATAAACCGGAGGCAAGTCGCGCACAATTGAGACAAGCTGCATTTCCACTCGGTGGACCCGCGTACCACATTCAAAACAATACCACTCAATGGCATCCAATTGCCCTTGCTGGCGTTTGGGTTCGATAACCAGCCCAATGGAGCCTTCTTCGGGGCGTTGCGGAGAATGCCGGACATGGGGCGGGAGCAGGAAAATCTCACCTTCCCGGATTGGTACGTCGTAAAATTCCTCTCCATCAAAGAGCTTGAGGACCATATTACCTTCAAGTTGGTAAAAGAACTCTTCAACCGGATCATCGTGATAATCGGTGCGCTTGTTGGGTCCGCCCACCACCGTGACCATCATATCTGCATCTTCCCAAACCTGTTGATTGCCGACCGGCGGCTTAAGAAGGTGGCGATGGTCATCGATCCAGCCTTGGAAATTAAACGCTTTCAATTTGGACATCCGTCATCTCCTGTTTTGGCCACTACCGATACGTCAGCTTGCCCAACGATAGCGAAGAAATCTACATTTGGATCTCTGTTTGTGCTGGTTTGATGCGCATTCAAAGGTTTAGCCCAGAACCGTCAAAGGCCGCGCGCACGGTGGCTTTTTCCGCTTCTGTCAGGTTAAGCATTGGGGCGCGGACCGGGCCGCCGACCTGACCCAACAACTCTTGCCAATATTTGCCAAAGGCGGTGGGCTTGTCCGCAGGGCGCGATCGTTTCATCGCATTGCGCACCGGGTTCAGGCTGTCACGCACCTTGCGTGCGGCCTCATGCTTTCCGGCAAAGGCAAGCTGCGTGTATTCGTTCATGCGTTTGTCTGATGCCGTTTGCAGTTGGTAGGGGGGAGAGGAACACAGATAAAGCTTCCAATCCAAATCAATGATATTGTCGAGCCAGTCATCTTCGAGCGATGTTGAGACGTGGATTTTATCCCCCACCATTTGCGTCAGTTGCACATACATGTCGCGGGGGACGGAGTATTTAATGGCCATGATATTGGGAAGATCCGCAATGCGGGCGCATTCATCCGGCTGCATCAAATATCCGCTGTCTGGATGGCTCCACATCGCAATACCTATGTCAAGTTCGTCGCAGAAGCGTTTGTAGTATTGATATAAAACTTCACTGCGTTCGTGCACAAAGCTTAACACCGGGGCATGCACAACGATGTAATCGGCGCCAATGTCCTGTGCATAATGCGCAAGGTGGAGCGCTGTTTGCATGTTCTGGTCCGAAACCGAAGCAATCACCCCGGCACGCCCTGCACATTCCTCGACTGCGATTTGAATGTTACGTTTGCGTTCTTCCAGACTCATTGAGAAAAATTCGCCCTGCTTGCCGGCCACAAACAATCCCTGAATGTCCAGATCATCCACCCAATGGCGGATGTTTGAACGCAACCCTGTCTCATCCACTGTCAGATCAGCATTAAATGGGGTGAGTGCCGCCGCCCAAATCCCCTTCATGTTTTCGCGCGCATAGGCTTTGGCGTCGTGTTGTGTGTATTTCATGGGGAATGTCCTTGACGTGGCTGCGCGGCTTGTCTCTTCAACTGGACGATATTGCCAAATTGATCCAATGCGAAAGGGTCAAACTGGTTATCAAAAATTTCTATATCAAGCCACTTTCAATTCAGGTTAGACCATGTTCAGAGCAAAGGAGAACGTGATGAAGGTTGGTATGATTGGCGTAGGAGCCATTGCAACCTATGTCCGTGCTGCGTTGCAAACGCAGGGGCATGTGGTGGCTGCAATTTTGGTCAAACCCTCCCGTTTGGCCGAAGACCCGTCGCTTTATGTCAGCACTGTTGCTGCCTTACCTGCTGATCTTGATCTTGTCATAGAATGCGCTGGCCATGCAGCGCTGCGGGTTTTTGGGGCAGAGATTTTGGCGCGTGGCATTGATGTGCTGACCGTTTCCACCGGGGCTTTGGCGGATGCGACGCTCTATGCGTCTTTGAAAAACCAAGCCATAGCCAGTGGCGCAAAGCTGCATCTGGCAAGTGGCGCGATCGGTGCATTGGATTGTCTGCAAGCCGCGCGGGCAGGGCAGATTTCGCGCGTTACATATATTGGGCGCAAACCGCCCCACGGATGGAAGGGATCACCAGCGGAACAAGCCCTTGATCTTGATGCCTTGGCCTCTGGTCAGGTTGTGCATTTTGAAGGAACCGCCCGACAGGCCGCGCTGGAATATCCCAAGAATGCCAATGTCGCTGCGGCTGTGGCTCTGGCCGGGGTTGGATTTGATGAAACGCAGGTGCGTTTGATTGCGGATGCAGAGGTGACGCAGAATATTCATGAAATCACCGCCGAAGGTGATTTCGGCCATTTCCAGTTTCAGATCAGCGGCAATGCCTTGCCAGACAATCCGCGCAGCTCTGCATTGGCCGCCATGAGCGTGCTGAGTAAAATCGGGCAAATCACGCGGCCGATTACGTTGTGAACCTGACATGACCATAAAACACTCCCGTATCCTGGACCGTGCGCTCACCCGGCTTAAGCTGCGTCAGTTGCGGTTACTGGTGGCGGTTGGTTGGCAGGGCAGCATCCAGAATGCCGCGCGGGATCTGGGAATATCGCAACCCGCAGCCACCAAGATGATTCAGGATCTGGAGCTGGATTTTGAAGTTAAGCTGTTTGAGCGCACCAATCGCGGCGTTATCCCCACAGTTTTTGGCGAAACCCTGATCCGACATGGCAAACTGATCTTTGCACAGGTGTCCAATGCGGCCCAAGAGTTGGATGACCTGAATGAAGGTAACGCGGGGCGGGTTGTGATTGGCACTTTGCTTGCCGCTTCAACCGGGGTTTTGCCAGCTGCGATCGACATCTTGTTAACAGATCGCCCCAAAGTTGCGCTCAAGATCATTGAGGGTACAAACGAAGTGCTGATGCCGGGGCTTTTGTCTGGCGAAATCGATCTTGTTGTCGGGCGTCTTCCTTCGCACAGATATCGCGACAAGATTGTTCAGGAAACATTGTTTGAGGATCACATACATGCAGTTGTGGGGCCACAACACCCGCTTGCAACTGCCGCTGGGGTTGGCTTTGAGGATATCAAACCATTCGGCTGGGTCTTGCCCCCGCTTGAGACCACTTTGCGGCGTCAGGTGGATCACTTCTTTGTAGGACAACAGCAATATATTCCGCCCCTTGCAATTGAATCCGTGTCCTATCTTGTGAACCGCGCCTTATTGCAGTCGCGCCCTTTGATCGGGTTGATGCCTGCAGAGGTCGCGGCCCAAGATATTCGCAATGGTCATTTGGTTTGTCTGGATTGGCAGGTGCCATTTGGGCAGGGACCTGTGGGCGTTTCTATACGTTCGGATGCAAACCTGTCACCTGCTGCGCAAGCCTTTCGTCAAGCCATGTACAAGGCGATGCGAGACCAATGAGGGTTGGGTATTCGCCATTTGAATATCAACATCTGCGCAAAACACTTGAAACGCGGCTGCGTTTTCAAGGATTGAACATAACCTGTCACATGAGGACAATGATCTATGTATCCTGATCTAAAGCTTTTTATTGCGGGCGAATGGCGCGATGCAGCGCAGGATATTGCTGTGATCAATCCCGCGACCGAAGCGGAGCTTGGGCGCTTGCCAAAGGCCAGTCTTAAGGATCTTGATGATGCGTTGGCTGCTGCGCAGGCGGGATTGAAAATCTGGAGCGCCACTGCGCCGCGTGAACGTGCGGATACGATTTTGCGTGCAGCGGCGTTGATGCGCGACAGGCAGGAACAGATTGCACATTCCATCACCTTGGAACATGGCAAACCCTTGGCGCAAGCCCGCCTAGAGGTCATTCGCGGGGCTGAGTTCTTTGAGTGGGATGCGGGCGAGGCCATGCGCACCTATGGACGTATCATCCCGGCGGCCAGCGGTCACAAATTTGCTGTGCATCATCACCCCATTGGTGTGGTCGCGGCGTTTTCGCCGTGGAACTTTCCCATGAGCCAACCCGCGCGCAAAATTGCAGGGGCGCTGGCGTCAGGGTGTTCTATCATCCTCAAAGCCGCAGAAGAGACCCCCGCAGGTGCCATTCACATTGCCCGCGCTTTTCAGGATGCAGGGTTGCCTGCTGGTGTGCTTAATCTGGTGTTTGGTGATCCTGCTGAAATCTCAGGGTATCTGATCCCCCAAGACCCGGTTCGGCTGGTGGCATTCACCGGATCAACAGCCGTTGGGCAACAGCTGACCACATTGGCATCTCAACATATGACCAGCGTTTTGATGGAACTTGGTGGCCATGCGCCGGTGATTGTATGCGAGGACACTGACGTCGAGGCTGCGGCCTTGTCAGGGGCAATCCGCAAGATGCGCAACGCAGGGCAGGTTTGTACATCACCAACCCGGTTCTTTGTGCATGAAGATATCTTTGATGCCTTCACAGAGACCTTTGTGAAACGCGCCGCACAAACCGTTGTTGGGGATGGGATGGAAGCGGGGATCGAAATGGGGCCATTGGCCAATGACCGCCGCGTGCCCGCATTGGCTGCATTGGTTGCGGATGCCCGTGCCAAAGGCGCGCACCTTGCGACAGGCGGTGGGGCAATAGACCGGAAAGGGTACTTTTTCGAACCAACTGTCTTGGTCAATGTGCCGGATACGGCGCGGATCATGCAAGAAGAACCCTTTGGGCCCATCGCAGTTATCAATCCTGTCCGCTCATTGGAGCATGCGATTGCTGCGGCAAATTCAGTGCCGTATGGGCTTGCCGGGTATGCCTTTACCAATCGCGCTGATTACATTGACCGGATGATTGACCATGTTGAGGTTGGCAATCTGTCGATCAACACGCTTGAGGCATCTATGCCCGAAACCCCATTTGGTGGCGTGAAATCAAGCGGTTATGGTCGCGAAGGCGGCTCTGAGGGGTTGGATAATTATCTGACCGTCAAACATGTCTGGCACGCCCGCGATATCGTTTAGAGGCCGGATGTAAGAGCCCTGACCCGAACAAATTTCAGACAGGCGCAAGCGGCGTAAATTTTTTGCAATCTTCCAAAGGCTCTTGTCACAACGGTGAGAGGAGGGGGGGATTAGAACGGTGTCATCTTCGATCAAATCAAAGGACACCTGAGAATGAAAAAAACAGCTTTGAACCCGTGGAACTGGTCCCTGAACCTTGGCTATAATCAAGCCGAACTGTTGGAGAACGTGCAACGGCAGTTGATATGTGCCGGTCAAACCGCTGTTGATGCAGAAGGCAACCCGCAACATCCCGGTGATATGCGGGAACAAATTAGCCTTGCGCTTGATAATCTTGAGTCGGTGTTGGAGGCCGCAGGCATGGGTTTGGGTGATATTGTTAATCTGCGGATTTATGCTACCGATGTGGACGCGGCGATGCAGAATTTTGATATTTTGGGCGCGCGTTTTGGCCCTCTGAATGCCACCCCGCCAATGACTTTGCTGGGGGTGACCCGGTTGGCGATTGCGCCTCTGATGTTTGAAATAGAGGCGACAGCCGCTGCCTGACATCACCGGGTACGCATGCGCATCAGCAATGGGATGTCCTGACATGTTGATCTATGTCATGGACAACCCAATGCGGTTTAGGCGCATATGCCAACTTTGCCATGGCATAACGAGGCCTGGCAGCCGTAAGATAGGGTTCCTATGGCGGATACCTAAAATGCGACGTGCTGAGCGGCTCTTTAGATTGGTCAATGAAATGCGAAGCCGCGGCGTCACCAAAGCCAGCGATCTGGCGACGCATTTTGAGATCAGCATCAGCACGGTTTACCGCGACATTGCGCATCTGCAGGCTTCTGGTCTCCCGATTGAGGGGGAGGCAGGCATCGGCTATTTGCTGCGCCCCGGATTTGATTTGCCCAACGTGACCTTTACCTACGATCAGATTGATGCGTTGGCCGTTGGCTTGGCCTATGTGGAAACCACGGGTGACCCTGCATTGGCCGCCGCCGCCCGAGAGGCGCGCGCCAAGATACAAGCCAGTCTGCCGAATCCCGAAGACCGCAAACTTGCCGATGCGCCTTATCGCAGTGTGAAACAAGCCAAGGAAGCCACTGGTGTGGTC
This sequence comes from Sulfitobacter sp., assembly GCA_039986635.1. Lineage (GTDB taxonomy): Bacteria > Pseudomonadota > Alphaproteobacteria > Rhodobacterales > Rhodobacteraceae > Sulfitobacter. Next base: position 51,421 of record JBDWQI010000031.1, read on the forward strand.
ACAGAACTGCGTGACGCGATCCGCAACCGATTGGTGGTGGCGTTTTCCTATCAGAATGCACAAGGGCTACTTTCAGAACGTCGTGTACGCCCTTTGGTGATCTGGAACATGACGGAGGGGTGGATGTTTTCGGGATGGTGTGAATTGCGTCAGGATTTTCGCACGTTCCGCTTTGACCGGATTGGTACGCTCACCGTGACTACTGAACAATTTGACGAAGGCGGGGCCAGCGGGTTGCGCGCTTTCACCGCCTTACTGGATGCAGACAAACGCTAGGGTCCTGACTCTGATCAGCCGCTGGTATTGGCAGCAGAGGTCCAACAGAACATCCGCTGCCGATTTTCAAGGGGCCGGTCTACTCAGTCTCTAGGCGTTTAAACAACGAAGACGTATCCCAGCGTCCACCGCCCATTTTCTGCACATCTTTGTAAAACTGATCGACCAATGCGGTCACGGGGAGGCTGGCCCCGGTTTCATCGGCTGTCGCAAGGCAGATCCCCAGATCCTTGCGCATCCAATCTACCGCAAACCCGTGTTCAAAATGATCATCCAACATCGTTTCATATCGGTTGGCCATCTGCCAGCTGCCTGCAGCACCTTGGCTGATAACCTCAACCACGTCACGCCCATTTAACCCCGCCTTGTTTGCAAAATGCAGCGCTTCTGAAAGGCCCTGCACCAGACCGGCAATCGCAATCTGGTTGGCCATTTTGGTCAATTGTCCTGCACCGCTTTCACCGATGCGGCGCACCAATTTGGCATAGATGTTCATTGCAGGTTCGGCCCGGTCATAATCCGCCTGATCGCCGCCGCACATGATCGACAATTGGCCATTTTCGGCACCCGCTTGACCACCTGACACCGGGGCATCCACAAAACTCAGGCCAATTTCCTTGGCCGCTGCGTAAAGCTCCTGTGTGACTTTGGAGCTGACAGTGGTGTGATCCACAAACAGCGCCCCTTGGGTCATGCCCGCAAACGCGCCAGTGTCGCCCAGACAGACGGCACGCAGGTCATCATCATTGCCCACACAAGCCATCACCAGCTCTGCGCCTTTGGCGGCTTCTGCGGGTGTTGCAGCTGCTGAACCACCGTGTTGTTGCGCCCAGGCCTGTGCCTTGCTTGCGGTACGGTTATAGACCGTGACCTCGTGACCAGCGGCTTGCAGATGTCCAGCCATCGGATAGCCCATCACACCTAGTCCAAGGAAAGCAATTTTCGTCATGTCGTGTCGTCCTTTCGCCAATTACAGCAGAACGCCGGGGGAAACCCGACCAAGAAAGCGGCTGGACATTCCAGCGCGTAAAAAACTTATGGCGGTGCGGGTCATGCCTGTCGCACGGCCATAGATGAAGCATAAAGATCGTCAGGAGTAGGGAAAAAGCCAAAATGCCTGTGGGGCAAATTGAAAACCCATTCGTCCATGATTAGAGGAAAGGCACGAGGCCTAGCAATATTTCTCGGGTCCGTTCCATTGTTGCGCTGAATACCGGTCACCATGCGCCCAGCCGATTGGCAGAACCTGTTCGATCCTGCGCAACTCATCGGGGCTTAGCGCGCGGTCGGTGGCTTCGAGCAATTGATGGAAATGCGCAACGGACCGCGTTCCGGGGATCGGGATGATATGATCGCCCTGTGCCAGCAACCATGCGATGGCAAGCCCCGCCGCAGACAGGCCCATGTCAGCGGCAAGGTGCTGGAAGCGGGTGATCGCTGCAATATTGGCGCTATAGTTGGGCTCCATAAACCGCGGATTGTTGACGAGAAAACCAAGGTCTTGCACAGCCGCATGGCTAAGCGGGGCATCGGTGAGCAAAGAGCGCCCCACAGGGCTGAAAGCAACCAAGCTCACGTTTAGTTCGGCGCAGGTCTGAACCAAGCCCATTTCGGGTGATCGGGTGGACAGGGAATATTCCGACTGCACCGCCGAAATGGGATGAACGCTATGGGCGCGGCGCAACGATGTTGGGGCAATCTCGGAAAACCCGATGGCCTTGACTTTGCCTGCTTTGACAAAACCGGCCATGGTTTCAGTGACCTCTTCGATAGGGACGGATGCATCACGGCGGTGGACATAATATAGATCTACCGCTTCCACTCCGAGCCGTTTCAGGCTGTTTTCCAATTCGATCTGTAAATGGGCCGCGGAATTGTCAAAAACGTTGCCGGGGCCGTTGGGATTGCGGGTGATTGATCCTTTGGTTGCGATGGTAAAGTGGTCTTTCGCGGCCGGGTTGGCCTGTAAATACGTCCCGATCACGGTTTCAGAAGTGCCCATCCCATAGACATTGGCCGTGTCGATATGGGTGACGCCCGCTGCAACGGCTGTATCCAGAATGGCGTGGCTCGCGGCCTCATCCGTTGCCCCATAGAAATTTGAGAAGGACATCGCTCCTATGCCAATCGGGTGGACCTTGGGGCCATTTTTACCAAGCTGCCGGGTTTGCATCACGATCATCCTTTTCTCAACGGGTTGCATCCCTTTTGGAGCAGTCCACAGAAGAGGTCCAGCGGGAGGTTGTTCTTTCACACCAGCAACAGCCCCTTGCACCGATGTCCAAAACATGCGCGCACTGCTGTCTGAGCTTTGCATGGGAGAGCATCTTGGACTGGGACGAATTCGCCCATTGGGGCAAACATATCGCGGATTGGGCAGCGGATTACCACAAGACGTTAGCGGATCGTCCTGTGCGCGCGCAGACAGGATCAGGCGAGATCACTGCACAGCTCCCGCTTTGCCCCCCCGAAAGCGGGGAGGCGATGGAAAACGTGATGGCGGATTTTGAAAAGATCGTGATGCCGGGGATCACACATTGGCAACATCCCCGTTTCTTTGCGTATTTCCCTGCCAATGCGGCCCCTCCATCGATGCTGGCCGAGATGTTGGTCACAACAATTGCTGCACAATGTATGCTGTGGCAAACGTCTCCTGCTGCCACCGAGATGGAAGGGGTGATGGTCACGTGGTTGCGTCAGGCACTTGGTTTGCCTGATGGGTTTAGCGGCGTCATTCAGGATTCCGCGTCTTCTGCAACGTTGTCGGCGGTGCTGAGCATGCGTGAACGTGCCACTGGGTTTACCGGCAATCGTAACGGTCTGGCGGGCAAAGGACACTTACGCATCTATTGTTCAACCGAGGTGCATTCGTCAATTGATCGCGCCTGTTGGGTTGCGGGGATTGGACAGGACAATCTGGTAAAAATTCCTAACGTTGCTGATAACCCGGCATTTCCATTGGACCCTGATATCTTGCGTACCCGCATCGCTGAGGATCGCGCGGCGGGGCATATCCCAGCAGGTATTATCGCCATCACCGGAGGCACGGGCATCGGCGCGTGGGACGACCTGCCGGCAATCGTTCAGATTGCCAAGGAGGAGGACCTTTATACCCATCTGGATGCGGCTTGGGCAGGTTCAGCGATGATCTGTCCCGAAATTCGCGCAGAATTTTGGCCGGGGGCCGAAGACTTTGATAGTATCGTCTTTAACCCTCACAAATGGCTGGGCGTTCAGTTTGATTGTTCTGTGCAATTCCTCAAAGATCCCACAGCGCAACTTAACACTCTCAAGATCGAGCCGGAGTACTTAAAAACCTCAGGTGAAGCTATGGTGAATTATTCCGAATGGACAATCCCGTTGGGACGTCGGTTCCGGGCATTGAAAATTTGGTTCTTGATCCGGTGTTATGGATTAGAGGAGCTGCGGTCGCGCATTCGCAATCACATCAAATGGGCAGAGGAGGTCTGTGATGCAATCCGGGCACTGGATGGGTTTGAAATAGTGACCGAACCGATCCTGAGCCTGTTCTCCTTTCGATGTGATGGGGATGATGTGATGCAGCAAAAACTGGTTGATGCGCTGAATGACGATGGGCGCATCTATATCACGCAAGGGGCGCACCACGGGCGCAAGATCATCCGATTTCAGGTGGGCCAGTTTGAGACAACCCGCAAGGACGTTATGATGGCGGCTGATGTGATTGACGAGGTTTGGCGTACTATCAGATGAGGTCCGATCCGTAATCGAATGAAGTATTTGGGTTCTTCACATGTGACGGCCTAGAAACCAATTGCAGCCCCATCCTTGCGGGGGTCTGACCCGGCTGCATAGCCGCGCTCCCCAAGTCGATGGATTAGCTGGGCGCCCCCAAAGCCAAAGGCATTGTCCGGGTTTTCCAGCGTGATTTGATGGCCCATTGAACGCAAGGTTGCAATGGTTGCCGCAGCCATTGTGGTTTCACATGCAACGTTCAGGCCTTGGATGAACCGCCAGCGGGGCGCATCCGCTGCCATTTGCACATCCTGGTCCCAAAGCTGGGTGCGCAAGAGCATCTGTACATGGCCCTGCGCCTGCATTGGTCCCCCCATCACGCCAAAGCTCATCAATGGCCCATCTGGCCCCATTGCAAAACCGGGAATGATTGTGTGAAAGGGGCGTTTGCCACCCCCCACATAGTTTTGGTGTTCAGGGTTAAGTGAGAAACCAGCGCCACGGTTTTGTAGAGCAACGCCAGTGCCCGGCACCACCACGCCCGACCCAAACCCTGCATAATTGGATTGGATAAAGGACACCATCATGCCTGAGGCATCAGCCGCGCTCAGATAGACCGTGCCGCCAGCATTGGGGGCTCCTGCGCCAAAGTCCTGTGCGTGGCTGGGGTCAATCAGCCTTGCCCGTGTGGCAAGGTAGTCGTCATCAAGCAGATCCTCCGCTGACACGCCCCGCATATGTTTAGGATCAGCGACATAGGTTTCAGCGTCACTCAAGGCCAGTTTCATCGCTTCAATTTGCAAATGAATTGCGACCGGGTCATCCACCTGCATGTCCCGGATATTGGTGTGATCCAGAATGCCAAGAGCCATCAGTGCTGCGATGCCCTGACCATTTGGCGGGATTTCGTGCAGGGTTACATGGTCAAAGGATTTGCTGAGTGTGCCACACCATTCAGCGCGATGCGCCGCCATGTCCTGAGCGGTTAGTGCGGCCCCATGTTGGGCGGAAAAGGCTGCGATTTCCGCTGCTATTTCACCTTCGTAAAACGCTTTGCCTTTGGTTTTGGCAATCAAGCGCAAGGTACGTGCGTGACCGGCGCTGACAAAATACTCCCCCGCAAGGGGCGCGCGTCCGTCCGGCATGAATGTTTGTGCAAACCCGGGTTGGTTGCCCAATTCCTCGGCAGCCTTTGCCCAAAGGGTTGCTGTGATCGGTGAAACGGGGAACCCATCAGCGGCATAGCGGATGGCGGGTTCAAAAAGCGCATCAAAGGCCAATTTGCCAAACCGGTCAGACAGAGCCACCCAAGCCGATACAGCGCCGGGTACGGTCACACTGTCCCAGCCACGATAGGGCACGTCGCTTTGGCCTGCAAACCGTTCAGGACCCCAGGACGCGGGGGAACAACCTGATGCATTTAGCCCGTGTAATGCTGACCCATCCCACAAAATAGCAAAGGCATCTGCCCCAATACCATTTCCAGTAGGTTCCAAGACAGTCAGGGCAATTGCAGTGGCCAACGCTGCATCCACCGCATTGCCACCCTGCGCCAACATGGCTACGCCAGCCTGAGCAGCGAGCGGGTGTGACGTGGCCACCATATTGTCCGCCAAAACGGTGGAACGCCGCGATGGATAGGGGTGATTAGCCTGAATTTTCATGGATTTACCTCTTGCACTCGTTACGCAATCAAGATCATTTTATAGGTGCCGTGCCAAGCACAAAACGGCGGCCCTTGAGCCTTAGTAGGCCTTGCCTCTAGACTTAGAAACATCAAATTCCTGTAAGCAGAACTGAGAGATAGCCTATGATCATCAACGCTTCACCTGAGACCTGCCATTGGGGATATTTCGATGCGGCGCGCCGGCCAATTGCCGAAATAGACAGCGGGTCCGAGGTTACCATCCATACAGTCTCGGGTACACAGCATGTCTTGCCCGGTGACGGTTTTTATGTCCCACCTGAGTTGCTGGCCATTCATGCTGCTGGACCGCCAATAATGCCGGGGCATATTTTGACGGGTCCGGTTGCTGTGAAAGGGGCTCGGGTCGGGGATGTGTTGCAGGTCGATATTTTAGAGATCAGCTTGGCTCAGGACTGGGGATATAATGTGATCCGGCCCTTGTCAGGGACTTTGCCGCTGGATTTTGACCAGACGCATCTGACCATTTTGCCGCTGGACACTGCGCGCAATGTTGCGACCCTGCCTTGGGGAGACGAATTGCCGCTTGCGCCGTTCTTTGGGGTGATGGGTGTGGCGCCGCCGCCCAGTTGGGGACGTATTTCAACCATCGAACCGCGCGCACATGGCGGGAATATCGACAACAAAGAGTTGGTGGCGGGCACAACGCTTTATCTGCCTGTGCATGCTGAAGGGGGTTTGTTTTCCTGTGGGGATGGTCACGGGGCGCAGGGGGACGGAGAGGTCTGCGTGACGGCGATTGAAACGGCGCTTCGGGGGCGGTTTCGCCTGACGGTGCGGCGTGACTTGGATGTGACCTATCCAGAAGCGGAAACACCCAGCCATGTCATCACGATGGGCATGCATGTAGATCTGGATCAAGCGGTTGAGATTGCCTTGCGCCGGATGATCACGGTGGTTGCGACACGTTTGGAATTAAGCCGGGCCGAAGCCTATATGTTGTGTTCGATTGCCGCGGATTTGCGCATCACCCAAACCGTGAACCGCGAAAAAGGAGTACATATGATGATATCCAAAGATCGCCTGTGAGAAATCGAATGAAGTGCTGCGGGTGGAGATGTCTATCAATGCACCCCAATGTGCCGTGAGGGCCTAAAATGCGCGACACCTTGAGTGCAACTGTACCTTTTTGGTCATTTGGTATCCGGCAGCAACCAAGGATTTAAGTTGCATTGGGCCGGGCTTTGGCTTTTTATTGGCCCATCAATCAATAATAATCTGACCGGAGACACCTGAAATGAAAAAATTGCTTGCCACAACTGCACTTGCGTTGAGCGCGGCTACCTCAGTGGCAGCGGCGGGGTGCGAAAAGGTGACCTTTTCTGATGTCGGCTGGACCGACATTACTGCCACAACAGCTGCTGCATCAGTCGTCTTGGATGCGCTGGGCTATGAAACAGACACTAAAATCCTGTCCGTTCCAGTGACCTATACGTCAATGGCGGCTGGCGATATCGATGTATTTCTGGGCAACTGGATGCCAACCATGGAAGGCGATATCGCACCATACCGTGAGGCCGGGACGGTAGATACCGTGCGCGCCAACCTGCAGGGCGCAAAGTATACATTGGCGGTTAACAAGGCTGCGGCGGACCTTGGCATCACTTCTTTTGACGCGATTGTCGCGCAGGCAGATGCACTGGATGGCAAAATCTATGGGATCGAACCGGGCAACGATGGCAATCGCCTGATCCAGTCAATGATTGATGGGGATTCCTTTGGGCTAAAGGATTTTGAGGTAGTTGAATCCTCTGAGCAAGGCATGTTGGCACAGGTCCAGCGGCTGAGCCGCAAAGGGGACCCAATTGTATTTCTTGGCTGGGAGCCTCATCCGATGAATGCCAATTTCGAATTGACCTATCTTGAGGGTGGGGACGCGTTCTTTGGTCCTGATCTGGGGGGGGCAACCGTGTTTACCAACACACGTGCCGGATATGTCGCCGACTGTCCGAATGTCGGTAAACTGCTTGGCAATATGGAATTTACGCTGGCCATGGAAAATGAAATCATGGGCGCAATCCTGGATGATGGCAAAGACCCAGAAGAAGCCGCAGCAGATTGGCTGAAGGCAAATACGGCTGCTTTGGACGTTTGGCTGGCTGGTGTGACCACCCTTGACGGCGGTGACGCTGTTGCTGCGGCAAAGGCTGCATTGCAATAACACAGGTTTGACCTGTGACAGATGCCCGTCCTTTTTTGAGGGCGGGCATCTTTTATGAAAAAGGGGGATGCAAATGGAATGGCTGACTGAAAACAAGGTGCCGATTGATGACATCGCCGAGGCGGGGTTTGAATGGCTACAAATCAACGGGGCGTGGTTCTTTGACGGCTTGGCGCTTTTGATGGAGCAGTTGATTGACGGCATCCTTTGGGTTCTGCAAACGCCGCATCCCTTGTTGATCATTTTGTTCTTTGCAGTCCTGACTTGGTTTATCCAACGCAATTGGAAAACCGTGCTTTTTGTTGTGCTTGGGTTCCTGTTTATTCTCAATCAAGACTATTGGGAGGAAACGACCGAAAGTCTGACGTTGGTTTTATCTGCCTGTGTGGTCTGTATGGGCGTGGGGGTGCCAATTGGCATTGCTGCGGCCCATCGCCCGCGTCTTTATCGGGTCATGCGCCCCGTACTGGACCTGATGCAGACCTTGCCCACCTTTGTCTATCTCATTCCAGCCATTGTATTTTTCGGCATTGGTATGGTGCCGGGGTTGATTGCAACGGTGATCTTTGTGCTGCCTGCGCCAATCCGTTTGACACAGCTTGGCATTTCCTCAACGCCCAAAGCTTTGTTGGAAGCGGCTGAGGCATTTGGTGCGAAGCCAAGCCAGACTTTGTGGAAAATCGAACTGCCTTATGCGTTGCCTCAGATCATGACAGGGTTGAACCAGACCATCATGTTGTCGCTATCCATGGTGGTGATCGCAGCGCTTGTCGGGGCGGATGGCCTTGGGGTGCCAGTGGTGCGGGCGCTTAATCAGGTGAATACCGGACTTGGCTTTGAAAGCGGTCTGATCATTGTTGTGGTCGCGATCATGTTGGATCGGATGTTGCGGGTGGGCGAAAAATGACAAACGCTGTCGAATTTAACAACGTTTCCATCGTGTTCGGCGAAAAGCCACAACAGGCTCTGCCATTGATGGATCAGGGCCAGTCCCGTGCCGAAATCGAAGCGGCAACAGGGCAGGTATTAGGGGTCCATGATTGTTCGCTGACGGTTGCGGCAGGGGAAATTCTGGTGCTGATGGGGCTTTCGGGCTCTGGCAAATCAACGCTCTTGCGGGCCGTGAATGGGTTAAATCCGGTTGCGCGGGGCCATGTTGTGGTCAGTGATGGTGCATGGTCGGCCAATGTTCAGGAAAGCTCCGCCAATGATCTGCGCCGGGTGCGCCGTGAATGTGTGTCGATGGTATTTCAACAATTCGGCTTGCTGCCTTGGCGTACGGTGCGCGAAAACGTAGCGCTTGGGCTGGAGCTGGCAGATGTGGCGCGCAAAGAACGGATGGAGCGTGCAGACAGGCAATTGGCCTTGGTCGGCCTGTCCGATTGGGCGGACCGCAAAGTCGGAGAGCTGTCCGGAGGTATGCAGCAACGGGTTGGACTGGCCCGCGCATTTGTCACCGAAGCACCAATCCTGTTGATGGATGAACCTTTTTCGGCCCTTGACCCGCTGATCCGCACCCGTCTTCAGGACGAATTGCTGGAACTGCAACGGGATCTGAAACGCACAATCATTTTTGTGAGCCACGATCTGGATGAAGCATTCAAGCTTGGTGGGCGCATTGCGATCATGGAGGGCGGGCGGATTGTCCAGCTTGGGACTCCGCGCGAGATTTTTTCGAACCCTGCTTCGGATTATGTCGCTGATTTTGTTGCGAATATGAACCCTCTTGGCGTTTTGACTGCCCGTGATGTGATGACCGGGGATGGCGATGCTTCTGCCCCCGGTGTTGCGCCCGAAACGCCCGTGTCAGAGCTGATCGAGATGTTAACCGGTGATAGGGACAGCTTTACCGTTACAGAAAATGGGGCGGCTTTGGGCCGTGTGACAGCCCAGAGCATCGTGGAGCGGTTGAACAGCTAATAGGTTTGGGGTTATCCGGCGGCCAACGGGAACACGCGCGGGGCAGGGGGGTGCTTTGCTCTGCGATCCTTGGCAATCGACGTATTGATGACCTCTCGACCTACTAAACCAGTGGGTGTGAAGCCAGAAAAAGCTTTTCGCATCCGTATCTTCGTGTAACATTACCCTATAATTTAGCATGTGCGCACCCAAGGTTTTTCAGGCGCAAGGGAGAGACGTTATGATACATCTGTTAGGTGAACGCACCAGATTTGCGGGGCTGGTGCTGGTAGCTGCATTTGTTTTGGGGATCATTGGCCATACAGCCCAAGCTCAACAGGACCCTTTTGCGGGGGGCTGGACGCTTCAACCAGAAATGTCGAGCTTGAATTTTCAATCGGTGAAAAAACAAACCGTGGTGGAATCCAGCAGCTTTGCCACGCTTGAAGGGGAAATTGGGCCAACTGGGGCGACGGAAGTCCGTGTTCTGCTTGATTCCGTTGATACGAAAATTGATCTGCGAAACGTACGTATGCGTTTCTTGTTCTTTGAAACGTTCAAATTCCCAACGGCCACAATTTCCACTCAAATTGACGCCGCTGTGCTTGGTGATCTGGCTGACGTGCGTCGCAAAACTGTGCCCGTGAACTACACAATGGATTTGCACGGGGTGAGCAATACACAATCTGCCGATGTCGCCGTGACGCTTTTGGGGCAGGACCTTGTGTCAGTTTCAAGCCGAACGCCGATCTCTATAGCAGTTGCTGATTTTGATTTGATGGGCGGGCTGGAAAAGCTGCAAGAAGCCGCAAGTGTTGATATTATTCCGTCTGCAACGGTGTCGTTTGATTTTGTATTCGCCCGCAACAGCACAACAGCTGCGGCGACACCAACCCCTACCGCCACCGCAGAACCGGCTTCGGTCGCGCTTGAAGCTGAGGGTGATTTTGACAGAGAAGCATGCAAGGGGCGGTTCGAAATTCTGTCTCGGACAGGCAATATCTATTTCAAATCTGGCAGCTCCCGGCTTGATCCGGCAAGTGAACCTTTGCTTAACAGCTTGGCACAGATCGTGTCCCGCTGCCCGAATATGGTGATCGAAGTAGGCGGGCATACGGATTCTGTTGGCAGCAACGCAACAAACGAGCGCTTGTCCAGATCACGCGCCAACTCTGTCACCAACTATTTGCTTTCTCAAAACCTGTCTGAAGGCACCTTGGTATCTAAAGGATATGGTGAGGGATCTCCGATAGCTTCCAATGATACATCCGAAGGTCGTTGGAAAAACCGCAGGATCGAATTTAAGGTGATAAGCAATTAAATGCGACATATGGTTATGAAAATGCGGGTGGCCTTGGGCCGCCTCACCCTTTTGGCACAGGCGGTTTGTCTTGTTCTGATAGGTGGCTATGCAGCACATGCTCAAGAGACCCAGCCGCGGATCGCTTTGATCATTGGCAATGGCTCCTACAGTTCGATCTCGGCGCTCGATAATCCGGTGCCGGATGCGGAACTGATGGCGCGGACTTTGGAAAGCCAAGGCTTTCAGGTCACAGTATTGACCGATGCAGATCAGGTGACGTTGAACAGAGGGATTGCCCAGTTTGGCCGCGATCTGCGCGATGGTGGTCGGGAAACAACGGGGTTGTTTTACTATGCCGGTCACGCTGTGCAGTCTTTTGGGAGCAACTTCCTTTTGCCGGTGGATGCCAATCTGACTGATGCCGCTGATCTGAGCCTTGTTGCGGTGCCTGCACAGGCGGTTTTGCGTCAGATGTTTTCTGCCCGAAACAAGACGAATATCGTGATCCTTGACGCCTGCCGCAACAACCCGTTTGAATCGATCCCGGACCTAAACGACAATGGTCTGGCTGAGATGAAATCTCCCACTGGCACCTTTCTGTCCTATTCCACAGCACCGGGAGCGGTTGCTTTGGATGGGTTGGATGGCAATAGTCCGTTTACCAAAGCGCTCGCCCGGCAATTGCCAACACCGGGTTTGCCCATTGAACAAATTTTCAAAGATGTCCGGGTCGAAGTCATTGAACAAACCGGTGGGGCGCAAACCCCATGGGATACGTCTTCATTGACTGAGAATTTCTTTTTCACTGCTGCGGAAGAGTTGAGCGAAGAAGAAGCCGCTGAATTGCAGCTGTGGGAATCGGTGAAGTTTAGCACTGATCCTGTTCCGGTTGTTTTGTTCATGCGTGGCTATCCCAATTCCAAATACATCGATGAGGCGCGTGCCTTGTTGGACCGGATCATCAGTAATGAACTGAATCAGGCGGATGACGCCGCGACAACGGCAGCTGTTCCCGAAACAGCGCAGGAAGCCGCTCCTGCGGAAGAACAGGCGGCCACCACTCCTGCACCCGACCCGACCCCCGCAGACACTACGAAAGATCAGGAAAGATTGATTGGGGTCGCGCAGGCCAGCGGGGCTGCAGAGGACTATAGCGCGTATCTGAGTGCCTATCCTGATGGAATATATGCTGAATTTGCGGCTTTCGAACTCAATGTGCTTGCCGAAAAGGCCAAACGCGCAGAGGCAGCACCGCTGGAAGAGCCCAAACAGGAAGAAGAAGTTGTTGTTGCGTCCCGCGCGGCGAGCGCCCCGATGGGGACTGATTTGACGTGGGTGATGCCCTTTACCAATGGTCGCGAAGAGATCTTTGGCAAGAGCATCGAGCAGCTGGTCACCTTATCACCGCTGTTTCCACCGATTGAAGGGTTGCCAGAAGAGTTGTGGAAAGACCAAAGCTGTTCGAATTGCCACCAATGGACACAGGAGGCTCTGTGCACACAGGGGCAGACTTACGTCAAAGCGGGCAATAGCGATGCGATCAGCAAGCAACACCCTTATGGCGGGGAGTTCAAATTGAACGTTCGGGCTTGGGCCGAGGGTGGATGTAAGTAACCAGCAACTGTACCGAAGAAACCAATCAAAGCCGCCTGACCGAATGGCCGGGGGGCTTTCGATATTTTGGTGACATCGACTTTTTACCTGCCCTTTTTGACAATGACAGGATCATCTATCGAAAAACCGTTCTGATGTGTGGGGTGACAGGTCCGGCTCAGGATCATCGCGGAGCTTGTGAATTGAGAGGCGCGCGTATTCGGGGTTAACGCAATGTTTGGGTGCTCAAAGCCTAGGGATGCCGAATTGGCGATGTATGCATTAGCTGGCTAAAGAATCGCTTTTTCCAGGCAAATACGAAAACCTCTTTCGGCTCGAAGTTGGGGTATTGATTACGACTATCTGTCACTTCAACGGCTATTTTTTGCAGAGTTTAGGAACACAAAAAGGCCCAGCATTTGCATGCTAGGCCTTTGAAACTTTTGGCTCCGACGGTAGGGATCGAACCTACGACCAATTGATTAACAGTCAACTGCTCTACCGCTGAGCTACGTCGGAACGGTCTGGGCGATATAGCAGTGGGATTCTGGCACGTCCAGAGGGATTTAGCCTTTGTTCGACATTTTTTCACACCGATCACCGTGTGATTTCGAATTGCGCCTCTGCATGCAAATCACCAAGCGGGGATGCATGGGATTTCCCCATTAAATCAATGAGATGTGCAAGTACGTTTCGCGTGGCTGCGCCGAGCAAAGCAGGGGGCGTATCGGCATAGACTTCGGCGGCGATGGTTTGCGCATTTGCCGGACCTTTGGACAATGCTTCCAGGATAGCAGTCTCGCGACTTAGGCGGTGCTCTATCAACCAACTCAATCGCCCTCTGGGGTCATTCACCGGGCCCCCATGACCGGGATAGAACACACGCCAATCGCGTGCGGCCAGCTTTTGGCACGAAGTCATGAAGTCCGTCAGATCGCCATCGGGTGGTGAAACCAATGAGGATGCCCATCCCATCACATGATCAGCCGTAAAGCAGGCATCCCCCCAGCCAAGTGAAATATGGTTGCCGATATGACCAGGCGTATGGAGCACCTCAAGCGTCCAGCCTTCCTCTTTGATGACGTCTCCATCCGCCAATTCCTGATCCGGGACAAATTGAGTGTCGATGCCTTCGCCGCCGCCCAACGGACCAGCGGCGGCCAACCGGTGCATGATGTCGGATCGACCAGTTTGAGCATCGCCAAAGGCCAAGACCGGAGCTGCGGTTTTTTGGGCCAACGCCCGTGCCAGCGGGGAATGATCGCTGTGCGTATGGGTGACAAGGATATGTGTGATGATCTGATCAGGTCCAACAGCGTTTAGAATTGCCTCAAGGTGCGTGGCATTTTCCGGGCCGGGATCGATGACAGCAAGGCGATGTGTGCCAAGCAGATAGGTGTTTGTGCCCCGATAGGTCATTGGGGAGGGATTGGGCGCAAGGATCCTGCGCAGACCCGGTTCGAGTGTCTCTGTAATCCCGACCGGGGGATCAAAGTCATCTGGGGGCAGCATGGTTTGTCCTTTCGTTGGCACCGCGTGCTGGCTAAGGTTTACGCCATGTTCTTTGTCTGGCTCAAACGTTATCTGCCCCGTGGCCTATATGGGCGCGCTGCGTTGATTCTATTGCTTCCTGTGGTGATCATTCAGCTGGTGGTCACTGTTATCTTTGCACAACGTCATTTCGAGGGGGTGACGCTTCAGATGACAGGCGCGGTGCTGCGCGAATTGGATTTGGTGGTGATGGCGATGGATAACGCGGACAGCCGGTCGGATGTGCCCCGGGCCGTGGCCACAGCTGCTGGTCTATTGGAAATCGCGGTCACGCCGATTGATGCGGCGGACATTCCCCCCTCAAACATCATGCTTTGGTATGATTATTCTGGGCGTGTATTTCTGGAACGGTTTGAAACGTTGCTGGAGGGGTTCCAAACGCTTGACCTGACAACGGGCCGTTCTGTCCGGCTTTTTCTGGTGACGGACAAGGGAGCGTTCGAAATTCGTTTTGATCGCAGGCGAATATCAGCAAGTAATCCGCATCAGTTGTTCGTTTATACAATATTTTTTGGCGTGATAATGACGGCGATCGCGTTTTTGTACCTGCGCAATCAACTGCGTCCGATCAAACGATTGGCCCGGGTCGCCGAGGCGTTTGGCCGAGGACGGCATTTGCCGTATTCGCCAGCTGGCGCAGTTGAAGTGCGCAGCGCTGGCAATGCGTTTATCGATATGCGGAACCGCATTGAGCGACAAATTGAGCAGCGTACGTTGATGTTGTCTGGGGTCAGTCATGATTTGCGGACACCGTTGACGCGCATGCGGTTAAGCCTGTCGATGTTGGAGGAGGACGAAGCCGCGCCATTGATCCAAGATGTCGATGACATGCAAAGGATGCTGGATGAATTTCTGAGCTTTGCCAAAGGAGCGGGCGAAGGGACTCCGGAGGCGATTGATCCCCATATGTTGATGGCGCAAGTTGTCGAACAGGCTCAGCGGGCAGGGCGAGATGTGACCCTGATGCCACCAAAGGGCGATGGCAGCGGGACCGTGATGTTACGTCAGGTGGCGATCTGCAGAGCGGCTGACAATCTGATTTCAAATGCGGTACGTTATGGGGCGCGGGCGGAAGTCTCGGTCATGTTGTCCGCCAAGACTTTGCGTATTCGGGTTGAAGATGATGGCCCGGGCATCCCCGAGAACCGTCGTAATGAAGCAATTCGGGCGTTTAGCCGACTTGATCCTGCGCGCAATCAGGACAAGGGAAGCGGCGTGGGGCTGGGCCTTGCGATCGCGACGGACATTGCGCGGGCGCATGGTGGGGTTCTGCGTCTTGGCGAATCTGTTGAACTTGGGGGGTTGCGCGCAGACATTGTGATTGCGCGCTAAGGGACGCTGTTCGATGTTTCACGTCACGTCACGTCACGTCACGTCACGGCATGATTGCGCTTTGCGGTATGGTTTGTCAGACCTGAATGAAAACGGTTCGGAGATGACCATGACCCCCTATGATATGATCAAGGCCCATCTTGATATAGCTGTGCCTTTCGCAACTTTTGTTGGTGTTACCTTGCTTGAAATTGGCGATGGGCATGCCAGCGCCGAGCTTGAGCAACGTGATGAGGTGTCTAACCACATCAAAAGCATGCACGCTGGGGCGATGTTCACTTTGGGTGAAGCAGCCTCTGGTGCTGCGATGGCAGGGGCATTGGCGCCGGTGATCCTTGAGATGCGCCCGGTTGCTGCCGTTGCAAATATCAGTTTCAAGAAAGTCGCGATTGGTAAATTGACCGCATATGCAAAAACCTCTGAAACAGGAGAAGCATTGATGCAATCGCTCAAGCAGGACGGAAAGGTCGCGTTTGACGTACTGGTCGATATTCAGGACGCATCTGGGGACACCGTCGTAGACATGACAGTGAATTGGCATGTCAGCGCCAAACGATAAGATTTTGCATCATCAGCAGTGCAACGGCAAAGCGATGATTTTCTGCATCAGCTATTTGTCAGATTGAAGGAAACCCAATCTCTCTGGCCAGTGGAACGCGGGCAAAGGCTCAACAAGGGTGAAAAAGACAAGACCTGCCGCAAGAAGGGCGAGCAGAATCGTAAGATGCGGCTTTTGAGCCCTTCCGCGCAGCATGAGCGCAAGCGCCATGGCCATTTGTGCCGCAACAGTGGATTGTTCAATTGTTAACAAGCGATGGCTCCTGATTGGGACATATTTAAAGCCAGAGGTTTGTGAAATACTGGGTGCGGGGTGTGTTGGAATATCTAATGCTTCCAATACCCTAAGATACATTAATCATGCGGAGTGACTCGACTTCGGACCAGTTGAAATGCAATTCTTTTTTGTCATGGATGCGCTGTAAGCTGAGCCGGTGTGAGGGATCAGCTGACATCAAAACACATTCTTCTTCTTGCGTTAAAGTAGCGTTCCGGCCGGGCAAAGGGGTTTGAATTGTCCGGTTGTTAACGACCAATACAAAAGGTGTGGATTTGTCATTCAAACGGGTGCAAATCCTGTCCGGAAAATTCATTTTGATCCTCATTCGACTTTTTCAAACCCGATGTTGGCAACAATCCGTAGCGGTTGGTTGCACACGGGTGATATTGGGTTCTGGTTATGTTCTTTTTTGATTAAAACGCTGAGAGTCTTAAGAGTTCGTTGAGACCAGACAGGCAATTGTCAGATAGCATTCAATATTCATTCAAATTGTAATGAGCCGCCAAGGACCCAGAAAGTGTGTCAGCACTGATTTGGCGGGCCAGCGGTGGACCGCAAACGGATTGCGGGGTTGGGGTGGTCAGCATTCGGTCAGAACTTGGTCAGGATCGCACGCCGACGTCTTTGTAAGAGGGAAAGTGTGATCATGCGGTGGGGCTATGACCCCGACCAGAGATTTTCAGATCAATAGGAAGAACGAGATGGCGAAAAACCTTTTGGTCTTGTCCCGTTTGCGTTCCGGTCTCTCAACTCATTTAGGCAGCCTTTCGTTCGAAGGCCAAGGGGCTTTTGCCACCTAGCGATGAATGACGCCGTCTTGGATTGTAGAACCCGTTGATATATTGGAAGATCGCGCCT
>JBDWQI010000032.1:0-15706 GCA_039986635.1 Sulfitobacter sp.
TTTTGGGAAAGTACGGTCGTAGCCGCACCATTTGCTCTTCGCTCAGCCAAAAAAGATTACTCATGAAACCCCCTGCAGTTTGCGGGTTTGAATCATGCAGCCGTGACAGCATCAACCAGATTAATGGGTCCTGAGCCTAGCCAACGTTGAAGTGGATTTGATAGCGGCAGTTATACTGATGAAATCCCTGCGTGAAGAAATTGAAGCTGTTCGCTCCAGCATTCGTGCTGTGAAAGCAGACTTGGTTCGACCCGGTTCGACCCTTTCTCGTGCTGATCTGGAGCGCGCAGTTCGACTTGGTGGAAAGCTTGCTTCGTGGAAACAGCAAGAGGAAAGCGTTGCTGAAGAGCTAGATCAACTCAAAAAAATTGCGTCGCTCTGGGTTGAAGTCAAAGGGCAATTGGCCGGATTAGGTGCTGCCGAACTTTCAGGTCCTGACAGAAAAAAGCATTTAGCGCTTCAGGCTATGACACAGTCACTTTTAAAGGAATTTAATTTCACCACATTCGAACCTCAAGAGATAACAATTTCGGATACTGACTTTCGACCACAGGTTCTCCGCCGAGCTGATGACGGCGAGTTGGTGGAGCGCGAAATTGGCTTTGAAGTTTCTGCTAGTGACGGTATCCGGCTTAAGTGGGCCTACTACCTTTCAATACTGATGGTATGCCGCGATCTCGGTGGGAATCACATTGGATTTCTGGTCTTTGATGAACCGGGGCAGCAGCAAATGAAAGAAGTTGACCTCTCGAAAATGCTACAATGGGTGGCTAGGAACGTATCGGAGAAGATGCAGGTTAACATTTCTACTTCTGAAAACCGTGATCGGGTCCGGTCCGCTTTAAGTGGTTCTCCTGCGGCATTGAGAGAATTTGAAGGCTATGTTTTGAAACCGATTAGTTCCACCTGAGCAGCGGACGGTTTGTGGGCGGATTTCGGTGGTTGCCCGCGATGAGCGTGGAATGTCCGCTTCTACGGTTTAGCCAAAGTTAGTTTACAGATGCGGCGAAAGTCCGGTTTCCGCGCTCTGTTAAACAGGCATGTCTGCTTACGGCTGGCACCCGTTATCTGACGAAAACTGTTGGATGACCATTGGGAACACAGACCTACATGGTCAGGCATGTCGACTAAGGTGAAATTACAATCGACGCGCAACTTCAGATTGACCTCATCATTACCGCTTGATACCCGTCGATATGCGGCGCGTGTCAGTCAAATTGCCGCAAAATTTGAGAATTTCGTTGAGAAACATCGCTAGAATATAGATTTGAAGAGGATAAACCTTGAAATTATTAACCGTTATGCAGCCCATTGGATTGGTCTTGATATTGTCTGCCTGTGCGACGCCGCCAGCGAAAGTCCAGCCACTCGAAGTAAGCTCTTCCCAATACGACAGGATGAATTGTAAGCAGCTTCGTGAGTCGGAAGGCAATTGGTCACAAAATGTAGAAACACTCTCTGAACAACAAGAAAAAGCTCGTGCTGGTGACACCATTGGAGTAATATTGATCGGAATTCCGGCATCCAGCCTTGCGGGTGGTGATGTGGAAACCCAGCTAGCACAAGCGAAAGGCCATGTTAAAACGATCCAATCAGTAATTGTTCGCAAAAGTTGCTGATGCCTTGTGTTGAGAGCACAGACAATATGCAAGCTTAGATGCAACTCAACTTGGGGCTTACAAGAGTAGAGAACCTTGCCGCCTAACTTGGTATTCGTCTAAGCGCAAAGAGAGTCAAATGGCGGCAAAGCCAATTTGGCTCTCAGAAAATGTCTGAACACTTGTTTTGAACGATTGGTGAGTACTCCTGAACTAAACATTTTGCCCTTCCCAGCGAAATCCAAGGGCACGGCTATGTTGGTTCGGAATTGAACGGTCTGGTCACTGGGACTAACCCGCCTTCGACAGCTAAGTCATTTAGCCCCATGCCGCAGGTCATGGCTGCCGCAGCGCATTACATTCCGCTGACAAACACCGCCATACCGTAGAGAAACCAGGCCATATAAACCCCGCTCACGACAAATAGAACCACAGTATGTAATCGTCTCAGCATCATCGCATGATGGGATTGATTGGTTAATGAATGATTAACCGTCCTGGCCCCGAGCATTGCACTCGGGGCCAGACTGTTGTTGGTAAGGTCTCTTTGATAAGTTTAGTGGGTGACTACTCTGACCGCCTTTAGTGGTACGGAAACATGGATAACAGATGGTTAAGCCGATCTCTTCAGCTACTTTCAGGTTTCTCTTTGTCGAACGGAGCACAAAAATATCACCACTGAACAGCACACTCGATAAAAGACCGTCATGCGCACTACGTTCCACACCCTCACCCACCAACAAGCGCCCGAAACAGGCGTCTGATGATCCATGCCCGTCCAAAGGAGAGGACAAAGAACATCCCGGTGATCGCAGCGCTTTCTGCTCCGGTGTAGCCCAGGACAAAAACCGTTGCGGACCATGAGATCAGCAAGCCGATGGCGGCATTTGCCAAGGCTTCCAAGGCGTCAAATCGCGCGCCATTTCGGTCTGATTTTCGCATGTCACCGCCCTTCAAATCAATGTTGTCTTGATTTCACGATTGGAAATGATCAACTCAGCCGCATCCGTGGCCGCGCCGTTAGAAACCGTGTATTTCAGCGTCACTTCCTCGAAAATGAAGCCATCGAACACCTGTCTGATTTCAGGCGTGTCGTTGATGGACAAGATGAATGCGCCCTCCAGGTCGCGCAAAATCGTTGCCATGACAGCGAATTGAGACCGATCGAACAGACCTTTGCCATAGTCGTTTTCGTCGCCAAAATATGGGGGATCGAGGTAGAACAGGCTTGTTGGATTGTCATAGCGTGACAGGACGTCTTGCCAGTCGAGGTTCTCAAAAACCACCCCCTCAAGTCGCGTGTGGGCGGCATCAAGCAAAGGCGTAAGGCTGGACAGATTAAAGCGCGCCGGTCGCTCGTTTGCCACACCAAAGACGCCGCCCAGCTTCCCGCCAAAGGCCAATCGCTGCAGATACAAAAACCGCGCAGCGCGCTCTAGATCCGTCAAAGTCGCCGGGTCACAGGCGCGAAGCCGTTCAAACTCGCGACGGGAGGTGATCTGAAACCGCATGACCTCCATGAACTGCGGGTAATGGCGCTGTAGAATGCGGAAAAGATTGGTGATCTCGCCGTTGAGATCATTGGCGACCTCACATTGCGGACGCCACGTCCGGCGCAGAAACACACCGCCCATCCCGACAAAAGGTTCGATATAGGTCTTGTGGTCGATGGCATCAATACGTTGGATGATCGCCTTATGAAGGGCTTTCTTCCCACCCAGCCAAGGCGCGATTGGCGCAGCCGGGGCTACTTTGTTCATTGTCGTCATTGGTGATTCCAGAATAAGGAACGCCCACTCTCGCGAGAGTCGGGCGACATGTTCTGGTAGGTCTGTCGGCGCAGCTGGTTTGAAAACGTTGCTGCGTGGTGTTGGCGTTGGCGCGCCATCACCCCCGCCAAAACGGGCGGAGGTGGTATGTTGGATCGCTATCTCAGAGGTTCACCCCGTGGGGTAGCGCGCCCGATGCAGGCTGACGCGCACCGAGGGGCAGTGGCTGGCATGCCGACCTAAACTGTCGGATGACCGGTCTGAGCCCAGAGCGGAAGCGCCAAACCTTCGCTGCAAGCGCGCAGCACGGAAAACGACGCAACTGCGCCATTTTAAATGCTGCAATGCCGAAGCGGAACCAGCCATTGATGCAAGTGACCACAAACATCACAGAAAGATTGACTTAGGGGCAGAAATACACTTTGAATAAAAATTCAAAAGAAATAGATTTATTCAGGAATCAAAATGAGCGACCCCAAAGATTGGACAAAACACATGGCGATCCGAGCAGCTTGGATGTCATTTTCAAGGGGGAAGACGCAGAGCGAAATCGCTCAATTGCTAGGGGTCTCACAGGCAAAGGTGCATCGTTTGATCGCGTTTGCCCAAAGTTCTGGTCTGATCCGAATTGAGATTGCGGAACGCCCTCTGGAATGCCTTGAACTGGAAGAAGCGCTTTCCGAAACCTTCGGACTTCGAAGCTGCACTGTTGCTCCCTTTGAACCGATGAAGGGAGACACCGATGATGCGGCTATTGACGAGGTCGCAAGAGTTGCGGGGGGCATACTTGCGAAGCTTTTGGAGTCAAAACAAATCAAACAGGTCGGTGTCGGCATGGGGCGAACGCTGAAGGCCGCTGTCGTTAACATGGCGCAAATCTCGCGATCCGATCTTAGCATTGTGTCCGTTTCAGGCAGTTTGACCCGCAAGCTTTCCGCCAACCCTTATGACGTGGTGCAGGCATTTCAAGAACGTGTTGGTGGCGAAGGTTACTTTCTACCGGTTCCTTATCTTGCGCGTTCTCTGGCCGAAAAAGAGATGTTCCACGCCCAGGATTCTGTGTCCGAGATGCTCGGTAAGGCGCGCGACTCTGACCTTTTTGTCATCGGGATAGGCTCGCTTGATGACGAAGGCCATCTTATCCGCAACCGAATGATTTCCGACGCTGAACGCGATGAATTGCTGCGGGAGGGGGCGGTCGGCGATTTGATGGGACGCTTCTTGAGCCCGGAAGGCACCCTTCTAGAAACACAACTCGGCAATCAGGCTGTGGGGCTGCACTTTGAAGAAGTGAGGGGTTCTAGAGTTCTGGCTTTGGTCGGGGGGGCTTCCAAGCTGGAAGCGACACACGCAGCGCTCCGCAGCAGGGTCATTACCGATCTGGTCATCGACCAGACGCTTGCGGCGCTCGTACAGCAACGAAGCAAAGGAGAACAGCTTCGCGTCGTCAAATGACCGGAAGCTAATACTAACTGCTTAGAACAGGTGACAGCGGCGACAAGATCGCAAAACTGGAATGGGCAAAACAGCAGGTGGCGATTTGCCGCCAAGGGAGGGACTAAATGGACGTAACATTTTCAAAATTTATGAGTCTGGTGGGGATCGTGGTCTTCATTGGCTTGTGCTTCGTGCTGTCGAACAACAGGGCAGCAATCAATAAGCGTGTCGTGGCTTGGGGTCTTGGATTGCAGCTTATCTTTGCGGTTCTTATCTTGGGCATTCCAATGATCGGAGTGCCCGGCGTTCTTGCACCTTTGTTCAAGCTGGTAACCAAGTTCTTTGATGCTTTGCTGTCTTATACAAATGCCGGCACAAGTTTTTTGTTCGGGTCATTCACCGGCGACGAACACGGATTTGTCTTTGCGCTTGCAGCTTTGCCTACAATCGTATTCCTGTCAGCATTGCTGGGCGTATTGTATCACTTGGGCGTCATGCAATTCATCGTAAAAGGTTTTGCATGGCTCATGCACAAGACCATGCGCGTCTCTGGCGCAGAATCTCTTTCTGCGGCAGCTAACGTGTTCGTGGGTCAAACAGAAGCACCGCTTTTGGTCCGTCCGTTTGTGCAACGTATGACTAACTCAGAGTTATTCTGTCTGATGGTTGGCGGTATGACCACAGTTGCTGGCAGTGTTTTGGCAGTTTACGTTGCGATGTTGTCTGGGTTCATCCCTGATATTGCGGGTCACTTGCTCACGGCGAGTGTTTTGTCTGCACCTGCTGCAATCATGATCGCCAAAGTCATGATCCCAGAGACCGAAGTTGCCGTAACGGCCGAAGGTGTCCCAGACGAGATGAGCGAAAAGATCGACACGAACTTGATCGAAGCGGCGGCACGTGGCGCAACAGACGGTATGCAACTTGCGTTCAATGTTGGCGCGATGTTGCTGGCATTTGTCGCATTGATCTTCATGGTCGACTCATTGCTTACCATGCTCGGCGGCTTCATTGGCTTCAACAGTTGGGGCACCGGAATGGTTGCTGATCAGCTGCTCCAAGATGGACAGGCCAATCTGACACTGGCGGTCATCTTTTCTTGGCTGTTTGCACCAGTCGCGTTCCTGATGGGAGTTCCTTGGTCAGAAACTGGTGCCGCTGGAGCTTTGTTGGGCGAAAAAATCGCTATCAACGAATTTGTGGCCTACCTGCACTTGTCACAAATTGGGCCTGAGTTGTCTGAACGGACTGTAATTATCTTGTCCTATGCCCTGTGTGGTTTCGCGAACTTCACATCTATCGCAATTCAGGTGGGTGGAATTGGTGCCATGGCACCGGACCGTCGCGGTGATCTTGCCAAGTTGGGCATTAAATCGATCATCGGTGGAACGCTAGCGGCCTTCATTACGGCCTGCATCGCCAACATTTTCATCTAAACGAAAATATAAACATCAGGCTTCCGGCAAATATGGCCGGAAGCCTGTTCAGTCAAAGAACACAGATTGGAAGACCATGTCGGATATTTCCGCAGCTGCAAAAATTATCAAAAACCATGCTGGTAACGAAGCCCCAAAGCTGGCGGTCGTTTTAGGATCTGGTTTGGGCGCACTTACTGAACGCCTTAGTGAAGCTATAACCATTCCCTTTGGCGATCTGCCGGGGTTCCCGGCATCTGGGGTTTCGGGCCATCAAGGCGCATTGGTTATTGGCATGCTGGGGGGCACACGCACAGCAGTCATTTCAGGTCGGGTTCATTATTATGAACATGGTGATCCAAAGGGCATGATGGCTCCACTGTCGGCGCTGGCTGAAATTGGCTGCACGACGCTAGCCCTGTCGAATGCCGCGGGCTCCACCCGCGCAGACATGCCTCCTGGATCATTAATGGCTATAACTGATCATCTAAATTGGTCCGGCCTAAATCCACTGATCGGCACCGACAGTGACCGTCGATTTGTAGATATGTCACAAGCCTACGACCGGGATCTGGCAGAACAGTTCCGCAAGGTCGCCACAGAGCTTAACACCACGCTCCAAGAAGGCGTCTATGCTTGGTATTCTGGCCCGTCATTCGAAACCCCGGCTGAAATCAATGCTCTTCGGATGTTGGGCGCTAATGCTGTTGGTATGTCCACTGTGCCAGAGGTTATTTTGGCTCGCTATCTTGGGCTGCGTGTTGCGGCGGTATCCGTCATTACCAATTTCGCCGCAGGCATGGACGGGGCGATGATCGGCCATGGCCACACGAAATTAGAGGCCGACAAGGCGCAAAGCCGCTTCTGCGACCTGTTCGAAGGATTCGCGTTTTCGTTGAATAACGAAGGATCAAAATAATGCTCATACGCGAAATTATTCGCAAAAAGCGCGATGGCGGATGCCTAAGCGACGCAGAAATCACCTTTGTCGTGAAGGGTCTAACGGATGATACCGCAAGCGAGGGCCAGATGGCCGCTTTTGCGATGGCTGTCTATTTCCAGAAACTTACAGTAGCGGAACGTATCGCATTTACGTGCGCGATGCGGGATTCCGGTTCTGTGTTGGACTGGTCTGGCGAAGATCGTCCAGTGGTCGACAAGCATTCGACCGGCGGGATCGGCGACAATGTCTCATTAATGCTGGCCCCGGCACTAGCGGCCTGTGGTGCAGCGGTGCCGATGATTTCTGGGCGAGGACTTGGGCACACAGGAGGAACGCTCGACAAACTGGATGCCATCCCAGGGTATGTTTCACAGCCCGACGAAAACAAGTTGCGCGCGGTGATCCGCGATGTTGGCTGCGCGGTAATTGGGCAAACCTCCGAAATTGCCCCGGCGGACAAACGTCTTTATGGCATCCGCGACACAACCGCGACTGTCAGTTCAATAGACTTGATCACCGCCTCCATTTTATCCAAAAAACTAGCCGCAGGGCTGGATGCGCTGGTGTTGGATGTCAAGTTTGGCAACGGCGCATTCATGGGGTCAAAATCAGATGCCCAAACGCTGGCGGATTCCTTGGTTTCTGTTGCGAATGGTGCCGGATGCCGCACCGCCGCGCGATTGACGGACATGAGCCAACCATTGGCCACTGCTGCTGGCAATTCATTGGAAACTCTTAACGCGGTTCGCTTCCTGACAGGCGATCATATTGGCGCTCGACTTTGGGATGTCACATGTACGCTTGCAGGTGATCTGTTGTATCTGGGTGGTTTGACTGGCAGCTGCGCGGCAGGGCGTACCAAGATCGAGACCGCATTCACATCTGGGGCAGCGGCCGAAAAGTTTGCCCAGATGGTCGTTGCGCTTGGCGGTCCAAAAGACCTGCTGGCAAAGCCAGACAATTACCTGGCCCCGGCTCCTGTGGTACTTGATGTATTCCCCAACACGGACGGCCATGTCCGTTCCGTAGATACACGCGCTGTCGGGTTGGCCGTGATTGGTCTAGGTGGTGGTAGGCAGGTGCCAACAGACAAGATCGATCCAAGGGTCGGTTTCACCGGATTTGCCGAAATAGGCCAATTGGTCGGCACAAACCAGCCCATCGCCCAAGTTCACGCAGCGACGCAGGAGGCCGCGCAGAACGCCGCCGACGAATTGCGTTCGGCATTTGTTTTGGGCGATCCAATCAAGGGTAATGAGCGGCTTTGCTCCGATCTTTTGGAAGGCGAGCAAACATGAGCCGCGCCTTTCTTTTTGTTCTGGACTCCGTTGGAATCGGTGGCGCACCGGACGCCGAAAAATACGGCGATCAAGGGTCTGCAACCGTCGCCAACATTGCTATTGCTTGCGCAAAAGGTCGTGGTGACCGTGTGGGCCTGCGCAGTGGGCCGCTAAGCCTTCCCAATTTAACAGGAATGGGTCTGGGCGCAGCCGCGGCGCAGGCAAACGGTTCTGTACCTCCTGGCCTAGAGGGTCCTGTTACTGGAGTTTGGGGCAGCGCAGTAGAAACATCAAATGGGAAGGATACACCCTCGGGCCATTGGGAAATTGCGGGGGCACCCGTGACGTTTGAATGGGCCGTGTTTCCAAATGTAGCACCTGCGTTTCCTGCGTGGCTTACGGAGGCGCTCATCAAAGAGACAGGTATCCTCGGCATTCTGGGGAATCGCCATGGTTCGGGATCGCAAATCATTCAAGAGCTGGGACCGGGGCATGTCCTCACGGGTAAACCGATCTGCTACACATCAGCTGACAGTGTGTTCCAGATCGCAGCTCATGAGGAACATTTCGGGCTTGGTCGGTTGCTGGAAACCTGTGAAGTTGCGCGTAAACTGCTTGACCCAATGAAAATCGGGCGGGTGATTGCACGTCCCTTCACAGGTTCGGTTGAAACGGGGTTTACCCGCACTGCCAATCGCCGGGATTTCTCTATCGAACCGCCAGAAAAGACCCTGCTAGATTACGTATCGGGTGCCGGTCGCAATGTGATCACAATGGGTAAGATCAGCGATATTTTTGCACATCGTGGCACCGGTGATGTGCGCAAGGCAGCTGGCAACATGGCCCTGTTGGACAGCACTCTTACTGCCATGGGTGATCTTAAAGACGGCGGTTTTCTATTCGCCAATTTTGTCGATTTCGACAGCGAGTTTGGCCACAGCCGCGATGTGCCCGGATATGCCAACGCGTTGGAACAGTTTGACGCGCGACTACCAGAAGTATTTGCACGTCTTGCGCCCGGCGACCTTCTAATCCTGACAGCGGACCACGGCAATGACCCAACGTGGCGCGGGACGGACCATACTCGTGAACAAGTCCCAATATTGCTGCGGTGGGGAACTGAGACCGGCCCTCGCGCCGTGGGCCAACGCCTGTTTTCCGACATTGGGGCCAGCATAGCCGATCACCTTGATCTGCCTTTTGGCCCGCATGGAACATCTTTCGTTAACCTTACCTGGGACGCATCATGACGCTTGAAACCACAACTCCTCAATTGCTTCCTGTGGAAACTGCCCATGTTGTCCGCAATCCAGGATCGGACCTTGATCTTGACTGGATTGCCGCAGCACATGGTAATCTGTCGGCCATTGAACGCCGCGCGAATAGTTTGCCCGCACGGCGCAGTATCAAAAAGGACTGGCAGGCCGCTTGGCTGATAAAGGCCATTGAATGTATTGACCTGACAACGCTGTCGGGTGACGACACACCCGCGCGCGTGCGCAGACTTTGCGCCAAGGCCAAGGCACCTTTGCGCGCCGACCTAATCGAAGCGCTTGGGTTGCAAGATCGTAAAATTCACACTGGAGCGGTCTGCGTCTATCACGACATGATCGAAACTGCCGTCGAAGCGCTTGCGGGTAGCGGCATCCCGGTTGCGGCGGTCTCGACTGGGTTTCCAGCAGGCCTGTCGCCCCACCACCTTAAGATCAAAGAGATTGAGGCATCGGTGGCCGCGGGTGCCGCGGAAATCGACATTGTGATTACCCGTCGTCACGTTCTGGGCGGCGATTGGCAGGCGCTATATGCCGAAATGCGCGATTACCGCGCCGCTTGCGGGGATGCGCATGTAAAGGCGATCCTGGCCACCGGCGAATTGGGCACAATGCGCAACATTGCGCGCGCTTCCCGCGTTTGTATGATGGCGGGGGCTGATTTCATCAAGACGTCAACTGGCAAAGAAAGCGTCAATGCGACCCTGCCGATCAGCCTGACCATGGTGCGCGATATTCGCGCTTATCATGAACGCAGCGGATATTTGGTTGGCTACAAACCTGCGGGCGGTGTGGCTAAATCCAAGGATGCGCTGAATTATTTGGTGCTGATGAAAGAAGAGTTGGGACGCCGTTGGTTGGAACCCGATCTTTTCCGATTTGGTGCCTCATCGTTGCTCAGCGACATTGAACGCCAGCTCGAACACCATGTCACAGGACGATATTCCGCCCTTAACCGTCACGCACTGCCTTAGGAAGACCAAATGTCAATTTTGGAAATTTTGAATACCATGGATTACGGCCCCGCCCCAGAAAGCTCAGAGGCCGCAAACGTGTGGCTTGATCGTCATGATCGTAAGTTTGGTCATTTTATCAACGGCGCGTTCACAGCGCACGTAGGCAGCGATGCCTTTGCCACCGCTAACCCCGCTAACGGACAAGAGCTGGCGTTGATATCACAAGGCAGCGCAGATAATGTCGACGCTGCGGTTGCCGCTGCGCGAAAGGCCCAAAAGGGCTGGGCTGTAACGGGTGGGGCCGCCCGTGCGCGCATTCTATACGCCCTGGCGCGACTGGTGCAAAAGCACGGACGTCTGCTGTCGGTTCTGGAAACCATGGATAATGGCAAGCCCATTCGCGAAAGCCGCGATATTGATATTCCGCTGGTCGCGCGGCATTTTTACCATCACGCTGGCTGGGCGCAATTGATGGACCGGGAATTCCCCGACTTTGAGGCCGTCGGCGTTGCGGGCCAAGTGATCCCATGGAATTTTCCGTTGCTGATGTTGGCTTGGAAAATCGCGCCTGCCATGGCGATGGGCAACACTGTTGTATTGAAGCCCGCCGAATATACGCCACTCACGGCCCTGTTGTTCGCCGAAATCTGCCAAGAAGCTGGCGTGCCAAAAGGCGTTGTGAATATCGTAACCGGCGACGGGCGCACAGGTGCTTTGATCGTCGAACACGATGACGTGGACAAGGTGGCATTTACTGGCTCCACCCCGGTTGGCCGCATCATTCGTGAGCGGATTGCTGGATCGGGCAAGAAACTGACGCTGGAACTGGGCGGTAAATCACCCTTTATCGTGTTTGATGACACCGATCTTGATAGCGCGGTTGAAGGCGTGGTTGATGCTATTTGGTTTAATCAGGGGCAGGTGTGCTGCGCCGGGTCGCGCCTGTTGTTGCACGAACCAATTGCCAAGCAGATGATCACCAAACTGCGCAATCGCATGGAGCAATTGCGTGTTGGCGACCCGTTGGACAAATGCACCGATATCGGTGCCATCGTGCATCCCAAACAGCTAAAACAGATCAGCGCCAAGGTGGATAGGGCCGTGGCTGCTGGTGCCACTCTGTTTCAGCCCGCAGGCGCGATGCCTTCGGGGGGCAGTTTTTACCCGCCTACGTTGCTAACTGATGTAGAAACCGCCGATGAGGCTGCCCAGGAGGAAATATTTGGCCCCGTACTAGTCGCCATGACCTTCCGCACCCCTGATGAAGCTGTGGCCCTTGCCAACAACACCCGTTTTGGCCTGTCTGCCAGCATCTGGACGGAAAACATCAACCTTGCCCTTGGTGTGGCCCCGCAAGTCGAGTCGGGGATCGTTTGGATCAATTGCACCAACGTCATGGACGCCGCCGCAGGGTTCGGCGGAGTGCGCGAAAGCGGATTTGGCCGCGAAGGTGGGCGTGAAGGGCTTTACGAGTATATGAAGCCGCGCTACCTGAAATCACTTAAACCAATTGCGGAATTCTCAGATAAGCCACGCGATCACACAGCCACGGTACCAAACGGTATCGACAGAACCGCCAAAATGTATATCGGCGGCAAACAAGCCCGTCCCGACGGTGGCTATTCCCGCAAAGTTCTGTCCCCAAAGGGCAAGCTGGTTGGCCAAGTCGCCGATGGTAATCGCAAGGACATCCGCAACGCGGTTGAAGCGGCGCAAACATCGTCAAGCTGGTCCAGGATATCGGGTCATGGCCGCGCGCAGGTGTTGTATTTCGTTGCCGAAAATCTGGCAGCGCGCCAAGCAGAGTTTTCCGCCCGACTGCAAGACATGACCGGGGGAAATACCAAGGCGGCGGATCGTGAAGTGCAGGCCTCCATTGATCGCCTGTTCACCTATGCCGCCTGGGCCGACAAATACGATGGCGCGGTTCATTCCATCCCAATGCGGGGCACCGCGCTGGCGATGAAGGAACCAAATGGTGTAATGGCACTTGTGTGTCCAGACGAGGCACCTTTGCTCGCATTCGTATCACTACTGGCCCCAACCCTTGCTATGGGCAACCGGGCGGTGATCGTGCCATCGGAGATAGCGCCGCTTTGTGCAACAGATTTCTATCAGGTGCTTGACACATCCGACATGCCCGCGGGAACGGTGAATATAGTTACCGGGGGTCGGGATGAATTAGCCGACACCCTTGCAAAACACGCAGGCGTAGATGCCCTTTGGTATCACGGCAGCGCTGAAGGTTCCCGAAAAGTCGAGATGGACGCATCAGAAAATATGAAACGAACATGGGTCAATAACGGGCTGGCGCTGGACTGGTTTGATGCCACGCAAGGTGAATCTGAAGAATTCCTGCGCAACAGCTGCCAGATCAAGAATGTTTGGGTCCCATATGGAGAGTAATCCACAAAGCACCCAATCTCGCCCAACAAATAGCCCCATCATTGCAGGTAATATAACAATTATTGGCCATCAATTTTTGGCACCGGAGTGAACCTCACATGACAATACCTCTTTCCCTTCTGCGTTCCATTCCAAAGGTCGTTCTGCACGAACACCTTGACGGAGGCCCCCGCACGGCAACTCTCATTGAGCTTGCAGCAAGCAGAGGCATCAAACTTCCGTCGACCAACCCTGTGGCATTGGCGGACTGGTTCTATGACACAGCAACGTCAGGCTCCCTAGAGGGGTATCTTGCGACCTTCGACACGGTAAATGCTGTCTTGCAGGATACCGAAGCATTGGAACACGTAGCTGAAGAGTACGTCGCCGACTTGATAGCCGATGGCGTGATCTATGCAGAAATTCGCTTTGCACCCGAACGCCATATTTTTGGGGGTCTGTCGATGGCCCAAGTGGTCGGTGCAGTCGCACGAGGCATACGTGCAGGTATGACAAAAGGGTCGATCACTGTTCGCATAATTTTGTGCGCTATCCGAAATCTAGACCGATCGCTCGAAGTG
The DNA here is from genome assembly GCA_039986635.1 of Sulfitobacter sp. GTDB lineage: Bacteria > Pseudomonadota > Alphaproteobacteria > Rhodobacterales > Rhodobacteraceae > Sulfitobacter. Next base: position 13,636 of record JBDWQI010000032.1, read on the forward strand.
GCGGGTCTTGTTATCAACGATCCTACAGGACTGGTCGTGGCTTTCGATCTAGCTGGTGGCGAAGATGGAAATCCGCCGCACAACCACGATGCGGCACTTCGCCAAGTACAGGCAGCAGAAAGGCCTTACACCATCCATGCCGGAGAAATTCCCTCGCTGCCGTCTTTGCGCGAAGCCCTTCAGACATACGGGGCCAATCGCATAGGTCACGGCGTTGCAGCAATGCTGGATGTTGACCCAGAGACTGGCGCGCCCGGACCGATCCTTCAGGATGCGCTCGCGCGTGGCGTTCCGTTTGAGGTTTGCCCAACGTCCAACTTGCAGACGGGGGTTTGCGCTACGATGGCACAACACCCGTTTGATGCAATGCGCAAATCGGGACTGGCGGTGTCAATAAACGTCGATAATAGATTAATGAGCCAAACGTCTTTAACGCAAGAAATGGCGGTGGTGGCCCACGCGTTTGACTACGATCTTACGGATCTCGCCGAGCTTTCGCAGAATGCTGCCGAAGCGATTTTCGCTACCGATGAGGAGCGATCCACTCTTGTGAAGCGTATCAACAAATGGTTCGCACAGGTAGCAATCAAATGACGCGCGAAAGCTCGGCACTGCGATAACAACACATGACACAATAGCCCCATGAAGGTGGTGAATTGGCTGCACCGCAGAAAGAGTCTTGTTGTTGTTGCAAGAGAATGCTGTGCGAGCAATAACTTCGGCTGCTGAGATCAGCCTAGTCCACGACCCAGTTGTTGTGCCCTAACGCGCGGAAAATGTGTGGTTTGGAATATCCCGATATTACACCTGCTCAATGGCCAGTCCGGTGATGTCTGCTGTACTGCCGAATGGACGGTGCCGCAGACGCTTGCGATTCCTGTGTGAGCAATCACAGCAAGCCTACAAGGTGGTTTTGTCCCGCGGCCCGATTGTTGGAGCCGTGCGCAGCGCAAGGGTAGCTTGCACTTGGCACCTGATCACTGATTTCAATGGCTGCTTCGGTGAAGTGAGCTGCATTGCGGCAAAAACTCAGCAGCAAGTCCGAATAAGTGCTGCGTCAGCGAGGTTGGGACATCCAATGTCGGCTTGGTCCGCAGAGCCGACCTCTCTTTAACGGGCATCCTCCAAAATACCTGCAATCGCGACCACCTTGCCGTTTGCGCATTCGGCACTGCGCAGATGTTCTGTGGCAAGTGCGGCAAGCTCGTTGACGGTTTGAACTTTCCTGTCGCTGATTGGACAAGGCGTCAGGGTTTCGCTTGGGATGTCGGGGCTGACAGAGACGTATTCAGTGCGCGCCCCGCAACCCGTTAACAAAATCAGCAAGACGGGGATCAAGTGGCGCATCATCAATATCTCCTGTGAGCAGCCCTTCGATGGCTGCGTTTAATTGCGTGTTTCGTTTGGCAAATCGCTTTGCACGCGCCGCCTCGATATTGCGCGCAAGTGCGGATTGTTCGGCCTGCAGAGCCAGCGCCGCAACAGAACGGGTCAGCCGGGTGTTTTCAGCCTCCAGAGCGTCCATCCCCCTGCCCTGCCACCAAAGTGCGAAGGCCAACCCAAGGCAGGCAAGCAGTGCGGCGATGGTGAGATATTTGGCCATCACCCCAAGCCTTTGCGACACAAGCTGACCTCATCCGCGCGCCGGATGACCAAGCCGCGTACCACGCGACCGCCCGCACGGTTCCACCAGCCGATGGCAGCGCATCCGCCCGCCACATCACCCGCATTTAACCGCCGCGTTGCGGTTGATCGGCCCGCGCCCCGCACACCAACATTGTAAGCCAGAGAAACATAGGCAGCATCCCGCTGCGGTGTCAGCCGGGTTGCCTTGGTCTGCGCTGAGAAATACCGATGCAACCCGGCGCGAAAGTCACGGGACAGGCGGGTTCGCAGCATTTGGCGGCATTCTGCGTTCGTGGCCCGGTCACCGATCCGCACACCCTTTGTCTCACCAAAGCAAAGTGTCGGAACCTGCACGATATCCAGATAGGCGCAATGCATGTTGGGCGCGTCTTTACATCGATGTTCGCCCTCCCATTTGATCGTCAAGGGTTCAAGAATTCGCATG
>JBDWQI010000033.1:0-6245 GCA_039986635.1 Sulfitobacter sp.
GCTTTGTTCATTTACATTTTCGCATGCTCGTGGTTACGTCAACACGCATGGTTGGATAAAATGAGGTGGTATTTGTAGCGCACCGAGGTGTTGAATTGCGCGCTGACTCCAGGTTTATATTGTGCGTTTGCTCACAACAGAAGGGGTGAATGAGTCAAGCATTTCGTGCACCTGCAGCAGACAATGGAATGAACCTGATACTGTTTGTGATTGATATTGATCGGGAATACTTTAGGGGTGTTTTGGGAAGCTGCAAGGCTGATCCCGAATGACTGTGTCAGAACACGGGAGGTCTTATCAAACCTTGAACAAGCATACCTGGAACGACCCAGTACGATAAAGGCCTAACGTCCGGAGGTTTTACCATCGCAAAGCGTGCTGAGGCATATCAGGTTTGACCTGTACATCAAAATATCTAATATTCATGGTATTTGATGTTTATCCTAAATGTGATAAAAAATTCCGCAACACTGTAGTGCCATTCAAGTCGTGCAGCTCGGCATATACCGGGGGTGGAGTCCGATACAATAAACACACAAATACACGGTGAGGACTATGATTCTCAATCGCAATCAGGGAATGTCATTGGTCATCTGGATATGTAGACATCCTACTCGTGTGCGACGGGTTATTTGTAAAGATACTTTATATGCTTGGCGCGTTGGGGTGCTGTACTGAATCAATGGCAGTATATCGAGTGCATCGCCGAATATTCGTCGCACTATTGTGAAACTCGTCAGGACCTTGTAGTTCACGCATGCCTACGGCATGATGAGCCGACGCTGCCCCGAGACAACCGAACAGTTTGTTCTCCGTTGATTTACGAGATGCTTAGTTGTGAAACTCGTCAGGACCTTGTAGTTCACGCATGCCTACGGCATGATGAGCCGACGCTGCCCCGCGACAACCGAAAAGTTTGTCTCCGTAGATATACGAGATGCTTAGATGACATGCCACCAACGGGGGTTACTTGTTGCACTTCTCCGTTTTCTTACGTGTATATTGCTGCTAAAGATGATACCACACGCATTAGAGGATGTACGCTCGAACTTTCTGGCACCTCGACCCGAGCAGCCATTCCAGCAGGAGCACATGTCAACATGGCCTTGCACTCACGGTTTCATACGGTACTTGTTGCTATGAGCTTGCCCACGTCAATGGAAAATATGGGTGTGTAGGATGTTGTGGTTAGGTATCCAAGGGTTCCCATAAAATATATGGCATAGGGTCGAAAGGGCAATGTCAACTATACATCTAGGCGACTGCCTCTCTCGAAGGATACGTGTATGGGGCTGAGCGGAACGTACAACGCGACGTCACAATCAGTTTCTTGTTAACCTTTTTCTTAGCCACGGCACAAGGAGCGTATCGACTGCGACCACTAGAAGATGGCTCTGCCTCACGTACCTCTACCTGCGTGGAACAACGGAGTAGCATGTCAGCCTTTCCCCATGAGGTTGATCAGTCATATACTGTGGTACCATGGCCAGACCTAAGGACTGCCCGGCTCGCGCCTTTCTTGTCTCGACGTTCCATCTGGTATTATCGTGCGAGCGATCTCCTAAACACAGATAAACACATTTGATACTCCATCATACTTTACACGCTTAATGAGGCAGATCTCTGTCCATCGTGAACAATGGCAGTACCGCTCGTCTGTGGTGCATAGTAACATGAGGTTCAATCGTTTTGCAAAGAAAGTCCCTGTGGACGAGCTGGCATGGCCGGTGTATAAGGGTAGGTCACTGTCTGGCCACTAAACAAAGCCTAAGGTATTAAGTGAATTAATGGATAATTTACTGATAACTGTATAGTAGGGCCATGTAGGCATTCTTGTTGACGGATCGTATAGAAATATTGACATTGAGATCACTGTGTATGTTGTTATGCTGTCACTTTGCACTAGAAACCTGGGAAACATTTGTTCGATGAGAAACCTGATTTTTCGAAAACTCGATACCAAGCGTGAACGGCCCAACATCCTCGGTTGTATACGATAGGAGCGGAAAAATGGAGAGATAATTTTTTCACGAAGGGAAAAAAAAAATCCGTAGGTCCATATATGACCACTAGTAACAACGGCAGAGGCGTGCCACGAAAGCTCGTCAAGTTAGTATATGACCAGCCAGACACAACCTACCAAATAAACTCGTTGAAAGAGATCCCCCGCACAGAGTTCACGGTGCGTACTATTCTGTTTAGAGCGTTTCGCTTATACGCGTAACGAAGTCGGACCATGGCGTAGGCAACAGCGCTGTAATTATTGCGCATCGGCACGAATATGCTGTGATGATTGCCGTTTATGTCTAAACGATTTGGTCTAGTCCACACAATCATCAGATTCGTGCCAAGAACGCAACACCGTTCGATCGACCTTCTGTGCTTCAAGATAGAGTCACACATGTTGTTCGAACTACCGACAGAGGCTATGACGTGTCGATGGAAATGTGGAGGAAAGCATTTCTATAAATCAATTGAGGTGCCATTGATCTTATCATCGCGGTGGTAATGAGGAAAAAAATACCCGTGGCGGAGCTAACGTGCCCCGTTTCAATCAACGTGCTTAGAAAAGGTCCACGGCATCATTGGTCTCGTGTATGAACCAAGACAATTACTGTAGCTCTTTGAATAGTGAGCACGCGGAATGTCTTTGATAACATTAGCACTAGCAACAAAAGCGACCCTATAGAGCAGCGCAGCCGTTAAAAGAGATGGTAGATATTAGGTGCTAGACCACCATACTCAGGCACGAAGCCCATCAAGCAGAGTTTAGCAATTGCTCAAAGGCAAACGAAACCGGGCGCACGGATGAAGCCACTGCCTCAACTATTTGAAGGCGCGAGACTGTTTGTATGTCTCAACTCGATTCCCGTGAACGGAAAACCGTAGCGCGACGTAGCCGACCCTATCCCGCTTCTATGTAACGCCTTCCCGTCTATAGCGAGCGAACATGGGGGTAGCGGCAACGTGCGCACTTACTCCACGGCGGTTTTCTCCCACCTGCGCATCGGACACCCCTCAGCATATTCCGTACTCTATACCCATGCTTCCGTGCGTGTGGCGGACATCATAATAGGCAGCTATGTGCTCGGTATTTCACAGCGAGACATATACTCCATGCCATCCTCCATGGGACGCATTCCGTGCATGTTTGCTCAAACTGGCATGAGGCTGCGGCCATTGGTCCTGCCCCCGCCGTGATGGTACTACAAAAACAAATCCCGAGAAAACAAGTAATCGACGTGCAAACGTGGTTTTCGGTGTAACGACACACACGTCGTGCAGTCAACGAACACTACACTATACTGTTCTTCAAGCCTAATGATCTTGACATCGAATCCAGTTAGCGCAGACGCTTTCCGACAACTGTGAACGCCTATTGTTTAAAACCCGTGGATGGAACCGATGGACGGCGAGGTTCGCACGCTCGATTCCAGGTTAGGGAAGCTAACCCTCTTACGGTAGCAGCACCGCAAATGCGAGAAATAACATTTCGACAGATACTGGTCTATAAAAGAAAACACAATGGTTTCCTACCCACACGGTGTGCAGACATTGAAAAACCCATTAAAGGTGTTACTCCACCCAGAACTGCACCCGACGAACACAGCGATGTCGTAAACGCATGCAGGGGGGAAAACGTAGTGTAAAGCAATCGACAGCCTAACAGTGGCACATTGATTAGTTGACATCGTCCACAGGCATCAAGGATGCCGGGATTGATGCGGTGAGTCCACTCCCCCCCCCGATGCCAGGCGAGATATACTCGGGACCGTGATGTGAGAGGAAGATCAACAACTCTATTGCCAACACGCGTCAATAAATCAAATGGTCGGAGAACAGACATGTCCGAACGTAGATCCAGTACGTCAGGAGCGACACGTACTACTGTAGATGATGTTGACTATCAATAAATGTCACGAACTGTGACCATTATCAAAATAAAGTATTCACGATAAATACTGATATCTCAGTCGCTGTCGGTAGGTGTGGAAAGCTAGCGTCACGGGTAAGGTATACATGCAACTAAAGTAAAGTCCGGCGTCCGTTTGCGCTTAAAGCCCGAACCACGGAGTATCTCATGGGCTCCAATATCAGATTCGCGATTGCGGCCACGTAAAGGCAGGCCGATGACTCTTGCGGTTGCCAGGAAGTGTGTCACTCGATTTGATGATGACGGTGAATATGTTCTCACATGGGCTCACTTCCCTTAACTCCTGACTGCGGTAACAAAACCAGAATGTGGCAAACATTTCGTCGAGAGCATCGAAGCAACTACGAATTGGTAGGCACGGCAGCACCATACCAGTTCGTAAGTGGACCGGCACAAGGAGCTGTGACATATCATCCCGTATCGGTTGCAGACAAATTACACCAGGAACAGATCCATGGTACTATATGTACACTCGAACAAAAAGGAAGGAAAAAGTAAAAATAAATCAGTAAGGAGAAAGGAGAGAAGATATATAACTAAGTATACGTGTGTAGTTCCGCAAGTTCCATGACTCTCCCCTCGAACGAGACAAGGGGAGACCCAAACGCCGGGTCGTGCATTTGTTCGACAGACACCAAATCCACGAACAAACTAGACAGTGAGTATATCGCTGCAGTACAGTCGTGTACCGTGTCGTATAACGTCCGGTACACTGCTGCTACGATGCGTTCGACATCAAACATGCCGTATCCACTGAGCGTGTGCCACGATAACCAGCAGATGTTGTATTTTCGCAACCTTCGGCGAGCAGGAAGAAGTAATGCTGTTTCACAACGACGGTGATGAATTTGTGCGATGAGTTATTTCTGGGTTGACGTTAGGCTGATAATGAGACTGTTGCAGGGTATCACTGATTATTGTCCCTCGCTGGCACGGATCGGATCCCTGCTACGTAGCGGCAGAGAAAGCCCCACGTTTGAACCTGCCATATCTGCTGCCAATTGAGTTGTGTGCGTGGCAGCCACACACAGAAAGAGCAGATTCACAGTAGGTGTCCCGTTCCGTTATATTTGTGTCAATGTGTCGGAATGTCTATCTCCGGACCATTCCTATCTAGTATCGATGAACTTACTATCCAAGCCGTTTACAAGTCCCCAGAGCAAAACCGTTTCCAAGCTGCATACGCAACTGGCAAATGTTTGCACTATACCATACGGACGAAGCCTCACAACCCCGCTTGCCTGCTATGTCAGATACGGTAAAAGTGAAACCCGCAACGTCGCGCGCAAAGGCGATGGTCGTGCGAGGAATGATAAACGTAATTGGGAAATACTTCCGTTTCTGGCATCCCCAGAATGGATTGCACAACACCATACATTTACAGGCGTTTACGTTTGTGGATTTTCTTCTGTTTTCTTTGGATCTGCATAAGAAAATAGCTTAGCGGCCACAGATATACAAGGATCATGTGTCAAAAGCACTGATAACTGTATCTGCCGACGAAAACTAAACATATTGAATACCTATGTTGGTATCCGAACTCTTGTTATTCCGAAACGGATTCAAAACCGTTAAATACACTACCTTCACGGATACATATTCAAGAGAGGCGCAACATGCTGTACGATCATCCTTGGCCATATTTTGGTAATTTTTTTTTTTCCTTTTTGACTGCGTCAAACGTGCATCATGGTTGCTAAAATATTTCTCGTTTGTAATTTGCTGGTAAGTACTTCGCAAGCATTGACTGTTGTCATTCAAGTTGTTCATTCGGTATGCGAGTGAAACTATCCACGGATTTACTTGACTCGTATTCGATTATTATCCCGCGACAAACATCGGTGATGCTTAGCCAGACGTCAGTGTACCACCTAGGGTCGTCGAGGCAGAGCGTGATGTCCTTGGTTTCGTCGGTGTACATGTTGAAGTACTGATAGTCAAGCGTCTTGCCGCTGGACATATGATGCTGTGGTGCTTGCCATTGTCAAACACGTCCAACGTCCGAGTGTTCTCGTCCCCCTTGTGGAAAGCGATACTCATGCTGACAAGGTCTTGAGCTACCTCGAAGCAATACGTGATGCAGCAACCATCATCCTCATCTGAGCTGTCGAGGATGTCTCCCTTGCAAGACCAGCGGAGAGTTAGCCCAGATGTCGTTGTCTCGGGTGTTGTAGGGTACGCAGCCTCTCGGGCTGCAGCCATTCCCAGATGTCCGCGTATCGTACCCATTGGCGTCCACGTCGACCCAGGTCCTGTCGGCGGCCTCGGCGAGGGCTGGAACGGAGGCGGTGGTTTGCGACGGGTGGTTGGG
>JBDWQI010000034.1:0-186076 GCA_039986635.1 Sulfitobacter sp.
CTGGGCCTGACGCGGATCGACAGGGAGGACGGGACTTGGCTGGTGCTGGACCCGACCAAGACGCGGCTGAGGACCTGCACGCTGGGCGGCAGGTCAGTGACCTGCATCAAGATCGAGGAGAATTAGATGACGACACCCCTGACAGCCTTGGAACGCGACTTGCTCGGCTGCGTCGAGCGGTTGGTGACGGCCTCCGAGGTCTCAGCCGAGGAATTGAGCGGCTTGGAAGCACGTTCGACGACGAGGATGCAGAGCCAGATGGATGGATTGGCCGCCTCCGTGTCGGTGCTCATTCAATCGCAAACGGCGTCCGTGGCGGCGTTGCACGGCTTGCTCAGCGAGGGCTCGAACTACGGGACGCTGCGCACGCAGCTAGAGACCAGCTTGAAATTAGTGAAAGCCGCCGACGAGAGGCTGAGACAGAGCTAGAAGAGCGTGAAGTCGAGATGGATCGGGGGATGACGCATTGAACAGCTTCCAATCTACGGAGCGCGTCCTTCAGCAACGTTTTTGCCAACTTGATAGCAGTGCAAAGCACACGGAAAATGTCTCACAGTTATGCCATCGACTTCGGTCTCGCAGGTTAGTGTTTTGGTTGTAGCCCCAACAGGCAAAGGCATATCGGCATGCTTCTTCGCAAGTTCGATCAGGCCTCGCAGCTCACCAGGCTGATCTCCTGCATAGCGATCAGACCATTTGATCTCATATGCCCATGATGGCTTTAGGCGCGCGGCATCCACACGCACCAAGTCGACCTCAAGATAGGTTCTACCCTGTTTCCAGCGGGCGTAGTGGATGTTGTTCATCATTTGGTTCGAATGGAACCACTGCGAAAAGATGGCTGTTTCGGCCAAAGCGCCCATTGGCTCATCCCCGTCTTCGACAGGCGCAAATAGGGCCGTTCTCATGGAAGGATTTGTCAAATAGACCTTAAAATTCCGCATCCGAGCGAATGTTTTACCAGTTTCGTCCACGCGTTTGACACGAACGATCAAGAATGCTGCTTCCAGATAGTCGAGATATTTGGTGATCGTGTTCTTTGCTACGCCAGAGCTTTGGGCCAGCCCATCCAAGCTGATCTCCTCCCCTGTGTGATAGGCTAGCGTGGTAAACAGCCGGTTGAGTTCTTGGATGTCCTGTATCCCATAGAGGCTTGGCAGATCGCGCAACAGAACCTTATCGATGATGTCGCGCCCCAAAAAACGTTGAACGTCAGCCTGAATCGTCTTGTTCAGCACCGCTTCAGGATAACCACCAAAGTTTAAGTAGTTGATGAACTCGATATTTAATTGTTCGATGTCGGTTGTTGTATAGCGCATTGTGCCTTGCATCTGACGGGCTTCGATCAATTCGTCTTCGACGTCTCGAAAGGCCAAAAACTCCGCAAATGTAAGTGGTGGAAGGAAGAAGTCGGTGAACCGCCCTGCACCTGACTCTTGGCTTTTCAATTTGAGCGCTGCAGCTGCGGACCCCGATGCGATGAAGCGCGTTTTGGGGTGTCGATCTGTCAGAACCTTTAAGTGGACTTCCCACTCCTTGAGGTACTGAACCTCATCGAAGATTATAATGCGACGTTCATCCGAACCCTGACCCGTCACTTCTTCAAAAAGTGAGATCAACCGGTCAAGGGGCATGCCACTATAGAGGGGTGTGTCGATGGACACGAACAAGATTCGCGTTCTGTCAAATCCATCACGTAGCGCCTCTTCGATCATTTGACGGAGCATGACGGTTTTTCCGACACGGCGTGGCCCCATGAGAATTGTTGATCGCTTTACTGACCAATCGAGCGATAGCTTACAGAATGGCCTAAAGTACGACCTGTACTTTTCATTCGATCCGTCTGGAATAGCGTATTCTGCACCCCACCAAGGATTGTCTCTTTTGAGGCTCTTCAGGATGTCTGATTGTGATATTTCAAGCATATCGGGTTAGTATCACGGTCGTGATCCTATCACAACGCCATGCCTCAGGGTGCTGATATGTAACATCTATTTGCGTCATTTTATCAGCCGGACCGATCAGATTTGCAGTGATCTTTAGCTAACTGAACATCCAAGCGCAAGGTGACCAGACCCTAGGCTTGCATCCGAAGTGCATCGAAATGCCGGGCTAAACGAAGACCTCAATGCCCGATGGATCAGGGTGAAGTTCTCACAAAGATCAATTCTCTTCACTGCCTTCAAAAACATCCGGCAACACCCGAGACAAAACGCCAATCAGAAAGGCTGTACTGATCCCGAAGGTCAGCAAACCCGTGATCGCGCAGAACGTGGCAACGATGCGCGCGTCTGGACCCAACACGATGTCACCGTATCCAAGTGTCGTGTATGTCACCGTGGCGAAGTAAAAGCTTGTCACAAGGTCAGGTAAATCGGTGATCCGCGAAAAGAGCAATGACCATGTCCAAACCTGCAATGTATGCGCTAGAATAAGCACGAAAATGCTGAATGAGAGCAATGCCACGACCCGCAGTCGCGACCACCTTCTAACCCCAAAAAGCCCTACAACCTTTGAAAAATGCGGAATGCTAAGTGCGATAGCACCAACATGAACCAGGGCGCTGAACGTCAACAGTCCGGTTCCGAGAAGTATTTGTTGGACGGCACCCATAGCACGTTCCTTGGTTTGTGTCTAAGACTTGATCTATAGAGATAGAGACACAGACGACATCCAGGGGCAATTATTATGGCGCAAAACAGCATTTTCGGAATCTTGGGTTTGATCGGTGTATTGGTGAGCACTGACGCTGTTGCGCAAGAGGCAACGCCGCGCCCGGCCAAAGTGGCGACTGTGACAGCTTCGGATACCGTCATCTCGCGCAAATACCCAGCTGTCGTCTTGCCATCTCAAGAGATTGAACTGTCCTTCAAGGTCTCTGGGCAAATCATTGATCTGCCTATTCGGGCGGCATCAAATGTGAGTGCGGGCGATACAATCGCCCAGATTGATACACGGGATTTTGAGAACCAGATATCCCAGCTTCAAAGCAGTCGTGATCAGGCAACTGCGCAACTAGAGGCCTTGCAAGCAGGTGCTAGGCCAGAAGAGATATCCGCGCTAGAAGCAGCGGTTGCCTCTGCTCAGGCGCAAGTCGAGCAGACTGCGGACGCATTGAGCAGGGCTGAAACACTGCTGGAACGCGGCGTGGCGACGCGGGCGCAGGTTGAAGGCGCGCAGGCAGAAGCGCGGGTTGCACAGGCGAATTTGCGCGCGCAACAAGAGCAGTTGCGGATTGGGGAGATTGGCGGACGACCTGAAGAGATTGCAGGTGCCGAGGCCGCTTTGCGCGGCATTGACGCCCAAATCAAAGTGGCCCGGGATAACCTGTCAGACGCCACGCTGACCGCCCCTCTTGATGGCATCATTGCGCGCCGAGATATTGAAAACTTTGCAAACGTCACTGCGGGACAAAGCATCGCCTTGCTTCAGCGGTTAGAAGTTGTGCATCTGGCCTTTGACATTCCCAGCCTTGATGTGACCGAGCTGACCCGAAATGGGCCTGACAGCATCACCAACACTGCCACCTTCAATTCTCTACGTGGACAGGAATTTGAAACCGAACTGGTCGAATTTTCTGTTCAGGCTGACAGTGCAACGCAAACCTATCGGGGCCGCGTATCTGTGACTGTGCCTGAGGGCGCCGTGATCCTGCCCGGCATGGTGGCGAGTGTGATTTCATCAACCCAAGGGTCAGCCGCACAAGTCAGCGCGCCCCTGTCTGCCATAGCGGCCGGACCCGATGGATCTCCATTTGTCTGGCTGGTGGCCGCAGATGGAAGAGTATCCGCGCAACAGGTTTCATTGGGAGAGGCTGCAGGCGACAGCGTGGTGATCAGCGAAGGCCTTGTTGGTGGCGAGACGATCGTGTCCGCAGGTGTCAGCGAGATCATCGACGGAATGACCATCCGCCCGATCACACGCGTGGGGAACTGATCAGATGGATTTGGCCCGGTTCGCGCTGGAAAAGCGCCTGATCTCCGCCGTTGCGACTATTTTGATCCTTTTTGCTGGGTATTTTGCCTATACGGTGCTGCCGCGTTTTGAAGACCCCGAGTTTGTCATCCGGCAGGCGCAGATTGTAACGCCCTATCCCGGTGCCTCAGCCGAGGAAGTCGCCGAGGAAGTGACCGAAGTTGTGGAAAACGCGTTGCAGCAATTGCAGGGAATTGATGAAGTCCGTTCTGTGTCTTCTCCCGGCCTCAGCACCGTCACGGTCGAATTTACGATTGCAGCAACGCCTGGCTACACCGAGCTGGATCAGGTCTTTTCAAAGATGCGCGCCAAGATATCGGATGCGCAATCGCAACTACCGCCGAATGCGCTTGGGTCTCAGGTCTATGACGACTTTGGCGATGTCTATGCCCAGTATTACGCGATCACGGGTGAAGGGTTCACGATCACTGATCTCTATGAATACGCCAAAGATTTACAGCGCGAACTGGTCACGGTGGATGGCGTCTCGAAGGTAGTTTTGAATGGTGTGCAGGAAGAGGTCATCTATGTCGAATATGCCCCTGCGCGGCTGACCGAACTTGGCCTGTCACCGGGACAAATCCAGCAACTGTTGGAGGGGCAAAACCTTGTCACACCAGCCGGGTCGATCAAAGCGGGTCTGTCGCGTCTTTCGGTACGGCCAGAAAGTGCGGTGGGATCGATTGATGCAATCCAGAACCTTCTGATTACAAACGCACAGAGCGGCACATCTTTCCGTCTGGGAGACATTGCGACAGTGTCGCGCGGACTGAAAGAGCCTGCAAGTACTCTGTTGTTTCGCAATGGTGAACCAGCCATCGGTCTGGGCATTTCCAACACACGTGGCGGTAATGTCGTGAACATGAGCAATGCGGTCAAAGACCGGATTGCTGAATTATTTGATGAACGCCCGATTGGCATCAAGGTATTGCCGATCTCGGATCAAGGCGCTGCGGTAAAATCATCTGTGGATGATTTCGTCGTCAACGTCGCACTAGCATTGGCCATCGTGGTTGGCACGTTGCTGATCTTTATGGGGTTGCGCTCTGGCATCCTGATGGGTGGCATTTTGCTTGTGACCATAGCGGGCACGCTCTTTGGGATGTACCTTTATGGTCTCAACATGCAGCGTATTTCGCTGGGTGCGCTGATCATCGCCTTGGGCATGCTGGTGGACAACGCTATTGTGGTCGTCGAAGGCACGCTGGTGCGCGTGCAGCGTGGGGAAGACGCCGCAAAAGCATCGCGCGCTATCGTCAAGCAAACCATGTGGCCGCTCTTGGGCGGCACGGTTGTTGGCATCCTAGCGTTCTCTCCCATCGGGTTTTCGCCTGACAACACGGGCGAGTATGCAGGAAGCCTGTTCTGGACCATCGGCATTGCCTTGCTGTTCTCATGGCTCGTGGCGATCTGGCTCACGCCTTATTATTGCACCGTGTTGCTCAAGCAGGGCCAAGCGGATGCCGAGCCCAAAGAGAACGCGTTCCTCAATGCCTACCGCGCGTTTCTGGCGCTTGCGATCAAGGTGCGCTGGATCACCGTCGGCATCACTGTGGCGCTTTTTGTATCGGCCATTGCAATGTTCAGTGCCGTCCCGGCGGGGTTCTTTCCGTCGTCCACACGCGATCAGTTCGTGATCGACTATTTCCTACCGCAAGGGGCCGACATTGCGAACACTCAAGCTGATCTGACTGAAATCGCAGAATACGCGCGTGGGTTAGAGGGCGTGACAGGGACTAACACAGTCGTGGGTGGCGGTCATCTGCGCTTTATGCTGATCTATGAAGCAGAGGGCGGAAATCCGGCCTATGGTCAGATTTTGGTGGATGTCGAAGACTATACCATCATCGACGGGCTGCGCACGGATTTGCAGGCTTACATTGATGAGGCATACCCTGAATCCAACACGAAAGTTTGGAAGTTCGTTTTGGGTCCGGGTGGGGGCTCCAAGGTGGAGGCGCGGTTCTTTGGTCCAGAACCTGCCGTTCTGCGCGATCTAGCCGCACAGGCGAAAACGATCATGTCGCAAGCCGGTGCCGTGGCTGTCAAAGACGACTGGCGCGAACAGGTGCAGGTCGTACGTCCCGTCATTGATATCGAAAACGCGCGCCGTTTGGGCCTGACTCAGGGCGAGATTTCCAATGCAATTTACAGCCATCTGACGGGCACAACCCTTGGCGTTTACCGCGAACGAGATGAATTGCGTAATGTGGTCATGCGCCCCGTTGAAGACGCGCGCAACGACATCGGCCAGTTGCGTGATATTCAAGTCTATAGCGCGGCGATTGGCGGATACATACCGATCAGCCAAGTGGTCGACCGCTTTGACATTGTGTTTGAGGCAGGCAACCTGCGCCGCATCGACCGGGCTTTGGCGATCACTGCGCAATCGGACAATGCGCCGGGTGTTCTATCGGGTGATCTGTTTGAAGCCGTGAAGGGCCCCATCGAAGGCATTGCTTTGCCCCCCGGTTACAGCATGGAATGGAAGGGTGAGTTTGGTAGCTCTCAAGAGGCCAACGCAGGCCTCGCATCGACTATGCCCATCGGGTTTGGGGCAATGTTCATCGTGGTCTTGTTCCTGTTTAATGCATGGCGGCAAACAATCATCATCTGGCTGGCCGTGCCATTGGCGTTGATTGGTGTGATCTACGGTCTTGCCGGCACGCAAACGCCGCTGGAGTTTATGGCAATACTCGGCATCCTGTCGCTGACGGGCATGTTGATCAAGAACGCGATTGTTCTGATTGACGAGACGGACACGCAAATTGCGGATGGCAAGGCACGTATGGCTGCCGTCATAGATGCGGCTGTCAGCCGTGTCAGGCCGGTGTCCTTGGGCGTATTGACCACCGTTTTGGGCGTGGTGCCGTTGTTGTGGGACCCGTTCTTTAAGTCGCTTGCGGTGGTCATTATCTGCGGACTTAGCTTTGCGACAATTCTGACCTTGATTGTCGTCCCCGCGCTCTACGCGATTTTCTTCCGTGTGCGCCAAGAGGAAACTGCCGAAGGTTAACAAACGGATCTGCGCATTAGGTTGTCGGGGCGAACCTTCAGCGTCTTCCACGCTCGCGTGCTAAAAGGAAATCACTGTGCCAGAAATCATTGTCCCGGCCTTTATCTCTGTCACATTGGGCTTTGTGGTGTTTTTCCTCGGAGCCTTTCTGACTCGCAAGATCGCTGTCTTGGGAGACTACAACATCCCCGAGCCGGTCTCAGGTGGCCTTGCCGTCGCACTGCTTACATGGGACTTCTTTGCCATCACGGGGCAACAAATTACGTTTGACTTAGAGGTTCGCGACTATCTGCTTGTGGTGTTTTTTGCGACTATTGGGCTGAATGCACAAATTGCGGACCTGTTCAAAGGGGGCCGTCTCCTTTTGCTCCTTCTCGGGCTGACACTTGCCTTCATGGTTCTGCAAAATGTTGTGGGTCTGTTGGGTGTTACCCTGTTTGGCTTGCCCGCCGCCACATCCGTTCTGGTGGGCTCTGCTTCGCTGATAGGGGGGCATGGCACAGCGATTGCATGGGGCCCGCAAATTGAAGAGCTGACCAGGTTTGGCGCAGCACCCGAAATGGGTGTGGCCGCTGCAACGTTGGGTCTGATCCTTGCCGCAGTGCTGGGAGGGCCGATTGCAAAGCGCCTGATCGACCGTAACAGCCTACAAAGCGATCAGGCTGATGAGCCGATTGTTGGCCTTGAGTTTGACGACAAGGAGAACCCTGACGACCTTATCAACCATGTCAGCCTGATGCGCGGCATGCTCGCCGTGCATGTGGCGATCTTGCTGGGCTACATCGTGCATCTGGGGATTATTGAGGCTGGCGTGAAGCTGCCCTTGTTCGTTCCCTGCCTGCTGGTTGGCATCGTCATGTCCAACACCATTCCTTACCTCATGCCTTCAATCACATGGCCTGCACGTACCAAGTCTCTTGCGGTCATTTCAGACTACTGTCTGTCGGTGTTTCTGGCGATGTCCTTGATGAGTCTTCAGCTTTGGACCCTCGCAGAATTGGGCGGGCCGATTTTGGCCGTTCTGATGCTGCAAGTTGTGATGACGGTCGCGTTTATCCTGCTCATCTTCTTTCGTCTGATGGGCAGCAACTATCAAGGTGCGGTGCTCAGCGCAGGTTTCGCAGGGTTCACACTTGGGGCCACGCCAACCGCGATTGCAAACATGTCATCCGTGACAAAACGTTACGGTCCCGCACCGCTTGCATTTATCGTCTTGCCGCTTGTCTCAGCGTTCTTCGTCGACCTAGCCAATGCAGTGATTATCCAGTTTTTCGTCAATCTGTAACCTCGATCAATGTTGTTCCTCGCATGAAGGGGGCTGCGCTAAGCCAGATCGGTCGATTTTGGGCAGGTCCGCCAACTATTTCTCGTCATAAAAATAGAACTTGCGGCGGGAAACATCGCTGTTTGTGATGAGGATTTTCCAAAGCGTTTCACCAACAAATGCGAGGATGCCCCCTGCGACAGCTAGGTGCAGTAGGAACAGTGTATAGATATCCCAGAAATTGCCCGTGTCTGAACGATAAGAGATAAAGACAATGCTACTGGCTACCAGAAGCAGGATACCCATCAGGCGCAGAGAGTTGGCGAATTTATTGATCGGCGTGTTCGGGTCTTTCAGATGCTTCATCGGGTCGCTCGCCTTATCCAATAGCCGAAAAGAACAGCTTTGCTTCGCTTTGCGGCGACGTGCCTTTTGAGAGGGATTGCTCAAAGATGTAGTGGGTGTATTTCTGAATTTCCGCGCTGGAAAACGATCTGTCATTCGCATCGGCATGATCAAAAACGGCCTGAGCGGTTTCCCCGGCCAGACGCGCCGACTGCTCACTGTCAGGAACGGAAATCCCATAGACCAGCCAAATAAGGTTCTTGTCGAATTCTTCGCAAAACTTGACTGCGATCAAGAGCGGTAACTCCCGTCTTTCAAGCTCATAATTTTTATAGGACTTGTCGGCGATCCCAAGTATCGCGGCGACCTTGCTTTGAGGATAGCCCAATTGGCTGCGTACGCTGAGCATCCTTTGGCCTATCCCAATCAACACAGTTGACATGCGGACAAATGTTCCCATATTTGGACTAAAGTAACCTAATGTGACGCGTTCTGTCTAATCATACTACTATTTGATCAAGAGGAAAGAACTATGAACGAATGTACCCTGCTCACCCCTAGACAATTGGCAGCTGAGACAGGTTGGCCAGAGAAGCGGATCAGGAAATTGATCTCGACGAGAAGCATTAGGTTCTTGAGAAATGGGGCAAATTTCCTTCTGCCTCAGAACGCTATTCATGAATACATCGCACGGAACATGGTCGAGCCATGCCAGGTCGAGGTGCCGGAAAATGAGTGATATTTTGCCATCATATACGACGCCGCGCGCCCTCGCGAAGCGTCTTACCGCTTCTCCACGATTCGTGTCGGACACTGTCCGCGAACTCGGATGCTTTTGCAAAATTGGTCAGAAAGTCATTATGTTGGATCATCATGTGGTCACGTTTATGGAGGCGATGGAATGCCGCTCAAAGTCTTCAAACGGAACAAGCTCTATAGCTACAGAGGCACAGTTGCCGGTAGGCGACTACGAGGCCCTACGGGAACAGCGGACAAGAGGATCGCAGCAGAAATCGAAACAAAAGCGTGGCAAAGTCATCTTGATGGACCGGGCGCAACGCTGACGTTTGCCCAAGCCGCAATTGCTTATAGGCAGGCAGCGCGTGACGACCGGTTTCTTGATCGCGTTGAGGACTATTGGAAGGACACGCTTGTCCCAAAGATCACCGGCGAGGCTATCCGCCAAATGGCCCGCAAATTGTATCCTGGCGCGGCCAATGCCACTTTGAACCGTCAAGGCATAGTACCGGCGCAAGCGATCATCAACTACGCAGCGGATTTGGAATGGTGCGCACGGATCAGGGTTAAACGGTTCAAGGTCAAAGCCAAGAGAAAGACCCCTGCAACACGGGGGTGGGTAGAAGCTTTCGCGCAGCAAGCGGTACAAGATGAGCTACATCACTTGGCTGCGCTGTGCCTGTTTATGTTTGGCACGGGAGCGCGACGTGGTGAGGCATGTGCTTTAACTTGGGGTGACGTTGAGCTGTTTCAGAAGAAGGCCGTGATCAATCAAACCAAAATCGATGACCAACGCATTGCGCACCTGTCGCCGCCAGTCATCGCGGCATTGGCGAACATTCCTTCAAACCGTAAACCTGACAGTTTGGTGTTTCAGTATGCCTCTGGCGAAAGCGTGGGGCAGGTCTGGAACAACGTCATCGAGCGAGCGGGCATCGAAAAGCTCTCGCCCCACTGTTGCCGCCACGGATTTGCAACTTCGATGCTGCAGGCCGGGATAGACCCAAAGACTGTCGCGGTACGTGGTGGTTGGAAAGACGTTGGAACAGTTATGAAATTCTATGCGCACGCGATGGATGATCCGACCGTCACAGATGTGCTTTTCGGCACAAAATAGACACAAGACGAAAGCAGCTTTCGATCAAGTATCTGTAAATAAAAGGAAATATAGCAATGAATTGGACCCTTCGTTGGGGAAGGGTGTCCCACCGTCGGACATACGGAACCCCAGTAAAAACAGCAACAGGCAAAGGGACTTGTTATGCGGGTAAATCTAGCCTTTTGCAGGACAATGCAGGAACGCATGTTTCCTATTGGCACAAATCGGACACAAGCGGATCGCGGTTTGTTCCACAACGCCGAGCCGCAGAATCGGGTGGCAGCCTTCACGCAATCAGCCCATTTCTGGCATGTTAGGTGGCGGCATGAGTGGCATGGCGTTGATCTGGGCCGCGAACGTCAAAGAATTGAATCCCGCTGCCAAGATTGTGCTGATCCAATTGGCGGATTTTCACAACAAAGAAACCGGCCAATGTAACCCTAGCGCGCAGCGGTTGGCTGAAGAATGTGAGATGAGCCGGGCCACGTTGTTCCGGCACATGACCATCTTGGAGCAATCTGGCCTCGTTACGCGCCATGCCCGTGGCGATGGCGAGCGGGGGTCCAACCAATATGAACTGCACCTCGACATTTCTCTGGGTCCAAGTTCTGGCTCAAAGGGTGGGGACAACGGTCCAAATGGGGTTGAGTCTCAAAATGAGACCGGGGGAAACGTCTCAAAAAAGCGGGGGAAAAATCTCAAGGGTGAGACGGGGGTAGTCTCAAATCGGGACAGGAACCTTACCATTGAAACTAAGAAAGAACCTCCTTCGCGCAAGCACGAGGCGGTGGAGGCTGAGAAGATTCCGGGAGTCTACGGAATTAGAGGTTCCAGCCCTTCAGCGGCAGTCCTTTCGAAGTTGATGGGTGACTTGTAGCCCAAAGCCAAATGGCGGCGCTAGGGGTTGCACCAGCCTTCGATGAACTCGAAGCATGCCACGCGAGCTTCAGCCTTTGTCTTGAACTTCCGACGATCCAGCAATTCACATTCGAGCGTGGCGAAGACAGCCCGGTCCGCCATAGCGGAAGCAACCAACCCGTATTCCGCCAGATGCCCACGCAGCGTTTTAATCGTTTGTGTCTTATCTCTGGGGTTGGCTGGCCTATGAAAGCTGGCCAACTGATCCCGGCCTATGGGGGTTTTACATCCTATCGGTCGTCTGCGGCCTGATCTGCTGGGCGCTTATAAGCAGCAATCTAAAATGCATCGCGCTCAATCATCGCCGCGACCGAGAGGTTGCGAAGTTCAACAAAAACGGAACCGCGCCACGCAGTGATCGCATGGCCAACCATCGTGACCTTAAAGAAGGAGGCCTCTTAAGGTGAGTTTCTTTTCCAAAATCAGAAACCATACTTCGATGCTGATGAAAGGGCATGATCCGAAGGGACAACGCTTGATCGGTACGACCTTCGCGGGCGAACCGCTCTGGGCACCAAAAGGGCATTCGTTGCTGATCGCCGCTAACGGCAGCGGCAAGACCACAAGCGGCTTGATGACCTCGCTGTTCTCGTTAGTGGCAGGTGCGGATCGTCCTGCCATTCTTGTCATGGATGGCAAGAATGGGGAGATCGCCGCCCAATGCGTGCCGATGCTGACAAGCTATGGCGTTCCAGTGGCGGTGATCGATGACATGAACGTGCGGCCTGAACTACCGGCTCGCACGTCACTCAACCCGCTTGGGGCATTGCTTGATGCCGATGACTCTGCATCGGTCTTTGCAGTCGAGAAGATCAACCCCCGGCCTTGTCGGTATCGCAAAAGCAATGTTCCTCAAAGCATGGGCTGCACGCGAAGCGCAAGCGCAGGAGGCGCTACACAGTGCCAAATAGAAAGTTGTGGAAATGGAAAAGCAAATTGACGCTCTTCTGAGCCGGATAATGTCTGCCAGCAGCGAAGCAGTGATCGGTGCCTATGAGAAAAAGCTAGCTGATCTGGAAGCAGACAGGGCGAGATTTGAGGATATGATGCTTCATCACCGCGCGCCGGACGGCAGCTTCGAAGAAAAACTAGAACGATTGCTCACTTTCCTCTCAAGTACTTGGAAATTATGGGAAAACGGGCATGTAAGCTTGCGCCGAGTAGTGCTAAAACTGGTGTTTGCCGATCGCATCGCATACCACCGAAAACAAGTGCTAGAACACCCAAAACTGCCTTTGTATTCAAGGCGTTAGGGGGCCAATTGAGTAGCGAAGTTGAAAGTGGTGCCCAGGAGAGGACTCGAACCTCCACACCGTTGCCAGTACTAGCACCTGAAGCTAGCGCGTCTACCATTCCGCCACCTGGGCAGGTCACGTGGAGAGGTGATCTAAGGGGCTGAGGGGCTGGTGTCAATTGCAATGTGGAGCAAAAATACGCACTCTTGCAATACACTTAGGATTGCTTGGGAATTGTGGCTTGTCCGAAGCGGTGTGGACGGGTAAATCACTTAGGTCTTTGTATCGCCGGGAGTCTCTCCATGTCTAAGCTTGTTACG
This sequence comes from Sulfitobacter sp., assembly GCA_039986635.1. Classification (GTDB taxonomy): domain Bacteria; phylum Pseudomonadota; class Alphaproteobacteria; order Rhodobacterales; family Rhodobacteraceae; genus Sulfitobacter. The sequence goes on from JBDWQI010000034.1 coordinate 12,911, forward strand.
ATCTACGGAGGGGCCGGGTTTGTTGGCCGCTATATTGCACGCCGCATGGCCAAAGCAGGTTGGCGGGTGCGGGTGGCGGTGCGACGGCCCAATGAGGCGCTTTTTGTCAAACCCTATGGGGTTGTTGGGCAAGTGGAGCCAGTGCAATGTAATATCCGCGATGATGCGTCCGTCAAGGCAGCGCTTGTCGGGGCTGATGTTGTTATTAACTGTGTCGGTATTTTGGCCGAGACTGGCAAGAACCGGTTTGATGCGGTTCAGGCGGAAGGTGCAGAACGGGTTGCGCGGATGGCTGCGGAATCCGGGGTTGCGCGGATGGTCCATGTCTCAGCGATCGGGGCGCATGTGGATGCCGAGAGTGATTATGCAGCCACCAAAGGGGCCGGCGAAGCAGGTGTTTTGAAGCACATGCCAGATGCGATGATCCTGCGGCCTTCTGTTATTTTCGGGCCAGAGGATGAATTCTTTAACCGGTTTGCAGGCATGGCGCGGATGAGCCCTGTCTTGCCTCTTGTGGGGGCGAAAACGCGGTTTCAGCCTGTCTATGTTGATGACATTGCACAGGCCGCTGAGATGGGCGCGACAGGTGAGGCCGAGGGTGGTTTGTATGAACTTGGCGGGCCAGAGATCGATAGCTTTCGCGGCTTGATGCAGCAGATGTTGGGTGTTGTGCATCGTCGTCGTTTGATCCTGAGCCTGCCGATGTGGATCGGGCGGATCATGGCCTGGGGCTTTGATATGATGCAGGCGGTGAGCTTTGGGTTGGTCCCAAATGTGATGGTCACGCGGGATCAGGTCAAGAACCTCGGCCATGACAATGTGGTTGGCGAAGGAGTAAAAACCTTTGAAGATCTGGGCGTTAAGCCGGTTGCGATGGGATCGGTTCTGCCCGACTATCTGTGGCGGTTCCGGCCTTCGGGTCAATATGACGCAATCAAGGAATCAGCGCAGAATCTGCGCAACGGTTGATGGATCAGTCCACTACGCTGGTTGCGGCCTTTCTTGGATTGCTAGAGGGGCTGACAGAGTTCATTCCGGTGTCTTCTACGGGGCATTTGCTGCTGGCGGGCCACTTCTTGGGGTTCGAAAGTGCGGGCAATGCCTTTGAGGTGGTGATCCAATTGGGGGCGGTGCTGGCCATTCTGACGGTCTATGCATCAAAGCTGTGGGCAGTGTTTTCATCGGCTCCGCATGATCCTCAGGCGCGGCGGTTTATCTGGTCAGTTTTGGTCGCCTTTTTACCTGCAGTGGCCATCGGGGTGCTGGCTCATGACTTCATCAAAACCGTGCTGTTTGAGACGCCCATGTTGATCGCGGTTATGTTGATTGTCGGGGGTGTTATCCTGTTGGTTGTGGACCGCATTGCGCCGGAACCCAAGTATGATGATGCAACTGGTTTTCCGATATCGATGGCGTTAAAAATTGGTTTTATTCAATGTCTTGCAATGATCCCCGGGACATCGCGATCGGGTTCGACGATTGTTGGGGCGTTGTTATTGGGGGCGAGCAAACGGGCCGCTGCGGAGTTTTCATTTTTTCTGTCGATGCCCACAATGGCGGGGGCCTTTGCCTATGATCTATACAAGAATCGCGATGTCTTGGATGCGGCTGCCTTGGGCGAAATCGCGGTTGGATTTGTCTTTGCGTTCATCGCGGCAGTGTTGGTTGTGCGGTGGCTATTGGGATACGTCAGCAAGCATGGATATGCGTTGTTTGGGTGGTGGCGGATCGTGATTGGTGGCGCGGCATTGATTGCCTTGATGAGCGGATTTTAGCCAATAGGTCCGATGCGGACTTAATAATTGTTCTTTTCATTCCGATTGATAGCCAGCTTGTGCAAAATTCTTCTAATTAGGTCAGTATTATTGTCTTTTGTTCCGGGCGGGGCTGATATAGAGGGTGTATCTGGCGACTTACCCGGAGGATTGGACCATGGCAAAGCAGCCTATGTTGAAGTTTGTGAATATTGACCGGGACATGCCGGAAAAACGCCCGCCTAACTTACGGCGGACGGATTTTAATGAGATTTATGCGGAGTACGCAGACACCAAAGCCAAGGAGCAATCCAGCCGGTGTTCGCAATGTGGTGTGCCCTATTGTCAGAGCCATTGCCCGCTGCACAACAATATTCCAGATTGGCTGCGCCTGACGGCGGAGGGCCGGTTACAGGAAGCGTATGAGGTGTCTCAGGCCACCAATACCTTTCCTGAAATCTGTGGTCGGATTTGCCCACAGGATCGGCTGTGTGAAGGCAATTGTGTTATCGAATCCTCGGGGCATGGCACTGTGACCATTGGGTCGGTTGAGAAATACATCACCGACACTGCATGGGAAGAAGGGTGGGTTCAGCCGATCAAGCCCAAGGCGGAGCGCAGCGAGAGTGTCGGCATTATCGGGGCGGGTCCCGGTGGATTGGCGGCGGCGGATGTGCTGCGCCGTGAAGGCGTTCAGGTGACGGTTTATGACCGGTACGACCGCGCGGGCGGGCTTCTGACCTATGGCATTCCGGGCTTTAAGCTTGAGAAAGATGTGGTGATGCGCCGCAACGAGCAGCTTGAGCTGGGTGGCGTGAAATTTGTGTTGAACTGTGACGTCGGTGTGGACATCAGTTTTGCCGATATCCGTGCGAAACATGACGCCGTGATCATTGCAACAGGTGTCTATAAATCAAGGGATATTCAGGCGCCGGGCGTTGGTGTGCCGGGCCTTGAGCGGGCGATTGATTTCCTGACGGCAAGCAACCGCAAAAGCTTTGGAGACGCGGTCGAGGCGTTCGATAGCGGGCGGTTGAATGCACATGGCAAACGGGTTGTTGTCATTGGTGGCGGCGACACGGCGATGGATTGTGTGCGCACGTCGATCCGGCAAGGCGCAGAAAGCGTGAAATGTCTGTATCGTCGGGACCGGGCCAATATGCCGGGCAGTCAACGTGAAGTGGCCAACGCCGAAGAGGAAGGCGTAAAGTTTGAGTGGCTGACCGCGCCCAAGGGTTTTGTCGGTGATCCGTTGACAGGTGTGATGGTGCAAAAGATGCGTCTGGGCGCACCGGATGCAACAGGACGTCAGGCGCCAGAGGTGATTGAGGGCGCGGATTATGTCGAGGAAGCTGATCTGGTGATCATGGCGCTTGGGTTTGAACCTGAGGATCTGCCAACGCTGTGGGGGGAAGACCAATTGCCGGTCACCCGCTGGGGCACGGTCAAGACGGAGTATGTGTCCGGGGCCACCGAGCTTGAGGGTGTATATGCTGTTGGAGATATTGTGCGCGGGGCCTCCTTGGTTGTTTGGGCGATCAAGGACGGACGTGATTGCGCCGAAGCGATCCTGAGCAAAATGGACGCCGCTGCTGTGATTGCGGCGGAATAAAACGCGCTGAAAGTGGGGGCACCCCCGGTACACCGGGCGTACACCCCCCATGCACCCTTTGTAGGGTTGCATGGAAGTTTGTCAGTTAAACAATACGTTAATGGGTCAGAAGGACGTACCCAGATGAAGCGGAAAGGTTAAAAATGCCTGAAGACATCAACGGCCAATGCCTTTGTGGCGCGGTGACGGTGACGGCGCGCATGTCAAAACCTATGGTTCGGGCGTGTCATTGCGACATGTGCCGACAGCATACGTCTGGTGCTTTTTTCTCTATTGCGGCTGATCCGGGCAGCATTGACGTCAATGGACCCGCCAAAAGCTATCAGTCCTCTGAGTGGGCGGAGCGCGGATTTTGCGAAATCTGTGGATCGACGCTTTGGTATGGGACTGTGCAGGATGGTGCGCGTCATCTGTCTGCGGGATTGTTTGAGAATGCAGGTGGTGCCCCGTTGAAATTGGAGTTCTTTGCGGACAAATGCCCGCAAGGGTATGCTTTGGCGGGGGATCATCGCCGGATGACAACCGCAGAAACGATAGCGTTGTTCGCCCCTTCTCAGGAGGAGAGCGGATGAGTGAATTAGAGGCCCGTGAAGACATAGTGGCCCCCTATCGGCGCACCGGAGATCTGTCGGGGCGGTGTCTGTGTGGTGGCGTCACCATCGACATTGCCGGAGACTACATTGCGGCCGTGGGTGTGTGCCATTGCAAGATGTGCCAACGTTGGAATGGCGCAATGTTTGGTGGGTTTGTTGCCAGTGCAGAAGCGGTGACGATCAGGGGTGATGTTGTGTGTTATGCCTCGTCTTCGTTTTCAGAGCGGGGATTTTGCGCGGCCTGTGGCAGCCACATCTTTTTGCGCAATACGGACCCTGAGGACCACGAGATTGAACTGTTTCCGGGGTTGTTTGATGCGGCGCAGAGTTTTCCGCTTTTGTCGGAAATCTATGTTGATCGCGCCCCAAAATATGCCCCCCTGTCAGGGGAACACCGCCGCAAGACGCGCGCGGAATATGAATGCCAAGAGTTACACGTCAAAGGAGATAACCCATGACCAAATATGACGCAGAGTGGGTCGCACGCGAGAAAGCCAAGCGGGCGATGGTAGCTGAACAAGGGTTGTATGCGCCTGAGGAAGAGCATTCTTCCTGTGGTGTTGGTCTGGTGGTCAATATCGATGGAACGCGCAGCCGATCCGTTGTTGAAAACGGGATCAAAGCGTTGAAGGCGATTTGGCACCGGGGCGCGGTAGATGCAGATGGAAAGACCGGCGATGGTGCGGGTATCCATGTGCAAATCCCCGAGCCGTTCTTTTACGATCAGGTGCGGCGCACCGGGCATACCCCGCGCGAAGACGAACGGATCGCGGTGGGTCAGGTGTTTTTGCCGCGCACCGATTTTGGTGCCCAAGAGACCTGCCGGACGATCGTTGAAAGCGAAGTGCTGCGGATGGGGTATTACATTTATGGCTGGCGGCATGTGCCGGTCATGGTTTCCTGTCTGGGTGACAAGGCAAATGCGACACGGCCCGAGATTGAGCAAATCCTGATCTCCAACTCTAAAGGAGTGGATGAAGACGTCTTTGAGCGTGAGCTTTATGTGATCCGCCGGCGGATTGAGAAAGCGGCGATTGCAGCGCAGGTGCCGGAGCTTTACATCGCGTCATTGTCGTGTCGGTCGATCATCTACAAAGGTATGATGCTGGCAGAACAGGTGGCGGAGTTTTATCCAGACCTGATGGATGAACGTTTCGAGAGCGCGTTTGCGATTTATCATCAGCGCTATTCCACCAATACTTTCCCGCAGTGGTGGTTGGCACAGCCGTTCCGGATGTTGGCGCATAACGGAGAGATCAACACCCTTAAGGGTAACCTTAACTGGATGAAATCCCACGAGATTCGCATGGCGTCTGGGGCGTTTGGCGATATGGCGGAGGACATTAAGCCAATCGTCGCGTCAGGGTCATCGGATTCAGCGGCGTTGGATTCTGTGTTTGAGGTATTGGTTCGGGCCGGGCGGTCTGCGCCGATGGCCAAAACAATGTTGGTCCCTGAAAGCTGGTCCAAGCAGGCGGTTGAATTGCCGCAAGCCTGGCGGGACATGTATTCCTATTGCAACAGTGTGATGGAACCATGGGACGGCCCTGCGGCATTGGCTATGACTGATGGACGTTGGGTGTGTGCGGGGTTGGATCGCAACGGGCTGCGGCCGATGCGTTATGTGGTGACCGGGGACGGGATGCTGATTTCGGGCTCTGAAGCGGGGATGGTTCCTTTGGATGAAGCCAACGTTGTTGAAAAAGGCGCGTTGGGTCCGGGACAGATGATCGCGGTGGACATGAAGAACGGCAAATTGTTCCATGACCGTCGCATCAAGGACAAGATGGCCGGCGCGTTGCCGTTTGGCGAATGGGTTGGCAAAATTGTTGAGCTGGACGCACCGCTGGCAGATGTGACCGAAGCCCCTGTTTTTGAGGGCAATGAGCTGCGTCGCCGGCAGGTTGCGGCAGGGTATTCGATTGAGGATCTGGAGCAGATCCTTGCCCCAATGGCAGAGGACGCAAAAGAAACTCTGGCATCAATGGGGGATGACACGCCATCCGCGGTCCTGTCCAAAAAGTATCGCCCTTTGAGCCATTTCTTTCGGCAGAATTTTTCTCAGGTGACAAACCCGCCCATCGATAGTTTGCGTGAATTCCGGGTGATGAGCCTTAAGACACGGTTTGGGAACCTGAAGAACGTTCTGGACGAAGACGGCAGCCAGACCGAGATTTTGGTGCTGGATTCACCTTTTGTCGGCAATGCGCAATTTGATGAGTTGTTCAAACATTTTAATGCAGATGTGGTGACCATCGATTGTACTTTCGCAGCGGGCGAAAGTCTGGATGCGGGATTAAGACGGATCAGGGCCGAGGCGGAAGATGCCGTCCGGTCGGGTGCCGGGCATCTGGTGTTGACGGATCATTTGTCGGACGCGGACAAGGTGGCGATGCCAATGATCTTGGCCACCTCTGCTGTGCACAGTCATCTGACACGGAATGGATTGCGGACCTTTACGTCGCTCAACGTGCGGTCCGCTGAATGTGTGGACCCGCATTATTTTGCGGTGCTGATCGGCTGTGGTGCAACCGTGGTGAACGCCTATCTGGCAGAAGATTCGTTGAATGAACGGATTGAGCGTGGATTGTTGGATCAGACATTGACCGGCGCGGTGCAGCGATACCGCGAGGCGATTGATCAGGGTTTGCTAAAGATCATGGCGAAGATGGGCATCAGTGTTGTGTCATCTTATCGCGGCGGTCTGAACTTTGAGGCGGTGGGCCTGTCGCGGGCGATGTGCGCGGAGTATTTCCCCGGCATGACCAGTCGGATCAGCGGCATCGGCGTGACCGGCATTCAACGCAAAGCCGAGCAGGTACATGCCAAAGGGTGGCAGGGTGACGGTGTGGTGTTGCCGATTGGTGGGTTTTATAAATCACGCAAATCTGGTGAAACCCATGCTTGGGAAGCTTCGTCAATGCATCTGTTGCAGATGGCGTGTAACCGCGCGTCTTATCAGATGTGGCAACAGTATTCGGCCAAGATGCAAAGCAATCCACCGATCCATCTGCGGGATTTGTTGGACATCAAACCGTTGGGTGCGGCCATTGGATTGGAAGAGGTGGAAAGCATCACCTCAATTCGCAAGCGGTTTGTCACGCCGGGTATGTCGTTGGGGGCGTTATCGCCAGAGGCGCATAAAACCCTGAATGTGGCGATGAACCGGATTGGGGCAAAGTCAGACAGTGGTGAGGGTGGCGAAGACCCGGCGCATTTTGTGCCGGAACCGAACGGCGATAACCCGTCTGCGAAGATCAAGCAGGTGGCTTCGGGGCGGTTTGGCGTAACAGCGGAATACCTGAACCAATGTGAAGAGTTGGAGATCAAGGTTGCACAGGGGGCCAAGCCCGGTGAGGGTGGTCAGTTGCCGGGGATGAAGGTCACCGACCTGATTGCGCGGTTGCGGCATTCAACCAAAGGCGTGACGCTGATTTCGCCTCCGCCGCATCATGACATCTATTCAATCGAAGACCTTGCGCAGCTGATCTATGACCTTAAGCAGATCAATCCGCGGTGTAAGGTGACGGTAAAGTTGGTGGCGAGTTCCGGTGTTGGGACCATTGCCGCTGGTGTAGCCAAGGCCAAGGCTGATGTGATCCTGATTTCGGGCCACAACGGCGGGACTGGCGCGTCGCCTGCGACCTCGATCAAATATGCGGGGCTGCCATGGGAGATGGGTCTGACTGAGGCGCATCAGGTGTTGTCGATGAACAACCTGCGTGACCGGGTGACCTTGCGCACAGATGGTGGTTTGCGCACGGGGCGGGATATTGTGATGGCGGCGATGCTGGGGGCCGAGGAATACGGCATCGGCACTGCTGCGCTGATCGCGATGGGCTGCATCATGGTCCGTCAGTGTCAGAGCAATACCTGCCCGGTGGGTGTGTGCACCCAAGATGAGGCGCTGCGCGACAAGTTCACCGGGAATGCGGATAAGGTTGTGAACTTGATCACGTTCTATGCCAATGAAGTACGCGAAATTTTGGCAAGCATCGGTGCGCGGTCTTTGGACGATGTGATTGGACGAGCGGATCTGTTGACGCAGGTTTCGCGTGGGTCGGCGCATCTGGATGATCTGGATCTGAACCCGCTGTTGATCACAGTCGATGGGGCGCATGAAAACGTTTATGACCGCGACAAGCCACGCAATGTTGTGCCTGATACGTTGGATGCCCAGATTGTACGCGACGCGGCGCGGTTCCTTGAAGATGGCGAGAAGATGCAGTTGTCTTATGCGGTGCAGAACACGCATCGGACCGTGGGTACCCGGGTATCGAGTCATATCGTGAAGGCGTTTGGGATGCGCAATTCCCTGCAGGCGGACCATCTGACGGTCAAGCTTACCGGGTCGGCCGGGCAGTCCTTGGGCGCGTTTGCGGCGCCGGGTCTCAAGCTGGAAGTGTCGGGCGATGCCAACGATTATGTCGGGAAGGGATTGTCTGGTGGGATGGTTGTTGTGCGTCCGCCAATGGCAAGTCCGGTGGTCGCGGCGGATAACACGATCATCGGCAATACTGTGCTTTATGGTGCGACTGACGGTTATCTTTTTGCTGCGGGACGTGCAGGCGAGCGGTTTGCGGTTCGCAACTCGGGGGCGAGCGTGGTGATTGAGGGCTGTGGGTCGAACGGGTGTGAATATATGACCGGCGGCGTTGCGGTGATCCTTGGTGACATCGGAGCGAACTTTGGGGCCGGGATGACCGGTGGCATGGCCTATCTTTATGACCCTGAGGGGCGTGCCCCGGCGATGATGAACATGGAAACCTTGGTGATTTGCCCGGTGGGTGTGGATCACTGGATGGGACAGCTAGAAGAGCTGTTGGAGCGGCATTTGGAGGAGACAGGCAGCCGCAAGGCCGCCGAAATCCTGCAACATTGGGAGACGGAAAAGCATCATTTCTTGCAGGTTTGCCCCAAAGAGATGTTGGTGCATATCCCCGTGCCGCTGAGCAATGATGCAACGGCTGTGCCTGCCGAGTGAAGACAATGGGCTGCGAGCGTTCACAAACGGGCGTTCGCGGCCTATAGCTGAGATATGGCGCGGGCAAAGAAGAACAAACCAAAAAAGAAGACGCGGTATTTTGATCTGGGTCGATTTGTTCGGCGTTGGGTGCTGCGGATTGTGTCTGTTGCGTTCATCATCACTGTGGCGTTTGTTGTGCTGGGCGCGCTGATCAATCCACCGACAACAGCGTATATGTTCTCAGAAGGGCGGCGATTGGGTGGGGTTTCGCAAACCTGGGCCGCGATGGAGGACATTGCGCCGGTGATGGCCCGCTCTGCTGTTGCGGCGGAGGATGCGAACTTTTGTCAACACTGGGGATTTGATGTTGCAGCGATCCGGTTGGCCATTGAGCAGGGAGGCGCGCGCGGGGCGTCGACGATCAGTCAGCAAACGGTAAAGAATGTGTATCTGTGGCATGGTCGGGCATGGGTGCGCAAAGCATTGGAGGCGTTGATCACGCCCTTGGTCGAAGCGGTGTGGTCGAAGCGACGTATCGTTGAGGTCTATCTGAATATTGCCGAATTTGATGAAGGTGTGTTTGGCGTAGAGGCAGCGGCGCAGCATTACTTTGGTGTGTCGGCAGCTGATTTGAATGCCACACAGGCTGCGCGGCTGGCGTCAATCTTGCCTTCTCCAAAGACGCGATCAGCCTCTGATCCTAGCAATTCAGTGCGCAGGCGAGCCGTTCAGGTGCGCGATGGGGCGGCGACAATCAGCAAAGACGGGCGCGCGGCCTGTTTCGAGAGTTGAATTGCAGCGCAAAGCGAGGCATTTAGGGCGACAGTTCGAATAATTTTGGTTTTCCTGATGGCGCGCCTTTTTCACGTCCCTCTTTCCCCGTTTTGTCGCAAGGTTCGGTTGAGTCTTGCGGAAAAGAAGATCGAAGTGGAGTTGGTTGAGGAACGGTATTGGGAGCAAGACCCCGATTTTATGCGGCGTAACCCTGCCGGGAAGGTGCCGGTGTTGCGGCTGGATGGGATCATGATGGCCGAAAGTGCGGCGATTTGTGAATACATCGAAGAGACCCGACCGGAGCCGTCGTTGTTGCCATCCGGCCCGATCGAGAGATTGGAAGTGCGGCGGCTGGTGAGCTGGTTTGATGATAAGTTTCATAGTGAGGTGACGTCAAAGTTACTGTATGAGCGGGTCAACAAGAAGGTGATGAAAGAAGGGTATCCTGACAGCAAGAACGTCAAGGCGGGGGCAAAGGCCATCAAGTATCATCTTGATTATATGGCGTGGCTATTGGACCATCGCCGATGGCTTGCCGGGGATAAGATGACGCTGGCTGATTTTGCCGCGGCGGCGCATTTATCCGCTTTGGATTACATTTCGGATGTGGATTGGAACAGGTCTGAGGTGGTTAAAGACTGGTATGCCAAGATCAAGTCGCGTCCGGCTTTTCGGGCGTTGTTGGCTGATCAGGTGCCCGGATTTCCGGCGCCCCCTCATTATAATGATCTGGATTTCTAGGCTGTTAAACGCCGACACCTGTGGGTGTGGAGATTGCGGACGGTATATAAGGCCAAAAAGAGAATGGACCTGAAGCAGAGGGTGGTGTCACAAGCGCTGAGCGAGGGGTTTGTTGCGGCGCATGTGTGCCGCCCTTGGGATGTGCCTGAGGTGCCCAAGCGGTTGGAGGCCTATGTGGCAGCGGGGTATCACGGACAGATGCAGTGGATGGAAGAGCGGATGACGTGGCGGGGAAATCCTGCGGCGTTGTGGCCGCAAGCGCGGTCGGTGATCATGTTGGCAGAGAGCTATGCGCCGGAACATGATCCGCTTGCGGTATTGGATCATCCTGAGAAAGGCGCGGTGTCGGTATATGCGCAGGGGCGCGATTATCATGACATTGTCAAAAAGCGGCTAAAGCGGCTGGCGCGGTGGTTGATTGCGCAGGAACCTTGTGAGGTAAAGGTATTTGTGGACACGGCCCCGGTGCCTGAAAAAGCTTTGGCACAGGCTTCGGGGTTGGGGTGGCAGGGTAAACACAGCAATGTGGTAAGTCGGGATTGGGGGAATTGGGCCTTTTTAGGGTCTGTTTTCACAACACTTGATTTGGAAGTTGATCCTCCTGAGGTGGATCGGTGCGGGTCTTGCCGAGCCTGTCAGGATGTTTGTCCGACGGATGCTTTTCCTGCACCGTATCAAGTGGATGCGCGGCGCTGTATTTCCTATTTGACGATTGAACATAAGGGCCCGGTTGACCTGTCCCTCCGGGCCAAAATGGGCAATCGGATTTACGGTTGTGATGATTGTCTGGCGGTCTGCCCGTGGAACAAATTTGCGGTTCAGGCAAGTGACATGCGGTATCATGGGGCGGCGGTTCAGGCGGAGGATCTATCTGTCTTGGTGGGGTTGGATGATGCGGCGTTCCGCGCGCGGTTTTCTGGATCTCCGGTCAAACGGATCGGGCGGGACCGGTTTGTGCGTAATGTGCTGTATGCGATTGGAAATTCTGGCATGGGTTCCTTGCGGGATGTGGCAATGGAGTTGTGTGAAGATGCGGATGCGGCAGTTGCGGATGCGGCCCGTTGGGCGGTGCAGCGGTTGTCGGACCTGTGACACCTTTTGAAAGCTGGCGCGTTACAAGGACAAAGAGGAGAACCCGGTGACGATACTTTTGGGGGTAGATACGGGTGGGACCTATACGGATGCGGTACTGATCCGGGATGAAGAGAGTGTTATTGCGTCAGCCAAATCTTTGACCACGCGTCACGATCTGGCGATTGGTGTTGGGGCAGCGGTAGGCGCGGTATTGGAACAGGCAGCGGTGGACGCATCAGAGGTTGCGATGGCGTCTTTGTCCACGACATTGGCGACCAATGCGCTGGTCGAGGGGCAAGGGGGTCGAGTCGCGTTGATCTTTATCGGGTTTCGGGAGCGAGACCTGGAGGCGCATGGGTTGGCGGATGCGTTAAAGGGCGATCCGGTGCTTGTTGTGGCCGGCGGTCATACCCATGCAGGTGGGGAAGCAACTGCATTGGATGAGGCGGCTCTTATCGCCTTTTTAGAGACACATAAGGATGATGTGAGCGGGTTTGCGGTGGCCGGTCAGTTTGCCACCCGCAATCCGGCGCATGAAGTGAGAGCGGCAGCGTTGGTGAGCGAGATCACCGGGCGGCCGGTATCTGCGTCACATCAATTGTCGGCCAAGCTGAACGGGCCAAAGCGCGCTATGACGGCGGTATTGAACGCGCGGTTGATCGGCATGATTGACGGGTTGATTGGACGTGCTGAAGAAACCTTACTTGGATTGGGGGTGACCGCGCCTTTGATGGTGGTGCGTGGTGACGGGGCGTTGATCTCAGCGGCGCAGGCGCGGGAACGGCCAATAGAGACGATTTTGAGCGGACCGGCGGCCTCCATTGTGGGCGCGCGTTGGATGACTGGCCCGGATCTGGCCTTGGTGAGCGATATTGGCGGAACCACGACGGATGTGGCCTTGCTGAAAGATGGGCGACCAAAGATTGATCCGGCAGGGGCGCAGGTTGGGCCCTATCGCACAATGGTTGAAGCGGTCGCGATGCGCACGACAGGGCTGGGCGGAGACAGCGAGGTGCATTTCATCGCTGAGGGGTTGCAGGGTGGCGTGACGCTGGGGCCGAAACGGGTGTTGCCGGTGTCTCTTGTCGCGGTGGAAGCAGCTGAAGTGGTGCATGCGGCCTTGGATGCGCAGTTGCGGGCCACGACGCCCGGAGAACATGATGCGCGGTTTGTGCGCGCTGTGCCCGGAGTCAGCCAAGAGGGCGTTGGCCCAAGGGAGGCTGCATTGCTGGATCGGATCGGGGGTGGTGTGCATGCTGTGGGTGATGTGCTGCGGGCGCGGATTGAACATGGCGCGTTAAAGCGGTTGGTGGAGCGGGGATTGGTGCAGGTTGCCGGCGTCACGCCGTCTGATGCCAGCCACGTGTTAGGGCGTGTGTTGGAATGGGATGCGGGCGCCGCGCGGAAAGCACTGCAATTGCTGGGGCGTAAACGGACAGGATCAGGGACTGTTTTGTCAAACCACGCTGAAGATGTGGCAGAGATGATCGTGGATCGATTGACGCATCAAACTGGATTGGCGTTGTTAGAGACTGCTTTTGCAGAAGAAGATCCGGGGTTTGAGGCATCGCCAGAGAGTTTGGCGCGGCATGATTTGATGCAGCGAGGGATGGTAAAGAAGCCTTCTTTGGTCAAGTTAGAGACTGGTATACGTGTTCCGGTTGTTGGGTTGGGCGCCTCTGCGGCGTCGTACTACCCTGCTGTTGGTGCGCTTTTGGGATGTGAGATGATTTTGCCGGATTATGCGGGGGTCGCAAATGCGATTGGCGCCGTGGTGGGCCGGGTCACGATGCGGCACAGTGGCACTGTTACATCACCGGCAGAAGGCAAGTATCGGGTCCACTTGGTGGATGGGCCGCAAGACTTTGGTGATGCGGATACTGCGATGGATCATTTGGAAGAAGCTTTGCGGCTTGAGGCGACAATCCAAGCACAAGCAGCGGGCGCAGAAGACATTCAGGTGACTGTGAAACGCGATGTGCGCACCGCTGGCGTCGAAGCCCGTGAGGTGTTTATTGAAGCGGTAGTCGCGGTAGAGGCGACGGGGCGACCAAGGGTAGGGGTATAGCGGGGCTAGAACCGTTCACCGAGCAGGCGGTAGCACCAAAAAGGTTCCTCATGGGCGATGGCCCGGTTGAGGTGTGCCGGAGAAAACCCTGTGGCCCGTCGCAGGGTGCGACCTAGGTGGGATTGATCTGCATATCCTGCATCTATGGCGAGTTCAGCGGGGGACAGGTCGGGATCTTGAAGAATTAGCCGGTGGGTGTTTTCGAAAGAGGAGAAGAAATCGAGTTGGCGTTTTGAATGGCCGCTCAGGCGTTTGAGTTGCCGTTGAAAAGCCCGGACACTGCGCCCTCGCCCGGAAAATGCGGCGCGGATTTGAACGGTACGTGCCCAATCAGAAATGTCGGCAATGGGGCGCCATGCGGAGGGGCGGTATTTCGTCCATTCAGGCTCTAACACTTGGCAAAAGGACGTCCATCCGGTCTCTGGGTTGTTTTGTCTATCAAAGACATCAAGGGCCCGATGGATCGGGGTGGGGACATCGTTGGCATCTAAAGAGCCACCTAAACGCATCCACGCATCAGCATAAAAACCAAAAGTTGTGGCCTCTATCGCGTTAGGAGACCAGCTTGAGATCGGCAAATCGCTTGGGGGGAAAACGGAGATACGGGGGAGTTTGGTCGCGTTTGACAGGTCGTTCCAATCACGGTCCGCTGGCAGCACAAACAAATCTCCGTGGCGCAAAAGTGTGACGCAGAACAGGGGGGAGGCGGGGAAGTGATTAACCCTATCTGCATCTGCAAGGACAGTGCGACGGGTATCGCGGTGGATGGCACCAAACAGACAACCTGAGAGCTTTGGCGAAGCCATAAAGAGCTTGGAAACAGGGTTCATGGGTATCCTCGAGAAGTGGCGCGTTTGTTCTATAAAGCGGCCGGGCATGCGTGGCAAATTTCGCGAAACAGCGACAAGGAACCGCCATATGTCTAAACTGAAATTCAGCGGGCCGCTTTCTTTGCGGTTCAAAAGCTTTGGGGTGCTCAACCGTATCGCCCTTGCAACGTATTTTCGGCATTTGATGGGGCGGCGCTTGGCGCCTGATTGGGATGCCCATATTGAGATCGGAATCCGGTTTTGGCGGCATCAGTTTACGGCTGCGATGCGGGGTCAGGATATCGAACGTGGTCGGGTATTGTTTGACAGTGTTCAGACAGAGACCGACGACCATTATGACGTCCGCGTTTCGCCAAGCACTGGAATAAAAGGCAAATGGTACCATCCAAATAATCCGCGTTGTGATGGCACGATGTTGTACCTGCATGGTGGGGGATACACGTTTCGTGCGGCAATAAGTGCGCGGTTTGCGGCGATGTTGGCGCATCATACAGGAGCCGCAGTTTTTGCACCGGAATACCGGTTGACGCCGGAACATCCCCATCCGGCACAGGCAGAGGATGCGCTGACGGCGTGGTCCTATCTGAGAGAGAAGGTGCCCACCAAAGACATTGTCGTGGTTGGAGACAGTGCTGGTGGGCATATGGCGTTGATGTTGTTGCAGAGCCTGAAATCGCGGGGGTTGGCGCAGCCTGCGTTATGCATTGGGTTATGTCCGTGGACGGATATCGGGGGCCGTGGCGCGAGCCTGCATGAAAATGATCGTTTTGATCTGGTGCAGGGGTGGATGGCGTTGCAATTTGGAAAATGGCTTGACCCCAAGGGCCGCTTTGGGCGCGAGGCGCTTTCCCCGATTTATCAGGACTATAGCGGCACGGCGCCGATTTATCTGCAAGCGGGGGGGCGGGAGATTTTGCATGATATGATTGTCGAGTTTGCGCAGACGCAACAGGCAAAAGGCTGTGATGTGACGATCGATGTATGGCCGGATATGCCACATGATTTTCAGGTGTATGACTCGCTTAAGGCGTCATCAAGCGAAGCGATCCAGCGGATTGTTGATCGGATTACGAAGCTAGACCGAGGGTAAGCCGGGAAAGACAGGGACGGATCGGCGTGCGGATCCGCCCCTGTTTGATCATTCAGCGGCGGCGCGTTTTGGCAAGACCCAATCAGAGCGCACAAAATGGCAGGTGTATCCGTTTGGGATGCGTTCAAGATAGTCTTGGTGTTCTGGTTCGGCTTCCCAGAATTCACCCACGGGTTCGACTTCGGTCACAACTTTGCCGGGCCACAGGCCTGATGCTTCGACATCCGCGATGGTGTCGAGCGCGACGGATTTTTGGTCTTCGTCCACGTAATAAATGGCGGATCGGTAGCTCATGCCGCGGTCATTGCCTTGACGATTGAGTGTGGTTGGGTCGTGGATCTGAAAGAAGAATTCGAGCTGTTGGCGAAACGATGTGACAGTTGGGTCAAAGATCACCTCGATGCCTTCGGCATGCGTGCCATGATTGCGATAGGTGGCATTGGGCACATCTCCGCCAGTGTAACCTACGCGGGTTGAGATCACGCCGGGGCGTTTGCGGATCAAGTCTTCCATGCCCCAGAAACATCCCCCTGCTAAAACTGCGCGTTGTGTGGTCATGCGACGTCCTCCACTTGATCTAAAAATGCGCCGTATCCGGCGGTTTTCATGTCGTCGCGGTGCACAAACCGCAACGAAGCTGAATTGATGCAATAGCGCATGCCACCGCGGTCACTTGGGCCGTCTGGAAAGACGTGGCCGAGGTGACTGTCGCCATGTTTGGAGCGCACCTCGATCCGGACCATGCCAAGTGAAGCATCGCGATGTTCTGTCACGTTGTCGATGGGTTTGGTAAAGCTTGGCCAGCCGCAGCCGCTATCGTATTTATCAGCAGAGGCAAAAAGCGGTTCGCCGCTGACGATATCGACATAGATGCCGGGTTCTTTGTTGCCCAAGAGCGGTCCGGTGCCGGGACGTTCTGTGCCGCTTTGCTGTGTGACGCGGTATTCTTCGGGAGACAGGGCGGCGATTGCCTCGGCGGTTTTTTCATATGTGGCCATGGGGGCCTCCGTTTGGTTGCTTGTGCCAATAGATGGGGCCGCGCGGGAAATTTCAAAGGGTTTATCCGATTTTGGGAACTTCAATGTGATTGAGCGCCTGCGAAACGCGGGTTAGGCTTGGGACATGAGCAACAACACACCTGACCTTGATGCGGCCTATGCGTTACAGACGCCACAGGACAACCGTCGGCTATATGCGGATTGGGCACAGAGCTATGACGAGGGGTTTGCGGCGGAAATGGACTATCGTTTGCCGCAGTTGGTTGCGATGGTGTTGGCTGACACATTTCAGGGCGCCGGCCCGGTCCTGGACGTAGGGGCAGGCACCGGATTGGTCGCGGCGCAGTTCCCCTCAAAGGATGGTGTTGTCTTTGACGCTTTGGATATCTCGCCGGATATGTTGCAGGTCGCAGCGGCCAAAGGGCTTTACCGACATTGTATTGAGGGCGATTTGACAGGGACGCTTGGGATCAAAAGCGATAGCTATGCGGCGGTAGTGTCTTCGGGCACGTTTACCCATGGGCATGTCGGACCGGACGCATTGGATGAGCTGTTGCGGGTGGCCAAAACGGGCGCGGTTTTTGTGCTGTCCATCAACGCAGAACATTTTGAGGCGCGCGGGTTTGCGGCCAAATTTGCGGCATTGGATGGCGTGATTGATGGGTTAGAGCATCACTTGGTCGACATTTACGGTGCTGGTGTGGATGTCAGCCACGCAGGGGATCAGGCACATATCGCAGTATTTACCAAACGGTGATCTGAGCGAGGAATGCAAAAGCCTGCTGAGCAATGGCATCAGCAGGCTTTGAGGTGGTGGCGATAGAAGGTGCGTTCAGGGCAGGCCCTAGAGGCGCACCAGCTTTTCATAGCTTTCAGCGATATCGCGGGTGATGCCGCCTACTTCAAAGTTGTAATCGCCAATCTGTCCAACCGGGGTGACTTCGGCTGCGGTGCCGGTCAGCCAGCATTGTTCAAACCCTTCAAGTTCTTCGGGCATGATGTGGCGTTCGTGCACTTTGATCTGTTTCTCTTTCAGCATGCCAACCACGGTTTGGCGGGTGATCCCATTGAGAAAGCAATCAGGGTCAGGGGTATGCACTTCTCCGTCTTTGACGAAAAAGATGTTCGCACCCGTCGCTTCGGCCACATAGCCGCGGTAATCAAACATCATCGCATCCGAACAGCCTTTGGCCTCGGCTGCGTGTTTTGACATTGTACAGATCATATAGAGGCCAGCGGCCTTGGCGTGGCTGGGGATGGTTTCAGGGGACGGGCGTTTCCATTTTGAGATGTCGAGCTTGGCGCCCTTCATCTTTGCATCGCCGTAATAGGCGCCCCATTCCCATGCGGCGATGGCGAGACGGACCGGGTTTTTGGCCGAAGCGACGCCCATGTCTTCTCCTGCGCCGCGCCATGCGATTGCGCGCACGTAGGCGTCCTGAAGACCCGAAGCGGCCAGCACTTCGATCTTGGCGGCTTCGATTTCATCCACAGTCCAAGGCACTTCGAAATCGACCATCACTGCAGAGCGTTTCAGTCGCTCGGAATGTTCGCGGCTTTTGAAGATTTTGCCGTTGTAGGCCCGTTCTCCTTCAAACACCGAGGAGGCATAATGCATTGCGTGGGTCAGGATGTGTACATTGGCATCGCGCCAGTCCACCATCTTGCCATCCAGCCAAATTTTGCCGTCCCTATCATCATATGCAGCTGACATATTCACGCCCCCTCAAGGTGAAAATTGCGATTGTTGCGTAGATAGGTCCGCATCGGACACTTTCTGTCGCAAAAGCTTTGAATCTCTAGCCTTTCGCCCTTGGAGTGTCAATAAGGCTGACATAAACTGCGCGTAAACAACGTGATGAGGCATACCATGGGTGAAGGCCGGACTCCTTCTGCTGTCAGGGGCGATACGCTTTTGTTTTTGACGGATGAGCAACTGCGACAAGGCAGTGAAGCGATGTTTTTTGCCTATCGTGGATTTACCGCTGATCCGGATCGGATTTTGGCGGATTTGGCTTATGGGCGGGCACATCATCGGGCGATCCATTTCATCGGGCGGGCGCCGGGAACCACTGTGAACAATTTGCTCAATATCCTTGGGGTGACGAAGCAGTCTCTTAATCGTGTGTTGCGGACGTTGATTGCCGATGATCTGGTTGAAAGCAGTGTCGGCAAATCGGATAAACGCGAACGGCATTTGGCGCTGACAAATGCGGGACGTGCGTTGGAGCAAAAGCTGTCGGATGCGCAGCGCGCCCGTCTGCGCGCCGCGTTTCGAGAAGCCGGGCCCGAAGCGGTTGCGGGGTTCCGCACTGTGTTGGAAGCGATGATGGACCCGGAAATGCGGGTCAGCTATGCCAAATTGAGGGAGATCACCGTATGAGTGAGATGGACGCGCATCTGTTGATTGTCGATGATGATGAACGCATTCGGACGTTGTTGCAAAAGTTTCTGATGCGGCATGGGTTCTTGGTCACCTCGGCCCGGGATGCCGCGCATGCGAGGCGTATTCTGTCAGGGTTGGATTTCGATCTGATTGTGCTGGATGTGATGATGCCGGGCGAGGATGGGTTGTCTTTGACGGCGTCGCTGCGGGAAACGATGCAGACGCCGATCATGTTATTGACCGCCAAAGGCGAGACGGACAACCGGATTGAGGGGTTGGAAACCGGGGCGGATGATTATCTGGCCAAACCGTTTGAGCCCAAAGAGCTTTTGTTGCGGATCAACGCCATTTTGCGGCGGATGCCGGACACCGCGGTAGAAGATGCTGCGCCGAAGGTTCTATCGCTTGGCGCCATTCGATATGACATGGAGCGGGGTGAATTGTGGCAAGGCGATGATTTGGTGCGGCTGACAGGCACAGAAGTTTTGCTGATGAAGATTTTCGCCGCCCAACCGGGGACTCCATTGAGCCGGGCCAAGTTGGTTGAAGAATTGGGTCGTGATCGCGGGCAGGCACAGGAACGTGCGGTGGATGTTCAGATCACGCGGCTGCGGCGTAAGATTGAAGACAACCCCAAGCAGCCGCAGTATTTGCAGACCGTGCGGGGGGCCGGATATATGTTGGCGCCTGACTAGCAGACCCCTGTGACTGGGGAGAGTGCGGACGGTATTTAAGGCCAAAAAGAAAAGCGGCGTCTGGCGATTGTTGTGTTTCCACAGTAATGTTGCCGGGATTTTGAGAGTTTAGGGGCGCAGCAATGTCTGACACATCTATTGAAGAAATGAGCTTTGAGGTTGCGATGGCGGAGCTTGAAAAGGTGTTGGCTCAACTGGAAAGCGGCAATGTCGAGCTTGATGCGTCAATTGCGCTGTATGAGCGGGGGGCGGCGTTGAAGGCGCGGTGTGAGGCCAAGCTGAAAGAAGCGGAAGAGAAGGTTGCTGCGATCACTCTGGATGGCGATGGCAATCCTACGGGGTTGAAGCCCGTCGAAGGGCTTTGAGCGGCAGTGTTTCGCACACGGCTTGAGGCGGCTGCCGCACGGGTTGGTGCGCATATGGATCATGTGTTGGCGCAGCATGACAGTGCGGTGCCTGCGGTGCATGCAATGGGTCATGCAGTGGCGGGTGGCAAGCGGTTGCGCGGGTTTCTGGTTTTGGAGACGGCGCGGTTGCACGGGATAAAGCCGGAGGCAGCGATTTGGCCTGCAACGGCAATTGAAGCGTTACATGCCTATTCGTTGGTACATGATGATCTGCCGTGCATGGATGATGATGACATGCGGCGGGGCCAGCCGACGGTGCATCGCAAATGGGATGAGGCAACAGCGGTTTTGGCGGGGGATGCATTGCAGGCTTTGGCGTTTGAGATGGTGACAACCTCAGAGGTTGGCGATGCGGACGTTCAGGCCCGGCTGGCGCGGACCCTTGCGCAGGCATCCGGTGCAAAGGGCATGGTTCTGGGGCAGGCATTGGATATCGCGGCAGAGACAGCGGATGCACCGTTGACATTGGATCAGATCACCGCCTTGCAGCAAGGTAAGACAGGGGCGTTGATTGGATGGGCGAGCATGGCAGGGCCTCGAATGGCGGGGGCGGATCCCGCGCCGCTTGCCGCTTATGCCAGTGCCTTGGGGTTAGCTTATCAGATTGCGGATGATGTTTTGGATGTCGAGGGGGATGCAGAGATGGTTGGCAAAGCCACTGGAAAAGATGCTGATGCAGGGAAAGCCACTTTTGTGTCCTTGCTGGGTCTTGATGGGGCCAAACGTCGCGCGTCAGAGTTGGTGCACTCTGCTATTGATGCAATAGATGTATATGCTGAGGATGCAGAGGTATTGCGGGAAACGGCCCGCTTTGTCATTGCCCGAAAGAATTAAGGTAACCGCATGACCGAACGCCCCAAGACGCCCCTGTTGGACAGTGTGACCCGGCCTGCTGATCTCAAGCAGTTTTCGGATGCCGAGTTGGAGATGCTTGCCCATGAGGTCAGAGCAGAGACGGTTTCGGCGGTTTCTGTAACGGGAGGGCATTTGGGTGCCGGGCTTGGTGTTGTGGAGCTGACTGTGGCGTTGCATGCGGTATTTGACACGCCGCGGGACAAGATCGTCTGGGATGTGGGACATCAGTCTTATCCGCACAAAATCCTGACCGAGCGGCGCGACCGGATTCGGACGTTGCGGCAAAAGGGTGGGTTGTCGGGTTTCACCAAACGGTCGGAATCGCCTTATGATCCGTTCGGGGCGGCGCATTCGTCAACATCGATTTCGGCGGCCTTGGGATTTGCGGTTGCGCGTGATCTGGGTGGGAATGTCCCGGAAGGATTGGGGGATGCGATTGCCGTGATTGGCGATGGTTCGATGTCTGCGGGCATGGCCTATGAGGCGATGAACAATGCCGGACATTTGGGCAAGCGGTTGATTGTGATCCTGAATGACAATGAAATGTCGATCGCCCCTCCGGTCGGGGCGATGTCCAGCTATCTGAGCAAACTTTATGCCGAGGAGCCGTTTCAGGAATTTAAGGCCGCGGCCAAAGGGGCAGTCAGCCTGTTGCCGGAGCCGTTTCGGGAAGGGGCCAAACGCGCCAAGGATATGCTGAAAGGTATGACCGTTGGCGGAACGTTGTTTGAGCAGCTTGGGTTTTCCTATCTTGGTCCGATTGATGGGCATGACATGGAGCAATTGTTGCCGGTAATGCGTACTGTGAAACAACGGGCGACCGGGCCGATCCTGATCCATGTGTTGACCAAGAAGGGGAAGGGCTATGGCCCGGCGGAAACCGCACGGGACAAAGGGCACGGTGTTTCCAAATTTAACGTGGTGACCGGAGAGCAATCCAAAGCGCCATCAAACGCGCCGAGCTATACGTCGATTTTTGCCAAGTCGTTGTTAGAAGAAGCAGCGGCGGATGATAAGATTTGCGCCGTTACAGCGGCGATGCCGGATGGGACGGGTCTCAATCTTTTTGCGGAACGTTATCCATCGCGATGCTTTGATGTTGGAATCGCTGAACAACATGGGGTGACATTTGCCGCAGCCCTTGCTGCGGGTGGGATGAAGCCGTTTTGCGCGATGTATTCAACGTTTTTGCAGCGTGGGTATGATCAGGTTGTCCATGATGTTGCGATCCAACGGTTGCCTGTGCGGTTTGCCATTGATCGCGCCGGATTGGTGGGTGCGGATGGGGCGACCCATGCTGGGGCATTTGATGTGGCTTACCTTGCCAATTTACCGGGGTTTGTTGTGATGGCAGCGGCGGATGAGGCGGAGCTGAAACATATGGTGGCAACGGCGGTAGCGCATGATGACGGGCCTATCGCCTTTCGTTTTCCACGTGGAGAAGGCAATGGCGTGGATTTGCCGGCACGTGGTGTGCCGCTTGAGATTGGGAAAGGTCGGATCATCGCACAAGGGACGCGTGTGGCGCTGTTGTCTTTTGGAACCCGGTTGGCTGAGGTCGAGAAAGCCGCCGAAGCATTGGCGTCAAAAGGCATCACCCCGACTGTTGCAGATGCGCGCTTTGCCAAACCGTTGGACCGCGATCTGATCCTTGGGCTTGCCCGCGATCATGAGGCGTTGATCACCATCGAAGAAGGCAGTGTCGGCGGTTTTGGATCACATGTAGCGCAGTTGCTGGCCGAAGAAGCGGTATTTGATGGCGGGCTGAAATACCGGTCCATGGTGTTCCCTGATACATTTATTGATCAGGCGTCACCTGCGGATATGTATGCGGTTGCGGGGATGAACGCAGATCAGATCGAGGCCAAGGTTCTGGATGTCTTGGGGATCACGCAGATAGGTCAGCAAAGCGCCTGAATTAATAACAAGGATGCCGCGCGCTATTTCTTGGTCTGTTGATCAAGCAGGGCATCAAGCCGTTGTTCGATTGCAGTTAGCCGTGTTGCGACATCGTCTCGATAGGCGTCCGTTTCGGCGTCGCTTTCTTCGGAATGGACATCCTGCATGGAGTTCACGATCAGACCAACCAGCAGGTTCACCACCGCAAAGGAAGTGACCATGATGAACGGCACAAAGAAAGCCCAGGCAAAGGGAAAGACCTCCATCACCGGGCGCACGATCCCCATTGACCAGCTTTCCAGGGTCATGATCTGAAACAGTGAATACCCGGAACGCCCCAAAGTGCCGAACCATTGCGGAAAAGTTTCGGCAAAAAGCTTGGTTGAGATGACCGACCCGATATAGAAAATCAGCGCCATCAGCACAAAGACGGACGCCATACCGGGCAAGGCGGTGATAAACCCTTCGACCACGCGGCGCAGGCGAGGAGCCGCGGACACAAGACGCAACACCCGCAAGATGCGCAAAGCCCGCAACGCAGACAGACCTTGGGTGGCCGGCACCAGCGACACGCCGACAATCAGCAAGTCAAAGATGTTCCAACCGTCGCGGAAAAACCGGAAGCGGTAGGCAATGATCTTGAGCACCAGTTCGATGACAAAGATTGCCAGACAGATGTTGTCTAACATGCCCACAATGGGCCCGGTGTTATTTACAAAGGTCTCTGAGGTCTCAAGCCCTAAAAGCAAGGCGTTGAAGATGATCACCGACATGATGAAAATGCCAAATTTCGGTGCTTCGAGAAAGGAGCGTAGTTTTTGCACGGGCGTCAGTCTATCTAATCAAATATGCCTCTTTATGGGCCTCTAAGGGCAGGTGGACAAGCGGCAGCGGAACTTGGATGCAAAATTTGGCTGGTTGATCGCGCCAATACGGCAGGATCAATGGGTCTTGATCCTAAGGGTCTTGGTGTAACATCGCGGCCAACCCCGACCGGTAATCGGGAAAGGTGGGCGCCCAACCAAGATCCCGTTTGATCCGGTCGTTGCGCACTTTTTTGCTTTCGGCATAAAAACTGCGTGCCATTGGTGTCATGTCAGCGGTTTCAAAGTCCATGGTTGGCGGCATGGGTAAGCCAAGCAATTCGGCGGCGTGACCTATGACATCCTGTGGTGGCGCAGGGTCATCATCACAAAGGTTATAGATGGCGCCGGGCATGGGGCGGGCCAAGGACAGGTCCAGCGCTTGCGCGATGTCCTCTACGTGGATGCGGCTAAAGACCTGACCTTTCTTGAGAATGCGTCGTGCAGTGCCTGCGCGTACTTTGGCAAATGGGCCACGCCCGGGGCCATAAATGCCAGCCAAGCGAAAAATATGGAGGGGCAGATCAGGAATGTTTTGCCAAGCTGTTTCAGCTTCAACGCGCAGCTGGCCGCGTTTGGTTGCAGGGGTCAGGGGCGTGTCTTCATCCACCCAAGCGCCTTGGTGGTCGCCGTAAACGCCAGTGGTAGACAGGTAGCCAGCCCAGCGCAGACGCGGCGCAATCTGGGCGACTTGGTCGCGCAGGGCGTTGAGCACAGGATCACCCTCAGGTCCCGGTCCAGCCGAGATGAGCAGATTGGGCGCTTGTGCCACCAGGTCGGACACGTCTGTTCCCGGCCAAAGCACGGGCTCCACACCTGTGGCGGCAATTGCGTCCATTTTGTCAGTGCTGCGGGTTGTCCCAATGATACGCCAACCTTGTGGCACCAATCGCTTGGCCAATGCGCGCGCGCTGAACCCATGTCCGAATGAAAATAATACCTTGTCCATGGTGCGAAATTGGCCTGCCTTGGGTCGGGCAACAAGGGCAAAATAGATGTGGTTTGTCCCTACCCCATCACAATCCGTTTTTCCGCCGGGACCAGCGCGTTTATCTGGGCGATATGTTCGGGCAGACATTTGGTCAGGAAATCGTATTCTTTCACAACATGTGCCCGTGCGGCTGGTCCTAGATGAGAGAATTTTTCAGGGGTTGCCAAGACATCAATAACACGGTCTGCGAGGGCGTTATTATCAAAGAAATCAACTAGTAAACCGGTTTTTCCATCTGTAATCGCCTCGCGGACCGGGGCGACATCAGAGGCGACGATTGTGGCCTCCATCGACATTGTTTCCAGCAAGGACCATGACAACACAAACGGCATCGTCAGATAGACGTGGCAGCGGCTTAACTGCACCAGTTTTTTGTAGTTGCCATAAGGGATACGGCCCAGAAAATGCAGCCGGTTCCAATCAAGCTGGTCCCCGACTTCGGCTTCCATTTGACCGCGCAACCCACGCGGGTCTTTGCTTTTGCCGCCGTAGGAGACCTCATTGCCGCCAACAATCAAAACCCGGGCGTTGGGGCGTTCGGCCATGATCCGGGGCAGGGCGCGCATGAATTGGTGAAAACCACGGGCGCGTTCCAGATTTCGGGCCACATAGGTCAGTATTTCATCGTTACGGGTGAGCGGTGCGTCCAAGCGACTGAGGCGCAGGGTCGCGTCAGGGTTTGCGGTCAGCGTATCGGTGCGGATGCCGTCGTGGCAGACATACATCCGGTCATGAAAGCTTGTGGGAAAACGGTCGCGCTGCCAATAGGTTGGGGTATGCCCCTGATCGACGGTTTCAATATTAGTAAGCGGGATCGCATTGCGGGCCTGCATCAGGAAAGGGGCATGTTCTGAGACCGGTTCTTCGGGGTCAAAACCAATCAGCCCACCCTGCAAGTTATAGTAATATTCAAAGAAGCCGATGATGGGCACATCCGGCCAAACTTGTTTGAAAAACGTCAGTTCACCCCAGCCGACATGTCCAATAATGATATCTGGCTTAAAGCCGTCATCACGTTCAAGCGCGCGGGCTGCCATTGCTGCGCCAAATCCGGAACCGGTGCCTTCTTCCCAGACTTTGGATAGGCCATAAGCGTCTTTTGCGGGTGTTCTATGGGGGGCGTATTGGCGGGTTTCGACACCGGGCAGGTTTGGCGCGTTCTTTTTCTGGGTCAGAAAGACAATGCGGTGCGCGCCGGTGGCCGCCAGCCATTGCACCAGTTCGCGGTATTGGCCCGGCATGTTTTGATGGACAAAGAGGATGTTCATGTCTGCGGCCCTATCGCGTTAACCTTAAACGGCAGTTAATCCATACGGACCCCTAGGCGCAATGTGTCAGCCGCGCTTGCGAGCGGCCAAACGGTCTCGCATCAGGGCCTTGGAGGCAGGGGTGCCGTCATGGAAAGACCCAAACAATTTATCCCAAGGCACATCAAGACTGCCATAGTTTACCTCAAAATACCGATGATGGATTTGGTGATGGAACATCCCCAGATGCACCCTTTTGGATTGGCGATACCAAAGACCTTCGAATCCGGTGTGGGTCGTGACTGCGTAGATGGCGTAATACATCAGGTGAAAAACCAGATGCAGCGGATGTGAGGGCACAACCAAGTGGATGATCACAGTGCCAAAGAACATCAGATGTTCGATGGGATGCATCGACAGCCCGGACCACGGCCCCACATCTGTATTCCGATGATGCAGCGCATGAAAACGATACAGCAGATTGGAATGCAGCAGCCGGTGAATCCAGTAGAAATAAAAGCTCTCCCAAATGGGGATGACAAAAAAGAAGGCGAGGAACCAGATCGGTGTTTGGGCAAAGGTGGTCATCGGCGTCATGCCGTTGGCCATCAACCACCAAAGCAGCACCTCAAGCGCGGACCAGACGGTCACACCGCTGGCCAGTGTCCAGAATATATTGTCCCATAATTGTGCATCAAAGCTAAAAACTCGGCCTGTGCGGGGAAAGGGACGGGGGTCGTATTTTTTGTCTGTGCCTTGGGCGTTGAAGCTGTGAAACCACAGGTGGAGCCCGCCAGCGATAATGGTGATGATCACAAGATTGCGCAGCACGATCATAAAGACCCAGGACAGGTCCAATGAGGCGGCTTGCGCCAGCGAGGGGGACAGCCAAAAATAGCATGCGGTGGCAAGGGCCAGGATTGCGGTGTTGATGGTCAAAAAGAACCACCCATCTGCGTACCATTTGAGCACAGCAAAGGGTTTGGGCGGCCATTGCCACAGAGGTGATACGGCAAGCGGCAGGTCCGGTGTGTGGTTCCATTCCTGCCGGTTGGTCATTTGAGGGATCTTTGTAATAAGAGCAGAGGGACGCCGGGATGAAAGCGCCTTTGGTTGGTCCTTGTCCCGGCGTCAACGTCAGTTGGCATAATCGGAAGCTTCAGCGTCAAGGATCGCTTTGAGTTCTGCGAGGTGGCGTATGTCCTGTTCAGGGTAGGATTCAATCTCGCGGGCGGTTTTTTCGGCGATTTCATCAGAGATACGGCGCAGCGGCAGGCCGGTTTGCAGCGCTTTGATGTAGGTTTCGGCCGCGCGTTCAAAGTAATAAAGCCTGTTGAACGTGTCCGCGACCGTGTCCCCGATCACCATGACACCATGGCTGCCCATCACCATCACCTTTTGTTTGGGATCCGTGAGCATTGCGGCACATCGTGCGCCTTCGTCTTCAAAGGCGAGACCGCCATAGTCTTCGTCAATCACGACCCGATTGTAGAACATACAGGCGTTTTGATCGATGGGAGGCAGGCGGCTGTCTTGGAGGCAGGCCAGAACGGTGGCGTAGATCGAATGCACATGCATCACACAGCGGGCATGTTTGCAGGCGCGGTGCACGCCACCATGCAGACCCCATGCCGTTGGGTCCGGCGCATCCGGCCCTTGCAGCGTGTCAGGGTCATTGGCGTCAATCAACAACAGATCAGAGGCCTTGATCCGGCTGAAGTGCATTTGATTGGGGTTCATCAGGAACTGTGTACCCTCATCATTCACCGCAAAGGAAAAATGGTTGGCCACGCTTTCATGCATATCAAGCCGTTCAGTCCAGCGAAAGGCGGCGGCAAGGTCGACGCGCTCCTGCCAGTGGTCCATGTTTGGTTTCAGGTTTGTGACGGTCATGTTTTTCTCCGGGCAAAGCGCTGTTACGGTGATTATTATTCTTTTTCACGTCCGTTGCTATCGCAGATCGTGTTATTGGTCGCCCTCTAAAGGTCTGCTGGGTACCCACGCATAGCCGTTTTCACACAAGATATATGCTTCGCGCAGGCCGTGCGGCTTGTCTGTTGGCGACTGCAAGATGGTCGCCCCTGCAACATCGGCCTTTGCACAGGCGTCTTCGGGATCAGTGTCATACAGACGAATTTCGATCCCGGCGCCGCGGGGCGGGTTTTCAGGCAGTAACCCTAACAGCGGATTTGAATGATAGGTTCCATCGGAATGCAATTGAAAGACCTGAGAACCGTAGGTCATGATTGCGAAATCAGCCGTTGGTTGGAACACGTTCATCGCAAAGACATCGCGTAGAAAAGCCACTTGGGCGGCAACATCGCGGACCAATAGGTTAAGGCCCAGACCCGTCAGGGAAGCGCCAAAATCTTCTGCTCCAATTGTCTCATAATCCATTTATTGCTTCCATTCATCACAGCCGCTTGAACCTCCTTGGACACTGTGCCACCCTTGGCCATGACGCAAGAATCTTTTCCCACATGGGCCGATTTGGCCACTCAACTGGTTAACACCGCTGCCGGGCGCAGCGCTGCTGACACGATTATCACGGGCGGTATTTGGGTGAATGTCCACACCCGCGAAGCGCTGCCTGATCATGATATTGCGATAACCGCCGGGCGGATCGCCTTTGTTGGACCGGATGCATCTCATTGCAAAGGTCCTGACACGCAGATCATTGATGCGAACGGACGCTATATGGTTCCGGGTCTTTGTGACGGGCATATGCACATCGAAAGCGGCATGTTGACCCCGGCAGAATTTGCCCGAGCGGTGATCCCGCATGGGACAACGTCGATGTTCACAGATCCGCATGAGATCGCCAATGTTCTTGGCCTGTCAGGGGTGCGGATGATGCATGACGAAGCATTGATGCAGCCGATCAACATATTCACACAAATGCCATCCTGTGCGCCATCTGCGCCGGGGATGGAGACCACAGGTTTTGAGATCAGCGCCGAGGATGTCGCTGAAGCCATGACATGGCCCGGGATTATCGGATTGGGAGAGATGATGAATTTCCCGGGTGTGTCAAACGCCGATCCACAGATGTTGGCCGAGATCGCCGCGACGCAACGTGCTGGTAAGACCGTAGGCGGGCATTATGCGTCGCCTGACCTTGGCCCGGCGTTTGCGGCCTATGTTGCGGGGGGGCCTGCGGATGATCACGAGGGCACCTGCGAGGATGACGCGGTGATGCGGATGCGGCAGGGGATGCGGTCAATGATCCGGTTGGGATCTGCGTGGTATGATGTGGAAACACAGATCACAGCGATCACGCAAAAGGGTCTTGATCCGCGCAACATGATCTTGTGCACCGATGATTGTCACTCTGGCACGCTGGTGAATGATGGTCACATGAACCGGGTGGTGCGTCATGCAATTGAGTGTGGGTGTGACCCGTTGGTTGCGCTGCAAATGGCGACGATCAATACAGCCAGCCATTTTGGGTTGGAACGAGACATTGGATCTTTGACACCGGGACGGCGTGCGGATGTGATCCTGACCTCGGATCTAAGGACATTGCCGATTGAGACGGTGATCGCACGTGGGCAGGTCGTGGCGCAGGACGGGACCTGCTTGGTCGATTGTCCGCATTACAATTGGCCCAAGGCCGCGCGTCAAACGGTCAATATGGCCCGCGATCTGAGCGGAGATGATTTTACCATCCAAGCCCCCACAGGTGCCAATGCGGTGACAGCTAATGTGATTGGTGTTGTCGAAAATCAGGCTCCAACCAAGGCGTTGCAATTTGAGTTGCCGGTGACCGAAGGCCGTGTGCAAGCCACTGGTGAAGTTGCGCAGATTGCGCTTGTTGAGCGACATCGCGCGACGGGAACTGTGGTGAACGCCTTTGTCTCGGGGTTTGGATATACGGGCAACATGGCCATGGCATCGACGGTAGCACATGACAGCCATCATATGATCGTTGTGGGAACCGACCGCGATCAAATGGCATTGGCGGCGAACCGGTTGCGCAGTGTAGGGGGCGGCATCACGATCTTTAAGGACGGCAAAGAACTGGCGTTGATCGATTTGCCCATCGCAGGTCTGATGTCTGACAGTCCCGCAGCGGAAGTTGCGGCGGCGACCGAAAGGATGATGCAGGCCATGCGCGATTGTGGCTGCACCCTGAACAACGCGTATATGCAGCATTCCCTATTGGCCCTTGTGGTGATCCCTGAGCTTCGGATCAGTGATCTGGGGCTCGTGGATGTACGAACTTTTGAATTTACCGACGTGATCGTCTCATAGGCGACACGAAAACCAAGGGCACGTGATTTTGCGTGCACCACCGGGCAAGACCGCCCCAAAAAGAAAAGAAAGATAACCAATGAAACTACTTGTACCAAATACCCCCGAACCACAGGCATTTACGGACGCTGTTGCCGCTGTAGACCAGTTGACGGAACTTTACATGGAAGCGACCGCATTCTTGCGGGATCATTTCGCCAGTGTGATCAAGAGCCCGCCCGAAGACACACGTGTCCGTGCCTTTTACCCAGAGGTTCGGTTTCGCACGTCAAGCTATGCGCGGGTTGATAGCCGACTGGCCTTTGGTCATGTGTCATCGCCCGGTACCTTTGCTGCGACGATTACCCGGCCTGATCTTTTTCGGCATTACCTGATCCAGCAGATTGGCCTGTTGATCGAAAACCATGGCCAGCCTGTGACCATTGGCGCATCAGATACGCCGATCCCCATTCATTTTGCGATGACCGGTGATGCGGCGGCGATCCCACAGGACAACGGTGTTGAATTTACGCTGCGCGACTATTTTGACGTACCAGACCTGTCGACCACAAACGATGACATCGTGAACGGGACATTTGAGACGCCAGACGGTGTCCGACCGCTTGCGCCATTTACCGCGCAACGGGTGGATTATTCTTTGGCACGGCTGTCCCATTACACGGCGACGGACCCCGAACATTTCCAGTGTCATGTGCTTTTTACCAACTACCAGTTCTATGTGACCGAATTTGAGGATTATGCCCGCGCCCAGCTGAACGATCCCAACAGCGGCTATACGTCTTTTGTATCAACCGGGAATGTTGAGATTACCGATGGCGATACGCCGATCCCCGAGACGGTAAAGATGCCGCAAATGCCGACCTATCATTTGAAACGGGAGAACGGCGCAGGCATCACATTGGTCAATATCGGTGTGGGCCCGTCCAATGCCAAGACTGCGACGGATCACATCGCGGTCTTACGCCCTCATGCTTGGTTGATGGTGGGGCATTGCGCGGGGCTTCGGAATACTCAGGCGCTGGGCGATTTTGTGTTGGCGCACGGATATCTGCGTGAAGATCATGTTCTAGACGATGATTTGCCGGTTTGGACGCCGATCCCCGCGCTTGCAGAGATTCAAATTGCGCTTGAACAATCGGTGGCGCAGGTCACACAGCTTGAGGGCTATGAATTGAAGCGGGTCATGCGGACCGGCACGGTGGCGACCATCGACAACCGCAACTGGGAACTGAGGGACCAATCCGGTCCGGTGCAGCGATTGTCGCAATCACGGTCGATTGCCTTAGATATGGAAAGCGCGACAATCGCGGCCAATGGATACCGTTTCCGTGTCCCCTATGGCACGCTTTTGTGTGTTTCTGACAAGCCGCTGCACGGGGAACTTAAGCTGCCGGGCATGGCCTCGGATTTTTACAAGACCCAAGTGGCGCGCCATTTGATGATTGGAATTCGCGCTATGGAACTGCTGCGCTCTACCCCGCTTGAGCGCATTCATAGCCGGAAATTGCGATCATTTGACGAGACCGCCTTCTTGTGAGGTGCATAAACCCAACAAAATAAGTTAAAAACAGTGTTTTTCACTGTTTTTGGCTGTGAAGATCATTGTGTTACCCCACAACATACCGTTAGTTTCTGCGCATAAGGCCCAAGATCGGGCGGTCTAAGGAGAATATAAATGGCAAAACCGATGACAAAGACTCAGCTCGTTGCAGCACTTGCAGATGAAATGGGCGGAGACAAGAAATCCGCAGGCGCGGCCCTTGAGGCGGTCTGTAACCTGATCACACGTGAAGTTTCTGGCGGTGGCGCAGTAACACTTCCTGGTGTGGGCAAAATTTACTGCCGTGAGCGCCCTGAGCGCATGGTGCGGAACCCGGCCACAGGCGAGCAGTTCAAGAAAGAAGCGGACAAGGTTGTGAAAATGACCATCGCAAAAGCGCTCAAAGACAGCGTTAACGGCTAAGCCTTTTGGCATAGACGTCTTGGAGGGTCGCCAATTGGCGGCCCTTTTTTGTGCGGGATGATGGATCTTGTCGCTTGATCCCCTTGCCCTTTCGGGTGATCTGGGAAATGGTCCGACCAAACCAACACAGGCACCAATCATGGACATTCGCGCTATCCTTTTGGGGCTTCTGTTTGCCCTTATGTGGTCTTCGGCCTTTACCTCGGCGCGGATCATCGTTGCGGATATGTCGCCTTTCTTTGCGTTGTCTATGCGCTATCTGATCTCAGGTCTGTTGGGTGTGGGTATCGCTTTTGCCATGGGGCAACGCATCACGTTGACGAAGGCACAATGGCGGGCGACCATCATCTTTGGCGTGTTGCAAAACGCGGTTTATCTTGGGCTGAATTTTTATGCGATGCAGACGGTCGAAGCGTCTTTGGCCGCGATCATCGCTTCGACGATGCCGTTGTTGGTTGGGGTGGCCACTTGGGTGTTCTTTGGTGAAAAGCTGGGGTTATTGGGCGTTGCTGGTTTGATTGCGGGGGTGATTGGGGTGGCGATCATCATGGGCGCGCGGCTGTCGGGGGGCGTGGACCTTATTGGAGTCGCGTTCTGTGTGGTTGGTGTGATTGCGCTGTCGGCGGCGACGTTGTTGGTGCGTGGTGCCACATCGGGCGGCAATTTCCTAATGGTTGTAGGGCTGCAAATGCTGGTTGGATGTGTCGCGCTTGGCCTTGCCACTTTGGTTTTTGAGACACCGCGTTTGAACCCGACTTGGCCATTGTTCTTTGCGTTTAGCTATACCTGCCTTGTGCCGGGTCTTGCTGCGACGATGATCTGGTTCTGGCTGGTTAACCGCATTGGCGCGACACGTGCAGCGACGTTCCATTTTCTTAATCCGTTTTTTGGCGTCACGGTTGCGGCACTTTTGTTGTCTGAGGCGCTGGGCGGACGGGACATCATCGGCGTGTTGATTGTCACTGCGGGAATCCTTGCGGTGCAGGTGTCCCGACAACTGGCTTCCTAAATGGGGTCGCTTATGGCTGGGGGCGAAGTAATGCGCCAAGGGTTTGGGGGCGATGATCGCCGCTCAGAACGGGCGTCTTTTCACAACCTATCCACGATCTTCTCGCCTGCATCAAATCGGGAACGTTGTTTAACAGGTTTTAGGTGAACGTCCTTAGGGTTGTGTTGGGGGCAAGGTTGACGGTAACTCAAAGGTCGGTTGTGCGTGCAAAGTGACGTTTCTGGCTTTTGTCACATATTCAGAAGTTAGTCTGATTTTTGTCAGGATTCCGTTTCTCATTGGAAATATTATCAGGCAGTGGTGATCCTTCCGAAGCTCATAAATTGAGAAGCACACCAAGTAAGCTTTAACTTCCATAGAGAGATGTCACATGAAATTGGAATTCATTGAACATAAGGTTAAAAAGGGCGAAAATCTTCATTCGGTCGCAAAAAAATATGGATTTGACCCCAAGAAGTGGCGCAAATTATACGACCATCCGAAGAATGCAAAATTCAAAAAAAACGAGATGACCCAAATATTATTTTGCCTAATGATATTATCTTTGTTCCAAAGTATCCGAAAATCGAGCTTTTACGCATTCAAAAGGTGTTGCATGATTTTCTGCATATGCATGCATCTGGGCTACCTACCGTCGATACCATACGCACAGACATGATAACGATTGAAAAAACCGCAGAAGCGGCAAAGAAGAAGAGGGACTTTAGCATAAAAGCCTGGAAAGCAGCACTCAAGGCTGAAAAATCCGCTCGCCGAACGGCTGCCGCATACAAACAGCACGCCGCGACTTGCAGAGTTGGTGGGAAGCGGGACGGGAAAATGGTCGAGGTAATGACATGCTTGAAAGAGGAGCAAGCTTACATCAACAAAGCCAATGAACATTGGAAGATTGAGTGGGATCTGAAGAAGCTTGAAAAGGCCGCCAAAGAAGACCACAAAAAGGCGCTCAAGGAGGTGGACAAATACATTTTTCAAACCCGAAAAGGAAAGAAGGAAATCGACAACCTGCTCAAGGCCCACGCGGCAACAGACACCGCTGCGCGAACAGCACTCGACAATATTGATGCGATGCTTGCGGAGCACCCTTAATCAATACCGAAACGCTGAGCGAGCATTCCGTGATGCCTTCGAAATGCCAACATGCTGATTTTACTTATTTTTAATTTCCGTTAACGGATGCTATGTGGATCTATTAGGAATGATCTTAGCGTATTATTTCGCTGTCAGTTGCAAGCGACCCTTAAATGGGTCGCGCTTGCGCAAGTATGGTTCGTGGCTTCTGGTGTCTCAGGAAAGTGCGGGAAGTGAGAACAGCGAGACGGGGTTTGTAAGCGTGTCAGGGATATACAGGATGTCTTGGGATACTTGTGTCAGTGTTCCCAAACCTGCAGCGGTGTTCAAGAGGCTTGCCGGAATTGAGGTGGCGCGGGCGAGCGTGTTGGCAAGGTTTTGATCCGCAGCATTGACCAATACAGATATCGCTTGTGTCATCTCTAGGTCTGCCCCGGCAAGCGTGCCATTTTCCAGTGTGAGACGATGGTTTTTGCGCAGCACTTGGCGGCCGTTAAGCATAAAGCGGTCAATCGATGACCCCGCGCTTGCCATGGCGTCGGTAACCAGAAATATTTTGTCGTTGCCTGCCTTAGCAGCCAGCGCGATGCGCAGGGTTGTGGGGTGAACGTGAATGCCGTCAGCGATAATGCCTGCGTAAACGTCATCCCTGAGCAAAGCCGCGCCGACCAAACCGGGTTCACGATTGCCAAGCTGGCTCATGGCGTTGAACAGGTGGGTCACGCATTTCGCGCCCGCGTCAAAAGCTGCCATACAAGTATCAAAATCAGCATCCGTATGGCCAAGGGACACGATGATCCCGGCGTCAGACAACCTGCGTATCTGTGCGGGTGTTGCGTTTTCCGGGGCGAGCGTGACCATCACATTTGGCAGGGTTTCACCAGCATGAAGCATGATCGAGACGTCTTCATCTGTCATCGGGCGGATCAGTTGCGGATCATGCGCGCCTTTGCGGGCGATGGACAAGTGGGGTCCTTCGAGGTGGATACCGATGATCCCGGGCACATTTTCTGCAATTGCCTGTTTTGCGGCGTCGACTGCAGCGCGTGTGCGGTCTGGGGTATCGGTAATCAGGGTGGGCAGTAATGCGGCCGTGCCGATGGTGGCGTGGGCCTGCGCAATACGGCGCAAGGTGCCCACGGTTTGGTCATCGTTGAACATGACCCCGCCGCCGCCATTGACCTGAAGATCGACAAACCCTGGTGTGATCAGGCCGCCGTTCAGTTGTTGGGTTGGACAGTCTTTGGGCAGGCTGCTGCGCGATTGAATGCTTAAGCGATTGTCGGCATGGACGATCAGGGCATGGTTTTCATGAAGTTCCTGACCGTCATGGATCGTTGGACCAACGATGGCTTTGATGATGGGGCTCATACCGTTTCAGTGACCTTCATAAGGTGACGGGGGGCGTCTGGGTCGATGCCCCTCGATGTCGCGACCTGTTCAACCATCGCATAAAAGCTGGCGACCAAGGTGAGGGGGTCAGTCAAAGGGTGAGCGGTGCGGACTGCGGGTAGTTCGGTTGCGTGGGTCAGGTCACTACAGGTTGCAAAGACGCTGGCCCCTTTAGCGGCAATCGTGTCTGCAATGGTTCCAAGTGCGGTTTCTGCTGCGTCTTTCGCGGCAAGCCCGATCACCGGAAAGCCCCCGTCAACGATGGAAACCGGACCATGCAGTACCTCAGCAGAAGAATAGGATTCAGCGTGTATTTGGCAGGTTTCTTTGAACTTGAGCGCAGCTTCGGCTGAAATTGCGCAAGAGGGGCCGCGCCCCAGACAGAAGATCGAATTCCGATCTCCTAGAGCCGCGCGGGCCATTGACCAATCCGTTTTGACCGCTTGTTCAAGTAAAGGCGGAAGATTTGTTATCGCGTCGATCAAAGCGGCGTCTTCGGCCCATTCTGCAAGCAACCAAATGCCGGTGATGGCGGAGTTCACAAAGGTTTTGGTGGCCGCAACGCTAAGTTCGGGACCTGCATGTAAATTCAGAGTGTGATCGGCGGTCTGCGCCAAGGGGCTTTCGGGGTGGTTGGTCATCGCGATGGACAAGGCGCCGCCCTGCCGTGCCATGCGCGCCATTTCGACGATATCGGGGCTTTTGCCGGATTGCGACACAGAGAGGCACACGCTGCCGTCCAGTTTCAGTTGACGGTTGTAGATAGACGCAATCGACGGCCCGATAGAGGCAATGGGCGTACCCATCAACAGCTCAGATGCGTATTTGAGGTAGGTGGCCACATGATCAGAAGAGCCGCGTGCGACGCTAACCATAAAATTGGGGTTGCGCGCCCGAATGGCATCTGCGGCACGGCAGATGTCATCCCGGCCCTTGGTGATAAGCCGGTTCGCAGCAACAGGAATTTCGAGCACTTCGCGGTGCATCTGTGTTTGTTTGTTCGTCATTTGGCAGCTCTATTCTTTGGCAAGGCGGAGTTCGGCTACAAAGTTGTAGGCGTCGCCGCGATAGATGGATTGGGTGAATTCAGCGACGCGACCATCCGCAAGATAAGAGATCCGTTCAATCCGAAGCCCGGCAATGCCAGCGGCGACATCAAGCAGGTCGGCATTGTCTTCTTCTAGATTGATGGCAGAGATCTTTTGTACCGCGCGCACAGGTCTGAGGCCTGATTTTTCCAGAACCTCATAAAGGGAGGTTTGGATCAACAACGGGTTTGGCAACAGTTCAACAGACAGAGACGCGCGTTCGATGGCCACTGGTTTGTCGTCCGCTGTCCGAAGGCGAGCGATACGGGACACGGAGGCCCCGGACGCCAATCCG
Organism: Sulfitobacter sp.; assembly: GCA_039986635.1. GTDB lineage: Bacteria > Pseudomonadota > Alphaproteobacteria > Rhodobacterales > Rhodobacteraceae > Sulfitobacter. Next base: position 49,826 of record JBDWQI010000034.1, read on the forward strand.
AGGGCAGCTATTTCTTCCGAAGAGGGCCGAAACACGCCGCGTTCGAGCCAAACACTCGACGTGACCATGCCACGGCGCGACATGTCTTCGCTAAAGGAGGTCAGCCGGGACAGCGATTGCTCAAGTTGCGGTGCGTCAGATGCGATGAAAGACCCTGATCCCTGCTTTTGAACGATGATTCCGTCCTCTGCGAGGGCCTGAATGGCTTTGCGTACTGTGACGCGCGACATCTCTGTGATGGTCGCGATTTCGCGCTCTGGTGGTAGGGAGCTACCTGCTTTGAGAAAGCCCTGATCCACGCCTTCGTTAATTCTTTTGCGCAATTGTACATAGCGCGGACCGCCATTGGTTTGCAGCCATTTATCAGGAGAAAGAAATTCAGCAACGCTCATTGCATGCTCCCCGATGTAAGGCCCGAACCCGCCGCAATATTGCGATATATCAACCCTAGCGGATCGCAAATGTTCGCGGCTCTAGTGGCCACATGAACGCCCGTGCGGGCGCTTTTCTTATTGAATGATATTGGTTGTTCTGAATCAGCCATAAGATACCTTTATAATACCTATGTGGATAAAGATAGACCAATTTTGCGATTAAGGCCCAGATGTGGGGTGTTTTTTGTTAATTTTGCAAACCAATCAGAAAGGTGTGGACAAAAGGTATTTAAAAGGTATTAAATTGGAGTAAGGGGATTCGAATGCTGCTAAACACCACAGAAACATTGCCCGAAGGAGAGGCTGTAGACGCAATGCCGACGCTTGAGGCGGCGGGTGCGTTGTTGGATGGTCACAAGGCGGCATTGGCTGCGGTGGATGCGGCAGCTGGTCAGATTGCTGAGGGTGCGCGAGCGATTTCAGCAGCGTTGCGGGCGTGTAAGACCTTACATTACGCGGCGGCTGGCAGTTCAGGGTTAATGGCGCTGGCGGATGCCTGCGAAATTCCCGGAACTTTTGGAGTACCGGCGCGGTTGATTAGGATCCACATGGCTGGGGGTGTACCTGTTGATGGTCACATGCCTGGAGATACCGAGGACGATACGAAGGCGAACCAGATCGTCGAAGATGCGATTGCTGCAGGAGATGTCGTTGTCGTTTTGACGGCGAGCGGGTCTACGCCCTATGCGCTGGATATTGCGACAAGGGCCAAGGGAAAGGGCGCAAGCGTCGTTGGGATCGCCAACAATCCAAATACGCCATTGCTGGAGCTGGCGGATATTTCGATCTGTTTGGCGACACCGCCAGAGGTTCTTGCCGGGTCCACGCGAATGGGGGCCGGGACGGCGCAAAAGGCGGCGTTGAATATGATGTCGACGCTGGTGGGCATCGAGCTGGGCCATGTTTATCAGGGAATGATGGTCAATGTGGTGGCAGACAATGCCAAGCTGATCGCCCGCACGTCGCGGATGATCACAGATATCGCTGGCGTGTCTATGGCTGAAGCCAAAGAGGCGCTTGCCCGCTCTGGCGGCCATACAAAGACAGCTATTCTTGTTGCGGCGGGCTGCGCTCCGGTGGAAGCGGTGGGCCTGATCGAAAGATGCGACGGTCATCTAGGCCGTTGTTTTAAAATACTAAATAAACGTAATGACGTGAAGGTCAATTAAGGGAGAAGACCATGAAAACATCTACATTAATCGGGGCTATGCTGGCATCGACATTGATCGGGGGCGCAGCAGCGGCAGAGGATGTGACGCTGACCATCGAAAGCTGGCGCAACGACGATCTGGCGATCTGGCAAGACAAGATTATTCCGGCTTTTGAGGCGGAGCACCCCGGCATTAAGTTGAACTTTACGCCGTCTGCACCTGCTGAATACAACGCCGTGCTGAATTCGAAGCTGGATGCGGGTTCAGCGGGTGATATCATCACATGCCGCCCGTTTGATGCCTCTTTGGCGCTTTATGAAGCTGGGCATCTGGCGGACATTAGCGGGTTGGAAGGCATGGCCAATTTCTCGGCTGTGGCAAAGTCAGGGTGGGGTACGGATGATGCATCGGTTCAGTTCTGTGTGCCGATGGCATCCGTTATCCACGGCTTTATCTATAACAAAGACGCGTTTGCCGAGGTGGGCGTAGAAGAGCCCAAAACCGAGGCAGAGTTCTTTGCGGTCTTGGACAAGATCAAAGAGGATGGCACCTATATCCCAATGGCGATGGGGACAAACGACCAGTGGGAAGCCGCCACAATGGGCTACAACAACATCGGTCCGAACTATTGGAAAGGTGAAGAAGGTCGTCTGGCGTTGCTTGCCGGGGATCAGAAGCTGACGGACGAAGCTTGGGTCGCACCGTATCGCCAATTGGCAAAATGGAACGCTTATTTGGGTGATGGTTTCGAAGCGCAGACCTATCCTGACAGCCAGAACATTTTCACCCTTGGTCGTGCTGCGGTTTATCCAACAGGGTCTTGGGAAATCTCAGGCTTTAATGGTTTGGCAGATTTTGAGATGGGCGCGTTTTATCCACCTGTCCAGAATGCCGGCGACACTTGCTATATTTCGGATCACACCGACATTGGCATTGGCATGAACGCTGCGACCCCAAATGCGGATGCGGCCAAGACGTTCTTGAACTGGATCGGAAGCTCTGAGTTTGCGACAATCTTTGCCAACGCCTTGCCGGGTTTCTTCCCACTGTCGTCCGCACCTGTGACGCTTGAAGATCTTTTGGCGCAGGAGTTCATCTCCTGGCGTGGGGAATGTGAAAGCACGATCCGCTCCACTTATCAGGTGTTGTCCCGTGGTACGCCGAACCTTGAGAACGAGACATGGAACGCTTCTGTGGCTGTGATCAAAGGCGAGGAAAGCCCTGAAGATGCCGGCAAACGTCTGCAAGCTGGTCTTGCAAGCTGGTACGAGCCACAAAAGTAAGCTTGAGGACAAGCTGCCCTGCTCCGGTGTGCCCATGTGTGCCGGGGTAGGGTCTATCTCTTTGGTCAGAACGAGTTGACGCGTGAAGGCGTGTGATGCTCTTTCTTGACCGGAGTGGACCACTCACATTTATTGACATGCAGTTGTCTTGCCATCCCACGTGAACCCGCAGGAGAGTATCATGCCGGACGCACAATCAAAGCCCAAGTTCCGTTGGCATATTGTCGTTTTTCTTATGCCTGCAGTGCTGGTGTACACGGCGGTGATGATCTTTCCGCTGTTCAATACGCTTCGCCTATCGTTTTTCACTGAGATTGATCAGGAACGTGTATTCGTCGGGTTTCAGAACTTTCGGACGCTGTTTGGCGAAAGCGTTTGGTCGACGCAATTCTGGAATGCGCTTGGCAATAACCTTTGGTTTTTCGTGATCCATATGTTGGTGCAAAACCCCATTGGTATCGCGCTTGCGGCGATCCTGAGCCATCCCAAGCTGCGATTTGCCAGCTTTTATAGGTCGGCCATTTTCATCCCGACCATTCTGAGCTTTGTGATTGTCGGGTTTGCCTGGAAATTGATCCTTTCGCCGATCTGGGGAATTGCGCCGGGGATGTTGGATGCGGTTGGTTTGAAATCGCTTTATGCGCCGTGGTTGGGCAAAGAGGCATATGCCCTGACAACGCTGTCTTTGGTGTCCGTCTGGCAGTTTGTCGGTATTCCAATGATGTTGATTTACGCCGCACTTTTGTCGATCCCTGAAGAGATATTGGAAGCGGCCGAAGTTGAAGGGATCACCGGGCTTTCTGCCTTTTGGAAGATCAAGCTGCCGCTGATCCTGCCGTCCATTGGGATCATATCGATCCTGACCTTTGTGGCGAACTTCAACGCGTTTGATCTGATTTATGCAGCCCAAGGTGCGCTTGCCGGGCCGGATTTCTCGACAGATATTCTTGGGACATTTATGTATCGAACGTTCTTTGGCTTTCAGTTGCAGTTGGGGGATCCGCATATGGGATCCACCATCGCCTCAGCCATGTTTGTCATCATCCTGATTGGTGTGTGTCTGTACCTTTTCGGCATTCAGTCGCGCATGCGACGCTATCAGTTTTGAGGAGCAGGCCATGAACGACGCACGCCAAAACCGGTTCAATACATTTGCGGCACATGGGGCGCTGATCCTGTACACATTGATTGCGCTCTTCCCTGTTTTTGTGATTGTGATCAACAGCTTTAAGACGCGAAAGGCAATTTTCCGGGAACCACTGGCGTTGCCCAATGCTGACAGTTTTTCGTTGATCGGATATGAGACCGTCCTGAAACAGGGTGACTTTTTCCTGTATTTCCAGAATTCGATGATTGTTACGGTGGGATCGTTGTTCTTTATCCTGCTGTTTGGCGCAATGGCGGCTTTTGCACTGGCTGAATATCGGTTCAAGGGTAATATGTTGATGGGGTTGTATCTGGCCCTGGGCATCATGATCCCGATCCGGATCGGGACAGTGGCGATTTTGGAAATGATGGTTCAAACAGGGCTGGTGAATACCCTGTGGGCGCTGATTTTGGTGTATACCGCTCAGGGCTTGCCACTGGCGGTGTTCATCCTGTCCGAATTTATGCGGCAGGTCAGCGATGACCTAAAGAACGCGGGCCGCATTGACGGGTTGTCCGAATATCGGATTTTCTTTCGGCTGGTTTTGCCGCTGGTGCGTCCGGCGATGGCGACGGTCGCGGTGTTTAATATGATCCCGATCTGGAATGATCTGTGGTTCCCCCTGATCCTTGCTCCAGCGGAAGAGGTGAAAACCCTGACCTTGGGCAGTCAGGTGTTTATTGGCCAGTTCGTGACCGACTGGAACGCTGTCTTGTCAGCGCTGTCGCTCGCCATTCTGCCTGTGATGGCGCTTTATGTCATCTTTTCGCGGCAGTTGATCCGGGGCATCACATCAGGAGCAGTCAAATGAGAGTTGTCGTTGCCGGATTGGGCAATATGGGGCGCAGCCATGCCTTGGCGTATCATGCGCATCCTGAGGCGGAGATCGTTGGGTTGGTGAACCGGTCGGCTGTTGATTTGCCAGATGCTTTGGCCGGCTATCCGCGGTTAAGCCGCTTTGAGGAAGGATTGGCGCTAAAGCCTGATCTGGTTTGCATCGCGACCTATTCGGACAGCCACGCGGATTTTGCCATTGCTGCTATGGAAGCTGGGGCCGATGTTTTTGTGGAAAAGCCGCTGGCGACAACCGTAGAGGACGCACAGCGCGTCGTGGATGCTGCGATCAGGTTGGGTCGAAAGTTGGTCGTTGGTTATATCCTGCGCCACCATCCCAGCTGGCAGCGGTTGATCGCTGAGGCGCGGGATTTAGGGGGGCCGTATGTGTTCCGCATGAACCTGAATCAACAATCAGATGGGGCGACTTGGGATACCCATAAAGCGCTGATGCAGACCACCAGTCCCATTGTGGATTGCGGGGTGCATTACGTTGATGTGATGTGCCAGATCACCGACGCAAAACCTGTGCGCGTCAGTGGAATGGGGCTGAGGTTGTCTGACGAGATCGCGCCGCAGATGTACAATTACGGACAGCTTCAGGTTTGGTTCGAAGACGGGTCGGTTGGCTGGTACGAAGCAGGTTGGGGCCCGATGATGTCAGAAACTGCGTTTTTCGTAAAAGACGTTGTATCGCCACAAGGTGCGGTCTCCATCACGGATGGCAACAAAGGTGCGTCTGATGATGTGGATGGGCATACAAAAGTCGGCTCCATTTTGGTGCATCGCAGCACGGGTGATCAAACTATCGACATGCCGGACGAGCCCGGACATCAGGCGTTATGTGACGCCGAACAAGCCTTTATGATTGATGCGATTACAAATGACATTGATCTAACCCGTCATATGAATGACGCCGTTCAATCCTTGGCGATTGTTCTTGCGGCGGATGAAAGCATCCGTCTTGGTCGCCCTGTTGAGTTAGGAATACGCAAATGACCGCTTTGGTTTTGGAAAATCTGTGCAAATCTTTTGGTTCTGTTGATGTGCTAAAGGACATCAATCTGACGGTTGAAGACGGCGAGTTTGTGGTGTTTGTGGGGCCGTCGGGCTGCGGGAAATCAACCTTGTTGCGGGTGATTGCAGGGTTGGAAGATGCCTCGGATGGGACAGTCACTATTGGTGGTAGTTTGGTCAATGCGGTGCCTCCAGCCAAACGTGGCATCGCGATGGTGTTCCAGTCTTATGCGCTTTATCCGCATCTAAGCGTTCGCGACAATATGGCGCTTGGTCTCAAGCAAGAGAAACATCCCAAGGCACTGATCGACGAGCGGGTCGCAAAAGCGATACAAATGCTTGACCTGGACGCCTATACGGATCGTCGCCCCTCAGACTTGTCAGGTGGTCAGCGGCAGCGGGTGGCCATTGGGCGTGCGATTGTACGGGATCCCAAGTTGTTTTTGTTTGACGAACCTCTCTCGAACCTTGATGCGGCGTTGCGGATGAACACCCGGATCGAGATTGCCGAACTGCACCGGACGCTAAGTGCGTCGATGATTTATGTGACCCATGACCAGACCGAAGCCATGACACTTGCCGATAAGATTGTGGTGTTGCGGGACGGACGGGTTGAGCAAATCGGAAGCCCGATGGAGCTTTATAACAATCCGGCCAATCAGTTTGTGGCTGGGTTCTTGGGCTCGCCTGCGATGAATTTCCTGCAAAAGGTCGAGGTGAATATCCCGGATGGTGGCGCGTTGGGCTTGCGTCCTGAGCATCTGAAACTGGTCAAACAGGGGCGGATCAAGGGGAAGGTGACCCATGTTGAACGGCTGGGCGGCGATACCAATCTTTTGATTGCAACTGACCAACAAGAAACCCTGACAGTGCGCCTGTTTGGGCAAGACAGCACAGGGGTCGGCGAACAGATCGAGTTAGATTTTGACGATAAATCCGCGTTTGTGTTCAATGCGGATCAAAGTCGGGCGTCGATCTAGGGCCGAGCCCCATTAATCTTGCTTTGCAGTTTACGGAGTAGGTGTTTCGGGGTGTTTGCCGCGTCTAAAGCGGTCTTTTGGCGCCAACGAATTGACGGACGTAAAAAATAAACTTCACGCGCGACAAATTCGAGTGTACTCCTATCGGGGGGGGCAGGAGACTGCTGCCTGGTCGGGGAGGACACAGGGGATGAGTGGACAGAAAATTCACACGATGGAACAGTTCGCTGCGGCCAGCGGAATTTCTCGTCCGACGGTGTCAAAGTACTTTAATGACCCTGACAGCGTGCGCCCCAGAACGCGGGAAAAGATCGAAGAAGCCTTGGGCCGCTTCAATTATACACCCAACCTTTTTGCGATAAACCAGAACCGGAAAAAGACCAAAAATATCGGTGTTATCGTTCCGTATCTTGCGGATCCGTTTTTTGCTGAAATGGCCCGAATGATTGAGCGCCGTTGCATTGATGCCGGGTATTGGCCGATTTTGTTCAGCTCGCATGGGCAGCGGCAATTGGAAAACAATGCGCTGGATACGTTGCTTTCCTTGCGTCCCGTTGGCGCGTTGATTGCGCCGTTGGGGCGCGTTTCAGATTTGGAACATTTGCGCAAGTTTGCAAAAGAGGTGCCCACGGTTACATTTGACAGCAATCAGGAGATTGGCGAAGCTTTTGTGGGGTCCGATAACTACCAGAGTATTGGATTGATTGTTGATTATCTGTGCCGCACCGGGGAACCGCCGTGTTTTTTCGAATTGCCGCCGGTCAACCCGAACGCACGCAAACGAACAAAAGCCTATATCCAGGCGATGGAAGCCTTGGGGCATACGCCTCAGGTTATTCGGGCGGGCGATCAGTCATGGGATTTTGAACAGACAGGGCTAAATGAAGGAAAGCGCCTGATTGCGGAACGCAAGTTGCCCACAAATACGGTATTGTGCAGTAACGACCGCATTGCGATTGGGCTGTTGGCCGCAGCATATCAGATGGGTTTGCGGGTCGGCGCGGGAACCGAGTGTGCGTTGCGTGTTGCGGGCCATGACGATCATCCATGGGCGCAATATACCTGCCCGCCGTTGACAACTGTCCGGCAGGACTATGTGGCAATTGTGGACCGGAGCATCGAAAAACTGTTCGAAATCATAGCATCAGAAAGCAGCGATGATTCGCGCGAAGAGACGCTTTTTGACGGAAAGTTAATGCTGCGCGCATCTGCGTGAAAATTAACTTGTTGTTAATATTGAAAATTCACAAATAAACTTTACGCGCGCAAAGAAATTCATTGACTCATTTCGCGGTTGCGTTAGTGATAGTGGCATGAATTCGACTTTAGGGAGGAAATCGAATGACTATCAAGAATGTACTACTGACTACGGCAGTTGGCCTTGGTCTTACAGCGGGTATCGCATCCGCTGAATCGTTGACTATTGCGATCGTGAACAACGGTCACATGATCAACATGCAGAAGGTTGCTGAAGCCTATACTGCTGAGACCGGCGTTGAGCTGGAGTGGGTGTCCTTGGAAGAAGGCGTTCTGCGCGAGCAGGTTCAGTCCGACACCGCGACCGGTGGTGGTCAGTATGACATCATCAACATCGGCATGCAGGAAGCTCCGATTTGGGGTGCTGCAGGTTGGATCGAGCCACTGAACTTTGGTGCTGATTACGACGTAGATGACATGCTGCCAGCGATGCGTAATGGTCTGTCCCACGAGGGCACACTGTATGCTGCACCATTCTATGGTGAGTCTTCTATGGTTATGTACCGTAAAGACCTGACAGATGCGGCAGGCGTTAACATTGCTGACAACGACAGCTGGGACAACGTCAAAGCTGCTGCCGCAGCAATCCACGATCCTGACAACGGTGTTTACGGTGCGTGTCTGCGCGGTAAGCCAGGTTGGGGTGACAACATGGCGTTTGTGACAACAGTCGTAAACTCCTTTGGTGGCGCATGGTTCGATGCGGACTTCAAACCAACCATCAACTCTGATGAGTGGAAATCTGCAATCAACTTCTACGTTGATCTGCTGGGAACATATGGCCCTCCCGGATCCGAAGGTAACTCCTTCAACGAGATCCTGGCTCTGTACAACGAAGGCAAATGCGGCATGTGGATTGATGCCACAATCGCGGCGTCCTTCCTGACAGTTGACGGTGTTGCATACGCTCAGTCGCCAAACGCTGGTAACCCAGTTGGTGCGAACTGGCTGTGGGCATGGGCGATGGCGGTTCCAGCTGGTTCCCCTAACGCTGCAGAAGCCAACAAGTTCATCGAGTGGGCGACATCTAAAGAGTACATCAAGGCTGTTGCTGATCACCCAGAGTTTGGTTGGGGCAAAGTACCAACAGGTACACGTGCATCCACATATGCCTACCCTGAGTTCCAGGCTGCTGCACCTTTCGCAGCTGCTGAAATGGCAGCGATCGAATCTGCGGCACCTGCTGCGACAGACATCAAGCCATACGTAGGTGTTCAGTTTGCTGCAATTCCTGAGTTCCCAGAAGTGGGTACAGCTGTTGCACAAGAAATCGCTGCGGCTCTGTCCGGTGCGAAGTCTGTTGACGATGCTCTGGCAGCCTCTCAGGCCGCCGCTGAAGCAATCATGACTGAAGCTGGCTACTAAGCCACTGCGGTCTAGCTGACAGGAGGGCCCGCCACAGCGGAGCGCGGGCCCTCCACACCAAAATATCAGCAATACTGGCCAATTTATGTCGTCGGATTGCTAACGCCTAAAAACCGAACATTCTTAATTCGAAAACAAAGCGAAAGTGTGCTTTCGCTGGGGTGATATAGTCATGTCTAAAAGATCTAACAGAACACTTCCCCGCATCCTCCAATCACCAGCAGTTCTAATGCTCTTGATCTGGATGCTTATTCCACTCGCGATGACATTGTACTTTTCCTTCATAAGGTACGTTTTGAACAACACGCGTCGGCCCGAATGGACAACACCGTCTTTCAGCAACTGGCGTGGCTTTGGGAACTATGAATTCGTCATGAATTCCAAGGACTTCCTGCTGGCCATTCAGAACAGTTTGCTGATTGTCGGGAGCATACTTTTCCTAACCGTCATTTTGGGTATATTGATCGCGGTGCTGATCAATAAATCGTTCAAAGGTCAGGGTATCGTCCGAGTCCTTTTGATTTCGCCATTCTTTGTTATGCCTGCGGTGAATGCTGTTTTGTGGATCAATATGATCCTTGATCCAGTGCTTGGCCTCAATGGTTTGGCCGTGGCGGGGATCAATGATTTGGTTGATGGGCTGCGTGATGCGCCGCTTATTGGGGGGTTTTTCTCTCTATGGCCCGAATTTGAACCAATCTCGTTCCGCGCAACACAGACTTCTGCTTATGCGGTTATCATGATGGTGACCTGGCAGTGGACACCTTTTGCAGTCCTGATCTTTATGACGTCACTGCAATCTGAGGACCAACAGCAAAAAGAAGCTGCAATCCTTGATGGTGCTGGGCTTTGGTCGCAATTCCGCTTTCTGACGCTTCCCCACCTTGGGCGGTCGATCGCGATTGTTGTGATGATCCAGGCGATTTTCCACCTCTCGCTTTATGCGGAAATCGAGATTGTCAGCCGAGGCAACGGGAACAAAAACCTGCCTTATCTGATTGGTGAATTTGCCAACAACAACATCGGCGCAGCCAGCGCTACAGGTATCTTCGCAGTTATTCTCGCCAACATCGTCGCAATCTTCTTGTTGCGCATGGTTGGCAAGACACTGATGGAATAGGGAACAAGATCATGGCAATTGTTGCACAATCTACAAAATTTGGAAGAATAGGTCGGCCGATCATAGCCTGGGCTGTTGGACTGCTCTTCTTCTTTCCGATCTTCTGGTTGGTTCTGACCAGCTTTAAAACAGATATCGACGCGGTGAAGCCGGAATTCCTGTTCTTCTTCACACCCACGCTCGAAAACTATCTGAACATGACCGAGAACTACGACTACTGGCGCTTTGCGACCAATTCGGTCATCACATCAGTCTTCGCAACCTTGTTTGCACTTATCGTCGGGATCCCTTGTGCCTATGCAATGGCATTCAACCCGTCACGCGCAACCAAAGATGTGTTGATGTGGATGTTGTCGACCAAAATGCTGCCTGCGGCTGCGGTTCTCTATCCGATGACCTTTCTGACCAAGAGCATCGGGCTTTTTGATACCCACTTTATGGTCATTCTGGTGCTTTGTCTGATCAACCTGCCGATCGTTATCTGGATGCTCTTTACCTACTTCAAGGAAATCCCAAAAGACATCATCGAAGCAGGTCAGATGGACGGTGTTAACACATGGGGCGAGATCAAAGAGATCCTCATTCCATTGGCTTGGGGCGGCATTGCATCCACAGCTTTGTTAACATTCATCTTTTGCTGGAACGAAGCCTATTGGACTGTTCGTTTAACAACAACAGACGCGGCAACGCTTTCCAAGCTTATCGAAGGTAACCGTGCACCAGAGGGCTTGTTCTTTGGTCGCTTGTCAGCGGTCTCCGCGGCAGCAGTAGGACCGATCGTTGTATTGGGTTGGTTCTGTCAGAAACAATTGGTCCAAGGCTTGACCTTTGGCGCAGTGAAATAGGAAGAAATCATGGGACGCATTGTACTAGAGCAAGTAACGAAAAGCTTCGGCGAAACACAGGTCATTCCACCACTGGACCTGACCGTAGAAGATGGCGAATTCGCCGTGTTCGTAGGCCCATCGGGCTGCGGTAAATCCACCCTTCTCCGCCTGATTGCGGGTCTTGAGGATACGACTTCTGGCAAGATTTCCATTGATGGAGAAGATGCAACTGAGGTGCCACCCTCAAAGCGTAGTCTGGCGATGGTTTTCCAATCCTACGCGCTTTATCCACATATGACGGTTCGCAAGAATATTGCGTTTCCGATGCGGATGGCAGGGATTGATCAGGCAACGCAGGATGCAAAGATCGATGCTGCGGCAAAATCTTTGAACCTTGCCGATTACCTTGATCGTAAGCCGGGCCAATTGTCAGGTGGTCAGCGTCAGCGGGTTGCCATTGGCCGTGCGATTGTTCGCGAACCAGCAGCGTTCTTGTTTGACGAACCTTTGTCTAACCTGGATGCCGCATTGCGGGTCGGCATGCGCCTTGAGATCATGGAGCTGCACGAAAAGCTCAAGACAACCATGATCTATGTGACGCACGATCAGGTCGAAGCCATGACCATGGCTGACAAGATTGTTGTGTTGCAGGCTGGTGTGATTGAACAGGTGGGATCACCACTTGAGCTGTATCACGCGCCGCGTAACAAGTTTGTCGCGGGCTTTATCGGGTCCCCCAAAATGAACTTGATTGAGGGTCCAGAAGCCGAGAAACATGGGGCAACGACGATTGGTATCCGTCCTGAACATATGACGGTCTCCAAGACCGAAGGGACATGGAAAGGTGTTGTTGGCGTCGCGGAGCATTTGGGTTCTGATACGTTTATCCACGTCCATGAAACGGGCCTGATGGATATGATGACTGTGCGTATCACTGGTGATATCGAAGCCAAACATGGGGACACGATCTATCTGTCGCCAGAAATGGACCGGATGCACAAGTTTGATGCTCAGGGTCTTCGCCAGGCATGAAACGGTTGATCGGGAAGTCGGCCCTGATTACAGGGTCGGCACGCGGGATCGGTAAAGGTTTTGCCGAAGCCTACATTTCTGAAGGCGCCACTGTTGCGATCGCGGACATCAATCTTGATGCCGCGACCCAAACGGCGGACGCACTTGGAGAGGGGGCGTATGCGGTCCACATAGACGTCAGCAATCAAGACAGCATAGACGCGGCTATCGCGTCTGTTGTGTCGCGGGCGGGAAAGTTGGATATCCTGATCAATAACGCAGCGCTTTTTGATGCGGCCGAAACGGTCGATATCACCCGCGCCAGCTATGACAAACTTTACTCGGTCAATGTGGCAGGAACGTTGTTTACCATGCAGGCCGCCGCCAAGCAGATGATTTCCCAAGGACATGGGGGCAAGATCATCAATATGGCTTCGCAGGCGGGACGGCGTGGTGAGAGCCTTGTTTTGGTCTATTGTTCAACAAAGGCGGCGGTGATTTCGATGACCCAATCGGCGGGATTGAACCTGATCAAACACGGGATCAATGTGAATGCTATTGCCCCGGGTGTCGTAGATGGAGAGCATTGGGAACACGTTGATGCGATGTTTGCCAAGCTCGAGGGCAAAGCGCCGGGACAAAAGAAGGCCGAAGTCGAAGCTTCAGTTCCTGCGGGGCGGTTTGCCGTCCCCGGTGATCTGAGCGGCATGGCCGTGTTTTTGGGGTCTTCGGATTCCGATTACATTCTATCGCAAACATATAACGTTGATGGTGGCCAATGGATGAGCTGAACCCCCTTAGTTTAGAAAACTTGGCTGATATTGCGGAGCATGTCCGAAAGCCAAAGTATAATCGCGCCGATTTATCGGCAGGCATTGTCCATATTGGGCTTGGGAATTTCCACCGTGGTCATCAGGCATGGTATCTGCACCGCCTGATGGATCTAGGTGAGGCCCATGACTGGGCGATTATCGGTGCAGGCGTACGCCCTGCGGATGCTGCACAACGCGACAAGATGCTGGCCCAGGATTGTCTGTCTACACTGATTGAACTGGACCCATCGGGGAAATCCGCCGAGATCACGGGATCGATGATCGGATTTGCAGAAGTGGATGAGCATAACGCGCCTTTGATTGCGCAAATGGCTGACCCGGCGATCCGCATTGTCGCGCTTACTGTGACTGAAGGCGGCTATTATGTTGCTGCCGCTGATGGGAGCTTTGAAGCGGACCATCCCGACATTCAGTATGATGTGGCCAATCCGACGCAGCCCAAGACCGCGTTTGGTGCAATGATTGCAGCGCTGAAACACCGTCGTGACAATGGCACGGGGCCTTTTACCTGTCAGAGCTGTGACAATTTGCAGGGCAATGGTGACATTCTTAGGCAGACGATTTTGGGGCTTGCTCAGCTTTCTGATCCTGATCTCGCCAAATGGATTGATGCCAATGTCACGTTTCCCAACGCGATGGTCGATTGTATTGTTCCAGCCACCGGGCCCAATGAATTGGCTTTGGTGAAGAGCTTTGGCATCGAAGATGCGGCACCGGTTACTCATGAGAACTTTCGCCAATGGGTGATTGAAGACAAGTTCTGTGCGGGTCGCCCGGATTGGGACAAAGTTGGTGCAACCTTTACCGATGGGGTGCATGTGTTTGAGGCGATGAAATTGCGCCAGCTCAATGCCGGACATCAGATCATCGCAACGGCGGGTGAATTACTGTCAGTTGAAACGATTGCAGGCACCATGGCCAATCCGCTGATTGCGGAGCTCTTTCGCAAGATCGAGGTCGAGGAAATTGTGCCGCATGTTGCGCCAGCACCGGGCATGTCACCATTGGCTTACGTTGATTTGATTGAACGACGCTTTGCCAACCCTGAAATCCACGACACAACCCGCCGCGTGGCTTTTGACGGATCGTCCCGTCACACGGGCTTTTTGCACCCGATCATTCGGGATGCGTTGGCCCATGACACCGCTGTTGAGGGGTTGATCCTTGTTGAGGCGCTATGGGCACGGATGTGTGCGGGTACCCGCGAAGATGGCAGTAAGATTGAACCAAACGATCCAATCTGGGACGAGCTGGTGACAGCCGCACAGGCGGCGAAAACCAACCCCCAAGCCTGGCTGGAGCAGCACCATATCTATGGTGACCTTGGGCAAAACCAACGGTTTGCCAAAAGTTTCGATCGCTGGCTCCGAATGATCTGGGCGGATGGGACGCAGGCTGCGCTTGGTGCTTACCATGAAGGTTGAACACATGCAGATCGAAAGGAGACAGGTATGATTGTATCTTGTGGCGAAGCCCTTATCGATATGATCCCGATGACCGGACCATCAGGTGAGCAAAGCTTGAAGCCCCATGCGGGCGGCGCAGTGTTTAACACGGCGATTGCCTTGGGGCGTCTTGGCACGCGGTCGAGCTTTCTGTCTGGGATATCGACGGATTTGTTTGGCAAAGTGTTGCTAAAGCAATTGCACGACAGCAATGTGGAAACCGATCTGGTTCTTGCGTCTGATCGCCCGACGACCTTGGCGTTTGTAGAGCTGAATGACGGTCATGCTACCTATGTTTTTTATGATGAAAACACAGCAGGTCGGATGCTTGACCCGGATAACCTTCCAAAGGTTCCGGCGGCGGCGAAAGCGATGTATTTCGGCGGTATCAGCCTGATCAACGAACCTGCGGCTGATTTCTATCTGGCGTTGGCGCAACGGGAATCTGCGAAACGAGTGATTGTGGCAGACCCGAATATCCGGGCAAATTTTGTCAGTGACGAACCACGGTATCGCGCGCGGCTTGAAAAACTGATCGCTTGTGTCGACATCATCAAAGTATCTGACGAAGATCTTGATTGGATCATTCCGGGGCCATTGACGTCGCTGGAAAAAGCGGATGCCCTCCTTGAACGAGGACCCAAAGTGGTGGTCCTGACCAGAGGCAGTGAAGGGGCATGTGCCCTGTTTGGCGAAGACGTCCTGGTAGAGGTCCCTGTACAAAAAGTGACGGTTGCTGACACCGTTGGTGCGGGTGACACATTCAACGCAGGTTTTCTGGCTGATTTGTCAGAGAACGGACTTTTGAACAAAGAAGAGATCAACAATTTAGGTGAGGTCGAAATGCGGCGCGCTCTTTTATACGGAGCGCAAGTTGCCGCGATTACGGTTTCCAGACATGGGGCAAACCCGCCCTGGAAAAATGAGTTAGCAACAAGCTGAAGAGCCACATTTGGCGTGTATTTGGCAAGGGTAATGCACCGGGTTTAACTGGTGCAACCAATTGGTGATGCCGTCACATGGGAAGGCCCGACAGCCCCGACACGAAAGAGATCAAAGATGAATGCCATGAACAAATTGAGCGTAACAGCAGATAGTTTGCGCGATGAAATTACGCGACATCTGATGTTGTCCATCGGGAAAGACCCTGAACACGCCAGCCTTTATGATTGGCGGATGTCGCTGTCCTTGGCCTTGCGTGATCAGGTGGTTGCGCCATGGTTTGACTCAACCCGACGGACATATGACGGGAAACACAAGCGGGTCTACTACCTGTCGATGGAGTTTTTGATTGGCCGTCTGATCGAAGACGTCACGATCAATTTGAATGTGGAAGACATCGCGATCGAGGCCATGCATGCCTTGGGGCAAGACTATCATAAAGTGGTGGTGGATGAACCGGATGCGGCCTTGGGCAACGGCGGCCTTGGACGGTTGGCCGCATGCTTTATGGATAGTTTGGCGACACTTGCGATCCCGGCTTATGGATATGGCATCCGCTATGAACATGGATTGTTTGAA
The DNA here is from genome assembly GCA_039986635.1 of Sulfitobacter sp. GTDB lineage: Bacteria > Pseudomonadota > Alphaproteobacteria > Rhodobacterales > Rhodobacteraceae > Sulfitobacter. Next base: position 66,051 of record JBDWQI010000034.1, read on the forward strand.
CAGCATTTTCAGGATGGTCAGCAAACAGAATCCGCAGAAGGCTGGCTGGCCCAACGCCACGCATGGGAATTTGAACGCCCTGAAGTTGCTTACAAAGTCCACTTTGGTGGCTATGTCGGTGAACGCGACGGCAAGCCAAATTGGTTCCCTTCTGAGACGGTTCTGGCTTCGGCTTATGATACGCCGGTTGTTGGTTGGAAGGGGCAATGGGCCAATACGTTGCGGCTGTGGGCGGCAAAGCCGGTCAAGTTGTTTGACCTCGAAAGCTTTAACCGGGGTGATTATGTGGGCGCCAACGCGCCGGAACGATTGGCGCGTACGATCTCTCGGGTGTTGTACCCCGATGACACGACCCAAGATGGCAAGGAATTGCGGCTCAAGCAGGAGTATTTCTTTACCTCTGCTTCGATCAAGGATCTTTTGCGCCGTTTTCTGTCGGAAGGGAACAAGATCGAAGATCTGCATGAAAACGTTGCTATTCAGCTGAACGATACGCATCCGGCGATTGCAGGCCCCGAGCTTGTCCGGCTTTTGATCGACAAACATGGCTTTGAGGTCGATGACGCAATCGAGATGGCGCGGAATTGTCTGGCCTACACCAACCACACCCTGCTGCCCGAGGCTTTGGAACGGTGGCCCGAAGACCTGTTTGCCCGCATCTTGCCACGGCATCATCAGATCATTTTGATGATTCAAGACCGTCACGTTCAGGCGACCGGATCAGACGTTCGTATTGTGGAACATGGTAATGTCAAAATGGGCGAATTGGCCTTTGTCATGGCGCATCGGGTGAATGGTGTGTCGGCCTTGCATTCGGAGTTGGTGAAGGAAACCGTGTTTTCCGATCTGCACAAGGCATACCCCGAACGCATTTTGAACCAAACCAATGGCATCACGCCGCGCCGCTGGTTGTATTCTTGCAACCCACCTTTGCGCAACTTGATCAATGATACGATTGGCACAGGATGGCAGACCGATTTGGAACGCTTGCAAGAGTTGAATGCCCACCTTGATGACACCGCTTTCCAACAGGCTTTTCATGCAGCAAAAGCGACAAACAAGGATCGGTTGGCCAAGTGGTTGAAGGAACGCAACGGTGTTACCTTAGACACCTCAGCGATGTTCGATATTCAGATCAAGCGTATCCACGAATACAAGCGCCAGCATATGAATATCCTTGAGACGATCGCGCTTTGGAATGACATTCGCGACAACCCAAATGGCAATTGGACACCGCGTGTTAAGATTTTTGGCGGTAAGGCCGCGCCGGGATATGTGCTGGCTAAGTCGATTATCCGGTTGATCAACGATGTCGCAGCTACCATCAATGATGATCCTGTAACGCGCGATTTTTTGCAGGTGGTGTACCCCGAAAACTATAACGTCTCTATGGCCGAACTGCTGGTGCCCGCTTCTGATCTGTCTGAACAGATATCGACCGCAGGCAAAGAGGCGTCAGGGACAGGCAACATGAAGCTGTCCTTGAACGGCAGCCCGACCATCGGCACCCTGGACGGGGCAAATGTGGAAATTCGCGATCATGTGGGGGCCGATAATTTCTTTTTGTTTGGTCTGACTGCGGCGGAAGCTGAGGCAAAGCGGCATGAACACGGCTATTCAAGGCGCGCGATTGAAGCCAGCCCAAAGCTGTCTCGGGTGCTTGGACAAATTGCGGGCGGTGTGTTTTCGAATGGAGACCATCACCGGTATTCAGACATTCTGCACAATCTATATGAGCACGATTATTTCCTCGTGAGCTGTGATTTCGATGATTATTTTGCCACGCAACGCGACGTCGATGCCGTTTACCAAGACAAGGCACGTTGGACCCGAATGGCGGCGGCGAACACAGCGGGGATGGGGTGGTTTTCATCAGATAGAACCATTCGGAGCTATGCCAACGACATCTGGGGCGCCAAATCTGTGATTTAGGTGGTTTTGATGCACTGCAATGCCAAGGAAGGACAAAGAACGTGATCACTGATGAAGATGCAGACCTGATTGTTTCTGGTCGCCACGCTGACCCTTTTGCGGTCTTGGGACAACATGTTCACGACGGTAAAATCTGGCATCGGGCGCATAACCCCGAGGCGGATGCTATTGAAGTGCTGGATGCCAAAACTGGTCGTAAAGTCGCTTCATTGGACAAGGTCAGGGATGGGTTATTTACCGGGGTGGTGCCACGTCGCAAGAAACCGTTTGCCTATCGGCTTCGGATCACCAAAGGGACGCATGCTTGGGAGGTCATTGACCCTTATCAGTTTGGCCCTGTTCTGGGTGAGCTGGACGAGCATTTGATCGCAGAAGGGGCCCATCTCGGTTTGTGGAATGTGCTTGGCGCGCATGTGATGGAACATGGTGGTGTTGCGGGAACGCATTTCGCGGTCTGGGCGCCAAATGCCAGTCGTGCCTCAGTGGTTGGTGATTTTAACGGGTGGGATGGGCGACGTAACCCAATGCGTCAACGCGGCCAAACAGGGGTCTGGGAAATCTTTATGCCCGGCTTGGGGGACGGCGAAGCCTATAAATACGAGCTGCTTGGGGCACAGGGTGAATTGTTGCCTCAAAAGGCTGATCCGTTTGGATTTGGGGCAGAACACCCCCCAAAAACCGCTTCGGTTGTGCGCAAACTTGATGGCCATACATGGGGTGACAAAAAGTGGATGAACAAACGCGAAGCCCGGCATCGCATTGATCAACCCATTTCGATTTACGAAGTGCATTTAGGGTCGTGGAAACGCGTCCCCGAAGAAGGCAATCGACCGCTCTCTTATCATGAGCATGCCGAACAATTGGTTGGTTATGTGAAAGACATGGGGTTTTCGCATATTGAGTTGATGCCGATTTCTGAATTCCCGTTTGATGGATCTTGGGGGTATCAGCCCGTCGGGCTTTATGCACCGACCATTCGCCATGGGACATTGAACGAGTTTCGCGCTTTTGTGGATGCGTGCCATGCTGCCGATATTGGCCTGATCCTTGATTGGGTGCCGGGGCATTTCCCCGAGGATGAACACGGGCTAGGGAAATTTGACGGTACGCCGCTCTATGAACATGCCGACCGCAAAGAAGGATTTCATCCAGATTGGAACACGCTTGTCTTTAACTACGGGCGTGCGGAAGTGTCGAACTATCTCGTGGCCAACGCGCTCTATTGGTTGAGCGAACACCACATTGATGGGCTCCGAGTTGATGCGGTCGCGTCGATGCTTTACCGCGACTATTCGCGTAAAGAAGGCGAGTGGATACCCAACAAAGACGGGGGGCGCGAAAACCTTGAGGCGATCGACTTCCTGCGCCGCACCAACACAGTTGCGTATGGTCAAATGCCGGGGATTGTTACAATCGCCGAAGAATCGACGGCCTTTCCGGGGGTTAGCGCACCGGTTGATCACAGCGGTTTGGGCTTTGGGTTCAAATGGAACATGGGATGGATGAATGACACGCTGTCCTATATCGCTGAGGACCCCATTCACCGGAAATACCATCACCACAAGATGACTTTTGGTATCCATTATGCGTTTTCAGAGAACTTTGTTTTGCCGATCAGCCATGACGAGGTTGTGCACGGTAAAGGATCTATGATCGACAAAATGCCGGGGCAAGGGGATGAAAAATTCGCCAATCTGAGAGCCTATTATGGCTTTATGTGGGGCCATCCGGGCAAGAAGTTGTTGTTCATGGGCTGTGAATTTGCGCAGGGCGTGGAATGGAACCACGACGCGAGCCTCGATTGGCATTTGATTGACCAACCTTTGCACGCAGGTGTCCAAAATCTGGTTCGTGATCTGAACGGATTGTTTGGTGAGGCAGCTGCGTTGCACCAATTGGACTGCAAGCCAGAGGGGTTTGAATGGATCGAGGATGGTGCGGCTGAGGAGTCCATCTTTGCTTGGGTGCGCCGCGGTCATGAGGGGACAGCACCGGTATTGGTGGTCAGTAACTTTACACCTGTTGAACGTTCCGGTCGCCGTATTGGTGTACCGCAGGCCGGTCGTTGGCTGGAGCGGCTAAACACTGATGCTGACAGATACGGCGGTGGCAATCGCGGCAACATGGGGTTTGTGGACAGCGAACAGGTTGCGGCCTCGGGGCGCGCGCATTCGGTGTCGCTGACCATACCGCCGTTGACGACATTATTTTTTGAACTGGACTTGAAACACGCTGGGGGCGTCTGACGCACTTAAGAACACGGGCTATGGAGGGAATACAAATGGACAATGAATCAACAAGACTTGCGCAACAAACGATGGCTTTCGTTTTGGCGGGAGGGCGGGGCAGTCGGCTTTTTGAATTGACCGACATTCGCGCAAAGCCTGCGATGTATTTTGGCGGCAAGAGCCGGATTATTGATTTCGCCCTGTCGAATGCGGTAAATTCCGGCATTCGTCGGATCGGGGTTGCCACCCAATACAAAGCACATTCGCTTATCCGGCACCTGCAACGAGGGTGGAGCTTTTTTCGGGCGGAGCGGAACGAAAGTCTGGATATTCTGCCTGCCTCTCAGCAGCTTGATAATGAAAACTGGTACAATGGTACGGCGGATGCGGTTACGCAGAACATTGAGATCATTCGCGGCTATGATCCGAAATACATCATCATCCTCGCCGGTGATCACATTTATAAGCAAGACTATTCTCTGATGGTGAAGCATCATGTGGAAAGCGGCGCGGATGTCACTGTTGGCTGTATCGAGGTGCCCCGGATGGAGGCAACTGGGTTTGGTGTGATGAAGGTGGGCGATGAAGATCGCATTCTGGAGTTTGTTGAAAAGCCAGCCGATCCACCGGCGATGCCGGGCCATCCTGATATGGCACTGGCCAGCATGGGGATTTATGTGTTCGAAACAGATTACCTGTGCAAATTGTTGAAAGACGATGCGAACGACCCCAATTCAAGCCACGACTTTGGCAGCGATATCATTCCTGATATCGTCAGAGGTGGCAAAGCTATCGCACATCCCTTTAGCCGTTCGTGTGTCCGCACTGGTCTTGAGGAAAAGCCTTATTGGCGGGATGTTGGAACGGTTGATGCGTTCTGGCAGGCGAATGTCGATTTAACGGACTTTAAACCTGAACTCGACCTGTATGACAATTCGTGGCCGATCTGGACCTATTCCGAACTGACGGCCCCAGCCAAGTTTATCCACAACGAAAAGGGGCGGCGTGGCCACGCGGTGTCCTCAATGGTTTCGGGTGGGTGTATTGTATCGGGCTCCACGCTTGATCGGTGTTTCCTGTTCACGGGGGTCCGGACGCACTCTTATTCGCAGCTCGAAGGGGTTGTGGCCATGCCATATGCAGAAATTAACCGCTATGCGCGGCTGACCAATGTTGTCTTGGACAGGGGGGTGGTAATCCCTGAAGGGTTGGTTGTTGGTGAAAACGCGAAAGAAGATGCGGAACGGTTTCGCCGGACGGACAATGGCATATGTCTGATCACCCAACCGATGATCGACAAGTTGGTTCAGTAAGATGAATGTCCTGTTCGTTGCCTCTGAATGTGCGCCCTTTGTCAAGACGGGGGGGTTGGCGGATGTCATCGGAGCGGTGCCAAAAGCGCTTGCCGTTTCAGGGGTGAGCGTAAGGGTTCTGATCCCGGCCTACCCGGCAGTTGCGGCATTGTTAGCATCAGGCCAACAGGTCATAGCATTTGACGACCTGTTTGGCGGTGCTGCGCGTGTCGTGGCAACGCAGGCTGCGGGCCTGGAGATGCTGCTGCTTGATGCGCCACATCTCTTTGACCGGGAAGGCAGCATTTACCTGGGGCCGGATGGGCTGGACTGGCAGGACAATGATCTGCGTTTTGCGGCGTTATCCTATGTCGGAGCGCAGATCGGGCTGGGCGCATTGGAAGAGTGGACGCCGGATGTGATCAATGCGCATGACTGGCAGGCGGGTCTGGTTCCTGCGTATTTGTCCCAACACACCGGGCCGACGCCACCGGTGGTCACCACCATTCATAACATCGCGTTTCAAGGGGTGTTTGATGCGACCCGTCTGTCTGCACTTAGGTTACACGCCGAGCAATTTACGACGCAGGCTGTGGAGTACTACGGGAAGATCAGCTTTTTGAAAGCTGGAATTGCCCTTGCGCAAAAGATCACCACCGTCAGCCCGTCTTATGCGGCAGAGCTTATGACACCTGAGTTTGGTATGGGGCTAGATGGTCTTTTGCGCGCACGTCATACTGATTTGCATGGCATCCTGAACGGGATTGATCTTGATGTTTGGAATCCTGAGACGGACCCCGCGATTGTCGCACCTTATTCGTCGCGGAGCCTGAAAGGCAAAGCCAAGAACCGGGCCGAGCTTGAATCGCGGTTTGGTTTGGCACCCGGAGGGGGGCCGCTTTTCTGTGTGGTCAGTCGGATGACCTCGCAAAAGGGTCTTGATCTGTTGTTGGAATGTTTGCCAGCCCTGATCGCGCAAGGCGGTAAGTTGGCGCTTCTTGGGTCCGGTGACCTTGATCTTGAACGGGCTTACGTGGCTGCATCTACGCAATACTCAGGCGCAGTTGGTGCGATCATTGGATATGACGAAGAGCTGTCGCATTTGATGCAGGCGGGCAGTGATGCCATTTTGATCCCATCGCGGTTTGAACCCTGTGGGCTGACCCAGCTTTATGGGTTGCGATATGGCACATTGCCAGTTGTGGCGCGCACAGGTGGATTGGCCGATACGGTTATTGACGCAAATGAGGCGGCGTTATTTGGCGAATGTGCAACGGGATTTCAGTTCGCTCCGATCAATGCGACGATGCTTGGCACCGCTATATCGCGGGCCTGCGGGCTTTATGCGCAGCCCAAGCGCTGGTCAGCAATGATGCGGCGTGCGATGCGCCATCCTGTTGGTTGGGATATGTCCGCTCAGGCCTATCTTGACGTGTATCAAGCCGCACAAGAGAGCTGAACCCGACGTATGATGGACTATGAATTGTCAGGCGGCAGCCCGAACAGGCTGGGGGCACATCACGATGGGGCGGGTGTGAATTTTGCGGTGTTTTCTGAACACGCAAGCAAGATGGAGTTGTGCCTTTTCGACGCTGACGGCGTTGAGGAGACCGCGCGCATTCCCTTGCCTGAACGCACCGGTCCGATCTGGCATGGGTACCTTGCGGGCCTGCCTGTTGGCACCGTTTATGGGTATCGCGCCCATGGGGAATATGCGCCCGAAGAAGGACATCGGTTCAACCCAAATAAACTCCTGCTTGATCCATACACGCGGGAGCTTTTTGGAAGGTGGACAAATGATCCTGCAACACTTGGCTACGAGGATGAAGCACCCAACGAAGACTTGTCTTTTGATCCGCGCGATAGCGCGCCGTTTGTCCCTAAATCTGTGGTATCAGATCCCGCTCTTTTTCTGGGATTGCGATCCGGTGAACACAAGAGGTCGGACAAAGACCTGATCTATGAGGCCCATCCTAAAGGCGCAACAAAAGCCAACCCAATGGTGCCAGAAACGATGCGGGGTACCTATGAAGGGTTGGCATCAGAGCCGATGCTGGCCCATCTGACGTCGATTGGTGTGCAGGCGGTTGAGTTGCTGCCGGTACATAGTTTTGTTGACGACAATTTTTTGGTTCAGCGCGGATTGAGAAATTATTGGGGGTATAACTCGATCGGCTTTTTCGCGGCTGAGCCCCGATACTTTGGCCCGGATGGGCTGCGCGGATTTCGCCAAATGGTGGATCGCTTCCATGACGCTGGGATCGAGGTGATCTTGGATGTTGTCTATAATCACACCGCAGAGGGGGACCAGCGCGGTCCCACCCTGAGCTTTCGGGGGCTGGATAATGCATCATATTATCGGCTGATTGAGGGACAATCACGATATTACGTCAATGACACCGGCTGTGGGAACACATTGAATGTGGCGCATCCGATTGTTCTGCGGATGGTTTTGGACAGCCTGAGGTTTTGGGTTGAATGTATGGGGATCGACGGTTTCAGGTTTGATCTAGCGACAACATTGGGTCGAGAAGACCATGGTTTTGATCCAAACGGCGGGTTCTTTGATGCGTTGCGGCAGGACCCGGTGTTGTCAAATGTGCGTCTGATCGCGGAACCCTGGGATATCGGACCGGGTGGGTATCAACTTGGCGAATTCCCTCAGGAGTTTAGCGAATGGAACGACAGTTACCGCGATACGGTGCGGCAATATTGGCGGGGCGATGAGCATAGCGCCCAAGAGCTTGGTGCGCGGCTGTTGGGGTCGGCCAATACGTTTGATAGGTCAGCACGACGCAGCCATGCCTCTGTGAATTTCATCGCCTCACATGATGGGTTCACCCTTGCTGACACCACGCGATATTCCAGACGTTACAATGAGGCCAATACCGAGGAAAATCGCGACGGTCATCATGCAAATTTCAGCGATAATTGCGGGGTCGAAGGGGAGACGGATGATGTGGCCATTCAAAACGCCCGGGCTCGGCGACAACGCAATATGTTGGCGACGCTGTTCTTGTCGCAAGGCACTCCAATGCTCCTTGCTGGAGATGAGTTCGCGAATTCTCAGCAGGGTAACAACAATGCCTATTGTCAGGACAACGACATTGGGTGGCTGAATTGGGATACCGCGGATACCGACCTGCACTCTTTTGTGGCCAACCTGTCGGCATTTCGACAACAACATGTCTGTCTGCGCCAAAGCAGGTTTTTGCATGGTGGTATCCGGCCCAGCGATGGTCATGCGGACGTCTATTGGACAGACTTTGACGGCAACCCGTTGGATTGGGACAATCCCGGGCTTGCGAACCTTTGCCTGACGTTGCGCACCTGTGCGGATGCACCTGAATATGAACCGGACGGTGACGTGGTGTTTATTGTGTTCAACCGGGACGAGGATGTTGGCCATGTGAGCTTGCCTTCGCCGCCTGAGAACCAACATTGGATCAGGGCCATTGATACCGATCAAGTGCAGCAGGATGCATTTTGCGAGCTGGAAAGCGGAAAGACGATTGTTGCCGGACAAACCGTCGTTGTCTTTGTGTTGAAAACGGATGAGGCTATTTTGTGAACATAGATCATGACCTTGCCGCCCTTGCAGAACTTTGCGGTATTTTACCCCGATTTTTTGATCTGCATGGCGGAGAAAGAATAACGTCCCCTGAGACACAAAGGGCGATGTTGGCCGCTGAGGGTATCGACGTCTCAAATGACAAAGCAATTCAGGACTCGCTTGCGCATCTGCGTCATGAGTTGGATGACCGCTGGTTTCCGTGGGAAATCATTGTTGAAAGTGGTATCGAAGCGCCGCAAAATTTTGGACTTGGTGCAGAGTGGCATCTGTGCGCAGATGGTAGCGAAAAGATCGTGGCTTCAGGAGAACCGCGCGACTATATTACTGTGCCGCCCCTGGCCTCCGGCATCTATTCATTGACAGCGACAGCATCGGGGCGCACCGAAATTGTGACGGTACTGGCCGCCCCGAGACGGCTGCCCGGGGTTGCAGACCTGACAGGACATACAAAGCTTTGGGGGCTTAACCTTGCGCTGTATGGATTGAGGTCTGAGCGCAACACTGGCTTGGGGGATTTTGAAGATCTTGCCGGTATTTGTGAAGCTGCGGGATCCAAGGGTGCGGGGTTCTTGGGGATCAATCCGCTGCACAATATGGGGTTTTGTGAAGTCACAGCGATCAGCCCTTATTCTCCCTCCCATCGCGGATTTCTGAACACGTCCTATATTGCGCTGGATCAAATTCCGGGTTTGAAACCTGCGTCAAAGGTGGCTGGCTTTGCAAAGGTGCGCAAGGCCAAGAGCATCCAATATGCCGACCACAAGGCAGCTCATAATAAGGCGCTGGGCAGTTTATTTGCGAAGTTCATGAAATCTGCGAGCGCATCGGCAAAGGCAGAGTTTGAGGCGTTCAAGGCTGAGTATGGTGAGGAACTTGGAGAGTTTGCCCGATTTGAAACATTAAGCGAAATCCATGGATCGGACTGGCGCGAATGGCCCGAACAGACCGCAGAACCAAGGGCGGAACGCATAGAGTTTCATATGTGGATGCAATGGGTTGCGACAGTTCAGCTTCAGCATGCTCAAGAACGCGCCAAGGCATCAGGAATGGCCCTCGGGCTGTACCTTGACCTTGCGGTTGGATCTCGTCGCGATGGTGCTGAGGCTTGGTGTGAACAAACGGTCGTCGCCAAAGGCGTCTCCATTGGTGCGCCCCCCGATCATCTAAGCCCGGAAGGTCAAAACTGGAATTTGACCGCGTTTTCGCCACGCAAGTTGAAGGCTGCGCGATATCGGCCATTGCGGCGGATTATCGGGCAAATGATCCGCCATGCCGGCATCATTCGTATCGATCATGTACTGGGGCTAAACCGGAGTTTTTGGTTGCCGGATGATGGCAGCCCGGGAGGTTACATCCGACAACCTTTTGAGAGCCTGTTGGCTGTGATCAAGATTGAAGCGGAACGGCACAATTGCGCAGTGGTGGGCGAAGACCTTGGGCTGGTTCCCGATGGTTTCCGCGATACGATGCGCGAACATGGTTTTTACGGCTATTCCGTTTTGCAATATGAGAAAGACAACGACGGAAAATTCCGTGACCCCAGCGACATACCCACACAAATATTGTCCTGTTTTGCGACCCATGACACCCCAACCGTCAAAGGATATGAGATTGGCCGGGATGTAGATTGGTGGGAAAAGCTTGATTGGATCGATGGGCCCGCCGCTGAGACGTTGCGCCAGGACCGGGCGCGCGAGGTTGCGGCGTTCAATGGGGGGGGCGATTTTCGAACCAACATCCATGCACGTTTGGCCTATAGCGATGCAAATCTCGTCGCGGTGCAACTTGACGATATTGAGGCCACCCCAGAGGCGCAGAACCTGCCCGGGACCATAGACCAACATCCAAACTGGCGACGCAAATATGACGTGGCGCTGAATATCCTACCGCAACACGCTTGCCTGACTGAAACCGCTGCGATGATGCGTGACGCAGGGCGAAGCACCTTGGAGAAAGGACAGACCCATGAAAATTGAGACAGTTGAAACCAAAGCATTTGAAGGACAGATGCCCGGCACCTCAGGGTTGCGTAAAAAGACCCGTGTTTTCATGCAGCCGGGGTACCTCGAGAACTTCGTTCAGGCAACGTTTGATGCAATTGGCGGGGGGAATGAAAAGACGTTGGTTGTGGGCGGTGATGGCCGTTACTTTAACCGGCAAGCGGTTCAGACGATTCTGAAAATGGCGGCCGCGAATGGTGTGTCAAAAGTCATCCTCGGCCAAGGAGGATTGCTGTCCACACCTGCGGCGTCGCATTTGATCCGGTTGAATAAAGCGGATGGCGGTTTCATTTTGTCGGCAAGCCATAACCCCGGCGGCATCGACGAAGACTTTGGCGTTAAGTTTAATGGCCAAAACGGAGGTCCTGCACCTGAGGGGCTGACGGCAAAAATATATGCCGCAACGACATCGATCCAAACATACAAGACCTTGAGCAGTGATGACATTGACATAGAATCGACCGGCACGGCGCAAATGGGGGAGATGCAGGTTTCGATTGTGGATCCCGTCGAAAGCTATCAGGCTTTGATGCAAGAACTGTTTGATTTTGATGCGATCCGAGGATTGTTCAAAGGTGGGTTCACCATGTGTTTTGATGCAATGCACGCGGTGACAGGCCCCTATGCAACCGCGATATTGGAAGACACTTTGGGCGCGGCGGCAGGCACCGTTGTGAATGGAATGCCGTCCGAGGATTTTGGAAAAGGTCATCCTGACCCGAACCCGATTTGGGCGAAAGATCTCATGGAATTGATGATGTCGGATGCAGCGCCAGACATCGGTGCAGCATCTGATGGGGATGGGGACCGGAACATGATCGTTGGACGTGGTGCTTATGTGACACCGTCTGATAGTCTGGCAATTTTAGCAGCCAACGCGCATTTGGCCCCGGCTTATGCAGCGGGCCTTACAGGTGTTGCGCGTTCAATGCCAACGAGCGGGGCGAGTGACCGGGTTGCCAAAAAGCTGGGCATAGAAGCTTACGAAACACCAACCGGCTGGAAGTTCTTTGGAAACCTGTTGGACGCTGACAGGGTGACCATATGTGGTGAAGAAAGCGCGGGAACTGGATCTAACCACATCCGGGAAAAGGATGGGTTATGGGCCGTTCTCTTGTGGTTGAATATCTTGGCCGTGCGTAAAATGTCTGTTGCGGAAATCCTGAAGGATCACTGGAAAATTTACGGGCGGGACTATTATTCCCGGCATGATTTCGAAGCCATCGAATCAGAGAAAGCTAACGCATTGATGGCGCATTTGCGAGATCGCTTGACGGAGCTTGCAGGGCAATCTTTTGAGGGGCTAGCGGTTGAGCGGGCGGATGAGTTTTCCTATCACGATCCGGTTGATGGGTCGCACAGCAATCAGCAGGGTGTCCGTGTCTATTTTGAGGGCGGCAGCCGTGCCGTATTACGCTTGTCGGGAACCGGGACAGAAGGGGCGACGTTGAGGCTTTATCTGGAGCAATATGTGGCGCCAGACGGAAAGCACGACAATGACCCGCAAGTGGCCCTTGGACAGGTCTGTGGTGCGATCAAGTCGCTTTGCCAATTGGAAGGGTTCACTGGGCGAACGGAACCTGATGTCATGACATGACGCATTGTTGCCGCGAAAACCTAAGCTTTATCCGTTGTATTCGGAGGGGGGAGTAGCGTTGATTGATCAATTCTGACAAAAAAGATCAGAAAGCTCTTGAAGTTTAGCGTCGGCGATGGCGTTTATGTGGCACGTTCTTAAAACCCGGAGGCTGGTCATGAATGCAAAGATGATTTTTGGTGCTATTTTCAGTGTTGTTATGGCCGCAGAGGCGCAGGCTGAGGGAGCAGTGAACCTGTATTCGTCCAGACATTATGACACGGACGACCGGTTGTACTCTGAATTTGAAGAGCAGACCGGGATCAAGGTCAACCGGATTGAAGGGAAGGGTGATGAGCTGATTGCGCGTTTGCAAGCCGAAGGCGCGAATTCGCCGGCGGATGTATTTGTCACAGTAGACACGTCAAGGTTGGAACGTGCAAAGGCCGCGGGCATATTGCAATCCATCGACAGTGATGTGCTTGAGGCAAAGGTGCCCGACAACCTGCAAGATTCCGACAATCAATGGTTTGGGTTTTCGCAACGTGCTCGGATCATTTTTTACGATAAGGCAGATGTTTCAAACCCGCCGTTGGATTATCTGAGCCTTGCAGACGAAAAATATGCAGGCATGGTGTGTCACCGCTCTGCGTCAAACGCGTATTCTCAGACCCTGTTGTCTGCGATCATCCAGAACCATGGCGAGGATGTCGCGAGGCAATGGGCCGAAGGCGTTGTGTTGAATTTTGCGCGTGAACCACAAGGTGGGGACACCGATCAGCTGCGCGCGCTGGTGTCTGGGCAATGTGATATCTCTGTTGCGAACACCTATTATTTTGCGCGTGCGTTGCGCTCTGATGTATCAGGCTTGCCAAAAGAAGCGCTTGAGAACATTGGATGGATCTTTCCGGCGCAAAATGCCGAAGGGACGCATATGAATCTGTCAGGGGCAGGTGTGGTAAAAGGTGCGCCCAACCGGGAGAATGCGATCAAGTTTCTGGAATACCTTGCCAGTTCATCGGCTCAAAAGCACTTTAGCGGCGGAAATGATGAATATCCCTCTGTGCCGGGTGTTGGGTTAAGCCCATCGGTTGCAGCTCTAGGGTTGTTCCGCCCTGATTCCGTTGATCTTAGTAAAGTTGCCAAGAATGTGCCGCTTGCTCAAAAAATTTTTAATGAGGTCGGCTGGTACTGAAAATTCCTTGGAAAAGAACCTTGTCTAGCGGTTCGAGCGATCCTGTCCTGTCAAAGGCAGTTCCTGTTCAACACATATTTCTGTAGCAGCTTGATAATCCTTACAAAAATAGTCAGATGACTGCGCGTAGGGACGGGGTTGACGTGATCTAAATCCGACTAAAATTGTTTTGTTGTTTTAAAGCAATGCCTTGTGAAGTTGGTGTTCCTCTCAAAAGAAACGCCAACCCCCTTGACAGTCGGCTAGGTGATCGGTGCATATAGCGGCATAAATTATCCGATTGTTTTTATCGGATTTAAATCGCAAAAAGGATTGGACGATGAAACGCTCCTTGAAACTTGGAACAACCGTAATCGCAGCAGGCCTGATCTCCGGCATGGCATTTGCAGAAGACTATGGTCCATTTCCAATCACCGAAAAAAGCTATGCTGGGGATAAGGCGAATTCCGTCTCATATTCCGGCCAAGTGGCGCGCAACGTTCTGGTTGGTAGCCTTAAATCCTTGGCAGGCAAAGGCGATGGAGGCGCAAATGCTGAAGAGCTAGAGGCTCAGATGATGGCGTATTTCGCGGGGTCTGACGCCGATCTGCCCATTCTTGGCTATACCGACAAAGATGGTTTTGACATCAAGCAGTCTAGTGTGAACGAAATCTCAAAAGGCAAAAACATCAAGGGCAAGACCTATGGTGGTTTAGTTCCCGGTTGGCCCGGTAGCCTGACAGGACCAGAAGTCATCGAAGACATGATCACGCGCGCGGCTGCTTCTAACGGTGGTTTTGATGCGGACACTGGTATGGACTGGGGTCAATTGATTCAGAAGTTTACATTGGGCGCAATGGGCTACAACCAAGCGGTTGACAACTATCTTGATGAAAAGCTGGCCGCAGACGACAAGCCGAACAACAAATCGTATTCGGATGGTGCGGCTTATACCGGCAAAGAACATGTGTGGGATGAGGCGTTTGGCTATTTTGGAGCCGCATCGCACAGCCTGTCGCTTAGCCCAGATCAGGCCTATAATATCAACAAGCGGAAAGACACAGCCGCAGCGGATGCAAATGGCGATGGTGTCATCGATCTGAAAACTGAAATGGTGTTTGGCAATGCCTATTATGCGGCGGGCGCAGACCGGGGTGGCAAGACTGACTATCTCGCGACAATCACATCGGCTTTTGTGGAAGGTCGTAAGCTGATCGTGGCGGCCAAAGGCGAAGCGCTCTCAGATGCTGAACGGACACAGCTCAAGGCCTATGCATCCGTCATCGAAGAAGAATGGGCCAAAGTGCTGGCCGAAGCGACGTTCAAATATGCGGGTTCTGTCTATAAGGACATCGCGAGCATGCGTGCGGATGATGCGGATGACGACGCCGAAACCTATCGCGATTACGTCAAACATTGGGGTGAGCTTAAGGGGTTCTCCATGGCGTTGCAGACCGGTCGTGAAAACTTGGGCGGCACAGCCGTGCGGTTGAATCGTCTGATTGGGTTCGGTCCTGTTACAATGGATGAGACAATCGTAACCGGCGTTGATGGCGATGGTAACTTTGTCAAAGATGGCAAAATGTCGTGGAATGCCTACCAGTTGAATATGCTCAAGGTCCAAGACCTGTTGGTGAAGGAATACGGCATCGAGGATCGTGCCAATGATGCGACTGCGGATTTGACGAACTTGATCAAGACGCTCGACACGGACAGCGGTGGCGCAGAAACAGACTAAGGTTCTGTGACCCAAAGCTAGTTTGGTGGCGCGCCTCTGGGGGCGCCGCCAATTTCAAGGCCAGTCCTTTAGGTCAGAAAGGAAAAGAAACTGGATTTTCTCGATCAGATAATTGGCGTTTTCTCTGACTTTACGGATCCAAAAAAGCGTGTCTTTGCTGGCTATCTAGGGATTTCAGTCCTGATCGCTTTTGTCTGGCTGGTGCTCATTCAAAAAACATCCTTTGGTCAGGCGCTCAGACGTATCTTTGATCCGCGGATCATCTTTTCGCGGTCTGCCTTGGCAGATTACAAAATTTTCGTCCTGAATCGAGTTTTTACCGGCTTCATCTCTCCTGTTTTGTTAACGCAGGTTGCTATTGCCACGGCTGTCTATATGGCGTTGGTGCGCAGTGATATTGTGCCTTGGCTGGGGCTTGAGAATGTTTCCAAGAGCATGGTTGTCGCGCTGTTTTCGATGACGATGTTCATCGTTGATGATTTTACCAAATATTTGATGCACCGGTGGATGCATAAATGGCCCATTCTCTGGCCGATTCACAAAGTCCACCATGCGGCTGAAACAATGACCCCGATGACGGTGTACCGGGTCCATCCGCTTGAAGGTGTTTTATACGCTTCCCGAAGTGCGGTGGCCCAAGGGACGGTGATTTCGCTGTTCTATTTCTTTTTTGGGAATAAGGTTGATCTGTATACAGTTATAGGCGTCAATGTTCTGGTCTTTATCTTCCATGTGACAGGGTCGAACCTGCGCCACTCGCACATTGATATCCGTTATCCCAAGTGGATAGAGCATATCTTTATTTCCCCGGCGCAGCACCAAATCCACCATTCGGTTGCAGAAGAGCATTATGATAAGAATTTTGGCGCCGCGTTGGCCATTTGGGATTGGCTGTTTAAGTCCTTACATGTCTCAGAAGGAGAGAAGGACATCAAATACGGTTTAGCCGAAGAGGATCAGGAATTCACATCCGATCTGAGAACGATCTATTTTGGGCCGTTGAAAGAGATCGGGTTGATTTGCGGATCTTGGGTCAAAGCTATTAGAGGCCAGATTGTTACCAAGGTATCCAGCCGCGACACACCTCCGGTGCAGACTACTTTGGCAGTATCAAGCGACAAAAATACCTGACCTTTCAAGCGTGGCGCAATACGGTGGATGCGCCCCCGCTACCAAGCAGGCGGAAGGGGCGCACAATGCTCTTGTCGTTACCGCAAGAGGGCGTGGGCCTCATCTTGGCTCAGAGGTGCAGGGCGTTGACAGGTGCTCGCGATATCAAGCATCGCGCCCTGTTCACCGGCATCCAATATCGCTGTCATGACGTTAACAGCATGCAAGGCTAGTTCCAGCGCACAGCGGTGCGGCCGCCCATCCCGCATCGCAGAGGCCATTTCGGCCAACCCTGCGGTTCGGTAATTGGCTTTGTTGGTGCCATGATCATCTTGATTGGGGATGCCAAACGGATGTGCTTGGGTGTCGAGCATGGTGCTAGTTCCCTCGGCGTCGACAACTTCAACGTCCCCGGAAAACCAGTTTGGGTCGGGCAGGAACATGCTGCCTTTGGTGCCGTAAAGCTCCATGTGGCCGTGGCGATGAGACCAGACATCCCAAGATGTCGACAAGGTGATGGTTGCGCCGCTGTCAAAATCCAAAAGCGCATGGATATTGGTCGGCGTTTTCACCGGTATCTTTTCGCCAGAACGTGGTTGAGATGAAATGGTGCGGGTCGCGAAAGGGGTTGATGTTAGCGCCGCAACCCGACGGACCGGACCCAACAATTGAATCAAGTTGGTGATGTAATAGGGACCGATGTCGAGCATCGGACCGGCGCCGGGCAAAAAGAAGAAATCGGGATTGGGGTGCCAGTGCTCCAGCCCATGGTTCATGATATGCGCCGTGCCTGCGACGATATCACCAATTTGCCCGGCATCCAGTGCTGCGCGCGCCGCTTGATGAGCCCCACCAAGGAAGGTGTCAGGTGCGGATCCAACGCGAAGCCCTTTGTCTGCGGCAAGTTTTCGCAATGCTTCGCCCTGTTCCTGCGTGAGAACGATGGGTTTCTCTGAATAGGCGTGTTTGCCTGCTTCCAGAATTCTCCGAGTGACGTCGAAATGCGCATCGGGGATCGTGAGGTTAACCACGATATCGATGTCATCCGCAGCCAATAGGTCTTCGACGCTTTGCGCGCGCACGTTGAAAGCCGAAGCTTGCGCTTTTGCGGTGTCTGCATTGACGTCAGCAACCGCGCGAACCTCAAGTTCTTTGAACAATGGGGCAAGCCGAAGATATGCGGTCGAGATGTTGCCGCAGCCGATGATCCCTATGCCAAGCATGAGGGCCTCCTTTAAAGTGTTTGAGCCGAGGTGAACGCACGTTGCGCAAATCGGCGGTGATCATTGGGTTTGTCGTGTTCTGCAATAAAATGGCGGGTGCCCGCTGTCTTGAGCGCGGCCAACAGGCCTGACCAATCCATCGTGCCGTGGCCCATATCGGCCCACCCGTCTTCGTCGATGGCCTCCCCTTGTGGGGCGATGTCCTTGAGGTGCGCGATAATGATGCGGGGGCCATAACGCGTGATTGCATCAAACGGGTCAACACCTGCGCGCACCGCCCAAGCAAGGTCATATTCAAACAAAACATTTGGCGCCGTTGCCAGAATAAGATCGATAGGCAAAGTACCGTCAGGAAGTGCGATAAATTCAAAGTCGTGGTTATGATAAGCCAGATGTAGAGCGGATTTCCCAAGTTTATCTGCCACGACAGCCAATCGCGTTGCATAGGCCCGCCAGCCATCAGCGTCGGTTGGACGGTCTTCTGGCATAATGTAGGGGATGACCACGGTTTCGATCCCGAAACGCTGGGCAATTGAGACAACAGTGTCGAGCTGTTCTTCACACATGTCCAAACCGAAATGGCAATTGGGCATGGTTAGCCCCGTCTCTTGCAAACCCTTTTCCAGAGCGTCCATCGCGGCGGCATTCTTAACAAGATCGCCGTAGCCTTCGACGTGCTTGTATCCTGTATCGGCCAACATCTTGAGTGTGTCCTCAAGCGGGGAAAACAGCCGGGAGCTGTATAACTGGTAAGACATGACAGTCATGTGGGAAGCCTTTCAGGTTCATAGGTCGCGGAATGGAGGTCTCGGATGGTGAATTGCGGTGTTGGGCCGGAGACGTTCGGAATGAAGTCCACGGTAACAGGGTACCCGGGCAAAAGATCAAAACCGTTATCGCTCAGACGGCCGGGACAATCGGTCTCTATAGCAACAAAGAGCGCCAACTTGTGTGCGGTCAAAGTAAGGGTGACGTGATCTGCGTGCTTGGTGACATTGGTTTCTATTTCGGCAGGGTGCAAATCGTAGAATTTATATGGCCGGGGCGCGAAATGATCCGATTGGGTTTTGCCATCGTCAACGGTCCAATCGAACACAAGAATTTCGTCGTCCTTTAAAGATTTGTTCGGGATGAACATACCAGTGATGGCGTGGTCAGGGGGGGCAGTTGTTGTTGCAGCTCCCAAGCTGCGCGCCGCTCCCTCTGGCGATAAAGCAAATGCATTTATCTGAGTTGTGACCGGGTGCATTTTGTCATTTACGACACGCAGTGTTATGCCATCTTTTGAGGGTACCGCTGTCACAATCAGTGGGGCGTAAAAGCGCTTTGCGGCGTGATGTAGCAGCTTCCAACCTCCACCGTGGTCTAGGCCCGACCAAGAGCAAACCGGCCAAGTATCATTAAGCTGCCAATAGAGCGTGCCCATGCAATGGGGTTTGAGGCCACGCCAGTGGGTCACGGCGGTCTTGATCGCCAATGCTTGTTGAACCTGACTAAGGTAAACGAAATTCTCAAACCCAATTGGAAAGCGAAAGTAACGAAACATGGTTTCGGTAATCCGGGCGTTGCCCCCCGCGTTCTTCTGATGGCTCTCCATTACCGGAGAGGCGATATTCAGGTCCGATGGTTTCGCAAAACGGTGGATCACGTCCATGGATGGATAGGATTGAAAACCAAACTCCGAGCAAAACCGCGGGGACACGTCGCGATAATGATCAAAGTCGCGGCCCTCATGCCAGACAGACCAAAAATGCATGTCGCCGGATCGATCATCGTGCCAAGCATCGCCAAAATTCAACGGACCAGATGACGGGCTGGAGGGCCACCAAACCGCATTTGGCGCAGTGGTTTTCAAAGCCGTTTCAATGGTGCGGTTCAGCCTATCATAGGCAACAAGATAACGGTCACGATCGCGGCGGCTTTCTTCAAACCAGGTGAGAGCACCGACGAGTTCGTTGTCCCCACACCAAAGCGCGATACAGGCATGATGATTTAGGCGCGCAACCTGTTCCCGCACTTCGGCATCAACCTCAGTCAGGAAATCCTCAGTTGCGGGGTAAAGGTGGCAGGAGAACATGAAATCATGCCAGATCAAAAGACCCAAGTCATCGCAGATATCATAAAACCAGTCAGGCTCGTAACGGCCGCCGCCCCAGACGCGGATCATGTTCATATTGGCATCAACAGCAGACTGCAGGAGGTTGCGGCAACGATCAGCAGTGATGTCTCCGGCAAGAGCATCAGCAGGTATCCAGTTGGCGCCTTTCATGAAAACCGGATGACCGTTGACGCGAAAGGTGAAGCCGGTTCCATTTTCATCATCAGCTGTAATGAGTTGGATATCGCGCAGACCCACGGTTCGGGTGGCCTGTGTATTGCCGGCAGTGATCGCCAAGGCATGCAACATCTGTGGCCCGTGTCCCGAAGGCCACCATAGCTCCGGCTCAGGGATGTGGACCTGAAGGCAGGTGGTGTCAGAGATGATGACCCCGCGCGCATTTATTCCACAAAGCGAAACCTGCGCCTCGGTGCCGTCCGGATGACCAGTTGTCATAACATTGATTGTAACAGTAACTTCGTCTGCGTCATGGTCTTGCACGATGATGATATCGGCGATCCGTGGCCCGTGAGGCTCAAGCCTGATGTCGCCATAAAGGCCGAAGGGCGCAAGCGCGATATTCCAATCCCACCCGAAATCGCATTCGGGTTTGCGCAACATGTTCCCGTTTGGAATAGGACAATTTTCAGCTTGAAACGGTACGACGAAGGGCTGTTCTTTTGCCCGGATTTTTGCCTCGATAGGCGCAGATCGAAAGGTCAGGGCGATGGTGTTTTCGCCGATCACCAACGCATCAGACACATCGACGCGGCTGGCTCGAAACATGCTGTCTGATTGCAGTACGACCTGACCGTTTAGCGTTACATCGACCACCGTATCTAGCATCGACAACACAAGCACCATTTCCCGATCCGTGGCGTCAAAAGTGCGCGTCAGAACCCAGTCGCGCTCCGCAATCCAGCGCAGATCATATTCGTTTTGCCGCCAATACGGATCTGGTATGACACCTGCATTACGCAAGGCACTGATCCCATCGCCGGGCAATGACATCGGTGCGCTATAGTGCCCCGTGTCATCTGACAGGTGCCAAAGGCCAGAAAGATCCAGCATCGCGTTTTAGATCCTTTCCTCGGACGTCTTATCAAAGAGCGAAGCCCGCGAAGGGTCAAAACCGATCAAAATGGTGTCACCAGAGGAAACGGTCGCTTGTCCGTCCATTCGTATGCGAATTGGGATGCCGGCAAATGTGGCCCAAGCCAAGGTGTCTGAGCCCATCGGTTCAACAATATCAATTGTAACTTCGGCGGTGATTGGCAAATCTTTGGCTGCGTCCCCGGAAAGAATATGTTCCGGGCGAATGCCAAACCACGCAGGTCCGTTTTTCGCGGTGCTTTGAAACTCATACCCCGTAATCGCAAGGGTTTCTCCGCCGGTCACAAAGGTACCATTCTCAAGGAAACCATCAAAAAAGTTGATTTCGGGACTGCCGATAAATCCTGCCACATATTTGTTTCGAGGGCGGTTGTAGATTTCGGTTGGCGAGTCGAGTTGTTGGATGATCCCGCTTTTCATGATCGCAATGCGATCTGCCAGTGTCATGGCTTCGACCTGATCATGGGTCACATAGATCATGGTGTTCTTGAGGTTATGATGCAGGCGTTTGATCTCAACCCGCAGGTCCGCGCGCAGTTTTGCGTCCAGATTTGAGAGCGGTTCATCAAACAGGAAAACATCAACATCCCGGACCAAGGCGCGTCCAATTGCAACCCGCTGGCGTTGACCGCCTGACAATGCTGCAGGTTTACGATGTAAGAGTGGTTCAATCTGGAGAATTTCGGCTGCGCGTGCCACCCTTTTTTGGATCTCAGCACGAGGCATACGTGCGTTTTTCAAGCCAAAGGACAGGTTCCCTTCAACCGTCATTTGGGGATAGAGCGCATAGGATTGAAACACCATACCGATGCCGCGGCCTGAGGGTTCTTCCCAAGTGACATTGCGGTTGTTGATATGGATTTCGCCATCCGTTGGATCAAGCAAGCCCGCGATACAATTCAGCAAGGTAGATTTACCACATCCGGATGCGCCCAGCAGCACCAGAAACTCGCCCTCGGCGATGTCGATGTTCAGATTGTCGAGCACGGTAAGTGCGCCGAATTTCAGTGTCAGTTCTTTGACAAGTACAGAAGTCATGGGTCAGCCTTTCACCGCGCCTGCGGCGATGCCCCGGACGAACAATTTGCCGGAAGCGAAATAGATGATGAGTGGAACAAGACCGGTCAGCAGTGTTGCGGCCATGTTGACATTGTATTCTTTAACCCCCTGCACCGAATTGACGATGTTGTTTAACTGCACGGTCATCGGATAATCAGCGGGCTTGGTATAGATCACGCCAAACAGGAAATCATTCCAGATACCTGTCACTTGCAAGATGATCGCAACCACAAAGATCGGCAGCGACATCGGGAGCATGATGCGGAAATAGATACCCCAGAATCCAGCTCCATCAACGCGGGCGGCTTTGAACAATTCTTCGGGGACAGAGGTAAAGTAGTTACGAAACAACAAGGTCAGGATTGGCATCCCAAACACAGTATGCACCATCACAAGCCCCCAAATGTTTCCGTAAAGGCCCAGTTCGCGCAGGATGATCACCAACGGGTAGAGCATCACTTGATAAGGGATGAAGGCCCCGACAATCAGGATCGTAAAGAACACTTCTGATCCTTTGAATTTCCAGTTCGCAAGCGCGTAACCGTTCACAGAAGCGATAACGATAGACAGAACAACCGAAGGGATAAGGATTTGGACAGAATTCCAGAAGCCTCGGCTCAACCCCTCGCAATTGATGCCGGTACAGGCCTGCGCCCATGCCTTGACCCAAGGTTGAAAGGTAACCTCTACCGGCGGGGCAAAGATGTTGCCAACGCGAATCTCGGGCATCCCCTTAAGCGATGTGACGATCATCACATAAAGCGGTAGTGCGTAATATGCGGCCACAACAACCAACGTGCTGTAAAGCATCACATTGGTGCGGGAAAACCGCCGTTGGGGTTTGGGACCGCGAGGATGGGTTTGATCAGCCACGTTTCTTGCCTCCAAATTCGAGGTAGGCCCATGGAATCAGAATGATAATTACGCTGAGCAGCATCATGGTGGAGGCCGCGAAACCCTGTGCCAGATTTTGTGCACGAAACATGTAATTGATCACGTATTTGGCTGGCACTTCGGATGCGATGCCCGGGCCACCATTGGTCTGGGCGACGACCAGATCATAAATCTTGATGATGCCCGACGCGATTATCACAAGCGCAGTCACAAAGACCGGGCGCATCATTGGGATAATCACACGGACGTAGGTTTTTATGGTGCCAATCCCGTCCACGCGGGCGGCTTTCCATATGTCTTCGTCGATGCCACGCAGCCCCGCCAGCATGATGACCATAATCAATCCAGTGCCGTGCCAAAGTCCTGCAATCAAAATGCCGTAAATGACGATGTCAGGATTGTTGAGCGGGTTGAAAGTAAAGGTTTCCCACCCCATTGAGCGAACCACGTGTTGCACACCGAGATCAGGATTGAGGATCCATTGCCAAGCAAGTCCGGTGACGACAAAGCTGAGGGCAAATGGATATAGGAAAATCGTGCGGAACACGTTTTCGCCCCGGATCTTGCGATCAAGCAGGGCGGCAAGTGTGAACCCGATCACAAGGGTGAATATCATCGAAAGGAAGCCGTAGATGGCCAAGTTTTCTATGGAGATCAACCAACGCCGCGTGCTCCAAAGCCGTTCGTATTGATCCAAGCCAACAAAGTTCAACTTTGGCAGCAGTTTAGATGAGGTAAAGGAGTAGAGCACTGTCCAAACAGTGCCGCCGACAAAAACCACCAAAACGGTCAAGATCATCGGAATCGATGCAAATTTGGCCGAAAGGTTGCGGAACAGGCTCGAAGGCTTCCGCACATTTGGAGAAGAGGACATGACCAACCCGTTCATAAATCGCTTTGTACCTGCCCGATGCTGTAAGGCACCGGGCAGATCGCTGTTAGGCTGTCCTTACTCGGACGATGCGATGATGTCGGTGTAACGCCCTTGGGCGTCTGCCGCTGACATATCGGAGGTCCAGAATTCAGCCATCAGATCTTCGATCTGAGTCTGAGTATCGGCCGTGAGGTTCATGTCGCCGGATGGCAGAACGTTACCAGCAGCAAGAATTTTGAGACCTTTCTGCATGCAGTCATTTGCAGAAGAAAGATCGATATCCCCGCGCACAGGCAGTGACCCTTTCTTGAGGTTGAAGGCCACTTGTGTTTCTGGGGAAATCAATGTGGATGCCAAGGCCATTTGCGCCTCTTTTGTGGCAGCATCATCGATCACGGGGAAGTAGAATGCATCACCACCCGTATCGAGAATTTCGTTCACGCCAAGCCCCGGGAGGCAGGTGTAATCTTGGCCCGCAACTTCACCAGCGATTTGGAATTCGCCCTGTGCCCAGTCTCCCATAATCTGACCTGCGGCCTGATCGGTGATCACCATATTGGTTGCAAGATTCCAGTCTTGAACATTGGAGTTGCGTGCCAATTCCCGGGCATTTGCTACCGCTTCGAAGACTGCTTTGTATTCGGGTCCGGCTGCGGTGGTGGCGTCTCGATCAACTGATACCTTGCGCCATGCGTCAACGCCTGCGATGGCCACGGTGATTGTGCCAAAGGCGAGGTTCTGCTGCCAGCCTTGCTGGCCCATTGCGAGAGGCGTGATTCCGGCCTCTTCCAGTTTGGGGGCCGACGCGACAAATTCGTCCCAGTTTGAAGGGACATCCAGCCCGGCCTTATCAAAAGCGCCGTGGCTCAACCAAATCCATTGACCTGAGTGTATATTTACCGGCACGCAGTAAATCCGACCCTCATAGGTGCAGGCGTCGAGCAAGGAAGAGGGGTTCACCAGATCCTTCCAGCCTTCCTTTTCGGCGATTTCAGTCAGGTCGGTCATAAGCCCGGCCTCGATCAGTTCTTCGGCTTGGCGCCCGTGGTTGAGCTGTGTTGCGCCCATGGGGTCACCGCCCAGAATGCGGCTGATGATGATGGGACGTGCCGTGCCGCCAGAACCCGCGATAGCGCCGTCTATCCATTTGTTGCCGGAGGCGTCGAACGCTTTGGCCAGTTCAGCAACGGCCGCTGCTTCTCCGCCGGATGTCCACCAATGGGTGACCTCCAATTCACCGGCATGCGCCATCGACGCACCGACAAGGGCCACTGAGCCCAGTAGGTTTCTAAAAATCTTCATATTGAGTCCTCCCTGACTTCTAAATCGTTATAGTAATTGCTACAACGATTTAGATTTTCCAATCAAGCTAGAAATCTGCCATGTTTCGAATTATTCTTCAGTCTGAACGCAACGGTTTGATTCCGTTTGCGTTCGTTGCGCGGCGGATTGCTTCCGATCTCGCGTCTTGCATGGGAAAGGCCCCGAAATGACTAAATCAGGGACTTCGGGCGCGCCGAGACACATTGCTCTTGCGCCGGGGGAACGGCCAACGCTCAAGACCATCGCGAAGTTGTCAGGGCTTGCAGTGCCAACCGTTTCAAGGGCGCTTGCGGATGCACCGGACATCCGAAAAGACACCAAGCAACGTATCCGCGACATCGCCAATCAAATTGGTTATCGCCCGAACCGAGCGGGAGTGAGGCTGCGGACGGGCCGGACAAATGTCATCAGCGTTGTCCTTTCGACTGAACAAGACGCCGTAAATAGCACGGGCCAACTGATGACCGCGATCACAACAGCTTTGCGCGGCACGCCTTATCACGTGATTATCACGCCGTATTTTGTGGATCAGGATCCGATGGTCCCGATCCGCTATATTGTAGAGACGGGATCAGCTGATGGTCTGATCATCAATCAAACCCTCCCCGATGATGAACGGGTCCGGTATATGTTGGAAAACAACTTTCCTTTTGTGACCCATGGTAGGACAGCTTTGACAAAGCAGCATGCGTATTTTGATTATGACAACACGGCTTTCGCGTCATTGTCGATTGACGCATTGGTGGCGCGGGGCCGACGGAATATCGCCATTCTTGCCCCTCCTCAAACCCAGACCTATGGCATGCATATGATTAGGGGTGCGCGCCAAGCGGCGCAGGCGCATGGCGTCACCTTGACCGTTGTGGAGGGGGCCACGTCACATAGTGACGCCGCCTCTATCGAGAAAGCCATACAGGTCATGTTCAATCGCACGGACCGTCCCGATGGGCTCATTGCGCCGAGCATCGGTGGATGTGTCACAATGGTCTCAACGCTCGAAGGCATGGGATTTGAACTAGAGCGGGACTTTGACATCGCGGCCAAAGAAGCCATGAGTTTCTTGCGGCGTTTCCGCCCGGGAATATTGGTTCTTGAGGAAAATGCGGATGAAGCCGGTGACTTTTTGGCGCGTGCGCTGATGCACCGGATCAACCACGGTGATGAGGCTCCTATGCAACGGCTTGTCGCCCCTGATGCCAACGCATGGAAGGCGGAGAAACCACAGGGGCCGCCGCCCAAGTTGAACCCAGGGGCCTGACCCTTGGTGCGTGCGATTGAAATGAGGATTAAGTCGGTCAGGGCAACCTGTTTTCGTTCAATCAAAAACGATCGCTGCGGTTCCATCCTCGTCCTTGGGTGCCAAACATCTCAAAACCGGTTTCAGTAACCGCCAATGTGTCTTCCAGTTTGATGTAGCCACGTTTGGGGTGGTTCATATGTGTTTCAATCGACAAAACCATACCAGACTTAAGGGGGGCATCCGCATCGCGACCAACATAGTTGACGGGGTGATTGGTCAACAAAAAGGGCGCTTCGTGACTGACCAGCCCCATCCCGTGGCCAAAAAACTCTGTGTGTTGCTTGTTGGGTTGTTGCGCCATCGAAGCGCGCCCCGCCGCAATGACAGACGCGCCTGTTGCGCCTGCTTTGATTTGGGCAAATGCGGATTGCTGAATTTCTTCGATCTCTCCGAGCAGGTCGATCAATTCCGCGTCTGGGTCGCCGAGAATGCCCATGCGGCAAATATCGCCAATATAACCATCCAGGTTTCCGCCTGAATCGATCGACATGACTTCTCCTTCAGCCCATGCTTGGCTTGATGGGGTGCGGTTGTGACTGGCACCAAGTGCGAGCAGGCAATATTCGAAATGCATACCGCGATTTGTTTCCTCCCGGCGAAGGGTCTCGATGATTTCGTGTTTGGTGCTCCCTGCGCCGGATGCGGCGATAGTGGCCTGCATTGAAGCGGTAATCTTTTCGGAGGCTTCTCGCAGCAGAGCCAGTTCAGCGGGGGTTTTCACCGCGCGCAGGTTTTCCAATACCGGCGTCGCATCACGAAAAGTGCAGTCGGGCAGACCTGCGAGCAAGGCTTCCATCGCATCGGCTGGCATAAATGGCGCTTCGATCCCTATCCGCCCTGACTTGAACCCAAAACCAGAAAGATGATCAATGGCTTGTTCGGCGCTTTTCAAAGAAGTCCAGGAAACCGGGTGAAAATTTGGAATCCAAAGTGGCGCGTTCTCGTGCTCCCACTTTTCCATCGTGTTGCCAATGTAGGCTGCGTTTTCTTTGGCTCCCTTAATATAAACAAAAATCGGCAAATAACGGCTATGCCCGATGGCATCCATCGCCGAGAAAAAGAGAAAGCTATACCCCCCCAGAAGGTATTTGACGTTGTGCTTTGATGTGACCAACATGGCATCAAGCCCAGCCTCATCCATCAGCGTATCAAGATGGTCGAAATCGTAATTCAGTTCGCGCATTTTGGGGCCTCCAAACTCGGTTTGATGCGTGGTTGCCGTATGTTGATGGTAAACATGACTGTATGCAACGAGAAATTGTATAACTGGTCCGGCCAATTGCCGAAGACACCCTGATCACTGTCAGGTGCATTTTGAGTGCTTAATTGAGTAAAGCTTATCATCTTGCGCGTTTTGTGGATATTTTCGGGAGTTTCGATAGTGGGCTGATGTGGAAATTCTTAACTGGGTCTTGACAGGATTGGTTATCTGGTATTACCAAAATGAGATGGGAGAACGATTGTCAAAGCCAAGAGGTCGTCGGGTGACCGCTAGGGCTGTGACTGCCAAAACGGCAAGATAGTACGATATCTGGGAGGATTGACACATGAGAAGAACATACAAGAGCCTGTTGGCCGGGGCTGCGGTTAGCGCGCTTTCTGCCTCTTCGGTTTGGGCGGAAGATTTGGTTATCTTTTGGGCGGAATGGGATCCAGCTAACTATTTGCAAGAACTGGTGAATGAGTACGAAGAAGAGACCGGCATTTCCGTAACTGTTGAGACAACGCCATGGTCGGACTTTCAAACCAAGGCATTCACAGAGTTTAACGCGCGCGGCAGCGCATATGATATGATTGTCGGTGACAGCCAATGGTTGGGTGCTGCATCAGAGGGCGGTCACTATGTTGATCTGACAAGCTTCTTTGAAGAGCATAACCTTGGCGAAGTGATGGCACCGGCCACAGTCAAATATTACGCTGAATACCCTGGAAATTCCGGTACGTTCTGGGCCATTCCGGCCGAAGGTGACGCGGTTGGCTGGTCCTATCGTAAAGATTGGTTTGAAGATCCGGCCGAGATGGCGGCGTTTAAAGAAAAATATGGATATGATTTGGCGCCACCAGCGACTTGGGCGCAAATGACGGACATCGCGGAGTTCTTCCATCGTCCTGATGAAGACCGCTATGGCATCGCGATCTATACCGACAACAGCTATGACGCGATGGTTATGGGGGTTGAAAACGCGATCTTCTCTTATGGCGCTGAGCTTGGCGATTTTGAAACATACGAAGTCGATGGCTTTGTGAATTCCGAGCAGGCGGTTGCCGCGCTTGAGAATTACAAGAAACTTTATGGCTATACACCTCCGGGTTGGGCCAAAACGTTCTTTGTTGAGAATAACCAAGCGATTACCGAAGGCCTTGTGGCCATGTCGATGAACTACTTCGCGTTTTTCCCAGCGCTGTTGAACGAAGCAACAAACCCTCATGCCGCAAATACCGGGTTCTTTGCCAATCCAGCGGGTCCTGACGGTGATCAGTTCGCCGCGCTGGGCGGGCAGGGTATTTCTGTTGTGAAGTATTCACAGAACCAAGAAGAATCGATGGCGTTCCTTGAGTGGTTTATCAAGGATGAAACGCAGAAACGCTGGGCTGAACTGGGCGGATATACAGCGAGCGCTGCGGTGCTTGAATCTGATGAATTCCGCAAAGCTACACCTTATAACGAGGCGTTCTATCAGACCATGTTCAAGGTCAAGGACTTCTGGGCCGTACCCGAGTTTGCTGAACTTCTAACCTCAGCTAACCAACGTCTGTACCCGTTTATTGTCGGGAACGAAGGCACCGCGTCAGAGACGCTTGATGCTTTGGCCGCTGATTGGAAAGCCACATTCGAAAAGTATGGCCGCGGTCAATAACCCGTCCAGAATTGTGACAATTGAAGGGGCGCAGCTGCGCCCCTTTGAGTCCCTGCTCATCGAAGATCGAAGGAAGCATTCTCGTGCCCTCTGAAGTTATCACCAAACTGGATCCAAACTCTCGGGCTGCGGCAAAGGGGCTAAGCGATCTGACGATCAGGAACTTGTTTATCATTCCCACGATTGCGTTCCTGATCGTCTTTAACATCTTTCCGCTGCTCTATTCATTGGGCTATTCATTTACCGATTTTCGCGCCTCCACCAGAGCCCCTGCAAACTTTGTTGGCTTGCAAAACTATCGTGACCTGCTGAGTGATCCGTTTATCTGGAAAAACTTTACCATTACCGCGAAATATGTGCTGATCTCGGTGACCGGGCAGGTCATTGTTGGGTTTGGTTTGGCGATGTTGTTGAACCGGGCGATCCCTGCAAAAGGATTGATCACAACATTACTTTTGCTGCCTATGATGTTGTCGATGGCGGTGGTCGGGTTGTTTTGGAAACTGCTCTATGACCCAAATTTTGGTATCATCAACTATTTCCTCGGGCTTGGTAAATTTGAATGGCTCGCTGATCCGGACATGGCTCTGTATGCGATTGCGATTGTTGATATCTGGATGTGGTCGCCCTTTGTGATGTTGCTCTCCCTCGCAGGGTTGTCGGCAGTGCCAAAACATCTTTATGAGGCCGCCGAAATTGACCGTGCGGGCAGCATCTACACTTTCTTCAGGATCACGCTGCCATTGGTTGCACCCATCCTGATGATCGCCGTTATCTTTCGTACGATGGAGGCGTTCAAAACTTTTGATCTGGCCTATGTTCTGTCCTCACAACCCAACACAGAACTGATTGCCATCAGGCTATACAAAATGGCCTTTCAGGAATGGCAGACCGGAATGTCGAGCGCCTTTGCCTATATCGTCCTGATCATGGTTGTGGCGATCACCAATATCTATGTGAAATACCTAAATAAAGTGAAGGCACGCTGAAATGGCTGGTGTCCGTACCTCCCGCGAAAAATGGACGAACCGCAGCGCGATTGTTGCTGTGTTTGTCGCCCTGATTATCATGTTGACCCCAATTTATTGGATCACGGCGACGGCATTTAAGCCTCGCAATCTAGCTACTACAATTCCGCCTACTGTAGCGTTCACACCCGAAGTATCCCCCTTTGTCAAATTGTTCACCAAGCGGTCGCAATTGCGCGAACAGCCAACCCAAGAAGAATACGATGCAGCTCCTTGGTGGGAGCAGATGGTGTTTGACGGTGGGGAAAAGGTCGTGCGCAACCGTAAGACCGGAGAAGTTCGCTCATCAGGGTATGCGGATCGCTTTAAGAACTCGCTGATCATTTCGATCATCTCGACGGTGCTGGCCGTTTCTATGGGGACCTTGACCGCCTATGGGTTTAGCCGTTTCAAAGTGAAGGGCGAAGATGACTGGCTGTTCTTCATCTTGTCTACCCGTATGTTGCCGCCCGTCGTTGTCGCAATTCCGATGTTCTTGATGTACCGGGTTGTGGGGTTGAACGATACGCATTTGGGCCTGATCATCCTTTACACGGCGTTTAACCTCAGTTTCGCGGTGTGGATCATGAAGGGTTTCATCGACGAAATCCCAAAAGAATACGAAGAAGCTGCCTTGGTTGATGGCTACACAAGGATGCAGGCCTTCTTTAAGGTTGTGCTGCCTGAGGCCCTGACCGGCATGGCGGCGACAGCTGTGTTTTGCTTTATCACGGCGTGGAACGAATATGCCTTTGCCCTGATCATGACCAACCGCAACGCGCAAACGGCACCGCCCTATATCCCCAGCCAGGTTGGCAGCGGCTTGCCTGATTGGACCGTCATTGCAGCAGGAACCCTGTTGTTCCTGATCCCTGTTGCCATCTTTACATTCCTTCTGCGCAATCACCTGCTGCGTGGCATGTCATTCGGAGCCATCCGCAAATGAGTTTTCGATCTGTTAATCAACGCTATCTCGCGCCATTGGCGCAAGGTGTCATGATCTTTGGCATCATCTCACTGTGCCAGCCCTGGAGCCTGTTTTTGCACAAATATGGTATTACGCTGACATTGTTCGGGCTGATCGCTTTCATGATCACCTCAAAGATTGCGCCTGACCCGGAACCCGAAGAAGACGGTTTCGAAAATGAAGAAACGAACGATCGGGGTGCTTCCTGATGGCGCAGATTGAGATGATTAATGTCCAAAAGTTCTTTGGGCAAAATCAGGTCCTTAAGGATCTGCATCTAACCATCCATGATGGCGAATTCGTTGTCATGTTGGGTCAGTCGGGTGGTGGCAAGACCACGGCATTGCGGTCGATTGCTGGGTTAGAGATCGTGACATCGGGCAAGATTTTGATTGATGGGGTCGAGGTGCAGGACCGCAAGGCGGCGGACCGAGACATTGCGTTTGTTTTCCAGTCCTTTTCACTTTACCCACATATGACGGTGCGCGAAAATATCGCGTTTCCCTTGCGGGCCGTGCGCATGGATGCCGCAGAGCGGGATCAGGCCGTTAATGAAACGGCCGAAACGTTACAGATTTCTCAGCATCTTGATCGTAAACCATCCGCCCTGTCAGGCGGGGATATGCAGCGTGTTGCGATTGGCCGGGCTTTGGTCCGTCGCCCCCAAGCGTTGTTGATGGACGAACCGCTGGGTGTTTTGGATTCAAAACTGCGTGAGCAGATGCGGGCCGAGATCAAACGTCTCCATATTGCGCGGGGGTCAACCTCTGTTTATGTCACCCACGATCAGATCGAAGCGATGAGCCTTGCAGACCGAATTGTCATTCTGCACGACGGTGTGTTGCAACAAGTTGGCGCGCCTGATGACGTCTATCTCAATCCTAAGAACCTATTTGTGGCAAGGTTTGTTGGATCGCCCATCATGAACATTGCAGATGTGCAAATCCAAGGCTCTAATGTCCAGTTTTCCGGCGGCGAGGGATTTTCCTTTGATCCGAATACCTTGGCCGGGCTGCAAAAATCCGGGAATGGCGTAAAGCTGGGCGTGCGGCCCGAAGCGGTTCTATTGCTTCAATCAAAGGCGCAAGGGTTTCTAGAAGCCGTGACAACCAACATTGAGCCATTGGGGAGCCATGATATTGTGGATGTCCGTCTGGGCGATACCGTCCTGAGGGCGCGAACCGAGAGTGGTTTTGTCCGTGCAGAGGGGCAACCGGTCTGGGTTGGGCTTGATACTGAACAGGCCCATTTTTTTGACAACACGACAGAGCTGAATTTGCGGGGAGTGGTCTGATGGCTGATATTGCGCTTCAGGCGATATCCAAGAAGTTTGGATCAAATACTGCCCTGCGCGGTGTGGACGTCGACATTAAAGACGGAGAATTCTTTGTGTTGCTGGGCCAAACCGGTGCGGGCAAGACAACAACATTGCGGGTTATCGCAGGACTGGAAAAACCGGACGCGGGCCAAGTCTTGATCGAGGGGCAGGATGCAACCAACTGGAATGCAGCGGAACGTGACGTTGCTTTGGTGTTGCAGCAATATTCTTTGTACCCCAGGCTGACTGTCCGTGGGAATCTGGAATTTCCGCTGAAATCCCGCACGCAAAACTTTACCCCTGATGAGATCAAAGCGCGGGTTGAACAGGCGGCAGAGACCTTACAGATCACACCGTTGCTGGATCGGAAAGTTGAAAAATTGTCCGGCGGTGAGATGCAGCGTGTGTCCATCGGCCGGGCCATCGTTCGACAGCCTCGTGTTTTTCTAATGGACGAGCCGCTATCAGCTCTTGATGCGAACCTGCGGGACGTTTTGCGGGTCGAACTCAAGAAATTGCATCATGATTTGGGCGCGACCTTTGTATTTGTGACGCATGATCAGGTCGAAGCGATGTCGATGGGCGACAAGATCGGCGTGTTGGATCAAGGTCGGTTGGTGCAGGTGGGTACACCGGATGAAATCTATTCAAAGCCATTAAACACCTTTGTGGCACGGTCGGTCGGGACGCCTCAGATGAACCTGATTGATGGGGTCTTAAAGGGGGCTGAAGCCATCTTTGACGTCGGTGACCATGTGTTGCCTTTGGCGGGGCCTATTGGTCAGGATGGGCAGAAAATCCGCTTTGGTATCCGTCCCGAAGATGTTGTGATTTCATCTGATGCACCGATCAAGGCAAGCGTTTTTGATGTTGAAAATCATGGGGTTATCAAGATTGTGACTCTTGATGTAGGGGGTGTTCATATTCATGCGACACTTTCGGCCAAGATGAGCGTCAAGATCGACGATACACTTCAATTCGGCTGGAAGCCGGACAAAGTTCTGTATTTTGATCCCTCAAGCGGCGCGAACCTCGCCTTAACTTGATAGGGTTAGGGGAACCGCGTTTTGTACCGGTCCCAAACCTCAGGGTTACAGAAATTCCCCGGTTTTTCGCCAGATAGAATTTTGCGGGTTTCGGTGACGACGCCTTGTCCCATCCGTAGCATGCTTTCTTCTGTGATCCCGGCCATATGTGGTGTCAGGATCACATTTTGCAGACCAAAGAATGCATGTGCAGGCGGTAGCGGTTGATCGTTGAACACATCCACGGCAGCACCGCCAAGGTGGCCAGAGCGCAGCCCGTCAATCAGCGCAGCTTCATCGGTAACAGCACCCCGAGACACGTTGATCAGGATCGCGCCGGGCTTCATTGCGGCAATTGCCGAGGCGCTGATGATACCTTTCGTCTGATCCGTGAGCGGACAAGACAAGATCAAGATATCTGACTGCGAAATCAGGTCGTCGAAAGACACTGATGTAACCTCTGGCGGCAAGTTGCGCGGCGTGCGGGTTTGCGCAATGACCTGACATCCGAAGCCGTGATAGGCCATTCTCGCGACCTCACGACCAATATTGCCAACACCCAAAATGCCAACAGTTCGGCCTGATAGTTCGTTTCCGCTGTTGGAATGTCGCCGCCCGGTTTCCCACCCATTCGCACGTAGATCTGAGTGTACCATCGGGTATTTACGTAAAAGCGCCAGTGCGGACCAGATCGCATGTTCTGCAACCGTGGTTGCGTTCGCACCCGGTACGTTTGCAACCAATACGCCAGCCTGTTGTGCGGTTTCCATGGGTATCATATCCAACCCGGCACCATGGCGCACACAGGCCATCAACCTCACTTCGCGGGTTATGATCCCGGGAGCGATTTTTGCACGAACAACGATGATGTTCGCACCTTTGCATTCTGCATCAATCGCTTGTGGCGTAGGCGCGGACGCAACCCGGTATTCCCCAAGCGCCATCAAATCTTGGGTCACTTCCGGATGGAGAACATGTGTTGAAAAGATAACTTTGGGTCCAACCATAATCACCTCTTATTGAACGGAGTTGCCGTCAGTTTGTTCAAGCAACTCTGTCCAATAACTCATGGCACCGCGCAAATGGGAGTTCATCAAAGCCATCGATAACGCGCCATCCCGCCGCCGCAATGCATCATAAATCTGCATATGTTCCTGATGGGACTTGAGATTGCGGTCTTCTTCACGAAAATACACCGAAAGACGCTTTTCGCTGAGGATATAAAAGGTCGTACATAAATTATAGAACACCTCGTTTTGGGTGGCACGGACCACTTCCAGATGAAAGTCGTGGTCAAGTTTGGCAAGCCCTTCTCCGGCTGAAATACGTTTTTCGGACGCTGCAAGGATGCCTTCAAGCGCCGCATAATTTTCATCGGTGGCCCGCTCTGCAGCCAATTCAGCCGCTTTTATTTCGTGGATTTTTCGAACCTCGACCGCTTCGTAAATTTGCCGAGGATCAACAGGTAGCCCGGCGCGGGCGAAAAATGCGAGCTGCTCGATCCCGCGTTGATCATGACGCAAATAGATGCCGGATTTCGCACGCCTTTCAATGACTTGCATGGCTTCCAAAATGGCCAGCGATTCCCGAACTTGGCCGCGACTTACTGCAAAATGTTCGGCCAGTTCACGTTCTGACGGTGCTTTGCCGGCATTTTCCTTGGCTACAACGATCAGATGTGTCGCTAGCTTAGGTAAGAAATCTTCTTGTTGCATATCATCCTTGTTTGGCGAATTTCTCGATCACAGCCTCATTCATATCAAGCCCGATACCGGGGGTCTCCGGGATTGCTATCATTCCATCTTTAGCTTCTACAGGGGCCTTTGACAAAGCATGTATCATTGGGTTCGCGCCAAGCGAGAATTCAACCGTGAAGCTTGACGGCGATGCAGCACAGACATGCAGCCCGGCAAAGAAGCAAGGGGCACCAGCCCAGAGATGCGGCGCCAATCTGAGGTTGAATGCTGAAGCCAATGTCCCGATACGCATGGCTTCGGTGATGCCGCCACAACATGCTGGATCAGGCTGAAGGATATCAACACACCGCCCAACCACCAGATCGCGAAAATCAAAACGGGTTGCTTCGGATTCTCCCGCCGCAATTGGGACATGAGAGGCTGCGCGCACCTCAGCCATACCAATCTTGTCGTCCCCTGTGACAGGTTCTTCGAACCAGGCCAGATCACAATCGCGCACAAGGTAAGAAAACCGTTTTGCATCAGCAGCAGTATAGGTTCCATGCGCATCTACCATCAGGTCAATGTCTGGGCCCAAAGCATGCCGCGCGGCGATCACACGTTCAGCAGAACGGTGCGGTGTGCCGTCCATGGACCCGACACGCATCTTGACCCCATCAAACCCACCTTTGCTCACGTAGCTTTGCAGCTGTTCGCCAATATTGTCTTTGTCCGCCCATCCCCCAGATGCGTAGGCGCGCAGACGGTCCGCCTTGCGTCCCCCCAACAATTGCCACACAGGTTTTTCATCCGCTTTTCCGAGGATGTCCCACAGCGCAATATCAATCGCGCTGATTGCGGAAACGGTCATGCCGCGCCGCGCCAGTTCTGGCATGACATGGCCAGAAATCCGGGCCTTGTCGGCGCGTACCCCATTATAGAGGTCCTCCCAGATCCAGGTCACATCTGCCGGATCGCGACCAATAACCTTTGGTCCAAATTCGTGGTTCAAGAGATGCACAAGCGTGCCGTAACTGCCTGCGCTTCCAGCAGCGTTTTTGGCCTCTCCCCAACCAACCAGCCCGTCGTCTGTCTCTAGACGCAGGATGGCGGCATCAAAGGTCCGTAACCTGCCAAAATCACTGACATGTTGTTGTTCAAGTTCAATCGGTATTTGAACCCACCATGCCTGCGCTGAAACTATCTTCATGACAAATCCTTTGCCGGTCGACCGCTGTCAAAGGAGAAACGGCCGAACACGTTCAACCTTATTTGATCAACGGCAGAATAGTGTCTGCGGTGATTTGCATTTGTTGCGCATAGAATTCTTCGGTCAGCACACTTGAACCGTGATCCAGAATGAACTGCAGTTGCTCTGGGGAAATATCACTTGGGTTTTTGTCCACCATATCGGGATAGGGGGCCGCCGGTGTCCGGTCGACGGGCGCAACAAATTCATTCGTCACCGCGCCTTTGTACCCGATGTCCTTGAGCGTTTGGATCACCTTTGGCCAATCGATATGACCAAGGCCAGGTGCAAACCGGTTGTTATCGGCCAAGTGGAAATCAAACAGACGGTCCCCAATATCCCGGATCGTTTGGAACATGTCTTGTTCTTCCATGTTCATGTGGAAAGTATCCAGACATACGCCAACCTCAGGGCTGACCGCATCCGCAAGGGCCAAAGCCTGTGCGCCGCGACTGATAAAATAGGTTTCAAACCGGTTAATGGGTTCAACGCCAATTTTCACACCGACCTTTTGAGCATGATGGAAACATTCCTTTGTTGCGTCAACAACCCAACCCCATTCTTCTTCGGGGGTGCCATCGGGCACTACTTTGCCAACGGTTGCTGGAACCAAAGTGATGATCTCGCCTTCAAGCTCGCTTACCATAGTCAGAACGCTTTTGACGTAATCGACCGACCGTTCGCGTTGCCCCTGATCCTTGGCCGCCAAATTCCGCTCGCCCAATGTTAGGGTAACCGCGCCCCAACACCGCATGCCGTTTTCTTTGAGCAAAGCCAGGGTTTCTTTGGTGTTGTATTGATCCGGCTCACCTGAGATTTCGATACTCTCATAGCCCATCTGTTTTATCCGGCGCACCGTTGTCTCCAACGATTCCGCACGCATCCAGTTGTGAGTTGATAGATGCATCGCTTTTCCTTCTCTGCAGTCAAATGCCCGTAGATACTGAGATCACGGATCAATAATTGGTTAGACCAAATAGCATTCAAAATTTGAAGCGGTCAAGTGTAACTGATAGGGTGGTAATATTTTGAAACTGTAAAATTTCTTATTTACATAGGAAAAAATCCAATTTCCATGATGGATTCAGGGAGTCGGTACATGAAGCGGTTTGACCCGATACGCTATTGTGGTAATACCAATTTTGACAAATCGGGGAGAATATCGTGAAAATTGGTATGTGCATGTTCCTTTGGACAACACAGATCGGTTCCGAACATCGCGCTTTGTTGGCTGATATTCGTGATACGGGTTTTGATGGGGTTGAAATTCCTGTGTTTTCTGGGACCACCGCTGACTATGCGGCCGTTGGGGAAATGCTGGATGATTTGGGGTTGGAACGCACGGCTGTGACGGCGTTGGGTGATGTTGCGCATAATCTGATTGCGCCAGATCCCGCCGTGCGCCGAGCAGGTATCGATCAGATGAAATGGGCGTTAGATTGCGCTCAGGTACTTGGGGCCACCAAGATCAGCGGGCCTTTGCATTCGACGTTGGGCCATTTTTCAGGTGCTGGTCCAACTCAAATGGAACTGGATTATTCCGCTAGCAGTCAGCGCGAGATCGGGGATCATGCCAAGGATTGCGGGGTGACTGTGTGTCTTGAGGCGTTGAACCGGTTTGAATGTTATCTTCTTAACACGATGGACGATTTGGCCGCACATGTCCGTGCGATAGATCATCCAAATATCCGTGCCATGTATGACACCTTTCATGCGAATATAGAAGAAGCCGACCCCATTGGGGCGCTCACAGGCAACAAGGATGTTGTAGAGCATATTCACATCTCGGAAAATGACCGTGGTGTGCCGGGAAGAGGCAATATCCCGTGGGCCGAAACCTTCGCTGCGATCAAGGGGATCGGGTATGATGGATGGCTGACCATCGAGGCTTTTGGTCGCGGGTTACCGGACCTTGCCGCAGCAACAAAAGTCTGGCGAGATTTCGCAGAAACTCCCGAAGCCGTCTACCGAGAAGGCTATACGCACATTAAAAGATCACTATCTTAAATCAAAATCCTAAAACGAATTCCAAAAAGGGAGAATGAACGATGAAAACCATCAAAGGACCGGGGCTGTTCTTAGCTCAATTCGCAGGGGATGACGCCCCTTTCAATTCTTGGGATGGGATCACCAAGCAGGCGGCGGAATGGGGCTATCGTGGCGTGGAAATCCCGTCTTGGGACGCCCGGATTTTTGATATCGACAAAGCCGCCAGCAGTCAGACCTATTGTGATGAATTGGTTGGTCAAGCGCGTGAAAACGGTGTTGAGATCACCGATTTATCGACTCATTTGCAGGGCCAATTGGTTGCTGTGCACCCGGCCTATGACGCGGCTTTCGACAATTTCGCGGCTCCAGAAGTTCGCGGTAATCCGGCAGCACGTCAGGTCTGGGCGGTGGATCAGGTCAAGAAATCAATCACGGCCTCTCGGAACCTAGGAATAGACCGAACTGTTTCGTTCTCTGGCGCGTTGGCTTGGCCCTATATGTACCCGTGGCCACAACGTCCGGCAGGGTTGGTAGAAGAAGCTTTTGATGAATTGGCCCGCCGATGGCATCCGATTTTTGATCACGCAGAAGAGCACGGCGTGGATGTGTGTTTCGAAATTCATCCGGGTGAAGATTTGCACGACGGCGACACCTTCGAGATGTTCCTTGAACGTGTCGATGACCACGCGCGGTGCAATATGCTGTATGACCCTTCCCACCTGGTGTTGCAGTGTTTGGACTACATTGAACATCTCGACATCTACAAAGACCGCATTCGTATGTTCCATGTCAAAGACGCCGAATTTAAGCCGACAGGGCGTAAAGGCGTTTATGGTGGGTTCCAATCATGGGAAAACCGCGCCGGGCGGTTCCGGTCCCTTGGGGATGGACAGGTTGATTTCAAGACGATCTTTTCCAAGATGGCGACCAACAATTTTGATGGCTGGGCGGTTGTCGAATGGGAATGTGCCATCAAACATCCCGAAGATGGGGCCGTCGAGGGTGCGCAATTTGTCAAGGATCACACGATCCGCGTGACAGAAAGAGCGTTTGACGACTTCGCAGATGGCAGCACGGACGCTGCGGCCAACCGCAAAATGCTGGGTCTGGACTGATGGGGGGTGTATCAGAGGGCCAAACAAGACGCCTGCGTCTTGGTATGGTTGGCGGTGGCCGTGACGCCTTTATTGGCGGTGTGCATCGCATCGCATCGCGCATTGATGACCACTTTGAATTGGTGGCAGGCGCATTTAGTTCAACGGCGGAAAAATCCAAAGCCAGCGCTGCTGATCTTGGTGTGAACGAAGATCGCGCCTATGGGGATTATCTTGAGATGGCCAAACGCGAAGCCCGTTTGAAAAACGGGATTGATGCGGTGGCTATCGTGACACCCAACCACATGCATTACCCCGTCGCGCGCGAGTTTCTCAAACGTGGCATCCATGTGATCTGTGACAAACCGATGACGTCGACCTTGCAGGACGCGCGCAAGCTGGCAAAATTGGCAGAAAAGTCAGATGCGCTTTTTGTGCTGACGCATAATTACACCGGCTACCCGATGATGCGCCATGCCCGAGAGATGGTCGCGAACGGCCTCTTGGGGGATATTCGGTTGGTGAATGTCGAATACGTCCAAGATTGGCTTTCTGAGGCACTTGAGGAAACCGGTCAAAAGCAAGCCGAATGGCGTACTGACCCGGACCGCTCTGGGGCGGGGGGATGCATTGGCGACATTGGTACCCATGCCTATAACCTTGCTGATTTTGTGTCAGGTCTGACGGTGGAAAAGCTCAGCGCTGAATTGACCACCTTTGTTCCGGGGCGCAGGTTGGATGACAACGTGACCGTGATGATGCGCTATCAGGGTGGCGCACGGGGGATGCTTTGGGCCAGTCAGGTCGCGCCGGGGAATGAAAATGCACTTAGGTTGCGAATTTATGGCGAAAAGGGCGGGCTGGAATGGGAACAAGAGCATCCAAATCAGCTTTGGTTCACGCCCTTGGGGGAGCCCAAACGTCTAATTACACGGAACGGCGCCGGTGCTGGGGATGCGGCCGCCCGCATGAGCCGTGTTCCGGCTGGCCACCCCGAAGGGTATCTTGAAGGGTTCGCAAATATCTATGCCGAAGCGGCGGTCGCCATTCGTGCCCATGATGCAAAAGTGCCTGTGCCCTCAGAGATGCATTATCCTGATGCGGCTGATGGGCTGAAGGGGGTTGAGTTTATCGATGCCTGCCTGCGGTCATCCAAACGTGATGCGGCTTGGGTCAAACTGAGCTAAGAGGTTCGCCGCTAGTTGTGAAAAACCTTCGAACTTCATTTGACGGCGCCTGTCAGGCGCCGTCTTGGCATCAAACACAAATCTAGCTTCCACTCGCCCGTCGGCGAGTTACCCCAAGCAATCGGTCTATTCCCGGTCCAATGTCAATGTCACCTTATCTCCGGCAAAGAACGCCCGACCATATTCGACGGGCATATCGCCAACGTCTACATTCACGCCAGTAGATCGTATCAACGGATCTCCCTCGTTCACATGTAATTGCAGTGCTTGCGTGACATCGGCCCGCACAGCCGTCAAGCGTGTCGAGGATCGTGTATAATCCGCTATCCCGACTTGCGCGAGCGCCTGCGTCACGCTGCTAACGCGCATCAAAACCTCATCAAGCCCGGCAAGCCGCACCAATGGAAAAACGCTCTCGAACAGCGCTATCGGCTGTTCATCCGCAAGCGAAATTCCATGATAGGCACAGACCAACGCTCCAGTTTCCAACTTAAGCACTTTGGCCTCTCCTGCCGTCGCGCCGCGTCGCTCAATGTGGAGCACTCTTTTTTCAGGTGATCGCCCAGCTGCGAGGAGGCTTTCATGAAATCGCACTCGTGCGCCTATGGGATAATCGGTGGGCAGTTGCGCCACAAACGCACCTGCACCGCGCCGGGTTCTGACCAATCCTTCGTCCACGAGCTTTGATATGGCATGCCGCACGGTGTGTCGGTTCACCCCAAAACGGTCCGACAGCGCGGCTTCTGTAGGGAGCTTATCGCCGGGCCGATATCGTTGATCGCTTAGTTCAGATCGGAGCGTATTTGCAATAGCCTGCCAAACTGGGGTTCGGGGGGCGGAAGGGGTTTTCATTCTAGGATGATTTCATCATTTGTGACTTGGGGAATCTATCGAAACTGCTATGATATGTATAGTTGTATAGGATTTACTGAAGTTGTCCAGATGAATGCCGGGTTTGCTGCCGTAACATCAGATCGCTTTGGGACTGAGGTGTAAGGCGTCAAAGCCAAGAACCGCTCGATCTACGAAAGACCAAAGGACGCGCTCTATGAAACCTTCAATTGTTGTATTTGATATTGGTGCTGTTTTGGTGGAATGGCACCCGCATCTGGCGTGGTCGGATGATCTTGGTTATCCCGGCGCAAAAGCGTTTATTGAACGGACGAAATTCATGCCACGCAATGCTCGGGCCGACGGTGGGATGCGTTTTGCTGATTTGGCAGCCGAGATTGAAAACCTAGCCGACCGCGCACTTTTTGCGGAATATGTCACAAGATTTTCGCGCACCGTACAGAATGCAGTCCCCGGTACATGGGCGCTGCTTGATCAATTGCAGGAGCGCGGCGTGCCCTTGCATGCCATCACCAATTGGTCTGCGGAAACTTGGCCCGAAGGCCTTAAGGCGCACCCACGATTGGGCGAGGTGTTTGGTGTTACTGTTGTTTCGGGCCAAGAGAACATCATCAAACCCGATCCACGTATCTATCAAATCTTATGCCAGCGGGCAGCTATCAACCCATCAGACTGTGTGTTCATAGATGACAGCCCCAAGAACATCGAAGGAGCCCGCGCTTTCGGAATGGATGCGATACAATTCACTGGGGCGGCAGCGCTTGAAGTAGCGTTGATTGAGCGAGGGTTATTGTGCGCTCTTGACGAGCACGCAGCTGGTACATCGCATCCTTAGACGCGCTGCGGACGCGTCACCAATCGGACCCTCGTGCCCTTTCGTCAAGGATCGCGACATGCTGAAACCGGGCTTGCGCGCAGATATACTGGGTGTCCGCAAATTGGGTGAGACCCCGGTATTGCAAGCTGTTGGTCGTTGGGTCACCGCGTCTTGAAACCGAAACCCAGAATGTTGTCGGTGGGTTTTACAACGGTGTAGGACGAAAAACGGTTTCCAACGATCGTAACGCTGGAAACCGTAGTGTCACTTTTGTTCAGCGACCAAACGTTTGGTTATTCCTGAACCAATCGCAGCTTTGCCAAATCGGCGCCAACAACAACATTGCCGGTAAACCCACCATCTTTGGCTGCTGAATCGTAGTCAGCAGCGGTGAGCGGGGCAGGAAGTTTGAAAGGTCCCTGACGTGGGGCGCCAACCGGTGGAATGAGATGCGTCAACATCAAGTGCTTTGTGCCGGTGCGCTCCGCCATCGCGCCAAGATCAGTGGCTGTGCTTTGACGGAAATAGATCGGAGGTGGGAACCCCGTGCTGCCATCGGGGCCCATAACGGGGTGGATGGTGGAATGGACAATGATGTCCGCACCTTGGGCCAATTCCTCTACCTGCGCTGAGGTCGATGTATCACGCGGAGGAGCAGGCAAATCATTACCTGCATCACCACCAATGACAACGCTACCGGCAGGGGTATCGACACGATAAGAGGCGTGCCCCGGCACATGGCGCGAGAATTGGGCGGAAACCTTCACTTCGCCTGAGGACCAAACGTCAACTGCACCTTCTGCGTCCACAAATGTAGAAACCTCAAGAAGATCAGCAGGACCACCCGGCAATCGATTTGGGTTTTCGGCAAGCCGTTGCGCCACTTCTCCCGAATTGATCAAGGCATCGCCGATATGGGTGGCGTATTTTTGACAGCTCAACGTATGGCCCGAAAAGCTCTTGGTGTCTTCGGCACAAACCAAGGGCAATTTTGGCCCTTGTGATGCAAAATGCCACCGCAGTTGGGCCATATCAATCAGGCCTTCGACGTGGTCGGAATGCATATGGGTCAAAAACACCGCGCTTAGACGCCCAACGGGAACACCGATTTTTGACAATTGCTGTGTGGTGCCGCGGCCGGTGTCGAATTGCATCAACACATCGCGGCATTTGTTTTCCTCAGTTCCATAAGTGACCAACGTGCCCGCGCCAGCTTGACCCGCAAAAACCGGGGGGCCGCCCTGAACGCCGGTGATTGTTACCTCGATACAATTGGCCGCAAATGCAGGTGCCGCCATCAGCGTCAGCCCTGCGATTGCGGATGTCAGTAGATATTTCATTGATCTTCCTCCCTCGTTTAATTTGTTGCCGACGCTTTTGGCAATCTCAGTCAACCTTCCGGCATCAAGACCACGTCGAATTTCACGTGCAAAAATGGTTCGGTCACCGAGCCGGAAATTTCCATGCCGCCCGGAAACTCCGAAGCCGGTTTTTTGACATATGTCATCACCAGATCATC
Source organism: Sulfitobacter sp. (assembly GCA_039986635.1). Classification (GTDB taxonomy): domain Bacteria; phylum Pseudomonadota; class Alphaproteobacteria; order Rhodobacterales; family Rhodobacteraceae; genus Sulfitobacter. Next base: position 110,117 of record JBDWQI010000034.1, read on the forward strand.
GCGCACGCCAAAGACGGTATCCTGATCCAAATAGGGGTCATCATCGGGGAAAATTTCAGTGACAAGAGACCGATAGCCCGGCGCTGTCACGATGTAATGGAGATGCGAGGGTCGCCACGGATGACGTCCACACGCGCGCAGTATATCCCCAACCGGCCCATCTGATGGAACGGTATACTCCACAGGTTTGACGGTGGTAAATGCATAGCGGCCATCATCACCCAATGCCATCAGGCCATGGAATGAAAATGTATCCTGTTCGTCGTCCTGACTTGCATAAAGCCCATTGGGTGCGGTTTGCCAGATGTCCAGTTCGGCCCCGGCAACTGGGTTGCCGTTCGGGTCTTTGATCGTCCCTTCAGCCAGCAACACAGGCCCCCCATAATGGCGTTTCATATCGCCCCCCATGGCCAGCGGGGGCGCGCCTGAGACATGGAAAGGGCCTAGCACAGAGGAGGATGTCGCCTCTGGGCTGGAATGCAACATGTCCACCAAGGACGACAGGCCAAGGACATCAGAGGCTAAAACAAATTCGTGTCTATCTTCGGTTTCAACTGCCGCACAGCCTTCGAGAAAGGCAATACCCTTGCGCCACTCGTCATGGGTCAATTTGGTTTCGCGGGCAAAGTCATGCAGATGTTTCACGAGCGATCCCATGATTTCACGCATGCGAGGATCGGTGTCTTTCGACAGATATTCCATGAAGACGTCGGTAATGTTGTCCTTGGTGACGTTGCGCAATGTAGTGCTCCTTATAGCAGCGCGAGGCTGAGGAATGGGAATTCGATCAGGATGAACAGGATAATCAGCATCACAAAGGCGAAAGGCAGCGCGCCCATAAACACGTCCTTTAGTGAAATGCGGTCGTCGTTGATCGTGGATTTAATGACGAAACAAGATATGCCGAGCGGCGGCGTTAACAGCCCGATTTCAGCGCCAACAACGGTGATAATGCCAAACCAGATCAAGGACAGATCAAGCGCTTCGATGAGCGGCAAAAACAGGGGCACGACAATCAGGATGATCGAGGCCGTGTCGAGCAATGTGCCCAAGAACAACATCAGCACGACGTAAAGCAGCATGATTGTCCAGAACGAGGCTGCATTTCCTGCAAGGATGTCTTGCAGCTGATTGGGCAAACCAGCAAGGCCCAGCATGCGGCTGTAGATCGAAGCCGCAGTGATCAAGAACAAGATGGCTGCGGTAATGTGGCCGGTTTCCAGCAAGGCTTCCCAAAAGGCTTTGCGTGACATTGTTTGGCGCACCATCGCAATGATCAGCGCAACCAAAGCACCTGCGGCGCCAGCTTCAACGGCTGTTAGCCAGCCGGTATAGATGCCGCCAAGCACAACAGTGATCAGGCCCAGCGTCGGTAGGGTTTTGGAGGCGATTTCGCGCCGGGTCATCCATTCGGTATCCTCCACGGCGCGCCCGCCGACAAATCCAGGCGTGTAACGCCCCATGAACCAAATCGCGCCGACATAGGCGATGGCAAGCATGATGCCGGGAATGACACCTGCCAGAAACATGTCCCCGACGGATTGTTCGGCAACAAATGAGTAGATGATCAGCATCGCTGAGGGCGGAATGATCATCCCCAAAACGGACGACCCGGCAACCACACCCACGGCAAAACGCGGGTTGTAGTTTTGCGCCAACATTTGCGGCACAGACACTTTGGTGAAAACCGAAGCGGAGGCGATCGAAGAACCGGTTACGGCGGCAAACACTGCATTTGCACCAACTGTAGCCATGCCAATCCCGCCTTTGACCTTGCGAAACCGCATGGTCATCACTTCGTAGATATCCTTGCCAAGCCCGGCTTTGGAGACCACAAGCCCCATAAATGTAAAGAGCGGTATCGTGGCAAAGCTATATTCCATTGCGCTATCGCCAACCGCGATTTTGAGCAGATTAAGCGCCAGCGTGAAATTGTCCCGCATGAGCCAAATTGAAACAAATGACACCATACCCAATGCCACAGGGATATAGACGCCGGCGTAAATTAGAATGACGATGGCAACGACCGAGATAAGGCCGATTTCAATGGGGGTCATTTGGAGGCTCCGTCATGTTCCGACGTGCGGATCAGCTCTGGGCGGTCCTGAGCGGTGATGACTTTGAGAAGGAAGATGAGGCAGGACAACGTCGTGCCAATGGAGATCACCAATTTGACTGGCCACCAAGGTAAGGTGAACAATCCGGGCACACCAAAGTAATCCTGTGTTTCCCACATATGCAGGAATTCAGGAAAGGTGATGTAAGCGATTAGTCCCATGAAGATTGCGGAAAGTGCATTGATGATGCGTCGCATGTTGGCTGCCATGTTAGGGCGGCGGCCACGCATGACATTTAGAAACCCGTCAGATCGCGTAAGCCGGTCTACTCGCACCACATCAGCCAATTGCAGGAAAACAATCAAGACTACAGAGAATTGCACCATTTCATAGGTGCCGGGGATGGGGGAGGCAAAGAAACCGCGCGCGATGACGTCAACATTAAGCACCACGACCAAGGCCAGCACAACAAGGGTGCCCAACGCATTCGCGGTGATTGCAAGAGTGTTGGCGACCCGCGAAAGGCCTGCCACTGCGGACTTTAACATAGGAAGGTCCTTTCGCGGGACGCCGATCAATTATTTAAGGTTCCAGTCGCGTACACCAGCAAAGCCGGCTGCTTCCAGTTTGCTCAGGTAGGCTGCCAACATTTCGGAGCCTTGCTCACCCTTATCGTTAAGCGTCGCGGCCCATTCCTGAGCGACATTTGGCATCGCATTGGCCCATGACGCGCGGTCTTCTGGTGATACGTCAACGATCTTACCGCCAGCTTCCTGATACGCTGCCGCAGAAGCCGCCGCGCGATCCATTGCAATACCCGCAAGATGATCACGGTAGTCAATTGCCACTGCTTTCAACACGTCTTTGACCTCATCAGGCAGTTTCGCCCAATAATCGGCATTCACGGTAATGGTCTTGGAATTCACCGCGCCAAGGTCGGCTTTCAACATGTAAGGCGCGACTTCGGCAATCTTGAAGGTCTTTGCAGCCTCCGGCCAAAGCATCCCACAATCGACCAAACCGGTTTGCAGCATGTTATAGAAGTCGGTCAAACCGCCACGCACACCCGCGGCATCTTTGATGCCCTCAAGATAACGCAAATTCAGACCCGCGCCGGCAATCTTGCGGCCTTCCAGATCTGCGACTGAGGACACTTCATTGGTGCAGAACACCTGATAAGTATCAAGCACAACGCCTGTGGCCAAATACACTTGGTTCTGGGCCGCGAATTCGTTCTGCATTGCCGGGAATTCCCGGGCAATTTCGTCTACGGCTTTCGCCACGGCGCGTGCATCAGTTGCGACAAAAGGCGTCGAACCCGAAATGCCCTGGCTCGGAAGCTTGGAAGAGTGGAAAATTGTCGTAACAATGCCGATATCGCCTAAGCCAAGCTGAACGCCTTCCAGCACACCTTTGGGCTTAACGATTGAACCGCCATAGTTTTCCTGCCAGCTCATCTTGAAATTGCCCGCTTCGGCAAGGCGCTTGTCAACTTCGGGGATAAAGAAGTTCGTGAACTCCTTTACCCATAAAGCGCGATCAGGATAGCCATCGATCACGACCGCAGAAACGCTTTCTTGTGCGGCCAATGGCATGGCTGTCATCGTTGCAAAGGCCGCCCCTAAGACGGCGCTTTTTGTCCACTTCAACATTTTTCTTCCTCCCAGAATTTCAGGCATGCGACCTGTCGAATTTAGGTGTTCGTCTTGACCCAGTTCACAGTCAGATTGGTCCCGGACGATTCAAACAGTTTGGCGATGGCACAATACTTTGATGTTTCCGCCCCAACCCGTGTCAGATCATCCTGACTGGCGGGTGTGTCACAATTGACCGTGAGCGTGACCTCAGGAAATGGCACGTCGATCTCTTCTTCTAACAAAACGCCGCGCCGGTCGAATTTGCAGGCGGCATCAATACTGATCGTGCCAAGATCGATACCAAGTTTATGTGCGTTCTTGTGTCCAATGACATTGGTACAGGCGATAAGTGCGGTCATCGCGGCCTCTGTTGGTGTTGGGCCAAGGTTGGTCCCACCGCGTTCAGTGGGCTCATCAATCACCACATTCAGGTCACGCACCGGGATTTCAGTGCGTGCATGTGTTGGGCATTCCGCTTTGGCACGGTATGTCACAACGGTCTTCATTTTTACGGCCATGTTCAGGGCTCCTCAGGCAAATGTGCAAACTTTGTCAAAGTCAAAACGCGGCAGTTTTTGAAAAAGTGCCGTTTCATCAGCATAGCCAATGTTACATAGGAAATTGGACTTTAGGGGTGTTCCGGCGAAAAATTCTTCGTCCACGATTGCGTTCGAAAACCCTGACATTGCACCGACGTCCAAGCCGACAGCGCGAGCCGCGATCATAAAATATGCACCTTGCAACGTCCCGTTGCGATACGCGGTGTCCGCGACATAATCGGGTTTGCCGTCAAACAGATGTCGGCGGTCCTCATGCGGGAACAGGAAAGGGAGTTCTTTCCAGAAGTCCATATCATGCGCAATGATCGCGGTGACGGGTGCACCCATCATTTTGCCAACGTTTTGTGGTTTGAGTGACTTTGCGAGCCGTTCTTTGCCTTCGGGTGATTTCACAAAAACAAACCGTGCCGGCAAGGTGTTCATGCTGGTCGCGCCGTTGATGGTGATCTCGTAAATCTCTTCTAGCAAACCCTCGGGAATGGGTTTGTCCGTCCAGGCATAATGAGACCGGGCATCGCGCAGGATCAGGTTGATCGCATCTGCGGAAAGCCGATCAATCCGTCCCCTAAGATCGCGATGGTTTTGCTGTGCTTGGGCGCGTAGTGCTGCCAATTCGTCTCCGACTGGTGCATTCATCAGGCCGCAACCTCCGTCTCGTCGATGATTGGGCTGGCACAGATACCGATGCCCTCTATTTCGATCTCTACTGTTTCACCCGGGATCAACCAGCGTGGATCAGGTTTTTTGGCGTGGCCAACACCGGGAGGTGTGCCCAAAGCAATCAGATCACCCGGTGAAAGCGTGGTGTATTCAGAGACGATTGCAATGATCTTGCGCACGCCCCAAATCATGTTCGCGGTGTTCGAGCTTTGAAGAATTTCATCACCGACGCGGCTGACAATTTTCAAACCAGAAGCACCTTCTGGCACTTCATCTTTGGTCACAACAAAGGGACCAATTGCGCCGGTATCGTCAAAGTTTTTGCCGGGTGTCCATTGGTGGGTTTTGCGTTGGTAGTCCCGCACCGACCCGTCATTGAACACGGTATAGCCAAATACATGGTCCAAGGCATCCGCCTCAGAGATATGACGCCCGCCTTTGCCGACAATCAGCATCAGCTCGGCTTCGTAATCCAGCCGCTCTGAGCAGGTTGGACGAACCATTGGCTTCCCAGCGGCCATAATGGATGCTTTGGAGCGCATAAAGAGCGCGGGGTAATCCGGGATATCGTATCCGCCCTCTTTGATGTGATCGGTGTAATTCAATCCTACGCAGATAATTGCACCGGGATCAGCAACCGGAAGCGCCGGCGTGATCGAGGCAACCGGCACAGTCGGCGCACCTGCGATGGCTTCAGAAAGAGATTCGACTCGGTCACTCTGGCCCGCCAACGTGGCCAAATCTTCGCCGATATCGGGATCAAGAGCCGTTAAATTAACAGCATTTTCACCGTTAACGGCAAATACCGCTGTGCCGTTTGATGTCTCGCCCACCAGAAATTTCATCATGCAATCCTTGTCAGTTCTCTTAAATTCTGCCTACTATATCCAGACTTGTCAAATAATATCGATTTTTTTGGAGCGTGAGATGGTAGCGTGGTCAGACTATAAAGCAGAAGCGAAGAGCCGAGGTGCGTTGGCGTTGGAGCTGTATGTGGCTCACAGCACGCCCGCAAAAGCGCCAGAGGATGTCAAAGCGTCACTAGCAGATCACCTTGCTTATCAGGCGACATTGGAACGGTCTGGCCATCTGGCGTTTGCGGGTCCGATGTCGGATGAAACCGGCGAGCATATGCAAGGGATGGGACTTATCATTTACCGTGCTGAAAGCCTTGAAGCTGCGCGTGCATTCGCTCAAGCAGATCCAATGCACCAAAGCGGTGCTCGCACGTTTGTCTTGCGACGTTGGATGATTAATGAAGGCTCTGTCAATTTGTCCGCAAACTTGTCGACGGGTGGCGTTACATTGTCTTGAATGTCGCTGCTCTACTTCTAAAGGAGGTACCCTGTGAATATGATGCAAGATGCTGAAACAAAAGAAACATCTGCCACGCATGGGGCTTATCTCCGACTGCGTGAGATGATTTTGACCGGCGAATTGGAAGCAGGTGAAAAGTTGAAAATCGAAAAGCTCCGTGGCTTGCTTGACCTCGGGGCGAGCCCGGTGCGTGAGGCATTGAGCCTGCTGACATCTGACAAGCTGGTCGAACGGATCGATCAACGCGGATTTCGTGCAGCGCCAGTAGGCAAAGCAAACTTCGATGAAATTCTGATGCTGCGCTGCTCCCTTGAGGACATGGCTCTGCGTGCCTCTATTGCGCGCGCTGATGCCGCCTGGGAGGAGCGCCTTGTGCTGCGTCATTACCACATGAACAAGGCAAAATCGCAGGAAGCGGCGGTGTTTGAGATTGCGCATAAAGCATTTCACATGGCGCTGATTGACAATGCAGAGCTTCCGATGTTGCAAGGCTATTGTTCTCAGTTGTACGACTTAAACATCCGTTACCGTTATCTTGCTGCTGGCGGTGCGACTTACCAGAAACGATCCATCGAAACCGAACATCAAGAGATCATCGATGCCGCTTTGAACAGAGATGCTGACACAGCTTGTGACCTGCTGTTAAGCCATTATCGCCGAACGGGTGAATACCTGAGCAGCCAGATGGACGTCTAAGACAACCCCAAGGAATTACGCACGTGACAAACCCCTTATATGACGCCTTGATCGCGCGGCACTTAGGAAATGATACCCTGTTTTTGGACAGTGATGACGGGACGCATACCACCTATGATGCCTTTGCCCGACGTGCGGCACAGCTGGCTCATGTTCTGGTTTCCAACGGCGTCGGCCCCGGTGATCGGGTGGTGGTTCAGGCCCCAAAGATCATCGATGCGATCGCGCTTTATGCCGCTTCTGTGCAGGCGGGCGCGGTCTATTTGCCGCTCAATACAGCCTATACAGAGACCGAAATTCGCTATTTTGTCGGTGATGCCCGGCCAAGCCTCATTGTGTGTGACGCCAAAGACGCAGACGCAATGCAGGAGATTGCCGATGAGGTTGAAGCAACGGTTTTCACATTGAATGGCACCACCGGCAGCCTGTCTTTGGCGGCAAATGAAATGCCCGAGACATTTGAAACCGTTTCGCGGGCTTCAGATGATTTGGCAGCATTGCTTTATACATCTGGCACAACAGGTCGATCAAAGGGCGCAATGCTCAGCCACAAAAATTTGCTTTCGAACGCCGAAGTGCTGACCGATCTGTGGCAAATCACAAGCAAAGATCGTTTGATCCATGCTTTACCGATCTTTCACACACACGGTCTGTTTGTGGCGATGAACACCGCGCTTTTGGCAGGCGCGCAGGTGCGATTCATGGAAAAGTTTGACGCTAGTGCAGTTGTTGATGCCTTGCCAACAGCGACGATGATGATGGGGGTGCCGACATTTTACACACGCCTTTTGTCGGATGGGCGGCTGTCTAAATCGCTTGTCGCTAATATGCGGTTATTCATCTCTGGGTCCGCACCGCTTCTTGCCGAAACACATCAAGCGTTTGAGGCTGCCACGGGGCACCGCATACTTGAACGCTACGGCATGACCGAAACCAATATGATTACGTCTAACCCTTTTGATGGAGAGCGCATCGCGGGCACGGTTGGCTATGCTTTGCCGGGTACGGAGGTCAAGATCACCGCGGCTGATGGTGGTGCAACACTGCCTGCTGGTGAGATTGGCGTTATCGAAGTGCGCGGTGACAATGTGTTCCAAGGGTACTGGCAGATGCCAGAAAAAACCGCAGAAGAATTACGAGAGGATGGGTTTTTTATCACCGGTGATCTGGGTGTCATGTCAGAAGACGGTCGGGTATCTATTGTTGGTCGCCAAAAAGACCTGATCATTGCAGGCGGGTATAACATCTATCCAAAAGAGATTGAGGACGTGATCAACGAAGCTCCCGGCGTACTGGAGAGCGCTGTGTTTGGTGTCCCGCATCCGGATTTTGGAGAAAGCGTTGTTGCGACAATTGTTCTGAAAGATGCCGGGGTGAGTGAAGCCGAAATCAGCAAAGTGGTCGAAGCTCAACTTGCCCGGTTCAAACATCCGCGTGCCTATCACATTGCTGATGCGTTACCGCGAAACACCATGGGTAAAGTGCAAAAGAACCTGTTACGTGAACAATACTCCAGCTGAGTCCTGCAAGCTCAAAGATATCGAAATTTATGCTCCTTCAGGATACCGTTCATAATCGCTTTGACATGCAGGTGTGGGGCAGGGTGAATTTGGCCTTGCCAAATGTTGAGGTATCTGGACGGTGAGAACCACTCGGATCCACGACATTGACTGTTTAGGGGTTAATTTGAAGCAGACCAAATCAACTGAGCGGCATCCAGAATGCTGACCACTGGTTTTCCTGTGGCTGCGCGGATCGCGGCGGCGTAGGGCGGTAAATTCCCACACTCTAGCAAGTAGCCTCCAATATTCGGATTCTGCTTCAATAGATGAGTCGCTTGCGCCACCGCAAATTTGCAGATCTCTTTCGGATCGAAGTCAGCATCAGTGGTGGGTTTTGCGGCCAAAATTGTCTGTGAAAAGGCGGTGCAGGTTTCAAATCCGGCGATAACCACGTCTTGGTCCGCGATATTGGCACACTCCAAAGCGCCATTTGTCAGGCTTTCGGTTGAAGCTGTCAGGATACCAATCGGCGCTGACCCGATAGCAGTGCGCAACATCGGATAAAGCGACAATGCCGAGACCATAACGGGAATATTTACCGCCTGCGCCAGCTGTTCTTGAAAATGGATCAGAAACCCGCAGGTTGAGACCAGCCCAACAGCGCCTTCCTGTTCCAGTTCTTGCGCTGCCGCAATGAAACCCTGCAACAATGTCCTGTCGGGTTGGCCCGGTGTAACGATATCAAGTGCGCCTGCACCGGTCACAATTTTGATTTTTGCTGGAAACGGGTAGCTGGCGGGGTTTCCCGCGTCCCCGATAACCCTCGGGAACGCGGTGTCGAGCATCAGGATACCCAGGAATGGTGCTGTGCGGGGATGCTGGGGCATTGCCATTCCTTTGTTTTGTAACTTTTGACCCTAGGCCGATAGGCTTGGAAAATAATCCTCACAGCCACCTTCGCGATACACATCCGCCGTGCAGCAATGCAGTCCGCCGCCAAAAGCATAGGCATCGCGCAAGTCCACCTCGACAACTTCCATCCCCAATTTGTCCATCTGCTCGGCCTGATAAACTTCGGATTTTTCAACGCAGACGGTTTTAGGATCAAGAACCAGCACATTCATGCTAAGCCAAGTGGATGAATAACAAAGCGGCGGTGGCGAATTATGCGCTGGTTGAGCGGCATCAACAATCTCCCAACCATTGGCTTCAAACATGCCGCGCTGATCCTCAGGTAGCCGCCGTTGCGGATTGTTCAGGATCAAACCGGGACGCAAAGGTGTGAAGGTTGCATCGATATGGATCGGATAAGGATCACCCGGGAAATTCACGGTGTGCACACGATGGTCCGGGAAATGGCGACGCAGCCATTCAATGCCCTTCAGGTTTGTGGTAAAGCCATGCTGCACCACCAGATCCTTGCCAAAGCGCAATACGTCGGCCGCATCAAACAACGGCTCTTCCTCTGTTGTGACAAAGAACTTGTCCGCCGCCCATTCCAGCCTCTTGGCATCACCAATCTTGTCGCTCAGGTAGTCCGGATGATAATCCGCATCCGTTAATCTTGGTTTGGGCGCGCTTTCGTGTCTGAAATTTGGGTCTTCGTCAAAATACCGCTGCATCAAAGGACGGTAGTTCAGATATTCAAACCACCGGCATCGATACGACATTGTCGCTTCCAGCATTTCTGACCCAACGGTCAGCAAAACATCCCGAGGTGGCATACAACCGAATTGACTATCTGTATGAAAGTCGGGCGTTGTTGCCGGTTTGGAATGGTCAATGCTGGTGGGCCTGTCCACCCGAACGCCGCGGGCTTCTAGTTGTTTGGCAAAGGTATCAAGCAGCTCATTCGCGCGGTCAATTGTCTCTTGGGGGCGACGCCCCCATCGGCCACGCATGTCGCTGTCTTCGGGCACCTTAGCGTCCAGTGCGGGTTCTTCGGGGGGGATATGACAATCATCCGCCCGGCCGACGATGACATGTTTCAGCGGATCCCACTCATTCCAGCTGTTTACGATTGTTTTTCCCATGACCAACGCCTCCCGATGTTTTATCTGAATTTGGTAGTTTAGAAAAAGACAAGAGACAAGCGAAGCAACGCATGTTGGGCAAGGGTAGAAAACCCTATGTCTGAAGGCGAAATGGGACGAAGCTGGTCTGCCTCATTGAGCAAGCCAGCACTGTTACTTACAGGCTTTTGGTTTGTGACTTCCAAAAGAAAATTTACGCATCTCCTGTCGCCTGAAATCCCTGACCTAGGCTTCTTCAGTGTGGTTCCACTTGTGGTGGCAATCGCGGTTCAGGTCCTAGGTTTGAAGCTGTTGCGATCATTGAACTAAGCAACAAAAAACCGCGCCCCATAGGGACGCGGTAAATTCATCAACCGGTCTCGGTAAATCGTTTAGCGGCGCAAGCCCAGACGTTTGATCAGGTCCTGATAACGGGCCTCATCTTTGCCTTTGACATAGTCCAAAAGCTTACGACGTGTCGCAACCATCTTGAGCAAACCACGGCGGCCATGGTTGTCTTTTTTGTGGGTCTTGAAGTGCTCTGTCAGCGTCGCGATCCGCGAGCTTAGGACAGCAACCTGTACCTCGGGCGAACCTGTATCGCCTTCTTTGGCACCGAATTCTTTCATGATCCGCTGTTTTTCTTCAGGTGTAATCGACATCGGGGTCTCCTTTCAGAGCTTGAGTAAAAGAGATGGCGCAGGCCGGGATGTCGTCCAGCACAGGCCCATGGAGAACGCCCGAACGAAAGAATCGACAGGCAAGGCTGGCATATAGGAAGATTCTATACAGATGGCAAAGGGTTATTGCCTACCAATTGTCGATTGGGCGCTTTTGGGACCCCATGATACATCGGAGAGCGTGGTCAAAGGGTCACTGACCCTAAGCGTCAACCAGTTCAAGCTCAATTGCTGAGCTAAGCGGGATCAGCGATATATCCGCTTCTGAGAGGTCTTCTTGGCCGCTGATCTGCGCGACCATATCATCTTGGAGCCACACCTGAAGCTGTCCCTCGTTGTCAGGGTCGGGTTGGATGCTGACCAAAGGTGGTTCGCTGTCCGCATCACTATCGTCCCAGACAAATAGCAATGAATCATCTTCTGGTTCAAAATCAGTAATGCTCGCCTCAGGTGCGGTATTTGACAAATTGGGGCTCGCGTTCATGTCGTCGAGTTCAGCAACGGCAGCGCTTTGGGTTAATTCACCGCTAACGCGCACTTCTGTTTGTGCATCTAACGTCGGATCAAGATCAGCTTGTGGTGGCAGATCCTCAACTGAATCGGCATCTGCGTCGACATCAGTTTCATCATTACCAACCTCCACATAGGCAACGGCACTGACTGCCAAAAGCCCCATCAAACCTGCCAACCACAACATGTGATGTTTCTACCTGCCATGCGTTACGACCCCAGTGTCGTCGAAGCAACAAAGCCACATTGAGATCAAAACGTCAAAACGAAACCGGTTAACTGGTGAACGGATTATCTAAGATTTTAGGGGATGATGCCAAGCGACTGGTTGTTGAGCATAAGGCAAATACAAAGGGTGTTTGGGATGGCCCGCCTTTGATAAACCAAGGTGGAACAACGGTTTATCCAGACCTGCCAAAAGATCAGCTACTTGTGGTCCGCGGTCCAGATGCGCGCCGTGTACCCCCCAAGCGGCGATAATCCGGTCTGCCCAATCGGCCCCTTCGCGTAAGGTATCGTCATTTTCAGGTCCTATCGGCGCCTTTGCTGCACGCATATCTCGCGGGTCTGTGGCGCGCCATGCAAAGATGTTTGTGACCCGAAAAGCACCGAAACCAAGGTGTCGGGCCCGGCGTTCACAACGTTCGACTGTGGGGTCGTTTTGCACTTCTGTGGCGGTTGACGGATTAAGCATGACAAAGAGCACACGTGTGGCCGCTGCATCCCACTCTCGTGTAAGGCTGTATCGATAACGTTCGCAGTCGGAATAGACGGCGGTAGACGGGGCATCCCCCTTGGTGTGGCTACGTGTGATCATACGCCTTCTTGCCAGCAAGAAATCCGGGTCGCAAACGAAAAAGCCGCCGCTCCGGGAGGAAGAGCGGCGGCTGATCGTTTAGGGTCGGAACCCTAGGAGGAACGAAAGGTTAGGCGGCAGCGGTCACCTGACGGGATTTAAAGTCAAATGCCAGACCTCGCATTTCGATCACCGCAGCAGCGACAAGTGCAAACACGATATGCCCCCAGAGCGCGACCCATGTGATCCCTTTAAAGCCAAGGAATGCGGGCATGCCTGCCACGAGGTGTGCCATTATATAAAGAGCAAAGATCCAAAGTGCGATACCATAGGCAATCGCTGTCAAGCTCCAGTGCAGAGCGGGTACAATAGCCTTTTGAACCGGGCGTGCGATCAGGAAATAACCCAATGTGTAAAACACCACTCCGGTCATGATGTGCAACAGATATGCCGCACCTGATGGGTTTGCTCCAAAGACCTGTTTTAGCGTGGAACCAGCAAGGCCAACCGGCGCAAGTTTGGCATATCCAAACAGCGGGCTCAGGCCCTGCCCAAAGGCGTCAAAAGCAACCGTGGCAATTGCGCCAGCGCTCAGAAGTGTAAAGAGTGTACGTTTCATCCGTCAGTCTCCGTCCAGAGTATTGTGATGCACCTGAAATGACACTTCAGACGGGAGGTTTTGAGGGGGTTCACAGATAGATGACTGCAGTATTTCAAATTGTAACAACGGGTGTCACAAAGAGCCGTCAGAGGTGACATTGGCGTGAGAAAAGTGACGGCTTGTAACAATTGGTGCGATTGACGACAGTTTGCGGTTATCGCTGCCGACAAGATGAGATCTCAAGTTGGGTGGGCAAAGGTATATTATGCGGTCATTATTCCTATTTCTGGTCTTGTTTGGCGCAACCCCATGTTGGTCTGACACCAAGGAGGCGCTCATTCGATCCATTGAAGACGCAGGAACCAATGATTACCAAGATGAACGGCACAGTGTTGAAATAGACGGATGTCAGATCACAACCTACCGCTGGCGGGACAGGCCCGATCATGGTTGGGTGCTGTGGTCTTCCTTCCAGTTTGACATGGTGGATGCTGTATTAACCGCAAATAAGGGCAAGTCAAAAGAACGCTATCTTTATGCAAGACTTGAGGCCGGGCCGCCCGAAATTGGTTTTGCGATCATTCCCTTTAAGATGCAAGAAGGTACCTTTGCCAGATTTGAAAGGACGGTATTGCGACCTTCGACGGAGCTGACAAGGCCTTCTCCTCGCAATGATGGTAAAAGCCATTACTTCCAGAAATCGGACGATTTTTTCATTGGTCATGAAGGGCCTGACGTCGCACAAAAAGCAACGGCATTTACCCAAGGGTTCACACGTTATGTCGCTGAATTCTGCACCTTCAGCAGTTAAATACCCGACTGGGATGCAGCTCCCCCGATTTGAAACGCCCCACCGCAATGGCGCGGCCTTCAAAGGATGCCCAACATTCATCGCCGTATTCGACATCGCCGCCCAGAACCATGCCGGGATTGCCATTGCGCAAACGTGTAGCGCCCTCGGCAGTGGCTTTCACCTCTGGCAAATCGATTAACCCTTGCTCCAATGGCAGCAGATGTGTGTCGAGCTCGGGTGTGCGGGCAATTTCTTCGATCTGCGCAATGCTCACCCCGTCCGAGGCGTTAAATGGTCCCGACCAGATGCGCCGCAATTCCCGAACGTGGCCAAAACATCCAAGCTTTTGCCCTAAATCACGGGCGACGGAACGTACATACCCCCCCTTGCCACAGACCATCTCAAGCGTCACGTGATCCGCGTCAGGGCGATCAATCAACAGCAGGCTTTCGACAAAGAGAGGCCGTGCGGTTATCTCCATTTCTTCACCGTCGCGCGCCCTCTTATAGGCACGCTCTCCGTCGATCTTAACGGCGGAAAACTGTGGGGGGACTTGTTCAATATCTCCAATGAATCCGGCAAGTGCCGCTTTGATCGCCTCATCATCTGGGCGGCTGTCCGAAGACTGTATGACCTCGCCTTCCGCGTCATCTGTGTTGGTCGAAAGACCCAACCGAACCGTGAATTCATATGCCTTAAGCGCTTCGGTGATGAAGGGGACTGTCTTTGTCGCCTCCCCCAAGGCAACAGCCAAAACACCGGTCGCTTCCGGGTCCAACGTGCCCGCATGGCCAGCCTTCTTGGCATCCAGCGCCCAGCGTACTTTGTTCACCACAGCGGTCGAGGTAGGTCCGGCAGGTTTATCCACCACCAACCATCCCGAAATATCGCGGCCTTTACGTTTGCGTCCCATGGGAACCCTCATCATGAATGCAGCCCGCGCTATACGCGGCCCAGCCTCAACTGCAAGGAGGTTTTCACAGGTTGCTCGCTATTGCGCGGATTCAATCACGCCAATGATTGGCCCAAGTGAGGTGAAACCAAGCCCACTGCGTCCTAATTCAGGGGCCCGCATCCGAGAGATATTTCCGTCAAAATACAAGGCATTGCGAAGCTTAAGGTGATCACGGAAAAGCGTGCCGAATTCGTGAAACGTGACGACAGTGTCGGAAATGACAAAAGTTGCCTGCGTTCCGTCATCGCTGGACCCAACGCCATTGCGAATGAAACGGGAGGTGCTGTTGATCAGGAAGCGGGGGTGCAATTTGCCGTCAATAACCAACATTGGCCCGGATTGCGTGGCAGATCGGCAATCAGGGGCGGTGGCCAGAAAAACGGTGGTTTCAAAAACATCCGCCCGGCCTTCGCGCAGACACAAAACGCCGTTGGGTAACAACCCAAAATTGCCCGGACCGGCATTGGGGATAACGCTTTGGTATTCCGTGCCATTCTCAACATAATGGCCAACGGGGCTGCGATCTTCGTGGTACATCCCCGCATTTGTCGCAAAACCCAGTTTTGCACCCTTGGCTTTCAAAGCGGCATCAAGAGTGCCGAAATGTCCGTAAACTGTGCCTGTGTCATCTGTCAGGAAAAGCTCAAGTCGTTCCTGTGTTAGGTCAACATCGCAAATTGTATAGCTGTTGCCGGCAAAGCTGTCTTTGCGGCATTCAGTGCTATGCGCGGCAGTTGCGGCCAACAGGAAAAGTCCAAGAGCCGCAAGCCGTTTCATTCCTCAGGAACCTCATCCGGGGCGTTCGCGTCGCGACGCACCCGATCTTCGGCGAGCATGCGGCGTGTTTCATCCATTTGGTCAAAGGTTTCATCAAGCCGGAAGCGCAAGTCAGGCGAAAACTTAAGCGTCAGCTTTTTTGCGACCATCCTGCGCAATTCACCTTTGTTCCGAGCCAAAAGTTCGATCACCTGATCTTGGCCCAAACCGCCCAGCGGTAATACATACGCCGTTGCGATTTTCAGATCTGGAGAGGTTCGGACCTCTCCAACGGTGATCGACAGACGGTTTAGCTCCGGGTCATGGACATCACCGCGCGCCAGAACGTCGGACAAGGCGCGCCGGATCGTCTCGCCTACGCGAAGCTGGCGTTGTGATGGGCCTGCGCCCTCATGAAATTTGTTCTTTCCCATGGTGCTTATCTATGCGCTCCCATTGCCTTTGCCAAGCGGCAGCGGTCACGCTAAAGAGGCACGGTTCAGATTGCAGGAGTGCCCCATGTCCCAACCCACACGCATTGTCATCACTGGCGCCTCTGGCCGGATGGGGCAGACATTGATTTCGCTGATTGGCGCGTCGGAAAACATGACCGTGACAGGGGCGATAGAGCGCCCCGGTCATGATTGGGTGGGACGTGACATTGGGGCCGCGATGGGCGGCGCGAACCTTGGGGTGAATGTAACCGATGATGCGGGCGTGGCTTTTGCAAATGCAGATGCGGTTATCGATTTTACCGCGCCAACCGCCACGATTGCCTTTGCTGCCGCCGCGGCCGAGGCTGGGATCGTGCATGTCATCGGCACCACTGGGATGACAGAAGATGAAATTGCTGCCTTGGGCACTGCCGGAGCAAAAGCGACTATAATCCGGGCCGGCAACATGAGCCTTGGTGTCAACCTTTTGACACAACTGACAAAACGTGTGGCGGCCTCTCTTGATGCGGATTTCGATATCGAAGTGATCGAGTCGCATCACAACCAGAAGGTGGATGCCCCCTCCGGGACAGCTCTGATGTTGGGCGAAGCAGCGGCGCAAGGGCGTGGTGTAAAATTGTCAGATGTTTCGGATCGGGGACGTGATGGCATCACCGGTGCACGGCAACGAGGAGACATCGGTTTTACGGCAATCCGAGGCGGCGACATCATAGGTGAACACGACGTCATGTTCGCCGCAGCGGGCGAACGCATCATTTTGCGCCATGTTGCGTCGGACCGTACAGTGTTTGCGCGTGGTGCCTTAAAAGCGGCCCAATGGGGGCAGGGGCGCGCGCCGGGGCATTATGATATGCTCGACGTTTTGGGGCTGTCTGATTAGGGGCAGCGGCCGCGCCAACCACGGAACTTATCCAGAACCCATGCAGCCAAAATCCGACTTGCCTGGTTTTTATTGCCTGTGTTGAAACCTTTTGAAGGGTTCGCGCGTATATCTCCTGTGCCACGGGCGGTTGGGGAGTAGTCATGAGAGCCTTTGTTTCTAGTATATGCGCCGCCATGATTGGCGTTGCGACACCAGCCGTTGCCGAATTTTCGCAGGTGACCACACGGGATGCGTTTGTTTCCTTGGTTGCGGGCAAAACGCTGACCAGACCATTGATCAAGCTTCAGGTACTGGCTGATGGTCGAATTTCTGGCAAAGGGGCGTCATGGGAAGTTACGGGGCAATGGTCTTGGAACGATGGTTACATGTGCCGTTCACTTGAATGGGGGGGAGATGATCTTGGCTATAATTGTCAGGAAATTCGAACCAACGGGACAAGGGTACGGATCACATCGGATCGGGGTACAGGTCAATCAGCAGACTTTCGGCTTAGGTAGTGCTCAAAAATCTACTGCGATTCCCTTTTTCTCCCAATCGCCAAAACGTACAGGCTCCGGCCCATCCCGGCCACCCAACTCGGTCGGCAACTCTGTTTCTTTGGCCTTTTTGCGTCGCTCCTCCGCTTCGGCCAGGGCGCGTTGGGCGGCTGGGGGTAGGTCCGGCTGATCTGTCATGGCATCCTCTTGAGGCATCCTGCCCTTTGATATACGCCGCATGGTGTCACGGACAACCCGGATAGGAATAGCAAAATGTCACAGACCGGGGTTCAGGCCCGCCGCGGAGCGGTTCAATTGTTGGATCAGATATTGGGCGAAGAGCCACGTTTGATGTCTGAACTGCTCGTGGCTGGCGGCGCTTTGGACAAACTCCCTCCCGAAGAACGCGCCCGCGCGCAGCGGCTGGCGGTTGAGACTTTGCGTGGATTGGAGCGCGCGGACAGGCTTTTGCAAAAACACCTTAAGAAACATCCGCCACTTACCGTGCATAATGTGTTGCGCGTTGGGACGGTTGAGTTGTGTCAGGGCGGTGCGGCGCACGGCGTTGTGAATGCGATGGTCAATCTGGTGGCCCAACATCCCCGTCTGAGCCACCTCAAAGGGCTGACAAACGCGGTTTTGCGCAAAATCGCGGCGGACGGTCCTGCCGCATGGGACGCATTGCGTGCACCCCGTCTGCCAAAGTGGCTGAGAGGGCCTTTGGTTGAAGCTTGGGGCGCTGATGCGATGGCGGCAATGGAAACGGCGCATTTTAACGGCGCACCATTGGATTTGACTGCCAAAACAGATGCGGCTGCAGTGGCAAAAGCTACTGGCGGAACCTTGATGCCAAATGGAACCGTGCGAGTGACAAATCCCGGTCAGGTGTCGGCGATGCCCGGATTTGAGGCCGGTGATTGGTGGGTACAAGATGCCGCTGCCGCGTTGCCGGTTCAGATTCTGGGGCCGCAGCAAGGGGAAACGATCCTTGATCTATGTGCCGCTCCGGGCGGGAAAACCATGCAATTGGCGGCTGCTGGCGCTGATGTAACCGCAGTTGATGATTCTGTCCCACGTATGGTGCGGGTCAAAGAAAACCTTGCCCGTGTCGGCCTAAAGGCGAAAACGCTGACCAAAGATGCCCGCGCAGTCAAAGGCCGTTTTGACGCGATTTTGCTGGATGCGCCCTGTTCTGCAACAGGCACAATGCGTCGTCACCCTGATCTGCCTTTCGCGAAAGACGGATCAGAATTTGGCGATCTCATTGGTTTGCAATCGGAATTGATTGATCACGCCTGGGCGGTCCTGAAGCCGGGTGGCCGATTGGTCTTTTGTACCTGTAGCCTGTTGCCCGACGAAGGCGAGGTGCAGGTTGATGAAGCTTTGGAACGTCACAGTGACATGAGCGTGGACAGCAATGCCCTGACCTTGCCGGGGATTTCGCCGGAATGGGTGACCACGGAAGGCGGGTTGCGTTTGCGTCCGGACTATTGGACAGACTTGGGGGGTATGGATGGTTTCTATATCGCTTGCCTGCGCAAAGCGGGCTCGGGGCAAGATTAAGGGGGCCTCGGCCTAGCTTGCCTCGGCAGGTGGGTTTGCGATGGCCAGATAAAGCGCCTTTGGCACCTTGACCAATCCGCGCAATCCCAATGTCTGGCGATCCTGATGGCTGAGCGTAGAAATTGCGTCGGCTACAGCATCAAAAACCGCCAACCCATCCACATTTTTTCCTGTGATGTAAGGCAAACCGGGCGTTGGCTCCGTCCAGGTTAAAACTTTTAAGTCTCTGGCGGCAGGGTCGTATTTTTGCATCAATCGCCAAGTCACGGCGTCTAGCGCGGCAATATCCGCCTGCCCCTGCGCCACTGCGCGCGCGGACAAAATATGCGCGCCACTTTGGATGCGATCTTTAAACCAAAACCCTTGTGATTGGGCCAAAGCATAGGGGGCCGCAAAACCGGATTGCGAATTGTTCATGTTGTAGACAAATCGCGCTTCTCGAAAGCTAAGGAGCGATGTGCGAGGATCATCAGCCCGGACAACCAACGCGCTTCGGTAATATCCCGGCGCACAGCCATCTACCCCAAAATCGGGTGTGCCGACAAGCGTCACCTGATCCACCAATCGCGTTCTGTAAGGCATTCCACATGTCTGGCTGAACACCAGATCAGGTGCCTCCCAGACGTCGAACTCTGGTGCTGCATTGGCCAAGGTTTTGGGCGCATCTATTCCACAGGCCTTCAACCCTTTGCGAATGTTGATCCAATACTGGTTATGCGCGCCCGCCAGTTCAGGTCGCGCGTACATCATCAGGCTGGCAATCACAGTCGGAGATCCCTTGTCATTCTGGCCCATCTTACAATTCAAACCGAAACCGTAGTAGGTTTAATGCGGTTATTCTTGCCGATCCCGTCAGGGTTTGGCAAAAAGCGGTGACTCAGCCGTCGCCACAGTCTATGATGACGTCAAACGCCATCAGAGCGTCAAGGGCAGTCGATCTATGTTTAACGTTTCCAGCCTCAGAGCGCGGCAAGCGCGGGTATTGAACGCGCTTCATGCGCGCATGGCCACACGTGCCCGCGCCAGTGTCAAAGGTTTTGTGTCTTCACCCGAACCCCGCACGATCGGTTCATTTGCGCGGGGCCGTCAGTTGGTCGCTGGTAATTTCCTGTTTGCAGGCACGTTGATCAACGCGCCGGGCCACGGTTTATGGCAATTGACGCCGCCAGATACGGCTTTTGCGGATGAAATGCATGGGTTCGCTTGGTTGGATGATCTTGCCGCTGTTGGTGACCTGCCTGCGCGGGGGGCGTCACAGGCATGGCTTTGGGGGTGGATCGACCAATTTGGAAAAGGTCAGGGGCCGGGCTGGAGCCCAAACCTGACGGGGCGACGTCTGATCCGTTGGATCAACCACGCGCTTTTTGTTTTGCGGG
Organism: Sulfitobacter sp.; assembly: GCA_039986635.1. Classification (GTDB taxonomy): domain Bacteria; phylum Pseudomonadota; class Alphaproteobacteria; order Rhodobacterales; family Rhodobacteraceae; genus Sulfitobacter. The sequence continues at coordinate 130,402 of JBDWQI010000034.1, forward strand.
GTCAAGAAGCTGAACAAAGTCGGGCATTCTATCGTTCGCTCGAACAACAAACGCATTTTCTATCGCGTAGGTGGCGGGCCGCGGCGCCGGGGCTTCCCCGTTTTGAAGCCCTGACAGGATTGATCTACGCGGGGCTGTCACTTGAAGGCCAAGAGGCATTGGCTGATCCTGCAATTAAGGCATTGGCCCGCGAATGTGCCAGCCAAATTGACGCAGAAGGCGGGTTGCCCACACGCAATCCCGAAGAACTGCTTGCGGTCTTTACGCTGCTCTCATGGGCGGCAGCAGCACTGAATGATGCAGGGCGGACCACGCCGGGCGAACATCTTGCGGCAATTGAACGAATCGCGCCTACGTTGCGATCTTTGCGCCACTCGGATGGCGGATTGGCCCGGTATCACGGCGGGGGGCGAGGGGCCGAAGGTTGGTTGGATCACGCGCTTGCGGCGTCTCGGGTTAAGGCCGTTCAGCCCAAAGGGTTGTCTATGGGGTATGCCCGGCTGTCGGCGGGACGGACCAGCATCGTGGTAGACGCGGCCCCGCCCCCGCAGGGTGCTGCTTCTGTGAATGCGCATGCGTCAACCCTTGCATTTGAGCTGACGTCAGGGCGTAGACCGTTAATTGTGAACTGCGGTTCTGGTGCGTCCTTTGGCATAGATTGGCGTCGGGCAGGGCGGGCCACACCGTCCCATTCAACGCTCAGCCTTGGTGGATTTTCCAGCGCGCGTTTGTCTGACCCGGATAAGGCCACAGGCGGCGAAGCCTTGGTGAGCGGGCCCGGTCATGTTCCGGTTGAAATCTCCCATGCGCCTGACGGCATGCGGTTTCAGGGGGGGCATGACGGCTATCTGACGTCGCACGGCTTGACACATGCCCGCACGCTCGAGCTGACCCATGATGGCCGCGGGTTGGCTGGTGAGGATATGTTGCTTGCGATGGAGGATGCCGATAAGCGCCGTTTTGATGCAGCACTTGATGCAGGTCGGCTCAAAGGAATCCGGTTTGATATCCGATTCCATTTGCATCCTGACGTCGACGCGACACTTGATCTGGGAGGCGCGGCAATTTCCATGGCGCTCAAAAGCGGAGAGGTTTGGGTGTTCCGTCACGATGGCGCGCATAATCTGGCACTGGAAGCAGGGGCTTACCTTGAAACAACCCGTCTGAAACCACGTGCCGCGCAGCAAATCGTGATCTCTGGCATGGCATTTACCTACGCGACACGTGTCAGGTGGTCCTTGTCCAAGGCGCAGGAAACTGCGATTGGCGTGCGTGACTTGTCCATGGACGAGCCGCACCTGATTTCAGACTGACCAAAGGACGACCCGATGACCAACCTTCACCCTATCAAACGCGCTCTGCTTTCTGTCTCAGACAAGACCGGACTGGTCGAGCTGGGCAAGGCGCTGGCAGGCCACGGGGTGGAGTTGTTGAGCACCGGTGGCACCGCGCGCACTTTACGAGACGCGGGATTGGAAGTGCGTGATGTCGCAGAGGTCACAGGGTTCCCCGAGATGATGGATGGCCGTGTGAAAACTCTGCATCCGATGGTCCATGGCGGATTATTGGCCTTGCGCGACAATGACGCCCATGTCGCAGAGATGGAGGCCCATCATATCGGTGCAATCGATCTGGTGGTTGTGAACCTTTATCCGTTTGAGGAAACAGTCGCCAAAGGTGCTGCCTATGGCGAAGTCATTGAGAACATCGATATTGGCGGCCCTGCAATGATCCGTTCAGCCGCCAAGAATCACGGGTTTGTAAATGTGGTGGTCGACACCCAAGACTATGCAGCCGTGATTGAAGAAATGGCGACCAACGATGGTCAGACAACATATACCTTGCGTCAACGTCTGGCTCAGACAGCCTATGCGCGTACAGCGGCCTATGACACTGCGGTGAGCACATGGATGGCAGCACAAGTGGATGGCACCCCGCGCCGCCGCACCTTTGGTGGCACCTTGGCTCAGACCTTGCGGTACGGTGAAAACCCACATCAGCAAGCGGCCTTTTATACAGATGGTTCTAACCGCCCCGGCGTGGCGACAGCCCAGCAGCATCAGGGCAAAGAACTGAGCTATAATAACATAAACGATACTGACGCAGCTTTTGAGCTGGTGTCGGAATTTGATCCTGCAAACGGTCCTGCCTGCGCGATCATCAAACATGCCAACCCTTGTGGCGTCGCAACGGGAGCCACCATGTCTGAGGCATATACCCGCGCGTTTGATTGTGACCGGACTTCAGCATTCGGTGGCATCATTGCGCTTAATCAAACTCTGGACGGTGAAACAGCAGAAGCGATCAGCGGCATCTTTACCGAAGTTGTCATCGCACCAGACGCGACCCCGGATGCAGTTGAAATCTTTGCCAAGAAAAAGAACCTGCGTTTGTTGACCACAAATGGCCTTGCCTCACCTGACATCGCCCAGCTGACCGCGCGGCAAGTGTCCGGCGGATGGCTTGTGCAGGACAAAGATGTGGGGCGTGTGAGCCGCGACGATCTTAAGGTCGTGACAAAACGCGCGCCCTCTGAACAGGAACTCAGTGATCTGCTGTTTGCCTGGACCGTTGCGAAACATGTGAAATCCAATGCGATCATCTATGTCAAAGATGGCGCCACAGTGGGTGTCGGCGCCGGGCAGATGAGCCGCGTTGACAGCACACGCATCGCGGCGCGCAAAGCGCAGGATATGGCAGAAGCCATGGGCCTGCCCGCACCACTCACCCAAGGGTCAGTGGTGGCGTCTGATGCATTCTTTCCCTTCGCGGATGGTTTGATTACCGCCGCTGAAGCTGGTGCAACCGCACTCATTCAACCGGGTGGATCCATGCGGGATGACGAGGTCATTCAAGCGGCAGATGAAGCGGGCCTTGCGATGGTCTTTACTAATATGCGCCACTTTAGGCATTAGGAGGGATCATGCGGCTCCTTTTCTGGTCAGCGTTTGCGGCTTTTTTGATCGATCAGATCAGTAAATACGTGGTCATCCACGTGTGGGAGCTTTGGCGTGTGCGCGAAATGGAAGTCCTGCCGCCGTTCCTCAATTTCCGGTACGGTGAAAACCGGGGCATCAATTTCGGCCTCTTCGGTGACGGATCTGATGCCAGTCGCTACATTCTTATCGGCCTTGCCTTGGCGATCTGTCTTGGCGTCTTTATCTGGATGCGTCGGGGTGCCTTTGGCTGGGTAGAACTGTTGAGCGGTGGCTTGCTGATTGGCGGCGCGCTGGCAAATGTGGTGGATCGATTGCTTTATGGCTATGTTCTCGACTTTATCAATAATTCTGTCCCGGGGGTCGATAACCCCTTTGTCTACAACATCGCGGATGTGTTTATATTTGCCGGAGCCATCGGGCTGATTGTTTTTGGTGACGATGGTAAGAAACAATCCAAGTCGAATGCGAAAAAACCTAAGTGACATTGCCTGCCGGACTGCGATATCACTCAAGCTAAGCCGAACGGAGACCACCCATGCGTCGCATTGCTCTTCTTATCCTGATCCCACTGCTCCTTGGAGCCTGTGCCAATAAGGGTTTGAGGGATTTGCAAAAGCCCTCTGAGGGTCCTGACGAGTTTTTGCTAAAGCCAGGCAAACCACTTGAAGACCCTCTGAACTTTTCGGACCTGCCTGCGCCAACGCCGGGTAAGGCCAATCTGGCTGATCGCTCTGCATTGGATGATGGCCTTGCTGCCGTGGGCGGTAACGTCAACGCAGCAAATGCACCAATCCCCGCCAGTGATGGGGCGTTGGTTCAACACGCCAGCCGTCTTGGTGTTGCTCCTAATATCCGCGAGGAACTGGCTGAAAAAGATGCGCGTTTCCGGAAACGTGCAGCACGTTTGACACAAATCCGCATCGTGCATGTGGATCGCTATAACGAAGCCTACCGGCGTGAAACACTGGATCCTGCCAAAGAGGCCGTTCGCTGGCGCAATGCCGGTGCACGTACACCATCGTCACCACCCGCGAACTGACCTGCAGGTTACAATTTTGTCATGTGACTTGAATGTAGGCTGTTGGCACGTACTTTTGCTATAGACCGGACAACCAAAGGACAGACAATGTTCAGACTGCCGATGCTTGCAGCGCTTTTGGCGTATCTTACAACTGCTGTTCCGACCCTCGCGGCGGAAAACGAAGCGGTCACCTATTTCACTCTTGATAACGGTATGGAAGTTGTTGTGGTCGAAGATCACCGCGCGCCTGCTGTTCAGCAGATGGTCTGGTATCGGGCTGGATCAGCGGATGAACCCGAAGGGGCATCCGGCGTGGCGCATTTTCTTGAACATTTGTTGTTCAAAGCAACCGACAAACTTGAAGCCGGAGAATTTTCTGCAACCGTTGCGGCGAACGGCGGGCGCGACAATGCTTTTACCAGCTATGATTACACCGCGTACTTTCAACGGGTCGCCTCGGACCGGCTCGAATTGATGATGTCGATGGAGAGCGACCGGATGAAAAACATCCGTCTGACGCCAGAGAATATCCTGACCGAACGCGATGTGATCATCGAAGAACGCAACCAACGCACCGAAAATAGCCCCGGTGCCTTGTTCAATGAACAATTGAGCGCGGCGCAATATCTTAATCATCGCTATGGTGTGCCGATCATCGGCTGGCGCCACGAAATGGTGACGCTGGATCTTGAGGATGCATTGGCGTTCTATGAACTGTATTATTCTCCGAACAATGCCATTTTGGTGGTGTCGGGTGATGTGGAGCCGCAAGAGGTGCGGCGCTTGGCCGAAAAATACTATGGCGTGATCCCGGCCAATCCTGACCTACCGGATCGTATCCGCACACAGGAGCCGCCACAAACAGCCGAACGCCGATTGACCTTTCGTGACCCACGTGTGGCGCAACCCTATGTCAGCCGCTCTTACCTTGCCCAAGAGCGCGACCCGGGCGAACAGGAAACCGCAGCTGCATTGACAATTCTGGCGGAAATTTTAGGCGGCGGAACAACATCGTTTTTCGCTGAAAAGCTGCAGTTTGATACACAGGTAGCGACCTATACAGGGGCATTCTATCGAGGTGGATCTTTGGATGACACGACCTTTGACATGGTAGTTGTGCCCGCTGTCGGCGTGAGCCTGCAAGAGGCCGAAGATGCAATGGATGCCGCACTCGAGAACTTTATGGAAACCGGTGTAGACGCAGAACAACTTGACCGTATCAAGTTGCAAATCCGGGCCAATCAGATCTACGCACGTGATGACGCGGAAAGTGTTGCCAACAGATATGGCCGTGCTCTGGCCATTGGATTGACTGTCGAAGACGTCAAAGCATGGCCCGGCGTTCTGGATGCCGTCACAGCAGACGACATTATGCAGGCAGCCGCAGATGTTTTTGACCGCCGCCGTGCTGTCACAGGCTGGTTGATGAAAGAGGAGACATCCAAATGAGGTTGGTTTTTGCACTGATCCTGACTGTATTTGCGGGACTGCCTGCTCATGCAGAAGTAGACATCAAATCTGTGACTTCTCCGGGGGGCATTACCGCTTGGCTTGTTGAAGAACCCTCAATCCCATTTGCGGCGCTGGAAATCCGGTTTCGGGGCGGCGCGTCACTAGATGATCCGGCAAAACGGGGTGCGATAAACCTGATGATGGCGTTGCTGGAAGAAGGTTCCGGGGACTTGGATTCGCGCGCCTTTAGTAAAGCTCAGCAAGAACTGGCGACAACCTTTGGCTTTGATGCCTCCCGTGACCAAGTCTCTATTTCTGCACGGTTTTTGACTGAAAACCGCAATGCGTCGATTGCGCTATTGCGGGCGGCATTGTTTGAGCCGCGTTTTGATGATGCTGCGATAGAGCGGGTACGTGGGCAGGTGTTGTCGATCATTCAATCAAACAAGAAAGATCCAAACGACATCGCAAGCGAAACCTTTGGTAAACTCGCTTATGGCGACCATCCCTATGCACATTCAATCAATGGCACGACCGAAAGTGTTACCGCATTGACACGTGATGACTTGTTGGCCGCACATCAGGCCGTGTTTGCCCGGGACCGTCTGTATGTTGGCGCAGTGGGTGACATCACACCGGATGCGTTGGGCGAATTACTGGACGATTTGTTGGGCGAATTGCCGCAATCCGGAGCGCCGATGCCCGTTAAGGCTGATGTGGATATCCCGCCCGGTGTCACGGTTGTTGATTACGCTACGCCTCAATCGGTGGCGCTTTTTGGACATAGTGGGATTGCACAAGGAGACCCGGATTTCTTTACCGCATTGGTGCTTAATCAGGTTTTGGGTGCAGGTGGTTTTGAAAGCCGCCTGATGAATGAGGTCCGTGAAAAACGTGGCCTGACCTATGGCGTCTATTCCTACTTGTTGAGCCGCGATTTGGCGCATGTCTATATGGGGTCAGTCAGCTCGGCGAATGACCGGATTGCCGAAGCAATAGATGTGATCCGCGCGGAATGGGCCAAGGCGGCGGCAGATGGCATTACCCAAGAGGAACTGGATGGTGCCAAGACCTTTATCACGGGGGCCTATCCGCTGCGGTTTGATGGAAACGGACCGATTGCGAACATCCTTGTTGGGATGCAAATGCTGGACCTGCCCATCGACTACATTCCAACGCGCAATGCCAAGGTCGACGCAGTAACATTGGAAGATGTGCGCCGCGTCGCCGGTGAATTGCTTGATCCTGAGGGGTTGCACTTTGTCGTGGTTGGTCAGCCTGAGGGGCTGGAATCGACAAGTAACTAGGGTCGTGCCCCAAAGTCGAGACGTTACAGTGCAATTGGTTTGGACAGCAGGTTGATTGTTAGGGGAAATCAACCTGCGCCCTTATCGGACCAATGACCGAGCCGATCATGCACCTGTGTCAGGCGCAAAATCCCCAAAAGGATTTCCTTGGCGTTTCTGTAACCTTCGATCCCCCCACGCTTGGCTTTTGACCCAAAGGTCATTCGCCGTAAGGCACCCAGATGTTTTTGACTTCGCTCGCAGCTTGCAAGAACGCGCGACCTTCGCCGATAGGGCCCATCCAGTCGCGCGCAAAGCCATTGTTCACCCATGTCCGTTTGAGATTTGAAGCAGATGCTTGTTCGACGATCTGACTCAGGGCGCCAGCCCCAAATGACCAAACCGCGTCTACGTCCATGTGCCCGGCCAATGGTTTTGCCAGATCGGATTGTGGCCCGGTCAGGATGTTGACCACGCCTGCGGGCACATCGGACGTCTCCAAAATTTGGATGAAGTCTGTTGCTGCCAAGGGAAATGCCTCCGAAGCTGACAGAATCACGCGGTTTCCCATCGCAATTGCGGGGGCCATACAGGAAACCAGCCCAAGCAGTGGCACATCCACCGGACAGAGCGCGCCGATCACGCCCAAAGGTTCCTTCATGGCAAGCGCGACACCCCGAATGGGAACCCCATGCACCTGTCCGTCATATTTGTCCGCCCATGCAGCATAGGTAAACAGGCGTTGAACAGCGATCGCAACTTCTTTTTCACCGCCTTTGCCGCCCTGCATCGCATCAATCCGCGCTGCAAATTCACCCGCGCGGGCATCAAGATTTTCGGCGATGTAATACAAAATTTGCGCGCGCAGATGTCCTGTCGTCTTGGACCATCCCTTTGCGGCTTGCGCTGCTTCAACGGCATTGCGGACGTCTTTGCGATTGGCGATGCTCGCATGGCCGACCAAGGCCCCCGACTTGCCCCAAACCGGCATCGAATATCCGCCATCTGGCCGGGACTGCTTGCCGCCGACATAAAGTTTGGCGGTACGATCTATGCCATCCGCCGGAGCGCCATTCCCTTCGAATGGGGCAATGTCTTTGAGCGGTTTGCCGGTTCCTTTTGGTTTGGTGTAGGCGGTGAGCCCTTCCCAGCCCCCTTCGCGCCCAAACCCGCTTTCTCTGACGCCGCCAAACCCAGCAGCGGCGTCCATCAGGTTTGTACCATTTACCCAGACGATGCCTGCCACCAGCTTTGGCGCAATATCAAGCGCGAGATTGATGTTCTCAGACCAGAGCGTTGCGGCCAGCCCGTAACGTGTGTTGTTTGCCAGTTGCACCGCCTCAGCCGGGGTGCGGAACGTTGTAGACACCAGCACTGGGCCAAAGATTTCATCTTGCATCAAAGGGTCCGCAGGGTTGAGCCCGGTGATCAAGGTTGGCGGATAGAAACAGCCTTCTTCCGGCACCTCACCAGCGGCAACATGTACGTCACCGGCGGTATTCGCAGAAACCATGGATGACACGGCTTGCAACTGCACAGGGTCGACCAAAGCACCAACATCAATGCTTTTATCAAGTGGGCTGCCGATGCGCAGTTTATCCATCCGGGCGCGCAATTTGCCATAGAATACCTCTGCGATTGGCTCATGCACCAACAAGCGCGACCCTGCGCAGCAGACCTGTCCTTGGTTGAACCAGATCGCATCGACAAGCCCTTCAACGGCGGAATCGATGTCGGCATCGTCAAAGACGATGTAGGGCGATTTGCCTCCCAGCTCCAGGGTGAGCGCCTTGCCAGATCCGGCAGTCGCTTCACGAATGCGGCGCCCAACCGACGTGGATCCGGTAAAGGCAACCTTATCGATATCTGCAGCCACAATCATTTCGCCTACGGTGCCGTCCCCCGTGACGATGTTCACAACTCCTTTGGGCAACCCAGCCTGCAAGCAGATATCTGCAAACAGCAACGCGGTTAATGATGTGTATTCTGCGGGTTTCAAAACAACAGTATTCCCCATCGCCAAAGCGGGGGCGATTTTCCAAGCCAGCATAAGCAGCGGGAAATTCCACGGGATGACCTGACCGCAAACACCCAGGGCTTGCGCATCCGGTAGCTCAGATTCCATCAGTTGCGCCATACCAGCGTGGTAGTAAAAGTGCCGTTGGGCCAATGGAATATCGATGTCGCGGGCTTCGCGGATCGGCTTGCCATTGTCGAGCACTTCAAGCACGGCAAAAAGCCGGGCATGTTTTTGCAGCAAGCGGGCGATTGCGTAAAGGTACTTCGCGCGGCCATGTCCGCCCAGTGTTTCCCAGCCACTTTGTGCCTTGCGGGCCGCTTTTACAGCAGCATCTACATCCGCCTGTGTCGCTTGTGTCAGGGTTGCCAAAACCTCACCGGTGGCGGGGTTTTTGCTGTTAAAACCTGCACCGGGATCTGTGAATGCACCGTTGATAAAATGCCCAAACCGCCCGCCTTGATCAACCAGCCATGCCAGCGCTTCTGCGGCTTGTTCTGGCGCTTCACCGTATTCCATCGTTTCGAAAATATCCGCCACGCTCATATTGTTGCCCTCTTACTTAGCTGGTCGCATGGCGGTAGCCCGCCGAGTAATTGCCGGTTACGTGATGTTCTAACTGCCGCTCGATATCGTTTAGCAACGAAGACGCGCCAAAACGGAACAGATCAGGACGTAACCACCGATCGCCCAACTCTTCTTTCATCAATGCCAGATAGGTCACGGCATCCTTGGCTTTGGAAATCCCGCCAGCGGGTTTGTACCCTACACGAATTCCGGTCCGATCATAATAGTCGCGGATGGCCCGGATCATCACGAGCGATACCGGAAGGGTCGCGTTTACGCTTTCTTTTCCGGTTGAGGTCTTGATGAAATCAGCACCCGCCATCATGCACACAAGGGACGCGCGCGCCACATTACGCAAAGAACCAAGCTCACCTGTGGCGAGGATCGCTTTGACATGCGCCTCCCCGCAGGCAGCGCGCATGGCGGCCATTTCATCATAAAGCGCCTGCCAATGGCCAGACAGGACATGTCGACGTGAAATGACGATGTCAATTTCAGTTGCCCCGGCGGCCACACTCAATTCAATTTCGCGCAGACGTAATTCGAACGGGGAGAGCCCGGCAGGAAACCCTGTGGATACAGCCGCGACAGGTATATTTGTGCCTTGCAAAGCATCGACCGCAGCAGGGATCATCTCGTGATAGACACAGACTGCGCCGGTCGTGATTTGCCCCATGCCAAGTGTTACGAGCAGATCTGAGGACACAGGTTGGCGGGCTTTGGCACATAGACGCGCGACCCGCCGATCCGTGTCATCCCCTGACAAGGTCGTCAAATCGATACAGGTCACTGCCCGCAACAGCCAAGCGGCCTGATGGGCCTTTTTGACCGATCTGCGCGCGGCGATGGTGCCAGCCCGCCGTTCTATGGCAGAGGTATTTGCCTGAGCACTTAACACCCAGTTGAGATCCAGCGGCATGCCGGGATTGCGCGGTTCTGTGACCTGCGGCAATTGCGACTTTACGGTGCCTTGTGAGGCATTCTGGGTTTGCGGGGTGACAACGGTCATGGGCATCTCCGATCCAAGAAGGGCAAAGTGACATGTCGACGCCTGATTTGGCAAGGACGGGTGGTATGGTGAGACGTAGAGGCACAATTGCGCCGGATAATAGGCATCGCGATGGCTACTTCTGGTTGATTTGCGATTGATGTGGATAGTCGCGGAAAAACTGGCATTGAAGCATGCTCTATTTTCGCGCCCAGGTAGCAGTTGCCGCAAAATTGTAACTTTAGCTCACTCTAGCTCAGCACAATTCAACTGATTCGGTCTATTTCCAATCTGATTCGCAACTTTTTTGAGCAACCGATTCGTTTTTGCTTTGACGCCGCGAATCATCCTTTGCATATATAGGTTATGCACCCAAAAGATGTGTGGCCTGCCAGCCATAACCACAAAATGGGGTGTGATTTGGGGGACGGAAATGTACAGGTTGATTGCAAGTGCCGCGACGATGCTGGTTCTTCTAGCAACGATTACGGCTGCGCAAGAACATCTGACAGAGGCTAAGGCGACCTTCATTTTCAATGGAAAGCGGATCAATATTAACCGCGATAACCCTGACGTTTTGCGTCTGGTCACACAATTTGCCGCAACTGGCACCGAATGCGGCACACCCTGTATTGCGCCCATGCAGGTCGCCCCCGGTGTCGCGACATTGGATGAAACACAGGTGCTGGATTTTTTAGTCAGCTATGTAGCGGGCAATGCTGGCCTGATGGTGGATGCGCGTGACCCCGAAGACCGGGCGCTCGGATTTATCCCCGGTACTGTAAATCTGCCCTATGTGACTATGGGTCCGCAAAACCCCCAGCGAAATAGCATCCTGCAGGCTTTGGGCGCGCGTGAATTTGGGGGGGTCTACAATTTCACCGATGCCCGCAAATTGCTGGTTTATGATGCAGGGCCCAGCACAAATGACGCTGGTGTCTTGATCGGCCATTTGATCGAGATTGGGTACCCCCCGAATATGATCATGTATTATCGTGGCGGCATGCAGATGTGGTCGATGTTAGGATTTAGCATTTTGAGGGACCAATCATGAGCTCGGATCACCCACAGGACCCTGTGCACCCAAAGGTCACTTTTGACAATTATATCATTCCGACAAGCGTTCAATCGTCTCAGCCGCCGCGGCCTGTGGCCATGGAGCCGCCTCCAGCCGCGCCGCCCCTAGCCACTTATCAAGCGGCATCGCCAGCAATGACCCTGAATGCAACGTTGATATCCGCCGGTGTTATTGCCGTGCTGACATTCATGTTGGGTGTGCTTGCGACGGTCAAAATTCTTGGGCCGCGTGACGCACAGGTCGCCGTTGCACAACCGCAGGTGCCGGTTACGCTTCCCACTTCAGTTCAAACGCCAACATCCGTCGCGGCCGCTGTGTCCGAAGCCGATGCTGCGCCGGACCCGGAGCCAATTGTTACTCGTCAACAAAGTCCTGACTTGCTTGCGCCTGCTGTGTCTCCCGATCAGAATCCGCCACAATCAGTGGCTTTGCAGGATGCCGTTGTCGAAAATCTTCAACCAAAACGAACAGTTGGCAAGTTGACACCCCAAGAGTTGGCTGTGCGTGCCCGCGAAGCGCAGGCAATCGTCAGTCGCAACAAGCTGCGGATGCTGCGCGAAGGGGTGCTGGCAGGGGTCTATACCGTCACGTCGCGCACGGACGGTGATGTGACGCGGCTGGTGCTTGAAACGGTAAACGCAGAGATGACCCGCCGTTCAATGGGAAATCTGCTGTTGGAAGCCGCGCGCAAAGGCGAAATCGAAATTCCGGCGTCGCTCAGCACTTCAGACGGCAAGATTGATATGGACACGATGTTGTTCAATCTGATCCAGAATTCACTGGCCGAGGATGGGACGTTGGAAGGCACAGAAGCTGCGCTTGAAATGAGCCGCCGGGCTTTTGCCGCTTCTGATGCCAAGACAAAAGAAGTCAAAGGTGAACGTATCTACACCGTCAAACCGGGGGACAGCCTCGCGTATATTTCCCTTCAATTTTATGGTCGGCCCAATGAATATTTACAGATATTTGAGGCCAACAAGACCCAACTTAGTTCACCTGACAAGATCCGGGTTGGCCAGCGCCTAATAATTCCAGGATAATAATAAACACAGTCGCAGTAGCCAATCTGGCAGCGGGCCGTCTCCCAGTGACGGCCCGTTTGCTTTTGTTACCGGACATTCCGCGCAGGTATAGGGACGGCGGCTTGTGCAAAATCAATACGGGTTAGATTTTGTCGATAAGGCAAGGGAATCGGGTTCAGTCTTGAGGTTGTGCATGCTAAGTTTAGCGTTATGGCCACCCCACACCCCAACATACGCGATGCACAGCCGGTCATCCGGCAATTGGATGAAGCTGCAATCAACCGGATCGCGGCCGGTGAAGTGGTCGAGCGCCCAGCGTCTGCCGTCAAAGAGCTGGTTGAAAACGCAATTGATGCAGGCGCTAAACGGGTAACAGTGGAATATGCGGATGGCGGCAAGACACTGATCCGGGTGACGGACGATGGTTGCGGCATTGCACCGGAGGATTTGCCGCTTGCGTTATCGCGCCATGCCACGTCCAAGATTGACGGCTCAGATCTGCTCAACATTCACACCTTCGGATTTCGGGGCGAAGCGTTGCCCTCGCTGGGCGCGGTTGGCCGGTTGACCATCGCCAGCCGCGCGGCAAACCATAACGGCGCAGAAATCAGCGTCAGCGGTGGTGATGTCCAAGCTGTGAAACCGTCTGCGTTAAATGGCGGTACCGTTGTCACACTGCGTGATTTGTTCTTTGCGACACCAGCGCGGTTGAAATTTCTTCGCACGGACCGAGCAGAGGCACAGGCAATTGGCGATGTGGTCAAACGTCTGGCAATGGCCGAACCTTTCGTGAGCATCACTTTGCGGGATGTATCAGGAGAGGGAAGCGGGCGGGATGTGTTTCGGGTCGGCTCGGAACAGGGCGACCTGTTTGAAGCTTTGCATGGCCGCTTGGCGCAAGTACTTGGTCGGGATTTCGCCGCGAACGCGTTGCCAATTGATGCCACCCGCGAAGGGCTTCATCTGACGGGTTTTGCGGCGTTGCCAACGTATTCGCGCGGGTCTGCGGTGGCGCAATACCTCTTTGTCAACGGTCGACCGGTGCGCGACAAACTGCTGGTTGGTGCCCTGAGGGGGGCGTATTTTGATTTCCTGAGCCGGGATCGACACCCGGCTGCCGCCTTGTTTCTGGATTGCGATCCAACCTTGGTTGACGTGAACGTTCATCCCGCAAAGTCCGAAGTTCGTTTTCGCGATCCGGGTCTGGCACGAGGATTGATCGTATCGGCGCTGCGCCATGCCCTGGCAGAGGCGGGTCACCGGGCGTCCACTACCGTGGCGCACGCAACCCTCGGCGCGATGCAGCCGGAACAGCCCGGCGCGCGGATCTATCAGATGGATCGCCCGTCACCGGGTGCGCGCATGGCCTCTCATGAGGCGCAAGCCCCTGCTTTTGCGGAAACTGCCGGCATGTGGGGCCGGGTCGATGTGCCGCCCGAAGAGCCTGCGACGCAGAGCGATGAGGTGCCAGACTATCCGCTTGGTACCGCACGGGGGCAGGTGCATGAAAATTACATCATCGCCCAGACGTCAAACGGTATGGTTATTGTCGATCAGCATGCCGCCCACGAACGGCTGGTTTATGAGAAGCTCAAACGCCAGATGGCTGAAAACGGGGTGGCTGCACAGGCGTTGTTGATTCCCGAGATTGTGGAACTGTCCAATGGCGATTGTGCGCGCCTGCTTGAAATGTCAGAGGAACTGGCGCGTTTTGGATTGGGTATCGAAGCCTTTGGCGGAACGGCCATCGCTGTGCGCGAAACGCCGGCTATCTTGGGCGAGGTCAACGCGCAGGCCCTGTTGCTGGATATCCTGGACGAATTGGCGGACCAAAACGACAGTTCCCTGTTACAAGCCAAAATCGAAGCGATCCTAAGCCACATCGCCTGTCATGGATCCATCCGTTCGGGGCGATGGATGCGCCCCGAAGAGATGAACGCGCTGCTGCGTGAAATGGAAGCAACGCCGCATTCGGGCCAGTGTAATCATGGCCGTCCGACCTATGTAGAACTCAAGCTGACCGACATTGAGCGGCTCTTCGGGCGGACATGATCCAGATCGGCGGACAGACCTATCAGTGGGGCGATCCTGCTGTCATCGCCGCCCTCATCGCAACGGGGGTGGTTCTTCTTATTCTGGCGTTGCTTATTACGGCAGTCCGGTCCGCTGGTCGATCGGCAGCAATGGCGGCTCCATTGGGACAACAACTACAGATGTTGGGCGGGCATGTTCAGCAATTGGGTGCCAGCCAAGAACGTCTGCAAGGTGGCTTGCAAACCGTGTCGGACACACAGGCCACCGCGCAGGCCCAGATGATCCAGAGCATGGAAGCACGGCTGGCTTCGGTACAGCAACAGATGCAGGATCGGTTGGCGGACAATGCAACCAAATCGGCGCGCGCGTTAACCGAGATGCAAGAACGCATGAACCAGACGCTGCATGGCACATCAAAGCAAACCACAACCAGTCTGACACAATTGCAGGAAAGGTTGGCCGCGATAGACAAGGCGCAAGACAACATCACGAAATTATCCGGCGATGTGCTAAGCCTTCAGGATATCTTGAGCAACAAGCAGACGCGCGGGTCTTTTGGGGAAATCCAACTGCATGACATTGTGTCCAAAGCGCTGCCTGCCAACGCCTATTCTCTGCAATCGACTTTATCCAATGGCAAACGGCCTGATTGTTTGATCCATTTGCCCAACCCCCCCGGTCCGATTGTGATCGACAGTAAATTCCCGCTGGAAGCCTATGAAGCCTTGCGGCGCGCGGAAAGTGATCACGCGTTGAAAGAAGCTGCCCGCGCCATGCGCACGGCGGTGAAGGTGCATATCGATGCGATTTCGGATAAATACATCATCGAAGGGGAAACTGCTGACGGGGCCCTGATGTTTCTGCCGTCTGAGGCCGTCTATGCCGAACTTCATGCGAATTTCGGAGAGTTGACCCGCTATGGCTTTGAAAAGCGGGTTTGGATCGTGTCCCCGACCACCTGTATGGCGACGTTGAACACCATGCGTGCAATTCTGAAAGATGCGCGGATGCGTGAACAGGCCGGTGCCATCCGCAAGGAGCTTGGCTTGTTGCATGGTGATGTAGAGCGGATGGTGACACGTGTCGGCAATCTGGACCGTCACTTTGGTCAGGCGCGCAAGGACGTCGATGAGATCATGATCAGTTCTGAAAAGGCGGCCAAACGCGCAGGTCGCTTGCACAACTTTGATTTTGAAGAAGTGGCGGAAGAAACAGTGCCGAGCACTGTGGTGCCATTGACCAAACCCGAAGGGTGAGCCCCCATCGACTGTCTGGCGGATGGTCATGCCCGATTTCAAATCACGCCAAGGGCAGGATGAAGACAGCCTGACCCTGAGAATACCGGACAATGGGGCCCGAACCCAGAATTTATGGTGTGCGACCTCAGTGGCGCTGACCGCAAACCCCTAAAAATGCAGAAAAAATGATTTCATTTTAAATTGGAACTAGCCGAGGGCCTTCATCGTATTACATGCAGCACCATCTAAATGACAGGACACCCTAAGCCTTATGCCATTCGAAGACTCGTCCCTCGTGCCGCCCTCCCTACGTCCTTCGGTTGCCGTGATTGGCGCTGGTATCTCTGGAATGGGGGCGGCCCATCACTTGGCAGATACACATCGTGTGACATTGTTTGAAGCCGCGCCGCGCCTTGGGGGACATGCCCGCACGGTTGTTGCGGGCAAGAACTCGGATCAACCGGTTGATACGGGGTTCATTGTCTTTAACCATGCAAATTATCCGCATCTAACTGCTCTGTTCAAAGAATTGGATGTGCCTGTGGCCAAATCCAACATGAGCTTTGGTGCGTCAATCGACGGGGGGCGTTTGGAATATGCGCTGCATTCGGTTGATTCAATTTTTGCCCAGAGGCGCAACGCGGCCAACCCGAAATTTCTGCGCATGGTACGCGACATTTTGCGCTTCAACAAAAACGCAGTGGATCTGGCCAGTGATCAGACATTGACCATTGCGCAATTTCTCGAACTGCTTGGGGCCGGATCGTATTTTCGAGACTATTATTTGTCGCCTTTGTCAGGAGCGATCTGGTCGACGCCGACAGATAAAATTTTGGATTTTCCCGCCCATGCAATGATCACCTTTTTTGAAAATCACGCGCTCCTGGGGTATTCAGGTCAGCATCAGTGGTACACCGTTCAGGGCGGCTCAATAGCCTATGTGTCGCGGTTGGAAACTGCGATGCGAAACAAAGGCGTAGATGTGCGATTGAACGCGCATGTTTTAGGGGTCAAACGATCATCAAGCAAAGTTCAAGTCAAACTAGCCGGTGCTGAGTGGGAGAGCTTTGATCACGTTATCTTTGCCACCCATTCTGATGATACTCTTGCCATGCTCTTTGATGTTGATCCAACAGAACAAAAAGCACTTGCCGCGATCAAATATCAGCCCAATGAAGTGGTCCTGCACGCGGATGCATCCATCATGCCCTCACGCCGCAAAACTTGGGCGTCTTGGGTGTATACAGAAGACCGCAACGCTGTGTCTGATCGGATTGACCTGACCTATTGGATGAATTCGCTTCAGCCGATCCCGATGGATGACCCGCATTTTGTGACGCTGAACACGAAACGCACGATCCGCGAGGAGTTGATTTACGATCAGGTTACGCTGCGCCATCCGGTGTACGATCTTGGAGCGATCGCGGCGCAAAAAGAGATTGCTGCCCACAACGGCACCCGAAACACCTGGTTTTGCGGTGCATGGATGCGTCATGGCTTCCACGAAGATGGGCTGGCCTCTGCGATAGATGTCGTAATTGCCATTCAGGCGCAAAATGCCATGTCCTTGGCTGCTGGATGACCACAGGCATTGATCATATCGCAGGGCATACATTCCATGGTCGCAAAGGAGCGATAGAGAACGCATTTCGATATTCGATCGACTATGTTCTGTGCGATTCAGAAGCCAAGCTGGACACGCCATCGCTATTTGCCCGCAACCGAGCTGGCCTGACATCCTTGCAAGATACGGATCACGGAGGCCCCCCCAAGGCCGGGACGGGCCCCGTCTGGGTCCGTCAGGTCCTAAGCTCCCATAATATCTCGGGTGTCACGCGGATCGAACTTTTGGCGCAGCCCCGTGTTTTGGGTCATGTCTTCAATCCGGTGAGCTTTTGGTTGTGCCGCAGTGCAGATTCCGCATTGATCACTGTGATAGCAGAGGTCAGTAACACCTATGGGGATCGTCATTGTTATTTGTGCAATCATCCCGATCTGCGCCCGATCTCCCCCCAAGATCATCTGAACGCGACCAAAATATTCCATGTGTCGCCGTTTCAACCCCTAGACGGGACGTATGATTTTCGGTTCGACATTACCGAGGATCGGATTGGCATCTGGATCGATTATACCGCTGGGAACGGCGGTGTGATTGCGACGTTGATCGGGAAGCGGCGGCCTTTGACAAACATTGGCATTTTACGTGCATTGTTTCGCCGCCCATTTGGAGCGCGCCGTGTATTGGCTTTGATCCATTGGCAGGCCGCAAAACTTTGGTGGAAAGGCGCTTCATTCCGCAATCGGCCTGCTCCTCCGACCAATGACGTGACGAGATGACAGCCGTGTCTGCTCAGAATTTGCCAGCTTATGCTCTTTTTGCGGCCCTTTTGTCGGCGGCTGGTTTGCCGATTTACATTCATGCGCCCAAGTTTTTTGTGGATGAATACGGCGTGTCGCTGGCGGCGTTGGGTGCAGTTCTTTTTGGTTTGCGGATGCTGGATGTGGTGCAAGACCCGCTATTGGGGCGCTTGTCAGAACGGCTGCGACACAGACGCGGTCTGGCGGTTGCGGTTGGTGCGTTGATTATGGCGCTTGCGATGATCGGGCTCTTTGCTGTGGAGCCGCCTGTTTCCGTGCTGGTATGGTTCGCCTTGATGTTGACGCTGGTGTTTTCCGCGTTCAGTTTTCTGACCATATGTTTTTATGCGCAGGGTGTCGCCAAGGCTGGGGTGCTGCCCGGGGCGGGTCATCTTGCTTTGGCCCGATGGCGCGAAACCGGCGCTTTGTTGGGTGTCTGTGCAGCCTCGGTTGCGCCGGTTGTCTTGGGGCAGGTAATGGATGCGCCGTTCGCAGGATTCGCGGCGGGGTTTGGTATCCTTGCGGTGATGGCTGTGTTGTTCATGCGGGCAGAATGGCGTGATGCAGACCTTCCTGCGTCAACCGGCTTTGGGACTGTCCTGGCAGATCCTGTTGCGCGCAAGTTGTTAGGGATTGCCTTGGTCAATGCCGCTCCCGTTGCCGTCAGTTCAAGCTTGTTTCTGTTCTATGTTGAATTCGCGCTTGCGGCACCGGGTTGGGAGGGGGCATTGTTGCTGCTGTTTTTCCTATCCGCAGCCATTGCAGCCCCGATCTGGGGGGTGCTGGGTGAACGATTTGGCGCTAAACGTATGCTGCTTTGTGCGATGGGGTTAGGGATTGTAACGTTTGGCGGTGCATTGTTCTTGGGGCCTGGCGATGCTGCAATCTTTGCTGTGATCTGCGTCGCCTCGGGGGCAGTATTGGGAGCTGATCTGACGATATTGCCTGCAATGTTCGCGTCGCGCATGGCAAAGATATCCCCATCCGCGGCCGAAGGATTTGGCCTTTGGTCCTTTGTGTCAAAGTTCACTTTGGCTTTGGCGGCAATCGCTCTATTTCCGATATTGGAGGGAGCCGGATTGCAAGCCACAGGCGCAGTCACCCCGCCCGAAGCCGTGCGACTATTGGTACTCCTTTATGCCGGCGTCCCCTGTGTGTTAAAATTGTTTGCCATTTTATTGCTTTGCCGTGTCTCAGGATTGGAGGACGAATGATGGAAGCTGTGATGTGCCTCCTGATTGGTGCGTTTTTGACAGGTGCAATTGTCTGGTTGCGCAGACAATATGCCGAATTTTATGGCCAGTTGTCCGAAGACTACGAAGATAACTTTCCGATCTTTGAGCTGGACCAATGTTTGCGCGGCGAGATGATTTGCGAAGGTTTGATCTTTGGGCCCTTGGGGCGTGTAACCAGCACTTTTGCAGCGGATTTCACGATCACATGGCAGGACGAAAAGGGCGTTATCGATGAGCATTTTCGGTATGATGACGGGTCGACCCAAGTGCGGCAATGGCGGATCACCAAGCAGGAAAATGGCAGGTTTGATTTGCAGGCAGACGATGTGCCGGGCGGTGGTTGGGGTGTGACGAGTGGGAGCGCGGCGCAAATGCGATACCCGATCAGGTTGCCAGCTGATGCCGGCGGGCATGTGTTGAAAAGCATCGATTGGATGTACCTGACGCCGGACGGCACGATCATGAACAGAAGCCAGTTTCGCAAGTACGGCTTCAAAGTGGCAGAGCTGGTCGCGACGATACGTCCCAAGGAGGTATGATGAAAGAATGGCAGGGAAGACGGTATTGGTTGGTCGGCGCAAGCGATGGCCTTGGGGCAGCATTGGCGCAAAAAATGAACGCTTCTGGGGCAGAGGTCATTATCTCTGCGCGATCTGAGGATGCATTGCGCGCATTGACCAAAAAGTTGCCGGGCAAGGCCAGTTATCAAACGATGGATGTATCGGACAATGACAGTGTGGTTGCCGCCGCAAAAGCGGTGGGCCATGTTGATGGCGTTGTGTTTCTGGCCGGAGTTTATTGGCCTTTCGGGGCGACGGATTGGAATGCGGATCAGGCCAACGCCATGGCTGACATCAACTTTACCGGCCTTGTGCGGTTGATGGGGCAGGTGGTGCCGACCATGGTGGAGCGCGATACAGGGCATATTGTGATCACCTCAAGCCTATCGGGCTTTCGAGGATTGCCGGGGTCTATCGGGTATACAGCGTCTAAGGCCGGGGTGATGTCATTGGCCGAAAGCATGTATGCGGATCTGCGCAAAACTGGTGTTCAGGTGCAAGTTGTGAACCCCGGATTTATCAACACGCAGCTGACAAAACGCAATGATTTCAATATGCCGTTCATTATGGAGCCACAAAAGGCGGCTACCGTGATGTTTGAACATATGAACACCAATCGGTTCAAAAAGAGCTTCCCTTGGATGTTCTCTTTGGTGTTCCGATTGGGTCAGTTTTTGCCGGACTCACTGTATTATCGGATCTTTAGCTAGCGGTCACAAATCTGCCAAATGGTCCTGAAACACTGCGCGCGCACGGCCCCATACGCCGTTTGCGTCACCTTGTAACGTGATCAGGGAAGGCAGCAACTGTGCGGCAAAATCCTGAGAACTCTCCAGCGGCAACATCGACGGCAAATTGTCGATCGCGATGACATCCAGTTGTGGGCTGTCATGAACCCGCAAGGCCGGGGCATCCCATGTTGTTGCGCGGTCATAGACGGGAACCGGGTTATAATCGCTGTCCGGGTCACAGGCGATATCCCCGATCACTGTCAACCTGCGTTCCGTGGTTAAGGCGCTCTTGGGTACAAACTGCGGTGTTTTTGGTCCGGCAAGGATACAGTTGAGAAAGATATCATGCTTGAGGATTTCGGGGAATGGCCCTCCCGAAGCGGTCTCTTCCATGTCCCAGCCGGTGGCTGGGACAGTCATCGATTTCGCCAGGTCCGCAGCACCTGAGCCAACCCGCCCCAAGGCCCCGATGATCAATGCGGTGGGGCGTACAGGGCCGGTGCGATCAATGTCTGCGGCCAAAGCGGCCTTTAGTGCTTCTGCATTTGCAAAGGGGGTAACGGAGCCTGTGATTTCTCCGCGTTGTTGCGCGGCCCAGCATTTTAGGGCAACGGCAGCACCTGCAAAGCCCGCCCAATACCCAAAGGCAGCGACCCGTCGGCCGGTATCATCGATCAGATACTCAAGATCCAACAATGTGCCACCGCCTTCTTTGAACCGGTTCAATAGATGCTTTCCTGACACCTGTCCCTTGAAGGCATGACCAAACATGATGTGGGTATGACGCAGCGGGGTGCCATGATCGGGCAGTTCTTTCAGCCCAAAGATGATGGCGTCTGCTGGGGCATCAGGCCAACTGTGTTCCGCGACAATGGTGCAACCGGTCGCGACGTAGTCGGCGGTTTCGATAATTCGACTGCCTGACGCTTCAACAGAGACATCAAACCCTGCATCAATCAATGCACGCACACCCTCTGAGGTGATCCCAACGCGGGTTTCATTGGCGCGTTGCTCCGCGCGGACCCACAGATGAACGCGACTCATAGCATTGCCTTGGCGCGGACAGATTTGACGCTGTCGCGTTCTTCCATTCGGGCCAGAAATGCAGTGATCTTAGGGAAATCGCTGATGTTAACGCCATCTCCGGCCAACCAGCTACACACCATAAAGAGGTTCGGGTCGGCGAGGGAGAATGCATCGCCCAAGGTGTAATCGCCGCGCAGACATTCGGTTTCGACGTAGGTGGCGCAGGCGGTCATTGTCTGTGGTACCTTGGCTTTCATATCATCAAAGCTTGATTGCTGATCCGCCCAACGGGTCCCGCGCATTTTATGGGCGTGGGCCACATGCATGGTCGAGGCGAGGTAATACATCACGCTGCGCATATGCGCAGCTTCCTGTGGGTCAGATGGCACCAAGCCCGCCTCAGGATGCAAAGCTGCGACATAATCAAGCAAAGCACCCGTTTCTGTCAGCACTGCGCCACCCTCGGTCACCAATGCAGGCACCCGTCCTTTGGAGTTCACGGCGAGGTATTCCGGCTTGGTTTGTGCAGCATTGGCGAAATCAACTTTGACGGCTTCATAGCCTACACCAGCTTCTTCCAATGCGATGGCCACAGCAATCGAGATGGTTCCAGTTGCAAAATAAAGTTTCATCATGATGTGAGCCTTCTAGATATGGGTCTGTGCGTGTCGACGATCTGTGGTGTCCAGATGTGGCACTGAATTAAAAAGAACTGGCGAAAGATGCCCGCCGATAGGAAAAAGACGGTGCATTGAGGTGTGCATGATGGCTAGTGCCAGACGGGCCTGTGCAGGGATGTCCAGATTCATCGCCTGTGCCATTGCCATTGCGATTAACCCACCAGAAGTCACCACCAGAGCGGGACCGGCATCCGAGGCGATTTCGCTTAGGGCGTCATTTACACGTGTGTGAAACTGTTGCCAGGTTTCTGGCGCTCCCTCAATTTTGTTTTCTTTCCAATATTGGAACACAGTTGGCAAATGATCGGTGAATGCCCCCTGTTCTGTCGGGAATGGTATGGCGTGTTGTTCTTCCAGCAGTGTGGCGAGAGTAAAGTATTCAAGCTCATTGAGCCGCTCGTCGCGGACAGGGTCCAATTCCAGATCCATGCCCTTTGCGGTCTCAATATGGCGGGTGAGTGTGCCCGTATAAAGCCGGTTGTGAAACGTGTCGGTCCCGCGCAAATACTGGCCCAACCAAGCAGCTTGTTCATGGCCCAGCGCGCTTAATTTATCATAGCTGATCTCATCCTTAGCGCCGGAATTTGCCTGACCGTGGCGGATAAGGGTGATGTGGGACATGTGTGTTGGGCTCCTTTGGGTGTGATGTTGATAAGGCAGGGAGGGGGCAGTGGAAAGCGTGGTTTTTCCATGGCTGGGTACGTTGAGTCCTCTATCGGAAACCGGCGTTGGCGTAAAACCGGGGCAGGGTGTCGGGAATAGGACTCCTTGGAGGGGTGCAGGATCGATATATAATACTGGAAGATACAGGGAGCAAAGCCATGGCGGACAAAGTCAAATTCACGATGGATGGTGAAACGGTTGAGGCAGACGCCGGGCTGACCATTTGGGAAGTGGCAAATGGCCGGGGTCTGAAAATTCCGCATTTGTGCCATAAGCCCGCGCCCGGGTATCGTCCGGACGGGAATTGTCGTGCCTGTATGGTTGAGATTGAGGGTGAGCGCACATTGGCGGCGTCCTGCATCCGCGAGCCCAGCGAAGGGATGGTGGTGACCACCAATAATGCGCGGGCAGAAAACGCGCGCAAAATGGTTGTGGAACTGTTGATGGCGGACCAGCCGGACCAGTCGGCGGCCCATGACAAGTCCAGCCATCTTTTTGATATGGCTGAGATGAACGGTGTGTCCGAAAGCCGGTTCCCCAAGTTGGAAGAAGGCCGCATCCCATTGCTGGATGACAGCCACGTCGCGATGAGCGTGAACCTTGATGCCTGCATTTCTTGCGGATTATGTGTGCGGGCCTGTCGCGAAGTGCAGGTGAATGATGTGATCGGCATGTCTGGTCGCGGGCATGACAGCTATCCAACCTTCGATATGGCCGACCCCATGGGCGCATCGTCCTGTGTTGCGTGTGGCGAATGTGTGCAGGCCTGTCCAACAGGGGCGTTGATGCCTGCGGCGATCATGGATGACAACCAAGTGGGCGACAGCGCTGATTTCGACAAGGAGGTCGAAAGCCTGTGTCCATTCTGTGGCGTCGGGTGCCAGATTTCGCTTAAGGTCAAAGACGGCAAGGTGAAATATGTTGAGGGCATAAATGGCCCGGCAAACGAAGGGCGGCTTTGCGTCAAAGGGCGCTTTGGGTTTGATTATATCCATCATGATCACCGGCTGACAAAACCACTGATCCGCCGGGATGACGCACCTGCAAAAGGGCTGAATGTGGACCCCGGCAATTGGCAGGAATTCTTTCGTGAAGCCGAGTGGGACGAAGCTTTGGATTTTGCGGCCAAAGGGCTCAAGGACATCGGTGGCACGGGGGTGGCAGGCTTTGGGTCTGCAAAATGCACCAACGAAGAAGCCTATTTGTTCCAAAAGATGATCCGGCAAGGGTTTGGCCATAACAACGTCGATCACTGTACGCGGCTTTGCCATGCGTCCTCTGTTGCGGCCTTGATGGAGAATGTAGGTTCGGGCGCGGTGACCGCGACTTTTAATGAGATAGAAAACGCAGATGTGGCAATTGCGATCGGGTGCAATCCGATTGAAAACCACCCGGTGGCCGCGACCTATTTCAAACAATTCACCAAACGCGGTGGCAAGTTGATTGTGATGGATCCCCGGGGGCAGGCGTTAAAGCGGTTCTCTTCTCATATGCTGCAATTCCGACCCGGCACGGATGTGTCGATGTTGAACGCTATCATGCATGTGATTGTCGAAGAGGGGTTGTACGATCAACAATATATCGAGGCATACACCGAGAATTGGGAAGCAGAGAAAGAACACCTGAAGGATTTTACACCCGAAAAGATGGCAGAAATTTGTGGCATCGATGCAGAGGTTCTGCGCGATGTAGCGCGGACCTTTGCAGGGGCGAAAGCTGCGATGATATTCTGGGGCATGGGCATTTCGCAACATATCCATGGAACTGACAATTCGCGCTGCCTGATCAGTCTTGCGTTGATGACCGGGCAGGTTGGACGGCCTGGGTCCGGTCTGCATCCGCTGCGCGGGCAAAACAACGTGCAAGGCGCATCAGATGCCGGGCTGATCCCAATGTTCCTGCCGGATTATCAGTCCGTTATGAATGATGGGGTGCGCTCTGCCTTTACAGATGTTTGGAAGTCCGAAGATTTTTCTGCCGAGAAAGGTCTGACCGTCACAGAGATCATGGATGCTGTGCATGCGGGCGATATTTCGGGGATGTATGTGCTGGGGGAAAACCCAGCGATGTCAGATCCGGATGTGGAACATGCGCGGGATGCCTTGGCAAAGCTGGATCATTTGGTTGTGCAGGATATTTTTATCACCGAAACCGCGAATTATGCCGACGTTATCCTGCCTGCAAGTGCATTTGCGGAAAAGTCGGGCACGGTGACGAACACCAACCGTCAAGTGCAGATGGGCCGTCCTGCTGTCCCGCCCCCTGGTGAGGCGCGTGAAGATTGGTGGATCGAAGTAGAGCTTGCCAAACGTTTGGGATTGGGATGGACCTACACGTCGCCTGCGGATGTTTTTGCTGAAATGAAGCTAAACATGAAGTCGCTTGATAACATCACGTGGGATCGCCTGGAGAAGGAAAACGCCGTGACCTATCCATCACTGTCGCCGGAAGATCCGGGACAGGCGATTGTCTTTGCTGATGGATTTCCTCGTCCAGATGGGCGTGCGCGGTTTACACCGGCATCAATCATCGCGCCTGATGATGTGCCAGATGACGATTATCCGATGATCCTGACAACGGGACGGCAATTGGAACATTGGCACACGGGGTCAATGACGCGGCGTGCAACAGTTCTGGATGGATTGGAGCCGGAAGCGAATTGTTCTTTGCATCCCTCAACCCTGCGCAAGCTGGGGGTGGCACCGGGGGAGCATGTGCGGTTAAGCACCAAACGGGGTTCGATCGAGATAATGGCGCGGTCTGATCGAGCGGTGTCCCCGGATATGGTGTTTTTACCCTTTGCTTATGTAGAAGCAGCTGCGAATATTTTGACCAACTCGGCAATCGATCCATATGGGAAAATTCCGGAATTCAAATTTTCTGCTGTAAAGGTAGAAGCCGCGTCTGAAGTGCTTGCGGCAGAGTGATCAAATCGTGCGGGCAAGCCCGCGTTTGAGTCAATTGTTTCAGCAATGCTGAAACGGGTGCGAGACGCTGTCTCGCGCTCTGCGGTTTTTTTGGCCAAAAAGAGAATGAACATGAAAGTTGATGCTGCGCGATTTTTAGACGACCTGCGCCAATTGCAGAAATTTGGGGCATCTGGGGTTGGCAATGGGGTTGTCCGGCCTGCGTTTTCGGATGCGGATATGGCTGCGCGCGCGTGGTTGGCGGACAGGTTTGAGGATGCTGGATTGCGTGTGGAAATGGATGCGATGGGCAATCTGTTTGGGTTGGCGGAAGAGCCGTCGCTGTTGATGGGGTCGCATTCAGACAGCCAACCCGAAGGGGGATGGTTGGATGGTGCTTTGGGTGTGATCGCAGCATTGGAAGTGGCTAGGGCTGCACGAGAGGCCGGAGGGCCTGCGGTGTCGGTTGTGTCGTTTCAGGATGAGGAAGGGCGGTTTGGTGGGTTGACCGGGTCATCGGTCTGGAGTGGCTATACGCCATTGTCAGAGGTTGACGATGTCGAAGATCATACTGGTGTCACGTTACGCGCCGCCCGGGCGCAAATTGCAACGGATGTGACGGGGGATGTTGACCCGGGGCAGTTCACCGGATTCATCGAATTGCATATCGAACAGGGTTTGACGCTGGATGCGGTGGGTGAGCAAATAGGTGTGGTGAGTGAAATTGTAGGCACGCGAGAAATTCCGATCACCTTTATTGGGCAACAAAACCACGCGGGTACAACGCAGATGCATCTGCGGCGGGATGCGTTTCAAGGGCTTGCGGTCTTTAGCGCGCTGTTGAACGAGCGATTGCGCAATGTGGTGACGCCGACAACCGTTTGGACGACGGGTCATGTAAATGTGCATCCGAACGCGTCTTCGATTGTGCCCGGTAAGGTGGCGTTTTCGATGCAATGGCGGGATGGTGATCCTGAGCGGCTTCGTCGGATGGAAGGGATTGTCCGGGAGACCGCCCAAGATGTAGCGACGCAGGTTGGGCTTGAGGTGGAATTTGGTCCGATGTGGGAGCTGGAGCCGGTTGCAATGGACGCGCGATTGCGGGCAGCGTTAGAGAAGGGTGCGAATACTGTGGCTCCGGGGCGGTGGCGCGTGATGCCGTCAGGGGCGTTACACGACGCAACCAATGTGGCAAGATTGATGCCGGTGGCGATGGTGTTTGTACCGTCGATTGATGGAATCAGCCATGCTTTTGAAGAAGATACCGATGAGGTGGATTTGGTGGCCGGATTGCAGGTATTGGCGCAGGCGGTTAGCGTGCTTTGATCAAAATCGTGCGGGTTGTGCCTGAACGTTCATCCTCAAGTACTCGGCGCATTATTCCCACTTTACGTCTCCCAGAAAGATATAGCCGGCGCCATAGATCGTTTTGATCAATTGTGGGTTCTTGGGGTCTTCACGAAGCTTGGTCCGCAGGCGAGAGATGCGGACATCCATTGCGCGATCAAAGCTTTCGGATGCAGCGCCACCCAGATTTTCCTGCATTTGTGCGCGGCTGATCAAGCGTTTCGGGCTTTCCAGAAACAACCGTAAAACTTCGCCTTCTGCGTGGGAAAAGGGAACTTCGTGACCGGCATCATCACACAGCATGTAGCGGTCGAAATGAGCCACCCAGCCATTGAAATATGCTGTATCGCTTGAAGCGGTATTGGTTTTGGGGCTGCGTAATCGGGCGCGAATACGGGCGACGACTTCGGCTGGATCAAAGGGTTTGATGATGTAGTCATCTGCACCAAGCTCCAAGCCCGTCACCCGGTCTTGCACTTGAGCGCGGCCCGAGATGATGATGACCACGGCGCCTTGCTCCAACGCGAGCCGGTGTACCAAAGACAGGCCGTCCGTGTCTGGCAAGCTAAGGTCGACAAGACAAACATCAGGAGTGCGCTTGGCCAAAGCGGCTTCGAATGCCCGGGCCCGGCCAAAGCTTAGGGTTTCAAAGCCTGCGTCCTCCAGCGCGTCAGACAAAAGGATTCGAATTTCGGGTTCGTCGTCTAGTATGGTCACAAAAGGACGGTTCATTGGGCTGCTACATCGGTTGTGCCGATCAGGGTGGCAAGATCAGCAAGTTCAAAGGGTTTGCGCAGGACAGAGGCGCAGCGCTGAGCGTCGCGAAAAGTCTGGTGTTCAGGGGGGAGCGAGGTCATCAGTACCAAGGGCAAAAGAGGGCCAGCGCGTTTGGCCAAATCAAGTCCCGTGGCTTCGCCTTTCAATTGGATGTCTGACACGATCAACGTGATATCGGGTAAATCGGCCAAGAGCGCGGTGGCTTCGTCTGCACTGGTCGCTTCGATCACAGAATGCCCCAATGCCATGAGCATGTCGCGCACGCCTGCACGAATATCGTCTTCATCCTCTACCAAAAGCGCCAGACCAGTGGTCGCTGGCAATGCCGCGCGATACGGCAGACGCAGGGTAACACAGGCGCCGCCCCCCGTGACATTGGACAGTCGCAAGACGCCGCCCGCAGATTTGGTCATGTCATAGGCCATGGACAGGCCAAGACCGGATCCTTCGCTGCCTTTGGTTGTAAAGAAGGGGTCAAACCCGTGTTCAAGCGCTGATGGGGAAAAACCCGGGCCGCTGTCTTTTACAGTCCATTCGATCCACAGGTCGTGCACGCGCCGCTGGGTCAGGCTGATCTGGCCACTTGCGCCGCAGGCGTCTCGGGCGTTTAGGATCAGGTTCAACAGGCTGTCGGTCACCAGACCTTTATCCAAAAGAACCGGCTCATCTAGCATTTGGTTTTCACTTTGCAGGGTGACACCTTGGGGCAGGGTTGGCTTTGCCAGAGTAACAAGGTCTTGTATCAGCGCCGCAGGCGCGCAGCATGCCGGGCGCAGCTGGCGTGGCCCTGTCACATCCGCGATGGAACTCAACAATGCCCCACCTCGTCGCGCCGCAGCCAGGGTGCCGTCGATCAATTCCTGTGCATCCTTGGGCAGTGTGGGCAGGCGCACAAGGCGGGATTGCATCCCGAGGATGATGGTCAGCAGATTGGAGAAATCATGTGCAAGCCCCGAGATCATCTGAGCGGCCAGTTCGCGTTTGCGGGTCTGTTGCAAGGCGACGCGGGTTTGGGTTTCTTCGGTGATATCCATAGAGAGGATATACACGCCGCCTTGCGTGTCTGGGGTGAATGCGGCGCGCACGTGCCGGGCGCTGCTTTCGTCGGTGAACTCTGCTACAGACGCGACACCGTCATAGGCCTGCGCCAAGGCCGTACTGATCCGACCATAGGCAAATGCACCCAAGGCTTCTTTGATATGGAGCCCGACAATATTGCCGGGACGAGAAGGCAGCACGCTAGGCAGGCGTTGGTTGGAGAATGTATAACGTTCTTGCGCGTCTGCATGGGCGATATGGGCTGGCATCATCTCAGTGGTCTGGCGGGTACGGGCCTCTGATGCGGTCAACTGGCGTTTGGTTTCTTCGAGGGTGGTGATCATCGCTGCCAACTCTCGGTTGGTCGCGGAGAGTTTGGCGGCGTGGTCCAACACTTGATCATTCAGCGCGTCAGAGCGGGCATTAAGCAAGGCCTCTTGGGTCTTTGTGGCCGTGATATCGGTATAGACGGTCACCCATCCGCCCTGCGGTAAGGGCGATCCCTCGACACTGATTGTACGGCCATTTGCCCGGGTGCGCTCCATATAATGCGGTTCAAAAGCGCGGGCCTGAACAATGCGTTCCGTGACAAAAGCTTCGATATCGTCAACGGTGCCGTATTCGCCGCAGGTGGCGAGATGTCGGATGGTGTGTTCGAACGTGGCACCCGGTGTGACAAGCGCATCAGGGAGGTTAAACATGTGCTGAAACGGGGCGTTGCAGACCACCAGATTAAGGCCCGCATCATAAATAGACAAAGCTTGGGCAATCAGGTTGAGCCCTGCTGTGGTCATCGCCTTGGCTTGTTCGTCGCTGATCTGCATTACTGCCTCCCCCGCTATCGCTAGCACCCGTAAGGGCGCGGGGCAAAGGGTGATCGAGAGCTGTTACAATTTGTAAGGATTGAGAAAACATCAGGAAAAAGTTGACCTTCACCTTAATCACAGCATCCTTAACAGATGTGAGAATCGCATGAAGCGATCGACGACCCTGCTGATCAAAACGGCAGGTATGGGAGGATAAGGAATTGGCCACGCCACAGAGGGGCGCTGACGGACCACAGTCCGTTCCAGCGCTGTTGCATCGTAACGCGACCAAGTTCGCGGACGCGCCAGCGTACCGGGAAAAAGAATACGGTATCTGGCAAAGCTGGACCTGGTCGCAGACCCGCGACGAGGTTGAGGCGCTGGCGTTGGGCCTGATGGCGATGGGGATCAACGAAGGCGACTTTGTTGCGATCATCGGACGCAATCGACCCTATCTGTATTGGGCGATGATGGCTGCTGAGATGTGTGGGGCTGTTCCGGTACCGCTCTATCAGGACGCCAATGCAGAAGAGATGGCCTATGTGATGCACCACTGCGGGGCGCGGTTTGCCATTGTTGGTGACCAAGAACAGGTCGACAAGATCATGGACGTGCAAGAGGGCTTGCCCGAGTTTGAGCAGATGATCTATCTCGATCCGCGAGGATTGCGCAAATACGACCATGCTGCGTTGACTCAATACGCAAACGTGCAAGAACTGGGACGCCAAAAAGCGGAGATCCACAAAGCCGCGCTGGAAGCGCGACAGGCAAAGCTGAATTATGACAGCACGGGTGTGATGCTCTATACGTCAGGTACGACGGGCAAACCCAAAGGGGTGGTATTGTCGAACCGCAATATCATTGAAACCGCCAAGTCGTCGTCCCAGTTTGATGGATTGCGTCAGGCGGATGATATTTTGGCATATCTTCCAATGGCTTGGGTTGGAGATTTCATTTTCTCGGTGGGGCAGGCGCTTTGGACCGGGTTTTGCACCAACTGCCCCGAGAGCGCAGACACAATGCATGTGGACCTACGTGAGATCGGGCCGACCTACTATTTCGCGCCGCCACGTGTCTTTGAAACACAGCTCACCAATGTGATGATCCGGATGGAAGATTCCGGGCGTTTCAAAAAATGGTTGTTTGATACTTTCATGGAGCATGCCCGCGCCGTGGGGCCAGCCATTTTGGACGGAAAACCGGTAAGCCAGTGGGATCGCTTTAAATATCGGCTGGGTGAATGGTTTGTTTATGGACCTTTGAAAAATACACTCGGGTTTTCGCGGGTGCGTGTCGGCTATACTGCGGGTGAGGCGATTGGGCCGGAAATTTTTGATTTTTATCGGTCTTTGGGGATCAACCTGAAACAACTTTATGGTCAGACCGAAGCGACCGTGTTCATCACCGCGCAGCCAGATGGTGAGGTGCGCAGTGACACGGTAGGCGTCACCTGCCCCGGTGTTGAGTTGAAGATCGCCGAGAATGGCGAGGTGTTCTATCGATCTCCGGGTGTGTTTGTGGAGTATTATAAAAACGCCGAAAGCACCGCTGATACAAAGGATGCCGAGGGCTGGGTTGCGACTGGTGACGCCGGGTTTATCGAAGAAGATACCGGACATTTGCGGATTATCGACAGGGCAAAAGATGTCGGGCAGATGGCGGATGGATCCTTGTTTGCACCTAAATACGTTGAAAACAAACTGAAATTCTTTCCCAACATTTTGGAAGCGGTGGTCTTTGGCAATGGGCGGGACGAGTGTACCGCATTTATTAACATTGACTTAACGGCTGTCGGTAACTGGGCAGAACGCAACAACATTGGCTATGCTTCGTATCAAGAGTTGGCGCGACACCCGCAGGTTATGGACACGATTCAGAGCCATGTTGAAGACGTCAACGAAAGCGTTGCGCAAGACGAGATGTTATCGGGATGTCAGATCCACCGTTTTGTTGTGCTGCACAAAGAGTTGGACGCTGACGATGGCGAATTGACCCGAACCCGCAAAGTACGCCGCCGGATCATCGAAGACAAATATGATGATATCATTACCGCGCTGTACGATGGCACCACGTCGGTCAGTACAGAAACGGAAGTGACCTATGAAGACGGGCGCAAAGGGTCGATCAAGGCAACACTAGAGGTGCGCAGCGCCGGGGTGCAGAATGTAGCGCAGCGGATGGCCGCGCAATGACGTTCGGACGCGCGTCTGCGACGACGCCCCGCCCGCCTTCCCATAATTTCGGCGACATGTTTCAGGGGGCGGCACATGAAAGATTCAGTTGACAGCTATGTCACGCCTGATGGCCGCACCATTGGTGCGGTGGTCATGGAGATGAAGAATATTACCCTTAGATTCGGGGGGGTTGAGGCGATAAAAGATATCTCCTTTGACATCCGAGAGGGGGAAATTCGGGCGATTATTGGGCCTAATGGTGCGGGCAAATCATCAATGTTGAACGTCATTTCGGGTTTTTACGTCCCGCAGGAGGGTGAGGTTTGGTATAAGGGCATGCCTCGACCGGCGATGAAGCCATACCAAGTGGCACGGCAGGGGATTGCGCGGACGTTTCAGAACATCGCATTGTTTGAAGGAATGACGGTGCTTGATAACGTCATGACCGGGCGGCTGACGCATATGAAAACGGGTTTACTGTCGCAGTCCCTGTGGGTGGGAAAAGCCGAAGCGGAAGAGATCGAAAACCGGGAAGTTGCTGAAAAGATTATTGATTTTCTGGAGATTCAGGCGATCCGAAAGACGCCCGTTGCCCGATTGCCTTATGGGTTGAAAAAGCGGGTCGAATTGGCGCGTGCCTTGGCGGCGGAGCCTTCGATCTTGCTGTTGGACGAACCGATGGCGGGGATGAACGTGGAGGAGAAAGAGGACATGAGCCGCTTTATTCTGGACGTAAATGACGAATTTGGCACCACAATTGCGCTGATTGAGCACGATATGGGGGTGGTCATGGACCTGTCTGATCGGGTGGTGGTGATGGATTACGGCAAGAAAATTGGCGACGGCACACCAGATGAGGTGCGCGGAAATCAAGCGGTAATCGACGCCTATTTGGGGGTGGCGCATGATTGATTTTGATCGTTCAGACGGGATGCACCATGCGTACACCTTCAGTGCACCCCCTGTGCACCGCCGCAGCGCAGCAATTTGGAGGGCAGCATAATGCCTGAACAACTCGCCTTTACCATCGAAGTGATGCTGAACGGTCTGATGGCCGGGGTGCTTTATGCGCTGGTCGCGCTGGGCTTTGTGCTGATCTACAAAGCGTCGGGGATTTTCAATTATGCCCAAGGGGTCATGGCGCTTTTTGCGGCGATGACATTGGTGGGTATTCAGAATGGGCAGGTGCCGTTTGCACATTTGATCAATGCGGTGTTTGGCACGGAGGTGCACAAGTTCGGCTGGCATGTGCATAGCTTTGCCGCGATCCTGGTGACTGTGGTGGTGATGATCGGTTTGGCCTGGCTGGTGCAGAAGGTCGTGTTCAAACATCTGGTCGGTCAGGAGCCGATCATTCTGTTTATGGCGACGATTGGGTTGGCCTATTTCATGGAAGGGGTTGCGGACCTGATGTGGGGGTCCGAGCTTAAGGCGCTGGATGTCTGTATGACGCAGAACGCCTGTTTGCCACAGGGTATCAATGGGTGGATAGATCAGACGACGTTTGATGCGTTCGGCTATGGGTTCTTTATCGACAATCTTGATATTGCCGCGTCGATTGTGGCGGCGTTTCTTGTGGCCGGTCTGATCATGTTTGCGCAGTACACCAAGCAGGGGCGCGCAATGCGGGCTGTGGCGGACGACCATCAGGCGGCTTTGTCTGTGGGTGTGTCGCTGAACTTTATCTGGGTGCTGGTGTGGTCCTTGGCGGGATTTGTGGCGCTTGTGGCCGGGATCATGTGGGGCGCGAAATCTGGTGTGCAGTTCTCGCTGTCGTTGATCGCGTTGAAGGCGTTGCCGGTGCTGATGCTGGGCGGGTTTACCTCCATTCCGGGGGCGATCATTGGCGGATTGATCATCGGGGTTGGTGAGAAGCTCTTTGAGTTTTTGATCGGTGCGCCGTTCCTTGGCGGGGCCACGGAGAACTGGTTTGCCTATATGCTGGCGCTTTTGTTTTTGGTGTTCCGTCCGCAAGGCTTGTTTGGGGAGAAGATCATTGAGCGGGTTTGAGCGGCAGATTGAGAGTGTTTTGTTGGGACATGTCAGCTGGGCCGTTGATGGTTTGCGGGATGGCAACGATTGTGCCTTTCGGGGCTCTGCCCCGGACCCCGCGGTATTTAGGGCCAAAAAGAGAAGAGGGCAGCGTTAATGTTCTATCGTGAAGCAGGCGATTTCAGCACGACTTACGCCCAAGACAACCAGACCTTTCCAATCAAGTTTGATCGGTATCGCTATTACGTGGTGTTGTTTGTCGCCATCGTGATTGTGCCGTTTATCATCAACGATTATTGGGCGAACAGCCTGCTTTTGCCGTTTCTGATCTATGCGATTGCGGCGTTGGGGTTAAATATTCTGGTGGGGTATTGTGGTCAGGTGTCTTTGGGCACGGGCGGTTTTATGGCTGTGGGGGCCTATGCCTGTTACAAGTTCATGACCGGGATCGACATTTGGTGGGGCGGTGAATTGCTGTTCCGTCTACCGGAGTTCAACATCTTTTTCAGTGTGATCATGGGCGGGGTGATGACGGCCATTGTTGGTGTGCTCTTTGGGTTGCCAAGCCTGCGGATCAAGGGGTTTTACCTTGCTGTGGCGACATTGGCGGCGCAGTTTTTCCTAGTCTGGTTGTTTAACCGGGTGGCATGGTTTTACAACTATTCCGCCTCGGGACAGATCAACGCGCCTGAACGTGGGTTTCTGGGGGTGTTGATCACAGGGCCTCAGACTGAACCTTGGGCGACCTATTTGTTCTGTCTGTTCTTTACCATCATCAGTGCTGTCATTGCGCGCAATATGACGCGCGGCGCGTCGGGGCGGAAGTGGATGGCGATCCGGGATATGGACATTGCGGCCGAGATCATCGGGGTGAACCCGATGCGTGCCAAATTGACAGCCTTTGCGGTGTCGTCGTTTTTCATTGGCATTTCGGGGGCGCTGTTTTTCGCTGTCTATCTGGGGGCTGTGGAAGTTGGCGAAGTGTTCGGCATCACCAAGTCATTCCTTGTGTTGTTCATGATCATCATTGGGGGGCTTGGCAGTATCTTTGGGTGTTTTGCGGGGGCCGCATTTTTGGTGTTGTTGCCGGTGGCGTTAAAGATCGTGGGAGTGGATTGGTTGGGTTGGCCGACGGACATTGTGGCGCATCTGAACCTCGTGGTTGTGGGCGCGTTGATCGTGATTTTCCTGATTATGGAACCACATGGCTTGGCGCAATTGTGGCGTGTGGCCAAAGAAAAATTGAGATTGTGGCCGTTCCCGCATTAGCGGGCGGGCCATGGAAGACGGCGGGGCAAACCCGCGAGACAAATCGGAAAAAATCCAAGGGAGGAAACACCGATGAAATATAAACTAGGTACAGCCGCTGTCGCGGCGTTGATGGCAGCAAGCCCGGTGATGGCGGATCTTGTGTTCCCATCGCTCAGTTACCGGACAGGTCCCTATGCGGCGGGCGGTATCCCGTTTGCGGATGGGTATGCGGATTATTTCAATATGCTGAATGCCCGTGATGGCGGTATTGGCGGCGTGATGACCAGGGTTGTCGAATGTGAAACCGGCTATAACACTGAAAAAGGTGTTGAGTGTTATGAGAGCACCAAGGGCGAAGGCAGCTTGGTATATCAACCGTTGTCCACGGGTATCACCTATCAGTTGATCCCCAAAGCAACAGCAGATGACATTCCGATGCACACAATGGGCTATGGCCGGACATCTGCGGCAAATGGCGATGTGTTCAGCCACACGTTCAACTATCCTGCGAATTACTGGAATGGGGCGTCTGGTGCGGTCAATTATCTGCTGGGTGAAAACGGCGGTGACCTGAACGGCAAGAAGATCGCATTGGTTTATCACAACTCCGCTTACGGCAAGGAGCCGATCCGCACGCTTCAGGAATTGTCCAAGAAACATGGTTTTGAGTTCAAGGAAGTGCCGGTAGATCACCCCGGTCAGGAGCAAAAGTCGCAATGGCTGCAGATCCGCCGGGACAAGCCTGATTATGTGATCATGTATGGGTGGGGTGTGATGAACCAAGTGGCGGTTCAGGAAGCTGCGAACATCCGGTTCCCAATGGAGAACTTTATCGGCATCTGGTGGTCGGGTTCTGAAAACGACGTGCTGGCAGCGGGTGACGCGGCCAATGGGTATAAGGCGTTGACGTTCCACGGTGTGGGGAGTGATTTCCCTGTGTTTGACGATATCCAAAAGCATGTTGTGGACGCAGGCAATGCTGCGGGTGCGGGTGATCAGATCGGCACGGTGTTGTATAACCGGGGTCTATATGCGGCGATGTTGGCGGCTGAGGCTGTGAAAACGGCGCAGGAAATCCACGGTGTCGCAGACATCACACCTGCGCAGATGCGCGATGGGATGGAAGCGCTGTCGATCACTGAGGAAAAGATGGCAGGTCTTGGGTTGCCGAACTTTGGTCCGACGTTTGATGTGTCCTGTGCCAATCACGGCGGCAATGGTCTTGTTGGGGTG
Source organism: Sulfitobacter sp. (assembly GCA_039986635.1). Lineage (GTDB taxonomy): Bacteria > Pseudomonadota > Alphaproteobacteria > Rhodobacterales > Rhodobacteraceae > Sulfitobacter. The sequence continues at coordinate 166,821 of JBDWQI010000034.1, forward strand.
ACCCAGTGGGATGCGTCTGCCAAGACGTGGTCTTTGGTTTCTGAATTTGCGGAGACAGATGCCAGTGTGATCGGAGCATTGATCAGCGAAGATTCTGCGGCTTATGCTGCGGAAAACAAGATCGAAGGCAATTGCTAGCCGCATGTTGAAGGCATGACAAGCAGAGCTTTTCTCTGGCCGCAGCACGTTTTGCGGCCAGAGAGTTCAAGAATTTTCCAGATAAGGTGACACCAGCATGCTCGACCATTCAGGCCAAGCGCAGACCCAAGTGGACCATGTTCTCGAGGTGAACAACATTGAGGTGATCTATAACCATGTGATCCTTGTGTTGAAGGGGGTGAGCCTGAATGTGCCTAAAGGAGGCATCACTGCTTTGTTGGGGGGCAATGGGGCTGGCAAGACGACAACGCTGAAGGCGATTTCGGGGTTGTTGGCTTCGGAACGGGGGGAGGTCACCAAGGGGACGATCAAATACCGCGGCGCGGATATCGCCCATGCGGACCCGGCTGATACGGTCAAACAGGGTGTCGTGCAGGTGATGGAAGGCCGTCATTGTTTTGAACATCTGACCGTAGAAGAGAACCTGTTGACCGGGGCTTATACGCGGACCGATGGCGCAGCGGCAGTTCAGGCGGATCTGGACATGGTGTATGATTATTTCCCACGGTTGAAAGAACGGCGCAAAAGTCAGGCTGGCTATACTTCTGGTGGGGAGCAGCAGATGTGCGCTTTGGGTCGGGCGTTGATGTCGCGGCCTGAAACGATCCTGTTGGATGAGCCTTCCATGGGGTTGGCGCCGCAATTGGTTGAACAGATCTTTGAGATTGTGAAGACGATCAACGAGAAGGAAGGCGTGACCTTTTTGTTGGCAGAGCAGAACACCAATGTGGCGCTGCGGTTTGCACATTATGGCTACATTCTGGAATCCGGTCGTGTGGTGATGGATGGACCTGCGGCTGAGCTGCGGGAAAACCAGGATGTGAAGGAGTTTTATCTGGGTATGTCGGATGAGGGTCGTAAATCATTCCGGGATGTGCGGTCTTATCGTCGACGCAAGCGTTGGTTGTCCTAGGGCAGGGGTGGGCAGGATGCCCCCCTTACAAAACGGGTGTGTTTTTCACCTGACATGAGAATGCCCGTAAGGAGGGGCTCTGGCCCACCCCCGCGAGGAGAGAAAAATGGCTGAGACATATTTTGATGAGTTGGAAATCCGCAGTGCAGATGCACGCGAGGCGGCACAGAGTGCCACCTTACGGAAGGTCCTGGGTGCGATTTCTGCAACTGATGAGTGGGATGCGGCGGCTGGGCAGGTGCGCGCCACCGCTGATTTGATCAAGTTACCCGTGCTGCGTAAGTCGGATCTGAGCGCATGGCAAAAAGCGGAACCGCCATTTGGGGGGATCGCTGTTACCAATGTCAGCCATGTGTTTCAATCACCTGGCCCGATTTATGAACCCGGCGGTTCTGGCCCTGATTGGTTTCGGATGGGACGGTTTTTGCATGCGGCGGGTCTTGGTGCTGCGGATGTTGTGCAAAACTGCTTTGGCTATCATCTGACCCCGGCGGGGCACATGTTTGAGAGTGGTGCACGGGCTGTTGGTGCGCGGGTTTTGCCTGCGGGTGTGGGGCAGACGGAATTGCAAGTCACAGCGGCGCGTGATGTGGGCACAACGGCTTATGCGGGGACGCCGGATTACCTCAAGGTTATCCTGGAAAAGGCGGATGAAATGGAGGTGCCCTTGGGGATCACCAAAGCCGCTGTTGGCGGGGGGGCGTTGTTCCCGTCTTTGCGCGCCTATTATCAGGAACGCGGAATTTCCTGTGTGCAGTGTTACGCCACAGCGGATCTTGGCAACATCGCTTATGAAAGTGCTGCGATGGACGGCATGATTCTGGATGAGGGTGTGATTGTTGAGATCGTCACCCCCGGAACAGGTGATCCGGTCACCCCCGGTGAAGTGGGAGAGGTTGTGGTAACCGCGTTGAACCCGGATTATCCGTTAATCCGCTTTGCGACAGGGGATCTATCAGCCGTGATGCCGGGTGTGTCGCCCTGTGGGCGCACCAACCAGCGTATCAAGGGATGGATGGGGCGTGCGGATCAGACAACAAAGATCAAGGGAATGTTTGTGCGCCCGGAACAGGTTGCCGCCCTTGTTGCGCAGCACGATGAGGTCAACAAGGCCCGTGTTGTGGCCAGCCGGACGGGCGAACAAGACATCATGACAGTGCATATTGAAAGCGCAGGCGGAGACGCAGGTGCCTATGCGCGGACGGTGGCAAATGTTTTGAAACTTAAGGGAGAGGTGGTTGTGGTTGCCCCCGGCGCCCTGCCCAAAGATGGTTTGGTCATTGAGGATCAGCGCAGTTACGACTGAGGCTGGCATTCCTGAGAAAAATAATCGAAAACGGGGCCATGGCATCCCGAATACTCCCTTCCAGTACCAAAGCGTCGCGCGACGGATTGCGCGGCATATCTGTGATCGCGGTCATCGCGGCAGCGATATGTGCGTTGCCGATGATAGCGGTTGCAATCGCGGCCTTTGGGGGCGGGACAGATACGGTTCAGCATCTGATTGAAACGGTGCTGGGGCGGTATACACGCACCACGTTGGCGTTGGTTGCCTTGGTATCGGTCGGGACTTTTGCGATTGGGGTGGGGGCGGCATGGCTGGTCACAATGACGCGGTTTCCCGGTGTGCGTTGGCTTGAGATTGCATTGGTCTTGCCCTTGGCCTTTCCGGCTTATGTGCTGGCTTATGCGTATACGGATCTTTTGGATCACCCGGGCGTTGTGCAGTCCAGCTTGCGTGGGGTTATGGGATGGGGGCCGCGTGACTATTGGTTTCCTGACATAAGATCATTGGGCGGGGCGGCGGCGATGTTGACGTTGGTGTTGTACCCGTATGTTTATCTATTGGCCCGGGCTGCGTTTTTGCAGCAAAGCAGCACAACGTTTTTGGCGGCGCGCGCGCTTGGCTCCTCCGCTTGGGCGGCGTTTTTCAAGGTAAGCCTGCCGTTGGCGCGGCCTGCGATTGCGGGTGGTGTGTTATTGGCGGTGATGGAGACAATCGCGGATTTTGGGACAGTCGCCTATTTCGGGGTTCAGACCTTTGCCACGGGGATCTATACAGCGTGGTTTTCGCTGTTTGATCGTGTGGGCGCAGCGCAGCTGGCGCTTTGTTTGCTGAGTTTTGCGCTATTGATTGCGATGTTGGAACGCGTGCAGCGCGGGCGGGCGAAATATCATGACCCATCCCGACAGGCGCAAAAGCTGGCGGCGATTGAGTTGAAGGGGTGGCAAGCGCGGGTCGCGTTTGTTGCCTGCGCATTGCCGGTGGTGTTTGGGGCTTTGTTGCCGATTATTGTGCTGTTCAATATGGGGCTTGGGTCCGAACAGAACTTACTAAGTCCAAGATATCTGGGATTTGTACGTAATTCCGTGACGCTGGCGGGGATTGCAGCGGTGATGACAGTGGTGGCGGCAATTGCCATCGGGTTTTTCCAACGGCTTCGCCCCGGGCGGGTGTCACGCGCTGCGGGATATGTGGCGCGGTTGGGGTATGCGGTCCCCGGTGGTGTGATTGCTGTGGGTTTGTTGGTGCCGTTTGCAGCGTTTGACAATGCGTTGGATGCATGGATGCGGGCGCAGTTCGACATCTCAACCGGGTTGTTGATCACCGGGTCGATCTGGTTGTTGATTCTGGCGTATCTGGTGCGGTTTCTGGCGGCAGCACTGGGGGCCTATGAAGGCGGGCAGGCCATGGTGCATGTGAATATGGACGCGGCTGCGCGGTCTTTGGGGCAGACCCCGGTGGGCACCTTGCGACGGGTGCATCTGCCAATTCTGGCACCGTCTTTGTTAACTGCGTTGTTGATCGTTTTTGTTGATGTGATGAAGGAACTGCCCGCGACCTTGATCATGCGGCCCTTTAACTTTGATACCTTGGCGGTACAGGCGTATCGGCTCGCGTCGGATGAACGGTTGGAAGGGGCGGCGGTGCCGTCGCTGGTGATCGTGGCAATGGGGCTATTGCCGGTGATCCTGATATGCCGTCAGGTTGGCCGGCAACGATAACCAAGAGGCAGCGGGTTACGCCGACAAACGGGCCGTCCAGACTGATTTTTCCAGACGCCAGCACTGCCACATCCCCGGCACGCCACCCAACCCAATATCACCATCATAGGCGTGCACAGCCCCCAGTTTGGCCGTGGCTTTTTGGGAGCGGATATTGTCCAGACCGATGTGCAGCCAGACGGTATCAACACAGGCAAAGGCATGGGCCAGCATCAGTGTTTTCAGGGCAAGGTTGGTGGATCCGCCCCACCAGTCTTTGGCCAGAAAGGTATAGCCGATAGACACGCTGTTGGCGTGATCAGGTGCAGCGTAATACCGCGAACAACCGATGATCTGACCAGTTTTCCTGAGGGTTACGGCCAAGGTGGCCTGTGTATCCAGCAAGGTTGCGAAATAGGGTTCAAAAACCGCGCGTTGATGCCGGTTTTTGACAGGATGCCCGGCCCATATGGCCGGATCGCTGGCGGCGGTATGCAGAGGATCAAGATCATCTGCGCGCAACGGGCGCAGGAGCAGGATATCATCGGATAAAATAGGTTGAGGATCGAAGTCGGGATGCATAACGGGTCCAGCAAAAAGGGCGCAGCCTTGAGAACTGCACCCTAGATGTGGACCCGTATTTGCGTCGCGTCCATGAGAGAATTGTACCGTTACACGGTTGTTTTGATCTCTGTTGGTGCCTTGTCTTGGGTTTTGGTGTCAAAGTCAGAGGCATCGTGACGTTCGTGCAATTGCATGGACAGATCATCCCCAAAGGCGCGGTTGACCATGCGACCGCGTTTGACGGCGGGACGTGCATCGATGGCTTTGGCCCAACGCATCAGGTTTTTGTAAGAAGCAACATCGAGGAATTCAGCCGCGCTATATAGTCGCCCCAGTACCAATTGGCCGTACCATGCCCAGATCGCCATATCCGCAATGGAATAGTCACCGGCCATCCATTCATTTTCGGCCAAATGGCGGTCAAGCACGTCAAGTTGGCGTTTGGTTTCCATCGTAAAACGGTTGATGGCGTATTCGTCTTTATGTGGTGCATAGGCATAAAAATGGCCAAAACCGCCGCCCAAATAGGGGGCGCTGCCCATTTGCCAGAATAGCCAGCTCATCGCTTCGGTGCGTGTGCTGGGATCAGTGGGCATGAAGGCGCCGAATTTGTCGGCCAGATGCAACATGATCGAGGCGCTTTCAAAAATGCGCTGGGGTTTGTCGCCAGAGTGATCAACCATCGCAGGAATTTTGGAATTCGGATTGGCACCGACAAAACCTGAGGTGAATTGATCTCCTTCCATGATGTTAACGATCCAGGCGTCGTATTCCGCGCCTGTGTGACCAGCGGCAAGCAATTCTTCGAGCAAGACGGTGACTTTGACGCCGTTCGGGGTGGCAAGGGAGTAAAGCTGCAGAGGATGTTTGCCCACAGCGAGGTCTTTTTCCGAGGTCGAACCGGCGATAGGGCGGTTGATGCTGGCAAAGCGGCCGCCACTTTCGGCGTCCCATGTCCAGACGGGGGGGGGCGTATATTCGGGTGTATCGGTCATGGGATTGTCCTTTTGGTGGCGATGCAGGGGGCCCGCATCTTTCGGGTTTTGCGTAAGGTGGTGCTTTGCGCCGCCAACTTCCAGTGCAATTTCACGTGTGGTAGTCAAACTGTGAGAAACATTTCAAAGCAGGTGGTATGGAACGGCGGTTTATTCAATGTGATGTATTTAGCGACGTTGCGTTACGCGGCAATGGGCTTGCTGTTGTGTTGGATGGTACCGGGTTGACCCAGAGCCAGATGCAGCGGTTTGCGCGCTGGACGCAGCAGGCAGAGACAACCTATCTGTTTCCGCCAACCGTGGATGGTGCAGATTATGCGGTGCGCATATTTTCGCCAACACGTGAGATGCCTTTTGCAGGGCATCCGACCTTGGGGTCTTGTGCGGCGTGGCTGCATGCGGGTGGTCGCCCGGTGGACCCGGACCATGTGGTGCAAGAATGTGCAATTGGGTTGGTTGAGGTCGATAGGACAGGGTCTGTGCCTGCGTTCGTTGCGCCGCCCACAACGGAATCATCTATCGATTCGCAAGAACAGCAGAGGATTTGCGCGGCGCTGGGGATTGCACAGGACGAGGTGTTGGCCGCTGTCCGGTTGGACAATGGTGTGGTGCGTCATGTCTTGGAGTTGAGGGATGCTGCGCGGGTGTTGTCGCTGGATTCAGCTGCGGTGTCTTTGCCAGCGTTTTCTGGTGTCAGTGTGATCGGGCGATACCCGCAAGGCTCAGAGGCGGCATATGAGACGCGCAATTTGACCCCGGCGTCTATGGCGTCTGAGGATCCGATCACGGGCTCAATGAACGCAGCAATTGCAGTTTGGCTCAAGGGGCAAGGGCGACTGAGCAAGGATATTGTGATCTCGCAGGGCACGGTGCTTGGGTGCAAGGGGCGCGTCTTTGTCCGTTCCCGGGGGGCGGAGGTGTTGATTGGTGGGCAAACAACAGTGGTGATTGATGGGCAGGTGACGCTTTGAGGGGGTAAGGGGGGCCTTTGGCCCACCGCCCGGGCGCGCAACAGGCGTTGCGCGCAAAGGAAAAAGGCCGCCCCGTGAAGGGCAGCCTTTTCAAATAATCGCTATGGCGCGGGGTCAGCCGAAAGGCTTAGCCCTGACGGGCTTTGAACCGGCGCTGCGTTTTGTTGATCACGTAAACGCGGCCCTTGCGACGCACAACGCGGCAATCACGGTGCCGGTTCTTGAGCGAGCGGAGCGAATTGCGAACTTTCATGTTCTGATCCTTCCTGTCTTGGCCCCCGCCTTGTCTTCAGACAAGGACCAGTGCCGGGTTACGGGCGACCCCAGATGCCACAAAGGCAATAAGGGCCAGTGAATGTCCCTGCGGGCAGGGCGTCAAATAGCGTGGTGGGCGATACTGGGATCGAACCAGTGACCCCTTCGATGTCAACGAAGTGCTCTACCGCTGAGCTAATCACCCACTTTTCAACACATTTTTCAGGCCCCAAACAAAAATGGGGCGCGAAAGAACGCGCCGTTGCGCTGCTATAAAAGGTAACGCTCAAACGATCAAGGGGCTTTTGGTATTCCCCTGATTTGAGCTATGTTGATGCAAAGGGGACATGCATGCCCAGTCAGGCCTACGACGTCGTTAATCCTAAGATCAACCGCTCTTGCGTGGTTTTTGCGTCACCGCATTCGGGGCGCGATTATCCGTGGACGTTTTTGCGGGCTTCGGTCTTGGACGAACATGCGATCCGATCATCAGAGGATGCTTTTGTTGATCAACTCTTTGATTGTGCACCACATTTTGGCGCTTCTTTTATCAAAGCCGGTGCGCCGCGTGCATATGTAGACCTCAACCGCGCCTGTGATGAACTGGATCCTGCGTTAATCGAAGGGGTGCGCAGACGCGGGCATAATCCGCGTATTACATCCGGTTTGGGGGTGATTCCACGGGTTGTGGCCAATGGTCGGGCAATCTATCGCGGCAAGCTGAGCCAATCGGAGGCAGAAAAGCGGATAGAACACTATTGGCGGCCCTATCATGCGCAATTGCAGACGTTATTGGACATTGCACATCAGCGGCACGGGCAGGCGGTGCTGATTGATTGCCATTCCATGCCACATGAGGCGATGGATGGGGTGGCGCGTTCTGGTATGAAACGCCCTGAAATCGTGCTGGGTGACCGGTTTGGCGCAGCGGCGAGTGGCGATGTGGTGGACCGAGTCGAATCAGCCTTTACCAACGCGGGCTTTATCACCACCCGAAACACACCTTTTGCCGGGGCGTATATTACGCAGGCTTACGGCCGTCCGGCACGCGGGCAGCATGCCGTGCAGGTTGAAATTGACCGGTCCTTGTACATGAACGAAACCCTCATTCGACCAAATGGTGCATTTGAGGATGTGAAAAAGGCGCTGCGTCAGGTGGTGGCCGAGGTGGTGCAGATTGGGCGGGGCCGGGTGCCCTTGGCGGCGGAGTAAACTACTCAGCCGCGGTTTCTAAACGAGCGGGCGTGAGAATTTCAGAAATCCGACCCCGACGCAAAGAACGGCAAAGCCGGTGGCAATGGTCCGAATCTGATTCCAGAATTGCCAATTGGGCGAATATTCCAACCAGATGGCCCGGGCGGTTGTGATCTCTTGTGGGACGGTCTGGTGAGCTAATGCTTGGTTCATTGGCACGTTAACCGCCATTGTCAGTACAACGCCCAAGACCGTTACCAATACAGTTGCAGTGCCAAACCACACGGCTGCCGGACGATTTGCCGCGCGCCAGAGCGCAATGGTCGTCATCAATAGTGCAATGGATGTGCCAAAGAAGGCCGGGGCAAAAATTGCGTTGCGCACAGATGCATTCATTGCCTGCATTGCAGCAATGGCCACCCGTGGATCGGCGGCATCCAAGCCCCACATCGTGGAACAGACCCAAGCATAGAAAAACCCAAAAAGGGCAGAGGTCAACAATAGGCTTAGCAGGGCGAGCAGGCGGATGAGAGAGGACATAGGATTACTTTCAATAGTGTACATAGGTGTACGATTTTACATATCCGTATAGACGTGTACAGATACTTGTCAAGTGAGATGGAGAACCTCGAATGCGATCAGACAAACGCAACGCCCGCAAAGCTGAGATCGAAAAGGTTGCTTATGAGCTGTTTGCAAAGAACGGGTTTGAGGGGACTTCGATGCTGGCTGTTGCCAAGGGGGCAAAGGCATCAAACGAGACGATGTACCGTTGGTATGGCGACAAGAAAGGCTTGTTTGAAAGCATGGTGCGGGGGAATGCAGCGGAGGTTCGGGATGTTTTGGAAAAGGCGGTTGTGGCGCAAGTTGGTGCATTGGCCGCTTTGCAGGTGGTGGCTCCGGTGTTGTTAGGGATATTGTTGGGCGAGAAAGCGATATTACTGAACCGGGCGGCGGCTTCTGATCCAACCGGTGCATTGGGGGCCTTGCTCTCACGTGGCGGGCGCGAAGATGTATTGCCGATGATCCAGAGCCTATTGGCGCAGGCCAAAATAGAGGGAGAAATTAGCGTAGCGGATGGGGAAGACGCTGGTGGATTGTTGATGCATCTGCTGGTGGGGGACAGCCAGATCAGAAGGGTTATTGGCACGATGGATGTGCCGAAACCAGATGCAATTGCGGATCAAGCCAACCGCGCGTTAGCCCAATTTTTGGCTATTTGTGCGCCAGATCAAAAGGGATCCTAAGGCCGCGCCAAGGCGCGATTCCATTGTTAGGGGTTGGGGGGCCTGAGCCCGAAGAAGCTGGTGTTATCTCAGGGCGCGGCCTTTGACGATGGCTTTGCTGCCGAAACGGGTGCGGATGGCATCAGTGGCTTTTTCGGCTTTGCCACGTTGGATCGCGTTGGGGTCAAGAAGATCACCTGCCATATCTGCGCCTTCGCTTCCTGACAGGTCCGAAATGCCGACGCCGATCAGGCGGAAAGGGCCGGTGTCATCGAGTTGGTCATAAAGCGCGCGGGCATGGCGGTAGATGCGATCGGCCAATTGGGTGGGATCATGCAGCGATATCCGTCGCGTCAGGGTTTTGAAATCGGCGCGTTTGAGTTTCAGCGTCACAATCCGGCCAGCGGTGTCTTTGGCTTTGGCACGGTCCGCGACTTGTTCTGACAAGCGCCAGATATGTCCATCCAGAATATCCGGGTTAGCGGTATCATCATTAAAGGTGGTTTCCTTGGAGATTGATTTTACCGGTGCATTGGCCGAAATCCGGCGTTTGTCCTGGCCCCGGGCAAGGTGCCACAGACGTTCTCCCATGCCGCCGAACCGGGCAATCAGGTCGCCCTGTTCCCAACGCAACAGGTCCGAGAAAGTGCGTATGCCGGATTTTTCCAACGCATTCTGACTAACCGCGCCCACGCCCCAGATCAATTTCACAGGTTTGTCCCGCAGGAAATCGGCGGTCTCGGCCTTGCCGATGATCGAGAACCCATGTGGTTTGTCGAGGTCAGAGGCGACTTTGGCGAGAAATTTATTGTGGCTGAGGCCGATGGAACCTGTCAGCCCCAATTCGTCTTTCATGCGGCGCACCAAACGGGCAAGCATCAGGGCGGGGGCGTGACCGTGCAGGCGCGCGGTGCCGGTCATATCGAGAAAAGCTTCGTCGAGCGAAAGGGGTTCAATGGCGGGGGTGAGTTCTTGCATCATGGTGCGGATGGCGCGGGATGCGTCGACATAGGCGTCCATGCGGGGTCTGATGATCACCGCGTCAGGACATAGTTTGAGCGCCTTGAACATCGGCATCGCAGAACGCACACCACGGATGCGCGCGACATAACATGCGGTCGAGACAACGCCCCGCCGACCGCCGCCGATGATCAAGGGTTTGCCATTGAGTTCTGGGTTGTCGCGTTTTTCAACGGAGGCATAGAATGCATCACAGTCCATATGGGCGATGGACAGGTCGTTGAGTTCGGGGTGTGATAACACACGCGGGCTGGCGCAGACCGGGCAGCGGCGCTGGGTGGGAATTTCGGACAGGCAATCGCGGCAAAGAGCGGGCATTGGGCACCATGATAAGCAGGTGGCGCAAATGTAGCGCAGACAGGAAGGGTTGAACATGGGGCAGGCACAGACATTTGGCGGGGCGAAAGTGGCGTTGTTTCTGGGGCAGCAACTGGTTGTCATCTTACGCGATGAAAAACCCGGTTTGCCGTATCCGGGACATTGGGATTTCCCGGGCGGAGGACGCGAAGGCCCAGAGACAGCGTTTGAATGTATGGCGCGCGAATGTGCGGAAGAGTTGGGACTGACCTTGAGGGGTGAGGATGTGATGTGGTCCAGAAGCTTTGAAACAGAGGATGGGGTGAATTGGTTTTTTGTGGCGCAGCTGCCTGAAAGTGCGGTGCACGGAATTGTCTTTGGCAAGGAAGGGCAGCGTTGGCAGCTGATGGGGGTGGGAGAATACCTTGACCATCCCAAGGCAATACAGCGTTTTAAGGACCGGTTGCGGGTGGCATTGGACGGCGGATTGCGCGGATTTTCCCAAGAAAGCCCCCCGCTGCCTTAAGCGGGGGGGAGGTGACGAACATCAGGAAGAACCAGTTCGTCGGGGAGTATCACCTAGGGTAAACTTAGCACTAGGTGTTGTGTTCACATAGTCATGAATTCATGACCCTAGGGGCAAATCCGGCTTTGTTGTGAATTTGTTACAGTCACAGGTTGTGTTTTTGGTGTTTCAAAGCTCGGCAAGCACGGCTTGCGCGGCTGCTTTTGGGTCGTTTGCCTGCCAGATTGGGCGGCCTACCACGATGTGATCCGACCCGTCAGTAATGGCTTGTGCCGGGGTGGCGATGCGTTTCTGATCCCCAGGAGCGGCCCCGTGCGGGCGCACGCCGGGTGTAATGATCAGGCGGTTTTGGGCTTCGGGCAAGGCACGGATTGTTGCGGCTTCTTGGGGCGAGGAAATCACACCATCAGCGCCTGCTTCAAAGGCCCGGGCGGCGCGGGTTTGTACCAGATCGGGGATGTCACCGGGCATGATCAGGGCGGCATCGAGATCCGCGCGGTCAAGGGATGTCAGGATGGTCACCGCAAGGATTTTCATGTCGCTGCCTGCGGCACCTTGTTTGGCTGCAGCCACAACGTGGGGATCGCCGTGTACTGTCAGGAAATCCAGATCATATTGCGCCAAGCCCCGAACAGCGGCTTCGACTGTGGCGCTGATGTCAAAGAGCTTCATATCCAGAAAGATGCGTTTGCCCTGTTCTTGTTTGAGTTCATTGGCGAGGGCCAGCCCCCCTCCTGTCAGCATGCCAAGCCCGATTTTGTAAAAGGACACCGCATCGCCAAGTTTGGCTGTGAGGGCGAGGCCGGAAACGGCATTTGGGACATCAAGGGCAACAATCAGGCGGTCGTCGGCGGGGAATGCAGGCATGGGGGGCTCCGATCTGGTTTGACAAACGGCCTTGATCTACGCGCCGCGCAGGGGGTTGTCTATATCGGATGTTCTGCCTTTCGGGCATCGGGAAAAGTGGGTCGGATACGCCGAGGGACGTATCCGACCCAGATCACAGGGCGAGCAGGCAAGCGCGCATCTGTGTCCAGCTGGCAGCAAGGCACACGGGGACGGAAGTGTGTGCCCAAGGGAACGCCGACTGGTTTTTGCCTCTCAGGCCATTATGGCCAAATGGGCAATTGGCATGCGCAGAGATCGTTGCGCGTTGTAACTAATAGGTTTTGGCCTCCGGTGCCTGACCCTTTTCATGTGAGCCTTGCCCCTAGTGTGTCTGACACCGGACGTGTCAAAAAGGGGAATAATATCGGCCCGGTGTCAGATTTGAAAACACGGCCTAAGCGGCGCTGCGCTGTTCGGGTCTGCGAATCAACGTTTCGAGCCAGCGGACCGGATCGAATGTGGTTTGAGGGGCGCGTGGTTTGGCAAAGACATCCGATGGGGCCGAAGACATGCCGCCACGGTGTGTGTGGCGGCGCAGGGCCTGCCGGGTCAGCCCTTCTGAGGCTTGTTCGAATGACATGGATATCGGTGCATTGATGGCGCAGGCATAGGTGCGCTGCGTTGTTTTGTCATACACGGTCACGGTTGCTTCAAAGCTTTGCGTGGCTGCGTTGTAGCGCACGTCGCTGAGTTGGATGGGGCGCGTATACATATTGACTACCTCGTTTGCTGCTCTGGTAATAATATGGGGATGGTTTTGTCAGATGGTAGTTTTGGCGCTGCTGATCCTGTGCATAATGGTTAATAATTGTTTAATTGCAGGGGTTTATGGATGTGTAAAATACCTGTGACAGCGTTGAAAGAAATGCCAGGGGCGGAGTCGAGATGGTTCAAAATTGACGATTTCCAGACTTGAACCAATTCAAAACGCGTCCCACATAGGGGGCAAGGCCCAACACATGCGTGCCGCCAAGCGGGCGCAACATTGACCGGGCGCTTATCAAAAGGAGAAACACCATGGACTTAAGCAAGTTCACGGAAAGATCGCGCGGATTCATTCAAGCTGCGCAGACTATTGCCACCCGAGACAGCCATCAACGTCTTGCGCCTGAACATGTTTTGCAGGCGCTTTTGGATGATGAACAGGGGCTTGCGTCAAATCTGATCACAGCGGGGGGCGGTAACGCGGATAACGTGCGCGATGCTTTGGCCTTGGCGATGGGCAAAATGCCAAAGGTCAGCGGCGATGCGGCACAGGTCTATCTGGATAACGCGACAACCAAGGTGCTGGCTGAGGCGGAGGCATTGGCCAAGAAGGCGGGGGACAGTTTTGTCCCTGTGGAACGGTTGTTGATGGCGTTGTGTATGATCAAATCCGGGGCCAAAACGGCGCTGGAGGCTGGGAAGGTCACGGCACAAGGGTTGAATGCAGCGATCAATGACATTCGCAAAGGGCGTACGGCGGATACGGCCAGTGCCGAAGACGGGTATGAGGCGCTTATGAAATACAGTTCGGATTTGACGGAGCGCGCGCAAGAGGGTCGGATTGATCCGATCATTGGGCGCGACGAAGAAATCCGGCGTGCGATGCAAGTGTTGAGCCGGCGCACAAAGAACAACCCGGTGCTCATTGGTGAACCCGGAGTAGGTAAGACGGCGATTGCCGAAGGGTTGGCGTTGCGCATCATTAATGGCGATGTGCCCGAAAGCCTGCGCAACAAGAAATTGCTGAGCCTTGATATGGGCGCTTTGATTGCGGGCGCAAAGTACCGCGGTGAATTTGAGGAACGGCTGAAGGCTGTTTTGACCGAAGTCACTGAGGCTGCCGGTGAGATTGTCCTGTTCATTGACGAAATGCACACTCTTGTGGGCGCTGGCAAAGGGGAAGGCGCGATGGATGCGTCGAACCTGTTGAAACCTGCTTTGGCGCGGGGTGAATTGCATTGTGTTGGGGCAACAACCTTGGATGAATACCGCAAGCATGTGGAAAAGGATGCTGCCTTGGCGCGCCGGTTTCAGCCGGTTGTGGTGCAGGAACCAACGGTAGAGGATACTGTTTCGATCCTGCGTGGTATTAAAGAGAAATACGAGCTGCACCATGGTGTGAGGATATCGGATAGTGCATTGGTCGCAGCGGCCACGCTGAGCCATCGCTACATTACGGATCGCTTTTTGCCGGACAAAGCGATCGACCTGATGGACGAAGCGGCGAGCCGTTTGCGTATGGAAGTGGACAGTAAACCCGAAGAATTGGATGCGCTGGACCGGTCGATATTGCAGTTGCAGATTGAGGAAGAGGCGCTGAAGCTGGAAGATGATCAGGCGTCCAAAGATCGGCTGGAGACTTTGCAAAAGGATCTGGCAGATCTGCAGGAAAAGTCTGATCAGATGACAGCAAGCTGGCAGGCAGAGCGCGACAAGCTGGCGGGTGCACGGGACATCAAGGAAAAGCTGGAACGTGCGCGGGCCGAATTGGAGATCGCGAAACGCGAGAGCAATTTGGGGCGCGCAGGGGAGCTGTCTTATGGGGTAATCCCGGCGCTTGAAAAAGAGCTGGACGCCGCGGAAAGCCGCGAAGAAGGCGTTATGGTTGAAGAGGCGGTGCGGCCAGATTCCATTGCGTCGGTGGTTGAGCGGTGGACAGGCATTCCGGCAGGCAAGATGCTGGAGGGGGAGCGGGACAAGCTTTTGCGGATGGAAGACCAACTGCATGGCCGGGTGATTGGCCAGAATACGGCTGTGACTGCGGTGGCGAATGCGGTGCGCCGTGCGCGCGCGGGTTTGAATGATGAAAACCGTCCGCTTGGGTCTTTCTTGTTTCTTGGGCCAACCGGCGTCGGCAAAACGGAACTGACCAAGGCGGTGGCCGAGTTCTTGTTTGACGATGACAATGCGATGGTGCGCATTGATATGTCTGAGTTCATGGAGAAACACGCGGTTTCGCGCCTCATTGGTGCGCCTCCGGGATACGTTGGCTATGATGAAGGCGGTGTTTTGACCGAAGCTGTTCGTCGTCGCCCTTATCAGGTGGTGTTGTTTGATGAGGTCGAAAAGGCACATCCGGATGTGTTCAATGTATTGTTGCAGGTCTTGGATGATGGGGTGTTGACCGATGGGCAGGGCCGGACGGTTGATTTCAAACAGACCTTGATTGTGTTGACCTCAAACCTTGGGGCGCAAGCGCTGAGCCAACTGCCGGAAGGCGGCGATATGGCAGGGGCCAAACGGGATGTGATGGATGCGGTGCGGGCGCACTTTCGTCCTGAATTCCTGAACCGGCTGGATGAGACGGTTATTTTTGATCGTTTGGCGCGGGATGACATGACCGGGATTGTCGACATTCAATTGTCGCGTCTGCTCAAGCGGCTTGCCGGGCGCAAGATCGCGTTGGAATTGGATGCCGGCGCCAAGACATGGTTGGCGGATGAGGGCTATGATCCTGTGTTCGGGGCGCGCCCGTTAAAGCGGGTCATTCAGCGTGCATTGCAGAACCCTTTGGCTGAGATGCTGTTGGCGGGTGATATCCTTGATGGTGATGCAATTAAGGTCAGTGCAGGCAGTGATGGATTGATCATTGGAGATCGGGTTGCCGCCAGCAACCGACCCAAGCCGGATGAAGCGACAGTGCATTAGATCTATGATAAATAGAGCAGGGAAAGGCCGGGGTTTTGCTTCGGCCTTTTTCGTGTTGAGAGGGCCTTATGTGGAAACCTGATTACGTACTTTTTGATTGTGACGGTGTGTTGGTGGACAGTGAAACTCTGACCCAGATTTTGCTGTCTCGGGAGCTGTCGCGCTATGGATTGAACATCGCGCCGGACAAGATGGGTGAGATGTTTGTAGGTGGCACCATGGCGGGGGTCATGCAGACTGCAAAAGACATGGGGGCGGACCTGCCCGACGATTGGCTTGACTATATATATGCAACGCTTTTTGCAGAGCTTGCAAAGCAGTGTGAGATCATACCCGGCGTGCATCAGATGTTGGACGCGCTGGATGCGGCGGGAGTGGGTTTTGCCACCTGTTCTAATGGACCGATGAGCAAAATGGATGTCACGTTGCGCCGGACCGGGTTGTGGGATCGATTTGAAGGGCGGATTTTTTCTGCTCATGACTGCGCGGCCGCGAAACCCGCTCCTGATGTCTATCTTAAGGCGGCCGTCTTTGCGGGGGTTGATCCCGCGCAATGCGCCGTTGTCGAAGACAGCGCGACAGGAGCAAAAGCGGGCCGCGCCGCTGGCATGCGGTGTTTTGGCTATGCCGCTCAGACAAATCCGAGCAAGTTGACCCCGATCTGTCATGAAGTGTTTACGGATATGCTCGCGTTGCCTGAAGTGCTGAGATTGGCATGAGCGTACTTAAAACGCAGCGGTTGGTTTTGCGCCCTTTGAGGATGGATGATCGCGATGCGCTATTTGCGATCTATGGCAATGCCCAAGCGATGAAACATTGGACACCGCGCGTCACAAGACCTCTCAGGAAACTGCGACCCTGATCCAAGAGACGATCGATAGGGATGTCAGGACCACCGCCATGTTTGCCATAGAATTTGAAGGTCGGGTGATCGGCACGGGTGGGTTTCGGTCGATCCCGGAGGTCGGGTATATCTTGCATCCTGAGGTCTGGGGCAAAGGGCTGGGAACCGAGGCCATGGACGCTTTGATCACCTATGGTTTTGAAGAGCGCGGTTTTGAAGAGATTATCGCGGATGTTGACCCGAATAATGCGGGTTCAATCGCGTTGCTGACCAAGTTGGGGTTTGAAGAAACCAGCCGTGCGCAAAACACCATAAACATTGACGGAAATTGGTATCACAGCATCTATTTCGTGCTTAGAGGCGAAACCAATGGGCCCTGACCTTAAGAAACCGCTTTTAATAAAATGCCCGCCGGGGTGTGCGCCGGCGGGCCACTTGGCCGAAGCTCAAGGGGGTCAAGCTACCGGAACAAGTCTTGGTTCTGTCAAGTTGGGGTGAAAATGGCGGAGTTTCAATTGCACCATTGGTAACGGTTTCGTCAGTAAAATATGGTTGTCTGGGATGACACGGTTTCTGACAATCTGGTGTGGTGTTTGAAATGAACGCCAAAAAGATTTGGTGAAACACTTCGAAAGCTCTACTTCACCTGTAGAACACGTAAAGGAGAATACTGCTCATGGCGTATCGTTGGAAGAACACCCTAGCTCAGAATGACGTCACGCCGCAGGCAACCTTTATGAACAGGCGTCAGATTATGGGTGGCGCGATGGCGGGGCTGGGTTTGGCCACCATTGCTGGTACTGGGCACGCTGCGGGTGAGGATCTGGAGCCGAACTCCTACGAAGATATCACCCAATACAACAACTATTACGAATTCGGCACGGGCAAGAATGACCCGGCGGCAAATGCGCGGTCGCTGACCACCTCGCCTTGGACGGTCAAGATCGACGGGATGGTCGATAAACCTGGCGACTATGCGTTTGCGGACATTATGGAGGCGATGACCATCGAGGAACGTATCTATCGGTTCCGATGTGTTGAGGCATGGTCGATGGTGATCCCGTGGAATGGTTTTGAACTGGCTGATCTGTTGCAGATGGCCGGTGTGCAATCTGGTGCCAAATACGTTGGCTTTGAAACGGCTTTGCGCCCTGATGAGATGCCGGGTGTTCGTTTCCCGGTTTTGGACTGGCCCTATGTCGAAGGTCTGCGGTTGGACGAGGCGATGCACCCGCTGACAATTATGGCGACAGGGATTTATGGCAAAGATATTCCAAACCAAAACGGTGCGCCGTTGCGTTTGGTGGTGCCTTGGAAATACGGATTTAAGTCGATCAAATCGGTTGTGCGGATCACATTGACCGACGCAGAGCCAGCGACCAGCTGGAACAAGGCTAATGGACGTGAATATGGATTCTATAGTAATGTGAACCCCGAAGTAGACCACCCGCGCTGGTCACAGGCCACTGAACGCCCGATTGGCGGAGGGCTGTTTGCCAAGCGTAAGCCAACTTTAATGTTGAATGGCTATGCAGATGAGGTTGCAGCGCTTTATGAAGGTATGGACCTTAAAGCGAACTATTAACGGTTTGAGGAGGATCGGACTTAGCAGCAGTCCGGCGGTTTTCTTTGAAAGAAAACGAGGTGTCGAATGACGATTGTGGAACGCATCAATTCAGCGGCCCGTCGGATTCCGACTTGGAGCGTTTATGTCCTTGCTCTGCTCCCAGCGCCTTACTTCTTTTATCTGGCGCTGACCGGGGCGCTTGGCCCTGATCCGGTCAAGCCACTGGAACATAAATACGGTGAAACGGCGTTGCAGCTGTTGATCGTCGGTTTATCTATTTCTCCGCTGCGCAAGGTTTTTGGTCTTAACCTGATCAAGTTCCGCCGGACTATTGGCCTTTTGGCATTCACTTATGTGGTGTTGCATCTCTTGGTCTGGGCGGTCTTGGATGTGCAGGCGTTGGAACGGGTCATCGCTGACATTATCAAAAGACCCTATATTACAATTGGCATGGCCGGATTATTGGCGCTGATCCCTTTGGCGGTCACCTCAAACAACTGGTCTGTGCGCAACTTGGGACCGCGTTGGCGCAAACTGCACACATTAACCTATCTGGCCGTGATCCTTGGTGGCGTACATTACATTTGGCTGGTCAAAGGCATTCAGTTGAAACCGCTGGCCTATATGGCGGTGATCTTGGGGTTGCTGGCGCTTCGCCTGCGCAAACGTGTTTCAACGTCCGCGGCGACATAACATCTGTGTTTGTATGGCGTAGGCCGGTCTGCCTTTCGGGCCGCCTGTTCTGCTTATGGCTTTGAATTCAGGGATTCGGACCAACGGGGCCTCTGGTCGGCGATTTCAGAGAGCCGGGTCGGGCAAACCGACTCAATTACCGCCATCTGAGACGACTCGCAGCAGTGATCGGCTGATTCATGGCCAAATTGAGGGTGCAAAAAAGGGTGCGTCTGTAGTCTCCTTGGGGGTATGTCTGTGGATAACACAACATCTGGCATTTCATGTGCAGAAGCTGACCTATGGTCAAAGCAATAAAGCAACGCAAAAGAGGTGTTTTGCGAAACTATCAGGTCGCAAGGCGCTGTTTTTACTAGAAAAATAGAGATGATCAGAAAAAATGCCGATTTCCTTAAAAAAGGGGTTGCGGGTTTGGATTGGTAACTCTAGAACCCCCCTTACCGGACGAGCAGCGACGCTCTGAGGGGACGCCGGACGGGCCAGACGGAAGCGGAGACGCGGAGGAAGGTTCGGAGGTACGAAGCTA
>JBDWQI010000035.1:0-2234 GCA_039986635.1 Sulfitobacter sp.
TGTTGATGTAGTCTACGAGAGTTGTTAGGCTAGCCTGGCTTAAATCGAGATTTTCGCTCTGTTTTTTGTGGTTGTCTATTTCATGAAGTACTTGATTTTCGAGCTCAACTCGAAAGCTCGTTCAACAGCGGCTAGTACAAATCCTCTCGACCAAGACGATCACCATGGTGTCACATGCGGGCCGTCGCTAACACAATAAGCATCGTTTTCCAAAATAATGTGTCTGCCTTAATTTTATTATAATAAGCTACCAGAGGTAGCCGACATAAAATAAATGACTTGACCCCGCCGTCTGAGCTCAGCAACTCCAAAATTCAACGCATGACGTTTCTGTTGGGTTGTGTTGCGTGCTTGAATCATTAGGTTTCTCCCTGCACCTCCGGTCACCATCCCTGAATGCTTCCAACTGTTGCCATCAGTTGCAAACTGACGTGCACTTTGTTGGACATATTTTCAAGAGCCTCGTCATTTCATGTGGTGTACACGGCATATCAGCTTGTCCCTGCCGTCGCGGCATCGTTGTGTTGGCCCGATCCTGAATCTGGTCCATGCATTGGCACCCTTGGTGTCACCGCATGTGCGATGTATTTCTATGTTTCGGGGGTTGGAATCAGTGACTTCGGCAGTTTCTATACTAACATCTGCTTTTGGAGGTATGGAAAACAACGAAACATGAAGGTCATCGGAGTACCACTGAACCTGTATCATCAACTGTATATGTTTGTCCCTCGATCACGCTGAGCACCATGGTAGCTTGGTCTGTGTTTTCTGCGCTGGGTTTTCCCCTTACATAGTTGTTTAGATGTGTTGTGTTGTAAACCAAGATCAGACCGGTCGTATTAACGACACCGTCATCGCTGTAGAAATCGAAGCTTTAGGCGATGGCGCACACAGCATCTAGTCGTTTTATCTGCGTATTGACTGCTTCTTGAGAAGTACAGTTTCACTAAGCCACAGCTCGGCACGATTTATTACGGTTGCTAACGGCCCGTATATTGGCCCACTTTACAGCCACGTTTTGTTGGGTGGTTGTTTGCGTCCTATCCGGTATTCGGGTTGTGTAGTGTTTGTGCCAGTTCTTTGAGTAACAGGTTATGGTCTTTGTTCTGTACGGGTACTAAAATGTCCTGTTATCCCGAGCCATAGCTGCCGCAGCGGCAATTGTAGAGGCAATGCCCCTTCTCAAACAATTACTTGCTTGAGTTAAGGATCTGCGATGTGCACTTGGACCTGTGAATATTCAACGTCTGCATTTCTTCATTCACAAAGTATATGAGTACATGTTTAGCTAGCAAACGTGTGACTTCCTTGTGTCAAGGGTTCATGTCATACGTGATGCAGCTTTGGTATTCCCTTGACTTTCCCCTTCAACGGCAACACGGCAGACTCCAGTGACTGTCGGGAAATAAATGATAGACCACGACGCAAAAACAGAATTTCAAAAGGAAATCGGGCAAACCAGCAAACGTGAAGCACGGTACCGGGGCCAATGCTCATGTTTGCGCGGGTACTACGTAGCCTATTCGGATACTATTTGGTGGAATGGAGTCTCTTGAGTGCACGTGTTACACACATGTACTGGTATGTCGTACGGGAATAGGAACGACACACTTTAACCGTCCCCCAAGTTGGACTATCTAAATGCGGCATTACAAAGCATTGTACCAACGTTTCAAGAATATGCTGTTGGCCTTTGATCCACTCGTGCCGATCGTGGCGACGCCACCAAAAGCACCGTCAAACTATCTGCACACCAGTATTGTTGGAAGCTGGTTGCATCCAAGCCTAAGTTTATGAACTGACACTGTTTACGTCCTTACAGGTGCTGTGTATGTCAACGAGTCGGAGGTCTGTATCATAGGCGACGGCTGGTTTCAGGGAAATTCTGCCATGGATTCAGGAGGTAAGTATGCGCGCTTTAGTAGTTCTGTCGCCTTGGGATAAATTCTAGGTAAACTTGTAGATGGATCATGCTCCGTACAATCGCAAATTCCTTCATGCTTGCAGTGCGGGGTTTTAGCCGGAAAATGATTTGGTCGTCGGTGTGGAAAAAAAATACAAAGCGTGGCAGTATGAACCACGGCACCAGAATCGCTTGCGGAACCGAAGCCTCAATCGGGGGCGGAAACTTCGACCATAAATATCACGCAGAAACTGGCCGTGTGTTGCGAAATGCAAAGCAAGCGTCCGATGTCCCGGTGCAGGGGGATACGCATCTCCGGCGAACATTAAGG
>JBDWQI010000036.1:0-4005 GCA_039986635.1 Sulfitobacter sp.
GGTCGATTTCGATTGTAGGGTCGGCGTTTTCGGGGATAAGGCCGCCTGGGTATGAGAACTGAGCTGCGTGTTTATACCCCTGGCCTGGTTCTTCGATGAGGAGTGGTGGGGCGAGTGTAGTCTGGTGTTGTGTTCGTAGAAGCATCGTCTCTTTCTTTCGCTCCGTCACCGTGCGGCCTGCTGTTTTAAAGACAGTCACGATCACCGTCATCATGCGCTAGTATATGGGATACACGACTCGTATTTTACAGCGAGTGTTTGATCTGTAGCCTGCAACTAAACAGGTTGCCTATGAAAATAATTTTGTATCGTCGAAAATAAAGCGACAAACTAATGATGCACCGAGCATGGTGGTGGAGCATACGCTCGTTCCTGCTTTGGGAGCAATAACATCTTTTTTTCGGCTATCCTTGTGTAGAGTGAGTAAGCGTAATTACACAACATGGCTGGCTACACAACCAGGAAACTTTGACAGAGACCAGTACTATTCCCCAAGAGACGAGGATCCTAGGCCGCTGTTCATAAATCATTGTCCGGGCTTCACCTCGGGCACAAACCGTAACCATTCGCCTGGGATTCCTTGGCGGGGCGAGTGGACTCCGTAGCTTCCGTTAATAATATATGCCAGTTTGTCTCAATCATAGGTTGGCATAATACGTGGATAAGCCTTGGATACGCACCACTAGAGGTTAAAGGGCCGGGCAGAGGTCTCAGGACACACATACCATGCTCTTTCTCTATATATCCTACCGCACCGGTGCTCATGTAACTGGTTGGCGCCGGATGCTAGGAACTGACGCTAGTGCGAGAGGTTTATTCTAGATGAAAATACTTTTTGGAGCTGTGCAACGCCACAGGCTCGTGAGCTACATTGGAGCGTGATATTGGTATATGGTAATTGTCGCGGATTCGTTCGTCGCCGACGACTCGGTCAACCGTGAAATTGCGATCATCAACACGAATCGCCCTGGCAGTTATTCGAATAGGCTAACTTCCTTCTGTGGGACTAGAACACATTTTTTCCAGCCATGGCGCTTTGTACTGTCTGGTGTTAACCCCTAGCGGTTGTGCTATTCAGGGGGTAAGAGAAGTAGTTTCGACAAAGTTGTTCGCCCTACTATTCACCCTGAACAAATCAAACAAGGGCATTTCAGAAGCAACTCGTGCACGTTTTGCAACAGTTCTTCAACGTTTCTCTCATGGAGGTTTACGCCTCACGGAACCTATAAGCGGAGAGGAAAACGAGCCAAAAATCTGAGATTGATATTATTGCGACAGATTAGCTGGCGTCAGTGCAAGGGATCGAGAGGCATATCAGGTCGCCAAGTCGAGCGCTTCTCCTTGTTGTTGGCTGACGAAGAGAGCCAGCTGCCATGTAGCCTACGCCACTCAAATCCCCCTTAACAGTAGTAAACTTAGTTCCCAACATTTTGTAAACTTTCCGATTGACATGTACTTCGCAATATTCCCTAAAATTTTGAGACAAAGTGTTGAGTTCCCTAGCTAATATCTGCTGGATTACATTCTTTGTTGTGGGTTTTGTTCAACGACTAAAATCCAGCGACGGAACTCGAGGATCTCTTCGCCGGTCCTAAGTTTGATTCCCGCCATGTTTCTGGATTCGGCTTCATTTCATATATTTCTCGTTCCAAATCTCTCTTCAGATCGAAATATATAATGCCTAACATAAAAAATATCGTGTTTTTTCTCTCCCCGCCAAAACGTCTCTTTACCGCAGAATATCAAACCCTATATATGTTCCAAACAGAGAGCATATGTTTCACAGGACAAACACGGAAGAACAGACGACGACAGACCACACACGCGAAGTAGAACCGTTGACCCATGGCACGCCATTTTGTGACAAAATTTCGAACCATACAGAGAGATTCGATCAGGTTCTAATACCCAACAAAAACAACATTTGAAGTACTTTTCAAGCCAATATTTACGCTTGTATTGCAAGCAAATACCCGTGCCTCCTCTCCTTCCACCGCCCCTACCCGACGCATGAAACGACCACCTCCAGCTTAAGTGGAGACTTCGCGCGAGAGAAATCAGTATGGGAATTGACTGATTGGTGTTGTATATACTGTTTTTATCCCAGCATGCCCTAGGTACTATTCTTCCGAGATTCGTGGACTCATATGGACAAACCTTTACAGCATACCTGATATAAGCGTCATATAAATTCATCTACCAGTTGACAAACAACTGGCAAACTCCATGACAAATGGAAATCAACTTGTTATGTCCGTAATTCCCACATGTTTCGTAGATCGTCCTTGGGTATTGAGAGAACATTTTTTTCCGCAGGCTTTTAAAAAATAAATCGACATCGATGGCAGAGGCGGTATCCTACACTGGAACTAGAAAACAAAAATAACAATGCATTGCTGTAAATTATTTCGAGGCGACGTATCAAGATGTGATTTGGATTGCAGTTTTCCCATGGCACTAAATTATATTAGAATTTGAGGACGTGCCGCACGGTATAAGCCACGCTTGCTAAACACAGGCGCGTTCGACAGCGACACAAAGTCAACACAAGACGAGCACGGGTCGGCGACAACGGCTGAAAGGGCACAGACGGAATTTTTCGAAACCCGCCGCACGAGATCGGCTTGCAGAATTGATTAGAAGATATAATATACTGGGAAGAATGAGAAAATGTGAGTTATATACGTAACTATACCAATCAGACGAATGCAGTTACATGGTGGCACGAATCGTAGCCCTTGATACACATACTTTGTCCGGCGCGTAGCAGCAACCTACGCAATGTAGGACAGTGAAGTGTTTGACAGAGCTACAGCTCCAACTTGTGATACAGACTAGTTTTGAGATAAGGATGTCCAATGAGAGCAAGTCAGCAAAGGCCGAAGCTACGGCGACGTCTGCTGCGCGACAGGCTCATGTTGCTTCGATTATTTGCCTAAGCACAAACGGACGTAAATGCTCCTTCTGCTGGAGCTGATGTGCCTGTGGAGTTGGACGCACGCTGTGTCGATGCCGCGATTGCTGGGCGAGCCGTGGCCGAGGCTTACCAGGCCGCTGATGCCGATTCTGCCGCTCGCCAGGACAACACTGCTGCAGCTGCTGCTGCTGCTGCGGCTACTGTCACTGCTACTGCTACAGCTTGTGTGGCTCCATCTATCCCGGCGGCTTCGGGGGGAGTGGTATTCTGGCGCAGGGTGCGTTTAATCCGTCTCTTCCCCGCTCGTCGACGACTCACTCCCTCCTCCTTTGCCGCCGAATATTTCTATCCTTCAGCCGGCGCAGTTAGACTGGGTCGTAGGTTTGCTTGTAATGGTTCCTGCTTCCGCGCACGGACCTCTCGGTAGAGCATTAATCGCTGCTCTGCGGTGCTGACGCCCAAGAAAGACGCGTGAATCGAAAAAGTTCGCGCCTGACGCACCACGTACAATCCAACTGTACGTTCGTGCCAGATCCTCGCGGCTACTCACCGCAGCAAGAAAGTATCATCCCTTGAGGCTGAGAACGGCCTTACACCCGCCAGAAACACCCACCTTACTGGAGAAAGGAAAAACTATACCGTCCCGTATTGCGCATATCTAAAAATCACCAGGAACATGTCCATAGTACACTTCAAAACGAAAGTGAATGAGAAAGACAATAATAAGACGAAGAGGGTTAGAAACAGTAAACAGAAACAAGCAAACAAAAAAAGCAAATGCAGCAAAAAAATCTTAGCAAACATGCGCTCAGGGCACAGGGTGACTTTCACATACAAGGTTGCGTGTTGCTGGTACGATCAGTCGTATGATATGTCGAGCTGATGGATCAACATCGACACCACACCAAAAGCTGAAACGGAGTGCAACGGTACAGGCTGATGGTACAGACCAAGAGCTAACAACAAACATCGGATGGGCCGACCTATGTCAAGTTGGTGTGTCAAAGACGAGACGACTGATACGAAGAAGACAGAGACAGACCGACCAAGGGTGGCTCAAACTCAAAGTCTACAAAATAAGCAAAAAT
>JBDWQI010000037.1:0-6001 GCA_039986635.1 Sulfitobacter sp.
TGTCGTCCAATCGAGAACCTACCTGGTACATGTTACAGCCTCTCACCACGCCATAAAACGGGCTGCGGACGTCCTCTGTCTACTGTAGTCTCATCTTTTTCCAATCGATCTATGGCACCTATGCTAGATATTTTTCCAAAATTCTCCGTTGCCATCACCGCCATGAACATAAAAATGTTTTTGTTTTTTCCTTTCAGCCGCCTTGTATCTTCAGCCCTCTCCCAATCTAATTCTAGCTCTGCAACGACCTTTGCATGTTGCAGTTTTGTACGCAGAGCCTCTGGTGACATTCGATATTGGGCTCGTGCCACATCCGTGGCCCCCCTGACTTTCGAAGTAATGCAGCGTGTTCGTCAATTCGGCTCACGCCTCTTCTTGGTTATCACTGAGGAACGTTGTTTTCCTTTGGTATCATTTCTGGTACAACCCCCGCTGATGGTAGTTTCGTTGTCTGGCGATACCTTTGTTGTTCATACAAGATCAACGAGATCTGGGGTGTCAACCTTACAAAATATCCAAGTGTACTCCTGGCAAGCATGAGCCGAAATAATCTTGCTTGTCTGTGCACTGTAGGTTTTTAGTTTTTATAATTTCCGAAGCATTTCCGTCAAATCTTGGCCCAAGTAAAACCAATACGATCTGCGGTTTTGGCAGCACGGAGCTCGACGAACCTCCCCTTCTCCCGCCCCATGCGGAACAACGCAGACAACAACATTATCTACAATGTTACACCCATCCCGCACGATTTCCTTCTGATCCTGTCATCTTAAACTTATATTGTATTAACCACGCATCGACGCTCCATTTGTTTAACGCTGTTGCACCCGGCATTCGATTCCGGGGCGTTGTGCGATTATGCTGGAGTGGAAATATACGTCGATTCGTCTGAGTGCGTGTTTCGTCGACCCAGCGCCTTACGTCGTTTGACCGCCTCGGCTAGCTTTGCGTAAAGGAACCTCCTGTAGTTGTTGCAGTGCTCCCGTGGTCGTTATCAACGCCGTTGTTGCTGCGCTTGGACGTCCTTATGGCCCAGTCTCCCTTGTATTGGATGTGATCACCTTGCTGTCGTCGTTAAGACAATACGTTCCTCCCCTGGCAAATTCCGGTTACACGGTTTTGACAGGAACGAGCGTGGGCTCCATCATCTCAACCACCCCTCCTTGTGGTTTTGGCTTAGGGGTATGCTACGGCTGGAAAACCGCGCGGGGTTTGTTTGTGCTTCTCCTTTGTAATGCCATCAAAGCTGTTTTCTCCCGTCGTTAAGGCCAATACTTGTTTCTCTGCAAATCATGCGTTAGAAAATCAGCAATTGGGGGCGTTCCCTCAGACTGAACACGTGATGTCAATACTTGTTTCTATTGGGCTGTTGTTGCAGGGGGCGTGTGGTCATCGACGCCAGATAAGATGGTGACAAACATGCGTATGGTACTATCTATGCCAATAGAGATATACCATATTTAGTTATTGTAATCAAGCTCCTTGGAACTTATGGGGGCAGGACTACGAAGGTCATCGGCAGTCCTTCGAGTCTAATATATTGAGCCGTCTATCTATGTTGACGCGAACGTGTGAAAATTTCCCTTCCCGTGGGATTGTTCCACTCTATCAATTAGTTGATTGGCGTCCATATCCGTTCTTCGACGTGCAAGTGTCCATTGGGCCTACCACCTGCAAGCGAACGCCACCTCACATACCACCCGGTGCAAATAGGAAGGCACACGGTCCTCGGATATGACGAAACGCGTTCCTACTGAAAGCGTGGCGAGCATAGAAACACTTCGTTTAACCACCGTGGTGTTGATTCGGCCATGTACCAAGACAAAACAATGGTGTCCGTAAGAACAACGGTCCATATATATCCATGCAGAACCAGTGGTAAAGTAACTCACAGGGTACACACATGATTGATATAGTAATAGTTGTGCTTGGCTGTGTACATCGATTGATTTTATCGGTGACATCTTTCGGGATCTAGCATGCATCGATGCCTGCCTTCATGTGTTGTGGAAGGTGTCTGTCTGTTTTTTAGGTTTTCTAAAGCGACCTACGCCTTGCACCGCAGACGTACCGTTTTGTAGCTTGATATTTTAACACTCACCCACCACTGTCACCTCGTTATTCTACCTGCAGGTGCCATTTACGCAACAGAATCATCGGGGATAGACGTTAACGGCAACGCCACGTTTACGTACAACTTCGCTGGAGATTCAGGAGGTGAGAAGGGACGCAGATTGTGCAACGCATTGCACTCTTGTGCATATAACTACAACGTACAACAGTAGTGCAGTACATTTCATGAAATCACTGCTTTAGATGTATTCTATGTTCAGCAACGATATACAAGGAACAATGGCGTCGTACAGTAAATCCGAAATGTTTACGAAGAACTCCGCTATTACGAATACCTCCGGAGGTGGGAGGAGCCGCACATACGTCCATCGCTCGTAGCCCTGTACACAAGATTGCAGTACTGCACTTCATACTCTACTAACTTGTTGGCGAGTTCTATTTTTATCGAAGGACAGATCGACACATAATTGTTTTGGCGTCTCTTATTCAAACGTACCCGCATTCTTGATAGGCAAAACAAGTCAAGGGAAGCGGTAAGGGTTAATTGATCGCGCTTAGGGACGATAACATCAGCGCTTACACAACTCTCGTTCATCAGTCAATCAATGGATTTGCCGCCTCTTCATGGTCTCTTTGAAATTGTGTGTTGGCCGCAGGGAGAAGTTGAGGAGTTTTCAGTCGTAGTAACAGACACCTGCAGCTGTACGATTCTCTTTTTGGTCCGGCTGCAGTGCGGCATAGGTTGCAATGCACATATCTCATGCGTTCTCTGCACTTTATGCGTTTAGCGTATGCGCTTGCTACGTAGGTGGTCGGTCACCCGATATACATGTTGATTCGATCCTGTTCTTTCGGAATCTAGGCTGCTGCGAACGTCGGCACCGGCTGCGGAGGGCGGAGAAGCATCTTCACGCAGCATACATACCTGGTATTCCTTTGGACGATTTTACATACCTCCTGATATATCCTGCCGTCCATATGTCTCTTTCTACTCATGATATGGTTGCCTTGAAAATAATTTAAAAAAAACTATTCTGGGCTGTGATTTCTGGACAATCAGAACCTGATCTTTTTCCTTGAGGTGCCTGTCCTCTTATACCTTGGGTAGACTCCTCCTTGTCCAGTACCAGGTACCAGGTATTAGGTATCTGATCGGCATACTGCTAAGCGGATGTAGGTCAAGCGTATGTACACAATACGTGATACAATCGAACGAATTTATACCGCATCACCTGTGAAAGCATAGGCCCGACGCCTGGTGCTACTATTTTGTTAAGACGTATGCCAGTGCCGGGGTCAATGTTCCTTTTTACCATCTGTCTCGAATCTGCGTTGTTGGACGTGTGGGTGTAGGTAGATCTAACGGCGTAAGAATAGTTTCGTTTTCGCTTGCAGCCGCCGCTCTCCACGGCTTAACGACCACATGGCAACGCCGTTGAATGCCCCATCGGCACGACTGTCGAAGCGTACACATGACCTGTGTTGGGAGGAGTAACGAACCATATCACAGCTACGGTTTCCGTCCGCCATTTGAGCACGTTGCAATCTGTCCCCCGGATGGTGCCCTGATTCGGTTTTGCTTCGTTTTGTTGTAAGCACGTGCGTTAAACGTAAATACACATATTGAAAACTAAAAGCTCTGCATAGGTCCTAACAGACACCTCTACGATATTGGTAACAGTTTCGAATGCCTACAGCAGTATCACCGCGGTCGGACGATTGCAGTAGGGCGGTGGGTGAACGGTAGGGACATGTCGCGTTGCCTGCTGAAGTTCATGATGGCGGGGTTTCGTCATGTGTGGCCCAACGCGCTGCGCCACATTCTGCCATAGGTTGAAAAGGGTGGTACTGGTGCCAGAACCCGATGGTTTCATGCTTTCATGCTTCACGCGGAGATGCGGATGGCAAAACGATTTTCAAGCATTAATATAGTACGGTCCCCCCGATGGAATCAGTAACCCAAGCGGTATTCTTGCCCCCACATTCACTCTTGAACATTGTTCCGCCCCCCTCCCGTCGGTTTACGACACGCGTCTCGTCACGATTGGCTACTTCGCTTGAGTTACCTGAGTCGCGGTTGCAACCCTTCTGCGCATGTTCATCTTAGATGCGGCCGTCGTCGTTTACTTTTGTTTCATTTTTCCACGCATAAGCAAGAAAAACAATCCGGGCCAACTACTGTACCCCCACGATCTCTTTGACATACTTCTGCAAAATAGTATTGCCGGCAGAAAAGCGAGCAGCAAATGCCAACGGACAGCCTCGAACACAATTCGAGTATTTTCAGAGTCCACGCTGTTTATCGAGTATATATGTCGCCCGCGCGCTTCATCGAGAAATTGACGGCTTCGAGTACGACTCTCGAATGTCAATCGCGACGACGTTGTTGCCTACAGCGAGGCCTGGGCGTCGGTCGGACCTTGGGTCACGTTATCACTTAAATTTGCGCTTTGTCTCCTCGATGGCCACCATCGTAATATTTCGGACGCCCAATCTACTTCCCTTGGCTCCGGCCATACCGTTTTGTACCCACTTCGAACTTACGCCCCCCGCCCCCCCCCACCCCTCCCGTGAGTCAAGACGGGAAGGTTTCGTGTACGACTTGTCCCGCCCTGATCGTTCATGATCGGACATTTGTTCAAATTCTATCCGCCGCCGTCCGCAGATTTCCTGCGGGCGTTGTGGCCTCAGCTCCGTATTTCTTCCCGCTTGACAAACCTCAACTCGCATGCGTATGAGGTCAAAGGGTCGGGCTGGTTATTGTGCTTGCCCGTTAACATCGTGTGGCGTTTCCTTCTATACAGCATGTCCGAAGCCACATATCAGCCACATATGAGCCACTTGACTGCCGCCGAGATGTCCGTGAGGCTAGCGTTCGACCGTGTTTGATCGTACGACCTGCATCGTTGAATGGCGTCGTAAATCAACGTGTAGGTAAACCTGCGGACGGAGTACCAGCCGGTGCAGGTTACCGCGGTTACGTACAATCGCGACTTGTGCAACTTAAGTTTTCTTCGAAGCGGCTCGCTTTATCGTTGATTGAGCACCCACCCACATACCCATGCTCTCCATCTGATTCATGAACGTCGTACTTCCAACATCTTCCAGTGCCTTATACAAACCGTCAGCTGGGCCGGAAACACCATTGATAAAAATATCTTCAACCCCTGCTCATATTGTCGGACATGGCGACGATCGGAATAAGAGTGTGTCATGTCGATCAATGGCACCCTTTTGGGTTGATCAGTGTACCGGTATGAGGAAACCATCGCCTGAACTATACACATACAGTGCGTGCTCCGTACACCCAACCCTTCCCTTCTGTCCTCCGCGCCAACATAATCTCAGTAGCGGGCCGTAAACGGGTACCATGGTGACAATGCCATCACGACGTGGTTCAACGGTATCCCCTCCGTCTTGTTTGACAACGACGATACGGCTTGAACGCTTATATGCTAATCCATAGCCTGCCAGTAGGAATGCTCGAAATCGAAGTGCAGCTGATTACCACACTTGGTTTTCAAAGCCCTCCGCGTTGTCGGAATCAACCAGATTTATCGTGAAGTTCGAAGGGTATTTCAGGTTATAATGGTGCATACGTGGTCGTTAACGTAACCTCAAATATTTGGAACGTTTATCGTGTCGCACCTCGCGCAGATTAGCCAAACGTTTAAAATAACTAGCACCCTGCGCTGGCCAGCGATTGCTCTACAAACCTGTCATAAAATGATTTCGATCGTCAAGCTGGGTCCTCGTGCGACGCCTGTGTTTAAACGTTAGGTAATTTATGATGATTTGATATTTCCTACATCTTCCATATGGCGACATCCGTGACCAAGTACGTGATGTCCTTAGTATAAATAACGTACTCGGCCATTCATTAGCATGCCTTCTTATAAGCACGGTCTTCCGGCGCCCAAACTGGTATCGT
>JBDWQI010000038.1:0-3563 GCA_039986635.1 Sulfitobacter sp.
TGGATCGGGGGGGGGGGGGGAAACGTCTTCCACCAACCTTTGCAGATACGCCGAGGTGAAACGCAAGGGCATTCGGCTCTTATTTGCCGCACCCAGTCATGGTAAGACACATGATATGACACATGGTCGAGCGTAAATCACACGCCGTGATTGTTCTCCCAGACATTCGTGCGTTCTGATTCCCACGTGTCTGTCTCGCGACCGTACACGAGCTTGTATTGGCACCGACGGACAAATCCGGCCACCCTCATCACCAGGAAGGAGTGAGTGAATACGTGGACGAGAGGCACATAATGCGTGTAGTCGAAGTAGACTCGCCAAATGGGTGTGACAAAAATTGAAAGGACGATCCCGCCCACCCCTGCTTCTTTATTCCCCCTTCGTGTTTATTGTGTGATTGCGATCGTGACACTTCCGTATGGGGTTACGCGAGTGGCTGGTTTCATTCTGTGCGTCTTATACAGTGAGTGCCAGGGAAAAATATAAGGCTCATACACATACTGCACGTCATGCACACATCTCGAACCACCGAAGCGTCGATCGAAATCGTAGACAGTGAAGCCGAAGGACGCATAAAAGAAGAAGTATGGCGGCGTTGGCATGGAAGGCCGACTAGCAGCGAGGGGCCAATGATTTGGACGCGTTCCTTTGCATGCGGACGAATAACGAGAGATAGTGGAGGACCGCAACCGACGTTGACGTGTTGGAGTGGCTATGTTGGTTGAACGCTCACGGAAACGGCCCTCGCGGCGAAGACGGCCTCTCCCGCACAACGCCCAGAACTACCGAAAACATATTTTTGATAATTTCACTCGTGACGCACAGCACACATAATACAGCTGCGTGGCACACCGTATGCAGCAGCACAGTAGTGGGACAATATTTGCTTAAATAGAAAGGATGCACCGTAAAAGGGGCTAGAACTCTCGACCCCACTCGGCTGCCTACAAAAAACAACCGCAGCAGCAGTGGTGCTGTAACCGTGGCAGCATGCATGTAATATATAAGCGCGGAGGCACTAGCTTTACAGATCGCAGGGTCCGAAAAAAGAGCAATTGTTGATAGGAAGCCGCAGCAATGGAGCGCGGACAAAATACCGCACACGCGTGATCTTGCTCTCTGGTCTTCTGGTGGGCCCACAGAATTATAGAACGGTATAATCAGCATATTTGGGCCCGCGCCTTCCCCTGCTCATGCGCTCTGTTGAAAGAACTAGATCTCTTTGAAGATCGAGCTCGCGCCTCCATGTCCTAAATCAGGCATCGTGATAATCTTACTACCTTTTCAAAGACTGATATGTGACATGACCTACCACCATGCATATATATATTTACGGCGTATACGATACACGCGTACACACGCACAGCAGCATAGCCGCATAGCAGCACAGAGAGGTGGTGATGACAGATGAAGGACCGCATCCTCTGATACGGCAACTAGCCAAGGCAGTACTCTACATACCAGCAACACGCGCGTGGTGTGACCAGCTGCAGCTGTGGTCATACTAGCATAGGCGGGGTTGTAACATTGTTTATGTTCATTGCGTGTTGTCAGGAGTTGTAACATTGAACGTGTTACTTGCATGTTGTCTGATGTCTGAACGTTTCGAGTTGTGCTTCCGGCAAGTACATCGGGAATGTAAAGAAAGTCGACGTACTCATATTAAATTGAACGGTCCCTCCGTTTTGATCCAGAGTATGCGCGGACATGTCACACATTGAGATAGTTTTGTGTGTATATTCGGTGTGCCTCAGACTATGGTGAATCTTTCCGCTTGATGCCGGACGGTATGAAAGCGCCTTGTTGAACTGTGCTTCACTAACAATATCTGTACAGTCCTTGCTGCTGTCGGACAATCTCCTGCGCTAACCACGGTAAGTATGGTATACCTGTGGTAATACGTATCGTACCTGAATACATCGTCTTAAGTGTATCACTTCAATCGTACTACAGTTGCCGGTGTTCCAACCTCTGTTGTCGGGTCGTCCGTCCTTAAACGGAAGTTTCACGATCCTCAGGACTAAAAAAAAAGCGAAAGTCGGGATTTGGATTCTGTGGGTGTGCCACAGACCAGGGATACCAGTTTGAAGTTGGAATCGAAATTTCGAGATATGTCTGGGTACAGCAGTACTCTTGCTACCGGACTTTTTCCGCTTCAATGAACTGGAGAATCAGCCGTACTTGCAGCAGTACGAACTTAGCAGGTATATAAAATGTGGGTGGCACGTATTTGGGCGAACATCGTACCAGTATCACTATGTGCGTCATTCTCAATATCTCTGCTGGTAGTGTGTATGAAGCCATATCAACTCTTGGCGTCAAGTCTGACCCCTACTCTCCGGAGATACGGCCCTGAAAGTTCGGGCATCACCGAAAGCGGCAGCCGACGGTCGTTGAGGCCGGCGGGGGAGCCCCTGGAAAGTACTGACATGAGCTATTGCGTGCAGATGTGTGCTGAAGGACGAAGAACTTGATGACCGCGTGTACTCACCACTACTGAAGTAAAAAGAAACATGCGAGTCATGCCCTGACGTTTAAAACAACATAGAGGGGTTTCGTCATTGCGGAATTATCTGTTCAACCTGTTTTTTCCCAGGCGAATATATCCAGTGATTGGTCAGGCATTTTTTGGAATAACGCCTGCCAGTCGGATATGGAGCTGGTCAGTTGTCGGGTTGTGAAATCATGTCGAATATTCACCTATAATTGGGACATTGTTGAGTCCCTTGCAAGTGGTGTGTATCATGTGTAGAGGCTTGCGTTGGGAATACCGTGCCAATAACGATTGCCCTCATAAGCTGTTCGGAAAAGGGACAAACAAACCCAAGATTGTAAATGTTCAACGGGAGCTGGTGAGACAACTAGCTCAAACCCACATGGAACCACGCCAGCGACATTTTGTATACGACCTCGACGGCTCTGGGGCTATGGTTTACAGTCTGTGTTTGTTTGCTCCTGCTCATTGGAGGCCTAGGGTACACACAAAAACGTGTAGTACAAAAACTCGTTTGACGTAAGAATGGCGGTAGACGCTGACCTTTACCCGATGACATACACAAGGCGTCGACGGTTTTTCGTCCTCTTGAGTGTTGCCGATCTCGCTCTCGAGTGGAAATCAAACATGGTATGAACATAATGAGCAACAATCGTGATCAACCTTCTGCAATACTTGCAGAAATATACGTCTTACCTTGTTTTCACCACAATGATAGTGCGTCTGAGCTTAGCGACCCGAAAAAGCGACTGGCGCGTATAATAATATGAACGGACTTACGGACTGAGGGCACATTAGTTCAAATGTTGAGGTGTTGGATCCAAACTGTATACCAGCGTTCGACGACAATCAAGTGCGTGGTGACAGTCCTCGGACTGTCAAGCCGAAATCGAACGGCATCACAAGCGTTAATGGTGTTGGAGTCTAAGCTCTTACCTGGCAGAATGCTCAAGACCACAGGACACGATGCGGTACACCCCGTAGCATCTGTGACGGTGTATACGAACTCCTCCGTAGTTGTGGGCGCGCCAGTTATGCTTATGTCCACGGTAGGGTCGAGGATTACAGA
>JBDWQI010000039.1:0-34875 GCA_039986635.1 Sulfitobacter sp.
TTTTGGGAAAGTACGGTCGTAGCCGCACCATTTGCTCTTCGCTCAGCCAAAAAAGATTACTCATGAAACCCCCTGCAGTTTGCGGGTTTGAATCATGCAGCCGTGACAGCATCAACCAGATTAATGGGTCCTGAGCCTAGATGATTTAGAAGAGCAAATTGCAAATTTGGTTGCGGAAGGCGGGTTGCCGCTTGGAGTTGCCGTCGGGGCTGTTTGTAGAAGAAATTTGTCTTATGGAGTTGACGAATGCGTTATGGCTGCCGTCTCAGTCGCTGTTCACATTGACAGCGCCTTGGGACTGACTGCTGAAAACACTAAGTCTGCTTCGCTGGCTCGACACAGGGTGATTTCCGCTTTGGCAGCTGACGTAGCAGCAATTTCCACAAGTCAAAGACGTTGCAGCGATTTGGTTCGCTTTTGGGAATTGACCGAAGACGACATTTTCTCATTCTAATGTCCAGCCCAGTCCTTTCCATCAATTTAATTCAAATTATTCATAATTCATTAACTAAGTTTAGTGATGGTTTGAGGTGTAGACACAACATGGAGTGTGAAATGATACACCTACTTTCTGGAACTGAGTTAAAGCAACATGAACTTTTGGCGCATTCGATGTTTATTGACCGCGCTCGCCAATTCCGGGACAGGCTTGGTTGGGATGTGAAAGTCCTGGAAAACGGAGAGGAGCGAGATGAGTACGACCTCCCACATACTCTGTATGTTATTGCTGAAGACTCCGATGGATCTCACGCAGGCTCTATGAGGCTATTGCCGACAACTTCCAATACCATGATCTCTGACCACTTTGCATTCATTGTGCCTGATGCGAGTGTTACCAGCCCATTCATCTGGGAGTGCACGCGATTTTGTGTCTCTGAAAGCGCTTCACAAAAGGCGACGGCACTTCGGCTTTTCGGGGCAGGGGCGCAGATTCTTGAGCGCTATGAATTGTCAGGATTGGTTGGAGTTTTTGATCCATTGATGGAACGGATCTATCGTAAGTATGGCGTTTCTCCAGAAGTTCTCGGAGAGGCAAAGGATAACAGTAGGATGGGTAGCATCAAGCTGGGTCTATGGCATAATGACAACTTGGCCCGTGCGCTATTGGAGCAACGGCTGGAAGTTGAGGCTGCCGATACACTAGTGCAATTCCCGCCTTCCGCTTCCAACGAAATGAGCCTTGCAGGCGTTCAAGGGTTGTTGGCTACTGAACAACCACACCTAGCAGTTTGAAATGCAAATCCCTTAGCCATGCTTTCTGTCATTAGGCATCGATGCCATCTGAAAGGTGTTGACTTTTTTAGCATCGCTCGGATGGCGGCGATTTTCTATGTGGTCACGGTCTGTTTTTGCAGCAATCAGCTAGCCTCGATACTTGGTTCGCTTGTGGC
Organism: Sulfitobacter sp.; assembly: GCA_039986635.1. Classification (GTDB taxonomy): domain Bacteria; phylum Pseudomonadota; class Alphaproteobacteria; order Rhodobacterales; family Rhodobacteraceae; genus Sulfitobacter. The sequence continues at coordinate 1,392 of JBDWQI010000039.1, forward strand.
ACATGGAAAAGTAGGAGCATGCACCCACGGTAAAAAGGGACGATTCATCGTGTTTTTGACAGCTATGTGGTATGCAACGAAGGCAATTACAGAAGAAATTTTGTTGACTTGGTCCAATATTGATCTCGTATTATTGCTCTAACGAGCTGCTTGAACTGAGTGACTGTGATGGCGTGTATCGAAAAATTCGCGAACTTGTCTCTTTATGTTATTAAAAACAAGTACATGCGTCACCGGCCTTGGGTACCACCTTGTTTTTATGAGGTTTCCGCGAAAGCTGCGATTCGTTTCATGGTCCGAAACTTCGTAGTTTCCCCCCTCTTTTCGTCCATCCCCATTTCGTTCATGTTCTATCCCTCTTGGTTTGAGCCTGACGACTCAGCTGTTTCTGATTGGCTCTCGTACGACATTTTTGAACCCTTTTTAGCGTTCGGTGTCCGGTTACAGACAGGATCTCAGCATCTGAACAACCTGCCTCTGCCAGAAAGACTGCGGCTGTAAAGCGCCAGCCATGCAGAACCAGATCAGTGCATTTGCTCTTGGCCTTCGCTCTGACTTTTGGAGCCTCTTGAATGCAACGTCATAACCAGGTGATTGCCCGCGACATCGAAGCCGCGCGCGCCCAAAGATTTGCCAACCGGAACACGGCACTAAGACCTGCGAGATGATGGTGCATAAGTCTGCCGCCAAAACCAAGAAACCCCGTCGAATGTCCCGGGCGTCATAGCCCGCGAAGCTGATAGGAACTTGGTTTGCGGAACCCATCCACTCCCCGGCAGGGCATTGGACAGCAATGTCCCGAGAGGGAGGGCCAGCGGTCAAAACCGCGCAAACAAGCCCCTCTCGGCAGACTTGCTGTGCAAATCGCCTGCCGGGCAAAGGGAACACATGACTGCTTCTGACAAATGCACAAATTAGATCAAAAATGTCTTGCTATGCGGGGGCCATCCACACTTGCCATTCGCTGGGGGTGCGCCAAGGACTGCTTCCGTTAAGATCTGACCAACTTGACAGACGAAGGTGCAATTTTGGGGTGTCTGGTGCCAAGCGTTTCCAGCGGTGTGACGACACCATCCAGACTATACTGTGATCAGGCAAGCAATTGTACGATGTGTATCGTATTTTGGACTTACAGGCATTCAAATGCCAAATACACTACCCGATAAACGATGGGCACAATGTTCAAACGGAGACGCTCATGTCCTATCTCACAATTAATCGTCGCGCTGCCTTGATGGGAGGCGCTTTGGCCGTCGCCGCACCGGCTGTTCTGTCATCTGCAAACCCGGCTGCTGCCGCGGGTGCATCGAACTTGCCAATGCGCGCTGTTCAGCAATTCTCATTGGGTGATATGCGCCTCACAGTCATCGATGACATGTTATTCACAGTTCCAACGGCTATCTTTGGCGCAAACCAACCAGAAGGAAGTGTCGATAAGCTGTTTGCCAAATACGGCCTTCCGCAAGAGTTTGCGAATATGCAAGGTCAGGTCCTGCTTGTCGAAACAGGCGATGCGAAGGTCCTGATAGACACAGGCCAAGGTGACGTTACATTGCCGGACGCAGATGTCGACAATGGTCGTTTGTTTGCGGGCCTCAAAGCGGTTGGCGTTTCACCTGACGACATCACACATGTGTTCTTGACCCACGGTCACTTCGACCACATCGGCGGCGTATCCCAGAACGGTGCGGCCTGTTTCCCGAACGCAGCACATTACATGAATGCAGCAGAATTAGAGTTCTGGACAGCAGCGCCAACGGCTGAAGCAAACTTTGGCAACCTGATGCTCAGCATCGCCAATGACAAGCTGAACCCGATCAAAGACAAGATCAAAACCGTCTCAGACGGCTACGAAATTGTCCCCGGTGTCAAAGTGCTCGACGCACCGGGCCACACATTGGGCCACATGGCGGTTCAGCTGACCAGCGGCGGCGAAACTCTTTTGCACCTGATCGATACTTCGGTGCACTACATTGTTGGAACAAACGAACCTGAATGGGCCCTGGGGATCGAACATGATCCAGCGCAAGCCGTTGAAACGCGTCGCAAACTGTTCACGATGGCTGCAGAGCAAAACATGTTGGTTGCGGGCTACCACTTCCCGTTCCCGGGTATTGGCCGCATGTCCGTGAACGGAGACAGCTTCCTGTACACCCCTGTTTCAGTTTCCTGATACCCTAAAATTATCCCCGGCGGAGCAACCACATCGCCGGGGAAAGACTTGCAAAATTGATCACAGGGAGAACGGTTTGGATCCGCTAAGCGATGTTCTTGACCTCATCGGCTTCAAAAGCTCTATCTATTTTCAAAAGAATTTTTGCGGCCATTGGAAGATGTCGATCGCCAATACAGGGTTTGCCCAATTCCATTTCATTGTCCGCGGAAACGCTTTTGTCGAATCCGAAAGCCAGACAGCACAGCTGGCCGCAGGCGATTTAATCCTCTTTCCCAAGGGCGCGACCCACGCCATTTGTGATCACCCCGATACCCCTGCCATGCGTGGACAGGACGTAATTGCGGCCATGGAAATTGGTGACGAGCCCTTTATCGATGGCCCTCCTTCCACGCGCATGGTGTGCGGGCATTTTGAGTATGATCTCACACATTTACATCCATTCATGCGCGATCTACCTGCGTGCATTCTGATCCGCGCGCGTGATTTGGAAATCGAGTCTTTGATGTCGACCCTTTTGCCATTGATCGTGAACGAAACCCGTTCTTCGCCCCTTGGTGGCAGGATCGTTACCGAACATCTTTCCCAAGCGCTTTTTGCATCCATTCTGCGCGTGCATTTCGAGCAGGACGCAACGCAAATCGGCTTTTACGCAGGCCTGCGTAATGATCGCATCATCCTCGCAATCGCTGCAATCCATGAACCAGATGGTTGGAAGTACTCTTTGGAAGATTTAGCAACGATTGCAGGTATGTCGCGGTCATCGTTTGCCACTAAGTTCAAGCAACATGTTGGCCAAACCGCTGGTGAATACGCCTTGACCTGGAGGCTTCTGAAAGCTCGGCAAGCCCTGCAAGACCATGGTAAAACAATTGATCAAGTCGCTCATGAGCATGGGTATGGCTCGGCAAGTGCGTTTTCGAGGGCCTTTCGGGATGTCTTAGGAATGAGTCCCAGTTCTGCGAGGAAGAATGACAGAGGCTAAAGGCAAGATGTTTAGCAGACATTCGTTATTCGCGTAGCATTCTGAACTACGGGCTCAAACCAGTCATCTGACAGTTTCGGTCAAGATCGGATGGCGCTGATTGCTTTTTAAGGTCGGCTATGCGGGACGAAACTGCCATTCGCTTGTATCTACGCAATGGCCGCTTCAGTGATCTTTTTGCGCTAAGGCTACAATAATCGAGTCTATGACCGCTAGATGATCCTTTGGATCATCACCTTCGGAAACGGCAAGCGCGGCACGATCAAAAAGCGCCGAAAGTTGCAAGGTTAGCGCATCAATGGGCAGTGTTTTGATCTGTTTAACTTGCATCGCTTCCAAGAGGCCCACGCGCAGGGTGTCTGCGGAGGTTTCGCGATCAATTCTGTCCAGTTCCTTCTGTCCTAAGACCGCCGGTCCATCCAAAAGCATGATCCGCACGCGCCCCTTGTCTTCCATAGCCTTCAAGTAGCCGCGACTGCCTTTCTTCAGGAGGTCGATCTTCGTGCCTGTTACCATCTCTGAAGAGGCTTTGATCTCTTCGGAGACCGCCTTGAATTCTTCGACGACGACAGCACGGAATAGAGCCACCTTGCCGTCGTAGTGATGATAGAGCGCACCGCGCGTGACCCCTGCAGTCTTGACGACTTCGGGGGTCGAGGTTTCGGCAAACCCCTTTTGTGCAAAGAGCTTTCGCCCTGCCTCTACAAGCGCCAATCGGGTTGCTTCTGTACGCGACTTGTTGGTGCGAGTCTGACCTTCTCCTTGCATACATGCATCCTGTATGTTTTATGAGTCACCATTACATACATACAGTATGTTTTTCAAAATGGAGAAGCAATATGAAATGCACCCAGTTCTATCCCGTCATACAAACCGACGACGTAGCAGCCACCAAGGCTTTCTATGTCGACAACTTCAGGTTCTCGGTGGCTTTCGACGCAGATTGGTATTGCCACTTGCAGTCAGTTGAAGATCCGTCAGTCAACATCGCAATCCTGCAAGAAGACCACGAGACTGTTCCGCAAAATGCGCGCGGAAAAATCAACGGTCTGATCTTGAATTTTGAAGTCGAGGATGTCGATGCCGAGTTCCACCGCGCACAAAATGCCCGGCTACCGATGCTCAAGACGCTAACAGACGAGGCTTTCGGCCAGCGACATTTCATCACTAGCGACCCAAATGGCGTGTTGATTGATGTGATCAAGCCAATTCCACCGGTTGGCGAATTCGTTGATCAGTATGCATCCGAAGCCCTACCGACCTAGACGTGTGCGCATCAGCGAGACCCGTCGGTCCTACTCGGGTCTCGCTTAAGAAGCGGACGCCCATGCATTGCGCAGCATTCGGTAAAATGGGCTCAGAGCCGTCATCCGACTCTTTTCGTCAAGTAGGCTGGACGGGTAGAGTGCTACATAATGGAGCCGTCATGAAAGCCTTTGTATTCCAGTGTCGCGGCTAAGATGTGCCACCCGTCTTGGTGGTTCACGCCAAATGTTTCGAGAGCGCGCACCGTGAGGCGGTTCATCGTTTTGAGAAGACCTGGCCCCGCGAACAGTTCCGTGGCGCGGCCATTGATGCCAGTCGCACCGAAATTGAGCCCGCTGACAAATATTTCTACATATAGGAGACTGATTGATGGACTGGGAAAAAGTTACGGTGAAGCTTGGGCGTATGCGCAGATCACATTTGGTGCAGGCAGATCAGCACCACGACCGCAAATGAGATCGTCAAGCCCGTGCACCCGTCCCACATGGTGGTGATCCTCGCGCCAAAGGACTATGGCACATGGCTGCATGGCACAGCAGACGAAGCGCTGGCGCTGCTGCGTCCCTATCCGGTTGATAAGATGAGAATCGTTCAGCAGGGCGTGGGGGTGTTGTCGGATGATGGCGCTGGGAAACGCTTGAGTGCAGAGCCAAGTCGATGACTGGTTTGCCGGACTTCGGGAATTTCTGCGGGACTCAGTGTCCCGAAGGTGCGCTAGTGTTCCCGGTTTTTCCCAAGTCAGCCTTAATTTGAGCGATGTACGCAGCACCCGGTTCTGTGCAATTTTCTCATAAAATAAGGGGCTTTGTGGGTGTTTTGTCGTGGAGCGGGTAACGAGAATCGAACTCGTAACTAAAGCTTGGGAAGCTGCCGTGATACCTTTTCACCATACCCGCGTGCTCGTGCTTGGGATAGAATGTCGGCTATGCGGCGTCAAGATGCGATTGGAGGTGCACAGGATGGCCTATAAACCCGAAGGATACACCAGCGTCGCGCCTTATTTGCTTGTTCAGGACGCCCAACGCACGATGAGGTTCCTTGAAAATGCCTTTTCTGCGGAACGGTTGCGGGTGATCGCGCGTAAGGACGGGCAGGGGATCATGCATTGCGAGACGCAAATAGACGACACGGTGATTATGATGGGCGAGGTCTCAGAAGGGTCGCCATCACATGTCCATATATATGTGGCTGATCCCGACATCTGCTTTGAGAAAGCGCTTTGTGCGGGCGCAACAGTGGTTCAGCCCTTGTTGGATACCGGAGATGGTGATCTGCGCGGCGGTGTCAAAGACCCGGATGGCACGATCTGGTGGATTGCAAAAATGCTCTCCTGATGCTGGCAAACCCATTCATCGCCTTTGCGCCGTAAAGAAATTGATCAATGCTGGAACACGCAAGCCTTGAGGGGTTACATATTGCTGCAAAGCCTTCTCCAAAGCTAGAAGCAATGTGGCGCGTTGATCTGAATCCGATCCATAATACGCCAAAATACGCTGCGCGGATCCAATTTCGCACAATAGATCGGCCAGGTCCCCTGCCGTCCCATGCGGGGTCAGCATCAGCTGGGTTTCATAGGCTTTGATCTGCGTCATCCCAGCATGGTCTAACAAATCTGTCACCCGATCCACATCACGCAAGGAAAACGGGCCGGGGTCATCCGGATCGGCCTTTGGCGCTTTGCCAATCACGTCACTTGCGACCTGTGATGGCAAGGTAAAGAACGGGTTCTCAGGGATCGCGCCCCATGTGGCAAAGATCATTTTGCCCTCGGTGGACAATGCCTTGGCCATATTTTGAAATGCGGCCGACGGATCTTCAAAGAACATCAGGCCAAACCGCGAGATCAATCCATCAAATGCTTCAGGCTCAAAGGGGTGCACCTGAGCATCTGCCAATTCAAATTGCAAATTTACCTGTTGATCGATCCGCTGGCACGCGGCATCCAACAAAGTCTGCGAAATATCGACACCCAAGGCTCTCCCAATGGGGCCGACACGCCGTGCCGCCTCCAGTGTGCTGGTTCCCGCTCCACAACCAATATCAACAATTGCGTCGCCGCGTTGAAAGTCGGCCAAACGGAATACTTCGTCCAATATAGGGTCAAAGGCGGCGTCCATTGCCGTCATTCGGGTGACCCAAGACGGCCCTGCCTGCGTGGTCCAAAACGTCTGCTGGTCGTCGTTTTGCATGCTTATCCCCGCCTCCTGCGCCGTCTGCCACCACTTTGCCCGGTGTCGCCGCCTGTATTGAAGGTTTCTGTAGGCAAGGTAACGATGGAATTCAAAATCGAAAACGGTTCAACCGCGTTTGGAATCGCCGATGCATTGACAAAATGTTCCTGAAAACGGGGTTCAATGGCTGTTTCTATTTTGTGGATTTCACGAACGGTTTGTTCGATTTCGCGCCGCGCCTGCGTGTTCAGCAAAGCGATACGCGCGCCTGTCCCCGCAGCATTGCCCGCTGATGTGACCTTGTCCAGTTTGCAATCAGGGATCATCCCTAAAACCATCGCATGTTTGGTCGATATATGCGCGCCAAATGCCCCGGCCAGCACCACCCGGTCAACGTGGTCAACGCCGAATTTGTCCATCAATAGTCGCGCCCCCGAGTATAGCGCAGCCTTTGCCATCTGAATTTCGCGAATATCGCGGTTGGTCACAGTGATGCGCGGCCCGCCGTTGTCCGTGCCATCATACACCAGATAAGAATTGGTACGCCCATCAGCAAAAACCGATGCTGATTGGGTTTGTTCGGCTGTGCCAATTAGTCCCGGAGCATCGACAATGCCGTGAATACGCATTTCTGCGACCATCTCGATGATCCCTGAACCACAAATTCCCGTCACTCCGGTGCTGGCTATTGCAGCGTCAAACCCGTCTTCATCGGACCAAAGATCGCTGCCTATGACTTTGAACCGCGCAGCCTTACTGATCGGATCAATTTCAACACGTTCAATGGCCCCCGGTGCAGCACGCTGTCCCGAACTGATCTGCGCCCCTTCAAAGGCCGGGCCGGTTGGTGACGAACAGGCCAACACTTTTTCCTTATTTCCCAACAATATTTCTGCGTTGGTCCCCACATCCACAACCAAGACCAGATCGTCCGATTTATCCGGTGCCTCGCTCAAAGCCACAGCGGCCGCATCCGCCCCCACATGGCCTGCAATACAAGGAAGAAAGTACACAAAAGCAGATGGATGGATGTTCAGTTCCAGATCATGCGCGCGAAGCCGAAGCGCCTTTGATGTGGCCAATGCAAAAGGCGCCTGACCAAGTTCGAACGGATCAATCCCCAAAAACAAATGGTGCATCACGGGGTTACAGACAAATACAACATCAACAATCAACTGCTTGTCGATATCCGCTTCGCTGGCGATCTGGGTAAACAAACCATTCATCCCCTCGCGCACCGCCTGACACATCTCCTGTGCACCAGAGTCGTTCATCATCGAATAGCTGACCCGGCTCATCAGATCCTCACCAAAACGGATCTGCGGATTCATCACCCCGGATGATCCGATCACTTCACCAGTCAGCAAATCACACAAATGTGCCGCAATGGTTGTGGACCCCAGATCAACCGCTAACCCATAAAGCGTGCCCTCATAATACCCCGGCCAGATGTGCATGATCCGGGCCGGGTTTTCTTCATCGCCCAAATGCACGGCCACGGTGACCTTCCACGCGCCTCTGCGCAGGATCGGCTGTAACTTCTGCAAAATTCCCAAATCAGCAGAGACATCATCAAATCCCCATTGATCCTTTAACGCCGCCTGCACCCGTTCAAAATCGCCGGACGGATCGTGCATGTCAGGTTCCGCAACTTCAATGTAGTAAAGCTTGGTGGAAGGGTTCAGCACAATGTCGCGGGCCTCGGCCCGTTTGCGCACAACCTGCTTATGCACTTGGCTCTCAGCAGGCACATCAATAACAATATCCCCCTGAACCGTTGCCTGACATCCCAATCTTCGGCCTGCTTTTAACCCGCGCTTTTCCTCATAGCGTTGCTCAACCGCATTCCAGTCAGATAACGCATCCTCTTGAACGCGAACCCCATGTTTGGAAAATTCACCGTATCCAGGCGTAATCTGACATTTCGAACATATCCCCCGCCCGCCACAGACAGAATCAAGGTCCACGCCCAATTGGCGCGCCGCTGTCAAAACGGGCGTACCAACCGCAAACCGTCCGCGTTTGCCCGACGGCGTAAAGATAACAAGGGGATCACTGCCCATCACTCAATTCCAATTTATTTTTGCCAAGCATACTGCCACGCGCAACCAGACAAAAGCACCATCGCGGCAATTTCAGGCCTTTCCCCGCCATTTCACGCGCAATTGTCTCAACCTCAACTGCATCTCTTTTTGGCCGAAAATACCGCGGGGAATCGATCTTTGATCGATGGGGCAGAGCCCCTAAAATATCTCGTGCAGCGGATGCTGCGCTATGTGCTCACAACTGGCTGCGCGCATGAAAAATAAATCCAAGAAAATTCAACAATATCTGGGCCGCCAGCACCGAGGTAGACCCCGTTGGATCATAATCCGGCGCCACCTCGACCAGATCAATCCCCACAACTTCGTGACGTTCTGCTGCCATTTGTAACAATTCCAACACTTCATAATACAAGAATCCCCCGTGCGAAGGTGTTCCCGTCCCGGGTGCTATTGAGGGGCAAAAGGCATCAATATCAATGGTGACATAAAGCCGTGCACCCGCTGGCACACGGCCCAACACGTCGCGTGGCCCCAGCGCGCGGGCTTGACGAACAGAGATAATATCAGATCCCATCGCGCGGGCATCTTCATACCCCTCTTTTGCCGTGGAACTTACGTTGCGAATACCGACTTGTGTTAGTCCGGTAACGAAGTCCTGTTCGGCCGCGCGTCGCATCGGGTTGCCATGGCCATGGCGCACCCCATGTCGCACATCCACAAAATCGAGATGGGCATCAATCTGCAAAATGTGGATGTCCCCCTGATCTTCAAAGGCGCGAATGCAGGGGATATTCACTGAATGATCCCCACCAATCACCACCGGCAAAGCACCTGCCTGTAGGATTGCGCGCACCCCTTTTTCAATGTTGGCATGGCTGGCTTGCGTGTCCGTATGCACGATATCCGCGTCGCCAATGTCGACAATATTCACGTCACCGGGCAAATACGTCACATCGTCTTCATGATCATAAGCCCCTGCATGTCCAAAACTGAACAACGTGGAGGCTTCACGTACACCGCGCGGCCCAAAACGCGCACCCGCGCGCCATTGTGTACCTGCGTCAAAAGGGGCGCCAAGTATGGCAACATCCGCATCCAGCGCCCCCCAATCCGGTTCATAAGGCCGCTTTGCAAAGGTTGATATCCCTACAAAAGGTAGGTTGAGCCGACCCGCGTCATATCCATGTTCTGACATTGTATCCTCATTTGTGCAGCTTTTCTCAGAGACCCGTCTGGGGTCAGGGATCGTCTTCTTTCTATCCTCAACTGAGAGTTTCCAAATTACCAGAGATTTGGCACAGGCCATTGGCGGCGGTTCGAGGGTCAGGCGGTCTTGCCCCTGAGTGAAGGGACTTCACCGCATGTTCATTCCAAAAAGGGCGCAGCTATCGTTCCTTTACTGCGGCCACATCTGTTGCAAAGGGAGTCTCCGGCGCAATCCAGATCCTTGCATGCAAGGAAAAATCTGGGTGTGCAGTTCCGGCAAGAGTCTGCGGGCGTGTCATGAATACGAGCACTCTGTCCAAATCTCTCTTTTCATCGTACGCAGTCCGTGAAATAGGGACATGCCAAATGAACCCATGCAACGAGGTGCGATGATGGAAATTCGTGAGGCCCTGACCTTTGATGACGTATTGCTTGTTCCGGGAGCGTCTTCTGTGCTGCCTTCAACGGCAGACACACGCACCCATGTGACCAAATCCATTGCGCTGAACATCCCGCTCCTTAGCTCTGCCATGGACACAGTGACCGAAGGTCGGATGGCCATTGCCATGGCGCAGGCCGGGGGCATGGGTGTCATACACCGCAACCTCAACGCCGAAGAACAAGCCCGCGAAGTGCGACGGGTCAAACGTTTTGAAAGCGGCATTGTCTACAACCCCATCACCTTGACGCCAAACCAAACTTTGGCAGACGCAAAAGCGCTGCAAGAACGATACAACGTATCAGGGTTTCCGGTCGTGGATGAAAAAGGCCGCGTACTTGGTATTGTGACCAACCGCGACATGCGGTTTGCATCTGATGATAATACACCTGTCAAAGTCATGATGACCTCTAATGATCTGGCTATTCTGCATGAACCTGCTGATCGGGGTGAAGCTCTGAATTTGATGAAGTCGCGTCGCATCGAAAAACTGCTGGTGACGGACGGGCAGGGCGTTTTGACAGGTTTGTTGACCCTCAAAGACAGCGCGCAATCGGTTCTTAACCCCACGGCATGCAAAGATAATTTGGGCCGGTTGCGGGTTGCGGCAGCATCGACGGTGGGGGATGCGGGCTTTGAACGCAGCCAAGCCCTTGTCGAAGCAGGCGTTGATATGGTGGTGATCGACACCGCTCATGGGCATTCCGCCAGCGTTGCAGAGGCCGTGCGCCGCGCCAAGACGATCTCAAATGAGGTGCAAATCGTGGTGGGCAACGTGGTCACCGCTGAAGCCACCCGTGAGTTGATCGATGCCGGCGCGGACAGCATCAAAGTGGGCATCGGCCCCGGTTCAATCTGCACCACACGGATGGTTGCGGGGGTTGGCATGCCCCAGCTCACCGCGATCAGCGATTGCGCAAGTGCTGCAGGGGATGTCCCTGTTATTGCTGATGGAGGCATCAAGTTTTCCGGCGATTTTGCCAAGGCAATTGCTGCTGGCGCGTCCTGTGCGATGGTTGGATCGATGATTGCGGGGACGGATGAAAGCCCAGGAGAGGTGATCCTTTATCAGGGCCGGAGTTTCAAAAGTTATCGCGGGATGGGCTCTCTTGGAGCGATGGCGCGAGGATCTGCCGACCGGTATTTCCAAAAAGACGCGGCCAGTGACAAATTGGTGCCCGAAGGTATCGAAGGTCAAGTGCCCTATAAAGGCAGCGCCGGTACCGTGATTCACCAACTGGTGGGCGGATTGCGTGCTGCGATGGGGTACACGGGATGCGCCACAGTGCCAGAGATGCGCAAGAACTGCAGTTTTGTAAAGATCACCGGAGCCGGTCTTAAGGAAAGCCATGTTCATGATGTGCAGATCACCAGAGAAAGCCCAAATTATCGAGTTGGATAAGTGTTTGTTCACAATTGGTTGCGCGGATAATCTAAAGTGGAGACTTAAGAAATGACACCTGGTGCGCGCGTTGCTGCGGCGATTGAAATCCTGCACGATATGACAGACGGGCTTGCTGCCGAACAAGCTTTGACCCGTTGGGCGCGCCGCAGCCGGTTTGCAGGTTCCAAAGACCGAGCAGCGATCCGGGATTATGTTTTTGATGTTTTGCGCCAGCGTCGAACGGCTGCGCATTACGGAAAATCCGATAGCCCGCGTGCGCTAATGATCGGTCTCTTGTACGCGCAAGGTGCTGATCTTGATGCTCTTTTCAACGCTGAGGGCCATGCACCGGTCGCCCTCACTGAAGCCGAAAAAAGCTTTCCAAACCCGCCAACAGATGATGCAACGCTGTCGAACCTGCCTGATTGGTTAGCGCCGCACTTTGATCGCAGTCTCGGGGCGCTTTCAGGGGCGACAAAGCAAGCCTTGCAGGATCGTGCACCTATTTGTTTGCGGGTAAATACCAGCAAAATAGGCCGCGACGAGATTTGTGAAAATCTGAGATCTGAAGGGATAGAGACCGCTTTGAACCCGATATGCGATACCGCCTTAACCGTCTTAAAAGGTGCGCGTAAGATACGGAATTCAAATGCATATCTTGAAGGTTTGGTTGAACTTCAAGACGCCTCAAGTCAGGCTGTTGTTGCGGCGTTACCTTCCGGCGGAAAGGTGCTTGATTATTGTGCCGGTGGGGGGGGCAAAGCGCTTGCGTTGGCGGCTGATCCGGGCAGACAGGTTTGGGCACATGACATTGAACCGCGTCGGATGTCCGATTTGCCGGCGCGCGCGCATAGGGCTGATGCGCAGATTACCCAGATTGCAACCTCTGAATTGTCCCAAACAGCGCCATTTGACGTTGTTTTATGTGATGCGCCTTGCTCCGGTTCAGGCGCATGGCGTCGCGCCGCGCAGAGCAAATGGACCTTAACGCCAGAACGGCTTGTGGAATTGACCGAAATCCAAGACGACATCCTTGATAATGCGTCTCTTTTGGTAGCGGAGGGGGGGATGCTTTGCTTTGCGACATGCTCCGTCTTAAAAGTGGAAAACGAAGACCGTGTTACCGCCTTTTGTCAGCGAAACCCTGCATGGAAAGTTTCATATCAAAGCCGGTTTAATGTCGGGCCACAGGGCGATGGTTTTTTTGCGGCGCACCTGACGCGAGATTGAGGCTATCACATTGCAACTAGAAGGGGTATAATAGGCCTTAGTTAATCGCCGATTAATCCTTCTAACCTGTAATGGGTCTCGAATCGTGCATACAGGGAATCTCTTTTGCTCAACACCGTCTCAGGACCTCAACCTAAGTTGGAAACCATCGATACGGGCCGCAGTAAAGCGAGTTGGTTTATAGCAACGGGATTCGTTCTTGGTGCTTTGGCTTTTGGCTCTCCGGTTCGTTTGTTGGCGCTCATTCTTGCCGCGACAGGGAGCACACTGATCCTGACAGGGCTGTTACTGTCACTGCGAAACAAGTCTACTGCGCGCAGACAGATCAGCGATTTGCAGGTGATCACGGACTTCATCAAATGCGATGCCACACCCAGTCTTGTGACGGACAGTGATGGGTTGATCCACGTTGCGAATCCAGCTGCCCAAAAACGCTTTGATCTCGACGCGCACAATACTATGGCCGGAATTCTGAAAGGATCGTTCGCCAATCCGAACGGTATTTTATTCCGCCTGCAAACCCGGGCTGGGGCTTCGGGTGCGGCTCAAGAAGACGTCTTTACCCGTGACGGTCACATCCGGCTCAGTGTGCATGCCGTAACCGCGCAAAGCTTTGTCTGGCGTATTGAACGTGTGGCAGAACGGGCGGCACCCAAATCGGCACTCGAAAGTCAACAATTGCCAATGGTCATGGTGGGGCGGACAGACGCGATTCTATTCATGAATGATGCTGCACGTACCCTTGTCGGCAGCCGGGTCAAAGGGTTGGATCGGTTGTTCAAACAATTGCCTGTGGTGCCGGGACAAACAACAGAGCTCAGCACAGCTGAAGGTTCCTGTACGGTGCTGGTGGCTGAGGTGCTCGCGGGGGCAGGGCGTCGGGCGCTATATCTGCTGCCTCCCTCTCAACAGATCAGTGCCGGACAAGGGTGGCAGGCCTTCCAGGATTTGCCCGTTCCATTGATCAAAGTGGACCCAGACGGCCAGGTTCAGTCGTTTAACAAAATGGCTTCCAGTTTGATTGGTGTTTCCTTGACCAAGGATGTGCACCTGAACAGTTTGATGGAGGGGTTGGGGCGGTCGATCACCGATTGGATTCATGATACGATGACGCACAGGATGGTGCAAAAGTCAGAGTTCTTACGTTTGAAGCGCACCGACAAAGAAGTTTTTGTGCAGGTGGTCCTCAACAGGGTGACCGAAGCTGGCAAACCATCATTAATCGCTGTTTTACATGACGCAACCGAGCTTAAAACACTCGAAGCGCAGTTTGTCCAAAGCCAGAAAATGCAGGCAATCGGCCAACTTGCGGGGGGGGTTGCGCATGATTTCAACAATCTGCTTACGGCAATATCTGGCCATTGCGACCTGTTGTTGCTGCGCCATGATCAAAGCGATCAGGACTACGGCGATCTCGTTCAAATTAATCAAAACGCCAATCGTGCGGCGTCTTTGGTGGGGCAACTATTGGCCTTTTCACGCAAACAAACCCTCCGGCTTGAGACCATAGACATGCGCGATACTCTGGCGGATCTGACACATCTGCTTAACCGTTTGGTTGGAGAAAAAATCACCCTTACGCTGAACCACGATCCGGTCCTGAAACCTGTTCGTGCCGACAAGCGCCAGCTTGAGCAGGTCTTGATGAACCTTGTTGTCAACGCCCGCGACGCTATGCCAGCAGGCGGGGAAATCCGGATATTGACCGAGTTCAAGGAATTGAACCGACCTGTATCGCGGGACCGCGTGACCATGCCGCCCGGCGAATATGTGACTGTTCAAGTCAGCGATGATGGCGCGGGGATTCCGGCTGACAAATTGGAGAAAGTATTCGAGCCATTTTATACAACCAAACGAACAGGTGAAGGAACGGGGCTGGGGCTGTCTACGGCATACGGAATTATCAAACAAAGTAGCGGGTTTATCTTTGTCGATTCTATTGTCGGAGAAGGGACAACCTTTATCCTCTATCTGCCGGTATACGAAACCCGGGCTCCAAAGAATGTAAAGCCAAGAGATATCAAAGAGATTCCGACAGTGAGTGCCGAAGATGGGGTGATCTTGCTTGTCGAAGATGAAGCACCAGTGCGCGCCTTTGCAAGCAGGGCATTACGACTGCGTGGATACACGGTGTTGGAGGCGGACTCTGCGGAAGCAGCGCTCAAAACTCTTGAAGACGAATCTTTGGCGATAGATGTCTTTGTCACCGATGTGGTCATGCCGGGTATGGACGGTCCCAGCTGGGTCCGCGAAGCGCTCAAAATGCGACCTGATGTGCGGGTTGTTTTTGTCTCCGGTTATGCGGAAGACAGCTTTGGTGAGGAGCAAACCAAAATCCCCAATTCGGTATTTTTGCCCAAACCATTTTCTTTGACGGACCTTACAAATACTGTCCAAAGCCAGTTGCACTAGTCCTTCCTTTGGCGCCCAAGAACAGTTCTACAGGTCCGTGTAGCTCATTGAATTGACGCATAAAGATCGAATTCTTCGGCACATTTTCGGCGCAATCTCTGTTCGACATCTGATGAAAGATCCAGATCCATCTGAGGAGATACGTTTTCGCGGGTCAATGCCAAATCGACGTCTAGTCGGTCGCGCAAAAAGGTCTGCAAACGAGGCTGGTCTTCATAGCGAAAATGATGAGTTATTCCAGTGCCATTGGGCTGGGTTTTCATAAATTGAAATTGGCTGCCGACGTCTGCAAAGCTCGGTTTGTTGCCTTTCATATATCCCAGGACAAATTCATCAAAGCTAATGCCATGGGTGCTGTTAGGTTTGCCCTTCATAAAGGGCCGCTGTCGGTAGCGATACCAGCTGCCCAACCAAGAAATTGGTTCACGCATAACGGCCATCAATTCCATTTCAACCTCGCACACACGTTCAAACATCGGCCGGATAAAACGGTTGTATCGATACACTGGTGCGTGCTTTAGTATCGGTGGTTCCGTAATGACCATGTCCGCTCGCGGACCTAGCGCTGCCTCATAAGCCGTTGTTCCGGTCTTTGGCACGGATAAAAACGCGAGGCGTTCTTTAAAGAAAACAAGCATTTAATAAGCAACCTCTGGGTTGAGCGGGTTCTTTCACACACCGTAAACTACTTCTTAACCAAGTCAGTAAAAAGATGGAACGAGTAGAATTTTATTGAAATGTTCTCTTTTTGGTCTCATACGGAACATTAAGAGAACATAAATGGGCGAAGGTGAGCGATTGCCGCGGCCGCAACACTATGACACTAAGGGAACAGGCATATGGCAACGGCAGATCTTTTGACAATGGACAACAAAAAAACCGCAGAAAAACAGAAAGCACTCGATAGCGCGCTTGCACAGATCGAGCGCCAGTTTGGTAAAGGCTCCATCATGAAGCTGGGGGCTGAAGGGGCCATTCAAGACATCAAGGCCAGCTCAACCGGCTCGTTGGGACTGGACATCGCGCTTGGCATTGGCGGTTTGCCCATGGGGCGGATCGTGGAAATTTATGGCCCTGAAAGCTCAGGCAAAACAACGCTTACATTGCACTGCGTGGCTGAACAGCAAAAAACGGGCGGCGTCTGCGCGTTTGTAGATGCAGAACATGCGCTTGATCCGCAATATGCGCGCAAATTGGGTGTCGACATTGATGAGCTGTTGATCAGCCAGCCGGACACAGGTGAGCAAGCCCTTGAGATCACGGACACTTTGGTACGCTCTGGCGCGGTGAACATGGTCATCGTCGATTCGGTTGCGGCGCTGACGCCCAAATCTGAACTCGAAGGCGATATGGGCGACAGTTCCGTGGGTGTTCAGGCCCGGTTGATGAGCCAAGCCATGCGTAAGCTCACCGGTTCAATTTCCCGTTCCAACTGTATGGTTATTTTCATTAACCAAATCCGGATGAAAATCGGCGTCATGTTTGGCTCTCCTGAAACCACAACTGGCGGTAACGCGCTAAAGTTCTACTCCTCGGTACGTCTGGA
The DNA here is from genome assembly GCA_039986635.1 of Sulfitobacter sp. Classification (GTDB taxonomy): domain Bacteria; phylum Pseudomonadota; class Alphaproteobacteria; order Rhodobacterales; family Rhodobacteraceae; genus Sulfitobacter. The sequence continues at coordinate 18,249 of JBDWQI010000039.1, forward strand.
TATCCGCCGCATTGGCGCGCTTAAGGACCGTGATGAGGTGGTTGGAAACGCCACACGTGTGAAGGTTGTGAAGAACAAAGTAGCGCCGCCGTTCAAACAAGTTGAGTTTGACATTATGTACGGCGAAGGTATTTCCAAGATGGGCGAACTGCTTGATCTTGGTGTAAAGGTTGGTGTCGTCGATAAATCTGGATCGTGGTTCTCTTATGGGGATGAACGGATCGGCCAGGGCCGCGAGAATGCGAAGCAATTCCTCAAAGATAATGAAGCAATGGCGTTAGATATCGAAGACAAGATCCGCGCAGCCCATGGTTTGGATTTTGACGGATCAGAAAACGAAGATATCCTAGAGGTGTGACGCGTTTCAAATTGGCCAGATGCCAGTCGCGGATGCGAAACATTGTCCGAACATGAAAGGAAAGGGGTGTGCGTGCACCCCTTTCCTGCATTTCCTCATCCTCAAAGCGTGATTTGAATTTTCTTGAATAAAGATCCTAGTGGTCAAGAACCGCTGGACAATGCAGGTACACTGGATATCGTCGAAAAGGTCGTCGCGGGTCAAACCCAAGGGCCATAAACCCAACACATAAAAACACAGAGGAAATGAAATGGGCGCACTTTGGATTGCACATGTCACGGTCACGGATGAAGAGGCCTATAAGAAATATGCTGCTGGTGCGACAGTTGCTATTGCCGAACACGGTGGCACTTTCATCGCCCGTGGGGGCCGCTATGTGCAACTAGAAGGCAAAGATCGACCTCGCAATGTTGTCGCACGCTTCCCAGATGTCGAAACAGCTGAAAAATGTTATCATTCGGACGCATATCAAGCGGCACTCGAACACGCCCGCGGTGCATCAGAACGAGAGCTGATGATCGTAGAAACAACGGACTAGCCGCATTTCTTTTTGGCCGTAAATACCGCGGGGGGGCGATCTTTGATCGTCGGGGCAGCGCCCCCCAAATTATGTCGTCGCGCTTTAGCGCGGCCTTTGGTTCGCTGAAATCAGCTGGCTTTTGCCATCCGCTTGCGTTCATGGGGGTCCAGATACCGTTTACGCAGGCGAATGGCGTTTGGCGTAACTTCCACCAACTCATCATCGTCAATATAGGCGATAGCTTCTTCCAGTGACAAAATCGTCGGTGTCGTCAACCGCACGGCCTCGTCCGTTCCAGAGGCACGCACGTTGGTCAGCTTTTTACCTTTCAGCGGATTCACTTCCAGATCGTTTTCCCGGCTATGCTCGCCAATGATCATGCCAGTATAGACGTCTGCCTGTGCGCCGATCATCATCTTGCCGCGTTCTTCAAGGTTCCAAAGTGCAAACGCCACGGAGGTACCGTTTTCCATCGAAATCAGAACACCAGCGCGCCGACCAGGAATTTTCCCTTTGTGAGGCGCCCAACCATGGAAAACTCGGTTCAAGACCCCGGTTCCACGTGTATCGGTCAAAAACTCACCGTGATAACCGATAAGCCCTCGCGAGGGGACATGGGCCACGATACGGGTCTTGCCCGCACCCGCGGGTTTCATTTCAACCAATTCGCCTTTGCGGGTGCCGGTGATCTTCTCAATCACAGCACCGGAATATTCATCATCGACATCAATTGTTGCTTCTTCGATCGGCTCATGGCGCTGGCCGTCAATATCCTGAAACAACACCTGAGGGCGCGATATGCTGAGTTCAAACCCTTCGCGACGCATGTTTTCGATCAAAACACCCATTTGGAGTTCGCCGCGACCGGCAACTTCAAACGCATCGCCTCCCGGCGTGTCGCTGATTTTGATCGCAACATTTGATTCTGCTTCTTTGTGCAACCGCTCACGGATAACCCGAGATTGCACTTTCTTACCATCGCGCCCGGCCAAGGGGCTGTCGTTGATTCCAAAGGTCACCGTAATGGTGGGGGGATCAATTGGTTGCGCGGGAATGGCTTCATTGACCGATTGATCTGCCAAAGTATCAGCGACTGTGGCTTTGGTCATCCCGGCGATGGAGACGATATCGCCCGCTTCAGCCACCTCGATTGCTGTCTGCTCCAGCCCCCGGAACGCAAGGATCTTGGTACACCGGAAGTTTTCAATCAAGGTACCATCCCGTGACATGGCCTTGATCGTTTGTCCCGCTTTTAACGACCCGCTCTCTACACGTCCGGTTAGCAGGCGACCCAAGAACGGATCACCGCCCAAAGTGGTGGCCAACATCGTAAAGGGCTCTTGCGTCCGGTCGATCTGTGCTGGTGCTGGCACATGATCAATGATGAGATCAAACAGCGCATCAAGTCCGTCACGTTTGCCGTCTAGCTCATGATCGGCCCAGCCGGATCGGCCGGATGCATACATCGTTGGGAAATCGAGCTGCTCATCGGTGGCATCCAGATTCGCAAAAAGATCGAAACATTCATCAAGCGCACGGTCCGGTTCACCGTCTGGCTTATCGACCTTGTTCACAACAACAATTGGCCGCAACCCCAGCTTGAGCGCCTTGGACGTCACAAATTTGGTTTGGGGCATTGGACCTTCGGCCGCATCCACCAGCAACACAACACCGTCGACCATCGACAAGATACGTTCCACTTCGCCGCCGAAATCTGCGTGCCCCGGCGTGTCCACGATATTGATGCGTGTCCCTTTCCATTCGACAGAGGTCGGCTTGGCAAAGATTGTGATGCCGCGTTCGCGCTCAAGATCATTGCTGTCCATTGCACGTTCTGTGGTTGCTTGGTTTTCGCGGTAGGTGCCCGATTGTTTGAGCAGTTCATCCACCAGCGTCGTTTTGCCGTGGTCAACGTGAGCGATGATTGCGATGTTGCGCAGGTCCATGAGGTCAGCCTTTGTCTGGGAGTTGGCCTGCGCTTACCGTGCGGGTGCAGCAAAGGCCAGACAAAAGTGGGTTAATGGCTGCTAGATGCTGAAAACAAGTGAATGATCCCTATTCCCGCGATGATCAAAGCGAGACCCAGCAGGGCCGCCAGATCAAGTTTTTGGCCAAATAGCAGAAAACCAATGCCCGCAATCATCACAATGCCAAGCCCAGACCAGATGGCATAGACAATGCCAACCGGCATCGCCTTTAAGGCAAAGGACATGCAATAAAAGGACAGCATATAGAATACGATGACCCCGACAGACGGCCAAAATTTGGAAAACTGCTGCGAGGCCTGCAATGCGGTTGTGCCCAGTGTTTCAGAGAGGATGGCGAAGAACAGCCAGATATAATGTGCGGGCATTTGATTTCCTGTCAAAGCGGGAGAACGGTGGTCTCTTTTATTTCTTCCATTACAAAACTAGCAGACACATCCGACAATTCGACCTTGCGGGTCAGTTTTTGATACAAACGGTCATACCCGGCCATATCCGCGACCTGTGCGCGGATCAGGTAATCAAGATCGCCAGACATCCGGTATACTCCCATGATTTCGGGCAGGCTGTTTGTGGCCGCTGAAAACTGTCGCAACCAATCGGCGGTATGTGATGACGTTCGAACCTGAATAAATACGGTCAAACTCAGGCCGACTTGCCCCGCATCCAACAGGGCCACACGCCCTTTAATGATACCGGATTTCTCTAAAACACCAATTCTGCGCCAGCATGCATTGCGGGACAGCCCCACGGCTTCGCCAATGGAGTCCAGAGATTGACCCGCGTCACGTTGCAATTCTGTTAGGATGCGTCGATCTATATCGTCAAATTGTCTCACATTTTCACTCTAGTTGGGAATTAATCTCATATCTACATACAATTTGCGAAACTTTGGGAAAACCTCTCAGGGGAGCTTTGATAGATTTAGACTACGCCCTTCAATAGGAGATACAAAATGTTTGCACGGCTATTTCTGAACCATCCCGCCCAAGTGGATGAAACTTTTTTCGAACATATGTGGTTTGCTTTGCGGTTTTCAGCGCTGTTGTTTGCAGCTGCTGGTGCCGCATTGGTGCATGCGATTGTTCCATGTCTGTTTGAAAAAACCGCGAGCCGGATTATCGCACAACTGTATGAACGGACACACAATAGAGGATAGGTGACATGTGCAGATGGGCCGCGTGGCAAGGAAAACCAATCTTTATGAGCGAAGTGCTGAGTGCGCCGGGGCATTCCTTGATCCAGCAGTCGCGCGATGCGGCGGAGTGTAAGACAGCGATCAATGCGGATGGGTTTGGGTTAGCTTGGTATGACAAGCGGCCAGTGCCGGGGCTTTATCGCGATGTCTATCCTGCCTGGTCTGATCCCAACTTGCTTGCGATTGCGCAACAAGTGCAAAGTCGGCTTTTCATGGCGCATGTGCGTGCGTCAACAGGCACGGCAACCAGTCGGAACAATTGCCACCCATTTGTGCAGGACAATTGGACCTTTATGCACAACGGACAGATTGGTGGTTTTGAACACTTCCGCAAAGCTGCTGACATGATGATTTCAGATGAGTTTTACCCCGACCGCAAAGGGGCCACAGACAGCGAGGCGTTGTTTTTAGTGGCCTGCGGGTTGGGGCTTTCGAGGAATCCACAATTGGCAATGGCTCAGGCGGTGGCAGCCTTTGAGGACAAGGCGCGCAGCACGAAAACAACCCCTTACATGCGCATAGCAGCGGCGTTTAGCGATGGGAAAACCCTTTATGCGATCCGCTATGCATCTGACGATCTGGCTCCGACGCTTTATTATCAATGGAATGCGATGTGGGAAGGATGGTCCGTGGTGTCAGAACCCTATGAAACAACCAATGGCAAGTGGCGGGAAGTGCCCAAAGGGAGCTTTTGCCGATTTACCTCTACTGAGGTGGAAATCCTGCCCTTTGTTCCCGAAGGGCAGAGTGAGCGCGCGCCTCGGATACATGCGGTCAACTAAAGCAAAAGGCCGCATTTCTGCGGCCCTTGTTTCATTTACCCTGCAAGCGCTTTGTTGAGGTTCTCGTCGATCTTTTCCAAGAAACCCATCGTTGTTTGCCAGCGCTGATCAGGGCCGACCAGCAAGGCGAGATCCTTGGTCATATCTCCGGCTTCAACCGTGTCCACGATGACCTTTTCCAAGGTCTCCGCGAAATTCATCAGTGGTTTGTTTTCATCCAGCTTGGCGCGGTGCTTGAGCCCACCGGTCCAGGCAAAGATCGACGCGATGGAATTGGTTGAGGTTTCTTCGCCCGCCTGATGCTGGCGATAGTGACGCGTAACCGTGCCATGAGCGGCTTCTGCTTCGACAATTTTGCCATCCGGTGTCATCAATTGTGAGGTCATCAACCCCAATGACCCAAAACCCTGCGCGACAGTGTCAGATTGCACATCGCCATCGTAGTTTTTGCAGGCCCAGACAAAACCGCCATTCCACTTCATCGCGCAGGCAACCATGTCATCGATCAAACGATGCTGATACTCAATCCCTTTGGCTTTGAACTGTTCTTCAAATTCTTCCTCATAGACCTTTTGGAAGAGTTCAAGGAAACGGCCGTCATATTGTTTAAGGATCGTGTTCTTGGTGCTCAGGTACACGGGCCAACCCAGATTCAGGCCGTAGTTTAATGAAGCACGGGCAAAATCAAGGATTGACGCGTCAAGGTTATACATGCCCATGAACACGCCAGCTTCCGGCGCGTCATATACTTCATGTTCGATCACTTTGCCGTCTTCGCCAACAAACTTCATGGAGAGCTTGCCTGGCCCGGGGAATTTCATGTCGGTCGCTTTGTATTGATCGCCAAAAGCATGGCGCCCTACGACAATCGGCTTGGTCCAACCGGGGACAAGACGCGGAACGTTTTTGCAGATAATCGGCTGGCGAAAGATCACCCCACCCAGAATATTACGGATTGTCCCATTCGGGGACCGCCACATTTTCTTGAGACCAAATTCTTCCACCCGTGCTTCGTCGGGGGTGATGGTCGCGCATTTGACACCAACACCATATTTCTTGATCGCTTCAGCACTATCGATGGTGATCTGATCATCTGTTTCATCACGTGCCTGAATGCCAAGGTCATAGTATTTCAGATCAATATCCAAATAGGGCAGGATCAGCTTTTTCTTGATAAAGTCCCAAATGATACGGGTCATTTCATCACCGTCGAGCTCGACAACAGGGTTTTCTACCTTGATCTTGGTCATGAGGGGTTCCTTAAGGATAAGTGGCTGAACAGCGGGGTACCTGATCAACATTAAAAAAGGAAGTAAAAGCCTGCGATCAGGGGGATGCAGCAACAAACTGGAACAATAAGATCGTGCCAGAAAGCCCGAATGGGGCGCTTAAAGTCGGAAACCCGCGCCCACTCTCACAACAGGGCGTGGTCGCGTTTAGTTTTTGACGTTGTCTTGAAAGAAACGTGCAATGCGCCCCTTGGCGTATTCCCAGAGCGCAGGTGCGCCGATTTTGATTTTGGCACCAACACGGTCGTGGATTTGCTGTTGTGTGACATTGAAATCTATCCAGCTGCCGCCACCTGATTCAAGGTTTTGCATCGGGGGTTGGAACCGATCCAAAGATTTCGCAAATTGCGCAGATGGGCTCTGAGCGGCTTCAAATTCTTCCCATATAGATCGAAGTTCGTCTGATATATCATTGGGAAGTAACCCAAAAATGCGATCCGCGGCATTTTGTTCCTGTGCCGCGATAGCTACATGATCCAGATCGCCAAAGATGGGATTATCACCCGCGTCTATCTCGACCAGATCGTGGAGGATCAGCATTTTGATGACGCGGTTGATATCCACCTGTGGCCCGGCCTGATCCGCCAGCACCAAAGCATAAAGGGTCAGGTGCCAAGAGTGTTCAGCAGAGTTCTCATACCGCGAATTGTCGCAAAGTTCGGTTGCGCGTACAACAGTCTTGAGCTTGTCCGCCTCAACCAAAAACGCGATCTGTTGATCCAGTCGCGTTTGTAGCGCGTCATTCACCAGTGCCTGCCTGTTGGCGGTGCGAAATCAAGGCCTGTGCCAAGAACTTTCGGCCTTGTGCATTTGCCATCCGCGTCCTGATCGCGGTGAGAAAGGCTTCTTCCAGTGTTTGAGATGAGGCCCCCAGCACTTCGCCGACTTTCATGAACAACCGATCCTCGCCGATCTCTTCTTGAACGGCGAGGCATTCTTCGGCCAGATTGTTGGCCATTTCAGTGACAACTGGATCAGCCATTATCGAGAGGTCTCCGTCAAGCGGCGTTTGACATAATCGGTGGTGGAGCCGATCAGGGTGTCCATATGCGGCTCTTCAAAGAAGTGACCGGCGCCTTCGACTTCTTGATGGGTGATGGTGATGCCCTTTTGCTCATGAAGTTTGCCAACAAGGCTAACCGTATCAGCCGGAGGGGCGACACGGTCTGCGGTGCCATTGATGATCAGCCCCGAAGACGGGCAGGGCGCAAGGAAGCTGAAGTCATACATATTTGCAGGGGGCGAGACCGAGATGAAACCAGTGATCTCGGGCCGGCGCATGAGCAATTGCATGCCAATCCACGCGCCAAAAGAGAAACCCGCAACCCAGCAGTGTTTAGAGTTGTTGTTCATCGATTGCAGATAATCGAGGGCGGAGGCGGCGTCTGATAGCTCTCCGATACCTTGATCATATTCGCCTTGTGATCGGCCCACACCGCGGAAATTGAACCGCAGCACCGTGAAACCCATATTGTAAAAAGCGTAATGCAGATTGTAGACGACTTTGTGATTCATCGTGCCGCCAAACTGGGGGTGTGGATGCAACACAATGGCAATGGGCGCGTCACGCTCCTTTTGGGGGTGGTAGCGGCCTTCTAGGCGCCCTTCGGGTCCGGGGAAAATGACCTCTGGCATAGATGTCCCTGTCTGGGGGTCCTAAAGTGAGGTTGCGGATTGTTGACGCAACCGTTGGAATACTTTAGAACGGTTCTAATTCTTTGGCCCATTGTCTTTGGGGCCGAACTTTCGTTTATGCGCATCAGTCGCCCACGTCAATCAGATGGGGAGTAGAGAGGGACAGACGATGAAGCTTTCGACCAAAGGGCGCTATGCAATGGTAGCGCTTGCCGATATTGCGCTGCAACCTGGTGATGCATTGGTGTCCTTGGGGGATATTGCTGAGCGACAAGCAATTTCACTGCCCTATTTAGAGCAGCTATTTGTCAAATTGCGCCGTGCGGAGCTTGTCACTTCGGTGCGGGGGCCGGGCGGTGGATATCGTTTGGCCCGAAGTGCTGCGGAAATTCGGGTGGTGGATATTCTGGCAGCTGTAGATGAGACCGTGGATGCAATGCACAAAGGTGCGGGGGCATCTGGTGGCGCGTCGGGCAGTCGCGCGCAGTCTTTGACCAATCGTTTGTGGGAGGGGCTGAGTGCACATGTCTATGTGTTTTTGCATCAGACCCGGTTGTCAGATGTGATTGCCAACGAATTGGTGCCTTGTCCGGCTGTGCCCAATCTTTTTGCTGTGGTGGATGAGGCATGATGTTTGATCCAAGAGACGCACATGCGTGCGACATGATTTATGTCTTGGAGGCTCTGCCTCCAAACCTCCGCGGTATTTAGGGCCAAAAAGAGATGCAAAGGGTTTATCTGGATCACAATGCGACCACACCGTTGAGGGCGCAAGCGCGCGCTGCGATGGTTGCGGCTTTGGATTTGGTTGGCAACCCGTCTTCGGTTCATGCAGAGGGGCGTGCGGCCAAGATGGTCATTGAGCGCGCTCGTGCGCAGGTCGCCGCTTTGGTTGGGTGTTTGCCACAACAGGTGGTTTTCACCGGCAGTGCGACGGAGGCGGCGGCGTTGGCGGTGGCGCAGAAGGGTCGGCATGGTGGTCTGTTTGCAGCATTGCCAACGGAGCATGATTGTTTTGGTGTGTGGAGTGATGTCACATTGGAAACGCTCTTTGGTCGGGACGGGGCGTTGGCCGGTTCTGGGTCTGCTGCATTTCTGTCTTGGGTCATGTCTTTGGCGGGGAGCACCCGGCATACTGACAAGGGTGATGTTGCATTGGTTGCGCTGTCGGCGGCCAATAGCGAGACCGGGGTTTTGATGCCAGATGGGGTGGTACCTGGAAACGGGGAAGTGAATGCGTCCAAAGCGGGCAGCGTGCCTTATGCCGTTGTCAGTGACATCACTCAAATGGCCGGGAAAATGGCGATCACCTACGGGGACAAAAAACCATCCTATATGATCTTGTCGGCGCATAAGATCGGCGGGCCAAAAGGGGTTGGTGCATTTATTAATCTTACGGGGGATGACCCGGTTGCGATTCTGCGGGGCGGCGGGCAAGAGATGAACCGCCGGTCAGGCACAGAAAACATTGTTGGAATTGCCGGATTTGGCGCAGCGGCGGAAGCTGCAACAGGAGATGTTGCGGCTGGACGTTGGGATGGGGTTGCAGAACTTAGAAATATTCTAGAAACAGCCCTTGAGACCAATTCAAACAAGACTATTTTAGTCGGGAAAGATGTGGCGCGTTTGCCAAACACCTCCTGCTTTATTGCAGAAGGTTGGAAAGGTGAGACGCAGGTGATGCAGATGGACCTTGCCGGGTTTGCCATTTCGGCGGGGTCGGCCTGTTCAAGTGGGAAAGTAAAGGCCAGCACGGTGTTGCAGGCGATGAAGTACAATACGGCCGAGGCGAGCAGCGCAATCCGCGTGTCGCTGGGGTTGGAGACGACACAAGAGGATGTTTTGCGATTTGCGGATGCATGGTTGGCAAAGCGCAACAAACACGAACAACGGGCCGCCTGAGCGGGCAGAGTGAAAAGGGAACGAGATCTTGGATAATGTGATCGTTAAAGAAAACGACGGCGTCAAAGAAGGTGTCGATCAGGATACTGTTGATGCGGTACGAGAAGTTGGCGGCAAGTACAAATACGGCTGGTCCACTGACATCGAAATGGAATATGCGCCAAAGGGTCTGACACCTGACATCGTGCGTCTGATTTCGGAAAAGAATGACGAACCTGAATGGATGACCGAGTGGCGGCTTGAGGCCTATGCGCGCTGGTTGACCAAAGAAGAACCTGATTGGGCGATGGTTGATTATCCGGAGATCGATTTTCAGGACCAATATTATTATGCACGTCCAAAGAGCATGGCGGTGAAGCCGAAGTCTTTGGATGAAGTCGATCCCAAGCTGTTGGAAACCTATAAGAAACTTGGCATCCCCTTGAAAGAACAAGCGATCCTGGCCGGGGTTGAAGGTGCTGAAAACATGTCCGATGAGCCCCGTAAAGTGGCGGTTGATGCGGTGTTTGACAGTGTATCGGTTGGAACTACTTTCCAAGAAGAACTGAAGAAAGCAGGGGTGATCTTTTGTTCTATTTCGGAGGCGATTAGAGAGCATCCCGAACTGGTGCGCAAATACCTTGGGTCGGTTGTGCCGGTGTCAGACAATTTTTACGCCACGCTGAATTCGGCGGTCTTTTCGGACGGATCTTTTGTGTATGTGCCGCCCGGCGTGCGCTGCCCAATGGAGCTGAGCACGTATTTCCGCATCAATGCGGAAAACACCGGGCAGTTTGAGCGTACGTTGATCATTGCGGATAAGGGGTCATATGTCTCTTATCTTGAGGGCTGTACCGCGCCACAACGTGATGAAAGCCAACTGCATGCAGCGGTGGTTGAGATCATCATCGAGGAAGACGCGGAGGTGAAATATTCCACCGTTCAAAACTGGTATCCCGGAGATGAAAACGGCAAAGGTGGCATCTATAACTTTGTGACCAAACGTGCAGATTGCCGGGGTGACCGGGCCAAGGTGATGTGGACACAGGTCGAAACCGGGTCCGCTGTGACCTGGAAATATCCCAGCTGCATTTTGCGGGGGGATGATGCGCAAGGTGAGTTTTATTCCATCGCCATCGCCAATAACATGCAGCAGGCCGATACCGGCACCAAGATGGTGCATTTAGGCAAACGTACAAAATCGCGGATTGTGTCCAAGGGGATCAGTGCTGGCAAGGCGCAGAACACCTACCGCGGGTTGGTGTCGATGCACCCAAAAGCGAAAGAATCGCGTAACTACACCCAATGTGACAGCCTGTTGATTGGCGATAAATGCGGGGCACATACGGTGCCTTATATTGAAGTTAAAAATAACAGCAGCCGGGTGGAGCACGAAGCAACAACATCCAAGGTGGATGACGATCAGATGTTCTATTGCCGCTCGCGCGGGATGGACGAAGAAGAGGCTGTTGCTTTGGTTGTTAATGGGTTCTGCAAAGATGTATTGCAGGCGTTGCCAATGGAATTTGCCATGGAAGCACAGGCGCTTGTGGCCATTTCACTTGAAGGATCGGTTGGCTGATGGCCCGCAACAACCGCGCCCCCATAGACCTAGACGCGGTGCGCCGTGCCATCAAAAGTGGCACGCCTGTTGTGATTCCTGATCTGGATATTTCGACAGCGACCATTCACGGGCGGCATTTTGTCTTTGCGGGGGATCGGATCAACGATCCGATTCAGCGTTCCAACCGTAAAGGGCAATTCTACGAAGAACCTGAATTGGCGGTAATCAAGGCGCATTTTCCCCAAGGCGGTACCTTCATCGATATCGGGTCAAACATTGGCAACCACAGCCTTTTTGTCGCAGGCTTTTGTCAGCCCAAAATTATCGTGCCGTTTGAACCTAATCCGCTAGCCTATAAGTTATTGCTGGCGAATGTGGCGTTGAATGGCTTTGGTGATCTGTTTGATCTTCGCCATGTCGGGCTTGGATTGTCGGATGAGAAAGCCAGCGGTTTCGCGATGAGTAAACAAGACCGTAATCTGGGCGGTGCCAAGATGCAGGCTGGCGAAGGTGACATCGAAACCATCACCGGTGATGAAGCTCTTGGTCATGTCACACCTGATTTCCTCAAGATTGATGTTGAGGGCATGGAGATGATGGCGTTGCGCGGTTTGGATGAGACCATCGAACGGTGTAGCCCGCTTATTCTGATCGAAGTGGACGAACACAATTACGCAGCTTTTGACGCTTGGGTTGAGGAAAAAGGCTATGACACGCTTGATACCTTCCAGCGATACAAAACCAACAAAAACTTCCTGTTGCGCCGACCGGCCAAGGATTAATCCTGAATATTAAAGATAACGACGCAGCCTATGCCGCTGCCCGAAGGAGACGACCGATATGCTGAGCATTAAGAACCTGAACGTGCAACTTGAAGAAGAAGACAAGCAGATCCTCAAAGGGGTGAACCTTGAGGTCGAAGCGGGCAAGGTGCACGCGATCATGGGGCCTAATGGATCAGGAAAATCCACCTTGTCCTATGTCTTGTCCGGCAAAGATGGATACGAAGTCACCGATGGGTCTGCAACATTGGAAGGCGAAGACCTTTTGGAGATGGAGCCAGAAGAGCGGGCATCAGCGGGTTTGTTCCTGGCCTTTCAATACCCGGTGGAAATTCCCGGTGTGGGCAATATGACCTTTTTGCGCACGGCGGTGAATGCGCAGCGCAAAGCGCGCGGCGAAGAGGAAATGTCGGCGGCTGAGTTCCTCAAGATTGTGCGCGCCCGCGCCAAAGAGCTTAAAATTGACGCTGATATGTTGAAACGTCCGGTGAACATGGGTTTTTCTGGCGGCGAGAAAAAGCGCAATGAAATCCTACAGATGGCGATGCTTGAACCAAAAATGTGCATTCTTGACGAAACCGATTCCGGGCTTGATGTGGATGCGATGAAATTGGTTGCTGAAGGCGTGAATGCCCTGCGTTCAGAGGGGCGCGGCTTTCTTGTGATCACGCATTACCAACGTCTGCTTGACCATATAAAACCGGATGTCGTGCACATCATGGCGGATGGTCGCATCGTGAAAACCGGCGGGCCTGAGCTGGCTCTGGAAGTTGAAAACAACGGCTATGCCGATATTCTGGCTGAGGTGGTGTGATGGCGGACGCTGCTGCGAAACTGAGCGCAACCGAGGCGTTGATTGCAGGCCGAACAATTGACGCAAAAGGCTGGTCAACATCCGCGCGCCAAGATGCCATGTCCCGGTTTAACAACATGGGAGTGCCTGATCGGCGCGATGAATATTGGAAGTTCACCCGCCCCGATAGTTTGACCCAACCGCAGCCGCCAAAAGCGACGGTGTTTGAAAATGATGACGCACCGCTTTTTGATACCATTGACCGGTTAAAGATTGTTTTTGTCGATGGCGTCTTTGATGCGGCAGCTTCTGATGACCTGAACCTCGAAGGGTTGAGCATCGAACGTCTTGCGACATCTGATGCTGACCTTCATTGGGCACGCGACATTTACGGTGTGCTGGAAAACAACGGGCAGACCCCTGTTGCGCGGCCTTTGGCGGCACTGAACACTGCTCTGGCCAATGATGGCGTGTTGATCCATGTGACAGGCAAGGTTAGCAAGCCTTTAAACCTGATTTATCGTCATAATTCAGATGTTTCTGATGCGGTGTTGCACCACTGCATTAAGGTGGATTCAGGTGCCGAAGTGACCTTATTGGAAAACGGTCCGGCGGCTGCGCGGTTCAACAAGGTGATGGAAGTGGATGTCGCTGACAATGCGTCATTCCATCATGTGCGTGCTCAGGGGCGCGACCATGAACGGCGCGCTGCGACCCATGTATTTGCGCGACTTGGGAAGGAATCAGAGTTTAAATCCTTTACCCTGACTGTGAACGGCATTCTGACCCGCAATGACGTTGTGCTCGAATTGACCGGTGACGATGCCTCTGCCCATGTGGCCGGAGCCTGTGTTGGGGATGGTGCATTCCATCATGATGACACGGTGTTCATCACCCATGACGCCGTGAACTGTGAAAGCCGTCAGGTGTTCAAGAAAGTGCTGCGTAACGGGGCGGTTGGTGTTTTCCAGGGCAAGATCCTTGTCAAAGAAGGCGCGCAGAAAACCGATGGCTATCAAATCAGCCAATCTTTGTTGCTTGACGAAGACAGCCAGTTTCTTGCCAAGCCAGAACTGGAGATTTACGCAGATGATGTGGCCTGTTCGCATGGGTCCACGTCAGGCGCGATAGATGAGGAGGCGTTGTTTTATCTGCGTGCGCGCGGCGTGCCGCGGGCCGAGGCAACAGATATGTTGACCCTGTCTTTCCTTGCCGAAGCGGTTGATGAGATTGCCTCAGATGCATTGAAAGATGAGCTGATCGAGCGTCTGCAATCTTGGCTAAGTCGCCGCAGCAGCTGATGGCGGCAACTCGGGATATCGTGGCAACCTATCGGGGGCCGGGCCGTGTCATGCAACGTTTGTTGGGGCAGGGCGTACGCGAGGATCGAGCATTGATCTATTTGATGGTCGGCTGCCTGATGGTTTTTGTAGCTCAGACCCCACGTCTGGCCCGTCAGGCCTTTGAGACAGGTGAAGAGTTGCAAATGTTGCTGGGCGCGTCCTTGATGGCTTGGCTCTTTATCGCGCCATTGCTGTTTTACCTTATTGCGGGGGTAACAGGATTGGTGGCACGGCTGATGCGCAGCAAAATCACCAGCTATGGGGCACGGATGGCGCTGTTTTGGGCGTTGCTTGCCTCTTGCCCGTTGATGTTGTTGTGGGGGCTCACCGCTGGTTTTGTCGGTCCGGGCGTACAGCTGAACATTGTGGGGGGGATTTGGGTGGCCATCTTTGGATGGTTCTGGTTCTCTGGGTTTTTTGCTGCTGGAAAAGAAACAGCATGATGCAAAACGCAATTTCAACCTTAGTTCAAACCAGTCTGCGCGCCCCCCGTGATGCAGCGCAATCGGTTATCAATATGCAGCTGAGCCGCGATGTCCTGTGGACAGCTCTCGCTTTGGTGGCTGTGCTCAACACCTTTTTGGTGCTGCTTGTTGTTGAGGTTTCAGGCCCGTCCTTGCAATTGCCAAGCTACTTTAGTCGCCCGCTTGTGCTGTTTATTCTGATTGCCGGGCTTTCTGTGGTCTATGTCCATGCGATGTTCTGGGCAGGGGGCATGATCGGGGGCAAGGGGACATTGATGGATGTTCTGTCCATTGTTGTCTGGTTTCAGATTTTGCGCGCCTTGGCCCAAGGTGTTGTCCTTGTTTTATCTGTCGCGGTGCCAGCGCTTGGCTCTCTTATGTCTTTTGTGGTGGCGTTTTGGGGATTGTGGATCTTTATGAATTTTCTGTCCGTGGCACTTAAGCTGTCAACGCCGTGGCATTCGATTTTGGTGATGTTTGTCGCCTTTGTCGGCTTGGTCTTGGGATTGGGTGTGTTGATTGCATTGATCGGGGGCTTTGCCCAAGGAGTGACAAGCTGATGTTTGATGTCGCAAAAATACGTGGCGATTTCCCAATCCTGTCACGGGAGGTGAATGGCAAACCGCTGACCTATCTGGACAGCGGTGCATCTGCGCAAAAACCACAGGTGGTGATTGACGCGGTCACGCAGGCCTATGCGCATGAATACGCCAATGTGCACCGAGGCCTGCATTATCTGTCGAACCTTGCCACAGATAAATACGAGGCGGTGCGGGGGATTGTTGCCCGTTTTCTGAATGCGGGCTCCGAGGAAGAAATTGTCTTTAACTCGGGCACCACAGAAGGCATCAACCTTGTGGCCTATAGCTGGGCCATGCCGCGCTTACAGGCTGGTGATGAGATTATTCTCAGTGTCATGGAACACCATGCAAATATTGTGCCGTGGCATTTTTTGCGTGAACGTATGGGAGTGGTGTTGAAATGGGTCGATGTTGACAGCACAGGTGCGCTTGACCCGCAAGCCGTGATCGACGCGATCACTCCCCAGACCAAACTGATTGCTCTTACCCACATGTCCAACGTCTTGGGGACCAAAGTCGATATCAAGACAATCACCGCCGCGGCCCATGAAAAAGAAGTGCCCGTTTTGGTG
Source organism: Sulfitobacter sp. (assembly GCA_039986635.1). Classification (GTDB taxonomy): domain Bacteria; phylum Pseudomonadota; class Alphaproteobacteria; order Rhodobacterales; family Rhodobacteraceae; genus Sulfitobacter. The sequence goes on from JBDWQI010000039.1 coordinate 33,996, forward strand.
GATGGTTCTCAGGCTGCGGTCCACATGCCTGTGGATGTGCAGGATCTGGGATGTGATTTTTATGCCATCACCGGTCACAAGCTTTATGGGCCATCGGCCTCTGGCGCGATATTTATCAAATCAGATCGTATGCGCGAAATGCGCCCGTTCCTGGGGGGCGGCGATATGATCAAGGAAGTCACCAAAGATGCGATAAGCTACAATGACCCCCCGATGATGTTTGAGGCTGGCACCCCCGGCATCGTGCAGACCATTGGTATGGGAGTGGCGATCGAATATATGATGGAACTGGGGATGGAGAATATCGCAGTCCACGAAGACCGCTTGCGCGATTATGCAGTGGCCAAGCTTTCGGGACTTAATTGGTTGCAGGTTCAAGGCACAACCAAAGACAAAGGTGCGATATTCAGCTTTACGATGGATGGTGCTGGCCATGCGCATGACATTTCGACGATCCTAGACAAAAGGGGCGTTGCGGTCAGGGCAGGACACCACTGCGCCGGACCACTGATGGATCACCTTGGCGTTTCGGCAACCTGTCGCGCATCTATGGGGCTATACAACACGGAAAGTGAAATTGACGTGTTGGTCGACGCGCTTGAACTCGCACATGATCTCTTTGCTTGATTAAGGATTGCGGGCGCGCCGCGCTCTGGCTATACCGCCTTTGTGGACCATTAGCTCAGCTGGATAGAGCGCTGCCCTCCGAAGGCAGAGGCCAGAGGTTCGAATCCTCTATGGTCCGCCATTTCAAAAAATATTACTTTAAAAACAAAAGCTTGAGGACAAAAATTGTTCAGGATTTTGCGACCTGAACAGTTTGAGTTCCCTTTTTGTCTGCCGTGAGCAGCGTTCGGGAATTTACGTCCTTGGTATAGCC
>JBDWQI010000040.1:0-2411 GCA_039986635.1 Sulfitobacter sp.
CCCATTCAGCTGTCCTCCTCCCTCGCCAGTACAGTTCGTGCCTTGTTTGTTTTATTGCGAGAATCCTTCAGCCTTGTCTTCCCTCAGCGAGTTAGAGCATGGATCTAAAGAGTCCTCGGGTGAAGGAGAAAAATATTCCAATTACCGCGAAACGAACAAGAACACCTGGCATTCCCCCCCCCTCCCCCCGAATATCTTTCTGGTCGGTGAAAACCTGATTTTCTTCCACCAGGCATAGTAGGGATGCGAGGGTCTGTAGTCATACGACTATTGGCATGCAGAACACGATATGAGTACACTCCCCTACAGCCTGGTTGAACAAGATCCGCCAAACGACGGTGGCCAAAAACGCGTAGACTGAAATTATTTACTACTGTACCAATTTTGACACAATACGTCAAGTGTTAAATACGCCTTTATTGTTCGATATAGGGTATCGTCCAGGGCGCTTGAAATTATGTACAGTAATCGTGGGCGACAGAGACTACGGTTTTGCATTCGTAAGTATACGTAGCCGGCAATGGACCACAAAGCAAATAGAATGCCGTCAGTAAATCCGCATAAATCAAGTGTGCTCGATATTTGCTCGTTGATATTGCCGTATATACTGCTGGTGGTTGTTCCTGAATGCCGTGGGGAAGCCCTGAAAAATTAAAAACCAACCCGACTTGAACGAGAAACATGGACTGCTTCAACCCCTCCGTGACAAATCCGCGTACGAGGAAAGCTGGATACCATAAAATGACGCCGAGAACTTCGAACTTAAACTAAAAGGGGAAACCAGTACCGAAGGCAATACCCAATATCTACTGCGAAAAAAAATACTTTACAGGATAAGCCTTCAAGTCAAACACCACTAGGCTCACTCGTGTTTGGTAATGACCCGAGGAGACTTCATCGGTGCTCCATCCAACAAGGCACAACTCAGCGTTAACAACATTGCCTGGTTCCTTCATCCAGCACCCAGCAACTCTAGAAATAGAAATATAATGACGTTCTCTCAAAAACCTAGACCCTCCAAAAGTACGCAGTAGACACTGTCAGTAAGACGTTTACCGCAAACGTTTGTGAGTACGAACACTCAACGGCGAAGCCATACCATGAAAGTGCCGTTACTCAATACCCTCCCTCGTCCAAACGTTATCTATAGTTTAACCTGCAAATTTGTACAGTGGAACTCGACGACACGTACACAGATGTACTTTACGGGGTGGAGACATAATTGACTCGTGGGCACTAGTGACAAGATGGTGAGGCACATACTAGTCTTAGAAACAGCGCCCCGCCTATCATTCCTTCATCCCAGCCAACTGGCGATTCAATGATTTTATAAATACCTGATATATTATAATATATAAGTATTGGTCCTGAAAAACACAACGCCTGTACCGCAATCGCCGTGTCAAACATTATCGAATGAAATGTATCGATATATTCGTACAGCTGTAGCCCAGAAGGCAAATCGTCTGACCACAGCGTCCGGTGGCCTGTCGCGGTCTTGGCGTCGCACCCCTATGTGGTTTCATGGATCAACCTAACACATATCAAACTAAAGTACCTCTAGCTTATAGAATGGGCGCCCTGTGGACAAGGGGGGCAACACTTTTTTCCATGTGTGCAGAAGCCTAGCAAGCCGAGATGGGCTCCATCCGGTCCCAAAGCGACTTAACCCATTTCTCGTTGTACTGGACGCAAAGCCTGACCCGAAGAGCCATTCGCGGTCGGGTCATATAGCGTGCGACGCAAGGCCGTCAATCCACATCCTGTAACGGCTGATCTCCGTGTTATCATGGTTCACGCTGAACTCACCTGGACGTGGGTGGGCGACGCAATAGTAGGGCATCAGGTGATAAATAGACACCACGGTAGTGCGACACTTCCTGTATTGTACATCACGAAATAATAGCAGGTAGTCATTGTTCAATGGGCAGTAGCCCATATTGTCACACGCCAGAGCACTTCGTTTTGTAGTGCCAGCTTCCAGGTTGGCGAGCACACAATGGAGATGAAATATGTCTGATTTCGATCAGGTTCAAAATCTCAACGGGGGGATTTACGACGTTATTGAATCGCGGTGACGCGGTAACATACTATATTTCGACAACCCTACAACAAACGTGCACGTACTTCGAGCAGCCACCTAGCGGAGAGGATGTCGTTCAAACGTCTTGCTTGTTGTGGAGGAGCTGGAAGTCGACGCCATGGGCGTCGGAAACGCGGTAGTCCTCCACCGTCCCGCGGATGGCCTCCATGCCAGTCATGATCGGATTGCCGTTGTCGTCCTTCATAGGACGAGATGTCTCGCCGAGGATGCCGGACAGAGAATCGTCGATAGCAAGGCCTTCGAGCCCCATGTTCATCTGCCAAAAGTCCAAGTCGGGCAGGACGCGCCCGTCCCAGTCTTTTTCTCC
>JBDWQI010000041.1:0-1927 GCA_039986635.1 Sulfitobacter sp.
CACAAGACAAGGAAGAAAGGGGGAGAACATGAAGTACACAACAAGAAGAAGTGAGAAAGCGGCGGACAAAATACGTCGCAACCCGCTGACCGCTCCACATAGAAACACGAATATATTTCTTTTGTGGAACTCCCAAATACCGTTACACATGAATCCATACACCAAGTACGTGAGCACTCCGAACACAGTGGGTTTGTGAGATCGCTTCGTCTAGTCAACAGAGACCACGTACCAACGCAGCGGAGCGAGGCAACTCGCCGAGCATCGCCCAGGGCAATAACTCGTAATATTGTCGCTTTGGGTGATTTCACATCACGAGTAAGCGGTAGATTCACAAACCGAGGCAGGGGTCACTGCCTCCTAGCCAGGCCAACCCCGATTGGACCACCATGCGCACGATATCCGCGAGAGCGACCGCTGTAATGACAGCTTTACGTAGGGTGCTGGACGGGTATTGAAAAACTTGCCCACCCTGTCTATGACGAGAAAATGCTCTCTCCGGCTTTGCATCACAACGTTAAAAAATCATGAAAAACCTGAATTGAAACATACACAACAGGATTTTTCGAACGACCCGGAACTTATTCTCACGGTTTTCCGGCGGATATTACGTGTTTTTTCGTGGACATTCCTGTATGCTACCTGGTACACACCAGTCATACGATATGTATATCTTCAACTATGCTGGCAACATCGACTATACCGACAGGCTCAATCACAGCTTTGATAGTAGTTGTCACGCCTACGGGCAGGATATGGTGTGCCAATGCGCGGCTCTATTATTTGGCGCATGCCAGTACACGGGACTAAAAAGGGTAAAAAGGTTTTCTCGATGCGTCAAGGGACTGTGCGTCCGAGGGTTCTTGCCTGGAATTCTGCGGCGAGTTTCGCAGGCTCTTCTGGTGTTTTGGGAAACTTCACGGCCCCAAACTTGGAGCTGCATTTTATGATGGCGTCCACAACTTGATGGAAGCACTCATAGCACGCCGTGCGAGGCACATCATGAAAGCCCTGTAGATCCAAGTAGGAAGCCCCGGCACAAAAACGCGCTGCGATGGCCACGCGACTCTCGACGACGAAAACCCTCGTTTTGGTCCTGATGCCTGTGAAGCAGAGGGCGTACACGACAGCAAGGTGTGACCGTCGCGACAGGATGCTCTTGTGTGTGCAGGGACAGTGCTGAAGACCCATGTCCTTTGGTGCGCCCGACTGGGTTCTCCCGCCACGCTATTCACTCATCCATTTTGAATAGCAGTTTATGGTCCTATTTTCCCAAAAGGGTTTCTAGCAAGTCACAAGCTAGGGCGCAATTAGTGTTCCTATGCAGGGTATGAAGGGGGGATAATAGGCGCCCGCAGTTAACAAACATTATATTACGAACAATAGGCTAACATCGGCACGAACGAAAAGGGAGTTGGGGTTAAGCGACACAGCTCAGCAGTGGGACCAAGCTTAAATCCAATACAATAGAGTTAGATCAAGGTCGGAAAAACAAGGAATTAGGCCTGGACACCAAATTGACGTTTCTGAACACCGGGCGCCCACTGCATGTGGTGAGCAAATCACAACTACGGCAGTATTGCATGTACGGAGGAATCTTACACGAATGATATCAGAATACATTGATGGCATAATGTATTGCAGGAATCAGAATAAGCAAAACAATGCGCGGGCGCGTACCACCACCGCTGTATACTTGGTAGACCGGTATACTCGCATGAGTGGTTTGTGCACGTACCACGTACCAGGTACATGCATATGTACAATGTACGTGCCTACGGCAGTACAGCGGTATATCAGTCCTACCGGTCGAACCAATGAAACCTGTACATATACATACTTGCGTGCTTGTACTCAATTTTTGTATGTTTTGCTTAAAAATGTGCCACAAGTTCGACCACACTCACGGGCGAACTTCTCAACCAGT
>JBDWQI010000042.1:0-4598 GCA_039986635.1 Sulfitobacter sp.
GAGATGTACTCGATCTCATGCATGGCCGTAGTCGTATGACCATAGACCCTCGCATCCCTACAATGCCGGGACGGAGCATGTCGGGTTTTCACCGACCAGGCAGACATTGCTTGCACCAAGCGCGAAGCGCCGTGAGATGTCCGGCGAGTCGCATGAAGGGTGGGCTGCATCCTACTAAGAATCGCTTGTGAGGCGGACTTGCATGCGGTCCATCCCTCAGAAAGTGGCACCGCTACTACTGATGTACGACATCTACAGCAGAGCTTCTCCAGCAGCAAAACAGCAGCAGCAGCAGCAGCAGCAGCAGTAGCGGTAGGACGCACGAAGCCAGGGTCAGCGTCGCTGTACGCTCGGCTTGTGAGTCTAACCTCTTAACCCTTGAACCCTGCTGTGTACACGTACTCGATTTTGCCGTGTGTTTCCTGGTACTCGAAGTTCGCCATAGTTTGATGATGAAAAATCTGCACCTGACATGTTTTGTCCAACAGAGAGTGCTTCTCGTAGCAGGTGCCACCACTACTACTGATGTACGACATCTTCAGCAGAGCTTCTCCACCACCAAACAGCAGCAGCAGTAGCAGCAGACACACGGGGCCAGGGTCAGTGTCCATGTACGCCCGGCTTGTTGTCGGTTCAACCTTTGAAACCTTTCTTCATGCACTATTCTTCGTGTTGTGTTTCATGGTTTCGTACTGATTTAAAGACGTAAAAACTACAACCTGATATGTGTCCAACAGATCTTCTCGTTGCAGATTCTCCCCCTACTACTGCTGTACAACATATACCGCAAATGTTCTTCTGCTTCTCCGTGCCCTCATCAGTAGGAGGGTGGGCCTGCAAACACAACCTGCAGCATGTCTTGGTGACATCGCACGAACATTGCTACGGACAGGCACAGTTTGCCTGCGAGTACTCGTAGAGTTGAATTTCGTTAGAACAATACAAAAAACAAAAAAGGTTAGGACATTTTAAGATTTTTGGTTCTGTTTTTTTTAACCCATGGCCCAGCCACTGGGCCACACGTTGCCGCACCTAGCTCCACCAACCGTAAACAACTTACCACCGCAGCACGAGAAGGTTTCGCTTTATGTGTGTACGTGCACAGAGACCGCCAGGATCGCGATCGGTGCCGTGTGCGTTGAGTGCGGTGGTTAAACGTGCCCCCCAAAAGGGTTGCATCATGACAACACGCACTCACCCTCAAACAAGGAAGCTCAAAGCAAGGCATTCCACCCTCGCATATGACTCGTAATGAAGAAACTTCTTTCTCCTCGTTGGAAAACCATAAAAACCGCTCGCGTGCGTCATTCTACTATATTAATCACAAAGCATGACGCCTGAACACGTAGCGCATGGATGACGCGAATAAATTGATGCCCGTCGAATATTTGCAGAGTGTTGCCGGCGAAACAATGAAAATGCGAATAGTTAACGCGAGACTATTCAAGTGATGGTTGAAACTTCTGAGCCCTACATTATAAGATCATACAGTGTACATACCAAACCGGTTGCTCGCTTGCTATATATCCATATTGGGCTTGAACGAGTTGATTTAGTGGAAACGGGATGGCGGCAAATCGAACGGATTAGATCCCGGAATAAAGTAGAAAACCAGGAAAACTGAAGGTTCAGATAGTTTCCGTGCCATAGCCCAGTGGCTAGAGTAACTGAGAACATTCGCTGCATCATTGCTTCAAACACACAGCTGACGGTTTCGCAAAGCTGAAATGTTTTTTCTGTAGTCTAACATTATCGCATTGTACGGCGGGACGATAACAACATACCAGCACAAACAACCACGGTTTGTCAACCAACAAAGCAGTAGCAGGTAGAACCCGGAAGCGGTAGTACAACAGCACAGCACCAGCATAATATGTGAAGAAGCAGCAGGAGGAGCGCAACATCAAGACCGCAACAACACCAAGATTACAAGAGCTTTGTAGCTACGACTTGCGGAGAAAGAATATTCCCGCACGTTGGTCTCGCCTGCGTTTGTTTGAATATGTGAAGGTTCTTACGTACACCTTTCAATACTACAACATTGCTAAGAGGTCGTTCGACGACAATGGACGAGGAAAGAATGGGCTGCAATCTTCTTTCAAAAAAACGCCAGGCACGAACCGTAGTGAGAAGGCGCAGATAAGAGCCTACCATGTGACCAGGTCCACGCTACTAATAGGATGTAGAGAAAAGGGGGACGAATATATCGAGCTGGATGGAAATACGACAAGGAAATAGTGCAGCGCTCGTCAAAGTTATCGATTTAACAATGCAATTATTTATGAGCCCCCTAAACGCTGAGCCTTACTTTCGTAGGGCCATTCCTAGCGGAAAAAATGAAACACGATCCGTGAGGCTTCTGTCCCTACAATAGTCGTGGTTTGTTTTGTCGTGAATCACTGACAAAAAACATGATTCATGACACCATTTGGCTGGTCCTTCCGCCGGTCCCCACGAGGAGCAAAAAACAGGAAAAAAAACGAAAAAACAAACAGGCTTTCATTTTAAGTGAAAACGACAGGTTGACTACCTGGAAAAAAAAACGAACTAAAACAACCAAAAATTACCTAGAAACTGAGTGTAGTCTTTACGTACCGCCACAGCTACTTCCTGATCCCCCGGTTTCTTGCGAGGGCGCGTGTTTGACATATTCTAGCGATAGATGTTCGAGCCGTTAACATACAAGCTACATGGCAGCGACATGCATTGCCTCGGCTATCAAGCGCTGGCCAACGCGTCGTAAAAACTGCGAGGTACTGATCGATGCTATAGGGCGTGAGGTGTCTTATGTATTCATGCAGGGTGAACACAACTAGTTACGACTGTTGGAAGGACTCTCCTGTTGAATTATATCGAGGTGGAGGACGTGGGTTTACCTTGGTCGTCGGTCGGGGCCGAAATGACAGTTACATCTAGGACATAAATATCCCAGAACCAAACATGTTTTGTACCATGTACGTATCCCACGTGTTGCACTGCGGATGACAGTGCGATACCCACAAATCATAACGGTGTTTCCAGCATAGTCAACAGCTCTCCTTCATGATGTACGACATAGCACAGCGGTTCACACACACAAATGAGAGAAGAACCACGTGGGAAACCTTCTGACAACAAAGAAACCAAATGCGAAACCCGAAACAAAATACAATCAAACATATTTCAACCAAACAACATTAGGCGAACTGTAACAGCTCGCTTGTTGGGGCCCGCATTTATTGAACGTCAATATATCGTCACCAATGCTAGGTAAAACGGCAATTGTTCAATTATTCAATCAACTACACAATCCCAGCACCGTAAACACGCACTCTTAAAAACTGTCAATGTCTAACCGCAATCATTTAATCAAATATTAACTACATACATTACACTTCATTTCTTGAATAATCAAATCTCCTAGAACATGGAAACATTATCAGACTTCCACGTTTACATCGATGTTAGGAACATCCATCTGTCACTTCGTATACAAATTGTTTCTTCCAATTAGGGTGTTTTTGGTTTTCTTAAGTTATTCTTCAACCAAAATATATTTCCCTTTCAAATCATCTATCTTCATTCATTCCAATTCAACGCAAACCTTCCCCTCCATTCAAGCCAAAACAGGACGTATCAGCTCCTTCCCTCAGACTTTACTTGCCAATCTTCGAAAATTGGTGTCGCCCCTGGACTATGTACGTGTATTCTTTTTCTAGCCGTTTTTTGCTGTGACTATGCGTTCCAACAGTTCGTAAAGCTGCCCTGCGGATTGGGCAACGCCGCCTTGGATCTTTGGTTGCATTTCGCTCCTATCGTTTGAATATTCGTCATCTGTTGTTTCTTACCGCGCTCTTCGGTTTACTTCTCGTCTATTGGTTGGCTGTCAGTAGCAGGATTTATCCTATGCGCGTGTCTCCTACGTCCGCTGCGCATACATACATACATACATACATACATATCCTTGTATTCAATCAAGAAGGCAGTGTTCACCCTTCTGTACACATTGTCTAGTCCATCCCATACGTGTTTTCGTAAATATATCGTTCAACGTCTTCTTCTCATCATCATTGAGGAACTTCAATACCCCTGGCTCAATACATGCTGTGTTGATTCAGTAAGGGGGGCATTATCATGCATGGCTGAAATCACGTGAACATAGACCCTCGCATCCTACAATGCCAGTACAGATGACGTCAGGTTTTGCCGACCAGGCAGACGTTGCATGCACCAATCGCGAGGTGACGTGAGGTGTTTTCACGAAGGGTGAGCTGTATCATACTGAGAACCTTGAGGCGGATTTTCTTGCATACATATAGCAGCGTCAATGAAATGATATATTGTGGGTGAGGCTACTTTCAGGAACAGCAGTGGATTTACCATGTGACTGTCTCACGCGTGCGTTGCCGTATGCACACAACGACATACGACCAACCCCCTGTGTGGAGTTAAGTTTCCCCCGCACATAAATGGTCTTAATTGACCGCCATTAGTGGTAACCGCAAAACTTAAAACAAACCGGTACCCTGGTTGTCTAGTTCACGCAGTGGGAAGCGTGAACTAGACAACCAGGGTACCGGTTTGTCTAGTTCACGCAGTGGGAAGCGTGTTTGCACCGT